>NZ_JAHKRC010000014.1 GCF_019345465.1 Pseudomonas sp. NKUCC02_KPG
GATGGTAGTGTGGGGTTTCCCCATGTGAGAGTAGGTCATCGTCAAGATTAAATTCCAAACCCCCTGTCTGCTAACGCAGACAGGGGGTTTGTTTTTGGGCCGAGAAAAGTTGCAGCTATGGCTAGCCGCACTTGTTGCTGTCCCACTTTTCAGGAGCGTCTGCTGCAGTGCGTAGCAGCGTTTCTATGCAATAGCTCTCCTCATGGCTATTATGCGTGCCTCATTGTGAGGCGATACTTGCATGCTGACGTTGTTGAAACTCCTTAAAGACGGTCGATTTCATTCGGGACAAGCGCTCGGGGCTGCGCTCGGCGTTAGTCGCAGCGCTGTATGGAAGCAGCTCCAGCACTTGGAGTCAGACTTGAACTTATCAATTCATAAGGTTCGTGGTCGTGGCTATCAGTTGGCTGCCCCCCTTGAGCTGCTTGAGCTGGATCAGTTGGCAGCGAGTCCTTGGCCTGTTGCGATTAGCCACTCGTTAGACTCTACGAATGCTGAAGCCCTGCGCGCGGTTGATCGTGGTGTAACGGCGCCATTTGTAATACTGGCTGAGAGACAGACCGCAGGCAGGGGGCGACGGGGGCGTAAGTGGGTTAGTCCTTTCGCGGAGAATATTTACTACAGTCTAGTGCTCCGGATGGATGGGGGTATGCGTCAGCTGGAAGGGCTTAGCCTCGTAGTTGGCCTTGCGGTGCTGAGTGCGCTCAGAGCGGTTGGTGTCTCGGATGCGGGGCTGAAATGGCCAAATGATGTGCTAGTGAGCAACAAAAAAATTGCCGGCATCTTGCTTGAGCTGGTCGGAGATCCGGCCGACGTATGTCATGTAGTCCTTGGTATCGGTATCAACGTTAACATGAGAGTGGCGAGTGAGGTTGATCAGGCCTGGACTTCGGTTTTTCTGGAGTCTGGAGTTGCGACTAACCGTAATGAATTAGTGTCAAAGCTCAGCGATAGCTTGCGCATGTATCTCAAGCGCCATGAGGTCTCAGGCTTTTCGGCTATTCAGTCGGAGTGGGAACAAAATCATTTGTGGCAAGGGCGTGAAGTCTCTTTGATCGCTGGGGTGCACCAGGTGAACGGTACGGTCATGGGTATTGACCGTCAGGGTGCGCTGCGTATGAGTGTAAATGGTGAGGAGAAGGTGTTCAGTGGCGGTGAGCTTAGTTTGAGGTTGCGCGATGATTCTTGAAATGGACTGTGGAAACAGTTTCATAAAATGGCGCGCTCTAGACGGCACGGTTGTAGTAAGCGGCGGAGTCGTGGACTCAGATGCTGGGCTTATGGCCGCGATACTAGCTGCTCCGGAGCTGCGCATAACCCATTGCCGCTTGGTTAGCGTGCGCAGTGATGACGAGACATCGAGTCTGGTGGCATCAATTGCCTCGATGCTCGGTGTCGGAGTGGAGTGTGCTAAACCTGCAAGGGAAGTCGCGGGTGTAAGTAACGGATATGAGGAGTTTGCTCGTTTGGGGCTGGATCGCTGGCTGGCTCTGGTTGGGGCATTTGAGCTGGCTAAGAATGCGTGCCTTGTTCTGGATTTCGGTACGGCGGTCACTGCGGACTTTGTTGCGTCCGATGGTCAGCACCTGGGAGGATTTATATGCCCTGGTATGCCCTTGATGCGGGACCAATTGCGTACGCATACGCGGCGTATCAGGTACGACGACTTTTCGGCGGAGCAGGCGTTGCTACAGCAGACTCCGGGTCGTACCACGGCTGAGGCTGTTGAGCGTGGTTGTTTGCTGATGATGAGAGGCTTCGTTTTGACCCAGCTGGAGTTGGCGCGCGAATATTGGGGGCAGGATTTTGAGGTTTTTCTCACGGGCGGTGACGCCAGTTTGGTGAGGGATATGGTGCCTGATGCTCGTTTGGTGCAAGACCTTGTATTTGTAGGCTTGGCGGTAGTGTGTCCCCTTCCTTGAGGTTCTTATGCGTTGGCTGTTTCTTCTGCTAGTTGTACTCAATATCTTTTATTACGTCTGGCATCAACAAGAGGCGCCGCCCAGGGCGAAGGAAGTCATTTCCTTGTCCTTGTATAAGGGGAACAAGCAGGACATACGCCTACTCAGTGAGGCGCGACCCAAGGTCGTCAGTGACAGTGTTTCTGGAGACCGTGTAGAAAGTCTGGAGTGCTTCTATATAAGCGGCTTATCCAGTGAAGAGCAGTTGCGCAGTCTTCAGAGCAAGCTTTCTGATGTGGATGTGCAGTCACTGCCGTCCACAGTGGTCCGAGATGATTCAGGGGGATATGTACTAAAACTCTCGCCTCAAATCGGTGCTGTGGGCACTGAAATGGCTTTGGCTAACCTTGCCAATGAATTCAATGGGTTAAAATACAAAAAAATGCGGTGTGAGGGCTTGCAGCCATCCGATAGTTTGCATAGAATGGCGCCCGCTCCACAGTGAACACCGAACAGGCTACTAGGTGTGAAGCGAGTCAAGTTGCTAACTTCCTGATTTAATTGAAGAAAGTGGTTGACATAAGGTTAGAATGATGTAGAATTCTAGCCAGCTCAGGAGGGGTTCCCGAGCGGCCAAAGGGATCAGACTGTAAATCTGACGTCTACGACTTCGAAGGTTCGAATCCTTCCCCCTCCACCATATTCAAGCTAGAACAGCAAGATTTGCGGGTGTAGTTTAGTGGTAGAACCTTAGCCTTCCAAGCTAATGATGCGGGTTCGATTCCCGCCACCCGCTCCAGTCTAGCTGTTTTCGCAACGTGTTTCGCTCTTGTAGCTCAGTTGGTAGAGCACACCCTTGGTAAGGGTGAGGTCAGCGGTTCAAATCCGCTCAAGAGCTCCATATAACAAGGCAGATATGAAAATATCTGCCTTTGTTTTAACAGGTGCATAGCCTGTCTGGGGTGTTTGCTGGTGGTGCTTTTGGTGCTGCTGCCCTGGTTGGTTGTTACGGTTGTGAGTAGCTCGCATTCTGCTGCTCGCTGGCAATCTCCGCTTTGATAGGGTTGGTTGCAAAAGTAATTGCATAAGTTGTTGAAAGGTCTCTCTCGTGTCGGCATAATCGGCGGCTCGATAATGTTTTAGGTCAGTAGCTCAATTGGCAGAGCGACGGTCTCCAAAACCGTAGGTTGGGGGTTCGATTCCCTCCTGACCTGCCAGATTCGCTCATTGCGTCTGGCTTTCTTTTCACAGGATCCTCTTAGATGACTCCCAAGGCTGAAGTTCAAGGCTCTCGCTTCGATCTCCTCAAGTGGCTTGTAGTGGTTGCTCTTGTGGTGGTTGGCGTTGTTGGGAATCAGTATTATTCTGGTTCGCCGATCCTGTATCGCGTCATTGCACTTCTTGTGATTGCTGCTGTTGCTGCCTATGTAGGCTTGCAGACGGCTAAAGGCAAGTCGTTCTCTGTATTGGTGAAGGAAGCTCGTACTGAGATTCGTAAAGTCGTATGGCCAACTCGCCAAGAAACTACGCAGACCACGTTGATCGTGGTGGCTGTTGTTCTTGTTATGGCGTTGCTGTTGTGGGGTTTAGATTCCCTGCTCGGTTGGCTCGTTTCCTTGATTGTTGGCTAAGGGTGTCCCGTGGCTAAGCGTTGGTACGTAGTGCATGCTTATTCGGGTTACGAAAAGCATGTTATGCGCTCTTTGATTGAGCGTATTAAGCTGGCAGGCATGGAAGAAGGCTTCGGCGAAATTCTGGTTCCCACTGAAGAAGTGGTTGAAATGCGTAATGGCCAGAAACGCAAAAGCGAGCGTAAGTTCTTCCCTGGTTATGTGCTGGTTCAGATGGATATGAGCGAGGGTACTTGGCACTTGGTCAAGGATACTCCGCGCGTAATGGGCTTCATTGGTGGGACTGCCGACAAGCCGGCGCCGATCACTGATAAAGAGGCGGAAGCAATTCTGCGTCGTGTTGCTGATGGTAGCGACAAGCCTAAGCCAAAAACACTATTCGAACCGGGCGAAGTTGTCCGTGTTACCGACGGTCCATTTGCTGATTTCAATGGCACAGTCGAAGAAGTTAACTACGAAAAGAGCCGCATCCAAGTGGCAGTGCTCATTTTCGGTCGCTCTACTCCGGTAGAGCTAGAGTTTAGCCAGGTCGAAAAGGTCTAGTTAGACACGAATCCCAACCCCATGGTCTAGGCTGTGGGGTTTTGTCGTCACTGGGATAAACGCGCAAGTAACCGGGGAGCCTCTTTAGGCGCTTGAACCCGTAATTGGAGTGCCTCATGGCTAAGAAGATTACCGCTTACATCAAGCTGCAAGTGAAGGCCGCTCAGGCCAACCCAAGTCCACCCGTAGGCCCGGCTCTGGGTCAGCACGGCGTGAACATCATGGAATTCTGCAAAGCTTTCAACGCCCGTACTCAGGGTATTGAGCCAGGCCTGCCGACTCCAGTGATCATCACTGTATACAGCGACCGTAGCTTTACGTTCGAAACCAAGTCGACCCCTGCTTCGGTTCTGCTGAAGAAGGCTGCTGGTCTGACTAGCGGTTCCGCTCGTCCAAACACCGTTAAGGTTGGCACTGTGACTCGTGCTCAGCTGGAAGAAATCGCGAAAACCAAAAACGCGGATCTGACTGCAGCTGATATGGAAGCAGCCGTGCGTACTATCGCCGGTTCTGCTCGTAGCATGGGCCTTAACGTGGAGGGTGTGTAATGGCTAAGCTGACTAAGCGTCAAAAGGCAATCGCCGGTAAAATTGAAGCTGGCAAGTCTTACAACTTTGTAGACGCTGCTGCTTTGCTGGCTGAGCTGTCGACTGTAAAATTCAGCGAGTCTTTTGACATCGCCGTTAACCTGGGCGTAGACCCACGTAAATCTGACCAGGTTGTTCGTAGCGCTACTGTGCTGCCACACGGCACTGGCAAGACTGTACGTGTAGCTGTGTTCACTCAGGGTCCAGCTGCTGAAGCTGCTCTGGCTGCCGGCGCTGATCGCGTTGGTATGGACGACCTGGCTGCCGAAATGAAAGGCGGCGACCTGAACTATGACGTAGTTATTGCCTCCCCGGACGCAATGCGTGTTGTTGGTCAGTTGGGTCAGATCCTTGGTCCACGTGGTCTGATGCCTAACCCTAAGGTTGGTACTGTAACTCCAGACGTAGCTACCGCTGTCAAGAACGCGAAGGCTGGTCAGGTTCGTTATCGCACTGACAAAAACGGTATCATCCACACTTCCGTTGGCAAGATCGGTTTTGATGCCGTCAAGCTGAAGGAAAACGTTGAAGCCCTGATCGCTGATCTGAAGCGTATCAAGCCAGCTTCTTCGAAAGGTATTTATGTTAAGCGCGTTACCCTGAGCACCACTATGGGCCCAGGCTTGGTCATCGACCAAGGTTCTTTGGACGCGTAAGACAAATTGGCGTGCTTTTAGCTCGCCAATGAAAGATTGGGGTCCCTGCCTGGCGGGGGCTATCCAAGACCGTAGGCGGCGCAAGCCTTAAACCTCAAGCCTACGCAGATGGTGCTCCCGGTTCCTTACCGAATCAGACACCAAAACGACATCCGGCCTCGGTTGGATGAAACGGTAACATGCAGGAGTTAAACCCGTGGCAATTAAACTCGAAGACAAGAAGGCCATCGTCGCTGAAGTCAACGAGGCTGCCAAAGTTGCCCTGTCCGCTGTTGTGGCTGATGCCCGCGGTGTGACAGTAGGCGCTATGACCGGACTCCGTAAAGAGGCTCGTGAAGCTGGCGTTTACGTACGTGTTGTACGTAACACCCTGCTAAAGCGCGCTGTTGCTGACACTGAATACAGTGTCCTCAACGACGTGTTCACAGGCCCGACCTTGATCGCATTCTCGAACGAACATCCAGGCGCTGCTGCCCGTTTGTTCAAAGAGTTCGCTAAAGGTCAGGATAAGTTCGAGATCAAGGCAGCTGCGTTCGAGGGCAAGTTCCTCGCAGCTAATCAGATCGACGTACTGGCAAGTCTGCCGACCCGTGACGAAGCAATTTCTCAGCTGATGAGCGTGATTCAAGGCGCTACCAGCAAATTGGCTCGTACTCTGGCGGCACTTCGCGACCAGAAAGAAGCAGCTGCAGCCTAAGGCTGAGCAACTCCTTTCAGCGTTTATTGTTTATTTCGATGGCCGCCTAGGCTGTCACCCCAATACAGGAATTTATAGTCATGTCTCTGACTACTCAAGAAATCATCGACGCAATCGGTTCGAAATCCGTTCTGGAAATCGTTGAGCTGATCAAGGCAATGGAAGAAGCATTCGGCGTTTCTGCTGCTGCTGCTTCTGCTGGTCCTGCTGCTGCCGCTGCTGTTGTTGAAGAGCAAACTGAATTCAACGTCATGCTGCTGGAAGCTGGCGAGAAGAAAGTTAACGTGATCAAGGCTGTTCGTGAGCTGACTGGTCTGGGCCTGAAAGAAGCCAAGGCAGTTGTAGACAGCGCTCCTAGCGTTGTTCTGGAAGCTGTTGCGAAAGACGCAGCTGACAAAGCCAAGGCAGCCTTGGAAGAAGCAGGCGCTAAAGTCGAGCTGAAGTAAGCATCGACCTTGCGTCTCCAGCCCAAGCGTTAAGCTGAGGCTGATGGCTGGTGGCTCTTGCCACCGGCCTTTTTCCGTTATTGGCAGTCGACTAGGTCGATGCCTTTAACGTGCTGTAACCACCCTGTGCGGTGGAGCAAACCAAGGGGTTTGCACGATTTTCTGGCTGCTCCCGTCGGGAGAGGCCAAACAAGCAGGTGACCAAGCTGGGGAACGCTGATGGCTTACTCATATACTGAGAAAAAACGTATCCGCAAGGACTTTAGCAAGTTGCCGGACGTCATGGATGTGCCGTATCTCTTGGCAATCCAGCTGGATTCGTATCGTGAATTCTTGCAGGCGGGAGCGACTAAAGATAAGTTCCGCGACGTGGGCCTGCATGCGGCCTTCAAATCCGTTTTCCCGATCATCAGCTACTCCGGCAATGCTGCGCTGGAGTACGTCGGTTATCGCTTGGGCGAGCCGGCATTTGATGTCAAAGAATGCGTGTTGCGTGGCGTAACGTACGCCGTACCTTTGCGGGTAAAAGTTCGTTTGATCATTTTCGACAAAGAATCGTCGAACAAAGCGATCAAGGACATCAAAGAGCAAGAAGTCTACATGGGTGAAATCCCCCTGATGACTGAAAACGGTACCTTCGTAATCAACGGTACCGAGCGTGTAATTGTTTCCCAGCTGCACCGTTCCCCGGGCGTGTTCTTTGACCACGACCGCGGCAAGACGCACAGCTCCGGTAAGCTGCTTTATTCTGCGCGTATCATTCCTTACCGCGGTTCGTGGTTGGACTTTGAGTTCGATCCGAAAGACTGCGTGTTCGTGCGTATCGACCGTCGTCGCAAGCTGCCTGCATCGGTATTGCTGCGTGCGCTGGGCTATACCACTGAACAAGTGCTGGACGCGTTCTACACGACCAACGTGTTCCACGTTCAGGGCGAAAGCATTAGCCTGGAACTGGTTCCGCATCGTCTGCGCGGTGAAATCGCGGCCATCGATATTACCGATGACAAAGGCAAGGTGATTGTTGAGCAGGGTCGTCGTATTACTGCTCGCCACATCAACCAGCTGGAAAAAGCGGGTATCAAAGAGCTCGTTATGCCTCTGGACTATGTCCTGGGACGCACAACGGCCAAAGCTATCGTGCATCCGGCTACCGGCGAAATCATTGCTGAGTGCAACACCGAGCTGACGACTGAAATCCTGGCAAAAATCGCCAAGGGCCAGGTTGTTCGCATCGAGACGTTGTACACCAACGATATCGACTGTGGTCCGTTCGTTTCCGACACTCTGAAGATCGACTCCACCAGCAACCAATTGGAAGCGCTGGTCGAGATCTATCGCATGATGCGTCCAGGCGAGCCGCCAACCAAAGACGCTGCCGAGACCCTGTTCAACAACCTGTTCTTCAGCCCTGAGCGCTATGACCTGTCTGCGGTCGGCCGGATGAAGTTCAACCGTCGTATCGGTCGTACCGAGATCGAAGGTTCGGGCGTGTTGTGCAAAGAAGACATCGTTGCTGTGCTGAAGACCCTGGTCGACATCCGTAACGGTAAAGGCATCGTCGATGACATCGACCACCTGGGTAACCGTCGTGTTCGCTGTGTAGGCGAAATGGCCGAGAACCAGTTCCGCGTTGGCCTGGTGCGTGTTGAGCGTGCGGTCAAAGAGCGTCTGTCGATGGCTGAAAGCGAAGGCCTGATGCCGCAAGACCTGATCAACGCCAAGCCAGTGGCTGCGGCGGTGAAAGAGTTCTTCGGTTCGAGCCAGCTGTCCCAGTTCATGGACCAGAACAACCCTCTGTCCGAGATCACCCACAAGCGCCGTGTTTCTGCACTGGGCCCGGGCGGTTTGACGCGTGAGCGTGCCGGCTTTGAAGTTCGTGACGTACACCCGACTCACTACGGCCGTGTTTGCCCGATTGAGACGCCGGAAGGTCCGAACATTGGTCTGATCAACTCCTTGGCTGCCTATGCGCGCACCAACCAGTACGGCTTCCTTGAAAGCCCGTACCGTGTGGTTAAAGACGCACTGGTAACTGACGAGATCGTTTTCCTGTCCGCCATCGAAGAAGCCGATCACGTGATCGCTCAGGCCTCGGCCACGATGAACGACAAGAAAGTCCTGATCGACGAGCTGGTAGCTGTTCGTCACTTGAACGAATTCACCGTTAAGGCGCCGGAAGACGTCACCTTGATGGACGTATCTCCGAAGCAGGTTGTTTCGGTTGCAGCGTCGTTGATTCCGTTCCTCGAGCACGATGACGCCAACCGTGCGTTGATGGGTTCGAACATGCAGCGTCAAGCTGTACCGACCCTGCGCGCTGACAAGCCGCTGGTAGGTACTGGCATGGAGCGTAACGTAGCTCGTGACTCCGGCGTTTGCGTCGTGGCTCGTCGTGGCGGCGTGATCGACTCTGTTGATGCCAGCCGTATTGTGGTTCGTGTTGCTGATGATGAAGTTGAGACCGGCGAAGCTGGTGTTGATATCTACAACCTGACCAAGTACACCCGCTCCAACCAGAACACTTGCATCAACCAGCGTCCGCTGGTCCGCAAGGGTGATCGTGTACAGCGCAGCGACATCATGGCTGACGGTCCGTCCACCGATATGGGTGAACTGGCGTTGGGTCAGAACATGCGTATCGCGTTCATGGCCTGGAACGGTTACAACTTCGAAGACTCCATCTGCCTGTCGGAACGAGTTGTTCAAGAAGATCGCTTTACCACGATCCACATTCAGGAACTGACCTGTGTGGCACGTGACACCAAACTTGGGCCTGAAGAGATCACTGCAGATATCCCGAACGTGGGTGAAGCTGCACTGAACAAACTGGACGAAGCCGGTATTGTTTACGTAGGTGCTGAAGTTGGCGCTGGCGACATTCTGGTAGGTAAGGTCACTCCGAAAGGCGAGACTCAGCTGACTCCAGAAGAGAAGCTGTTGCGCGCAATCTTCGGTGAAAAAGCCAGCGACGTTAAAGACACTTCCCTGCGTGTACCTACCGGTACCAAAGGTACTGTAATCGACGTACAAGTCTTCACTCGTGACGGCGTTGAGCGTGATGCTCGTGCCCTGTCGATCGAGAAGACCCAGCTGGACGAGATCCGCAAGGATCTGAACGAAGAGTTCCGTATCGTTGAAGGCGCTACTTTTGAACGTCTGCGCTCTGCTCTGGTTGGTCGTATTGCCGAGGGCGGTGCCGGTCTGAAGAAAGGCCAGGAAATCACCAATGAAATCCTGGACGGTCTTGAGCATGGTCAGTGGTTCAAACTGCGCATGGCTGAAGATGCTCTGAATGAGCAGCTTGAAAAAGCTCAGGCCTACATCATCGATCGCCGTCGTCTGCTGGATGACAAGTTCGAAGACAAGAAGCGCAAACTGCAGCAGGGCGATGACCTGGCTCCGGGCGTGCTGAAAATCGTCAAGGTTTACCTGGCAATCCGTCGTCGCATCCAGCCGGGTGACAAGATGGCTGGTCGTCACGGTAACAAAGGTGTGGTCTCCGTGATCATGCCGGTTGAAGACATGCCGTACGATGCCAATGGCACCCCGGTTGATGTGGTTCTCAACCCGTTGGGCGTACCTTCGCGTATGAACGTTGGTCAGATTCTCGAAACTCACCTGGGCCTCGCGGCTAAAGGTTTGGGCGAGAAGATCAACCTCATGATTGAAGAACAACGCAAGGTCGCTGACCTGCGCAAGTTCCTGCATGAGATCTACAACGAAATTGGCGGTCGTCAAGAAAGCCTGGATGACTTCTCCGATCAGGAAATCCTGGATCTGGCGAAGAACCTTCGTGGCGGTGTGCCGATGGCTACCCCGGTGTTCGACGGTGCCAAAGAAAGCGAAATCAAGGCAATGCTTCGTTTGGCAGATTTGCCGGACAGCGGCCAGATGACGCTGACAGACGGTCGTACCGGCAACCAGTTTGAGCGCCCGGTTACCGTTGGCTACATGTACATGCTGAAGCTGAACCACTTGGTAGACGACAAGATGCATGCTCGTTCTACCGGTTCTTACAGCCTGGTTACCCAGCAGCCGCTGGGTGGTAAGGCACAGTTCGGTGGTCAGCGTTTCGGGGAGATGGAGGTCTGGGCGCTGGAAGCCTACGGCGCGGCATACACTCTGCAAGAAATGCTCACAGTGAAGTCGGACGATGTGAACGGTCGTACCAAGATGTACAAAAACATCGTGGACGGCGATCACCGTATGGAGCCGGGCATGCCCGAGTCCTTCAACGTGTTGATCAAAGAAATTCGTTCCCTCGGCATCGATATCGATCTGGAAACCGAATAACACGTGACGCGAATCGAGAGCGGGGCTGTTTAGCCCGCTCTCTGCTCCGCCAGGAGGAAAGGCCTTGAAAGACCTACTGAATTTGCTGAAAAACCAGGGTCAAGTCGAAGAGTTCGACGCCATCCGTATTGGATTGGCATCGCCTGAGATGATCCGTTCGTGGTCGTTCGGTGAAGTTAAAAAGCCGGAAACCATCAACTACCGTACGTTCAAACCTGAGCGTGACGGCCTGTTCTGCGCCAAGATCTTTGGCCCGGTAAAGGATTACGAGTGCCTGTGCGGTAAGTACAAGCGCTTGAAGCACCGTGGTGTGATCTGTGAGAAGTGTGGCGTTGAAGTCGCACTGGCCAAGGTCCGTCGCGAGCGCATGGCTCACATCGAACTGGCTTCGCCGGTTGCTCACATCTGGTTCCTGAAATCGCTGCCGTCCCGTATCGGCTTGCTGATGGACATGACCCTGCGTGATATCGAACGTGTTCTCTACTTCGAGAGCTATGTCGTTATCGATCCAGGCATGACCACTCTGGAAAAAGGTCAGCTGCTGAACGATGAGCAGTACTTCGAAGCGCTGGAAGAGTTCGGCGACGACTTTGATGCCCGTATGGGTGCTGAAGCTGTCCGTGAACTGCTGCACGCTATCGACCTGGAACACGAGATTGGCCGTCTGCGCGAAGAAATTCCGCAAACCAACTCCGAAACCAAAATCAAGAAGCTGTCCAAGCGCCTGAAGTTGATGGAAGCCTTCCTGGGCTCCGGCAACCTTCCTGAGTGGATGGTACTGACCGTTCTGCCGGTTCTGCCGCCAGATCTGCGTCCTTTGGTTCCGCTTGATGGTGGTCGTTTCGCGACTTCCGACCTCAACGATCTGTATCGTCGGGTAATCAACCGTAACAACCGCTTGAAGCGCCTGCTTGATCTGTCCGCTCCGGACATCATCGTGCGCAACGAAAAGCGTATGTTGCAAGAAGCGGTCGATGCATTGCTCGACAACGGCCGTCGTGGTCGCGCTATTACCGGTTCGAACAAGCGCCCTCTGAAATCCTTGGCTGACATGATCAAGGGTAAGCAGGGTCGTTTCCGTCAGAACTTGCTCGGTAAGCGTGTTGACTACTCGGGTCGTTCGGTAATTACCGTAGGTCCGACCCTGCGTCTGCACCAGTGCGGTCTACCGAAGAAAATGGCTCTTGAGCTGTTCAAGCCGTTCATTTTTGGCAAGCTGGAAATGCGTGGTCTTGCTACCACCATCAAAGCAGCCAAGAAAATGGTTGAGCGCGAGTTGCCGGAAGTTTGGGACGTTCTCGCTGAAGTTATCCGCGAACACCCAGTGCTTCTCAACCGTGCACCGACTCTTCACCGTCTGGGCATCCAGGCCTTTGAACCGGTTCTGATCGAAGGTAAAGCTATCCAGCTGCACCCGTTGGTCTGTGCTGCGTACAACGCCGACTTCGACGGCGACCAAATGGCCGTGCACGTACCGCTGACGCTGGAAGCCCAGCTGGAAGCGCGTGCGTTGATGATGTCGACCAACAACATTCTGTCGCCAGCCAACGGTGAGCCAATCATCGTTCCGTCGCAGGACGTTGTATTGGGTCTGTACTACATGACTCGTGAAGCGATCAACGCCAAAGGCGAAGGTCGTGTATTCGCTGACTTGCAAGAAGTTGATCGTGTATTCCGTGCCGGCGAAGCCGCACTGCATGCCAAGGTCAAGGTTCGCATCAGTGAAACCGTCAACGATCGTGATGGCGGCAGCGTGAGCAACACTCGGATTGTCGACACCACCGTCGGCCGTGCGCTGTTGTTCCAGGTTGTGCCAAAAGGTCTGTCGTACGACGTCGTCAACTTGCCGATGAAGAAAAAAGCGATCTCCAAGCTGATCAACCAGTGCTACCGCGTGGTTGGTTTGAAAGAGACCGTGATCTTCGCTGACCAGTTGATGTACACAGGTTTTGCTTACTCGACCATTTCCGGCGTTTCCATCGGTGTTAACGACTTCGTTATCCCGGATGAAAAAGCTCGCATCATCGCGGCTGCGACCGATGAAGTGAAAGAGATCGAAAGTCAGTACGCCTCCGGCCTGGTAACCCAGGGCGAGAAGTACAACAAAGTAATCGACCTTTGGTCGAAAGCTAACGACGAAGTTTCCAAGGCAATGATGTCCAACCTCTCGAAAGAGAAGGTTATCGACCGTCACGGCGTTGAGGTTGAGCAAGAGTCGTTCAACTCGATGTACATGATGGCCGACTCCGGCGCACGGGGTTCTGCAGCGCAGATCCGTCAGCTGGCCGGTATGCGTGGTCTGATGGCCAAGCCGGACGGTTCCATCATTGAAACGCCGATTACTGCGAACTTCCGTGAAGGCCTGAGCGTACTTCAGTACTTCATCTCTACTCACGGTGCTCGTAAGGGTCTGGCGGATACCGCCTTGAAGACAGCTAACTCCGGTTATCTGACTCGTCGTCTGGTAGACGTTGCGCAAGACTTGGTTGTGACTGAAGTTGACTGCGGTACCGAACACGGTCTGCTGATGACTCCGCACATCGAAGGCGGCGACGTTGTAGAGCCGTTAGGTGAGCGCGTTCTGGGTCGAGTAATCGCCCGTGACGTGTACAAGCCGGGTACCGAGGACATTATCGTTCCTGCGGGCACTCTGGTTGACGAGAAGTGGGTTGAATTCATCGAGCTGAACAGCATCGATGAAGTAATCGTGCGTTCGCCAATCAGCTGTGAAACTCGCTTCGGTATATGTGCCAAGTGCTACGGTCGTGACTTGGCTCGTGGTCACCAAGTGAACATCGGTGAAGCTGTCGGCGTAATCGCTGCTCAGTCGATCGGTGAGCCGGGTACACAGCTGACGATGCGTACGTTCCACATCGGTGGTGCGGCAAGCCGGACCTCTGCTGCTGACAGTGTTCAGGTGAAGAATGGCGGTACTGTCCGTCTTCATAACCTCAAGCACGTTGAGCGTGTAGATGGCTGCCTGGTAGCTGTATCCCGTTCCGGTGAGCTGGCCATCGCTGATGACTTCGGTCGTGAGCGTGAGCGCTACAAGCTGCCGTACGGCGCCGTAATTTCGGTTAAAGAAGGTGACAAGGTTGACGCTGGCTCGATCGTAGCCAAGTGGGATCCGCACACTCACCCAATCGTTACCGAAATGAAAGGTACCGTGACCTACGTGGGCATGGAAGAAGGCATCACGATCAAACGTCAGACTGACGAATTGACCGGTATGACCAACATTGAAGTCCTCGACGCCAAAGACCGTCCAGCTGCCGGCAAGGACATCCGTCCAGCCGTTAAGATGGTTGGTGTGGATGGCAAGGATCTGCTGTTGCCTGGTACCGACGTACCGGCTCAGTACTTCCTGCCAGCCAACGCCCTGGTCGGTGTAGCGGATGGTGCGGAAATCGCGATCGGTGACGTTATCGCTCGTATTCCGCAAGAGACTTCGAAAACTCGAGACATCACCGGTGGTCTGCCACGCGTTGCTGACTTGTTCGAAGCGCGTCGTCCGAAAGAAGCCTCGATTCTGGCTGAAGTCAGCGGCACCATCGCGTTCGGTAAAGAAACCAAAGGCAAGCGCCGTCTGGTTATTACCCCGAACGACGGTACTGATCCGTACGAAGAGCTGATTCCAAAGTGGCGTCACCTGAACGTCTTCGAAGGCGAGCAAGTGAACCGCGGCGAAGTTATCTCCGACGGTCCAAGCGATCCACACGACATCCTGCGTTTGCTGGGTGTAAGTGCGCTGGCCAAGTACATCGTTAACGAGATTCAGGACGTTTACCGTCTGCAAGGCGTAAAAATCAACGATAAGCACATCGAGACCATTCTGCGTCAGATGTTGCGTAAAGTTGAGATTGCCGAGTCTGGTGATTCCACCTTCATCAAGGGCGACCAGATGGAGTTGACCCAGGTGTTGACCGAGAACGAGCGTTTGGGCGGCGAAGATAAATTCGTATCCAAGTTCACTCGCGTCCTGCTGGGTATCACCAAGGCGTCGTTGTCGACTGAGTCGTTCATTTCCGCGGCCTCTTTCCAAGAGACTACCCGCGTATTGACCGAAGCAGCGGTAACCGGCAAGCGCGACTACCTGCGTGGCCTGAAAGAAAACGTTGTCGTGGGTCGTTTGATCCCGGCAGGTACCGGTTTGGCATACCACAGCGAGCGCAAGCGCCGCCGTGAAGCTGACAAGCCGTTGCGCGTGAGCGCCAGTGAAGTGGAAGCTGCACTGACCGAAGCGCTGAACTCGAGCGGTAACTGAGTTCTGCGGTAAATGAGAGATGGGCCCCGGCAGTTCCGTTCATCGAATCGAGACATTTTGTCGGGGTTTGATGAGTGGGAAGGTCGGGGCCTTGTCTTGACTGGGGGCAAGATCCTCTTTAGACTCTTGTACCCCTAAATTTGGCGGGAATTCGTTCCTGCCATTTTGCTTTTCTTGCAAGACAATAGCGTCGCAAGACAACAGTGGAGCTAGTAGATGGCAACTATCAACCAGCTGGTACGTCAGCCGCGTAAGCGTATCGTCGAGAAATCCGACGTGCCTGCGCTGCAAAACTGCCCGCAACGTCGTGGCGTATGCACCCGTGTGTATACAACTACGCCGAAAAAACCTAACTCGGCACTGCGTAAAGTATGCCGTGTGCGCCTGACCAACGGTTTCGAGGTTTCCTCGTACATCGGTGGTGAAGGTCACAACCTGCAAGAACACAGCGTGGTACTGATTCGTGGCGGTCGTGTAAAAGACTTGCCAGGTGTTCGTTATCACACCGTTCGCGGCTCTTTGGATACTTCCGGCGTTAAAGGTCGTAACCAAGGTCGTTCGAAGTACGGTACCAAGAAGCCGAAGTAGTATTCGGTTGCTGGTAAAAAATGCAGATTTCTTTTTTTCTGAGTCGATAAGAGTAAGGTCGGACGTGCATCTTTTGGATGTAATGGTTCCGAGCTAACCTGAAGACCGTTTGAGGGCTTATCCATGCCAAGAAGACGCGTAGCAGCCAAGCGCGATGTGCTTGACGATCCAAAATACGGAAGCCAAATCCTGGCCAAGTTCATGAACCACGTGATGGAAAGCGGCAAAAAAGCCGTTGCCGAGCGTATCGTTTATGGCGCGCTGGAAAAGGTTAAAGAACGCAAGAACAGCGATCCCCTGGAAATCTTCGAGAAAGCTCTCGACGCCATCGCTCCGCTGGTCGAAGTGAAGTCGCGCCGTGTAGGCGGTGCTACTTACCAGGTTCCGGTCGAAGTTCGCCCGTCCCGTCGTAACGCCCTGGCAATGCGCTGGTTGGTAGACTTCGCCCGTAAGCGCGGCGAGAAGTCTATGGCTCTGCGTTTGGCTGGCGAACTGTTGGACGCAGCTGAAGGTAAAGGTGCTGCTGTTAAGAAGCGTGAAGACGTGCACCGTATGGCCGAAGCTAACAAAGCTTTCTCGCACTACCGCTTCTAAATTCAGCTTCACTAATTTTGCGAGGGCTTTATGGCTCGTACTACTCCGATTAGTCGCTACCGTAACATCGGTATCGTCGCTCACGTGGATGCTGGTAAAACCACTACCACCGAGCGCGTACTGTTTTACACTGGCAAAAGTCACAAAATGGGCGAGGTGCATGATGGCGCCGCGACCACAGACTGGATGGTTCAGGAGCAGGAGCGTGGTATTACCATTACTTCTGCTGCTATCACCGCCTTCTGGAAAGGTTCTGCCAAGCAGTACAAGGACGAGCATCGCTTCAACGTAATCGATACCCCGGGCCACGTTGACTTCACTATTGAAGTTGAGCGTTCCCTGCGCGTACTCGACGGCGCTGTCGTTGTGTTCTGTGGTACCTCGGGTGTTGAGCCTCAGTCGGAAACCGTATGGCGTCAAGCCAACAAATACGGCGTTCCACGTCTTGTTTACGTAAACAAGATGGACCGTGCTGGCGCCAACTTCCTGCGCGTTATTGAGCAGATCAAGAAGCGTCTGGGCCACACTCCGGTTCCAATCCAGCTGGCTATCGGTTCTGAAGACAACTTCCAGGGTCAGATTGATCTGATCAACATGGAAGCTGTGTACTGGAACGATGCTGACAAGGGTATGGTTCCTGTTCGCAAAGAAATTCCAGCTGAGCTGAAAGATCTTGCTGACGAATGGCGCGACAACATGGTTCAGGCTGCGGCCGAGGCCAATGAAGAGCTGATGAACAAGTACCTCGAAGGTGAAGAATTCACCATCGCGGAAATTAAGGCTGCTCTGCGTCAGCGTACTATCGCTGGTGAGATCGTCTTGGCTGTTTGCGGTTCTTCCTTCAAGAACAAGGGTGTTCCCCTGGTTCTCGACGCCGTTATCGACTTCCTGCCTGCTCCGACTGATATTCCTGCCATCAAGGGTACTGACCCTGATGACGAGAGCATCGAGCTGGAGCGTCATGCTGACGACAGCGAGCCGTTCTCGGCTCTGGCGTTCAAGATCGCTACCGACCCATTCGTGGGTACCTTGACCTTCGTCCGTGTTTACTCGGGCGTGTTGAACTCCGGCGATGGCGTGATCAACTCGGTTAAAGGCAAGAAAGAGCGTGTGGGTCGTATGGTGCAAATGCACGCAAACGCCCGTGAAGAAATCAAGGAAGTACGCGCTGGTGACATCGCGGCCTTGATCGGCATGAAGGACGTCACCACTGGTGAGACTTTGTGCAACGCTGACAAGCCAATCATTCTGGTTCGCATGGACTTCCCGGAGCCGGTTATTTCGGTTGCCGTAGAGCCTAAGACCAAGGATGACCAGGAAAAAATGGGTGTTGCACTGGGCAAGCTTGCTCAGGAAGATCCATCTTTCCGCGTTAAAACTGATGAAGAGACTGGTCAGACGATCATCTCGGGCATGGGCGAGCTGCACTTGGACATCCTGGTTGATCGGATGCGCCGTGAGTTCAACGTCGAAGCCAACATCGGTAAGCCTCAGGTTTCGTATCGTGAGCGCATCACGAAGAACTGTGAGATCGAAGGCAAGTTCGTTCGTCAGTCCGGCGGTCGTGGCCAGTTTGGTCACTGCTGGATCCGTTTTGCACCTGCTGACGAAGGTCAGGAAGGTCTGCAGTTCGTGAACGAAGTGGTAGGTGGTGTGGTTCCTAAGGAATACATCCCGGCTATCCAGAAGGGCATCGAAGAGCAGATGAAGAACGGTGTTGTTGCCGGCTATCCGCTGATCGGCCTGAAGGCTACCGTGTTTGATGGTTCTTACCACGACGTCGACTCCAACGAGATGGCGTTTAAGGTGGCTGCTTCCATGGCGACCAAGCAACTGGCTACCAAAGGTGGTGGTGAGCTGCTTGAGCCGATCATGGCGGTAGAGGTTGTTACACCTGAAGACTATATGGGTGACGTGATGGGCGACTTGAATCGTCGTCGCGGCATGATCCAGGGTATGGAAGATACGGTTTCCGGCAAAGTTATTCGTGCCGAGGTTCCGTTGGGTGAAATGTTCGGTTATGCGACCGACGTTCGTTCCATGTCTCAGGGTCGCGCAAGCTACTCTATGGAATTCAAAAAATACGATACAGCTCCGGCGCACATCGTCGAAACTGTTACTAAAAAACAAGGCTGATTTAGTTCAGTCCTTTAGGCAAGGAGTTAATTGTCGTGGCTAAAGAAAAATTTGATCGTTCCCTACCGCACGTCAACGTTGGCACTATCGGTCACGTTGACCATGGTAAAACCACGCTGACTGCAGCTCTGACTCGTGTTTGCTCCGAGATTTTCGGTTCGGCAATCGTTGACTTCGATAAAATCGACAGCGCGCCAGAAGAAAAAGCTCGTGGTATCACCATCAACACTGCGCACGTTGAATACAACTCGCTGATCCGTCACTACGCTCACGTTGACTGCCCAGGTCACGCTGACTATGTGAAGAACATGATCACCGGTGCTGCTCAGATGGACGGCGCTATCCTGGTTTGTTCGGCCGCTGATGGTCCGATGCCGCAAACCCGTGAGCACATCCTGCTGTCCCGTCAGGTTGGCGTTCCGTACATCGTGGTTTTCCTGAACAAGGCTGACCTGGTAGACGACGCTGAGCTGCTGGAACTGGTTGAGATGGAAGTGCGCGATCTGCTGAGCACTTACGACTTCCCAGGCGACGACACTCCGATCATCATCGGTTCTGCTCGTATGGCTCTGGAAGGCAAAGACGACAACGAAATGGGCACCACTGCCGTTCGTAAACTGGTTGAAACTCTGGATACTTACATTCCGGACCCAGTTCGTGTTATCGACAAGCCGTTCCTGATGCCAATCGAAGACGTATTCTCGATCTCTGGTCGCGGTACTGTTGTAACTGGTCGTATCGAGCGCGGTATCGTTCGCGTTCAAGATCCGCTGGAAATCGTTGGTCTGCGTGACACTACTGTTACCACCTGCACCGGCGTTGAAATGTTCCGTAAGCTGCTTGACGAAGGTCGTGCTGGCGAGAACTGCGGCGTGCTGCTGCGCGGCACCAAGCGTGACGACGTAGAGCGTGGCCAGGTTCTGGTTAAGCCGGGTTCGGTTAAGCCGCACACTACCTTCGAAGCTGAAGTGTACGTGTTGAGCAAAGAAGAAGGCGGCCGTCACACTCCGTTCTTCAAAGGCTACCGTCCACAGTTCTACTTCCGGACCACTGACGTGACCGGTAACTGCGAACTGCCGGAAGGCGTTGAAATGGTAATGCCAGGCGACAACATCAAAATGGTTGTCACCCTGATCAAAACCATCGCAATGGAAGACGGTCTGCGTTTCGCAATCCGTGAAGGCGGTCGTACCGTCGGCGCTGGCGTAGTAGCCAAAATCATTGCTTAAGCTTTGATTGCCTGAAAAAGCCCCCGCTCAGCGGGGGCTTTTTTTATTGAGTTGACACCCAGTTGGGCCATCTATAGAATTGCGCCTCCTTTAAACGGGCGTATTGCGCTCGGTGGGAATAGCAATCGGAGTCTGAAATCCAATGCAAAATCAGCAAATCCGTATCAGGTTGAAGGCTTTTGACCATCGCCTGATCGACCAATCAACCCAGGAAATCGTGGAAACCGCGAAACGTACTGGTGCTCAAGTGCGTGGTCCAATTCCACTGCCTACCCGTAAAGAGCGGTTCACCGTTCTGGTCTCCCCGCACGTCAACAAAGACGCGCGTGACCAGTATGAGATCCGTACTCATAAGCGCGTTCTGGACATCGTCCAGCCAACGGATAAAACCGTTGATGCACTTATGAAGCTTGATCTTGCGGCCGGTGTGGAAGTGCAGATCAGCCTCGGCTAAGACTTGGGTCTTAGTCGTGTAACGCTCTGAAATGGGCGGCCATAGCGGGTGAAAGCCCCGTACACTCATGAGGTTTACAACATGACTATTGGTGTAGTCGGTCGTAAATGCGGTATGACCCGTATTTTCACCGAAGAAGGTGTCTCCATTCCGGTTACGGTCATTGAGATCGAGCCGAATCGCGTCACCCAGTTCAAAACTGAAGAAACCGATGGCTATCGTGCAGTGCAAGTCACTGTCGGCGAGCGTCGCGCTTCGCGTGTAACTGCTGCTCAAGCGGGTCACTTCGCTAAAGCAAACGTTGCAGCTGGTCGTACCGTAATGGAATTCCGTCTTGAAGAAGGCGAGTACCAAGCAGGCGATCTGATCAACGCTGAAATCTTCACCGCAGGTCAGATGGTCGATGTGACCGGTCAGTCCAAAGGTAAAGGCTTCCAGGGTACGATCAAGCGTTGGAATTTCCGTGGCCAAGATAACACTCACGGTAACTCCGTTTCCCACCGCGTCCCGGGCTCTATTGGCCAGTGCCAGACTCCTGGTCGTGTATTCAAGGGCAAAAAAATGTCCGGTCATATGGGCGCTGAGCGCGTGACCGTGCAGTCCCTCGAAGTAGTGCGCGTCGACGCTGAACGCAATCTGTTGTTGGTCAAGGGTGCTGTTCCTGGCGCTACTGGCGGCAACCTGGTTGTACGTCCGGCGGCCAAGGCTCGCGGTTAAGGGGAAGCTGACATGCAATTAAATGTAAATGATGCTCAAGCGATCGAAGTTTCCGAACTGACGTTTGGCGGCGAGTTCAACGAGACGCTGGTTCACCAGGCAGTCGTGGCCTACATGGCTGGCGGTCGTCAAGGTAGCAAGCAGCAAAAGACCCGTTCCGACGTTCGTGGTGGCGGTAAGCGCCCTTGGCGTCAGAAAGGTACTGGCCGTGCTCGTGCCGGTACTATCCGTAGCCCAATCTGGCGTGGCGGTGGTACTACTTTCGCAGCTCGTCCACAAGATCACTCTCAGAAGCTCAACAAGAAGATGTATCGCGCAGCAATGCGTTCCATCCTTGCTGAACTGGTTCGTACTGATCGTCTGATCGTGGTTCAGGACTTCGCAGTTGAAGCGCCGAAAACCAAAGATCTGCTGAACAAACTGAATGGCATGGGTCTGACAGACGTCCTGATCGTGTCTGAAGTTGTTGATCAGAACCTGTACCTGGCTGCTCGTAACCTGCCACACGTTGATGTACGTGACGTGCAAGGTTCCGACCCAGTTAGTCTGATCGCATACGACAAGGTGTTGATCACCGTGTCGGCCGTGAAGAAATTCGAGGAGCTGCTGGGATGAACCAGGAACGCGTATTTAAAGTTCTGCTTGGCCCGCACGTTTCCGAGAAGGCTACGGTTCTGGCAGACAAGAAAGGCCAGTTCGTTTTCAAGGTTGCTACTGATGCAACCAAGCTGGAAATCAAGAAGGCCGTCGAAAGCCTGTTCAGCGTGAAAGTTGAGCGTGTTACTACCCTGAATGTTCTGGGTAAGAGCAAGCGCACCGCTCGCGGCGTGGGCAAGCGTAATGACTGGAAGAAGGCAGTAATCTCCCTTCAGCCAGGCCAAGATCTCGATTTCAGCAGCAGTGCTGAGTAAGGAAGGGGTGCATCATGGCAATCGTTAAATGCAAACCGACTTCCCCTGGCCGCCGTCATGTGGTCAAGGTGGTCAACCAGGAGCTGCATAAAGGCGCTCCTCACGCACCGCTGCTCGAGAAGAAATCGAAGACTGGTGGTCGTAACAACAATGGCCGTATTACCACGCGTCACATCGGTGGTGGTCATAAGCAGCATTATCGTTTGGTCGACTTCCGTCGCAACGACAAAGATGGCATTCCAGCCACTGTTGAGCGTATCGAATACGATCCAAACCGTACTGCTCACATTGCTCTTATGTTGTACGCAGACGGCGAACGCCGTTACATCATCGCCCCTAAAGGCGTGAGCGCTGGCGACCAGCTGATTTCGGGTGCTTTGGCTCCGATCAAGCCAGGCAACCAGTTGCAACTGCGCAGCATTCCAGTTGGTAGCACCGTACACGGCATCGAATTGAAGCCGGGCAAAGGCGCACAAATCGCTCGTTCCGCTGGTGCTTCGGCTCAGCTGGTCGCTCGTGATGGTGTCTACGTGACCCTGCGTCTGCGTTCCGGTGAAATGCGTAAAGTATTGGCTGAATGCCGTGCAACGCTTGGCGAAGTCTCGAACTCCGAGCACAGCCTGCGTTCGCTGGGTAAAGCTGGTGCCAAACGCTGGCGTGGCGTTCGCCCAACCGTTCGTGGTGTTGCCATGAACCCGGTTGACCACCCACATGGTGGTGGTGAAGGTCGTACCTCTGGTGGTCGTCATCCGGTATCGCCATGGGGCTTCCCGACTAAGGGCGCGAAGACTCGTGGTAATAAGCGTACCGACAAAATGATCGTCCGTCGTCGCAAGTAAATAGAGGGATACGACAGTGCCACGTTCTCTGAAAAAAGGTCCTTTTATTGATCTTCACCTACTGAAGAAGATCGAAGTGGCGGCGGAAAAGAACGATCGCAAACCGGTGAAAACCTGGTCGCGTCGTTCGATGATCCTGCCACAAATGGTCGGTTTGACCATCGCTGTGCATAACGGTCGTCTTCATGTCCCAGTTCTTGTGAACGAAGACATGGTTGGCCATAAACTAGGCGAGTTTGCCGGTACCCGCACTTATCGTGGGCACGTGGCAGACAAGAAAGCCAAGCGTTAAGGGGTAAGGAACGATGGAAGTAGCCGCTAAGTTGTCGGGCGCTCGAATCTCCGCCCAGAAAGCCCGCTTGGTCGCCGACCAGATCCGCGGGAAGAAGGTGGGCGAAGCGCTCAACCTGTTGGCTTTCAGCAACAAGAAAGCCGCCGAGATCATCAAGAAAGTGCTGGAGTCGGCCGTAGCCAACGCCGAGCATAACGAAGGCGCAGACGTTGACGACCTTAAAGTCGCCACCGTTTTCGTCAACGAAGGGCGTTCGCTGAAGCGCATCATGCCGCGTGCCAAAGGCCGCGCTGATCGCATCGTCAAGCGGTCTTGCCATATCACTGTCAAGGTTGCTGACAAGTAACGGAGTCGAAGAGATGGGTCAGAAAGTACATCCCATTGGCATTCGCCTGGGAATCGTCAAGGAGCACACCTCCGTCTGGTACGCAGACGGCCGGACTTATGCGGACTACTTGTTCGCTGATCTGAAGGTGCGTGAATACCTCCAAGACAAACTAAAAAGCGCGTCCGTAAGCCGTATCGATATCCATCGTCCGGCCCAAACTGCACGTATCACCATCCACACCGCTCGTCCAGGTATCGTTATCGGGAAGAAAGGTGAAGATGTTGAGAAACTGCGTCAGGACCTGACCAAGCAAATGGGTGTGCCTGTGCACATCAATATCGAAGAGATCCGCAAGCCGGAACTCGACGGTATGCTGGTTGCGCAGAGCGTAGCTCAGCAGCTGGAGCGTCGTGTAATGTTCCGTCGCGCGATGAAACGCGCTGTACAGAACGCTATGCGCATTGGTGCCAAAGGCATCAAAATCCAAGTGAGCGGTCGTCTCGGCGGTGCTGAAATCGCACGTACTGAATGGTATCGCGAAGGTCGTGTGCCATTGCACACCCTGCGTGCCGACATCGACTATGCCAACTACGAAGCTCACACCACTTACGGTGTGATCGGTGTAAAGGTTTGGATCTTCAAAGGCGAAGTAATTGGTGGTCGCCAAGAAGAGCTGAAGCCACAAGCACCAGCGCCTCGTAAAAAAGCTGCTAAGTAAGGGGTACGCCAAATGTTACAACCTAAGCGTACGAAGTTCCGCAAGCAAATGACTGGCCACAACCGTGGCTTGGCATTGCGCGGTAGCAAAGTCAGCTTCGGCGAATATGCGCTGAAGTCTGTTGCTCGTGGTCGTCTCACCGCTCGTCAGATCGAATCAGCGCGTCGTGCACTGACCCGTCACGTTAAGCGTGGCGGTAAGATCTGGATCCGTGTATTCCCGGACAAGCCTATTTCCAAAAAGCCCCTCGAAGTTCGTATGGGTAAAGGTAAGGGTAACGTGGAATATTGGGTTGCCCAGATTCAGCCAGGCAAAGTCCTGTATGAAATCGAGGGTGTTACTGAAGAGCTGGCGCGTGAGGCTTTCGCCCTGGCTGCTGCAAAGCTGCCGCTCGCCACCTCCTTTGTTAAACGGACGGTGATGTGATGAAAGCGAATGAACTTCGTGAAAAATCCGCACAGCAGCTGAACGAGCAACTGCTCGGCTTGCTGCGCGACCAGTTCAATCTGCGTATGCAGAAAGCAACTGGCCAGTTGGGGCAGTCGCATCTGCTCTCGCAAGTTAAGCGTGACATCGCTCGCGTGAAGACTGTGCTCAAACAGCAGGCAGGTAAGTAATCATGGCTGAAGCCGAAAAGACTGTCCGTACGCTGACTGGCCGTGTTGTCAGCGACAAGATGGACAAAACCATCACCGTTTTGATCGAGCGTCGCGTTAAGCACCCGATCTACGGTAAATACGTTAAGCGTTCGACTAAGCTGCACGCGCACGACGAAACCAATCAGTGCCACATCGGCGACAAAGTCACTATTCGTGAAACTCGTCCGATGGCCAAGACCAAGTCTTGGGCACTGGTTGATGTTCTCGAACGCGCTGTGGAAGTCTAAGGACTAGGGGTCGGAGAAATTATATGATTCAGACTCAATCCATGCTCGATGTGGCCGATAACAGCGGCGCACGCCGCGTTATGTGCATCAAGGTGCTGGGTGGCTCCCATCGTCGTTACGCTGGTATCGGTGACATCATCAAAGTTACCGTGAAGGAAGCAATTCCTCGCGGTAAAGTGAAAAAAGGCCAAGTGATGACTGCTGTTGTAGTCCGCACTCGTCACGGCGTACGTCGTGCTGATGGCTCCATTATCCGCTTTGATGGCAACGCTGCTGTTCTTCTGAACAACAAGCAAGAGCCGATCGGCACCCGTATCTTTGGGCCAGTGACCCGTGAACTTCGTACTGAGAAGTTCATGAAGATCGTCTCGCTCGCCCCAGAAGTGCTGTAAGGAGATCCGACATGCAAAAGATTCGTCGTGACGACGAGATCATCGTGATCGCCGGCAAAGACAAAGGTAAGCGCGGTAAGGTGCTTAAGGTTCTCGCTAACAACCGTCTGGTTATTGGCGGTCTGAACCTGGTTAAGCGTCATACCAAGCCTAACCCGATGTCGGGCGTACAAGGCGGTATCGTCGAGAAAGAAGCTCCACTGGACGCTTCTAACGTGGCCATCTTCAACAGCGAAACCAGCAAAGCAGATCGCGTTGGTTTTAAAGTAGAAGACGGCAAAAAAATTCGTGTCTTCAAGTCGACCCAAAAAGCGGTTGATGCTTGAACACTGCTAGGTAGATGAGACCATGGCACGACTAAAAGAGATTTACCGGAAGGAAATCGCTCCGAAACTTAAGGAAGAACTTAAGCTTTCGAACGTGATGGAAGTTCCGCGCGTTACCAAAATCACCCTGAACATGGGTTTGGGCGAAGCGATCGGTGATAAGAAAATCATCGAGCACGCTGTAGCTGATTTGGAAAAAATCACGGGTCAAAAATGTGTAGTGACCTACGCTCGCAAGTCCATCGCAGGCTTTAAAGTTCGCGAAGGCTGGCCGATCGGCGTTAAGGTTACTCTGCGCCGTGAGCGTATGTATGAATTCCTGGATCGTCTGCTGTCGATCTCCCTGCCTCGGGTTCGCGACTTCCGCGGCCTGAATGCCAAGTCCTTCGATGGTCGTGGTAACTACAGCATGGGCGTTAAAGAGCAGATCATCTTCCCGGAAATCGACTACGACAAAATCGATGCCCTCCGCGGTCTGGACATTACCCTGACCACCACTGCTCGAACGGATGATGAAGGTCGCGCATTGCTGCGTGCATTCAAATTCCCGTTCCGCAACTGATTGGAGTAGGACCATGGCTAAGATGAGCATGAAAAACCGCGAGCTGAAACGTCAGCTTACGGTTGCCAAGTTCGCCAAGAAGCGTGCTGAGCTGAAAGCTATCATCGTTGATCTGAACGCAAGTCCAGAAGCACGTTGGGAAGCTCAAGTTGCTCTGCAGAAGCAGCCACGTGACGCAAGCGCTGCGCGCATGCGTAACCGCTGCCGCCTCACTGGTCGTCCGCATGGTGTTTACCGCAAGTTCGGCCTTGGCCGTAACAAATTGCGTGAAGCAGCAATGCGCGGTGACGTACCAGGTCTGGTTAAAGCCAGCTGGTAAGGCGTACAGGCAAAGTTACCCCTGTCAGGGTCGTAAGATCCTGACAGCCGGTGACCTTGAATATGAATCAAGCCCCTATTGGGGCTTGATTCATTTCTGGCGTGTGTCTAGAATGACCGGCTCGCCTGAGCCCGTGCTTTTTAAGCATTGAGTCACTCGGCGACAGTTGTAGCCGCAAGGCTAATTCTTTTTGTATCAGGAGCGTCTAGCCCATGAGTATGCAGGACCCGTTAGCGGACATGCTAACTCGAATCCGTAATGCCCAGATGGCTGAAAAGTCCGTCGTAAGCATGCCATCTTCCACGTTGAAGGTAGCTGTAGCCAAAGTTCTTAAAGACGAAGGTTACATCGCGGATTATCAGATCAGCAGCGAAATCAAACCACTGCTGTCTATCGAGCTGAAATACTTCGAAGGCCGTTCGGTTATCGAAGAAGTTAAGCGCGTTAGCCGTCCAGGCCTGCGTCAGTACAAGTCCTCCGAAGATCTGCCGAAAGTTCGTGGCGGTCTAGGTGTGTCTATCGTCTCCACCAGCAAAGGTGTGATGACGGATCGTGCTGCGCGCGCTGCCGGTGTCGGCGGCGAAGTTCTTTGCACTGTGTTCTAAGGGGGGATAAGCATGTCACGCGTCGCTAAGAACCCCGTTAAGCTGCCAGCTGGTGTCGAAGTAAAATTCGCCGGCCAACAGCTTTCGGTGAAGGGTGCCAAGGGCACTCTAGAACTGAACATCCATTCGTCCGTTGAGATTGTTGAAGAAGCTGGTGAGCTGCGTTTCGCTGCTCGCAATGGCGATCAACAAACTCGCGCAATGGCTGGTACCACTCGTGCGTTGGTAAACAACATGGTCCAAGGCGTAAGCCAAGGCTTCGAGCGTAAGCTCCAGCTGGTCGGTGTTGGTTACAAAGCGCAAGCAAAAGGCACAGTGCTGAACCTGGCTCTTGGCTTCTCGCACCCAGTGGATTACGAATTGCCGGAAGGCATCACCGCTGAGACTCCTAGCCAAACCGATATCCTGATCCGGGGTATTGATAAGCAGCTGGTAGGTCAGGTGGCCGCTGAGATCCGCGGTTTCCGTCCGCCAGAGCCTTATAAAGGCAAGGGTGTACGTTACGCGGACGAAGTCGTCCGTCGTAAAGAAGCCAAGAAGAAGTAGGGCATAGCAAATGACCGACAAAAAAGTTACTCGACTGCGTCGCGCTCGCAAAGCACGTCTGAAAATGCACGAACTAGAAGTCGTGCGTCTCTGCGTGTTCCGCTCGTCTCAGCATATATACGCCCAGGTCATCTCGGCCGACGGCAGCAAAGTCCTGGCAAGCGCCTCGACTTTGGACAAAGAACTGCGTGATGCTGCCACTGGCAACATCGACGCGGCCACAAAGGTTGGCCAGCTGGTCGCTACGCGTGCAAAAGCCGCTGGCGTCTCGCAGGTGGCTTTCGACCGCTCTGGCTTCAAGTACCACGGCCGCGTGAAAGCGCTGGCTGAGGCTGCTCGTGAAGCTGGGCTGGAGTTCTAAGTTATGTCAAATAACGACCAAAAGCGCGACGAAGGCTACATTGAGAAGCTGGTTCAAGTTAACCGCGTAGCCAAAACCGTTAAAGGCGGCCGTATCTTCACTTTCACCGCGTTGACCGTGGTTGGTGATGGTAAAGGGCGCGTTGGCTTCGGCCGTGGCAAGTCACGTGAAGTGCCTGCTGCGATCCAGAAGGCAATGGAAGCTGCTCGCCGCAACATGATTCAAGTGGACCTGAACGGCACCACTCTGCAGTACGCCATGAAATCCGCCCACGGCGCTTCCAAGGTTTACATGCAGCCTGCTTCTGAAGGTACCGGTATCATCGCTGGCGGCGCTATGCGTGCTGTCCTCGAAGTTGCTGGTGTTCAGAACGTACTGGCCAAGTGCTACGGCTCGACTAACCCGGTAAACGTGGTTCACGCCACTTTTAAAGGTTTGAAAGCTATGCAGTCTCCTGAATCTATTGCCGCCAAGCGTGGCAAAAGCGTCAAGGAGATCTTCTGATCATGGCTACCGTTAAAGTAACGCTGATCAAAAGCATGACCGGCCGTATCCCTAATCACAAACTGTGCATTAAGGGTCTGGGTCTGCGTCGCATCGGTCACACTGTAGAAGTACTTGATACTCCCGAGAATCGCGGGATGATCAACAAGGCTTACTACATGCTGCGTGTAGAGGGTTAATCGATGAAACTCAATGATCTGAGTCCAGCGCCGGGTTCCCGTCGCGAAAAGCATCGTCCGGGCCGTGGTATCGGTAGCGGTTTGGGCAAGACTGGTGGCCGTGGTCACAAAGGTCAGTCCTCCCGTTCCGGTGGCACAATTGCTCCAGGCTTTGAAGGCGGTCAACAGCCGCTGCATCGCCGTCTGCCTAAGTTCGGTTTCGTTTCCCTGAAAGCCATGGATCGCGCAGAAGTGCGTTTGTCCGAGCTGGCTAAAGTGGAAGGCGACATCGTTACTGTGCAGACCCTGAAAGATGCCAACGTGATCAACGTCAACGTGCTGCGTGTGAAAATCATGCTGTCCGGTGAAGTTACTCGCGCTGTCACAATCGGCAAGGGAATCGGCGCCACCAAAGGTGCGCGTTCGGCTATCGAAGCAGCTGGCGGCAAGTTCGAGGAATAAATGGCTAAGCAAGGTGCTCTCTCAGCGCTCAGCAAAGGCGGGTTATCCGAGCTCTGGGCTCGACTGCGTTTTCTATTCCTGGCGATTATCGTCTACCGAATAGGCGCACACATCCCAGTTCCTGGTATCAACCCGGACCGGCTGGCGGACCTGTTTCGACAGAATGAGGGGACCATACTTAGCTTGTTCAACATGTTTTCCGGCGGCGCGCTGGAGCGGATGAGTATTTTTGCGCTGGGGATCATGCCGTACATTTCGGCATCGATCATCATGCAGCTTATGTCCGCTGTCAGCCCGCAACTGGAGCAGTTGAAGAAGGAAGGTGAAGCTGGTCGTCGCAAGATAAGCCAGTACACCCGCTACCTCACTGTCGTTCTTGCTCTCGTCCAGGCTATTGGCATGTCCATTGGCTTGGCGGGGCAGGGCGTAGCGTTCACTGGTGACCTAGGCTTCCATTTCGTTGCAATAACCACTTTTGTGGCGGGTGCAATGTTCATGATGTGGCTGGGTGAGCAGATTACTGAGCGTGGTGTTGGCAACGGTATCTCGATGTTGATTTTTTCGGGTATCGTCGCCGGTCTTCCGAGAGCAATAGGGCAGTCTTTCGAGTCTGCGCGTCAGGGCGATATCAATATTTTCGCTTTGGTTGCTATCGGTTTGCTGGCAGTAGCGATTATCGGTTTCGTGGTGTTCATTGAGCGTGGTCAGCGTCGTATTGCTGTTCATTACGCCAAGCGTCAGCAGGGCCGTAAGGTTTTTGCTGCGCAGACTAGCCACCTACCGCTGAAAGTGAATATGGCTGGTGTTATTCCGGCTATTTTTGCGAGCAGCATTTTGCTGTTCCCGGCTTCGCTGGGTGCCTGGTTCGGTCAGTCTGAAGGTATGGGCTGGTTGCAGGACATCTCGCAGTCGATCGCTCCTGGTCAGCCGTTGAATATTCTGCTGTTTAGTGCAGGGATTATTTTCTTCTGCTTCTTCTATACGGCGTTGATGTTCAATCCGAAAGACGTAGCGGAAAACCTGAAGAAGTCCGGTGCCTTTATTCCGGGTATCCGTCCAGGCGAGCAGTCGGCACGCTATATTGATGGCGTTTTGACTCGTTTGACTCTGTTCGGTGCTCTTTATATGACGGCCGTGTGCCTGTTGCCCCAGTTCCTGGTGGTTGCGGCAAACGTTCCGTTCTACCTTGGCGGGACCTCGTTGCTGATCGTGGTCGTGGTTGTTATGGACTTCATGTCCCAAGTACAATCGCACCTCGTTTCGCACCAGTACGAATCCCTGATGAAGAAAGCCAACCTGAAGGGCTACGGCAGCGGCATGCTCCGCTGAAGTACTACCCCGTAAGGTGAGAGGAGTTGGTGATGAAAGTTCGTGCATCGGTGAAAAAGCTGTGCCGTAACTGCAAGATTATTCGCCGCGAAGGTGTTGTTCGGGTAATTTGCAGCGCGGAACCACGTCACAAACAGCGCCAAGGCTGAGTGTGATCTGTTTGAAGCCCAGCAGCTAGTGCGCTGCTGGGTTGATTATTTGTTATTACAGCGATATTATCTCGCGCCCTATTTCTTGGCTTCCGGGGCGTAGGTAGCTGTCAATTGGAGTCCCACTGAATGGCCCGTATTGCAGGCGTTAACATTCCAGATAACAAGCACACTGTTATCTCGCTGACCTACATCTATGGTGTTGGTCGCACTACCTCACAGAAAATCTGTGCGGATGCTGGTGTAAACCCAGCCGCTAAGATCAAGGATCTGAGCGACGAGCAGATTGAGTTGCTGCGTGGCGAAGTGGCGAAGTTCACCACTGAAGGTGACCTGCGTCGTGAAGTCAACATGAAAATCAAACGCTTGATGGACTTGGGCTGCTACCGCGGTCTGCGCCATCGTCGTGGTCTTCCAGTACGCGGTCAGCGTACCAAGACCAACGCGCGTACTCGCAAAGGTCCGCGTAAGCCGATCCGCAAGTAATCGCACCAGCGAATCGACAGGAATTTAGTCATGGCAAAACCTGCTGCTCGTCCTCGTAAGAAAATTAAAAAGACAGTGGTTGATGGCATCGCCCACATCCACGCGTCTTTCAACAACACCATCGTGACCATCACCGACCGTCAGGGTAACGCGCTTTCTTGGGCTACCTCCGGTGGTTCGGGTTTCCGCGGTTCTCGCAAGTCCACCCCGTTCGCTGCTCAAGTAGCTGCTGAACGTGCTGGTCAAGCTGCGCTGGAATATGGCCTGAAAAACCTTGACGTTAACGTTAAGGGCCCAGGTCCAGGTCGTGAGTCCGCTGTCCGTGCTTTGAACGGCTGTGGCTATAAGATCGCCAGCATCACCGACGTGACGCCTATCCCGCACAACGGGTGCCGTCCGCCGAAGAAGCGCCGCGTGTAATCCAGGAGACTGTAAAGAATGGCTCGTTACATTGGTCCAAAATGCAAACTGGCACGTCGTGAAGGCACCGATCTCTTCCTGAAGAGTGGTGTGCGCGCTATCGAATCGAAGTGCAATATTGAAGCTGCTCCAGGCATCCACGGCCAACGCCGCGGTCGCCAATCCGACTACGGTACCCAACTGCGTGAAAAGCAGAAGGTCCGTCGTATCTACGGCGTTCTCGAGCGTCAGTTCAGCGGCTACTACAAACAAGCTGCTGGCAAGAAAGGTGCAACCGGTGAAAACCTGCTGCAACTGCTCGAATGCCGCCTGGATAACGTCGTATACCGTATGGGTTTCGGTTCTACTCGTGCCGAATCTCGTCAGTTGGTATCGCACAAGTCGATCAGCGTTAACGGTCAGACCGTAAACGTTCCGTCCTACCAGGTTCGTGCTGGTGACGTGGTCGCTATCCGCGAGAAAGCAAAGAACCAGCTTCGCATTGTCCAAGCTCTCGATCTGTGTGCCCAACGTGGCCGCGTAGAATGGGTAGAAGTAGACACTGAGAAGAAGTCGGGCGTTTTCAAGAACGTTCCTGCTCGCAGTGATCTGTCCGCCGACATCAACGAAAGCCTGATTGTCGAGCTCTACTCCAAGTAAGGGCTAGAAAATAGGTGCATCCATGCAGATTTCGGTAAATGAGTTCCTGACACCTCGCCATATTGATGTGCAAGTTGTCAGTCCAACCCGCGCTAAAATCACTCTCGAGCCTCTCGAGCGTGGTTTTGGCCACACCCTGGGCAACGCGCTGCGCCGCATCCTGTTGTCCTCAATGCCAGGCTGTGCAGTAGTCGAGGCCGAGATTGACGGTGTGCTCCACGAGTACAGCGCCATCGAAGGTGTACAGGAAGACGTAATTGAAATCCTGTTGAACCTTAAAGGTCTGGCTATCAAGCTGCACGGCCGTGACGAAGTTACGCTGACCTTGTCGAAGAAGGGTTCGGGGGTGGTTACCGCTGCCGATATTCAGCTGGATCATGATGTCGAGATCGTTAATCCCGATCACGTAATCGCCAACCTGGCGTCTAACGGCGCCTTGAACATGAAGCTCACCGTAGCTCGTGGTCGTGGTTATGAACCAGCAGACTCGCGTCAGAGCGATGAAGATGAAAGCCGCAGCATTGGTCGCTTGCAGCTTGACTCTTCGTTCAGCCCGGTTCGCCGTATCGCATACGTGGTGGAAAACGCCCGTGTCGAGCAGCGTACTAACCTGGACAAGCTGGTTATTGATCTGGAAACCAACGGTACACTGGATCCTGAAGAGGCCATTCGTCGTGCTGCAACCATCCTGCAACAGCAGTTGGCTGCATTCGTCGACCTCAAAGGTGACAGCGAACCAGTGGTAATCGAACAGGAAGACGAGATCGATCCGATCCTGCTTCGTCCGGTTGACGATCTGGAACTGACCGTGCGTTCGGCCAACTGCCTTAAGGCGGAGAACATTTACTACATCGGTGACCTGATTCAGCGCACCGAAGTAGAACTGTTGAAGACTCCGAACCTGGGCAAGAAATCCTTGACTGAAATCAAGGACGTTCTGGCCTCCCGTGGTCTGTCCCTCGGCATGCGCCTCGACAACTGGCCGCCTGCAAGTCTTAAGAAGGACGACAAGGCGACTGCCTGATCGTCGTAATCACCGAACGTTGTGTTTGGTAAGGAATGAACCATGCGTCATCGTAAAAGTGGTCGTCACCTGAGCCGCACTAGCTCCCACCGCAAGGCTATGTTTCAAAACATGGCAGTGTCGTTGTTTGAGCACGAGCTGATCAAAACGACTCTGCCGAAAGCCAAAGAATTGCGTCGCGTTGCTGAGCCGCTGATTACTCTGGCCAAGAATGATTGTCTGGCTAACCGCCGTCTGGCCTTCGACCGTACGCGTTCGAAAGCCATCGTTGGTAAGCTGTTCAACGATCTGGGCAAGCGTTATGCAACTCGTGAGGGTGGCTACCTGCGCATCCTCAAGTGCGGTTTCCGCGCTGGCGACAACGCGCCTATGGCGTACGTCGAGTTGGTTGATCGTCCAGTTGGCGGTGAAGCTGTATCCGCTGAGTAAGACGTCAGTCTCTACAAAGAACCGGGCCTAGTGCCCGGTTTTTTGTGCCTGTTAGATTAGTATTCTCTATTGATTCTGATCATTTAATGCATTTGCCCGTGAGTAGATCATGGTCAATACTCCTCCTCAGCCGATTAGCCGGCAGCACAAAGACTGACTGAGGAAGCAAACACATGAGCCAGACCAAAACGCTTACAACCGCCAGCGGCGCTCCAGTTGCTGATAACCAGAATTCTCGTTCTGCTGGCCCTCGCGGCCCTTTGCTACTCGACGATTTTCATCTGATCGAGAAGCTCGCTCACTTCAACCGGGAAAACATTCCGGAGCGTCGTGTGCACGCCAAGGGTTCAGGTGCACACGGCACCTTCACACTGACCCGTGACATGGCTCAGTACAGCAGTGCCAAGCTGTTCGACACCATCGGCAAGCAAACGCCCACTTTTCTGCGTTTTTCAACCGTAGGTGGCGAACGTGGCTCGGCCGATACCGAACGCGATCCTCGCGGCTTTGCGCTTAAGTTCTACACCGAGGAAGGTAACTGGGACATCGTGGGTAACAACACCCCCGTGTTCTTCATTCGTGATCCACTTAAGTTTCCTGATTTTATCCACACCCAAAAGCGTCTGCCGCAAAGCAACCTGAAAAGCGCGCAGATGATGTGGGATTTCTGGTCGCACTCGCCGGAGTCGCTGCACCAGGTCACCATCCTGTTCTCTGATCGTGGCATTCCCGATGGCTACCGTCACATGCACGGGTTTGGCAGTCATACCTACAGCCTGATCAATGCAGCGGGTGAGCGTCACTGGGTCAAATGGCACTACAAGACCAAGCAAGGTATCAAAAACCTGCCGCCTGCCGAGGCTGCACGACTTGCAGGTACTGACCCGGACTACGCACAGCGGGATTTGTTTGGTGCCATTGAGCGCGGTGATTTCCCGAAATGGCGTGTCTGCATGCAAATCATGACCGAAGCGCAAGCCGCCGCACACTACGAAAATCCGTTCGACGTGACCAAAACCTGGTCGCAGAAAGAGTTTCCATTGATTGAAATCGGTGAACTTGAGTTGAACCGTAATCCGCTCAACTACTTCGCAGAAGTCGAGCAAGCTGCGTTTGGTCCCAGCAACATGGTCCCAGGTGTCGGCTTGTCTCCGGATCGTATGCTCCAAGGTCGTGTGTTCGCTTATGCCGATGCCCATCGCTACCGTGTAGGCACCAACCATCAGCACCTGCCGATCAACGCACCACGGGTGCCTGTGCATAACTATCAGCGTGATGGCTCAATGGCTTTTGGCAATAATGGTGGTGCTGCGCCGAACTACGAGCCCAACAGCTACGCTGATGCGCCAAAACAAGCGCCGCAGTTCGCCGAGCCGCCTTTGGCCCTGAGTGGTGCGGCGGATCGTTACGATCATCGCGTTGACAGCGATTACTACAGTCACGCGGGTGCATTGTTCCGCCTGATGAATGACGAGCAGAAAGCCCTGCTCATCAATAACATCGCAGGGGCAATGGACGGGGTTTCGGCCGACGTCGTGGAGCGTCAGTTGCAACATTTCTACAATGCCGATCAGGCTTACGGTGACGGTGTCGCCAAAGCGCTGGGCGTAAAGGCTAAGTAAGTCTAAGTGAGAAGCAGAACCGCCCTCAATAGGGCGGTTTTTGCGTTATTTAGGTCTGTTTTCTCTACAAATACAGGATTTTATAGCGATTGAGTCGTGACCTCTCAGTCAGCTTGGTTCAAACTACAGGCTTTCAAGCAGGGAGATGTGCGGCGATGCAAGGGCACCCGGACGTAATCGATTACCTCAACACGTTGCTCACCGGCGAGCTGGCTGCACGTGATCAATACTTTGTTCATTCCCGCATGTACGAGGACTGGGGATTTACCAAGCTCTACGAGCGCATCAACCACGAAATGGAAGAAGAGGCACAACACGCTGATGCGTTGATGCGCCGGATTCTGATGCTTGAAGGTACTCCGCGCATGCGCCCGGATGATCTGGATGTGGGCACCACCGTGCCGGATATGTTCGCGGCTGACCTGCGCCTTGAATACAAGGTCCGCGCTGCGCTGTGCAAAGGTATTGCACTGTGTGAGCAGCACAAGGACTACGTAAGCCGTGACATGTTGCGCATTCAGTTGGCAGACACCGAAGAAGATCACACCTACTGGCTGGAAAAACAGCTGGGCCTGATCAAAACGATAGGTCTGCAGAACTACCTGCAATCGCAGTTCTGATCGGCGTAAGCCTCAACAAAAAGCCCCTGCCATCTCACGATGGCAGGGGCTTTTTCTTACTGCGATTTAAGCTTTGTCGCGAATCAACAACGGTTTCAGATAGAAGCCCGTATGAGATTGCGACATCTCGGATACTTCTTCCGGAGTGCCGGTTGCGATGATCTGACCACCCTTGGAACCGCCTTCAGGTCCCAGGTCAACCAGCCAGTCAGCAGTCTTGATCACATCCAGGTTGTGCTCGATCACCACCACGGTATTGCCGTGATCGCGTAGACGATGCAATACATCCAACAACTGCTGAATATCGGCAAAGTGCAAACCTGTAGTAGGTTCATCGAGGATATACAGCGTTTTACCGGTATCGCGCTTGGACAGCTCGCGGGACAGTTTCACCCGTTGTGCCTCGCCGCCTGACAGCGTTGTGGCGGACTGCCCCAGCTTGATGTATGACAGGCCTACATCCATCAGCGTTTGCAGCTTACGCGCCAGGGCTGGTACTGCATCGAAGAACACGCGTGCTTCCTCAATGGTCATCTCCAGCACTTCGTGAATGCTCTTGCCCTTGTATTTGATTTCAAGGGTCTCACGGTTATATCGCTTGCTCTTGCACACATCGCAAGGCACGTAGATGTCAGGCAGAAAGTGCATTTCTACCTTGATCAAGCCATCACCCTGACAGGCCTCGCAGCGCCCACCTTTCACGTTGAATGAAAAACGCCCTGGACCATAGCCCCGCGAGCGGGATTCCGGTACGCCGGAGAACAACTCGCGTATCGGCGTGAACAGTCCGGTATAGGTAGCAGGGTTGGAGCGTGGTGTGCGGCCAATCGGGCTCTGGTCGATGTCTACGACCTTGTCCAGATGCTCCAGGCCTTTGATGCTGTCGTGAGCCGCGGCTTCCAGCGTGGTTGCGCCGTTGAGTGCCGTGGCGCTGAGCGGGTAGAGCGTGTTGTTGATCAGTGTCGACTTGCCCGAGCCCGAAACCCCGGTCACGCAGGTCAGCAGGCCTATAGGAATTTCCAGGTCCACGTTGCGCAAGTTGTTGCCGCGAGCGCCCTTGAGCGACAGCGTCAGCTTCTTGTCGCGTGGGGTGCGTTTGGCCGGCACGGCGATCTTCACCCGGCCCGACAAGTACTTGCCAGTCAGCGAGTCAGGGTGCGCCATGACCTCGGCCGGTGTGCCCTGCGCGACGATATGCCCGCCATGCACGCCCGCGCCCGGGCCAATGTCCACTACGTAGTCCGCCAGACGAATTGCATCCTCGTCGTGCTCCACCACAATCACCGTGTTGCCGATATCGCGCAGATGCTTGAGGGTGCCCAGCAATCGGTCGTTATCGCGCTGATGCAGGCCAATGGAGGGCTCATCGAGGATGTACAGCACCCCGACCAGTCCTGCGCCAATCTGGCTGGCCAGACGAATACGCTGGGCTTCACCGCCAGACAACGTATCGGCACTGCGATCCAGTGACAGATAGTCGAGCCCCACATTCACCAGAAACTGCAGACGCTCGCGGATTTCCTTGAGAATCTTGTCGGCAATTTCGCCGCGACGCCCGGTCAGGCTCAGGGTGCTGAAGTACTCGGTCGCATCGCCAATAGGCATATTGGTCACGGCCGGGAGGGTTTTTTCGCCGACCCACACATGACGGGCTTCGCGGCGCAGACGGGTACCGCGGCAGTCCGGGCATGCCTGGGTGCTAAGGAACTTGGCCAGCTCTTCGCGCACGGTGGCCGATTCAGTTTCACGGTAGCGCCGCTCAAGGTTCGGCACGATGCCTTCAAACGGATGCGCGCGTTTAACGATGTCGCCGCGGTCATTCAGATAGCGGAAATCGACATTCTGCGTGCCGCTGCCGTACAGGATGACTTTTTGTTTGTCAGCCGCCAGCTCGCTGAACGGTACTTCAAGGCTGAAGTCGTAATGCTTGGCCAGCGCTCCCAGCATCTGGAAGTAATAAACGTTACGCCTGTCCCAGCCGCGAATCGCGCCCTCTGCCAGGGTTAGCTCGCCATTGACCAGGCGCTTGATGTCAAAAAACTGCTTGACCCCCAGGCCGTCACAGGTCGGGCATGCGCCAGCCGGGTTGTTGAAGGAGAACAGCTTGGGCTCCAGCTCGCTGATCGCGTGGCCGCAGATCGGGCAGGCGAAGCGTGCGGAGAAGATCATCTCTTCGCCCGGCTCGTCGTCCATCGGCGCGACCAGGGCAATGCCATCGGCCAGCTTCAGCGCGGTCTCGAATGATTCGGCCAGGCGCTGCTGCAGGTCAGCCCGCACTTTAAAGCGGTCGACCACCACGTCGATGGTGTGCTTCTTCTGCTTGTCGAGTTTGGGCAGTTCATCCAGCTCACAGAGCTTGCCGTTGACGCGAGCCCGCACGAAGCCCTGGGCCCGCAGCTCTTCGAATACGGAGAGGTGTTCACCCTTGCGCTCGCGAATGACCGGAGCCAGCAACATCAGTTTGCTGCCTTCAGGCTGCGCCAGCACCAGATCGACCATTTGGCTGACGGTCTGGGCTTCAAGGGGGATGTCGTGATCCGGGCAGCGGGGGATGCCGACGCGGGCGTACAGCAAGCGCAGGTAATCGTAAATTTCGGTAATGGTGCCAACCGTGGAGCGCGGGTTGTGCGAAGTCGATTTTTGCTCGATGGATATCGCTGGCGACAGACCTTCGATGGTATCGACGTCAGGCTTTTCCATCATGGAAAGGAACTGCCGCGCATAGGCGGACAACGACTCGACATAACGGCGCTGGCCTTCAGCATACAAAGTGTCAAACGCCAGGGATGATTTGCCGGAGCCAGACAGTCCGGTGATGACGATCAGTTTGTCCCTTGGCAGGGTCAGGTCGATGTTCTTCAGGTTGTGGGTTCGTGCCCCACGTATCAGGATCTTGTCCACTGCGGCCTCGCTTGGCGGGCATAACGTAAACGAATGAGTATACGGATCTGTATGAAAGCTGTGCAGGCCTTGATGGCACGATGTCATTCAAGCAGCCTTTATAACTTTTGCGTGACAAAGCGTCGCGGCTCTCTCGCGTATGTGCTGTTACTCGATGGGACTGATAGAATCGCCGCCGGTTCACATGAGGTTTTTCCATGCACGATCCCCACAGCGAACGCATGAGTAGCGGCGAGACCCGAGCGGCAAGCGGTCTGGCCCTGGTGTTCGCCTTCCGTATGCTAGGCATGTTTATGGTGTTGCCGGTTTTGGCAACCTATGGGATGGACCTTGCCGGTGCGACGCCCGCCCTGATAGGTCTGGCAATTGGCGCTTATGGCCTGACCCAAGCCATTTTTCAGATCCCGTTTGGTGTGATTTCCGACCGTATTGGACGGCGCCCGGTCATTTATCTGGGGCTGATTGTCTTCGCCTTGGGTAGCGTGCTGGCGGCTAACTCAGATTCGATTTGGGGCGTTATCGCGGGACGAATCCTGCAGGGGGCGGGTGCAATTTCTGCTGCCGTTATGGCGCTTTTGTCTGACCTCACCCGTGAGCAGCACCGCACCAAGGCGATGGCCATGATCGGCATGACCATTGGTTTGTCATTTGCGGTTGCAATGGTCGTGGGGCCACTGCTGACCCGTGCCTTTGGTCTGTCTGGCCTGTTTCTGGCGACAGGTGCCATGGCACTGCTGGGGATCGTGATTGTCATGTTCATGGTGCCGCGCTCGACCGGGACCTTGCAGCACCGCGAGTCCGGCGTGGCCAGGCAGGCTTTGCTGCCAACCTTGCGCCATCCCGACCTGCTGCGTCTGGATCTCGGCATTTTTGTGTTGCACGCCATGTTGATGTCGAGCTTTATCGCGTTGCCGCTGGCTCTGGTCGAAAAGGCCGGACTGCCCAAGGAGCAGCACTGGTGGGTGTACCTGACAGCCTTGCTGATTTCTTTCTTCGCCATGATCCCGTTCATTATCTATGGCGAAAAGAAACGCAAAATGAAACGAGTTTTACTCGGTGCCGTCGCGACGTTGATGCTCACTGAGCTATTCTTCTGGCAGTTTGGCGACAGCTTGCGCGCATTGGTGATTGGTACCGTAGTGTTCTTTACCGCGTTCAACCTGCTTGAGGCTTCATTGCCTTCGCTGATCAGCAAAGTTTCACCGGCGGGTGGCAAGGGCACGGCGATGGGGGTCTATTCCACCAGTCAATTCCTGGGTTCGGCACTGGGTGGCATACTCGGCGGCTGGTTATTCCAGCATGGCGGTTTGTCGGTTGTGTTCCTTGGAGGCGCAGGTCTGGCTGCACTCTGGTTGGCCTTTGCTGTTACCATGCGTGAACCACCATATGTAACCAGCCTGCGCTTGCCGTTATCGCCTGAGGCGCTCCGCGAAGCAGGTCTGACCGAGCGTTTGAAGGCAGTTGCTGGCGTTACAGATGCAGTGATCGTGGCTGAAGAAGCTGCGATTTATATCAAATTGGACACCGAACTATTGGATCGCGCGACACTCGAGCAGTTGGTTAACCCAGCGCCGACGTGCGAAGCCTAGGAGAACGTTATGGCCCGTGGGGTTAACAAAGTTATATTGGTCGGCACGTGCGGCCAGGATCCCGAAGTTCGCTACTTGCCTAACGGTAATGCCGTGACCAACCTGAGTCTGGCAACCAGCGAACAGTGGACTGACAAGCAGACCGGTCAGAAAGTCGAAAAGACTGAATGGCACCGTGTATCGATGTTCGGCAAAGTTGCCGAAATCGCTGGCGAATACCTGCGCAAGGGTTCGCAGGTTTACATCGAAGGCAAGCTGCAGACCCGCGAGTGGGAAAAAGACGGTATCAAGCGTTACACCACCGAAATCGTGGTCGACATGCAAGGCACCATGCAGCTGTTGGGTGGCCGTCCACAGGGCGACCAGCAAAACCAGGGCGGTGGTAACAACTACCAGCAACAGCAATCCGCTCCGCGTCAGCAGGCTCAACGCCCTGCGCCGCAACAGCAGCCTCAGCAGCAGTCGCGTCCAGCGCCGCAACAGCAGGCACCACAACCTGCTCCGGACTTCGACAGCTTCGATGATGATATTCCATTCTGATTTGTAGCTTTCGAGCTGCATTGAAGTACTGAGAAAGGCCCGTCGCTGACACAGCGACGGGCCTTTTTTTGTGCCGCGCATTTGGAAGGGAGGGCACGGTTGACCCGTGACAGGGCGCGCTTGAGTTGCATATGAGAGAGTTTTCGCACGAAGGTGCGGGGTTAATCCGTGTATTGACTACGCTGTACCGGGAACTGCGCGTCGAGTTGCCAGCTGAATTTTTGGCTGGTTGCGATCTGCTCGCCAGACTTGTCCAGGGGGATCTCAAGGTTTGCTCACATTCAAAACAGCATGTTTGTTCCTCATCCTGTTGTTAACAGGCAACGGTGTTGTTCAGGCAGCGCCTACGCTGGCCTCCATCATGAAAGCCGAAGAGTCTGACGGTAAGCCGCCGGTTCTGGTCGATGGCGGCTTGCTGGGTGCCCTGGGTGCCGGTATGGATGAGGTGCAGAGCCAGCTGGGCTCCAGCGTGGAGCAGTTGAGCGCCTGGAGTTTGCGCTCCAAACGGGCTGCAGAAGAGGTTGAGGCCCTGGTAATCCAGGCATCGACTCATCCCTCGTGGAGCGGTGTGTGGGACTTTTTCCTGTTGTCCTTGATCTGGGCAGGCGCGTTCATCGGATTAATGCTGGCGGGACGTTGGCTGGCAATTTATCTGGGCAAGAGCCGACGCATTAACAGCCGGGAGCGGATACAAGCGTTTATCGGTTTCGGGCTGCCTTATCTGGTGCCTGCGCTGCTGAGCATAGTGTTGACGCTGTATGTCAGTCGTTTTCTGAACGACACCCTTGGCCGTTCGCTGGCGCTCAGCCTGTCCTATGCGAGCAGTGCAGGGGTGTTCTGCTCGGCACTGGTGCTGTCACTGAATACGATGTTTGAGGTGGAACACAAGCGGATCGCAGTCCAGATCATTCGCGAGTACGCCATGCGTCCGCTATTTTTCATCGGCTTTTTGGCAGCCCTGAGTGATGCCATGAACAGCCCGCAAATCACTCAGGAAATTGGCGGCAACATTACCAGTTGCCTCTCGGTTTTTTCAGGGTTGCTGGCATGCGCCATTCTGGCCTTTTTGGCAGTCCGGCTTCGCCGTCCCGTCGCTCATCTGTTTCGTAACAGGGCCTTGGCCCAGCGTCTGGGGCAGCCCGCATTGCAAGAGTCATTGCGCATTTTTTCGGTGCTCTGGTATTGGCCCCTGTTGCTGATGCTGCTGGCAACGGCACTCAACTTGCTGGGCGTGGGTGAGGGCAGTGAGCGTGCTTTGCGCAATGCGCTGCTGACATCCGGATTGCTGATCGGCACGGTATTTCTGAGTACGATTCTGCATCATTCATTTCGCACGAGAATTCGAAGCTCCGGAGCCTACAAAGATCGCTTTATAAATGTGGTTTACGCCTTGTTGCGCATTGTCCTGGCAGTGAGCTTTATTGAGCTCTTGGCGAAAATCTGGGGTTTCTCGTTGCTGGCCTTTGCATCGGACAGCAGCACCGGCAGGGTTATCAGTGACTCGCTGGGGCACATCCTGCTGATTTTCCTGGTGACCTGGCTGTCATGGGTCGTGCTCGACACGGCCATTCAACAAGCACTGGAGCCCACGACCAACCGGCGTGGCACCCACGAACCCAGCACGCGGATCAAAACCATCCTGCCGTTGGCCCGCAATGCGATCAAAGTGGTGTTGGTGGTGATCTGTACCATCACCACTATGGCCAATCTGGGGGTGAACGTAGCTCCCTTCCTGGCGGGGGCCGGGGTTATCGGCCTCGCGATCGGCTTTGGCTCTCAACAGTTGGTGCAAGATGTCATTACTGGGTTGTTCATCATCATTGAAGACACCATTTCGGTCGGCGATTGGGTGGTGGTCGACTCTTCCCACGCGGGTACGGTCGAGGGGCTGACCATCCGTACGTTGCGCCTGCGGGACTCGCGAGGCTTTGTCCACTCGGTGCCGTTTGGTCAGATCAAGGCGGTGATCAACCACTCCCGGCAGTTTGCCTACGCATTTTTTTCAGTGCAGTTCACCTACGACACCGACATGGATAAAGCGACGGCTCTGATCCGGGAGGCGGGGAATCAGATTACTGGCGATCCATTGCTGAGTCTCAGCTTGCAGGGATCGTTGACCATCTTTGGTGTCGACAGCATGACCCTGGACGGGGTGACGATTACTGCGCAGTTCCGCACCCTGTCCGGGGCGCAGAACACCGTTAGCCGGGCGTTCAATGACCGGCTTAAAAAGCTTGTGGATAAGTCGCCGGACGTGCATTTTGCGCAACATTATCCACAGGGGTTTCTGATGCCCGTGCGTGAGTCGGAACAAGCGTCGCAAACGGACTCTTTGGCTCAACGGCCTACGGTATTGCTGTCAGACATCCCGCCGAGATCACAGTGAGGACCAACTGCATGGGGGCAGTTTGTCAGTGACGCGCGGGGCAGAAACCCGCAAAATGCGGCTATCTTGATCATGGTCAGCAGCTTTCACGGCTGATTTTCTGGTATACATCACCGTTCTGAATAGACTGGGTCTGCATACTTTATGCGAATGCGCCTTATGTTATTGGGCGGCGGAAATGCCCTCGGGCAGGCGCTGATTCGTCTGGGTGCCGAGGAAGACATTAATTTCCTTGCCCCGCGTCCACCGCAAGACGGTTGGGACGCCGCGAGCCTCACGCAGCTGCTCGATGACACCCGCCCGGATGCTGTCATCAACCTTGCGTACTACTTCGACTGGTTCCAGGCGCAGTCCGTGAGCGAGGCACGCCTTGGCGCCCAAGAGCGTGCTGTCGAGCGTCTGGCCGAGTTGTGCCAGCACCACAGCATCACCTTGCTGCAGCCTTCCAGCTATCGAGTTTTCGATGGGTCGCGAGCCACGGCCTACAGCGAGAAAGACGAGCCCGTTCCGCTCGGGTTGCGCGGTCAGGCCCTGTGGCGCATCGAGCAAAGTGTGAGGGCCATTTGCCCACAACACGTGCTGCTGCGTTTTGGCTGGTTACTTGATGACAGTCCCGACGGCACCCTTGGGCGGTTTCTGGCCCAGGCCGAAAAGCCGGGCGAACTGCTGATGGCCGATGACCGACGGGGCAACCCGACACCGGTGGACGACGCCGCACGGGTTATTATCTCTGTACTCAAGCAGCTTGATTGTGCGGCGCCTCTGTGGGGCACTTACCACTACGCCGGACATGAAGCGACGACGCCGCTGGCGCTGGGGCAGGCGATTCTGGCCGAGGCGCGCAATCTGCACCCGCTGGCAGTTGAGGCACCTACGCCCCAGGCCCATGCCGCGCGGCCGGATGCGGCTGAAGAGCCCCAGCACGCGGTGCTGGCCTGCAAAAAAATTCTACACACCTTCGGGATCAAGCCTCGCGCATGGCGTGCGGCTCTTCCCGCTTTACTGGACAGGTTTTATCGTCATGGTTGATGCTCCCGTTTTAATCACCGGTGGCGCCGGCTTTATTGGTTCCAATCTGGTAGATGCCTTGCTGGCCAAGGGCTACTCCGTAAGAATTCTCGATGACATGTCCACAGGCAAGCGCAGCAATCTGCCAATGGACAACTCGCGTCTCGAACTGATTGAAGGTGATGTGGCTGATGCCGCACTGGTGACCAAGGCCATGGCCGGTTGCAGTGCCGTGGTTCATCTGGCAGCGGTCGCTTCGGTACAGGCGTCGGTGGACGATCCGGTACGCACGCATCAGAGCAACTTCATCGGCACCCTGAACGTGTGCGAAGCCATGCGCGAAACGGGCATCAAGCGTGTTGTATTCGCGTCCAGTGCTGCGGTGTACGGCAACAATGGCGAAGGTGAGTCGATCGTCGAAGACACGCCAAAAGCGCCGTTGACGCCTTACGCAGCCGACAAGCTGTCCAGCGAGTACTACCTGGATTTCTACCGCCGCCAACACGGCCTGGAACCGGTCATTTTTCGCTTCTTCAATATCTTTGGTCCACGCCAGGATCCATCCTCACCGTACTCCGGCGTGATCAGCATTTTCAGCGAGCGTGCTGAAAAGGGCCTGCCTATCACCATTTTTGGCGATGGCGAGCAAACACGTGACTTCGTGTACGTGGGTGATCTGGTCAAGATTCTGGTGCAGGCCGTGGAAGCCACAAAGGCTGAAGAGGGCGCGATCAACGTTGGATTGAACAAGGCCACAACGCTCAATCAGATGCTTGCAGCCCTGAGCGAAGTCGTTGGAGAGTTACCACCTATCAGCCACGGTCCGGCCCGCTCTGGCGATATCCGTCATTCCCGTGCCGATAACACCCGTCTATTGCAGCGCTTCACGCTGGGCGAAACCACACCGATGAGTGTCGGGCTGGCGCGCCTGCTGGGCCGCTAAGGGTTTTTTGCCCACAAAAAAAGGCGCCTTTCGGGCGCCTTTTTTATGGGTGGCTGGCTTAGAACTTGTAGCCCAGGCCTACCATGTAAACCCACGGGTCTACATCAACGTTGACCTTGGCGCGTGTGCCCGGTGCAACGCCGTTGTTTTCTACGGTCGCGCGGGTATCGATATCGATATAGCGCGCCTGGGCGTTGATCATGATGTTGTCGGTCAGCATGTAGTCAGCGCCCAGCTGCCATGCCATGCCCCAGGAGTTTTTCGCCTTGAAGTTGTCGAAACCCGCGGCGCTGGCACTGCTGCCGACGTGCTCGTCGTAGATCCAGGTGTAGTTGATACCGGCACCGACGTAAGGCTGGAACACCGACTTGGAGTCCAGTGGGTAGTAAACAACGCTCAGGGTCGGCGGCAAGTGCTTGAGGCTGCCCAGCTTACCGTTGGCCGCATCCAGGCCGGTGCCCTTGAGTTTGACGTCATGTTCAAACGGCGTTGCCGCCAGCAGTTCAATACCCACATGATCGGTAATCATGTAAGCAAAGTTGAGACCCAGTTGCGTGTCGCTGCTCATGGTCGCCTTGCCGCCCAGATCGGTGCCTGCCAATGGGCCCTGATCAACCTTGACGCTGGAGCTGTCGGCTTTCGGGTTTACGGTGATGGCACCGGCACGCAGGATGATGTCGCCTTCGGTGTGTGCGTGAGCAAGAGGGGCGACGACAGCGAGCGCAAGGGCGGCTGCGCTGAGCAAAGACTTGTGCATGGGAGCTCCATTGGGATATTTAAAATTTATATAACCAATGGTAATGAGCCCGCAGCTCCGTTCAGTTGACCCAGCTCAATGAAAAGATGAGGTTGTGAAAAATTCGTTAGTTGCCAAGAGTGCACGGGGCTTTTGATTTACTCAGGCAACTCGTACACCACGATTTTCTGCGCATCCATCTGATAGCCCGCATCGGCCAGTTCGCTGGTGCTGGCCTTGACCTGCATCGCGCCTACGATCCAGTACGGCTGGTACAGCTCCTCGAGTTTGACGCCCTCTTTGCTGGTTACATGCACGATCTGGTTTGACGGTGGTGGTGGTACGTGGATACAGGCGCCGAAGTAGGGCACCAGTAAGAAGTCGGTGGTACGGCCGTCTTCGCTGACTTCAAGGGGCACGATATAGCCCGGCAGGCGGATCAGTTGGCCGTCCAGCGCCGGGACCACCGGCGCATTGGGCAAGTCCTGTCTGGCTGCTGGTGCGGTCTCCATGTCACCCATTTGAGACAAGTCGTGCAAGGGTGTCATGTCCGGGGCTTCAGGCGGCGCATCCGCCGGGATCATCTCTGACCATGTCAGCTCTTTTGGCTCGGCCGCCCACAGCGGTGTGGCCACCAGCAGTAACAGCGCCAGTACTGCGCGTGACAGTGCAGACCTTTTCATAAACTTAAGCTCATAAACGAATGGACAGGCCATCGGCCAGCGATTGTCGGTAGGCGCGCCATGCGGGCACGCAGCCCATCAGCAGGGCCGCCGCCAGAATACCGCCCAGCAGCGTCCATTCATATTCACTTGGCCATGCCAGTGGCAAATACAGCCCGTAATTGGATTGCACGTAGCCTTGTGCAATGGCAATGCACACATACAGCAAACCAACGCCAGCAATCACTCCGGCCAATGCCAGCGCGAGCGCTTCGAAGATCAGCAGGGTTGCGATGTGCCAGGGCCGTGCGCCCACGGAGCGCAGAATCGCCATCTCGCGCCGACGCTCATTGAGGCTGGTCAAAATCGCCGTGAGCATGCCGATCAACCCGGTCAACACCACGAACAGCGAAACCACAAACAGCGCCTTTTCAGCGGTGCTCATCAGGCTCCAGAGTTCTTGCAGGGCTACGCCTGGCAAAATGGCCATCATGGGCTCGCCGCGAAACTCATTGATTTCACGTTGCAGGGCAAAGGTTGAAATCTTGCTGTTCAGGCCCAGCATGAAAGCGGTGATGGCCTGTGGCGTGAGGTCCATATTGCGTGCCTGGTCCGCGCTGACACGTCCGCTACCCTGGGCGGGCACCCCGTTATGCCAGTCGATGTGAATCGCTTCCATGCCGCCAAGACTGATATGCAGTGTGCGGTCAACCGGGGTGCCGGTGCGCTTGAGAATACCGACCACGGTGAACGGTTTGTCGTCATGCTTGACCAGGCTGATCGCTGCCACGCCATGGGCCAGCACCAGCTTGTCCCCCAGTTTGTAGTGCAGGGCCTCGGCGACTTCGGCGCCCAGTACCACCTCGAACGGATCGGTTGCAAAGGCGCGGCCACTGTCCAGTTTCAAGTTTTGCTTGTGGCCGTACTGGTAGTGCTCAAAGTAGTTCTCGTTGGTGCCCATCACCCGATAACCACGATGAGAATCGCCCAAGGACATGGGAATTGCCCATTTCACTTTCGGGTTGTTGGCGAAGTGCTCAAAGCTGTCCCAACGAATATTGTTGGTGGCATTGCCGATGCGAAACACCGAATACAACAGCAGGTTGACCGAGCCTGAGCGGGCGCCAACGATCAGGTCTGTGCCGCTGATGGTGCTTGCAAAGCTGGCCCTGGCTTCGGTGCGCACCCGCTCGACTGCCAGCAGCAGGCACACCGAAAGGGCAATGGCGAAGGCAGTCAGCAGTGCGGTAAAGCGACGGTTAGCCAGACTGGCCAGCGCTAGACGAAACAGATACATCTCAGACCTCTACCTTTGTTGCAGCGCGATTGAGTTCAGACAACGACAGGTTGCGGTCGAACAGGGGGGCCAGGCTTTGATCGTGACTGACAAACAGCAGGCTGGCGCCAGCCTCGCGGCACTCGGTAAACAGCAACTGGATAAAGGCTTCACGGGCGTCGGCATCCAGCGCGGAAGTGGGTTCGTCGGCAATCACCAGTTCGGGCTGGCCGATCAGTGCGCGGGCGGCGGCGACACGCTGCTGCTGGCCAATCGAAAGTGAATCTGCGCGTCGTTCCAGCAGTGCCGGGTCTTTGAGGCCCAAATGTGCGAGCAGGGTTTGTGCGGCGTTATCCACACTGCCATGACGCTGCACGGCACGGCTGGCGCGTAGTTTGGAAAAATGGCAAGGCAGTTCAACGTTCTCGCGAACCGATAAAAACGGCAGCAGATTGAACTGCTGAAAGATATAGCCCGTGTGATCAACCCGAAAACGATCGCGCGCCCCCGAGCCTAGCTCGCTCAGTTCCTGGCCCAGCAAGCGGATCGTGCCCCGGTTGGCTTTTTGAACCCCCCCCAGCAAGCCCAGCAGTGTGGTTTTACCGCTACCGCTGGGGCCTTTGAGAAACAGGGTTTCACCGGGTTCCAGGCGAAACGCCGGGATATCCAGCAGCACGGGGTGTCCCGGCCAGCTGAAGCTCAGGTCGCTCAGTTCGATAAGTGCTTGGGTCATGGGGGGAGGAAATCGCCTGTGTCATCGGGGGGTGTTTTTTGTGGGAGCGGGCTTGCTCGCGATTCAGACGCTGCAGTCTTTCAGTGAAAGCACGGTGACGCCATCGCGAGCAAGCCCGCTCCCACAGAGGGGCGGGTATTTAAAACTTCAACGTAGGTGCCTTGGCCGTCACTTCCACCGCTTGCTGACCGCTTGGGCCGATCAGTTGTACCTTGAATTTATGAGTGCCGGGGAATGTCTTGAAAAACTGGGTCAGGTCCAGGGCTTTCAGAGCATCCGGTTTGCTGCACGTAAACGCGTAGTGGGCTTCGATATCGCTATGGTGGTGCTCGCCCTTGGCTGCGCCTTCTTCAGGAGCCGGTTCGAACAGCGGACTCTTGAGCTCCTGATCGTCAGCTATGCAGCCAGCTGCCTTCGGGATGCTGAACAGTACCAGCGGGTCTTCCAGTTGTTTACGGGCCAAACTGACCTTGGCTTTATCATCTTGGGTCGTGGCCACGTGTTCAAAGCCCACCAGATTCATTGACGGACCGTCGAGGTCCAGTTCCAGTGTCTGACCGTCCAGCGCCACATTCAAGCTTCCCACGCCATGCTCATGGGGCGCCAGGCTGCCGTGTTCATGGTCGTGATCGTCGGCGGCGTGAGCCATCGCCAGCGGCAACAAGGCAAACGGCAAAGCAAGAAGCAAACGGCGCATGGGAGCACTCCAGCAAGAAATATGAATGTTTTGTTATGTGATCTTATAACAAGTGTTGCGAGAGTTTGCCCGTGTGCTTGGCGTTACGCAAGACGCATGGGAGCATGGCTTCATGAAATTTCAGGAGCACAACGATGGTGCGCATTCGCGGAACGATAGGTGACTGGCCGGTCGATTTGACGGTGGAGCTGGATGATAGCGATTGGGCGAAGCTGGGTGCGCAGTTGCCTGTGGGTGATGCGGCGGCCGCTGCGCCACCTGCCAAGCCCGCGAGTCAGGACGATGCGGTATGGGAAACGACCAAAGACTTGCTGCGCAAGGCTGGCCAGATGACCGGGCCTGAACTGCTGGGCCAGCTTGAAGCGCTGACCGGCAGTACGGGCGCAGGCAAGCGCTTGTTGGTGCGCCTGCGTCATTGTGCCGAGGTCAAGGTGATCAGCGGTGCAGACTCACCGATCTATAGCTGGGTTGACGGGGCGTAACAAAAACCCTGTAGCAGCTGCCGCCGAACGCAGCCTCGTTCCCTCGGCAACTGCTACAGAGATGTATCGGCGTTTAGTACAGCGCAGCAAACAGTTTGCGGCGGTACGTGGTGACCAGCGGGTGGTCGTTGCCCAGCAGGTCGAACACTTGTAGCAACGTCTTGTGGGTGATGCCTTCGTTATAGCTGCGGTTGCGGGTAAACAACTTCAGCAAGCCGTCCAGAGCCCCTTCATATTGCTGGCGCGACAATTGCTGAATCGCCAGTTGGTACGCCGCTTCATCGTCCTGCGGGTTTTGCGCCACGCGGGTTTTCAAATCGGCAACATCCGGCAAATCGGCCGCCTGACGCAAAAACGTCAGCTGAGCCTTGGCTCCTGCCAGTTCGGCTTTGTGCTCGTCGCTTTTGACGGCATCCAGCACGGCCTGCGCTTCAGTCAACTCACCGCGCTCGGCCAGGCAACGGCCGTACAGGATCAGTGCCTTGGCGTTGCTGTTGTCTTCGGTCAGGATACTTTTGAGCAGGGCTTCGGCATCGGCAAAACGGCTTTCGGCAAATAGCGCCTGGGCCTGTACCAGCGGGTCTTCTACCTCAGGTTCAGGCATGACCACGTGGGGGGCGAGCATGGCGCGGATCGCCGATTCAGGCTGTGCTTCCTGGAACCCGTCGACCACCTTACCGTCCTTGAACAGCACGACCGTGGGTAAAGTCTGAATGCCGATACGGCCCACAATGTCCTGCTCGACATCGCAATTGACCTTGGCCAGCAGCAACTCGCCCTGATAGTCCTCGGCGATTTGTTCCAGGATCGGCAGCATCACCTTGCAGGGCGCGCACCACTCGGCCCAGAAATCCACCAGCACGGGCTGCTCGAAAGACGCCTGTACAACCAGTTTGTCGAAGTCAGCGGAGGTTACGTCGAAGCTGAAAGAGGGCGTAGGCTGATTCATTATGTGTCTCGAAGCAGGTAAATGAGGGCAACTATAAAGGCTGGACGCGAGCGCTGAAAGGCGTTGGTTCGCGTTGCGCGTGATACAGGCTGACGTTGCGAAATTCGTGGGGTTCGGCCAGATCGGGCAAGGTCAGTGCCTTGAGCATTTCCAGCTGCCGATACAGCGGATGCCTGAAGTCACGCACCCGGGAATCAGCGACCAGCGCCTGTTGGCCGCGGGCGAGGAAGTGATCCAGCAGCGGCAGGTTTTCGCGGTCATACAGCACGTCAGCCACCAGGATCAGGTCAAACCGGTCGGCCTCGGCAAAAAAGTCCCTGGAATAGCCGAGCTCCACATCATTGAGTTGCGCATTTGCCCGGCATGCTGCCAGCGCCAGCGGGTCAAGGTCGCAGGCCACGACTTCCAGCGCCCCGGCCCGGGCAGCAGCAATCCCCGCGACGCCGGAGCCAGCACCAAAATCCAGCACGCGCTTGCCTTTGACCCAGTGCGGCCGATCGGCCAGAAAGCGCGCCAACGCCAACCCGCTGGCCCAGCAAAACGCCCAATAGGGCGGCTCGTAGAGAATGCGCCGGGTTTCGTCAGGGGTGAAGGCGCGATCCATATTGTGCGCATCGATCAACCAGAGCTTGAGCGCGGTGTCGGGCAAGTCGGTGATGACCAGTTGCGCATCACCCAATAACTCGCCTAGCGACTGCTGCAGGTCTAGCGGTGTGTTCATGGCGCTTTGACGAGTGCCAGGGTCCCCAGCGCCTGCGTAGTGGGCTGGCTGATAATCCGTGAAGGCAGGTGCAGGATCAGTTGCCCGGACTGGCTGGCGCGTCCGCGCAGTTCGACCCGCGCACCGGCCGGGAAGGCCTCGGGGTTGAATCGCAGCTTGAATGGCAGGGCCTGGTTGTTGCCGATGATTTTGCTGCTGGCCATCAGTCCTTGGGGGCGTCCGCGGTCGTCGACGATCAGTATGGCCAGCTCAACCTCGGCGCCTGCCGGCACACCAGTCAGTACGCCACTCAACTCGCGCTGATACGCCGGTAGCGGGCCAAGGTCAGCCGGGGCGTCGGTTTTTGGCTGCGTCAGCACTTGGGGCTGTGCCGATTTGGGTGGCTCACTGCTACAAGCCACCAGCAAACTGGCAAGGCACAGCAAAACAAGCGTTCGTAGCGGCATACACGGCTCCAGCAGCAGGTCAGTCGATGTAACAGATGGTGTAAAACATAGTAGCCCGTCTGTATACCGTAAAGCCTATGGCTTGTCTTGCCAGTGGGATGCGCTAACATGGCGCTCCCCATTTTTGTTGGCTGCCACCATGCACTGTCCCTTCTGCGGTGCCAACGACACTAAAGTCATCGACTCGCGTCTGGTCGCCGAGGGCGACCAGGTGCGTCGCCGGCGCGAATGCCTGGCCTGTGGTGAGCGTTTCACCACCTTTGAAACAGCCGAGTTGGTGTTACCCCGTCTGATCAAGCAAGACGGCAGTCGTCAGCCCTTCGACGAAGATAAGCTGCGCGCCGGCATGCAGCGGGCGCTGGAAAAGCGCCCGGTGAGTGTCGAGCGCCTTGAAGCCGCCCTTGCCCGAATCAAGCACAAGCTACGCGCCACCGGCGAACGTGAAGTCAAATCGCTGGTTGTTGGTGAACTGGTCATGGGCGAGCTGCAAAAGCTCGACGAAGTGGCCTATATCCGCTTTGCCTCGGTCTATCGACGCTTCCAGGACTTGAACGAGTTCCGCGAAGAGATCGACCGACTTGCCCGTGAGCCTTCCAAAGAATGACCCAGTCCCCTGAACAATCGATTTTAGACATCCATTACATGGCCCGCGCCATCGAGTTGGCGCGCAACGGTTTGTACACCACCCATCCCAACCCGCGTGTCGGTTGCGTGATCGTGCGTGACGGGCAGATCGTTGGCGAAGGCTGGCATGTGCGCACCGGCGAGCCCCATGCCGAAGTCCACGCCCTGCGCGCAGCGGGCGAGCTGGCCCGTGGCGCCACGGCCTATGTCACCCTTGAGCCGTGCAGCCATCACGGCCACACCCCGCCGTGCGCCGAAGGCCTGATCACGGCTGGCGTGGCGCGTGTGGTTGCGGCCATGCAGGACCCCAATCCGGAAGTCGCCGGGCGCGGCCTCAAGCGTCTGGCCGACGCCGGGATTGAAGTGCTCAGCGGTGTGCTGGAAGCCGATGCCCGGGCGCTGAACCCGGGCTTCCTGAAGCGCATGGAACATGGTCTGCCGTTTGTGCGGGTCAAGCTGGCGATGAGCCTTGATGGTCGCACCGCGATGGCCAATGGCGAAAGCCAGTGGATCACCGGTCCCGAGGCGCGCTCTGCGGTACAGCGTCTGCGGGCCCAGGCCAGCGTCGTACTGACCGGTGCCGATACGGTTCTGGCCGACGGCGCGCGCCTGACCGTGCGTGGCCCCGAGCTGGGTCTGAGCCCTGAGCTGACGGCATTGGCGCTCAGCCGGCCGCCGCTGCGGGTACTGATCGACGGGCGTTTGCGGGTGCCGCTGGATGCGCCGTTTTTCAAGGCTGGCCCGGCGCTGGTCGCCACCTGCGTGCCACCTGCCGAGCAGTACCGCACGGGGCCCGAATGCCTGGTGATCCACGGTGCCAACGGCCAGGTTGATCTGCGCAAATTGCTGGTTGCGCTGGCGGCACGCGGCGTCAACGAAGTGCTGGTCGAGGCCGGTCCGCGCCTGGCCGGGGCATTTGCCGATCAAGGCCTGGTCGATGAGTACCAGATCTTCGTCGCGGCCAAGTTCTTGGGCTCCACAGCCCGGCCACTGCTTGAGTTGCCGTTGACCCACATGAGCGAAGCACCATTGCTCAAAATCACTGAAATGCGCGCGGTGGGCGATGACTGGCGAGTCACCGCCATTCCCGTGCCGCCAGCGAGCGTATAATTCTCAGTCTTCGTTTTACGCAGGCTTTGTTCTCAAGGGGAACGCCATGTTTACCGGCATCATCGAATCCATCGGCAGCATCCGTGCATTGACCCCCAAGGGCGGTGATGTGCGAGTTTCCATCGACACCGGCAAGCTCGACCTGAGCGATGTCAAACTCGGCGACAGCATCGCGATCAATGGGGAGTGCCTGACCGCCGTGGAACTGCCGGGCAACGGCTTTGGGGCTGAGGTCACCCGCGAAACCCTGGACTGCACCGCGTTCAACGACCTGAAAAGCGGCAGCCGGGTCAACCTGGAAAAAGCCCTGACGCCGACCACGCGCCTGGGTGGTCATCTGGTGAGCGGTCACGTTGATGGCGTGGGTGAAGTGATCTCCCGTGAAGAGAACGCCCGTGCCATCGAGTTTCGTATCCGTGCGCCCAAGGAACTGGCCAAGTACATCGCCCACAAAGGCTCGATCACGGTCGACGGCACCAGCCTGACCGTGAACTCGGTCAACGGCGCCGAGTTCTCCCTGACCATCATTCCGCACACCCTGAGCGAAACCATCATGGACGATTATCGTCCGGGTCGCCGGGTCAACCTCGAAGTCGATTTGCTGGCGCGTTACCTTGAGCGTCTGCTGCTGGGCGACAAAGCCGCCGAGCCGACCTCGGGTGGCATCAGCGAAAGTTTTCTGGCCGCCAACGGCTACCTCAAATCCTGACTTAAGGGGGTGCCGCGTGGCGCTCAACAGCATCGAAGAACTGGTTGAAGATATCCGCCAAGGCAAGATGGTCATCCTCATGGATGACGAAGACCGCGAGAACGAAGGCGACCTGATCATGGCCGCCGAGTGCTGCAAGGCCGAGCACATCAACTTCATGGCGCGCTTCGCCCGTGGGCTGATCTGCATGCCGATGAGCCGCGAGCGCTGCGAGCTGCTCAAGCTGCCATTGATGGCGCCGCGCAATGGCTCCGGCTTTGGCACCAAGTTCACCGTATCGATCGAAGCGGCTACCGGCGTGACCACCGGCATTTCCGCCGCTGACCGCGCGCGTACCGTGCAAGCGGCTGCGGCCAGGGACGCCAAGGCCGAAGACATCGTCAGCCCTGGCCACATCTTCCCGCTGATGGCCCAGGCGGGCGGCACCCTGGCCCGCGCCGGTCACACCGAGGCGGCCTGCGACCTGGCGCGCATGGCCGGTTTCGAGCCAAGCGGCGTGATCTGCGAAGTGATGAACGATGACGGCACCATGGCTCGTCGTCCGGAACTGGAGACCTTTGCGGCCGAACACGGCATCAAGATCGGCACCATTGCCGACCTGATTCACTACCGGATGATCCATGAACGTACCGTTCAGCGGATTGCCGAGCAGCCACTGGACAGCGAACTGGGCCAATTCAATTTGGTGACCTATCGTGATTCAGTCGAAGGCGATGTGCACATGGCCCTGACTCTGGGCAAGATTTGCGCCGAAGAACCGACCCTGGTTCGGGTGCATAACATGGACCCGCTGCGTGACCTGCTGATGGTCAAACAGCCGGGCCGCTGGAGCTTGCGCGCCGCCATGACCGCGGTAGCAGAGGCGGGCAGCGGTGTGGTGCTGTTGTTGGGGCATCCGCTGGACGGCGACGTATTGCTGGCCAATATTCGCGAAACCGCGGACCACGCGCCGGTGAAAAAACAGACCACCTACAGCATCGTCGGTGCCGGTTCGCAGATCCTTCGTGACCTGGGCGTGCGCAAAATGCGCCTCATGAGTTCACCAATGAAGTTCAATGCCATATCCGGTTTCGATCTGGAAGTTGTAGAATACGTGCCCTCCGAATAAAGACCGGTCGTGTCCTGTCTGAAATTCGTGGCCCAATATCCTTAAAGAACGCACGCGAGTGCGTTCTGGCTCTTTAATACGAGACATACCGAATGACCCTGAAGACCATCGAAGGTACCTTCATCGCCCCCAAAGGGCGCTACGCTCTGGTAGTTGGCCGTTTCAACAGCTTTGTTGTCGAAAGCCTGGTGAGTGGTGCCGTTGATGCCCTGGTTCGCCACGGTGTGAACGAAAGCGACATCACCATCATTCGTGCGCCGGGTGCGTTCGAAATCCCGCTGGTTGCGCAAAAAGTTGCCCAGCGCAACGAGTTCGCCGCCATCATCGCCCTGGGCGCCGTGATTCGTGGCGGTACTCCGCACTTCGAATACGTTGCTGGCGAATGCACCAAGGGCTTGTCCCAGGTGTCCATGCAGTTCGGCGTACCGGTAGCATTCGGTGTACTGACTGTTGATTCGATCGAGCAAGCCATCGAGCGTTCCGGCACCAAAGCCGGCAACAAAGGCGCTGAAGCTGCCTTGTCCGCCCTTGAAATGGTCAGCCTGTTGGCACAGTTGGAGGCCAAGTGATTTCCGACGAAAGCGATCGTTTCAACCCGCGCGATCCAAAACCTGCGGACGCTGGCAAACCCTCCAAGAGCGCCAAGCGCCGTGAAGCGCGTCAACTCGCGACTCAGGCCCTGTACCAATGGCACATGGCCAAGCAGTCGTTGAACGAGATCGAAGCGCAGTTTCGCGTCGATAACGACTTCACCGACGTTGACGCCGCTTACTTCCGTGAAATCCTGCACGGCGTACCTGCGCACAAAGGCGAGATCGATGCTGCGCTGATTCCGTGCCTGGACATCACCATCGAAGAACTCGACCCGGTTGAGCTGTCCGTTCTGCGCCTGTCCACCTGGGAGCTGATCAAGCGTGTCGATGTGCCTTACCGCGTTGTGATCAACGAAGGTATCGAGCTGGCTAAAGTGTTCGGTTCCACCGACGGCCACAAGTTCGTCAACGGTGTGCTCGACAAACTGGCGCCACGCTTGCGTGAAGCTGAAGTAAAGGCTTACAAGCGCTAAACGGCGCTGTCGGCCATGGGCGAGTTTGAGCTGATCCGCAACTTCTTCGCTGCCGCGCCCTGTGCGCAGCGCGGCGAGGGTGTTGCCCTGGGGATTGGCGACGACTGCGCCCTGCTGGATGTTCCCTTCGGGGAACAGCTGGCAATTTCCACCGACACCCTGGTAGCCGGGGTGCACTTCGCAGATCCTTGCGACCCTTTCTTGCTCGGTCAGCGTTCGCTGGCGGTGGCGGCCAGCGATTTGGCGGCCATGGGCGCAACACCCCTCGCCTTTACCCTTGCCCTGACCTTGCCGACGGTTGAAGCCGATTGGTTAGAGGCGTATGCCCGCGGATTAAACATGATGGCCCAAGCCTGTGGCCTGCGCCTGATTGGCGGCGACACCACGCGCGGCCCGTTATGCCTGACGCTCACGGTGTTCGGCCGGGTACCCAACGGCCAGGCCCTGACCCGCAGCGGTGCCCGACCCGGCGACCTGTTGTGTGTGGGCGGTGAGCTGGGCAATGGGGCTGGCGCGTTGCCGCTGGTGTTGGGGCAGCGTACCGCCGAGCCGATCATCAGCGAACCGTTGCTGGCCCATTACTGGTCGCCGCAGCCGCAGCTGGCGCTGGGTCAGGCATTGCGCGGCAAAGCCACTTCGGCATTGGACATCTCCGATGGCCTGCTCGCCGACTGTGGCCATATTGCCTTGGCGTCACAGGCGGGTCTGGTGATTGAGCTGGACCGGGTGCCCGTGTCATTGGCGCTGGAAGAGTTCCTGGGCGATGGCGGTGCGCAGCAAGCGGCGTTGAGCGGGGGTGACGATTATGTTCTGGCGTTCACCTTGCCCGCGCTTGAACTGCCGACGTTGCTGGCCGATGGCTGGCCGATCCATGTGATTGGTCGCGTGGTCGAAGGGCAGGGCGTGACTCTGCTGGATACGGATGGCTCAGACATCACCCCTGCAGTGCGCGGATATCAGCATTTTCATGCTTGACTCTGTGGGAGCGGGCTTGCCCGCGATGACATCGCCACGTTCAGCCTGATACACCCCATCGCCTGTTTCGCGAGCAAATCCGCTCCCACAGGTACTGTGTGTGCCACAAGTCATCAAACTTTTAGATATTTATCCTCGGTAATTCAGCCTAAGCGTCTGTTGGAACCTCCTGTTACAATGCCGCCTCTGCGAATTTCCAGTCCTCAAACTGATCAGGAGCACACGGTGCCCGTCGTTTTCGTTGCCGCTTGCAAGTTGCCTACCCCCTTTGCCGAATTCACCATGCATGGCTTCCTTGAGAAAACCACGGGCCGTGAACACGTTGTGCTCAGTTTGGGCGACGTGGCCGATGGTGCTCCGGTGTTGGGGCGGGTTCATTCTGAATGCCTGACGGGTGATGCCCTGTTCAGCCAGCGCTGTGACTGCGGTTCTCAGCTCGAAGCGGCCTTGCAGGCCATTGCCCGCGAAGGGCGTGGAGTGCTGTTGTACCTGCGCCAGGAAGGCCGTGGCATTGGTTTGTTGAATAAAATCCGTGCCTACGAGCTGCAAGATGGAGGCGCCGATACCGTTGAAGCCAACGAGCGTCTTGGCTTTGCTGCCGACCAGCGCGATTACGCCATCTGCCTGCCGATGCTTGAGCATGTAGGTGTGCAGTCGTTGCGTTTGATGACCAACAATCCGCGCAAGGTCAAAGCCTTGACCGATATGGGTATCACCGTGGCAGAGCGTGTTCCGCTGCACACGGGGCACAACCCGCACAACAAACTGTACCTGGCGACCAAGGCCAACAAGCTCGGTCACATGATGGGCAACCAGCATCAAAACGAGGCTGACCCGGCGTGACCCGCGGTCAGCGCCGTCGGCGCCTGAGCTTCAGCTGGTGGCAACAGTTGATACTGACCCTGCTCCCGCTGGTGCTGGCCAACTGGTTTTTTGGCGACTCCGAGCCGCTGTTGCCTGATCTGACGATGCCGTTCTTTATTGCTGGCGTGGCATCCATGTTCGCGACCCTGCGCACGTTCGGGCCATACAAACATGGCCTGATCAACCTGCAAAAAGCCCTCGACACCCCGCAAGAACCGGCGGCCTGGGATGAGCTGGCCCGTGTGCGTCATCGTGCCTTGCTGGCAGCGGGGTTGCCCACCTGGATCGCCGCCCTGGCAGTGTTTGTCGGGCTTGAAGGTGTGCCCCTGTTGCTGCTGGCCTTGTCGACGCTGGTCCTGTTTTACCTTTACCGCATTCCCCGCCAGGTCGGCTGATGCGCGTCTTGCTGGCGGCTCTGCTGCTGAGCGCCAGCATGCTTTCTCTGGCCACCCTCCGTGTGGTCAGCCTTTCACCTTCCTTGTCTGAAATGGTTGTCGAACTGGGCGCTGCCGATGTGCTGGTGGGGCGTCTGGATGCGGGCGAGCCATTACCGGAGCTGGTCAGCGTGCCCTCGGTGGGCCGCTACGGGCAATTGGACATGGAGCGCCTGCTCAGCCTTCAACCCGACCTGCTGTTGCTCTGGCCGGGCAGTGTGGGCATCGCACAGCGCGAACAGCTGCGTAACCTGAAGATTCCGACCTACATTGCTGAGCCCGGTAGCCTCGAACAATTGGCGGATCAGCTTGAAGCCCTGGCCACTGCCCTCGGGCGCCCGGCACGGGGACACCAGTTGGCTGGCCAGTTGCGTCAACGTCTTGCCGGGTTACGGGCGCAGTATCAGAGCGACAAGCCGGTGCGAGTGTTCTATCAGGTGTGGGATCAGCCTCTGTACACCATCGGTGGTGGGCAAATCATCAGTGATGCGCTGGCCGTGTGCGGGGCGAAAAATGTGTTTGACGACCTCAAGCTGCCTGCGCCGCAAGTCAGTATTGAATCCGTTCTGCAGCGCAATCCCGAGGTGATCATTGCCAGCACCCAGGCGCAGCTGGATGCCTGGAAAGCCTGGCCGCAAATTGATGCGGTCAAGCATGGGCGTTTGCTGTTGTTGGCCGACAAAGGCCTGGAACGCCCAAGCGGGCAGATGCTGGAAGCGACCGCCAGATTGTGTGAGCAGTTGATCAAGGCTCTGTAGTCGCTGCCGCAGGTGTCATAACTCGGGGGTCCAGGTGATGGCCAACTGCAAGCTGCGCCGTTCTTCCCGATAGCCGTAGTAGTTGCCGTCATAGCTGTAGAGCGCGCGGGTGAAGCGCTTGTCCAGCAGGTTGTCGACCTTCACATCGAACCGCACTTCTGAACTGGCCTGCCAGTTGCCGCGCAGTCCCAGCACGCCATACCCGCCAATGGGTTGCTTGTTGTCTTCATCGTTGAAGCTGCTACTCACCGCTTGCCAACTGGCGCCGACACCCATCTTGTCGAATTGCCGATCCAGATCCAGGCTTAACGTCCGGCGTGCGCGACGGCCCAACGTGTGGCCGGTGCCTTTATCGCGAGGGTCGATGATCGCGATGCCCAGACTGCTCTGCCAGCCGAACCACTCCTGCTGCAAGGCACTTTCGAAACCGGTGATGTGTGCTGCGCCGATGTTCTGCTGGATGAAGTCGGCATCGGCCACAATCGCGTCACGAATCTCGGTACGGTACAGCGAGGTTTCCAGGCGGCTGGTTTCACTCAGTTGGCTGCGCCACTGCAGTTCGTAGCTCTTGGAATGTTCCGGTTTGAGATTCGGGTTGCCGAATTGTGGGTAGTACAAATCATTGAACGTAGGTGCGCGAAACCCTTCGCTGTAAGACAGCAGCACATCATTGTCGGCGTTGAGCGGTACAGTCAGGCTGGCGCTCCAGGTGTTGTGGCTGCCGAATTGCTGGTTCTGGTCGTGACGCAGGCCCAGCTCGGTCGAAAAGTAATCACCGTGGAAGCGGTGCTGGATAAAGGCGGCGCGGTTCCAGCGACTGTCCTCGTCGAAAACAGTACTGCTGCGCACGCGGTCTTCATAGGTGTCTGCGCCCAGGATCAGGGTGTTTTGATCGTCCAGCGTCAGGTTGTTTTGCCAGTTCAGCGAGTCGCGATAGGTATTGAAGCTGTAGAGGTCCGGGCTGAGCTTGTCCCGGGTTTTTTCACGGTTCTCGCTGTGGCCCAGCTCCAGGCGTGAATTCCAGCGCTCGGCGAGTTGGGCGTCGATAAAACTGGCGACGCTGCTGATATCGAAGTCGCTGTAAAGTTGCTGGCCGCTGACTGTCATGGTGCTCGGGTCCCAGCGCCCGAACGAGTTGTCGAGTTCGGTCTTGCCGATGTTCTTCATCGCCGTCAATCCGACCTCAAGGTCTTCGCTCAGGTAGTGGCTCAGATTCAGGCTGAGTGACTTGTTGCGATAAGCATCATGGTCGTTGTCGCTGGGGAAGGACTCGTGAGTACGGTTGATCCCCGCGGTCTGTTCGAGACTGGCGCTCAAGTTGTAGCGTGTTTGCGCATCACCACCGGATATCCCGACGCTGTTGTCTGAGCTGCCATAGCTGCCCATCGCGCTGCGGACTCGAAGCTGCGGGGCCTGATTGGCGCCACGGCGAGTGAAAATCTGAATCACCCCGCCGATCGCATCACTGCCGTAGATCACTGATCGCGATCCGCGCAGCACTTCCACGCGTTCGATCTGATCGATATTCAGGTACTGCAAGTTGCTGTCGGCCGAAGTGGCATTGGCCATGCGTTGGCCGTCCACCAGCACCAGGCTTTGTGCCGACTTGGTGCCGCGAATATAAATCCCCGGCAAACCGCCGCGCCCGCCGCTGCGCGCCACTTGAACACCCGGTACCCGGCCCAGCAGGTCGGTCAGGCTGGTGGGTTGCAGGCGGTCGATATCTTCACGGGTGAACACGCTGTTGGCGCTGCTGCTGTCGGAGCGCGCTTCAACCTGACGATTGCCGGTGATCAGTGTTTGCGGGAGTTTGAGCGCGTCTTCGCGCTCGGCGGCGTTGGCCAGCAACGGGCTGCTGAGGATTAAAACCAGACGAAGGTGTTTCATGGGCTCTCGGTATCAAACCTGTAGCCGCTGCCGCAGGCTGCGATAAGGTCCGCAGGACCTTCGCTATGTAAAGCGCGATCCCTTCGGGCTCGATCGCAGCCCGAAGGCAGCTGCTACAGGTACAGGTTGGTCAGAGACCCAGCAATGCCATGCGCTGGCGCACCGAGGCTTCAATGCCTGGCGCATCCAGGCCGCACTCGGCCAGCATCTGGCTCGGTTTGGCGTGCTCAACATAGATGTCCGGCAGGCCCAGGTGCAGGACTGACTTGAGCACGTTTTCACGGGCCAGGAACTCGCTGACACCCGCACCGGCGCCACCCATGATGGCGTTTTCTTCGATGGTCACCAGCAGCTCATGGCTAGCAGCCATTTCGCGTACCAGTGCTTCATCCATCGGTTTGACGAAGCGCATATCGACCACGGTGGCGTCGATTTTTTCTGCCACGAGCAAGGCTTCGGCCAGTTGCACGCCAAAAACCAGCATGGCGACCTTGGAGCCCTGGCGACGAATCACGCCTTTGCCGATTTCCAGCGGCTCAAGGTTTTTTTCGATGGGTGCGTTCGGGCCGGTCCCGCGCGGGTAGCGCACGGCCGCCGGGCCGTTGTACAGATGGCCGGTGGTGAGCATTTTGCGCAGTTCGTTCTCGTCGCTCGGGGTCATGATGACCATGCCCGGGATACAACGCAGGAACGACAGGTCGAAGCTGCCTGCGTGGGTCGGGCCGTCTTCGCCCACCAGACCTGCACGGTCGATGGCGAACAGTACGTCCAGATTCTGTACGGCGACGTCATGCACCAACTGGTCGTAACCGCGCTGCAGGAATGTCGAATAAATAGCCACGACAGGCTTGGCGCCTTCGCAGGCCATGCCGGCAGCGAACGTCACGGCGTGCTGTTCGGCAATCGCCACGTCGAAATAACGCTTGGGGAAACGTTCGCTGAAAGCGATCAGGTCCGAGCCTTCTTTCATGGCCGGAGTGATGCCCATCAAGCGTTCATCGGCGGCGGCCATGTCGCACAGCCACTCGCCAAAGACGGCCGAGTACTTCGGCCCGCTCGCCACTTTTGGCGCCGCTTTCGGGGCGTTCAGCGGTTCAAGCTTGGTGATGGCGTGATAGCCGATCGGGTCAGCTTCGGCGGGAGCAAAACCTTTGCCTTTCTTGGTGACGATATGCAGGAACTGCGGACCTTTGAGGTCGCGCATATTGCGCAGCGTCGCGATCAGGGTCGGCAGGTCGTGGCCATCGATAGGGCCGATGTAGTTCCAGCCCAGCTCTTCAAACAGCGTGCCGGGTACCAACATGCCCTTGGCATATTCTTCGGTACGGCGAGCGATTTCCCACGCGCCAGGCAGACGCGAGAGCACCTTTTTGCTGCCTTCGCGCATGCTGGCGTAAGTGCGGCTCGACAGGATCTTGGCCAGGTAGTTGGACAACCCCCCCACATTGCGCGAAATCGACATGTCGTTGTCGTTGAGGATCACCAACATGTTGGCATCCACTTCCGGCGCGTGGTTCAGGGCTTCAAAGGCCATGCCGGCGGTCAGCGCTCCGTCACCGATCACGGCGATCGCCTTGCGGTCGCTGTTCTGCAGGCGGGCGGCAATGGCCATGCCCAGCGCTGCGCTGATCGAGGTGCTGGAGTGGCCAACGCCAAAAGTGTCGTACTCGCTCTCGGAGCGACGCGGGAAAGCGGCTACGCCGTCTTTCTGGCGCAAGGACGCCATTTGCTCGCGACGGCCCGTGAGGATTTTGTGCGGATACGCCTGATGACCCACATCCCACACCAGTCGGTCGTCCGGGGTGTCGAACACGTAGTGCAACGCAATGGTCAGCTCAATGACACCCAGGCCGGCACCGAAATGCCCGCCCGTCTGGCCGACGGTATAGAGCAATTCCAGGCGCAACTCATCGGCCAGGGTTTCCAGCTCGGCTTCGGCCAGGCGGCGCAGGCCCGCAGGCGTGCCTGCCCGGTCGAGCAGGGGCGTAGTCGGACGGTTGCGGGGAATCTCTTGAAACGTCGTTGGCATCAGGCGAATCGTTATAGGTATAAGAAGAGGCGGCAGTTTACCTTAAGGAACGTAAGCTGCCCACGCAGTCTGGCACTCGTTAGTAAGACCTTGGCATTAGAGCTGTCAGAAATAATTACCGAGTGTGACGATTAATGGCGGCGCTCAACGATATATCGCGCCAGTTCACGCAGCGGTTCGGCGCCTGCATCAAAATGCCGCAGGGCGTTGAGTGCCTGGTCGCGCAGATCCAGTGCATAGCCTTTGGCCTGCTCCAGACCCATCAGCGCCGGGTAGGTCGGTTTGTCGCGTGCAATATCGGCGCCCTGGCGTTTGCCCAACGTCGCGGTATCGCTTTCAACATCCAGAATGTCGTCCTGAACCTGAAACGCCAGACCAATGGCTCGCGAGTAAATGTTCAGTGCCTGAAGATTTTCGGCAGTCGCGTTGCTGCTGGCCAGGGCGCCCAGTTGCACACTGGCTTCGATCAGGGCCCCGGTCTTGTGCCGATGCATGTTTTCCAGCGCCGCCTGATCGAGCTTCATGCCTACAGAACCGAGGTCAATGGCTTGGCCGCCGACCATGCCTGCCGGGCCTGCAGCCTGTGCGAGGGCAGTCACCATGCGCAAGCGCGTTTCAGCATCCAGGGTGTTGAGTCGGGGGTCGAGCAGGGCGCTGAACGCAAGGCTTTGCAAACCGTCGCCGGCCAGAATGGCGCAGGCTTCATCGAAGGCCTTGTGGGTGGTGGGCTGGCCGCGTCGCAGATCGTCATCATCCATTGCGGGCAAATCATCATGCACCAGCGAATAGGCGTGGATCAGTTCGACGGCACACGCCGCGCCATTGGCTTGCTCGGGGGCGCTGCCCAGGGCCTGGCAAGCGGCATAGGCCAGTAGCGGGCGAACGCGCTTGCCGCCATTCATGACGCTGTAGCGCATGGCCTCGTAAAGACGGGCCAGCTCAGGAGCCGGAGCAACAAGCAAACATTCAAGCGCCGCATTGACGCGGGCCTGGCTGCTGATCTGGTAAGCATCAATCATTCGGACTGTTCCGCATCAAAAGGCTCTTGTGCCAACTCACCATCACGCTCAAGCAGGATCTGGACTTTCTGCTCGGCCTGGGCCAATGCGCCCTGGCAGTCACGGGTCAGGCGGATGCCTTGTTCGAAGGCAGTCAGAGAATCTTCCAGCGACAGCTCGCCATTTTCCAGACGCTCGACCAGTGTTTGCAGGTCAGAGAGCGACTGTTCGAAATCCGGTGAAGCTTTTTTGCGGGCCATGGCGGCATTCTCGGTAGGCGTTAAAACCGGCCGACACTAGCAGACAGCGGGTTTTGGGGCAAATCGGGGGCGGCTTGCCCCCGGTTCAATTTGACCGATAAAACCCGGAAAACCGGCATGGCGACCCATTAGTCGCGCATGTACCCACCGTCCACGTCCATGATTTCGCCGCTCACAAAACTGGCCGCATCCGACGCCAGGAAACACACTGCTGCGGCAATGTCCCGCGGTGTTCCGGCACGCCCCAGGGGCATGTCTGCCAGCACCCTGGCCCGTGCTTCAGGGCTCAGTGCACTGGTCATGTCGGTATCGGTCAAGGCCGGGGAAACGGCATTGGCGGTGATATTGAACGGCCCGGCTTCACGTGCCAGGCCTTTGGTCAGTGCAATCACGCCTCCTTTGGCGGCGGCGTAGCAGCTGTTGCCCAGCAGCCCGCCACCACGTTTTCCGGCGACAGAGGCTATGTTGATGATTCGTCCCGACCGCCGGGCCATCATGCCTGGCAATACCGCCTTGGCGCAGTAGAAAACACTGTTCAGGTCGATAGCCATGACCCGTTTCCACTCGGCTGCACTCACCTGCAGCAGGGGCAAGGTCGAGACGATCCCGGCATTGTTGACCAGGATATCGACGCTGCCCAAGACCCGTTCAACCTGGCTGACCATTGCCTCCACCTGCTGTTCGTCGGCCACGTCGACCCCCAGCCCGATGGCATGGATGCCCAGTTCGCCCAGTTGGGCAACGGCACGCTCGGCGGCGCTGTGGTCGAGGTCGCAGATCGCGACCCTTGCTCCGCATTGGCCAAGGGCGACGGCGATGGCATACCCGATCCCGCGGGCAGACCCGGTGACCAGTGCGTTACGGCCCTCCAGCGAAAGGCTGATCGGCGCAAAATTGGCGGGAGCATTCATTATTATTATCCTTTGGTCTGGGCGCATGTCGGCCTTCCCCTTAATGGAGAATGGCCGGCTCCGGTTATGTCAGTCGGTTAAGTCAGTCGGTGAAAGCAGTCAGGAAGGGGCGTAGCGGCCCAGTGCCAACTGGTCTTTGAGCGGGGCAATGTTCAGCCGCCGAAGCACGCGATACAGCGAAGGTCGGCAGATGCCCAGCGCCCGCGCCGCAGCCGTCATGTTCCAGCGGCAGTCGACGAGTACGCCCAGTACATCTTCGCGCTCACCCAGTGGGGGCGCGGGGATTCTGCCCAGACGAATCGGTGTGACGTTGTGCGGGTGTGCACGGGACGGTTGCGCAGGCTGCTCTCCCGTTTGTGCCAGAAAATCCGCAGGCAGATCACAGCGCTGGATGCGCGCGCCTTCCATGACGGCACAGGCATAGCGAATGACGGCCCGCATCTGGCGCAGGTTGCCAGGCCAGGCATGCCCGAGGAGCAAGGTCCAGACATCGTTGGCTATCATCTGGCGCGGATCGCAGCCGGGGATCTCGGTGGCGACCATTCGGCACACCAACTCAGCACGGTCAGTGCGATCGCGCAGCGGCGGCAATTGCACCACGCCCGTGGCAATGCGATAGAACAGGTCTTCGCGAAAGCTGCCGTTCTCCACCAGTTGCGTAAGGGACTGGTGGGTCGCACAGATCAGCGCGAAATTCACCGGCACACTGCGCTCGGCACCCAAGGGGGTGATCTCGCGTTCGGCGATCACCCGTAAAAGGCGGGTCTGCTGCTCGAATGGCATGTCCCCGATTTCATCGAGGAACAAGGTGCCGCCGTCTGCCTGCGCGACCTTGCCTTTTTTGCCCCCCGGCAGGGCGCCGGAAAACGCGCCACGGGAATAACCGAACAGCTCGCTTTCGATCAGGGTTTCGGGGATGGACGCGCAATTGAGGGCAACCATCGGCGCGGCATGGCGCCGGCTGTGTTCGTGCAGCGCACGGGCCAGCACTTCTTTACCCGTCCCTGTTTCGCCCTGGATGAGCACGGCAATGCCGCGCTCCATCAGGAGCAATGCGCGGCGAAAAGCCTGACGCACTTGCGGATCAGTATCGTGGGAAATGTCGCATTCAGGGTGGACAGCAGTTGTACGGTCTTGGGTAAACGAAGGTTGTTCGTATACGGAAGGCATCAGCGTCACCTTTTATTATTGTATAGCTTGTGACTATGTCGACTCGCCGCACTTGTGATACAGCCGTCGATATGGCGTTAAATGACAGTAACGAGGCGCACCGATATTTTCCAATCCATAATAAATCATCCATTGATACCTTTGAGAGCATCATGATCGAGCTCCGTCACTTGAACTATTTCCGCACGCTCGCCGAAACACTGCATTTTGGTCGCGCCGCAGAACGCCTGCATATTTCGCAGCCGCCACTGTCGCGGCAAATTGCCATGTTGGAGGAGGAACTCGGGGTAAAGCTGTTTGATCGATCGAGTCGACGGGTAGAGCTGACGGAGGCTGGTCAGCGCTTTTACCTGGATACCGCCACGGTGCTGGCTGCGTTCGAACAGGCCAAGCGCAACGCCCTGGCTGCGGCGCGGGGCGCTGCGGGGGAGCTGTCAGTGGGCTTCATGATGTCAACGGCCTACAGCGTTACCCCGGCGATTACCCGGCGCTACGCGGCGCAGTTTCCCCAGGTCAGCCTCAAGCTCACCGAGACCTTGCCCCTGGACCTGGCCGAGGACATCAGCAGCGGCAACAAAGACGTTGCCATCATGTACCGCCCCCAGGACTGCTCCGGGCTCGAATCCGTGACCCTCTACCGGGAAGAAATGACCGTGGTGCTGCCGCCGGGTCATCGACTCCTCGAACAGGCCATCATCGACCCGAGCGAGCTTGCCGGGGAGACCTTCATCATCGTGCCTCGGCGGATTGCCCCGGCGCTGCACGACATGATCTACAGCTACTGCCTGCAGCACGGTGTTACGCCGAACATCGGACTGGAAATCAATATGCAGCAAACCATCGTCAACCTGGTGGGTGAAGGTCTGGGGATTGCGATCGTGCCGCGCTCGATGCGCAACATGCGGCTGACCACCACCACCTTCAAACCGTTGCGCGCTGCACCGGTGATTGAAGTGGTGGCGGTGTGGAAGGCCGACAATCACAACCCCTGCATCGAGACCTTCATCGAGAGCGCCCGACAATCCTGTGCGCTGGTGTCTTGTGAAGAGGTGGTGAGTTGAGCCGTGGTTGCTGACGGGCGCGCGCCTCGACCGGTCGCAAACCCCTGAGCCCGTACACGGATCTGAAGTGACAGCTGTCTCCCTGAGTGTCTCCCGCCTGCACTCAGGCGACAGTTGCCCCGGCAACGCTAATTCCTCTGCACCCCTTGCTGCATAAGGCCTGCGCCAACTTGGCCGGGCTTTGGCACCGCTCTTGCTATCGACCTTGCAAACACAATTAATGCAAGGAACACCTTATGCGATCGCCTGTTATTACTGGCTGGTATCACTCGCCATTCGGCAAGTTCGACCAACTCGACCCTGAACTCATGATGGCCGAGGCCGCGTTGGGCGCGCTGGCCCACGCTGATATCGCGCCGGAGCAGATCGACTCCGTTCACGTCGGCCATTTCAACGCAGGCTTTCTCTACCAGGATTTTCCATCTGCGCTGCTGGCCAATCACATTCCGCAATTGCGCTTCACGCCTTCAGTTCGCGTGGAAAACGCCTGCTCTACCGGCTCCGCTGCCATCCACTCGGCGCTGCAGGCCGTGCTCAGCGGCCAGAGCAAGCACGCCCTGGTGGTGGGCTTCGAAAAGATGAATACGTTGCCCACCGCCGAGGTCGGCAAGATCCTGCTCAAGTGCTGTTACGCCAAGGAAGAAGCCAACATTGAGGGCGGCTTTGCAGGCGTGTTCGGCAACATTGCACAGAGTTACTTCGACCGTTACGGCGACCAGTCCGATGCGCTGGCGATGATTGCCGCGAAGAACCATGCCAACGGTGTACTGAACCCGTACGCTCACATGCGCCGGGATTTCGGCTATGACTTCTGCCGTCATCCCTCCGAGAAAAACCCGTTTGTGGTCGGGCCACTGAAACGTACCGACTGCTCTCTGATCACCGATGGTTCGGCCGCCCTGGTGATCAGCCGCGAGGATCTGGTGGGCGGTCGCGGTCAAGCCGTGCGCTTCCGTTCTGCGGTGCAAGTCAACGACTACATGCCGCTGTCCAGGCGAGACCCGACGTTCTTCGAAGGCGCAGCCCGCGCCTGGCAGCAGGCCCTGCAAACAGCAGGCCTGAGCCTGGACGACCTGTCGCTGGTCGAGACCCACGACTGCTTCACGGTCGCTGAATTGATGGAATACGAAGCCATGGGCCTGGCCGAGCGCGGCCAGGGTGCGCGTGTCATCGCCGAAGGCATCAGTCGCAAGGACGGGCGCCTGCCGATCAACCCGTCTGGCGGCCTCAAGTCCAAGGGCCACCCGATCGGCGCCACCGGGGTGTCGATGCACGTCATGGCCGCCATGCAGCTCACGGGCCAGGCGGGGGACATGCAACTGCCCACGGCCGATCACGCCGGGGTGTTCAACATGGGGGGCGCGGCGGTGACCAACTACGTGAGCATCCTGGAGACCGTGCAATGAAAGGTATCGACAACGTCATGAACCTGGGCGAAATGCTCAACCAGATCGCACGTCGCTATCCCGATGCGCCCGGCCTTATCCGGGGTGGACGTGAATACACCTGGAAAGAAATTTCCATGCGGGTCGATAGCGTCGCCGCCGCGTTGCGCGACCGCGGTATCGGTAAGGGCGACAAACTGCTGGTGCATTCGCGCAATAACTTGCCGCTGTTCGAAAGTGCCTGGGTCGCGTTTCGTCTGGGCGCTGTGTGGGTCCCGACCAATGTGCGGATCACCCCGGTGGAGGCGGCTTACCTGGGCAGCTCCAGCGGCGCGGTGGCCATGCTTTACGACGAAGGTCTCGAACATTACGTCGACGCTGTGCGCGAAGCGTCGCCCAGCCTGCAGACGGTCATCGCCATCGGTCAGCCCCGCAGCGGTGAGCTGGGTTACGAGCAGTTGCTGGATGAGGGCCGCGCTTCGTATGCGGCTTTCCGTGCGGCCGAAGTGACGTACCACGACCCGCTGTGGTTCTTCTACACCTCAGGCACCACCGGCCACCCCAAGGCCGGGGTGCTGACCCACGGCCAGATGGCTTTTGTCATTACCAACCACATCGCCGACCTGATGCCCGGCCTGAACCAGCACTCGCGTTCGCTGGTGCTCGCTCCGCTCTCCCACGGCGCCGGTATCCATGCGCTGGTCAATGTCGCCCGAGGGGCTGCCTGCGTCCTGCCGGCCAGCGACAAGCTCGATTGCGATGAGGCCTGGCGCCTGGTGCAGGAGTACCGCGTGGATAACCTGTTCACCGTGCCGACCATCGTCAAAATGCTCACCGAAAGCGATGCCGTCGACCGCTACGACCACAGCAGCCTGCAACACCTGATCTACGCGGGCGCGCCGATGTACCGCGCTGATCAACGCCATGCCCTGAACAAACTGGGCAAGGTCCTGGTGCAGTATTACGGCCTGGGCGAAGTGACCGGCAACATCACCGTGCTGCCCGCCGACTGCCATGAAAGTGAAGACTCGCCAGACGCCAAGGTCGGCAGCTGCGGCTACCCTCGAACCGGCATGCAAGTGGCGATTCTCGACGAGGCGGGCAACGAACTGGACACGGGCATAGACGGTGAAATCTGCGTGCGCGGGCCCGCAGTGTTCAGCGGTTACTACAACAACCCGAAGGCCAACGAAAGCTGTTTCAAGTTCGGCTGGTTCCACACGGGTGACCTAGGCCATCTGGATGAACAGGGCTACCTGTTCATCACGGGCCGCGCTTCGGACATGTACATTTCCGGTGGGTCGAACGTGTATCCACGGGAGATCGAAGAGGCCCTGCTCAGCCATCCAGCGGTAACCGAGGCTGCGGTGCTGGGCATGCCCGACGCCAAGTGGGGGGAGTCCGGTTACGCCGTCATCGTCACCACTGCCGAGGTCACGGACGAACAACTGCTTGCCTACCTGGAGCCACGCATTGCGCGCTACAAATGGCCCAAGCGCTTTGTGCGCTGGGCCGAAATGCCCAAGTCCGGCTACGGCAAAATCGTCAAGAAGCAGATCCGTGCGCTGCTCGAAGAACGGCAGGAGGTCGCCTGATGAATGCTCATTTTGCCGAGCGCAGCGGCGTGCGCACGTTCATCCACGCAGGCCCGTCCCTGGCCCCGCGACTGCTTGACCTGGAAGTGCCCGGCAGCGAAGAGATACGCATCGTCCTGCCGCTGGGCAGTAATGTCGGCGCCAGCCTGCTCAAGGTGCTTGAAGGTCGATGCTTCGCCAGTGCCGTGGGTCGCATTGTGTGTGGCGGCGCCGCGCACCTGAGCTATCACCGCATGATCGTCACCGACAAGCCGGAGCGGCCCTATGACTACGGCCAGCCGGTGGTTCTTGAAGGCCATATCACCTTTATCAGCGGCGCCATCACCGTCGGGCGCGATGTCCGGGGCGCTCCATTGCTGCACGGCCATGCCGGGTTTCTGGACAGCAATGGCGAGCAGCACGGCGGGCATCTGGTACTGGACAAACTCATCGTGGGCAGCGAGCCCATGACGATCAGTCTTTGCCTGTTCAATCAGGTGGCCTATCAGGTGCAGCCTGACGCTGAAACCCACTTCAACCTGCTTCACCCCGTTCTCCAGGAGGTGTCATGAACGTCGCTGCAGTCCAGGAATCACAAGTTCAGGGCGGCCGACTGGGCCGTCTGGTCATCGCACGCCTCAAGCCCAATGAAGACATCATCGACAGTGCCGAAGCCCTGTGCAGAGAGCACGGAATCCATCTGGCCGTGGTGCGCGGCGGTCTGGGCAGCCTGATTGATGGTCAGCTCAGCTACCAGGGCCGCGAAGGCATGATGAAGATCCCTGTCGAAGGTCCGGGGGTGGAAATCCTCAGCATCAGCGGCGAAATTCTCAGCGGTGAAAGTCGTCTGCAGGCGGTGCTAGCCGATGCGGACGGCAAGCTCTACGCCGGTCGCTTGGAGCGCGGCAAAAACCTCACGTTCATCACGGTCGAGTTGACGCTGCAGGAGTGGCTGCCCGACTGAACCCTCGCAACCCATAACAAGAAAATCGAAACCGCACACACAGGGTTGTCCCGCAGTCCTGTGTTCGCGGCCTTTCGTTCGTATTGCCACGCCCATCAGGAAAACAATAATGAAAAAAACTCCTTTCGTTCGACTGTCCATGCTCGCCACTACGGGGATTGTCCTGTCGCCCTTGGCGTATGCGGACTTCGTCAAGGACAGCAAGGCCACCCTGGGTTTTCGCAACTACTACTTCAACAATGATTACCGTGATCGCACCGGTCCCGCCGGGCAAAGCAAGACGGCGGAATGGGCTCAGGGGTTCTTCCTCGATTACAAATCCGGCTTCACCGAAGGCACCGTCGGTTTTGGACTGGACGTGCTCGGTTTGCAGGGTGTGCGCCTGGATGGCGGCAAAGGCAATCACCGCGGCAGCTCGATGATCCCTGATGATAGCGATGGCGGTGCGGTGGATGACTGGAGTCGCCTGGGGCTGACCGGGAAGATGCGCTTTTCCCAGACTGAAGCCCGTTACGGAACGCTGCAGCCGAAGTTGCCGATCCTGGTGGCCAACGATGGTCGAGTGCTGCCGCAAACCTTCGAAGGCGGCATGATTACTTCCAAAGAAGTGGACAACCTGACTCTGGTTGGCGGTCGCCTGGAACACGCCACCGGCCGCGGATCAAGCAACCGCTCGGGGTTCGCGGTTGCTGGCGGCACGCAGCAGAGCAATGAGTTCCTGTTTGCCGGTGCCGACTACAAGCTGACCAAGGACCTCACGCTGCAATACTACACATCCCGGCTGGAAGACTATTACGTGCAACATTTTGGCGGGCTGGTGCATGTGCTGCCGTTGGGCGAGGGGCAGTCGCTGACGACTGATCTGCGTTACTTCAAGACTGACGCCGACGGTCGCAACGACTCCGCCTCGGGTCGCGCAGCCGGTTATCGGGTCAGTGGCCTGGGTGATACCGCTGGCAAAATCGACAACGACACCTGGAGTGCGATGTTTACCTATGCCCTTGGGGGCAATTCTTTCCTGCTCGGTTACCAGAGTGTGTCCGACAGCGGCAACTTCGTGCAGCTCAACCAGGGCAATATCAACGAGGGGGCAGCAGGCAGCAGCATTTACCTGTTCACCGATCGCCTGATCACCAGCTTCACCCGGGCAGGTGAGCGTACGGCATTCGGGCAGTACGGCTACAACTTCGCCGGGCTGGGCATGCCGGGGCTGGTGGCGTCCGTGACCTATCTCAAAGGCACTAATATCCGCATGGCGAGCGGTGGCACCGAGAAAGAGTGGGAGCGCGACCTGGCCCTGGATTACGTGGTGCAGACCGGGACCTTCAAGGGCGTCGGGTTCAGCTGGCGTAACGGAACGATGCGCAGTGGCGTGCCCAGCGAATATGCCCAGGATCAGAACCGGGTATCCATCAACTATACCCTGGCGTTGTTCTAGTTCAGAGGGGCTCGGCTGCCAGAGCCCCTTGTTGTTTACCCATCGTTGAAATTTGATCTGCTGAGGACAGGTGTCACTTGTTGCGCTGGCCAGCGAGACAGTTGAGGGAGACACCTGTCACATCACCCGTCCTACCCTGAGTGCTGTAAGAAATTGAAACACTAGTGAGTAGGATATTTTTCCTAGTGAAAACAGCCAGTTGAATACAAACCTGGTTCCCCTCCACCAGGGCTGCGTCTTTCGTGGCACCTGAATTGCTATAGCTTGCGTATCCAGTGCCTATTTCACGGTCATTGATCCATAAAAATAATAAAGTCAGGAGAACCAAATGAGCGACTTTACTCGCCGCAATTTTCTCAAAACGGCCTCCCTTGCGTCCGCTGCCGTCGCGACCGCAGGGCTTGGCCTTTACAGCGGCAAGAGTGAGGCCGCCGAGTTCAAGCTTAAATTTGCCAACAACCTGCCTATCACCCATTCGATGAATGTGCGGGCACGGGAAATGGCCAAGGCGGTACGCGAAGAAACCAACGGTGCGGTACAGATCCAGGTATTCCCCAGCAGCCAGCTGGGCAGCGACACCGACACCCTGGCGCAGGTGCGCTCTGGCGCCGTCGACATGTTCGCCCTGTCGCCGGTGATTCTCGGCACTCTGGTGCCGTCGGTGCAGATCAGCGCGGTGGGGTTCGCGTTCAAGGATTACGATCAAGTCTGGAGCGCGATGGACGGCGAGCTGGGTGCCCACGTTCGATCTGAAATTGCCAAGACCGATACCCTGTTCGCCTTCGACAAGATCTGGGACAACGGTTTTCGGGTAACCACCACCAGTACCCGGCCGATCGTGACCCCTGACGACCTGAAGGCCATGAAACTGCGCGTGCCGCCCAGCCCGATCATCATGTCGATCTTCCGCGCATTTGAGGCCGCCCCCACCAGCATCAACTTCTCGGAAGTGTATTCGGCGCTGCAGACCCGCATTGTCGAAGGCCAGGAAAACCCCCTGACCCTGGTCTCGTCGGCCAAACTCTACGAAGTGCAAAAATACTGCTCGCTGACCAACCACGTCTGGGATGGTTTCTGGATGCTGGGCAACAATGCCTCGTTCAGCCGCCTGCCTGCGGATTTGCAAGCCATTGTCAGCAAGCACATCAACACTGCCGTCATGTCCCAGCGCAATGACCTCGCCAAGCTTCAAGGCACCATCCGCGAGACTTTGAAACAGCAGGGCCTGGAGTTGGTCGAGTCGCCGCCGGAGCCGTTCCGTGAGCGCCTGCAGTCCGCCAACTACTACGCCGACTGGCACGAAAAGTTCGGCGACGCTGCCTGGGCAATCCTCGAAAAATACTCCGGGAAACTCGCATGATGGGCGCGTCGGTGGCAGTGGCCCCCACTACTTCCATGCGCCTGCCGGCCCGGGCGCTCGTGTTTCTCAATACCTGGTCCATTCATGTGGTCGGAGCGATCACCGTTGCTCTGCTGGTGATCGAGACCTGCGTGTTGCTGGCGGGTGTGATTTCCCGCTACGTGATGCACAACCCGTTGATCTGGGCGGACGAACTGGCCTCTTCGCTGTTCATCTGGCTGGCCATGTTCGGCTCGGTGCTGGCCCTGGACCGCGGCGAACACATGCGTATGTCCGCCCTGGTGAACAAGCTTCCGGTGGCCTGGCGCGGATTCTGTGAAACGCTTTCGGCGTTGGTGGTGTGCCTGTTCGTGCTGGTGATCATCGGGCCAGCCATGGAGCACTCCCATGAGCAGATGTCGATCACGACTCCGGCCCTGGGCATCCCCGACGGCTTGCGGGCTGCGGCGTTGCCGGTCGGCGCGATCCTGATGCTGCTGGCTGCGGTGTCGCGCATGGCGCGGTATTCCACGATGCGCCAGTTCATGGCCGGGGTCGGCGTGGTGGCGGTCGTTGCCGCTGCTTTGTGGCTCAGCCAGCCGCTGCTGGTGGGTATGGGTAACTACAACCTGATCATCTTCTTCCTGGTGCTGCTGGGCGCCTGCGTATTTGGTGGCATCCCGATCGCCTTCGCCTTCGGTACTGCAACCATCGCCTATCTGGCGCTGGTCACCCACGCGCCGTTGTCGATCGTGGTCGGGCGCATGGACGAAGGCATGTCGCACATGGTGCTGCTGGCGGTGCCGCTGTTCGTCATGCTGGGGGTGGTGCTGCAGCTTTCGGGCATGGCCAAGACGTTGATCGATTTCATGGCCTCACTGCTGGGGCATGTGCGGGGCGGGTTGCAGTATGTGTTGCTGGGGGCGATGTTTCTGGTATCGGGGATTTCCGGCTCCAAGGTTGCCGACATGGCAGCGGTGGCTCCGGCGCTGTTTCCTGAAATGAAGAAGCGTGGCTCCGAACCTGAAGAACTGGCGGCGTTGCTGGCAGCCACCGGAGCCATGACCGAGACGATCCCGCCGAGCCTGGTGTTGATCACCATCGGTGCGGTCTGCAGTGTGTCCATTACGGCCTTGTTCATCGGCGGCCTGATGCCGGCGGTGGTTGCCACCGTGGTCATCGCGCTGGTGTGCTGGTGGCGTTCACGCAAGGAGGCCATGCCCACCGTCAAGCGCGCACCGCTGTCGGTCATCGCCCGTACGTTCATGATCGCCTTGCCTGCTCTGGCGCTGCCATTGCTGATTCGAGTGGCCGTACTGGAAGGCGCAGCCACTGCCACCGAAGTCTCAACCATCGGTGTGGCTTATGTGGTGATGGTCGGACTGGTGATGCACCTGTTCATGCGCCACATCGAGTTCAGAAGGGTGTACCCGATGATGCTCGAGGCAGGGGCATTGTCCGGCTCGATTTTGCTGATCATCGGTATGGCATCTGCAATGGCCTGGGCACTCACGCAGTCCGGGTTCTCGGCCGCGCTGGTGGACCTGATCAGCGAGATTCCGGGGGGCACGATTGGCTTCATGGTCGTAACCATTCTTGTGTTCGTGATTCTGGGCAGCGTCCTGGAGGGGATCCCGGCGATCGTGCTGTTCGGTCCGCTGATGTTCCCGTTGGCGGAAATGCTCGGGATCCACCCGGTGCACTACGCGATGGTGGTGATCCTGGCCATGGGTATCGGTCTGTTCGCACCGCCCCTGGGCGTCGGTTTCTACGCTGCCTGCGCCATCAGCAAAGTGTCCTCGGACCATGTTATCCGCCGCGTCTGGGGTTACCTCGGCGCACTGATCGTGGCGTTGATCATCGTTGCCTGTTTCCCGTGGATCTCCATCGGTTTCCTTTAAGAGAGCATTTGTCATGAGCCAATTAGCGAACAGAAAAATCACGCCTGTTGCAGCGCTGGGCCGTGTGGCCCTGGTCACGGGAGCGGCGATGGGGATTGGTGCTGCCATTGCCGAACGGCTGGGGCACGACGGGCATACCGTGGTGGTTGCCGATATCAACCTGGCTGCGGCCGAAGAAATGGTTGCCGGTCTCAAGGCTCAAGGCATTGAAGCGCTGGCGCTGGCCATCGATGTGGGCGACGCGCAGTCTATTGCTGCGGCATTCGAGGAGCTGCACCAGCGCTTCGGTCGTTGCGATGTCCTGGTCAACAACGCCGGGATCGCCAAGACCCAGGCCTTCCTGGAGTGTGACCTGGCTGACTGGCAGCGGGTATTGAACATCAACCTCACCGGCTCCCTGTTGTGCGGCCAGCATGCGGCCCGCCTGATGGAGTCCAACGGCTGGGGGCGGATCATCAATGTCGCGTCCATCAGTGGAATGCGGGCGAGCATGGGTCGCACGGCTTACGGCACCTCCAAGGCGGCGATCATCGGCCTGACCCGGCAGATGGCCGTGGAGCTGGCCGACTTGGGTATCACCGTCAACGGCATCGCGCCTGGCCCGGTGGACACACCGTTGACCCAGAGGCTGCACTCGGCCAAAACCCGGGACTCCTACGCTCGGTCAGTGCCGATGCGTCGATACGGAACGCCTGCGGAAATGGCAGGGGCGGTTGCGTTTCTGGCGTCCGACGATTCTTCGTATATCAGCGGTCACGTGATTCCGGTGGACGGCGGCTACATGGCGTCGGGCATTCTGGAAATCTAAGGGACCGTGGCGCGTCCACTCAATCGGTGGACGCCGCACCTGCTTGTCAAACGCGTCGCTCCCTGAGCACTGCGCCTGCCTGATCGCGCCTGAATTTTCGGAAATACCCATGAACGCCATTGTTACGCCTTTGAATCAAGCTGCCATCCCCGACCTGATTGCCCACCTTAAAACCATCGTTGGTCCCAGCCATGTGCTGACGCAAGCCAGCGACACGGTGCGTTTTCGCCAGGGCTTTCGTTTTGGCCAGGGCAACGCCGTCGCTGTGGTATGCCCGGGTTCGTTGCTTGAACAATGGCAGGTGGTCAAAGCCTGTGTCGGCGCCGACCTGATCGTCATCATGCAGGCGGCCAATACCGGCTTGACCGGCGGCTCGACCCCAGATGGCGTATACGATCGCAAGGTCGTGATCATCAATACCCTGCGCATGCGCAAGGTCCAGGTGATCGAGGAGGGGCGGCAGGTGATCTGTTTTCCCGGCTCAACCCTGGATCAGCTGGAAGCAGTGCTCAAGCCCCTGGGCCGCGAACCGCACTCGGTAATCGGTTCTTCGTGCATTGGGGCCTCGGTCTTCGGTGGCGTCTGCAACAACTCCGGGGGCTCGTTGATACGCCGCGGCCCGGCCTATACCGAGATGTCGCTGTATGCCCAACTCGATGCACAGGGCCAGTTGCATCTGGTCAACCACCTGGGGGTCAATCTGGGAGATACCCCCGAGCAGATCCTGAGCAACCTGGATGCCGGTCGATACAGCGAAGCGGATATCAAGGCCGACGCCGGGCGTGGGTCCGATCATGGCTATGCGGACCATGTGCGTGATATCGACGCGTCCACACCAGCCCGGTTCAATGCGGACAAACAGCGCCTGCACGAGGCCAGCGGCAGTGCGGGCAAGTTGGCGGTGTTCGCGGTGCGCCTGGACACCTTTGCCGCCGAATGCGATACCGCGGTCTTATACATTGGCACCAACGATTCCGCCGACCTGACCGACATCCGTCGGCACATGCTCGAACATTTTTCCGAGCTGCCCATCGCCGGTGAATACATGCACCGCGATGCTTATGACGTGGCGGCTGAGTACGGGAAGGACACCTTTCTGATGATCCATCACCTGGGCACCCGGCGCCTGCCGAAAATGTTTGCCCTCAAAAGCCGGGTGGACAACTTTCTCGGGCGGTTCAGCGGGTTGCGACCGCACTTATCAGACCGCGTCCTGCAAGGCATCGCGCGATGCTTTCCCGATCACCTTCCCAAGCGCATGGCCAACTTTCGTCAGCGGTATGAGCATTACTTGATGCTCAAGGTCTCGGCGGCTTCCCTTGAACCGGCCGAGGCTTACCTGAGTCAATTGTTCGAGGGGCGCGAGGGAGATTACTTTCGCTGCACTGCAGAGGAGGGCAGCAAGGCGTTCCTGCATCGGTTCGCGGCAGCCGGTGCGGCGATTCGGTATCGGGCGATCCATGACAAAACGGTTGAAGATATCGTGGCGCTGGACATCGCCCTGGCGCGCAACGACCGCGACTGGTTCGAGACGCTACCGGCATCCATTGAGCAGCAACTGGTACTGAAGTTGTACTACGGGCATTTCTTCTGTCACGTCTTCCATCAGGATTACATCGTGCGCAAGGGCAGCGATTGCCTGGCGGTGGAGCATGCGATGTGGGCGCTTCTGGACGAGCGTGGTGCCGAATACCCGGCAGAGCATAACGTCGGCCATCTCTATCCTGCGAAACCCGATCTGAAGGCGTTCTACAAGGAGCTGGATCCGTGCAATGCCTTCAATCCGGGCGTGGGAAAAACCTCGAAGTGTCGACATTGGCAGGGGGAGAGCTGAGCGGGGCTGGTCACTTTTTTGCAGGCATTAAAAAGCCGGCTTGTGGCCGGCTTCTCGGGGGCGGGTTTGGCTTATTTTTGGTAAGCCGTACTCGCCTTCAATCGGGACATCCAGCGCGTTGCGACTGGGTGTGGGGCGTGACGGCTTTTTGCGGTCTGGCCCTGCATTCCGGCTCGCCTGAAGCGAGGAGGGATGCGCAAGTGCGGGGAATCATACTGGGATTCAGGTGCTTTTCCCACTAAAAGCCCGCCTCAATGTTATTCCTCCAGCGTGTATGGCACTTGGGGGCGGCGGCGGTTGAGCGTGGACCACCAAAATACCCATCCCAATATGCGTATCTGCTGCGCCTGAACTTCGCCGGCGCTGAACACTTCGTCCGCAGATTCCAGAGGGTTGTGGCTGCGCAAGCGCAGGCCATTGTTGGGCAGGCGGTAGACGTATTTGATTCGCAGCATGCCGTCCTGTTCGAGGGCATATAGTTCGCCGTCGACGATGTGGGTCAGGCTGCGGTCGATGGCGACAGTGGAGCCGTCCTGGATCTTGTGCGCCATGTGGTTGCCGATCATGGCAACACACAGGGCGTGGTCGGGGCTGACGTCCATGGCCTCCAGAACCGAGCAGCTCAATCGCACGGTACAGCCAGGAATGTGCATCACTCGGGTTGTGCCCGAGCCATCCGGGTGCAGGGCTTCGCTGTAGAAAGGCACTTCAACTTCGAGGCTGGCAGCAGGCTTGTGCTGCTCCGGCGCCTGGAAGGGCGCCATTTCGTCGTGGCTGTCGCCAAGCCCCGGATGCTTGTTTCCTTCGCCGGTACGCAACCAGCGGCTGTGGACGCACAGCAGCTCGGCGATTTCGTCCAGCCGAGCCATCGGGATGCCTCGCTTGAACCAGTTGTTGACGTGCTGCGGCGTAACGCGGCGATTGGCTGCGAAGTCCGAAGCGGTTAAATGGCACTCCCGCAGGAGGGCTTTCAGGCGATCACCGGATGTATTCATGAACACAGAGTCTACGGGCAAGACTCGGCTGTTTAAATAAACTAAACGTTCAAAAAAGCGCTATAAAAACAAGAAATTTCCGAGTCTTTCGGCGAAATTTCCTACAAATCTTGGGTGGGCATTTTAAATCCCGTAAACGGGTTGTTGCATTGCGTTTATACGGGCATAAAAAAACCCCGGCGAGCCGAGGTTTTTTTAACGGGTTGCTTAGCCTTTGTAGGCAGCAACCGATTTGGTGATTTCGGCGCGGGCGGCTTCAGCATCGCCCCAACCTTCGATCTTCACCCATTTGCCTTTTTCGAGATCTTTGTAGTTCTCGAAGAAGTGCTGGATTTGCTGAATCAGCAGAGGTGGCAGGTCGGTGTACTCTTTCACGTCAACGTACAGCTGGGACAGCTTGTCGTGAGGTACTGCAACAACTTTGGCATCGCCGCCGCCGTCGTCAGTCATGTGCAGGATGCCAACCGGGCGAGCACGGATAACCGAACCTGGAGCTACCGGGTAAGGGGTAACAACCAGCACGTCCAGCGGATCACCGTCGTCGGCCAGGGTGTTCGGGATAAAGCCGTAGTTGGCCGGGTAGAACATCGGGGTAGCCATGAAGCGGTCAACGAACAGGCAATCGCTGTCTTTGTCGATTTCATATTTGATCGGCGCGTGGTTAGCCGGAATCTCGATAGCGACGTAGATGTCATTCGGCAGGTCTTTGCCAGCCGGAATCTTGCTGTAGCTCATTGGGCGGTGCCCCCGTTAGTAGGCCAGTTTGGTTGGCCGATTTGGCCAAAAAGTGGCGGCGATTATAGGCGTATTCCTATAAGGACGTCACCCTTGGGCGATCAGTGCTGTGCGCGGTATTCGGGGTGTTCGCTTTGCAGCTGTTTGAGGCGTGCAAGCGTGTCCTGGCGATAAAACAGGCTCAGTTGTTGATAGACCAGCGGGTAAGCATGGTTCAACAGGTCTGGCGCGCTGAAAAAGTATTCGCTGGTGACCGCAAAGAACTCCGCCGGGTTTTCGGCTGCATACGGGTCGATCGGTGCGTGATCGGGGTTGTGGTGATCAAGATAGTGATTGAGGTGGTCGTAGGCCTGTTGCATGGCCTTGGTCCAGTCGCTGACGTGCATGCTGCTGTGCAATGGCGGCATGCCATTTGCGGCGCCGTTGAGCATGTCCAGTTTGTGGGCCAGTTCGTGGATGACCAGGTTGTAACCTTCCCAGCCGCCGCTCGACAGAACCCCGGGCCAGGCCAGAACCACCGGGCCATGTTCCCAGGCTTCACCGCTGTGATGGCCTTCCCATTCATGCTCTACGCCGCTGGAGTCACGATGGCGCTGGGGGCTGATGAAGTCGTCGGGGTACAGCACGATTTCGTGAAACCCCTGATACCAGTCCAGGTCGCCCAAGTTGAGCAGGGGCAATTGAGCCTGAGCGGCCAGCAGCAGCCGGCCTTCTTCAGTCAGTTCAACACCGGGCATCGGCGTCAGGTGCTTGTCTTTCAGAAACAGCACGCTGTTGTCGCGCAGCCATTTGTCCTGCTCGTCATCCAGGCCGTCGAGAATGCTCAACCGCTGGCGCACGCTGTGCCAGACATCGGATGCCACCGGGTGCTGCGCCAGAATCCGCTGGCGCCGCCATTCAGTTAGAGACCACATGGTAGGCGAGTCCCGATCAGGCTTTGGCTTTTGCCGGAGTGCGGCCCATGCGGCTGCGGATCACGCCGATAATCATCGGTACCAGCGACAGCAAGATGATGCCTACTACCAGCAGGGACAGGTTTTTCTTGATGAAAGGTACGTTGCCGAAGAAGTAACCCAGGGTCACGAGGCCGCCGACCCACAAGATGGTGCCAAACACGCTGAACATGAAGAAACGCGGGTAGAACATGCGTGCCACACCGGCAACAAACGGGGCGAAGGTACGGAAAATCGGCAGGAAGCGCGCCATCGTCACGGTTTTACCGCCATGACGTTCGTAGAAGTCGTGGGTTTTTTCCAGGTAGTCGCGACGGAAGATTTTCGAGTCCGGGTTACTGAACAAGCGTTCCCCTGCCGTTCGTCCGATCACGTAGTTGGTGCTGTCGCCCAGGATCGCAGCCAGCATCAGCAAGCCCCCGAGCAATACAGGGTCCATGCCGCCGCCTGCAGCTACAGCGCCTGCGATAAAGAGCAGCGAATCACCCGGCAGGAACGGCATGACCACCAGGCCGGTTTCGCAAAAAATCACCAGAAACAGGATGGCGTAGATCCATGGCCCGTAATTGTTCACCAGCATGTCGAGGTACACATCGAGGTGCAGGATAATGTCGATCGGGTTGAAATCCATGTAAAGCACCTGTGTTGATGACCCGGCTCTGCAGGTCTGTGCGGGTAGGGAGGCGTAGTTAACTACAACGAATGTAGTTTTTTCGTACTTTTTTAAAGAATTGGATTATACGGATTGAGATGAATTCTGCAGATTGAGTTTGTAGCGAGGCGTGTATTGATGTTCAAAACCCTGTAGTCGCTGCCGAGGAACGAAGGCTGCGAGCTGTTGTGGGCATAGGCATTCAAGGCTCGCGGCCTTCGTTCCTCGGCAGCGACTACACAGCCAAGCACAGCCAAGCACAGCCAGGCAGAGCGAGTTTCAATCGCCCTTGAGCAGGAAATTTTCGCTGGGGGCGTCCACGGCCAGGGTCTGTACCTGTGCCTCATCCTTCAAGTTGACCCCCGACAATTGCCGACGGCAGGCTTCGCGCATCAAGTAGGCCAGCCGATGAGCGGCCATGCCATAGCTCAAGCCTTCGAGCCGTACATTGGATATGCAGTTGCGATACGCATCGGTCAGGCCGATCTTGGGCCCGTAGGTGAAGTACAGCCCCAGGCTGTCGGGTGAGCTCAGGCCGGGGCGTTCGCCGATCAGCATCACCACCATTCGTGCCCCCAGCAGTTCGCCAATTTCGTCGGCCACGGCCACACGGCCTTGCTCCACCAAAATGACGGGGGACAATGACCAGCCTTCGGTCGCCGTGTGCTCTTCCATGCGCGCCAAAAACGGCAGGGTGTGGCGATGAACGGCCAGTGCCGACAAACCATCGGCGACCACCACTGCCACATCGATCCCCCCCGGGTTGGCCTGGGCGTAGTCGCGCAATTGCTGTGCGGAGCCGTCGTTAAGCTTGCGCCCCAGGTCCGGTCGCTGCAGGTAGCTGTGGCGGTCAATGGCGGCGCTGTGCAGCAACAGGCTTTCGCGGCCGCGCTCGCTCAACTGCGCGCTCAAGCCCGGGTGATCAAACGGCAAATGGACCGCATCGCGGGCCTGGGCGTGAGCAAACTGAAAATCGAGCTGGGCCTGGGTCGGCATGCTGGTACCGGTGCGGCCCAGGGCAATCCGCGCCGGGGTCAGTCGGCGCAGTTCCAGCCACGGGTTTGGGCTGTCGGTCGGGGTGTTGGCCATGTCTAGCGTCCTCCCAGGTGAGCCAGCGCCTGGCGAAATGCGGGGGGCAATTGATGACCGAACTCAATCCGGCCGTCAGCCTGAGTGAAAATTCCGACCTTGCTCAGCCACTGTTCAAACTCGGGTGCAGGCTTGAGTCCCAGGGTTTTGCGCGCATACAACGCATCATGGAAGGAAGTGGTCTGATAGTTGAGCATGATGTCGTCCGACCCTGGAATGCCCATGATGAAGTTGATCCCGGCCACGCCCAGCAGCGTCAGCAGGTTGTCCATATCATCCTGATCCGCTTCGGCGTGGTTGGTGTAGCAGATGTCGCAGCCCATGGGCACACCCAGCAGCTTGCCGCAGAAGTGGTCCTCAAGACCGGCCCGGATAATCTGCTTGCCGTTGTACAGGTACTCGGGGCCGATAAAACCGACCACGGTATTGACCAGAAACGGCTTGAAATGCCGCGCAACCGCGTAGGCCCGCGTCTCGCAGGTCTGTTGATCCACGCCGAAATGGGCGTTGGCTGACAGCGCGCTGCCCTGGCCGGTTTCGAAATACATCAAGTTGTTGCCCAACGTGCCGCGATTGAGGCTTAAACCCGCTTCATAGCCTTCCTGCAGAACATTCAGGTTGATGCCGAAACTGGCGTTGGCCGCTTCGGTGCCTGCAATGGACTGAAACACCAGATCCAGCGGCACTCCGCGGTTGATCGCCTCGATTGACGTGGTGACGTGAGTCAGCACGCAAGACTGGGTGGGGATCTCATAGCGCTGGATGATCGCGTCGAGCATGTTCAGCAAGTCGCAGATCGAGGCGATGCTGTCGGTGGCCGGGTTGATGCCGATCATGGCGTCGCCGTTGCCGTACAGCAGCCCGTCAAGAATGCTGGCGGCAATTCCCGCCGGGTCGTCGGTGGGATGGTTGGGCTGCAGGCGGGTCGAAAGCCGGCCGCGCAGGCCCATGGTGCCGCGAAACCGGGTAACGACCCGGATCTTTTGGGCCACCAGGATCAGGTCCTGCACGCGCATGATCTTCGATACGGCAGCGGCCATCTCGGGCGTCAGGCCCGGTGCCAGGGCACGCAGGCTGTGTTCATCGGCCGCGTCGCTGAGCAGCCAGTCGCGAAAACCGCCCACGGTCAGATGGCTCACTGCAGAGAAGGCTTGCAGGTCATGGCTGTCGATAATCAGCCGGGTGACTTCGTCGGACTCGTAAGGGATCAGCACTTCTTGCAGGAAATACGCGAGCGGGATATCAGCCAGCGCCATTTGTGCGGCGACGCGTTCGCCGTCGTTGAGTGCGGCCACGCCTGCCAGAAAATCCCCGGAACGTGCCGGACTGGCTTTGGCCATTACGTCTTTGAGGCTGTCGAAACGGTAGGTCTGGGTGCCAACCGCATGGGAGAAAGTTGCCATTCAGGGTGCTCCATGACGCCAGGCGCAGTGCGCCTGGCGGATTTCTCAGCGGTTAGTGCAGGGCTTTTTCAGCCTGTTGAATAGCCGCGAATTCCTCTTCCGGCGTACCGGCCACCAAGTGATGTCGGCTATAGAACGCGAAGTAGGCAATTAATACTCCATAGATCACCGCAGCGCCAATCACCACCCGTGGGTCTACCAGGAAACCGGCAACGACCGCGACGCAGGCGAGCACCAAAGCGATGCCTGAAGTGAAAATACCGCCCGGCGTACGATACGGGCGCTCCATTTTGGGGCGACGAATGCGCAGGGTGATGTGCGCGGCCATCATCAGCACGTAAGAAATCGTTGCACCAAACACCGCCACCAGAATCAGCAAGTCGCCCTGACCGGTCAGCGACAGGCCAAAACCGATAATGCCGGGAATGATCAAGGCCAGTACCGGGGCTTTGCTCTTGTTGGTTTCGGACAGTTTGCGCGGCAAGTAGCCTGCGCGGGACAAGGCGAAGATCTGACGCGAGTAGGCGTAAATGATCGAGAAGAAGCTGGCGATCAAACCGGCCAGGCCCACCAGGTTCACAAAGCCGCCCATCCAGGTGGAGCCGCCATACGCCTTGCTCAGTGCCTCAACCAGCGGGTTGCCCGAGGCCATCAAGCTGTTCGCGCCCGCGCCACCCGGGCCGATCACCAGGATTAGCAGGGCGAAGGTAGCCAGTACCAGCATGGCGCCGATCAGGCCGCGAGGCAGGTCACGCTTGGGGTTTTTGGTTTCTTCAGCAGCCAGCGGTACGCCTTCGACCGCGAGGAAAAACCAGATCGCGTAAGGAATGGCAGCCCAGACGCCGACATAACCGAACGGCAGGAAGGGACTGGCGCCCTTGGCTTCGGTGACCGGGATATCCAGCAGGTTGGCGACGCTGAAGTGCGGCACCATCGCGACCAGAAATACCCCCAGGGCAATGGCGGCCACGGCAGTGATGATAAACATCAGCTTGAGCGCTTCACCGACCCCGAAAATGTGGATGCCGATAAAGATGATGTAGAACGCCAGATAGATCATCCAGCCGCCAATCCCGAAGAGCGACTCGCAATAGGCGCCAATAAACACGGCAATGGCTGCGGGGGCGATGGCGTATTCGATCAGGATCGCGGTACCGGTCAGAAACCCGCCCCAAGGTCCGAAGGCGCTGCGTGCGAAGCCGTAGCCGCCGCCAGCGGTGGGGATCATCGAAGACAGTTCAGCCAGCGAAAAGCACATGCACAAGTACATGGTGGCCATCAGCAATGTGGCGATAAACATCCCGCCCCAGCCGCCTTGGGCCAGACCAAAGTTCCAGCCGGCATAGTCGCCGGAAATCACATAAGCCACGCCCAGGCCCACCAGCAGGACCCAGCCGGCAGCGCCTTTTTTCAGTTCTCGTTGTTGGAAATATTCGCTGCCGACCTTTTCAAAGTCGACAGAGGATGCCGCCGAAGCGGGAGTAGGTTCGCTAGGCATGGGGTTCACCTGTTCTTTTATAGTTTGAGAAAATATGACAGGGAGCAAAGCAAGAGCTGGGCCACAGGAGCTGACACATCCCTTGTAGTCGCTGCCGAAGGCTGCGATTGGACTGCGCAGGCTCCGGATAACGGGTTGCTGTGCAACCCTTCGCAGCCTGCGGCAGCGACTACAGGAATTGGGGGGGTTAGAAGAAGCCCAGCGGGTTGATGTCGTAGCTCACCAGCAGGTTTTTGGTCTGCTGATAGTGGTCGAGCATCATTTTGTGGGTCTCACGGCCAACGCCGGATTTTTTGTAACCACCGAACGCGGCGTGTGCCGGGTACAGGTGATAGCAGTTGGTCCACACACGACCGGCCTTGATTGCGCGGCCCATGCGGTAGGCGCGGTTGATGTCGCGGGTCCACAGGCCTGCACCCAGGCCGAACTCGGTGTCGTTGGCAATCGCCAGTGCTTCGGCTTCGTCTTTGAAGGTGGTGATGCTGACCACCGGGCCAAAGATTTCTTCCTGGAAAACACGCATTTTGTTGGTGCCCTTGAGCAGGGTCGGCTGGATGTAATAGCCGGTAGCCAGGTCGCCTTCGAGCTTGGCCACGGCACCGCCGGTCAGCAGTTGCGCGCCTTCTTTCTTGGCGATTTCAAGGTAGGAGAGGATTTTATCGAATTGCTGTTCGGACGCCTGGGCGCCGACCATGGTGTCCGTGTCCAGCGGGTCGCCACGCTTGATCGATTCGACCTTTTTCATCACCACTTTCATGAAGTCGTCGTAGATCGACTCTTGAATCAGTGCCCGGGATGGACACGTGCAGACTTCCCCCTGGTTGAAAAACGCCAGCACCAAGCCTTCAGCGGCTTTCTCAATGAAGGTTGGCTCTGCCTGCATGATGTCTTCGAAGAAGATGTTCGGCGATTTGCCGCCCAGCTCAACGGTCGACGGAATGATGTTCTCGGCAGCACATTTCATGATGTGCGAGCCCACTGGCGTAGAGCCGGTGAAGGCGATCTTGGCAATGCGCTTGCTGGTGGCCAGTGCTTCGCCCGCTTCCTTGCCGAACCCTTGCACCACGTTGAGCACGCCCGGTGGCAGCAGGTCGCCGATCAGTTCCATCAGCACGGTGATGCTCAGCGGAGTTTGTTCGGCGGGTTTGAGCACCACGCAGTTACCGGCAGCCAGTGCTGGCGCAAGCTTCCAGGCGGCCATCAGCAGCGGGAAGTTCCACGGGATGATCTGCCCGACCACACCCAGCGGCTCGTGGATGTGGTAGGCCACGGTATTGCCGTCAATTTCGGCGGCACTGCCTTCCTGGGCGCGGATGCAACCGGCGTAGTAACGGAAGTGGTCGGCGGCCAGGGGCACGTCGGCGTTCAGGGTTTCGCGCACGGCTTTGCCGTTGTCCCAGGTTTCGGTAACGGCCAGCAGTTCGAGGTTCTGTTCGATACGGTCAGCGATTTTCAGCAGTACCAGAGAGCGCGCCTGCACGGAGGTCGCGCCCCAAGCATCGGCAGCGGCATGGGCGGCGTCGAGGGCTTTGTCGATGTCTTCTGCGGTCGAGCGCGGGAATTCGGCGATGGCTTTGCCGTTCACAGGCGAGGTGTTAGTGAAGTACTGGCCTTTGACGGGCGCCACGAATTCGCCGCCGATGTAGTTACCGTAGCGGCTCTTGAACGAGACGATCGAGCCTTCTGTACCGGGTTGTGCGTAACGCATGGGGTGTGTCTCCTGGCTTTATTGTGCTTATGGGAGGACGCGCTGTGGCGCTGGCAGAAGCAGGAGCAAGGGCTGGGCCATATTTGTGAAAGCCTTGCAGGCCGGGGCTTTACAGGTTTTAGTCGGTGGTTGGGGGAGGGCTGCTGTGACAGCTGTGACACAGCGGCTGTGACAATATGTACCGTTCTTGGCGCAACCGATGACCGGCGGGTCAGTTCGTGATTGCAAAGGGCTGCAGGCGAGAGGATGCTGGATGTTCGGTTTGGACTGGATCTCTGTAGTCGCTGAGGGCGAGTTGCCTCCGTCGAGCGGGAGACCACCGAGACAGAGCGGAGAACAATAAGAAATGCACAGTACCGATTTGAGCCGTCACGCACGGCAAGTGATTGATGTCACCCAGGGCCGCCCTCAAGGGTGTGACCCGTCTATCGTACGCTCCTGGCAACGTTGCCTGGAGGACTACCATCTCGATCCCGCGCAGACCATTGCCCCGACCGTGCTTGAACAAGGGTGCATTCTCGAAGGCCGCGAGCGGTTGCAGCAGGTGCTGAAAATTGCCGGTCACGAAATGAACAGCCTGCATCAGCAGCTTTCCGGTGCCGGGCACGCAGTGTTGCTGACCGATGCCCGTGGCGTGATTCTCAACTGTGTCACCGCGCCTTCCGAACGCAAGGTGTTCGAGCAGGCCGGGTTGTGGCTGGGAGCTGACTGGAGCGAGGCGCGGGAGGGCACCAATGGTATCGGCACTTGCCTGGTGGAACGTCAGGCGCTGACGATCCACCAGGACGAACACTTTCGCGGTCGGCACACCGGGCTGACCTGCTCGGCCAGTCCTGTGTTTGATCCGCAGGGCGAGTTGCTGGCGGTGCTGGATGTGTCTTCGGCACGGCATGAGGCTTCGCGTCAGAGCCAGTTTCATACAATGGCGCTGGTCAACCTGTCGGCCAAGATCATCGAGAACAGCTACTTCCTGGGGCATTTCGAAAACCAGTGGCTGTTGCGCTTTCACCTGCAGGCAGAGTCCGTCGGGCTGTTCAGTGAGGGCATGCTGGCGTTTGATGGTGACGGGATTATTTGCGCGGTTAACCAAAGTGCCTTGAACTTGCTGGGCCACGTACGTGGGGGGCTGCTTGGGCACGTGGTCGAAAGTGTTTTCGATTGCCAGCGTGATGAGCTTTTTTCTCGGGCCACTGCCCATGCGAGCACCAGTTGGCCGCTGCGCACCCGCGATGGTCGCCGACTGTTTGCGGCGCTGCGCGGCCAGCCGCGACAAGGGACTGCCCCGGTCGCCGTGCACGTTGAACCCGTTCGCGCGCGCCCAAGCGGGATTTGTCTGGGGGATGAGGCCCTGCAGGTCGATTTTCGCCGGGCGCTGCGGGTGTTTGAGCGGGATGTGCCGCTGCTGATCAACGGCGAAACCGGTTCCGGCAAGGAAGCCTTTGCCAAGGCCGTGCACCAGGCCAGTTTGCGCAGCAGCCAGCCTTTCGTGGCACTCAATTGCGCGTCGATTCCGGAGAGCCTGATCGAGAGCGAGCTGTTCGGTTATCGCGGCGGCAGCTTCACCGGGGCCCGCAAGGAAGGCATGCAAGGCAAATTGCAGCAGGCCGATGGCGGCACCTTGTTCCTCGACGAAATTGGCGATATGCCACTAGCGCTGCAAACCCGTCTATTAAGAGTGCTGGAGGACCGTCAGGTGGTGCCGATCGGGGGCGAACCGCTGGAGGTCAACGTGCGCATCATCAGCGCGACTCACCGTAACTTGCAGGAGCGGGTGGCCGACGGCAGTTTTCGCGAGGACTTGTACTACCGTCTCAACGGGCTGGAAGTCGGCCTGCCAGCGTTGCGCGATCGCACTGACAAGTCGCAGTTGCTGGACTTCTTGCTGGCAGAAGAGGCGGGCGGGCAACCGTTGCGGATCAGCCTGGGCGCGCGCGAGGCGCTGCTGGCGTTTGCCTGGCCGGGCAACGTGCGCCAATTGCGAAATGTCCTGCGCACCCTGGCGGCTTTGTGTGACGACGATGTGATCCAGTTCGGCGACTTGCCTGCCACTATTCGCCTGGCTCCGTCCAGGGTCCCCGAACCTTGTGAACACCCGCTTGAGGATGCCGAAAAGCAGGCCTTGTTGCTGGCGCTCGAACTGCACCGCTGGCACATGACCCATACGGCGCTGCAACTGGGGGTTAGCCGCAATACCCTTTATAGAAAGCTGCGCAAGCATGGGATTGAGCGCTGAACAGAGCGACTTCACGTGTGTGGGAGCTGTGGTCTGCCTGGCAAACCGCGGTGATGTCATCGCGAGCAAGCCCGCTCCCACATGAATCATCAGGTGCGAAAAGAACCCCCCTGCGCTACCCTTCGCCGATGATTTACGAGGTCGACTATGCACATTCATATTCTTGGTATTTGCGGCACTTTCATGGGTTCGCTGGCGGTTCTGGCCAAAGAACTGGGCCATCACGTTACCGGCTCTGACGCTAACGTCTATCCGCCAATGAGCACCCAGCTGCAGGCTCAAGGTATCGAATTGACTCAGGGCTATGACCCGTCTCAGCTCGATCCGGCTCCGGATGTGGTGGTGATCGGCAACGCGCTGTCGCGGGGCAACCCGGCAGTGGAGTATGTGCTGAACAAAGGCCTGCCCTATGTCTCGGGCCCGCAATGGCTGGCCGACCATGTGCTGCAGGGTCGCTGGGTGTTGGCCGTGGCCGGCACCCACGGCAAAACCACCACCAGCAGCATGCTGGCCTGGGTCCTGGAACACGCGGGTATGGCGCCGGGGTTCCTGATTGGTGGCGTGCCGCAAAACTTTGCCGTGTCGGCCCGTTTGGGTGACACCCCGTTCTTTGTGGTGGAAGCCGACGAATATGACAGCGCGTTTTTCGACAAGCGTTCGAAATTCGTTCACTACCGTCCGCGCACGGCGATCCTGAACAATCTTGAGTTCGATCATGCCGACATCTTCCCGGACTTGCCGGCCATTGAGCGTCAATTCCATCATTTGGTGCGCACCATTCCGAGTGAAGGGCTGGTGATCCATCCGACCACAGAGCCTGCCTTGCAGCGTGTGATCGAGATGGGTTGCTGGACGCCGGTGCAAACCACGGGCGAGGGCGGCCAATGGCAAGCTCGCCTGCTCAGTGACGATGGTTCGCGTTTTGAGGTGCTGTTTGACGGCGTCCTGCAGGGCACCGTCGACTGGGACATGACCGGCCAGCACAACGTGGCCAATGCCTTGGCGACCTTGGCTGCTGCACGCCATGTGGGCGTTGTGCCGAGCCTGGCAATTGATGGCTTGAGTGCCTTCAAAAGCGTGAAACGCCGTATGGAAAAAGTCGCTGAAGTTAACGGTATTACCATCTACGACGACTTTGCCCACCACCCGACCGCGATTGCGACCACCCTCGACGGCCTGCGCAAGCGCATCGGTGATGCACCGCTGATTGCCGTGATTGAGCCGCGCTCCAATTCCATGAAGCTTGGTGCCCACCGTGATGGTCTGCCGCAAAGTGTGGTGCAGGCCGATCACGTGGTCTGGTACGCACCGGCCAATCTGGGATGGGATCTGGCGGCGACGGTTGCGTCGAGTCCTGTGCCGACCAAGGTGTGCGATTCGCTGGAAGCCATCATTGCCGAGGTCAAGGCTCAGGTTAAGCCGGGCGCCCATGTGGTGATCATGAGCAACGGTGGCTTCGGCGGCCTGCATGGCAAGCTGGCGGACGCGCTGCAATGAGCGGCCCGGAGCGTATAACCCTGGCCGTCACCGGCGCATCGGGCATGCAGTACGCCTTGCGCTTGCTCGACTGCCTGGTGCGAGAGGATCGCGAAGTGCACTTCCTGATCTCAAAGGCGGCGCAGTTGGTGATGGCCACTGAAACCGACGTCAGCCTGCCGGCCAAACCGCAGGCGATGCAGGCGTTCCTGACTGAATACACCGGGGCTGCTGCCGGACAGATTCGGGTGTACGGCAAGGAAGACTGGATGTCGCCGGTGGCTTCGGGGTCGGGAGCTCCGGCAGCGATGGTGGTGGTGCCCTGTTCGACCGGCACGCTGTCGGCGATTGCCACTGGCGCCTGCAATAACTTGGTGGAGCGGGCGGCCGATGTGACCCTCAAGGAGCGCCGCCAGTTGATTCTGGTGCCCCGTGAAGCGCCGTACTCCAGCATCCATCTGGAGAACATGCTCAAGCTGTCCAATATGGGCGCGGTGATCATGCCAGCGTCCCCCGGCTTTTATCATCAGCCACAGACCATCGATGATCTGGTGGATTTTGTGGTGGCGCGCATTCTCAACCTGCTCAATATCCCCCAGGACATGCTCCCGCGTTGGGGTGAACACCATGTGGGCGGCGATGAATAAGGCGCTGCTGGCCTTGCTGGTGGCGGCTCTGGTGTGTGGTTGCGCCAGCGTACGTACGCTGAACGCAGCCAAGCCGGGTGCTCCGATTGTCTATTCGGGCACCCGGCTTGACCTGTATGCGTTGCAGGGAGGGTGTTGCGCCAAGGATCGCTTTGGCGCCGATGCTCCGCGATATCCCGGGCTGGACCTGCCCGCCAGTGCGTTGCTCGACACGGTGGTGTTGCCGTTGTCAGTGCTGACCGTGCTGGGTGTCGGGTTTCAGGCCAGCGGCGGTTTGTAGCGAACGGGTTGCTGGCTATTTGCCCAGCTTGCGCAGTTCATCGGACTCAATCACCCGTATGCCGTCCTGCTCTTCCAGCGCCAGGCGCCAAAGGGCCCGGGCCAGTTGGCATGCTTCGATGCCGTGGTACTTGCCCGGAATCAGTTTGGATAATGGCCCCGCGATCTGCTCCGCCAGTCGCGGTTCAACGCGGTCGCCGAGCAACAGCGAAGGGCGTGCGATGGTCAGTTGCGGCCAGTTCTGGGCGCGTAGCGATTGCTCCATCTCGCCTTTGACCCGGTTATAGAACACCGAAGATTTGGGATCGGCGCCAATGGCACTGATCACAATCAGGTGCCGGGCGCCCATTTCCCGTGCCCGTTTGGCGAAAGCCACCACCATGTCATGGTCGACTGCGCGGAATGCCGCTTCCGAGCCAGCCTGTTTGATGGTGGTGCCCAGGCAGCAGAAGGCCACATCGACCCGCCCACTCAGCTGGGGCAGGAATACGGCTGGATCCCCTACCGGGTTTTCCAGGTGCGGATGCGCTGCCAGAGGCTTGCGCGAAGGGGCAAGCACTCGGGTGATGGTCGGTTCATTGAGCAGGCGGTCGAGCAACAGCTCACCCGTAAGGCCGGTGGCTCCTGCGAGCAGAATATGTGAAGGCGTCAAGTGCATAGTGTTTCTCCCTTGATACAACCAGCGTAGCCATTCCAGGGTTATTTGCTTACTGCAAAGCCTGTTTTGCTTGTTGCTGACGCAAGCGTTGCCAGTGGTTCAGAACGCCTTTTGGCGCCCAGATCTGCGGTTCAGAAGGTTCGTAGCCATCAGCCACCTCGCGCTCGGCGACATAGCTTTTGGCCAGTTTGAAGGCTTTTTGCAAATCGTCTGTCTGGTTCAGCGCCTGGGCAAACAAGGCATTGCCGAAGTAAGTGAAGTCGGCTTCTTCCGAGCAGCCGAAGGACACGCGATCAGACTTGGATGCGGTCATGATCAGGGTCTTTTCATCCTTGAGTGCGGGGATAAAGCCGCCCGAATAGCAGGATGAAATCACGATCACCTTGTCGCGGTTTTTCAGTGGGGCCAGTGCCGCCGCGAGGTCGGCGGCGGGCAGGTCTGCCAGCTCCAGACGGGGCTGATCCAGTACCAGTTCGTGTTCCTGGGTGCCGTGGCTGGTCAGATAAATAAAGATCAGGTCTTCCGGTCCGGTACGTTCGGCCAGGGTAAGGGCTGCGCGGTGCAGGTTCTCGCGGGTGGCCATGGGGCGATCGAGCAGGTGATCGCGGTGGTTCACCAGCGTGATCTGGCCACGGCTGCCAAAGCGGCTGGCGAGCATGTCGTTGACGTAGTCGGCTTCGCGCTTGAACACGCTTTGTTTGCCGTCGCCTGCCAGCACCAGGCTGTACAGCTCAATGGCCGGTGTTGAGGGTGCAATGCCTGCCAGTGCCTCGTTGAGCAGCGTGCCCTGGTTGAGTAGCCCCAGCTCCAGCGGATCGGGCAAGACCTTGCCATTGGCATCGCGTACCCGCTGGCCGTTGAGCCAGAAACCGCTTTGCACCGTGCCATCGGCCAGGGTCAGGGTGCCCTGGCCCTGATAGGTGTCTGCGGCAAACTCACCCACATAGCTGCTGGCGTCGGGCAGGCTCAAATGGCCGGGGCCGTTGAAGCGCCATTCGTTGAACATGCCGCGGTAATGGCTGCCGTCGATGCCGATCAGTTCGCCCTTGCCGGTCAGTGCACCATCCTTGAACTCCCCGACCCAGACATCACCGTCGGCATTTTCATAGCGGCCTTTGCCGTTCAGCTGGTTGTGCTTGAACGCGCCTTCGTACTGGTCGCCGTCTGCGCTGTTGAACACGCCGTTGCCTTCCAGCTCGCCATTGACGAACTGACCGGTAAATTCATTGCCGCTGGCATCGCTGCGCATCCCTTCGCCGTGGGGCTTGCCGTGGGCAAACTGGCCTTTGTACTGGCTGCCGTCTTCCAGTTCAAGCTGGCCGTTGCCGGAGAACTGGTCATCCTTGAACTCGCCGCGATAGCTCAAGCCTGCTTCTTTGCGAGTGCCTTCACCCTCGCGCCGCCCCTGCTTGAACCCGCCTACATAGGTGCTGTCGTGAGCGGTCAGACTGCCCTGGCCGCTAAACAGCCCTTGTTCAAAGCCGCCGCGATACACATCGCCATTGCTGGCGTGCCATTCGCCCTGGCCTTGCCACAAGCCATTTTTGAAATCCCCTGCGTACCAACTGCCGTTCGGGTAGTCGATGCGGCCCTGGCCTTGCAGCAACCCGTTGACCACTTCGCCACGATAACGCCCGCCATCGGGCAGGCGTGCGTCTGGCGGTAACAGTGATTCACCGTCACCGCAGGCCGTCAGCAGCAGGGTCAAAGCAAGGGGGGCAAATGGGCGCATAGCGGGATCCGGATAATTAAGCCACCGAGTATGCCGTAGCAATGGGGACTGTCTATAGGCCCGGATGAAACATCGACAGTTATTGCATGCCAGGGTGCAAGCCAGGGCCGTTGGTCGGCGGGACGTGCTTATAATGCGGCACAAAAAAAATCGCTGGAGAGGTGAGATGTTGTTACGCGGCTTGACTTGGCTGGTGCTGTTTCAATTGCTGGGCACTGCGCTCAATCACTTGTTCGTCCCTGTGTTGCCCGGTCCCATTATTGGGCTTGTGCTGTTGCTGGGCTTTTTGATGGTGCGGGGTCAGGTCGGCGAGCCATTGAGCGAGGCGGCCAGCAGTCTGTTGCGTTATCTACCCTTGTTGCTGGTGCCACCCGCGGTGGGCGTCATGGTGTACGCCGCCGATATTGCCGCTGACTTTTGGGCCATCGTCGGTGCGCTGGTGCTGTCGCTGTTGATCTCGATGGGGTTTGTGGGGGTGCTGATGCAGCGCCTGCTCAAGCGTCACAGCCACCCTGAGGAGCGGCCATGAGTGTTCAATGGCAAGGCGCCTGGGAGTCAGTCATCCACCATCCACTGTTTGGCATTGGCATCACCTTGGGTGCCTATCAACTGGTACTTGCCGCCTACGAAAAAACCCGCTGGCTCTTCCTGCAGCCCGTACTGGCGTCGATGCTGCTGGTGATCGGTGTATTGCTCAGTTGCGGCTTGAGCTATGCCGAGTACCGCAAAAGCACGGACATCCTGAGTATCTTGCTGGGGCCTGCGACGGTGGCGCTGGCGGTGCCGTTGTATTTGAACCTGCGGCGAATTCGTCAATTGTTCTGGCCCATTTTTACTACGCTGATGATTGGCGGTGTGTTCGCCACCGGGCTGGTGGTGGGGCTGGCCTGGTGGTTCGGGGCCGAACACATGATGCTGATGACCCTTGCGCCCAAATCGGTCACCTCGCCGATTGCCATGCTGGTGGCTGAACAGATTGGCGGTGTCGCCGCGCTGGCAGCAGTGTTTGTATTGATTACAGGGGTGATAGGCGCAATTTGCGGGCCGGCCCTGCTACAGCTTTTGGGGGTTCATAGCCCGGAGGCCCGTGGCATGGCGCTGGGCATGACGGCGCATGCAGTCGGCACGTCGGTGGCGTTGCAGGAGAGTGAAGAATGCGGCGCTTTTGCGGCGTTGGCGATGAGTCTGATGGGCGTTGCCACGGCAGTCTTCTTGCCGTTGGCCGTGACCCTCGTGGTGTAAGGGTGAGTGTATGACGTTGCCGCTGTTTCCTTTGAAGACGGTGCTGTTTCCGGGTTGTGTACTGGATTTGCAGATTTTTGAAGCGCGCTATCTGGACATGATTGCCCGCTGCATGAAGCAGGGCACGGGCTTTGGCGTGGTGTGCATCCTTGAGGGGCGAGAAGTCGGTGATGCGCCCCAGGACATCGCCGGGATCGGCTGCGAAGCGCTGATCCGCGACTTTCAGCAGCAGGACAATGGGCTGCTGGGGATTCGGGTTGAAGGCGGGCGTCGCTTTGAGGTGCTGAGCACTGAGTTGCAGCGCGACCAGTTGCTGGTAGCACAGGTCGAGTGGCTGAGCGAGATCCCCGAGCAACCGCTTCAGGACGAGGATCTGGATCTGCTGGCCTTGCTCAAGGCGCTGGCCGAGCACCCGATGGTCGCCGCCTTGAACATGAATACCGAAGTGGCCGGGCAGCAGTCATTGGCCAATCAACTGGCGTACCTGTTGCCTTTTGCTGAAGCGGACAAGATCGAACTGCTACAGGTCGATGACCCGCAGCAGCGTCTGGACGGGATCCAGGTGTTGCTCGATGAGATCCAGGGCGAGGCGTTCAATTTATAGAGCACCTCGCGGGCGTCATGCCGTGCTCGGTTCAATAGGCGTAGCGCAGCAGCTCTTTGGACAGGTGGGCCAGCATGAAAAAGCCGTAGAGCGCAGTCACCGATGGCAAGATCAGCCACCAGATTTTCTGAGGCACGGGCTCAAGCGGCATGAATCGCTGACTCAACGCCAGGGCAAGTGCGTTGACGGTGATGGCGAGCAGGGCGCCTGCGGTGATATCGGTTGGCCAGTGAGCCCCCAGGTACACCCGCGACATCGCCACGGTAATTGCCAGCAAACACCCCAGTAGTACCCAGGTGACGCGCATGCGCTGGGGCTGATTGCGTCCGGCCAGAATCGCCAGGGCTACAAAAAACGCAAATGCCCCCGAACTGTGGCCGCTGGGCATGCTGTAGCTGGTCAACGGGTCGACCAGTACTTCGGGGCGCACTCGGGCGAAAAAGTGTTTGGTCGCCGTATTGGCCAAGGCCGTAAACAGCGTGACCCCGCCAAAGAACCACATCGCCCGCCATTGCCTTGCAAACAGCAGAATGACGCACACCAGCGCCGCCGCTAAAAACTGCGTGCGGAAGTTGCCGATTTGCGTCACCAGTACCGCCGCGGTGTCCATGGCGCTGCTGCGGTGCTCTTGTACCAGCGCAGTGATGCCTTGGTCGAAAGCGGTCATGTGCGGGTAGCCAATGAAAACGGCCAGCAGCAGGGTCAGGCTTAACGCACCGATCAGGAGTGTGGCTCTGGGTTGGCGGCGGATGCTGGCATTGATGCTCAGACCCAGCAGGGCAACCAGCCCCACGGCAACGATGGCTGCCTGAGGCCAAAAGCCCTCGGGCAGCGGCAGGCGAATGGCTGCGCCGGTTGCCCAGCCTGGCAGCAGATACGCAACCGCCCAGCCTGCACCCGCCAGCAGGCTGACGCCGATGAATCGAGGCAGCGGCATGTCGCACATCCCGGCCACCATCGGCAACATGGGGCGCAATGGGCCGATAAAACGACCAATCAACAGACTGACAATGCCATAGCGATGGAAATAGCTCTCGGCACCGTTCATCCACTCAGGGTGGGTGCGCAAGAGTGGCAAGCGTCGAATGTTCTGGTGGAAGCGTCTGCCCAAGGCGTAAGACACCGCGTCACCCAGTAGCCCGCCGATAAATCCCAACAGCAACGTTTGGCCCAGTGACAGGGCGCCGCTGCCAGCCATCACGGCAATGGCGAACAACAGCACGGTGCCGGGAACGATGATCCCGGCAATCGCCAGGCACTCCACGCACGCCACAATAAACACCGCAAGGCCCAGCCACTGCGGGTTGGCTGTCAGCCAGCCGGTTACGCTATCGAGCCACGGGCCCATGTTTCAATTTCCTTATTCGCTTTCAGGTTTCTTGTGGGAGCAGCAGTCTTGAAGCGGGCTCGGGTCAATGTGTGAGCCAGTGTAGAGCCCGTGGGAGCCGGGCTTGCCCGCTCCCGCAACAGGGGTTACGGGTTTTGCACAATCACATAATCCTGTCCTTCGACCTGACCGCGGCGCAGGGGGTTTCGGGTGCAATGCCCGGCGTAGTCAGCGTCAACAAAGCGGTACATCAAATGCTCGTCCCGTCCGTGGGGTATGCCCAGGCGAGTGGTCTGGATGATCCGCGAAGGTTTTTCTCTGACGTCATCGACCCATAAACGTTCGGGGTCGAAACATTTTGCATCCCATACGGGGACTTTGAGGCCCAGTGCTTTGCACAGCAGGGTTTGCCCGGCGCAGAGTTTCTGCTCGGGGCGCGGGTTGCCTTGGGCATCGGGGTTGTTGAGTTGCATCTGCGCCAGGCTGTCCGGGCCCGACAGTTCATCCAGCCACGGGAAAGCCGATTTGATCAGTACCGCGTTGCCGGGGCCGTGGGCGCTAAAGTTCAGAGAATCGCCGCCACGGGCGTAATACATATAGATGTGCCCGCCATCCAGAAACAGCGCCTTGCGTTTTTCGGTGTACCCCAGCGAAGCGTGGCTGCCCTTGTCGGCCATGTAATAGGCTTCGGTTTCGATAATCCGTGCACTGAGCCACAGGCCGTTGACCCGATGGCGGATGACTTTGCCCAGCAGTTCACGAGCCAGAAGCTGGGCGTCGCGGTCGAAAAAGGCATCAGGCAGCATCATGGGCATTTTCAGGGCGGTCAGTGGATAGCTGAAAAGGGGCAGATAATAGCAAGTCATGCTTAATCGGGGCTGAACGCCGTGTATTTGTAGTCCATTTCGACCATCCGCCTGCCACCGCTGTGCGTAAGGCGGTTGGACCGCTATAATCGGCCGCTTTCCTCCCTGCCAAGACCCTTGAGACCATGACTGAGTCCGTTCTTGACTACATGACCCGCCTGGGTCGCGCTGCTCGCGAAGCTTCCCGCGTGATTGGCCGTGCCAGCACTGCGCAGAAAAACCGTGCCTTGCACGGCGCTGCCGCTGCACTGGATGCCGCTCGCCTGGAACTTGTTGCCGCCAACGAACTGGACCTGGCCGCTGGCCGGGCCAACGGCCTTGAGCCGGCCATGCTGGAGCGCCTGGCGCTGACCCCTGCACGCATCGACAGCATGATTGTCGGCTTGCGTCAGGTGGCCAGCCTGCCAGACCCCATTGGCGCGATCCGCGACATGAGCTACCGCCCCTCGGGTATTCAGGTAGGCAAGATGCGCGTGCCGCTGGGTGTAGTCGGAATCATCTATGAGTCGCGTCCGAACGTGACCATTGATGCCGCCAGTCTGTGCCTGAAGTCAGGCAATGCGACGATCTTGCGCGGTGGTTCCGAAGCCATTCACTCCAACCGTGCCATTGCGGTCTGTATTCAGCGAGGGCTGGCCGAGGCCGGTCTGCCGCCAGCCGTGGTGCAAGTGGTTGAAGTGACCGACCGCGCCGCAGTGGGCGCATTGATCACCATGCCCGAGTACGTTGACGTGATCGTGCCACGGGGTGGCAAAGGCCTGATCGAGCGTGTCAGCCGTGACGCCAGGGTGCCGGTGATCAAGCATCTGGACGGGATTTGCCATGTGTACGTCAGTGCCCATGCTGATCTGGAGAAGGCCCGACGCATTGCGTTCAACGCCAAAACCTACCGTTATGGCATTTGCGGGGCGATGGAAACCCTGCTGGTGGATCAGGCGGTGGCTGCTGAGTTTCTGCCGGCAATGGCTGAACAATTTCGCGCCAAGGGCGTCGAACTGCGCGGTTGCGAACGCACCCAGGCGCTGATCGACGTGGTGGCGGCGACTGAAGATGACTGGAACACCGAGTACCTGGACGCGATTTTGTCGATTCGTGTTGTCGACGGGCTTGATCAGGCGATTGAACACATCAATCACTACGGCTCCCACCACACCGACTCGATCGTGACCGAACATCAGGGCGAAGCCCGGCGTTTTATGGCCGAAGTGGACTCCAGTTCCGTGATGCTCAACACACCAACCTGCTTTGCCGATGGATTTGAATACGGATTGGGTGCGGAGATTGGCATTTCTACTGATAAGCTGCACGCCCGCGGACCGGTCGGTCTCGAAGGTCTGACCTGCGAGAAGTACATTGTGGTCGGTGATGGCCAGTTGCGCGGTCAGGAGCCGGTCTGACTTGGTCGCTCTTAAAGCGTCAGGGCCGGCACCGAAAATCGAAGCGTTACCCCTGCGCATAGGCGTGCTGGGTGGAACCTTCGATCCGGTGCATATCGGGCATTTGCGTGGCGGACTTGAAGTGGCTGAAATGATGGAGCTCGACGAGCTTCGTCTGACACCCAATGCCAGGCCTCCCCATCGCGATACGCCCCAGGTGTCGGCTCATGACCGTTTGGCGATGGTCGAGTGTGCTGTCGCAGGAGTGGCTACGCTGGTAGTGGACGCCCGGGAGCTGCAGCGGGACAAACCGTCCTACACGATCGATACGCTGGAACTGATGCGGGCCGAGTTGGCCGCGCACGACCAGTTGTTTTTACTGTTGGGTTGGGACGCTTTTTGCGGCCTGCCCACGTGGCATCGCTGGGAAGAGTTGCTCCAGCATTGCCATATCCTGGTGCTACAGCGCCCGGATGCCGACAGCGAACCGCCGGATGCCTTGCGCAACCTGCTGGCAGCGCGCTCGGTAAGCGACCCGCTGGCCCTGAAGGGGGCAAGCGGACAGATTGCATTCGTTTGGCAGACGCCGCTCGCGGTATCCGCCACCCAGATCCGTCAACTGCTGGCCAGCGGTAAGTCGGTACGTTACCTGGTGCCCGACGCGGTCCTGGCCTACATCGATGCGCACGGGCTTTACCGTGCGTCGAACTAAAAAGGGCGTGTTTCAAGGCGCGAATTGACGTGTATTGAAACACCCGAACATACGAGCAAAACGAGTTTTATATGACTGACAAAGATGTAAGCAAAGTAAAGCGCAAAGGCACGTTCAAAAGCGCCCCTCTGCCAGAAAAAACCTTCACCAACGAGCCGCTCAAGGGCGAAGAGCTGGTCAAGGTAGCGGTTAGCGCTCTGGAAGACGTCAAGGCCCAGGACATTCAGGTCATCGACGTTCGTGACAAGCACAGCATCACTGACTTCATGATCATCGCTACCGGTACTTCGAACCGTCAGATCGGCGCGATGCTCGACAAGATTCGTGAAGCGGTCAAGGCTCTGGGCGTCAAGCCTTTGGGCGAAGAAGGCAAGGGCGACAGCGACTGGGTTCTGCTGGACATGGACGACGTGATCGTTCACATGATGACCGCCAGTGCCCGTCAGTTCTACGACCTGGAGCGTCTGTGGGCCGGTGCTGAACAAAGCCGTGCTGGCAGTGCTGCTCACCACAGCCCGGAAAACACCCATGAGCACTTCCTGAAGCTCAACAAAGACCAAGAGTAAGGGTTCGCTGTGCGCCTGCGTTTGATCGCTGTCGGTTCACGTATGCCTAAATGGGTGGAAGAAGGCTGGCATGAATATGCCAAGCGTCTGCCATCCGAGCTGGCCCTTGAACTGGTGGAAATACCGCTCAATACCCGTGGCAAGAATGCCGACGTGGCTCGATTCATCCGTCAGGAAGGCGAGGCCATGCTGGCCAAAGTCGGCCCCGGTGAGCGGATCGTAACCCTGGAAGTGCACGGCAAACCGTGGAGTACCGAGCAGCTGGCGGTTGAACTCGACCGCTGGCGCCTGGATTCGCGCACGGTGAACTTTATGGTCGGTGGCCCGGAAGGGCTGGCGCCGGAAGTCTGCGCCCGCGCTGACCAGCGCTGGTCGCTGTCGCCATTGACGTTGCCGCACCCGTTGGTAAGGATTCTGATCGGTGAGCAGTTGTATCGCGCCTGGACAGTGTTGTCCGGGCACCCGTATCACAAATAGCTCAGCGCCCTGAATGTCTCAGCCGATTCGCCTTAAAGACCACGAGAAAGACTCACGCCTTGTGCGCGGACGCGTCGTGGTCGGCGCATTTGTCGTGGTGGGATTGATCTGCGTATTGCTCGCGCGACTTTATTATCTGCAGGTGGTGCAGTACGAGTACCACTCCACCTTGTCAGAAAACAACCGGGTGCATGTGCAGCCGATCCCGCCTACACGGGGTTTGATCTTTGACCGTAATGGCGTGGTTATTGCGGACAACCGTCCCAGCTTCAGCCTGAGCATGACCCGCGAGCGCTCCGGCGACTGGCAGCAAGTGCTCGACGTCATTGTTGAAGTGCTGCAGCTTGCGCCTGAAGATCGCGCCCTGTTTGAAAAGCGCATGAAGCAGGGGCGGCGGCCATTTGAGCCGGTGCCCATTCTGTTTGAGCTTAACGAAGAGCAGATCGCCCGGATTGCTGTAAACCAGTTCCGCCTGCCCGGGGTGGAGGTGGTTGCGCAGTTGGTGCGCCATTACCCGCAAGGCGCGCACTTTGCGCACTCGGTGGGTTACATGGGGCGGATCAACGAGAAAGAGCTTAAAACCCTCGATCCGGTCAACTACAGCGGCACGCACCATATCGGCAAAACCGGCATCGAGCGTTTCTACGAAGCCGAGCTGCACGGCCAGGTGGGTTACGAAGAAGTCGAAACCAATGCCCGGGGCCGGGTATTGCGGGTGCTTAAGCGTACCGACCCGATCCCCGGCAAAGACATCGTGCTCAGCCTCGATATCAAGCTGCAAGAGGCGGCCGAAGAGGCCCTGGCAGGGCGTCGTGGCGCGGTGGTTGCACTTAACCCGATGACGGGGGAAGTGCTGGCCATGGTCAGCCAGCCGAGTTTCGACCCCAACCTGTTCGTGACCGGCATCAGCTTCAAGGCTTATGCCGAGCTGCGCGATTCGATTGATCGCCCATTGTTCAACCGCATCCTGCGCGGCCTGTATCCACCTGGTTCGACCATCAAGCCCGCCGTCGCAATTGCGGGGCTGGACAGTGGCGTGATCAGTGGTACTTCACGCGTGTATGACCCCGGCTATTACCAGTTGCCCAATTACGATCACAAATATCGTAACTGGAACCGCACCGGTGACGGCTACGTCGATCTGGACACCGCGATCATGCGCTCCAACGACACCTATTTTTATGATCTGGCCCACAAGCTGGGGATTGATCGTCTGTCGACCTACATGAATCAGTTCGGTATCGGGCGAAAGGTCTCCCTGGACATGTTCGAGGAATCCGCCGGGCTGATGCCGTCCCGCGAGTGGAAACGGGCCACCCGGCGTCAGGCCTGGTTCCCCGGCGAGACGTTGATTCTGGGGATCGGTCAGGGCTACATGCAGTCCACGCCCCTGCAGCTGGCCCAGGCCACGGCGCTGATTGCCAGTAAAGGCAAGTGGATTCGTCCGCACCTGGCCAAGACCATCGAAGGCGTGCCGCCGGTGGATCCGGATCCGGTACCGGACATCGTCCTGCGTGACCCGTCCAACTGGGCCAAGGTCAACCACGGCATGCAGCAAGTGGTGCATGGCGCACGTGGCACGGCGCGGGTTGCGGGTGTTGGCGCGCAATACCTGATTGCCGGCAAAAGCGGTACGGCACAGGTGGTGGCGATCAAGCAGGGCGAAAAATACGACCGCTCCAAGGTTCAGGAGCGTCACCGTGACCACGCCTTGTTCGTCGGCTTTGCCCCGGCCAACAACCCGCAGATCACGGTCTCGGTCATGATTGAAAACGGCGAAGCCGGCAGCCGCGTAGCCTCGCCTGTGGTGCGCAAGGTCATGGACGCCTGGTTGCTGGGTGAAGACGGCAAACTCAAACCCGAGTACGGCGGTCCCGTAAAGGCAGAGGTTACGGCCAATGATCAGTAATTTTGACCGCATCCTCTCCAGCGAGGATGTGATGCGTCGGCGTGCCACGCTGCTTCAGCGTCTGCACCTGGATGGCCCGCTGCTGATTTTGCTGCTGACCCTGGCGGCCGGCAGCCTGTTTGTCCTGTATTCGGCCAGTGGCAAGAACTGGGACTTGCTCAGCAAGCAGGCGACTTCATTCGGGATCGGGCTGGTGTCGATGTTCATCATCGCTCAGCTTGAACCGCGTTTTATGGCCCGCTGGGTACCGATCGGTTATCTGGCTGGCGTGTTGCTTCTGGTGGTGGTGGACGTCATGGGCCACAACGCCATGGGCGCCACACGCTGGATCAATATTCCGGGTGTGATTCGCTTCCAGCCCTCGGAGTTCCTGAAAATCCTCATGCCGGCGACCATCGCCTGGTATCTGTCCAAGCGGACCTTGCCACCGCAACTCAAGCATGTGGCGGTCAGCCTGATGCTGATCGGGGTGCCTTTTGCCCTGATTGTGCGCCAGCCCGACCTGGGTACGGCCTTGCTGGTACTGGCGGGCGGTGCGTTCGTGCTGTTTATGGGCGGGCTGCGCTGGCGCTGGATCCTCAGCGTGCTGGCAGCGACGGTGCCCGTGGCGATTGCCATGTGGATGTTCGTGATGCACGACTATCAGAAACAGCGGGTTCTGACCTTCCTCGATCCTGAGAGCGATCCGCTGGGCACCGGATGGAACATTATCCAGTCCAAGGCCGCCATCGGCTCGGGCGGGGTGTTCGGCAAGGGCTGGCTGCTGGGCACCCAGTCGCACCTGGACTTTCTTCCCGAAAGCCACACCGACTTCATTATTGCGGTGATGGGCGAAGAGTTCGGCCTGGTCGGCATCTGCGCGTTACTGCTGATTTACTTGCTGTTGATTGGTCGCGGCCTGGTGATCACGGCCCAGGCGCAGACCCTGTTCGGCAAATTGCTGGCGGGCAGCCTGACCATGACGTTTTTTGTTTATGTTTTCGTCAACATCGGTATGGTCAGTGGCTTGCTACCGGTGGTGGGCGTGCCATTGCCATTTATCAGTTACGGCGGCACTTCGCTCGTGACGCTGTTGTCAGCGTTTGGGGTTTTGATGTCGATTCACACACATCGCAAGTGGATCGCACAAGTTTGATTAAGGTGAATTATTCAATGCAAGCAATGCGTGGCTGGGCCGCTCGATACGCGTCATGGGTGGGCCTGCTGGGTCTGTTCGGGGCAGCGCAGGGCGCGGTAGCCGGTGACTACGAAGGCTCGCCCCAGGTGGCTGAGTTCGTCGGTGAGATGACCCGCGACTACGGATTTGCCGGCGAGCAACTGATGGGCGTATTCCGTGAGGCAGAGCGTAAACAGAGCATCCTCGATGCCATTTCTCGCCCGGCCGAACGCGTTAAACAGTGGAAAGAGTACGGCCCGATGTTCCTGACCGACGCCCGGGTTGCCCGTGGTGTGGATTTTTGGCGTGAACACGAAGCCGTACTGGCCCGCGCCGAGCAGGAGTACGGGGTTCCGGCCCAGGTGATTGTGTCGATCATCGGCGTCGAAACCTTTTATGGCCGCAACACCGGCAACTACCGGGTGATCGATGCGCTGTCGACCCTGGGGTTCGATTACCCGCCGCGCGCCGAGTTTTTTCGCAAGGAGCTGCGTGAGTTCCTGCTGCTGACCCGCGAAGAGCAAGTTGACCCGCTCACCCTTAAAGGCTCTTATGCCGGGGCGATGGGCTTGCCGCAGTTTATGCCAAGCAGCTTTCGCGCCTATGCCGTGGACTTCGACGGTGATGGTCATATCAATATCTGGAGCAATCCGGACGATGCCATCGGCAGTGTTGCCAGCTACTTCAAGCGTCACGGCTGGGTGGCCGGTGAGCCGGTGGTGATTCGCGCCGATGTGACCGGTGATCGGGCCGATGAAGGCCTGACCCAGGGCATTGAGCCGGTCAAGACCGTCGGGGAGTTGCGAGCGCTGGGCTGGTCGAGTCATGATGCGCTGCCCGACGATATGCCGGTCACGGCGTTCCGTCTTGAAGGCGCCAATGGCCCTGAATACTGGATGGGCCTGAAGAATTTTTATGCGATCACGCGCTATAACCGAAGCGTGATGTACGCCATGGCAGTGCATCAACTGTCCGACCTGCTGGTTCAAGCACGGGGCAACAAGTAATGCCGTTTCTAGCGATCCGCACACCTTTGAAGCTCGCTGCCTGCGCCGCCCTGGCGTTGCTGGTGGTGAGCTGCTCCAGCAGCCGTTCGACGACCCCGCAAACCTCTGGCGGTGTCAGTTCCAAGCCGGGCCTGGACATCAACCGCGCCCATAAAGATGGTGCGCCGTGGTGGGATGTCGACGTATCCCGTATCCCGGATGCCACGCCGACCTTGCACAGCGGTCCTTACAAGGCCGCGCCGTATTCGGTGCTGGGCAAGACCTACTTTCCGATGCAAGAGTCCAAGACCTATGTGGCTTCTGGCACTGCGTCCTGGTACGGCACCAAGTTTCACGGTCAGAACACGGCCAATGGCGAAGTGTATGACCTGTACGGCATGAGCGCGGCGCACAAAACCCTGCCGTTGCCCAGCTACGTCAAAGTGACCAACCTCGATAACGGCAAGGCCGTGGTCCTGCGGGTCAACGACCGTGGCCCGTTTTATTCGGATCGCATCATCGACCTCTCCTACGCTGCCGCCAAGAAACTGGGCTATGCCGAAACCGGTACGGCACGGGTCAAGGTTGAAGGGATTGACCCGCAAGCCTGGTGGGCCCAGCGTGGTCGTCCGGCTCCCTTGATGCTCAATGAGCCGAAAATGGCCCAGAACACCGGGCCGACCGTCTCTACCGGCAAGATTGAGCAATGGACGCCGCCGGCCCAGCAGCACGCCGCCGATGTGGTACCGGTCAGCACACTGCCCAAGGGCCAGGGTACGTATTTGCAGGTAGGCGCCTTTGCCAATCCGGACGCCGCCGAGTTGCTTCGTTCCAAGCTCAGTGGCATGGTCAGCACCCCAGTATTCATCAGCTCGATTGTGCGCAATCAGCAAACCTTGCATCGAGTGCGCCTGGGGCCCATTGCCTCGGCGGGTGAAGTACAGCAAACGCAAAACAGCGTGCGCCAGGCCAATTTGGGTCAGCCAAGCGTTGTGACGTCGGATCAGTAACACCGATCAAAGCGTTGGGCCGGAGCATCAAGGGCCCAAACGCAGTTGCAGAGGTCAAGAATAAAAGCCCTTCCAGGGGCCGGGACTGCAACTGAATACGCGGCAGTCAGTCATACGACTGCCTGTACAGTTTTGCCCGTGAGGGTAAGTTTCAATTAACAACTTCGAGAGACGGATGAACATCACCACTTTAGCCAAACGCCTGTGCCTGCTTGTACCGCTGATCGTCACTCCTGCCGCCTGGGCAGTCGAGATGATGCCGTCGCCGCCACAACTTGCAGCCAAGTCCTATGTTCTGATGGATGCCAGCAGCGGTAACGTGCTGGTTGAGAACAACGGCGACCAGCGTCTGCCGCCAGCCAGCCTCACCAAGCTGATGACTGCTTACATCGCGACCCTGGAAATCCGTCGCGGCCAGATCGGCGAAAATGATCCTGTCACCGTCAGCGAAAACGCCTGGCGTACCGGTGGTTCGCGGATGTTCATCAAGGTCGGCACTCAAGTGTCGGTCAGTGACCTGCTGCACGGCATCATCATTCAGTCGGGTAACGACGCAAGCGTGGCCTTGTCCGAGCACATCGCCGGCAGCGAAGACGCCTTTGCCGACATGATGAACAAGACCGCCGGCGAGTTGGGCATGTCCAACAGCCACTTCATGAACCCGACTGGCCTGCCAAACCCTGAGCATTACTCGTCGGCCCACGACATGGCGTTGCTGGCCCGTGCCATCATTCACGAAGACCCGACTCACTACGCGATCTACTCGCAGAAAGAGTTCTTCTGGAACGGCATCAAGCAGCCTAACCGCAACCTGTTGCTGTGGCGTGACAAGACCGTTGACGGTCTGAAAACCGGTCACACCGACGAAGCAGGCTATTGCATGGTGTCGTCGGCTGTTCGTGATGGTCAGCGACTGATTGCCGTGGTGTTTGGTACCAACAGCGAAGTCGCCCGTGCTGCCGAAACACAGAAGCTGCTGACCTACGGTTTCCGCTTCTTCGAAACCCAGACGTTCTATCAGAAGGGTGTAGAGCTGGCTCAGGCCCCGGTCTGGAAAGGCACCACCAATCAAGTCAAGGCCGGCCTGGCCGAAGACTTGACCATGACTCTGCCTAAAGGCCAATTGAAAAAGCTGGCTGCAAGCATGACCATGAACCCGCAACTGATGGCCCCTATCGCCCAAGGCGATGTGATCGGCAAGGTTGAGGTCAAGCTGGACGACAAGGTTGTGCACAGTGCCGACCTGATCGCACTGGAGCCCGTTGAGGAAGGCGGTATTTTCCGACGCGTTTGGGACAGCATCCGTCTATTCTTCTACGGTCTGTTCAACTGATAGCACCCACCTGCATGGCCCCGCGCTTACACGGCGCGGGGTTATCTCTGTAGCTCAAGGCTTACGAGGCCAATACGCCATGACCGATACTGAAGTAAAGGCGCCAAAGATCGAATTCCCCAACGTTGATTACCCGGTTAAGGTGATCAGCGACACGGGTGTGGGCAACAAGGACAGGATCATCGACATCGTCAAGAAACACGCGACGGTCAACGATGATCGTGTCGACGAGCGCCAGAGCACCAACGGCAAGTACACGACCATCCAGTTGCACATCGTGGCAACAGATCAGGATCAGCTCTACAACATCAACAGCGAACTGCGAGCCACCGGCTTCGTACACATGGTGCTGTGATGTCGCAGGTCTTGGGTATTCGCGAACTGGGTCAGCTTGATTACGAGCGCACCTGGCTGGCGATGCAGCGCTTCACCGATGAGCGCAAGCTTGAGCCGGACACGCAAGATGAAGTCTGGCTGGTGCAGCATCCGCCGGTGTTTACCCAAGGCCAGGCAGGCAAGGCCGAGCATCTGCTGTTACCGGGTGATATCCCGGTGGTGAAGTCGGATCGCGGTGGTCAGGTGACCTATCATGGCCCTGGCCAGCTGGTTGCTTACCTGATGCTTGACGTGCGTCGGCTGGGTTATGGCGTGCGTGAGCTGGTCTCGCGGATGGAGCAGTGCCTGATCGACCTTCTCGCCAGCTATGGCGTGAGCGCGGCGGCCAAGCCCGATGCGCCCGGCGTGTATGTTGACGGCGCGAAAATCGCTTCTCTGGGGCTGCGGATCCGCAATGGCTGCTCCTTCCATGGTCTGGCCCTGAATGTGGACATGGACCTGGAACCGTTTCGACGGATTAACCCCTGTGGTTATGCGGGGCTGGCGATGACCCAGCTGCGTGACCATGCAGGGCCGATTGAATTTGCCGAGGTAGGTGCCCGGCTGCGTGTGCAGCTCGTCAAACACCTCGACTATGCTGAGCAGACGACCCTGACGGGCGGAATCGACTGATATGACTACTGCGCAAGACGCTGTTCAAACCCTGATCCCAACGCTGGATATCTCAGAACGTGCAGCCCGCGCCAGCGAGGCCCGTTCCAAGGTTGAGACCGGCGTTAAGTTGCGCGGTGCCGAAAAGGTTGCGCGTATCCCGGTAAAGATCATTCCGACCACCGAGCTGCCGAAGAAGCCTGACTGGATTCGTGTACGCATTCCGGTTTCGCCTGAAGTCGACCGTATCAAGTCATTGCTGCGCAAGCACAAGCTGCACAGCGTGTGCGAAGAAGCTTCCTGCCCGAACCTGGGCGAGTGCTTCTCGGGTGGCACCGCGACCTTCATGATCATGGGCGACATCTGCACCCGCCGCTGCCCGTTCTGCGATGTGGGTCACGGTCGACCGAAGCCACTGGACGTCAACGAGCCTGAAAGCCTGGCCATCGCCATTGCTGACCTGCGCCTGAAGTACGTGGTGATCACCTCGGTAGACCGCGACGACCTGCGTGACGGCGGTGCCCAGCACTTTGCCGATTGCATCCGCGAGATCCGCAAGCTGTCGCCGGGCGTTCTGCTTGAAACCCTCGTGCCGGATTACCGTGGTCGCATGGACGTTGCGCTGGAAATCACCGCAGCCGAGCCGCCTGACGTGTTCAACCACAACCTCGAAACCGTGCCGCGCCTGTATAAGGCCGCCCGCCCTGGTTCCGACTACCAGTGGTCGCTGACCTTGCTCCAGCGCTTCAAGCAGATGATGCCGCACATCCCGACCAAGTCCGGCCTGATGCTGGGTCTGGGCGAGACGGATGAAGAAGTCATCGAAGTCATGAAGCGCATGCGCGAACACGACATCGACATGCTGACCCTGGGTCAGTACTTGCAGCCATCGCGCAACCACTTGCCGGTACAGCGTTTCGTGCACCCGGACGTTTTCGCCTGGTTCGCCGAAGAAGGCTACAAAATGGGCTTCAAAAACGTGGCATCCGGCCCGTTGGTACGTTCTTCGTATCACGCGGATGAACAAGCCAAGCTGGTCAAATCCATGCTGGTGAGTGCCTGATTCCATGACAAACCGGAGCACCGCGCCCGTGTCTTTCAAGACCCACAGCGCGGTGCCCGCGTTGCCCGCTGGTGGGGTGATCGCCCTGATCGCCCCGGCCGGTCCCGCCGAACTTGATCTGAAACTCGCCACCCAATGGATGCATGACCGCGGCTATCAGTTGCGCGTATTTCCGGGCGTGTGGGAAAAGGACGGCTACCTCGCAGGCTCTGATGCCGTGCGTTTACGCGACCTGCACGACGCCTTTGCCGATGACAGCATTGATGGGATTTTTTGCCTGCGCGGTGGCTACGGATCCCCGCGCTTGCTTGATGGCATCGATTTCGAGCTTCTGCGCAACCATCCCAAGCCTTTTGTGGGGTATAGCGATATCACCGCGCTGCATCTGGCGATTACACGTTACGCAGGCTTTGTGACTTTCCACGGGCCGATGCTGAACGCCGACCTGCTGGGTAACAAGCAACCGCCGACAGAATCCTCACTGCTACGCATGCTTGGCGGGCAGCAACTGCCTGTGCTGGAGCATCCTGCAGCTTACCCGCTGACAACCCTTGCGTCAGGTTGCGCCAGTGGCCGTTTGCTGGGCGGCAATCTATCCATGATCTGCGCCACCCTCGGGACGGCGTTTGAGCTGGATGGCGAAGGCATCATCCTGTTTATCGAGGACGTGAACGAGCCGTTGTACCGGGTCGACCGTCTGCTCACGCATTTGCGTCTGGCAGGCAAGCTCGACAAGGTGCGTGGCGTCCTTGTAGGGGATGTGGCTGGGGTTGATGTACGGGCGCTGGAGCGGTTGCTCACACAGGAATTGGGCGGGCTTGGCATTCCCGTGCTGGCCGGATGGCGCAGCGGGCATTGTGATCCAAACCTGACCTTGCCGATGGGGGCTCAAGTGCGGCTGGATGCTGATCAGCAGTTATTGGTACTTGAGCAGGCTGTGGTCACAGTCAAAACCTGAGCCGTGGGCGCGGGCTTGCTCGCGATTGCATCGACTCGTTTAGTCAGAAATACCGAGTTGATAGCCTCGCGAGCAAGCCCGCTCCTACCGGTTGAGTCGCAACTCAGCGGCTACGCAAACTCTCCAGCAACTTGTGACTCGGGTAGCCATCTGCAGGCCAACCCATAGCTTGCTGCGCGCTGCGAATTGCTTTGCGCGTATTGGCGCCAATAATGCCATCCGCATTGCCCGCATCGTAATTGCGCTGGCTCAGCAGTGTTTGCAGCTCTACGCGTTCGGAACGGCTCAGCGGTCGGTCATCTTTTGGCCACGCAGCCAAAATGGTTCCGCCCCCGTTGAAGCGCTGAGACAACAGGCCTACGGCCAGCGCATAGGACGATGAATTGTTGTAGCGCAAGATAGCGCGGAAGTTATCCAGCACCAGGAACGCCGGACCACGGTAGCCTGCCGGCAGCAGCAGGGTAGCGCTCAACTGCTCTGAGCCGGCTGCAGAACTTTCAGGCACTAATACCCCCAGTTGCTGCCATTCGGCGACGCTCTTTTTGACAGCACCATCCGCCAGCGCGTAGTCAAAGCTGGCAGGCAACATGACTTCAAAGCCCCACGGCTGGCCTTGTTTCCAGCCAGAGCTTTGCAGGTAATGCGCAGTCGAGGCCAGGGCGTCGGCAGAGCTGTTCCAGATGTCACGACGACCGTCACCGTCGAAATCCACGGCGTGGGTTTCATAGGTCGTCGGAATGAACTGGGTCTGGCCCATTGCGCCAGCCCAGGAGCCGAGCATTTTGTCGGCGCTGATATCACCTTGCTGAATGATTTTCAGCGCCGAGATCAATTGGCTTTGGGCGAATTCCGGGCGACGCCCTTCGTAGGCCAGGGTGGCCAGCGATCGGATGACGGATTTGTTGCCCTGGAACGAGCCGAAGTTGCTCTCCATGCCCCAGACCGACACCAGTGCCTGGCGGTCGACGCCATAACGCTGTTCGATGCGGCTCAGCAACTCGGCGTTTTGCTCCAGCAAACGCTGACCATTACGCACACGCAAGGGTGACAGGGCGCCGTCGAGGTATTCCCAGACAGGGCGGCTGAATTCAGGCTGGCTGCGGTCGGCCTTGATCACGCTCATGTCGGGTGTGACGCCAGCAAAGGCGTTATCGAACACCTGCGGGCTGATTCCGGCTTTGAGGGCCTGAACGCGGAAGTTGGCCTGCCACTCGCTGAAGCTCTGGGCGGGCTGGACAAAAGGTGTGTCGGTGGTGCCTGGCGCGCTGGTGGTCACCGCTGGGGCGGGAGGCGTCACAGGCAAGGGTTGGGCATCGGCTGCGGTAGGTTTCTCGGCGCAGGCGACTAAAAGGATGACGCTGGAAGCAGCGATCAGTTGGCGCATCGGCCAACCACGTTTATGACTTAAGGGCATGCGCAGGTCCAGGTAATGCAAATCAGATGCAGACCTTATCATCCCCGCTGTCAGGCAGCCAGAAAGTAAAAAGCCTCCCGGTCTCTCGACTGGAAGGCTTCGCGGCGGTAGCTGCCTTTGCCTTTGGCGGGGCGTTCCTGGCGGCTGCGGAACAGGGGTTGGGCGACGATGGATTTGGCCTTGTTGGGGCGCTTGCTCATGGCAGGTACTCTCGCTTGATGTGAACAAGCGCAAATCATCGGCCAGAATTTTGCGGTTGTCCAGCCATGGGTGAGTGGGAGCAGGGGTTACTCCGCAGGCAGACTCAAGCGTTGTCCGCACATCAGCAGCGCCAGACGACTCAGGCTGTTCCAGGCCGAGCCCGCTGCCTGACCCTTGATTTGCGCATCGATACGCTGTGCGTCCATCAACAGCTGTGCCCAGCGCTGCGCCGAGTAACGTTGCAAAGCCTTGCTCATCAGCGGCTTGCGCTTGTCCCAGACCGGGGGGCGTGCCTGGCTGAAAGCCTTGTCCAGAGGAATGCCCTGGCTGTATTGCAGCGCAATATTGGCCAGAACCCGCAGTTCACGGGCCAGTGCCCAGAGGATCACCGGAGGCTCTACACCTTCACCGCGCAAACCCTCCAGCATGCGCAAGGCGTGGGAAGCCTCGCCGTTAAGTACGGCATCGACCAGGCCAAACACATCAAAGCGCGCACTGTCAGCCACCGCGGCCTGTACGGTTTCGACGGTGATCTGCCCGTCTTCGGCCATCAATTTGAGCTTTTCGATTTCCTGGGCCGCCGCCAGCAGGTTGCCCTCAACCCTTGCAGCAATCAGTTCGACCGCGTCCTGGCTGGCAGACAAGCCTGCCTGTGACAGGCGCTGGCGAATCCATTGAGGCAACTGGTTGGCGTCGACTGGCCAGATCTGAACGAACTGGGTATGGGGTCCCTCGACAAGTGCCTTGCCCCACTTGGTCTTCTGCGCGCTGCCATCAAGCTTGGGCAGGCTGATCAGCAAAAGGGTGTCTTCGGCCGGGCGTGAGCTGTACTCGATCAGTGCCGCGGCGCCTTTGTCGCCGGGTTTACCCGAGGGCAGGCGCAGTTCCAGCAGGCGCTTTTCGGCGAACAGCGACATGCTGGCGCCCGCTTGCAGCAACGTGCCCCAGTCAAAGCTGGCGTCTGCGCTGAACACCTGGCGTTCATCAAAACCTTGTTGGCGAGCAGTGCTGCGAATGGCGTCTGCCGCTTCCTGGCACAGCAACGGGTCATCGCCGCTGATGATGTAGATCGGCGAGAGATTGCCTTGCAAGTGTTTGGCGAGTTGGGCGGGGGCGAGTTTCATAGGGGCTATAACGATAGCGGGGCGCCTGAGCGCCCCGTATGCCTTACTGGTTTTGCAGTTCGAGAGGCGACTGTTGAGGGGTTTCCTCTTGAGCCTTGCGTGCAGCTTCGATGGCGTCGGCTTCAGCCTTGGCCTTCGCATCGGCCTGCTGTTGCAGCTTTTCCAGCTGCTCAGGCGTCAACTGCTCAAGGCGCATGACCAGTTGCTGTACGAGGTCGCGACGCATCTCTTTACGGATCATTTGGCCTTCCTGATTGGCGCCAGCAATGTTGCTGCCGTCCTGCAGGTAAACCTTGTTCGCTTCAACCCGATTGCTCAGCAGCGTCAGATTGTTGTGACCCCGGATTTCGTAATTCACCACGTTGGTCAACTGATACTCGGCAGTTCCGCCGTTGCCAGAGTAGCTGGCGGCGCGCTGAGTTTCTTTTTCGCTGGTCAGAACCATTTTGTACGGAGCATTGGCGGTCAGTTTTACGCCGCTGTTTTCCAGAATCTGACGCAGTTGGCGCACGGTATCGCCATAGGCGTTGCGAGCACTCACGTCGAGTTCGGTGATCGTCAGCTGATTGGTGCCGGTGCCGCGCAGCTGGAAGCCGCAGGCGCTCAACAAAATAGCGAGACCCATCACCAGCAGGTTGCGTTTGATCATGTGTTGCTCCCCTTGAAACCAGATAGGCCGACTAGGCGGCCCTGAAGGTCTTATTGGGCGCCCGGGCATGGCACGGGCGCCTGTTCCAGTTAGCTCGCGACGATATTGACCAGTTTGCCGGGGACCACGATGACTTTGCGAATCGTCAGGCCTTCGGTAAACCGCAGTACGTTTTCGTTGGTGCGGGCTGCGGCTTCAACGTCTTCACGGCTGGCACTGGCTGGCATTTCAATATGCCCACGCAGTTTGCCGTTGACCTGGATAACCAGTTGCAGGGTGTCTTGAATCAGTGCGCTTTCATCCAGGGTTGGCCAAGGCGCGTCGATGATGGCGCCTGCATGGCCCAATTTGTTCCACAACTCATGGCTGATATGCGGAGTGATAGGGGCCAATACCAGTGCAACCGTTTCAAGGCCTTCCTGCAGCAGTGCGCGGTCTTGTTCAGTCACTTGCGGTGCTTTTTCAAGCACGTTCATCACGGTCATCACCTGGGCGACGGCGGTGTTGAATTTGTGATGCAGGCCGACGTCCTGGCTCGCTTGCTTGATCGCCTGGTGGATAGCACGGCGAATGACTTTTTGTTCGTCGTTCAGGCTGGCGATGTCCAGCGTGCCCGGCAGACCTTGGCCAACGTGGGCATAGGCCAGACGCCATACGCGCTTGAGGAAGCGGTGCGAACCTTCAACACCCGAGTCGGACCATTCCAGGCTCGCGTCAGGTGGCGAGGCAAACATCATGAACAAGCGGCAGGTGTCTGCGCCGTATTGCTCGATCATGTATTGCGGGTCGACGCCGTTGTTCTTGGACTTGGCCATTTTTTCAGTGCCACCGATTTCAACGGGCAGGCCGTCGCTGATCAGTTTGGCGCCGATGATCTTGGCTTTGCTGTCACGCTCCAGCTCGACGTCTGCCGGGTTGAACCAGGTCAGGGCGCCGTTGGCTTCGCGACGGTAGTAAGTTTCGGCAATCACCATGCCTTGGGTCAGCAGGTTCTTGAACGGCTCGTTGGAGCTGACAAGACCTTCGTCACGCATCAGCTTGTGGAAGAAGCGCGCGTACAGCAGGTGCAAGATGGCGTGTTCGATACCGCCGATGTACTGGTCAACCGGCAGCCAGTGGTCAGCCGCCGATTTCTCGACCAGGCCGCCTTCATAGTGCGGGGACGCGTAACGGGCGTAGTACCACGAGGACTCGACGAAGGTGTCCATCGTGTCGGTTTCGCGTTTGGCCGGTGCGCCACATTTAGGGCAGCTGCACTCATAGAATTCAGGCATGCGCGCCAATGGCGAGCCGGCGCCATCGGGCACGACGTCTTCTGGCAGGATGACGGGCAACTGGTCTTCAGGGACCGGAACGTCACCGCAGGTGTCGCAGTGCACGATCGGGATCGGGCAGCCCCAGTAGCGCTGGCGGCTGATGCCCCAGTCACGCAGGCGGAACTGGGTACGCGACTGGCCAAGGCCTTTGGCGGTCAGGGCGGCTTCGATGGCAGCGAATGCCGCGTCGAAATCCAGGCCGTCGAATTCGCCGGAGTTGATCAGCGTGCCGTGCTCGTTGTAGGCGTCTTGCCACGGAGCAGGTGATTCGTCGCCTGCGCTGGTACGAACGACTGCTTTGATCGGCAGGTTGTACTTGGTAGCGAACTCGAAATCACGCTCGTCGTGTGCTGGAACGGCCATCACCGCGCCGTCGCCGTAATGCATCAATACATAGTTGGCGACCCATACCGGGAGCTTTTCACCGGTCAGTGGGTGCTCAACGAACAGCGAGGTTGGCAGTCCCTTTTTCTCCTGGGTCGCCATATCGGCTTCGGCCACGCTGCCGCCTTTGCATTCAGCGATAAACGCTTGCAGCTCAGGATTGCCTTGTGCAGCCAGAGTGGCGAGCGGGTGCTCGGCAGCCACGGCTACATAGGTAGCGCCCATGAGGGTGTCGGGACGGGTGGTGAAGACCTTGAGTGCGCCCGCTTCGCCGATGGAGTCGACGTTGTAAGGGAACTGCACTTCCATGCCGCGGGATTTGCCAATCCAGTTACGCTGCATGGTTTTGACCTGCTCGGGCCAACCCGGCATGTCGTCGAGGCTTTCAAGCAGTTCATCCGCATAAGCGGTGATCTTGAAGTAGTACATCGGGATTTCGCGCTTTTCGATCAGCGCGCCCGAACGCCAGCCGCGGCCGTCGATGACCTGTTCGTTGGCCAGAACGGTCTGGTCCAGCGGGTCCCAGTTCACGGTGCCGTTTTTACGGTAGATCACACCTTTTTCGAACAGGCGAGTGAACAGCCATTGTTCCCAGCGGTAGTAATCCGGCTGGCAGGTCGTGATTTCGCGGGACCAGTCCACCGCCAGACCCAGGCTGCGCAGCTGGGTTTTCATGTAGGCGATGTTTTCGTAAGTCCACTTGGCCGGGGCGACATTGTTTTTCATCGCGGCGTTTTCGGCCGGCATGCCGAAGGCGTCCCAACCCATCGGTTGCAGGACGTTTTTACCGAGCATGCGCTGGTAACGGGAGATCACGTCACCGATGGTGTAGTTACGCACATGCCCCATGTGTAGCTTGCCGCTTGGGTACGGGAACATCGACAGGCAGTAGTAAGTCTCTTTGCCTGGATCTTCGCTGACTTCGAAGGACTTTTGGTTGTCCCAGAATGATTGGGCGGCGGCTTCTATTTCACGGGGCTGATATTGTTCGTGCATGGCTACTTGTACTGATAAAGGGTGGCCTAATCCTCTTCAACATAGATCGGCTTTGGTGTTGCCCGGTCAGGTTGGAGCAGGGGTTACAGGAAGTCCCGTAGCATACATGACCCCGCTCTATCGAGGGAAACCCTGATTGCCTCATCACTCCGTTGGTCGCGGCAGCACGCCGGTTTTACAGGCACAGCTAAGCTCTCTTTGGGGGAGATACATTTCCTTTAATGAGGTGGACGGATGGCAGAGTTGCAACGCAGCGCAACAACATCGCAAGTGTATGAGCGGCTGATTGATCGTTTAAGTGTGGCTCTTGATTCAGCAAAGACGGCTGTCCAATTACGTGATGAACGTCCAGTCGAGTTGGAGTTGCGAGGCTTGAGTCGTGCCGAGCTAGAGTTGATCAACCTCTATTTGAATCGGATGGGGCGTGAGGCGATTGAACGCTCGCAAGGCAGCAGGAACATGCAGGATGCCCCCAAGGCCAAGGCCAAGGCCAAGGCCAAGGTCATCTGGCTTAAAGACAGGGTGCAGGGAGCTTAGGGCCTTACGGCGATTCAACGATTCAGGCCGGGCCTTCAGAAAAAGTCGCATCAAGAAAGGTTGTACCCCGGGTTGATGTATCAGGCGTTTGTGTTTGGGTTTCTCACCTGCGCTGTTGATGCGTTCACTCAACCCCCTTAGGCTTCGGGCATCTTTGGAGATGCTCGATGCCTATTCGATATTTTTTAAAACAACTTCTATTACCTCCTGGAATTCTTTTACTCCTCTTGGTGCTTGCCTGGTGGTTGCGTCGTTCGCGCCCGCGTTTGGCGGGTGTCCTGTTCGCCTTGGGGGTGGGCGGTTTTTGGCTGATGAGTTTGCCCGTGATGGTGGAATGGGGCGCGCGGGTGCTCGAGAGCGAGCCGCCGTTGGCCCAAAGCGAGTGGTCCAGGCTTGCGCAGCGGGCGGATGCAATCGTGGTGCTGGGCTCGGGCCGTGAGCGGGGAGACCCGGCATGGGGCAGCGATCAACCGACGGGAATAGGCCTGGAACGCCAGCGATATGCGGCCCGGCTGGCCAAGGCTTCAGGTTTGCCGGTACTGACCACGGGAGGTTTGCACTACGGCACGCCCCCCAGCGAGGCGCAGTTGATGGCGGACTCGTTGCGTGATGACTTTGGTGTGAGCGTGCGCTGGAAAGAAGAACAAAGCCGTACCACGTGGGAAAACGCCAAAATGACTGCAGACATTCTGCTGCCGCTGGGTATCAAACGCGTGGTAGTAGTCACCCACGGCTGGCACATGCCGCGTTCGGTGTGGAGCTTTGAAAAGGCGGGCTTTGAGGTTGTACCCGCTCCCGTTGGATTCTTGAGTGCTGACAACGCTCGGCCGCTGGGGGGCTGGATGCCCGAATACAAATCGTTCTGGCAGTCCGGGCTGTTGATCAATGAAGCGGTCGGGCAGATGTCCTATCCGCTTTTTTACCGGTAACTGAGAGGCGGGGCGTCTGGCTGTTTGTGGGAGCGGGCTTGCTCGCGATGCAAGCCCGGCTGCCACTACACCGTCTTGGCAATCCGGCTGGTGATCAGTGCCCAGCCAATCAGCAGGCTGCACAGGATGATCAGCGGCCACGAGCGCCATTGCAGGTAAGGCGTGAAGTTGTGCATGGGGACTACTTCGCCATACATGATGCCCTGCTCAAACTGCGGGATCTGGGTGGTGATCTGGCCGAACGGATTGATCAGAGCCGTTACGCCATTGTTGGTTGCCCGGATCATCCAGCGGCCTGCTTCCAGGGCGCGCATTTGTGCCATCTGCAAATGTTGCAGCGGGCCAATCGAGGTGCCGAACCAGGTGTCGTTACTGATGGTGAGCAAAATATCGCTTTGGGCGGCGAGGTTGGCCACGAAGTCCGGGTAGACGACTTCATAGCAAATAAGCGGCGCGATCTGATAACCCTTCGCTTGCAGCATGGCCTGATCAGACGGGCCTCGGGCGAAGTCCGACATCGGCAGGTCGAAGAATGCGATCAGGCCGCGCAGGACATCCTGCAACGGCACGTATTCGCCAAACGGCACCAGCTTCTGTTTCAGATAAACACCGTCACCCTCACCAACGGCGGTAATACCGTTGAAGTAGCGCGGCTCGTGACGTACTTCCTGGCGGATAGGCACGCCTGTAATCAGTGCCGAGTTTCGATCAGCGGCAAACCGCCCCATCATGCTCAAGAAGCCTTCAGCGTTTTCTTTGAGTACGGGAATGGCGGTTTCTGGCCAAACGATGAGATCAACGCGTTTGGAGCTCAATGTCATGTCGCGGTACAGGGCCAGTTGCGCGTTGAGCTGCGCCGGATCCCATTTCATGCTTTGTTCGATATTGCCCTGGATGGCCGCGACGCTCAGTGGATCACCCGAAGGGCTGGTCCAGGCGTGATGCTTGAGTGCCTGGCCGAGGCACCACGGACCGATCAGTAACACTAAACCAGCCGCTACAAAGGCTTTGCGTTTGGCCTTGATCAGGCGCGGCAGATTGCACAGCAGTGCTGCGGTCAGGGCCAGGGTAAAGGAGATCAGCCACATGCCGCCCAGAGGGGCAAGGCCGGCCAGTGGGCCGTCCAATTGGCTGTAACCGGAGTACAGCCAGGGGAAGCCGGTGAGGAACCAGCCACGAAAAGCTTCCTGTGCGACCCACAGGGCCGCAAACGCCAATGTGTCGGCCAGTGGCGCTTCGTTGCGGCGAATCCAGCGTGCCCAGAGCCAGGCGGGGAGGGCGAAGAACCATGCAATAGCTGCCGTGAACGCCAGCATCAGCAGTCCGGCCAGCAGCACAGACGCGCCGCCGAAGTGGTGAATGCTGTAGTAGATCCAGCTGGTGCCGGCGCCAAACAGACCAAAACCGTAGCACCAGCCACGGCCCAGCGCCTGTCTTGGGGACAGGTCACGCAAGCCAAGATAGAAAATGGCCAGGGCAACCAGTGCCAGTGGCCAGATATCGAAAGGTGCCAACGCCAGGGTTGTCAGTGCGCCGGCCACCACGGCCAGCAAGTTACCGGGCCAGCCGGGGGAGGTTATCCAGCGCATTTCAATCCTTGGTATTGAGGTTTAGCGGGCGATAGGCGTAAGGCGAATCAAATGAATCCGGCGACTGTCCGCATTGAGGATGCGGAAGCGGTAAGGACCGATTTCAGTGGTTTCGTTGCGTTTTGGCAAGTGCCCGAATGCACTCATGACCAGGCCGCCGACAGTGTCGAATTCATCGTCGGAGAATTCGGTGTCAAAGAACTCGTTGAAGTTCTCGATGGGGGTGAGGGCCTTGATCAGGAAGTCACCGCTGGGCAGCGGCTTGATGTAGCTGTCTTCCTCGACATCGTGCTCGTCTTCGATGTCGCCGACGATCTGCTCCAGAACGTCTTCAATCGTTACCAGGCCCGCCACGCCGCCGTATTCGTCAATCACGATGGCCATGTGGTTGTGGTTGGCACGGAACTCACGCAACAACACGTTCAGACGCTTGGACTCAGGGACAAACGTCGCCGGACGCAGCAAATCCTTGATGTTGAACTTGTCGCCGTTCTCCTGAAGGATCAGCGGCAGCAAGTCTTTGGCCAGGAGGACGCCCAGGACGTCGTCATGGCTTTCGCCGATCACCGGGTAGCGCGAGTGCGCAGCCTCAATGATCGCCGGGAGAAATTCACGGGGGGTCTGGGTCGCCTTGATGCTGATCATCTGCGAGCGCGGAACCATGATGTCCCGTACCTGCAGGTCAGCCACCTGAATGGCGCCTTCGACGATGGCCAGCGCTTCACTGTCCAATAGTTTGTTCTGGTGTGCTTCGCGCAGCAGCTCAAGCAGCTCCTGGCGGTTTTTCGGCTCATGGGCAAAGGCCTGGGTCAGCTTACCCAACCATGACTTTTGCCCGTTGCTCGATCGGTCTTCGCTCATAGCGATTTACTCGTATCCCTTGGTCGTTTCAGTGGGTGTTATTCGGTTTCGTCGTCTGCATACGGGTCTGGATGACCCAGTTCAGCAAGCAACGTTCGTTCCAGTGCTTCCATTTCTTCGGCTTCTTCGTCTTCTATATGGTCGTAACCCAGAAGATGCAAGCAGCCATGAATCACCAGGTGGGCCCAATGGGCCTCGAGGCTTTTGCCTTGTTCGGTGGCTTCGCGTTCAACCACGGCCACGCAAATCACCAGATCGCCCAGTAACGGGATATCGAGGAATTCGTCAGGCACGTCAGCCGGAAAGGAAAGCACGTTGGTGGCGTAGTCTTTCTGGCGCCAGGTGTGATTGAGCTCGCGGCCTTCGGCTTCGTCTACCAGGCGAATGGTCATTTCCGAATCGGCGGTACGCTGACGAAGGGCCAGTTCACACCATTGGCGGAACTGGGCTTCGGTGGGGGCGGCTGCCTCGGTGGCCAGTTGCAGGTCAAGCTCAAGCATCGTGACGGTAATCCTTTGCAGCGGGCAGTGCGGCCAGCTTGTCGGCGGCTTCCTGTTCGTAGCGCCCGTAGGCTTCCACAATGCGCTGCACCAGCGGGTGGCGCACGACGTCTTTGGACTGGAAGTGAGTAAAGCTGATACCCGGTACATCCTTGAGCACTTCAATGACGTGGTTCAGCCCTGATTTGGTGCCTTTAGGCAGGTCGATCTGGGTGATGTCACCGGTGATCACGGCGGTCGAGCCGAAGCCGATACGGGTCAGGAACATCTTCATTTGCTCGACGGTGGTGTTCTGGCTTTCGTCGAGAATGATAAAGCTGTTGTTCAGCGTGCGACCACGCATGTAGGCCAGTGGCGCAACTTCGATCACCTGGCGCTCGATCAGCTTGGCCACGTATTCAAAGCCCAGCATTTCGTACAGCGCGTCGTAGAGCGGGCGCAGGTACGGGTCGATTTTCTGCGACAGGTCGCCAGGCAGGAAACCGAGTTTTTCGCCGGCTTCAACGGCCGGGCGCACCAGCAGGATGCGGCGGATTTGCTCGCGTTCCAGGGCATCAACGGCGCAGGCCACGGCCAGATAGGTTTTACCCGTACCCGCTGGGCCAATCCCGAAGTTGATGTCGTTCCCCAGGATTTCTTTGACGTAGCGCTGCTGATTGATGCCTCGGGGGCGAATCATGCCCTTTTTGGTACGCAGCGAAACACTGGCTTCAGCCACCGGATTACTGGCCAGGTCTTCGACGGCAGATTCCTGCAGGAACAGGTGCACCATGTCCGGTGAAAGCTCGCAGGCTCTGGTTTCACGGTACAGGCGGCGCAGCAGATGTTCAGCGGAAGAGGTCAGCTTGGGGTCGCCGATCAGCTCGAATTGATTACCGCGATTGCGGATTTCGATCGTCAGGCGTTGTTCGATCAAGCGCAAGTGCTCGTCGAATTGCCCGCACAGATTGGCGAAACGGCGAGCCTCAAATGGCTCGAGAAGAAAGCGATGTGGTTCGATGGGTGCGTTCAAGGTCGTATTTAGCCGCCCTTAGGCAATTGAGATGGAATTAAGGATAACGCTAGCAGGTCAAGCGTGAAAGGACTTAACCAAATGTTTGATGTGGGAGCGGGCTTGCTCGCGATTGCATCACCGCACTCGTCCAGCCGGACCGCGTTGCATGCATCGCGAGCAAGCCCGCTCCCACAGAAGTTGATTGCGTGTGGTCAGTTCAGCAGCGAGCCCCGCAACGAGTGCGGCTGGGCAGCATCGATGTGCACATCGGCGAATTGCCCGATCAACTGCGGGTTGTCACAGCGGAAGTTGACGATCCGGTTGTTCTCGGTGCGGCCCTGCAGTTCACCAGGGTCTTTTTTCGAGTAGTCGGTCACCAGAATCCGCTGGATGGAACCCACCATTTGGCGGCTGATCTCAAAACCCTGCTGGTTGAGGCGATGTTGCAGCGCGTTCAGACGCTCCTTCTTGCGCTCTTCCGGCGTGTCGTCTGTCAGGTCTGCTGCCGGGGTGCCCGGGCGCTGGCTGTACACAAAGGAGTAGGAGAAGTCGAAACCTACGTCTTCGATCAGCTTCATGGTTTGTTCGAAGTCTTTTTCGGTCTCGCCCGGGAAGCCAACAATAAAGTCGGAACTGATGCAGATACCCGGTACGGCAGCGCGCAGTTTGCGCAGCTTGGACTTGTATTCCAGTGCCGTGTGGTTGCGCTTCATGGCCGACAGGATGCGGTCAGAGCCCGATTGCACCGGCAAGTGCAGGTGTTTGACCAGCTCCGGGACTTCGGCGTGGGCCTGGATCAGGCTGTCGGAGAACTCCAGCGGGTGGGAGGTGGTGTAGCGAATGCGCTCGATCCCGTCGATCGCGGCAACCACGCGAATCAGTTCGGCAAGATCGGCCAAGCGGCCGCCCTCGGTCAGGCCGCGGTAGCCGTTGACGTTCTGGCCGAGCAGGGTCACTTCACGTACGCCGTTTTCGGCCAGGTGAATCACCTCGGCCAGCACGTCATCGAACGGGCGGCTGACTTCTTCGCCGCGGGTATAAGGCACCACGCAGAATGTGCAGTATTTGCTGCAACCTTCCATGACCGAGACGTAGGCGCTTGGGCCGTCGATGCGCGGTTCTGGCAGATGGTCGAACTTCTCGATCTCGGGGAACGACACGTCGACCTGCGGCAGCTTGGTGATGCGCGCAGCGTCGATCATTTCTGGCAGGCGATGCAGGGTTTGCGGGCCAAATACCACATCCACGTAAGGGGCGCGATCGCGAATCGCCGCACCTTCCTGGCTGGCAACACAGCCGCCCACGGCAATCACCATGTCGGGGTTGGCCAGTTTCAATTCACGCCAGCGACCCAGTTGCGAGTACACGCGGTCTTGGGCGCGTTCACGGATCGAACAGGTATTAAGCAGGATGACATCAGCGTCTTCGGCGCGCGCTGTGACTTCCAGGGCCTGATGTTCACCCAGCAGGTCGACCATGCGCGAGCTGTCGTACTCATTCATCTGGCAACCGTGGGTTTCGATGTAAAGCTTCTTGGCCATGGGTGTTCATCAAGTGATTCAAAGAACCGCGCATTATAGGGGTCATGGCCGTTGCTTCCTAGCGTTGTGCGTCTGACGGCTATGCTATAGTTCGCGCCCTCTTTTATACCTCCAGATGCTTACCCGCCCACCATGACCAAACGTGAAGCTCCAATCTACAAGGTGATTTTCCTTAACCAGGGCCAGGTGTTCGAAATGTACGCCAAGCAGATCTATCAAAGTGATCTGTGGGGTTTCCTGGAAGTTGAGGAATTCGTCTTCGGTGAGCGCACGCAAATGGTCGTCGACCCGAGTGAAGAAAAACTCAAGGCCCAGTTCGAAGGTGTGGTGCGCAGTTTTGTGCCGATGCACTCGATTGTGCGTATCGACGAGGTTGAGCGCTTGGGCACTCCCAAAATCAGCGAAGCCCGTGGTGTGAGCAACGTGATGCCGTTTCCGTTTCCGATGCCGGAAAAGTAAGGCCGTTTATTCTGTCGGGAATCGTCTGCCGGGATGGGCTAAGGCTGCGACTGCAGGCTTTGTGCTGGCCTTGATTTAAGGCAGCGGCGAAAACGGCGAGCGGGCATCGGTCGATTGCAGTTCCTGCAAGTACTTGCGGAAAATCTGCCCCAGGATCTGGGTGGCGGTTTCCAGCTGGTCGCGAGGCATTTGCTCGGCTACCAGGTCGGCAGTGTCCAGTGCGTCTTCGGCGCCGTTGACCGCGGCCATCTTCAGCACGATATACGCCTGGATGTTATTGGCCGGTACACCTTCGCCCTTGAAGAACATGGTGCCGAGCTGGAATTGAGCCATGGCGTGACCTTGCAGCGACGCTTGCTCGAAATAGCTCAATGCCTGATTAAGATCGCGAGGGGTGTTTTTACCGTCGTAATAGAACTCGCCTAACTCGTATTCGGCTTCTGCATCCCCGGCTTTTGCCGCTTCAACGCATGCCGCAAGCGCCTCGGCGAGGTCTTCAGGCTGAGTATTGAGGGTGCAGCGACCCATCGCTGGGATCAACAACGAGTTACCGCCTGCCTGGACAAGCAGCGGTTGTAGGAGCAACAGGCAGCCCAGTGCAAGGGCGCGGCCGGTGCGGTTCATGGGAATCGACGTACCTCTGAAAGGCGGGTTAACCCGACCGTGGGATGTGTAGGCGCGCATTATGAAATAAGCAGAGGCAACCTTACAAAGTCTTTACTCGTTTTTCTGCTGCGTGACCGCGATATCCATTGATTTAAGACGATTTTGGACGGGCGGGGTAAAAGATCAGGCCATTACGGGCATAAAAAAACGGCAAGGGCATCAACCCTTGCCGTTTTTGTGGATCACTTCAGTGCGGCAAATGCACGCTCTGCAGCATCCAGGGTCAGTTGCAGCTCGGTCTCGCCGTGGGCGATCGAGGTGAAACCGGCTTCAAAAGCACTGGGTGCCAGATACACGCCACCGTCGAGCATCAGGTGGAAGAAACGCTTGAACAGATCGGCATCGCTGGCCATCACATCATCGAAGGTGACGATGTCGTCGGCGCCGCTGAAGTACAGGCCGAACATGCCACCGGCCTGGGTGGTGACAAATGGAATGCCTGCCGCGTCGGCGCGCTGCTGCAAGCCATCCAGCAAGCGGGTAGTGTAATCGCTCAGCTCGGCGTGGAAGCCCGGACGGCTGATCAGGCGCAAGGTGGTCAGGCCTGCAGCCATTGCCAGCGGGTTGCCGGACAGAGTGCCAGCCTGGTAAACCGGGCCCAGTGGTGCGATGTGCTGCATGATTTCGCGTTTGCCGCCGAAGCAGCCAACCGGCATGCCGCCGCCGATGATCTTGCCGAAGGTGCTCAGGTCCGGGGTGACGCCGTAATGGGCTTGAGCGCCACCCAGGGCAACACGGAAACCGGTCATCACTTCGTCAAAAATCAGCACCACGCCGTGTTTGTCGCACAGGCTGCGCAGGCCTTGCAGGAAACCTGGCGCAGGCGGTACGCAGTTCATGTTGCCGGCCACCGGCTCGACGATGATACAGGCCACGGTGTCGCCGACTTCACCCAATAGTTTTTCAACCGCTTCAATGTCGTTGAACGCGGTGGTCAGGGTGTGTTTGGCAAAATCAGCCGGAACCCCGGCCGAGCTCGGTACGCCCTGAGTCAGCAGGCCTGAGCCAGCCTTGACCAGCAGGCTGTCGGAGTGGCCGTGGTAGCAGCCTTCAAACTTGAGGATATTGTCGCGGCCGGTGAAACCACGGGCCAGGCGGATGGCGCTCATGGTGGCTTCGGTGCCGGAGCTGACCATGCGCACCATTTCCATCGACGGCACGATGGAGCACACCAGGTCTGCCATTTCGGTTTCCATGGCGGTCGGAGCACCGTACGACAAGCCGTGTTCCAGTTGCGCACGCACCGCATCCAGTACTTGCGGGTGGCTGTGACCCAGAATCATCGGGCCCCACGAGCCGACGTAATCCACGTAGCGTTTGTCGTCTTCGTCAGTGACGTAGGCGCCTTCAGCATGCTTGAAGAACAGCGGGGTGCCGCCCACGCTCTTGAACGCACGCACAGGCGAATTCACGCCGCCGGGGATGTGTTTTTGAGCATTGGCAAACAGGGTTTCGGAACGAGACATGGTGGGCTCTCTCTGAATCAGGATTCGGTATTTAAATAGACAGCAAGGTGTTGAACGCCTTGGCGCGGCGGGTGACTTCCTGGGCGTCCCGGGCGCCAAACAGGCCATGCACCACGGCCAGCAGGTCGGCGCCGTGGGCAACCAGTGGGGCCGCGTTGTCCAGGGTAATGCCGCCAATCACACAAATCGGCAGGTTGAGCCGGGCGCGAGCCTGGTCCAGTACGTCCAGGGTTGCGGTCGGGGCGCCGGGCTTGGTGCTGGAATTGAAAAAGCGTCCAAAGGCGACATAACTTGCCCCTTCCTTGGCGGCCTGCTCGGCAAGCTCAATCTGGCTATGGCAGGTGGAACCAATGATGGCATTGCGCCCGAGCAGTGCCCGGGCCGGTGTCAGCGGGCCATCGGTTTGCCCCAGGTGTACGCCCACGCCCAGGCGCGCGGCCAGCTCGGCATCGTCGTTGATGATCAAGTGCGCCTTGTAGCGCTCGCACAAACCGCGCAATGCCTCGGCTTCGCGAAGGCGACGGGCGTCATCGTTACTTTTGTCGCGATATTGCAACAGCGTCAGGCCGCCATCGAGGGCCGCCTCAACGTAGGGCAGCAGTTTGCCGGCCAGCAGTTGGCTGTCAGTGATTGCATACAGGCCGCGCAGTGTCATGGTTCGTGCCTCATTCGTTACGAGCAGAAGTCCAGCGGCAAGCGGCGCGGTACAAACTGCCCCTGCCCCAGTTGCTCGGCATCGCGCAGGGTGCGCCACGTGTAGTTGAGCGCGGTCTGCACGGCGCTGACCAGTTCTTCACCGATGGCAAGCCGTCCGGCCAGTGTGCTGGCCAGGGTGCAACCCGAGCCGTGATAGCTGCCGGGCAAGCGATGGCAGGTAAAGGTATGACGGCTACCGTCGCGGCTGTACAGGCGATTATGGACTTCGTGTTCATCACCGTGACCGCCGGTGATCAGCAGGTGCTTGCAAAAGGGCAGGAGTTTTTCTGCGCATTCATCAGCGCTGCCCTCGGGCAGTTCGGCCAGGATGCGGGCTTCGGGAAGGTTGGGGGTGGCAATGGTGGCCAGGGGCAGCAGGCGTTCGCGCATCGCGTAGCCCACTTCGTCCTTGCCCAGTCGCCCGCCGCCGCCTGCGCGCAACACCGGGTCGCAGACCATTGGCAGATGCGGGTGGGCCTGAAGCAGTTCGACCACGGTGTCGACCATTTCCAGTGAGCCGAGCATGCCCAGCTTGACCGCCGCAACGGTGGAGTCGCTGAGCACGGCGTCGGCCTGGGCCAGCACCCACTCACGATCCAGCACGCGGAAGTCGCGGACATTGACGGTGTTCTGCACAGTCAGGGCGGTCACCACCGGGGCGGCGTGACAGCCTTGAGCCAGCAGGGCTTCGATATCTGCCTGCAAGCCGGCACCCCCACTGGGGTCATGGCCGGAGAGACAGAGGACAACGGGGCGAGAGCTGTAGATATTCATGGTGCGCGAGCTTACCACCAAACGGTTTTTTGGGGCGCTTGGTCCGTGCGCAGTTAAATGTTGGTTATAAGCTTTTGATTGCCCTGACAAATTTCCCGTTTGAAAACTCGCCTATCGCTGTAATGCCCGATCTAGAGCCTTTGCATTGATTTTTGGCATGGTGTGTATGTGCCATTAATGGCTATGTTAGAGTGCCTTCAAATTAATAACCGGTCATTCGGGCGACGTCATCCCAGAGGGAGTATGGGCTGACGCAGTTTATCGAGTGAGCTACGTTGGGGCTGTATGCGCTATTTGTTGATGATGTTGTTGGGCTGGCTACCGATGCTGGCTGGCGCAGTCACGTTTGACGAAACCACACAAAGCCTGCCCTTGGGCCGCGTGATGCAAGTCTTCGAAGACGTGGGCGGCGAAGCGACTCTGGCAGATGTGACCGCCCGCGACGAGCTGTTCAAGCCACACACCAAAGACACGCTGAACGAGGGCTACTCGCACTCGGCCTTCTGGGTCAAAGTGGATTTGCACTATCAGCCACTAGACCCGCAGGTGCATCGCACCTGGCTGCTGGAATTGGCCTATCCGCCGCTTGATTCCATCGAACTGTACCTGGCTGATGCCGCAGGCAACTACCGACTCGCCGAACGTACGGGCGATGCGCTGCCCTTTGACAATCGTCAGATCAAAGAAAACAACTACCTGTTTGAACTCAACTTCACCCCGGGGCAAAGCCAGACCCTGTACTTGCGCCTCTCCAGCCAGGGCTCTGTCCAGGCGCCGTTAACGCTGTGGTCAGCCCAGGCGTACCTCGAAGAACAACCTGTACGGATTTATATCCTGGGCCTGATTTATGGCGTATTGCTGGGGATGCTGGTTTACAACCTGTTCATTTACCTCAGCGTGCGCGACACCAGTTACCTCTACTACATCTTCTACATCGGCTCCTTTGGCTTGTATCAGCTGTCAGTCAATGGCGCAGCGGTGCAGTACTTCTGGCCGAACAACCCGTGGTGGGCCAACGCGTCCACACCGTTCCTGATTGGGGCGTCGGCGTTTTTCGGTTGCCAGTTTGCCCGCTCCTTTTTGCACACCGCCTCCCACAGTCGCTGGCTTGATCGGGCGCTGATGCTCCTGATGGCAGTGGGTGCCCTGGTGATGGTGCTGGCGTTGACCACCAGCTATGCCGTGTCGTTGCGCCTGGCCACTGGCCTGGCGCTGGCGTTTATCGTCACCATTTTTACCGCCGGCGTGGTGGCCTGGATACGAGGGCTGCGGGTCGCGCGCTACTTTGTGATCGCCTGGTCGGCCTTTTTGCTCGGTGGGCTGGTCAATACGCTGATGGTGCTGGGCTATCTGCCAAACGTATTCCTGACCATGTACGCGAGCCAGATCGGCTCGGCGATTGAGGTGGGGCTGCTGTCGCTGGCGCTTGCCGACCGGATCAATGCCATGCGTGACCTGCAGGCGCGCACGCTGCAAGAGTCCGGGCAAAAGCTGGCCGCCATGAACCAGCAGCTGGCGCGTACCAACCAATTGAAAGATGAATTTCTGGCAACCGTTACCCATGAGTTGCGCACCCCCATGAACGGCGTGATTGGCTCGCTGGAGCTGATCAAAACCCTGGACATGAGCCCTGAGCTTGCGCAGTACACCCAGACGGCAGAAGGTTCTGCACGCGAAATGATGCACATGGTCAATGGCATCCTGGTGCTGACAGAACTGCAAGCGGGTCGACTGGTCGCCCGTCCTCGCCCGTTCAGCCTGAATGAACTGCTGCATGGGCTGAGTGATCAGTTCGGGCCAGCGGCGCGTAGAAAAGGCCTGGAGTTTTCGTACGAAGTGGCACGCAACCTACCCGATCACTGGGTAAGCGATGCCGAGAAAATTCGACAGTGCCTTGAGTGCCTGCTGGATAACGCCATCAAGTTCACCCGTGAAGGTGGCGTGGTCCTGCGAGTTACCGGCAAAGCCGCAGACGCCGGGCGTTGGGCGCTGGCGTTCAATGTCATCGACAGCGGCATCGGTTTCGTACATCAGGAGGAAGCCGAGCTGTACCAGCACTTCTTCCAGGTCGATGGTTCCATGACGCGCGAATATGGTGGTTTAGGCATCGGCCTGGCGATTTGTCGACGTCTGGTGGAGCTGCTTGGAGGGCGACTGACACACCATTCGCAGCCCGGGCAGGGCTCACAGTTCCAACTGTTGCTGGAGCTTGAGTCACCGGTTCAAGTCCCGCAGCCGCACCCCGTATCGGTCCACGCCCAGACCCTGGTTCGCACCCCCGGGGAGTGTGTTGTCCTGCTGGTTGAGGAACCCTCCAACCCTGCGATGGTGCGAGGCATGTTGCTCAAGCTGGGTTATCGCGTGCTGAGTGCCGACACCGGGCAGGCGGCGATAGAGGCACTGCGTCGCGAGCGGGTCGATGCAGTGTTGCTGGCGTGCCCGCTGGCGCTGGTGTCGGGGACATCGATAGGCAGCCAGTTGCTGACACTGGCTGCGTGCGCGCAACTACCCGTGCTGGCGTTGTTCGAGTCCGAGCTCGAGGCCCATCAGGCCCGTGATCAGGTCGACGGAATCACCGATTACCTGATCAAGCCGCTACGGTTTGAGGCGCTGCAACACGCCTTGGCACAGCGGCTTTTGATTCGGGAAGGCAGCAAGAACGCAGAGTTTTAGGCGTTTATGCCACTTGTTTAGGTGCAGATGCGTGCTTCACTGGCTCTATTGGCAAGAGCCAGAGGAGCCCGCGCAATGAACCTGCATCAATACGCTGAAACCCACCAAGTGACCAATCAGCCGCCGTCTCTGGACGGCGTGAACCTGTACCGGATCGATCGGGTGCTGCAACAGTGGAGTCAGCACTTTGGTGCGGGCTGGGCACAGGCGCGGATCGATGAGTACGGTGCACTGGCGGGTGGCCCGTTGATGGTCGCGGGCTTTTTGGCCAATGAAAACAAACCGCAGTTTGTCAGCCATGACCGTTATGGGCATCGGATCGATCTGGTGGAGTTTCACCCGGCGTACCACGAACTGATGCGCACGGCGATTGAGCACGGCTTGCCGTCTTTGCCCTGGACGCAGCCGCAACCCGGTGCCCATGTGGCCCGCGCCACCATGACCTACCTGCACAGCCAGGCCGAAGCAGGCAGCGGCTGCCCCTTGACCATGACCTTCGCCAGCGTGCCGGCCTTGCGCCTGCAACCCGAGCTGGCTGCTGTCTGGCTGCCCAAAGTGCTGGCCACTGACTATGACCCGCGCAATGTCGATATCAGCCAAAAGGCCGGCGTGACCCTGGGCATGGCCATGACTGAAAAACAGGGCGGTACCGATGTGCGCGCCAACACCACTCGGGCGTATCCGGTGGGAGCCAAGGGAGCGGGGCAGGCCTACGAACTGTTGGGCCACAAATGGTTTTGTTCGGCACCGATGTGTGACGGCTTCCTGACCCTGGCGCAGACCGACAAGGGCCTGAGCTGCTTTTTGCTGCCGCGCCATCGCCCGGACGGCAGCCGCAATGAGTTCTATATCCAGCGCCTGAAAAACAAACTGGGCAACAGCTCCAACGCCTCCAGTGAAGTCGAGTTTCGTGGTGCGCTGGCCTGGATGATCGGCGAAGAAGGGCGCGGCGTGCCGACGATTATTGAAATGGTCGCCATGACCCGCTTCGATTGCATGGTCGGCTCCAGCGCCTTGATGCGTCAGGCGCTGACCCAGGCCAGCCATCATTGTGCTCACCGTCTGGTGGGAGGGCGGGTGTTGGCAGAGCAGCCGTTGATGCAGAACGTACTGGCAGACCTGGCGCTTGAAAGTGAAGCCGCGCTGGCCTTGAGCTTGCGCATGGGGCGTGCGCTGGATCACCTGGACGACCCGCAAGAAGCCCGGTTTTCCCGGCTGGTGACGGCGGTGGGCAAGTACTGGATCTGCAAGCGGGCTCCAGCCATGATCAACGAAGCGGCCGAATGCATGGGTGGTGCAGGGTATGTAGAAGACAGCATCCTGCCGCGCTTGTATCGCGAAGCGCCGGTGAATTCAACGTGGGAAGGTTCGGGGAATGTGCAATGCCTGGACGTGCTGCGAGCCCTGTCCAAAGAGCCCGGAGTCCTGGATGCGCTGTTTGCCGAACTGGGTGACGGGCACGGTGATACGCGTCTGGCGCAGCACATTGCACAGCTTAAAACCGACTTTAAAGACACCGATGACATTCAATACCGCGCGCGGCAACTGACAGAAGACATCGCCCTGGGCCTGCAGGCAAAGTTATTGCTGGAAGCGGGAAACAGCGATGTCAGCGACGCCTTTATCGCCAGTCGCCTGCAAAACAGCGGCCGGGTTTACGGCACGTTGCCAAGGGGTTTGAATGTGGCCGCGATCGTTGCTCGCTCAACCCCTGGGATCCCCTGAACATGTGAGCTCCCACAGGAAATCACCCACATAAAATCAGTGGCATGCCTACATTTGTAGCTGTCTTTGCCCCTCGATACAGGCAAGATAAAGGCCTGCCCGTTCAGAAGACAGGATGCTTATCGTGACCGAAGCTTTTATTGTCGTTTCCACCGCTGAAGAGGCCGTTGATCGCCTCGCTGCCCTCCACGAGCGCGCAACCACTGCGTTGAGCCAGGCACTCAAGCGTTACCTGAAAGACCGAGTCGAGCCCAGTGCCGAAGAGCGCGCCCTGTTCCGCTACCCGGAACTGCGACTGACCAATACCATTCACGGTGAAATCCCCACCCTGACCCGTGCTTACGCCAAAGTGCAATTGCCGGGCACATACAGCATCACCGTCACCCATCCCGCCTCTTTCCGTAACTACCTGCTGGAGCAGTTGGTGCCGTTGATGCGCGATTTCACCGTTGAGGTGGAAGTCGGTGTCAGCCAGCAAAATATTCCGTATCCCTATGTGGTCGAACAAGGGGATGAGCTTGCCGGTTCCGGAGTGACCGCAGCCGCGTTGGCGCGCGTATTCCCCAGCACCGACCTGTCCGCCGCCACCGACGGCATCGCAGATGGCCTGTACGATTGGGAAAACACCGATCCGCTGCCCTTGGCGCTGTTCGACGCTGCCCGGGTCGACTTCTCGCTGCGCCGTCTGGTGCACTACACCGGCAGCGACTGGCGCCATGTGCAGCCGTGGATTCTGCTGACCAACTACCATCGCTATGTCGATCAGTTCATCTTGCACGGCCTTGAGCAATTGCGGGACAACCCGCGCTTTGTGCGCATGGTGTTGCCGGGCAACGTGATCATCGAAAAATCGATGGACTACGGCGAAGCCCAGGCCATTGCGGCAGGGGTGGTGTGGCATCGTTACCAGATGCCGGCGTATCACCTGCAGGCCAGCGATGGTCACGGCGTGACCTTGGTGAACATTGGCGTCGGCCCGTCCAACGCGAAAAACATCACCGATCACCTTGCCGTGCTGCGTCCCCATTGCTGGTTGATGATTGGTCACTGCGGCGGCCTGCGTCAGTCGCAAACCATCGGCGACTACGTGTTGGCCCACGCCTACATGCGTCGCGACGGGATTCTGGATCGGGTCGTACCGCCCAATATTCCGATTCCGGCTCTGGCAGAAGTGCAACTGGCGTTGCAGGAAGCGGCGGCACAGGTCACCGGCGAACGCGGCGAAGAACTGAAAAAACGCCTGCGCACCGGCACCGTACTGACCTATGACGACCGTAACTGGGAACTGCGCTGGGCTCAGGAGCGCCCGCTGATCAACCTGTCCCGCGCCGTGGCCGTTGACATGGAAAGCGGCACCATTGCGGCCCAGGGCTATCGCTTGCGCGTTCCGTACGGCACGCTGCTGTGCGTGTCGGACAAACCCTTGCACAGCGAAATCAAACTGCCGGGCTCGGCCAACGCTTTCTATGAGCGGGCCGTGAGCCAGCACTTGAAAATCGGTATTGCCGCCGTGGACTTGATGCGCAGCCAGCTCAACTCCCTGCACTCGCGCAAACTGCGCAGCTTCGACGAACCGCCGTTCCGTTGATCGGTGATGGTCATTTAGCGATCGGGGGACTAGCATTGCCAGCCCTGATCGCTAGATGTCCTTTTTTGTCATGTCTCGTCCCGCCCCACGCCGCCCGGCCTCGAAAAGTCCAAACCCTCAAGCTGCCAATCGCCGTGTGGCCAAGGCGCCGCCGTCTGATCCCAAGCTCTATCTGTTCAATAAACCCTTCGATGTGCTGACTCAGTTCAGCGACGAAGGCGGGCGGGCGACGCTCAAGGATTTTATCCCCATACCGGGCATTTACCCGGCCGGTCGGCTGGACAGGGACAGTGAAGGTTTGCTGCTGCTGACCAATGATGGCCAGCTACAGGCGCGGATTGCCGACCCCAAGCACAAATTGCCCAAGACCTACTGGGTACAAGTGGAAGGCGAGCCCACGCCAGAGCAATTGCAGCAGTTGCGTGAGGGTGTGGAGCTCAACGATGGCAAGACCCTGCCAGCCGAAGCACGTGCACTGGAAGAGCCGCAGCTATGGCCGCGCAACCCGCCGGTGCGCTTTCGAAAAAGCATTCCCACGTCGTGGCTGGAGCTGGTGATTCGCGAAGGGCGCAATCGTCAGGTACGGCGGATGACGGCCGCGGTGGGCCTGCCGACCCTGCGTCTGGTGCGGGTGCGAATTGGCGACTGGACGATTGAAGGGCTGGAGCAGGGGCAATACAAGGAAGTGCCAGCGCGGCTATAGCGCGCCGGATTCAATCAGCCCGATCACCACGCTTTTGATGATGAACGCCGCAACACCCAGGCCCAGTACGAAAAACAGAATCATTGAGCCGAAGCGCCCGGCTTTGGACTTCTTCGCCAGATCCCAGACGATAAAGGCCATGAAAATGATCAGCACACTGACCAGAATCGTCATCATCCATTCTTCAAGTACGGCAGGATCCATCGGTGTTCTCCGGCGTCATCGTGGGAAAAAGCCGTAGGAGTATACGCCAGGGAAGAGTGGCTGGTTGTTGAGCTGGGTCGTGAAGATGAGCTGCGTAGTCGCTGCCGAAGGCTGCGAAGGGTTGCACCGCAACCCGTTTTCTTGAATTCACCACAGCCTCTTCGCAGCCTTCGGCAGCGACTACAGGCCTGCTTACGTGCGCAAGTGAGTCAACGGCAACTCGGTGCTGTTAAGCACCTGATTGAGCACAAAGCTCGAGCGCACGCTGGTCACGCCTTCGATACGGGTCAGCTCCCCCAGCAGCAGTTTCTGGTAATGATCCATGTCGGCTACCACCACTTTGAGCTGGTAGTCCGCGTCCATGCCGGTCACCAGGCTGCACTCCAACACCTGGGGCAGGTTGCGAATACAGGCTTCGAAATTCTCAAAACGCTCTGGCGTGTGTCGGTCCATGCCGATCAGCACGTAGGCCGTAAGGCTTAAACCCAGCAGCTTACGGTCGAGCAGCGCCACCTGCCGGCTGATGTAGCCATCATCCTCCAGCTGTTTAACCCGGCGTGAGCAAGGTGATGGCGACAGGCCGATGCGCTCGGCCAGTTCCTGGTTAGAGATGCGTGCGTCACGCTGCAATTCCGCCAAAATGCTCAGGTCATACCGGTCGAGTTTGCTCACGAAGTTACCCTTTGTCATAACTATTGCGTGAAAGTATCCACCTTAAGTCAAAAATTGCGCAAGTAATGTTTTATCGAGCAATATTCGCAATCGCCTGCTGTGCCCTCAAGCCTATTCTTATCAACAGAATCACTGCCCGGACATAGAGTCCACAGCGGCCCGCCGAATCAGGCCAGCCGCGGCCGCCAACCCCACAGGGGTGTTCCGGCCCCCGGGCTACGCACTGTCCAGAAGACGGCGCGAGGTGAGCCAACATCACAAGTGTTGAGCCAGGACTGAAAATTCAAGGGGCGACCGACGGGTCGCCCTTTTTTCGTTTGCCAAAAATAAGTTTTACCCGACTGTTTCCCACAGAACTGGTTCTATAAATCCTAGTCTTATTTGTAAGACCTAACCCGCAGTGAGGAACAGCATGAAACCGCGCATCTGGCATCTGGCTACAGTTGGCGTGCTCTGTGTGAGTGTCAGCGGACAGTTATTGGCCGATGAACGAGGTGAAGGCGGTCCTCAAGAAGCTCGCCCCGCCCATTCCAATGGTGGTCAGCAACACGGGCAGGGCGGTAATAATCAGCCGCGCCAGGAGTTCAACCAAGGGCGCCCCCAAGGCCATCAAGACAACCAGCCACGCCCTGAAAACAGGCTGCAACAAGAAAATTCGCAGTCCCATGGCGGTCAATGGCAAGGGCGCCCGCAGGGTCATTCAGACACCTCGGCCCGCCCTGAAAACAGGCCGTCACAAGAGAATGCGCAGTCTCATGGCGGTCAATGGCAAGGGCGTCCACAGGGCGCAGCCCCTGTTCAAGCGCGCCCGGTCCAGCCCGGTAATAACCTGTCGATTCAGTCTCGTCCAGATACAGTGCAGCAGACCCAGGCCCCGAACCGGGGTGGCAATCAGAGTTGGCACGGCGGCGGTTACTACCCGGGCGCCAATAATCGTCACCCCAACGACCAGCGCTGGGTCGGGCGCCCGCCCGGGAACGGAAATGGCTGGGGTCCGGGGCCTCAATACAGGCCCGGTTACGTGATTGACCGTTTTCCCGGTCAGTACCGGCAAGTGCCCTATCGCGGTCAGGATTACTTCTTTTCCGGCGGCTACTGGTATCGCCCACAAGGCCCGCGGTACATCGTGGTTCAACCGCCCTATGGGATTCGCGTAGGGTATTTGCCTGAGTTTGCGCGGGAAGTATGGTTTGGCAGCACGTTGATGTTCCTGGCGGCGGGTGCGTATTACGCGTATCAACCCGCAACCCAGGACTACATCGTGGTTCAACCCCCGACTGCCCAGCAACCAGTGAGCAACGGCTATGACGTGGTGGCTTACCCGATGAATGGCCAGAGCCCGGCGCAAATCGATCAGGATCGCTATGACTGCTACCGCTGGGCTGTGGATCAAAGCGGTTTTGACCCAGCCAGACTCACCTACGCACCTGACCCGGCCCTGGTGCAAGCCTATCGTCAGGCGCAAGGCAATTGCCTGAGCAGCCGCGGGTATCAGGTGACGTATTGACCTGAACACCTGTAGTCGCTGCTGCAGGCTGCGAAGGGTTGCGTAGCAACCCGTTGTCTCAAAGACTCCGCGATCCCCTTCGCAGCCTGCGGCAGCGACTACAAGGTTTTGCCCCTAACCACTTCCTTCGGGTCGGCGTGCACCAGCACCTCGGCCTGGGGGTAAACCTGCTTGATGGCGTCGGCGGCGTGGTCGCAGATGGTATGGGCTGCGGACAGGGTCAGCTCGCCCGGCAGCTCAAGGTGAAACTGCACAAACCAGACAGTGCCCGAGATGCGTGTGCGCAGGTCGTGAGCGCCCAGTACGCCCGGCACGGCACAGGCCAATGACAGCATGTTTTCGCTGATGTCACTCGGTAACTCCTGATCCATCAACACGGCAAAACTCTCACGCCCGATCTGGATCGCACTCCAGAGGATATACACCGCAATCCCCAGACCAAACCAGGCATCCAGTTGAGGAAAGCCAACACTGGTCAGCACCAGCGCCAGCAAAATACTGCCATTGAGCATCAGGTCCGATCGATAGTGCAGCGAGTCGGCACGCACGGCATTGGAGCCCGTGGCCTTGATCACCCGGTGTTGCAGCATCAACAGTGCCACGGTCATCACCAGCGAAAATACGATCACGCCAATTCCGATCCACGGTGCGCCCACCGGCTCGGGGTTTTTCAGCCGTTCGACGGCCTGAAAGGCGATCAATACTGCACTCACCCCGATAAACAGTGCTTGCCCCATGCCGGCCAGCGACTCGGCCTTGCCGTGACCGTAGCGGTGATCTTCATCGGCGGGGCGCAAGGCGTAATGCACGGCCAGCAAATTGAGAAACGAGGTCACGCCATCGAGCAGCGAGTCGGTCAACCCGGCGAGCATGCTGATCGAGCCACTGAGCCACCAGGCGATGGCCTTGGTCACGATCAACAGACTCGCCACCGCCACCGACGCACGGGTGGCGAGGCGTAACAGGCGGGCGTGTTCCGTGCTGCTGGTCATGGCGCTTCCTTGTTAATGGGCGACGGGCTTCAGGCGGCGGGCTGCAAACCGTACATGGCCAACTGCTGTGCGCTGCCCTTGTGCTGGATCAGGCGCGGGTCGTTCAGCGGGAAACTGCGGCCCAACTCGCTTTCGAGAATGGCCTGAAGCTTGGCGTTATCGACCTTGCCGTCTTCGCCAATGGCTTCGCGCAGTTTTTCCGGGGCGATTTGTGCGGTTTTGCCTGGCGGGAAGTAAATCGCGCCGGTGGCGAAATCGACACCGAATGCGATCAGGCCCGGAATCACATAAAACAGCAGGCCTACGGCATCGAGCACAGCAATCATGGGATCGATCTTGCCGTCGATCTGTCCACGACGATCGGGAAAGAAAATACTGCCGCAGGCAGTCAATTGGCTGAGCAGGGCCGCAACCACGACACCGCCGATCACACGGGAAGACATACGCATACAAAAACCTCGAAGACGCTTAAAGGACTGAATCATTAAGACCGCGCTTAATGCTCAACTGTTCGCCGTTATACTCGCCGCTCTGTTCTGGAGCCACCATGATTTCTTTGCCGATTGATGAAGTTTTACCTGCGCTGCGCCTGGCTTTGTCCGAGCGCCATGAAGCCGTGCTTGAAGCGCCCCCCGGCGCTGGTAAAACCACCCGTGTTCCGCTGGCCCTGCTCGATGAACCGTGGCTCGCCGGTCAGAAAATTCTGATGCTCGAACCCCGGCGTCTTGCTGCCCGTGCAGCCGCCGAGCGTTTGGCCAGTGAACTGGGTGAAAAAGTCGGCGAAACCGTGGGCTATCGGATTCGTCTCGACAGCAAAGTCGGTCCCGATACCCGTATTGAAGTGGTCACCGAAGGCATCCTCACCCGCCGCCTGCAGCACGACCCGGCGCTGGAAGGGGTAGGCCTGGTGATTTTCGACGAGTTCCATGAGCGTAGTCTGGATGCCGACCTGGCGTTGGCCTTGAGCCTCAATGGCCGTGAGCTGTTTCGCGACGAGCAACCGCTGAAAATCCTGCTGATGTCCGCCACCCTTGAGGGCGAGCGCCTGGCCAGCATCCTGGGCGATGCACCGATCCTGCGCAGTGAAGGACGCATGTACCCCGTAACGATGCGCTGGGGGCGGCCCTTTGTGCCCGGCGAGTTTATCGAGCCGCGAGTGGTGCAGACCGTCCTCGATGCCATCAACGATGAAAGCGGTAGCCTGCTGGTGTTCTTGCCCGGGCAGGCAGAGATTCGCCGGGTCAATCAGCAATTGGCTGACGCGCTGGGCTCGCGCAGCGATATTTTGCTGTGCCCACTGCACGGTGAGCTGGATCTGGCGGCTCAGCGGGCGGCCATCGAACCGGCGCCCAAGGGCCTGCGCAAAGTGGTGCTGGCCACCAACATTGCCGAGACCAGCCTGACCATTGACGGCGTGCGTGTGGTCATCGATGCCGGGCTGGCGCGGGTGCCGCGTTTTGACCCGGGCAGCGGCATGACCCGTCTCGATACCCAGCGTATCTCCCGTGCCAGTGCCACCCAGCGCGCTGGTCGTGCCGGGCGACTGGAACCCGGTGTGTGTTACCGCCTGTGGTCAGAAGACCAGCACGGGCAACTGGCCGCCTACGGCAGTGCTGAAATCCTTCAGGCAGACCTTGCCGGGCTGGCGTTGCAGTTGGCGCGCTGGGGCGTGACGCCGGAGCAATTGATCTGGCTCGATGTGCCTCCCGCGGCAAGTTATGCACAGGCTCAGCAATTGCTGGAACGCCTGGGGGCCTTGCGCGACCGAAAACTCACGCCGCATGGCGAAACAATGGCCGAACTGCCTGCGCACCCGCGTATCGCCCATCTGTTACTTCGCGGGCAAGACTTGGGCCTGGCTGACATGGCCTGCGACGTGGCGGCGCTATTGGGTGAGCGCGATATCTTGCGCGGCGCCGGGGCGGATGTGCACAGCCGCCTGGCCTTGCTCTCGGGTGAAAGCCGCGCCGCACGGGGCGGTCAAGGAGGCGTGCAGCGCGCCAAACAACTGGCCCGTCAGTATCGGGGCTATTTGCGGGCCAAGGCCACTCAGCCGGTGACCGACCCCGATCACCCGCGCTGGCTGGGCGCCTTGCTGGCGCTGGCCTACCCCGACCGCATTGCCCAGCAACGCAAGCCCGGTGGTGCGGAGTATCGGCTGGCCAATGGCCGGGCAGCGCTGTTCAGCGAAGTCGACGGCCTGATGAAGCAGCCCTGGCTGGTCATCGCAGACCTGGGCAGCCGTCAGGGCCAGCGCGAAGAGCGTATCTACCTGGCCGCCGAGTTTGATCCCGCGCTGCTGGATGGCGTGCTGAGTGAGCAGGTCAGCGTTGTCGATCAGCTTGACTGGGATGAGCGAGAAGGCGTGTTGCGTGCTGAACGCCAACGCAAAGTGGGCGAACTGGTACTCAGTCGCGAACCGTTGACCGGTCTGGACGAGGCGGCGCGCACGCAAGCGCTGATCAATCTGGTGCGGCGCAAAGGCCTGGAGTTGTTGCCGTGGACGCCCGAACTGCGTCAATGGCAGGCGCGAGTGGCCCTGTTGCGTCAGCTTGAAATGCAGGCTCAAGGCCACAGCGAATGGCCGGACGTCAGCGATACTGCGCTATTGGCCGGGCTTGAGGAGTGGCTGGCGCCCTACCTGGGAAGGGTTTCGCGGCTGAGTCATTTTGCCGGCCTGGACCTGTCGAGCATTGTGCATAACTTGCTCAAATGGCCGCTGCCCCAGCGCCTCGACGAACTGGCGCCCCATCACATCAAGGTGCCGTCGGGTTCATCGGTGCGGTTGGACTACAGCGAGCACCCACCGATTTTGGCGGTACGCCTGCAAGAACTGTTCGGCCTGGCGGATACCCCGCGCATTGCGGGCGGGCGTCAGGTGGTCAAATTGCACCTGTTGTCGCCTGCACGGCGACCGGTACAAGTGACCCAGGATCTGGCCAACTTCTGGCGCAGCACCTATGCCGAGGTGAAGAAAGACCTCAAGGGGCGTTATCCCAAGCACTACTGGCCCGATGATCCGTTGGTGGCCGAAGCCACGGCCCGGATCAAACCGCGTAAAGCCTAGCGCAACTACCTGTAGTCGCTGCCGAGGAACGAAGGCTGCGTCCGCGTGGTGCGGCACTCCGACGAAGCCGTCGTAAAAACAGGCGGCGCGGTATTTCAGTTAGATCGCGCATTCAGGTTTTACGATCGCTTCGCAATCGGACGCAGCCTTCGTTCCTCGTCAGCGACTACAGTGCAGGATCAGCGTATCAAGACCCGATGTAGCTGGTTTTGACCACGGTGTAGAACTCCTGCGCATAACGGCCCTGTTCGCGGGAGCCATAGGACGAGCCTTTGCGCCCGCCAAACGGCACGTGGTAATCAACACCTGCCGTCGGCAGATTGACCATCACCATCCCGGCCTGGGAGTGACGCTTGAAGTGATTGGCATATTTGAGCGAGGTGGTCGCGATACCCGCCGACAGGCCGAACTCGGTGTCATTGGCCATCGCCAGGGCCGCTTCGTAGTCTGCGACCTTGATGATGTTGGCCACCGGGCCGAAGACTTCTTCGCGGCTGATGCGCATGTTGGCCGTGCTGTCGGCAAACAGGGCAGGGGCGAGGAAATACCCCTCGGTGTCGCACGTCACCAGACTGCCACCGGCGACCAGTCGGGCGCCTTCGTTCCGGGCAATATCGATGTAGCCAAGGTCCTGGTCCAACTGGGCGCGGGACACGACCGGGCCGATATCGATGCCCGCCTGCAAGGCATGTCCAACCTTGATCGAGCGCATGCGTTCGGCCATGGCCTCGACGAACTTGTCGTGAATCCCGGCCGTGACAATCAGGCGGCTTGACGCGGTGCAACGCTGGCCAGTGGAGTAAAACGCGCTCTGCACGGCCAGCTCGACGGCTTGTTTGAGATCGGCATCGTCAAGAATGACCTGCGGGTTTTTGCCGCCCATTTCCAACTGGACTTTGGCCTGACGCGAAACACAGTTGATCGCGATCTGGCGTCCCACGCCCACGGAGCCGGTGAAGCTGACCCCGTCCACTTTCGGGTTGCTGACGATGGCTTCACCCACCACCCGGCCACTGCCCATCACCAGGTTGAACACGCCCGCCGGGAAGCCCGCGCGGGAGATGATCTCGGCCAGCGCCCAGGCACAGCCCGGTACCAGATCGGCGGGTTTGAACACCACGCAGTTGCCATAGGCCAGGGCCGGGGCAATTTTCCAGGCAGGGATGGCAATGGGGAAGTTCCACGGGGTGATCAAGCCGACCACGCCCAGGGCTTCACGGGTGACTTCCACATGCACGCCCGGGCGCACCGAGGGCAGGTAGTCGCCCGACAGGCGCAGGCATTCACCGGCGAAAAACTTGAAGATATTACCGGCGCGGCTGACTTCACCGATCGCTTCAGGCAGGGTCTTGCCCTCTTCACGGGCCAGCAGGTTGCCCAGCTCTTCCTTGCGCGCGAGGATTTCGCTGCCGACCTTGTCCAGTGCGTCGCTGCGCGCCTGAATACCTGACGTCGACCAGGCCGGGAACGCTGTGCGGGCAGCATCGATGGCGGCCTGAACCTGGGTGACATCTGCCTGGGCATATTCGCCAATCACATCGGACAGGTCAGATGGATTGATGTTTGAGCTGTAGGCGGGGGCTGCGACCCACTCGCCAGCAATGTAATTGTCGAAACGCTTTGAATCAGTCATGAAGTTTCTCCAGACGCGGGACAACCGTTGAGTGCCTATAGTTATACGTCATCGTACAACTACAGGCAAAACAATCAGCACTTCACTCTGGATGGCAGGTCACGACGAGGGCGATCCTGATTCAGTCCGCAGGCAACAAAAACCGCCCCAGCACCGGCAAGTGGTCCGAGATGGTCAAGGTGTCTTCCTGGCGAACGTAGCCTTCAATGCGCTGCAGCTTTGGGCTGTGAAAGAGGTAGTCGAGGGTGCGGTCGGGTTCTTCGACACGGGGGTCGTTGGGGAAGTGCGTCAGCCACAGTTCGCGGTCGATGCCGGTGGCTTCGGGGTTGCTGGGGATCATCGGGTATTTTTCCCACAGCAGGTGCAACTCGCTGTCCGCTGAGTAGCCCAGCCGCAGAGGGGCGGGCAGACGCAAGAACTGGCCTATGGGCAGCAGGTTGAAATCCCCCCCGATCAACCAGGGCGTGCCCTGGCTTTCGAGCTTGTCGACCAGGGTGGCGACGGTCTGCATCTGTGCGCGAAGGTTGCTGTTGTCGTGCGAAGGGGGATCCAGTTGAGTGTTGATCGCAGCCAGTTGCCCGCCGTCGTTGAGCGGCAGGTAGTTGACCAGCAATGCAGGTTTGGGCTGGAACTGGCGGCTGATGACGTTGGCGTCGGCCACGGGCAATTGCAAGCGCTCGGCGTGTTCGATCTGGAAGCGACTGAGGGTCACGAGGGTACGCCCGACGCTGCCGAAAATATGCCAGTCGGGCACAAAGTCGGCTTTCCAGGTAAACGCCTGGGTACTGCAGGGGTAAATATCGATCAGGCGCTCTTGCAGCAGGGCCAGTTGATCCTGGTAGCCACTGGCCTTGGCGTTGTCATCGACCTCTTGCAGCAGCACCAGATCAGGGCGTTCGTCACGAATGACCCGCGACACTTCATCCAGGCTGTACGCCATGTCATCACGGGTAGGGCGTGTATCGGGGCCGCTGTCGTCTTCCAGGTTGTACCAGAACACATAACGCTTGCCGGCCAGGTACTGGATGTTCCACGTCATGACCTTGAGTGCCTGGCCGGGCATCAGGACGGGAGCCGTGATCGGGCAACTGTAGGTCAGCACCTCCCTGGGATCGGGTCGCCATGTCACGCTATAAATCAGGCATGCCAGCAATGCTGATATCAGCAGCAGACCAAATACGGTGCGGCGCAAGAAACGTGGCATGGGCTCGGCTTATGACGTTACAGGGAGTGTCCGAACATACCCGACGGCAGTGGGCCACTCCAAGGCTCTTTTTGTAGGAGCTGATTGTTTTTATTGGTCAGATTTTTCGCTAATTAACATAAATAAACGGAACAGGACTACAGAGACAAATAACTGCAAAAAGCTGTTCGCACTGTCGAGTGTCAGCGATAGCAGTGTGTTGTCGTCCTTGGAAAACAGTGAGTAGCTCAGTTCCTTGAGCAGCATCAGGGGCCCCAGAACAGCCAGGATGCAGACAAAGATCCGCCAGAAATGGCCGCGGGTCAGGGTGAAGCTCGACTTCATGGCTGCCAGCGGAGCATCACCGCGCAATACCAGCCGGTACTCGGCAAATGCCAGCACGACGGTCAGGAAAATGCCCGGAATAAAAAACATCGACAGCCCCAGCACGATCAGCAATGTGCTGATTGCCGAGAGCAGGGCGAACTTGGGCCACAGATTGATGGCCAGTGCCAGCAGGTCGCGGTTGCGCGGGCTTTCGCCCCGGCTGCGGGCATCGAGAAACAGGATCAGGGCGCCGGTGTACAGCGGATAGAGCAGCAGCCCGACAATCAGGCTGTAGCCGGGCGACGGATCCGGACCCACGGCGTTGTCAACGATGTGCTGCAACACGGCTTCAAGGATGACCAGCGGCAAGCACAGCATCACGATCTGGCTCAGATTGCGCTGGAAGAAGTACAGGGAGTCGCGAATAACGGTCAGCGGATTCATTGGCAGTTGTCAGCAGTCAAAAGCGGTGCGCCACTTTAACCGATGAGGGGTCGATATGAGCAAATGTTAACGCGGCTGAAAGTCAGCGGGTTCACGCCGGGCGGTTTATCCGCGCAAACCCCTGGCAGGCTGGCATACTGCGAGCTTGTTTTCAGTCGCGGCCCGCTTGCCCGGGCGTCATGAGGTTTGCCGGTGAAAAAAATTGCGGTCTTCGCGGATGTGCAGAACCTCTATTACACGGTCCGCCAGGCCTATGGCTGCCATTTCAATTACGCGGCCCTGTGGGCAGATATCACCAAACGCGGTGAAATCGTCGAGGCCTACGCCTATGCGATCGACCGGGGTGACAGCAAGCAGCAGCAGTTTCAACAGATCCTGCGCAACCTCGGCTTCACGGTAAAACTCAAACCCTACATCCAGCGCAGCGACGGCTCGGCCAAGGGCGACTGGGACGTAGGCATCACCATCGACATCATGGACGTTGCCGCCCATGTGGATGAAGTGGTGCTGGCTTCGGGTGACGGCGATTTCGACCTGTTGCTCGAACGCATTGCCAGCAAGCACGGCGTCGAAACCGTGGCTTATGGCGTGCCCGGCCTGACCGCCAACTCATTGATTCGCGCCGCCAGCCGCTACGTGCCGATTGAAGGCAATTTGTTGCTTAAGTAACCCTCACTTTTACAGGATTGATCAGGTTTGGAACGCATCGCGGTTATTGACTTTGAAACCACCGGCATCTCACCGAGCAGCAGTTGCCGGGCCACCGAAATTGCCGTGGTGATTCTTGAGCGCGGTCGCATTGTCGAACGTTACCAAAGCCTGATGAACGCGGGCGTACGCGTCCCGGGTTTTATCGAGCAATTGACCGGCATCAGCAATGCCATGCTGCGCACTGCGCCGTCGGCCGAACAGGTGATGAACGAGGTTAACGAGTTCGTTGGCATCACACCGTTGCTGGCCCATAACGCCGCCTTTGACCAAAAATTCTGGGATTTTGAAATGGGCCGCATCAAGCGCACCCGTTTGCAGAATTTCGCCTGCTCCTTGTTGCTGGCGCGACGCTTGATGCCGGCTGCGCCCAATCACAAGCTGGGGACCCTGACCACCTTTGCCGACTTGCCCCATACCGGCCAGGCTCACCGGGCCATGGCCGATGCTGAAATGGCGGCCAACCTGACGGCCTATCTGGCTGAACAACTGCGCCAGAAGCATGGGTTGAAAGAGCTCAGTCACGACCTGCTGTGTGGTTTGCAAAAAGTCCCGGCAGCGAAGGTCAACGAACATCTGAAGCGCTATCGCGGGTTTTAAACGGTGGGAGCGGGCTTGCTCGCGATGGCATCGCCACGGGATGTCAGTTTGATCGCGTTGCCAGCCTCGCAGGCAAGCCAATCTCCCACGGGTTTTGTGTTGCTCCCTCAGGCAGGCATAAAAGTGTACGGTCACTTTTGGTGCGTTCTGTTACTTATTATTACGCACTCCCTTGTCTAAACTCCCCAGTCCCCTGCCTCTGCCCTTGAGCTGCCCCATGCCTGCCGCGCGTCGTTTTCCGCTACAACTGATTGGTGCTTTTTTTGCCTTGTACGTGATTTGGGGCTCGACCTACCTGGCCATTCGCATCGGCATTGAGTCCTGGCCTCCCTTGATGATGGCCGGGGTGCGGTTTCTGATAGCGGGCAGTTTGATGTACGCCTTCATGCGCTGGCGGGGCGCGCCTGCACCGACAGCGGTGCAATGGCGTTCGGCGGCCATGATCGGCTTTCTGCTGCTGGCCTGCGGCAATGGTGGCGTGACCCTGGCCGAGCACTCGGGGGTAGCGTCTGGCGTCGCCGCGCTGGCCGTGGCCACCGTGCCGTTGTTTACCTTGCTGTTCGGCTACTTCTGGGGCGCACGCAACACCCGCCTGGAATGGGCGGGTATCGCCCTGGGGCTGGTGGGCATCGGCATGCTCAACCTGGGCTCCAACCTGCAAGCCAGCCCTATGGGCGCGGCAATGGTGATTTTTGCCGCCGCTGCCTGGGCGTTTGGTTCGGTCTGGAGCCGGCACCTGCCGCTGCCCCCCGGGCCAATGGCCAGCGCCGCTGAAATGCTCACTGCGGGTGCGGTACTGCTGGTGGGCAGCCTGGTCAGCGGCGAGCGCATGACCCAAATGCCGACGGCCGCAGGCTGGGGCGCTTTGCTGTATCTGGTGTTCTTTGGCTCGATCATCGCCTTCAGCGCTTATATGTACCTGCTCAAAAATGTGCGCCCGGCCGCAGCCACCAGCTACGCCTACGTCAACCCGGCCGTGGCAGTGATGCTGGGGATCGCCTTTGCGGGTGAGACCATTGGTTTTGAAGAGTGCCTGGCCATGGCCGTGATCATCAGCGCCGTGGTGTTGATCGGGTTGCCGCAGTGGCGCAAGCAGAAACCCGTGTGAATTAGGGTAAACTGCGCGCCATTGCAACGTATGCACCCCTGCGCAGACCTTTTTCGACGGTATCCCCATGACATTCGCCACCCTTGGCCTGATCGAACCCCTGCTGCGCGCCCTTGAGACGCTCGGCTACAAGACCCCAACCCCGGTTCAGGCCCAAGCGATCCCCGCAGTACTGGCTGGCCGCGACCTGATGGCTGCTGCCCAGACCGGCACCGGCAAAACCGGCGGTTTCGCCCTGCCGTTGTTGCAGTCGCTGACGATGGAAGGCCCGAAAGTCGCCAGCAACTCGGTGCGTGCACTGGTGCTGGTGCCGACCCGTGAACTGGCCGAACAGGTTCACGAGAGCATTCGCCAGTACGCCGAGCACCTGCCGTTGAGCACCTACGCGGTGTACGGTGGCGTCAGCATCAACCCGCAAATGATGAAAATGCGTAAAGGCGTTGATGTACTGGTTGCCACCCCTGGCCGTCTGCTGGACCTGTATCGCCAGAAGGCGATCAAGTTCAACCAGCTGCAAACCCTGATTCTCGACGAAGCGGATCGCATGCTCGATCTGGGCTTCAGTGAAGAGCTGCGCGACATCTACCGCGCCTTGCCGAAAAAGCGCCAGACCCTGCTGTTTTCGGCCACCTTTTCTGACGCGATTCGCCTGTTGGCCGAGCAGATGCTCGACAACCCGCTGAGCATCGAAGTCAGCCCGCGTAACGTGGCGGCCAGCAGCGTCAAGCAATGGGTTATCCCGGTCGATAAAAAGCGCAAGGCAGAGCTGTTTTTGCACTTGCTGCGCACCCAGCACTGGAAGCAGGTACTGGTGTTCGCCAAAACCCGCAACGGTGTGGATGAACTGGTGGGCAAGCTGCAAGCGTTGGGGATCAACGCTGACGGCATCCACGGCGACAAGCCGCAGGCCACGCGTCAACGGGCGCTGGACCGCTTCAAGGCCAGCGAAGTGCAAATCCTGGTGGCCACCGATGTCGCCGCACGCGGTCTGGACATCGAAGACCTGCCGCTGGTAGTCAACTTCGACTTGCCAATCGTGGCCGAAGACTACATTCACCGCATTGGTCGTACCGGTCGCGCCGGGCAGAAGGGCGAAGCCATTTCGCTGGTCTGTGCTGACGAAGTGAACATGCTGTCGGCGATCGAGATGCTGACCCGCCAGACCTTGAAGCGCCACGAAGAGCAAGACTTCGAGCCGGAGCACCGTGTGCCCGAGACGGATGCTTCGGGTCAGGTGGTCAAAAAGCCGAAGAAGCCGAAAAAGCCGAAAACCTCGGGCGGTGGCGGCAAGCGCAACCTGGGCAAATGGGTGGACAGCGGCGAAGCAGCACCGGCCGAGCCATCGGTCAAGCCTGTGCGTAAAGTGCCTGTGTTCAACACCGGCCCGCGCAAGCGCAAGCCTTAAGCACCCTGAACCTGTGGGAGCGGGCTTGCTCGCGATGCAGGCAACGCGGTCTGGCTGAGCCACCGCGTTGACGCCATCGCGAGCAAGCC
>NZ_JAHKRC010000015.1 GCF_019345465.1 Pseudomonas sp. NKUCC02_KPG
CGATAGCATCAACGCGGTGTATCAGATACACCCCGTTGATGCTATCGCGAGCAAGCCCGCTCCCACACGCGGTTTAGCTGTACACCCTGCCAAGGAGTTGGCGATGGCTTTCAAACTGGTCGAGCACGTCACGACCGATTTGCTCTTGGGTGAAGCCCATCAGGTCGTACTCCTGGTTGCCGTTGTGCAAATACACCTCGGCCCGGTAATAACGACTGCGCACTTCATCCTGTTCGGACTCGCTCGGTGCGGCCAGATAACCGTCCAGGCTGACTTCGTAGACAAACGGGTTGCCCTCTTCCATCTCCACCCGCACGCCCATGCAACGCTTGGCACTGCCCAGCAGGGTTTGCACCTCCAGGCCCCGACTGCGCAGCTGTTCTGCCGCATCTTCCAGGGCCGGGGTCACGTGTTTGTCCATAAAGCGCTGCACCACCGCCTGGGTCGGTTGCAGGTCCTGGGCAGTCAAGCGCTCGCTGAAACCTCGACGACCACGGGCGGCCAACTCGGCTTGTTCCTGCTCAACCAGGGTGTCCTGGCGCATCGCTTTGTGCAGGCCAAACATAAACAGGACCAATACCACCGAAAACGGCAGACCGGCCAGCACCACCATCGTTTGCATGGCCGCAAAGTTACCGGCGAACAACAGGCCGATGGTCACCAGAGTGATCACCGCAGACCAGAAGATACGCAGCCAGTGCGGCGCGTCTTCATCCACATCGCCGCCTTTGCACGACAGGTTGGCCATCATCACCGCGCCGGAATCCGCCGGGGTCAGGAACAGCACAAAGCCCACAAAGATCGACACGCCGATGACGATTTTCGACGCCGGGTAATGCTCAAGCAGTTGGTAAATAGCCATCGACGGCTGTTCAAGCGCCGTTTTCCCCAACTCCACCGCACCGTGGTTAACCACCAGGTCCAGTGCCGAGTTACCGAAGATCGACAGCCAGGCCAGGGTGAAGCCCAGCGGAATCAACAACACGCCCGCCACCAGTTCACGCACGGTACGACCACGGGAAATACGCGCGATGAACATCCCTACGAATGGTGCCCAGGAAATCCACCACGCCCAGTAGAACAGGGTCCACAGGCCCAGCCAGCCCTCGGTTTTCTTGCTGTCGCCTTCATACACGTACAGGTCGAAGGTTTTCATGACGATACCGTTGAGGTAGTCACCGGTGTTTTGCACAAAGCCGTTGAGCAGGTGCAGCGTGGGGCCGAACAACAACACGAAAATCAGCAAGCCGCTGAACAGCACGATGTTCAGGTTGGACAACCGGCGGATGCCGTTTTCAACGCCAGAGACAGCGGCGATGGTGGCCACAGTGCTCATCACGATGATCACGATCAGCAGGTTGGTATTGCTGTGTTCCATGCCGAACAGGTTCTCAAGCCCGGACGACACCTGCATCGAGCCAATGCCCAGGTTGGTCACCAGCCCCAGCAGGGTCACGAACATGCCGAAGCCGTCCACCGCATGGCCAGCAGCACCTTTGACCCAACGCTCGCCCATCAACGGATACAGCGCCGAACGCAGCGCCAGCGGCTGGTTGTGACGGTAGGCAAAATACGCCACGGCCAGGCCGACCAGCGCGTAAATCGCCCAGCCGTGCAGGCCCCAGTGCAGGAAGGTCAGTTGCAACGCCTGACGCGCGGCTTCGTGGCTGCCCGACACGCCTTCAGGCGGGTTGAAGTAGTGATCCAGCGGCTCGGAAGCGCCGAAATAGAGCAAGGAAATACCGATACCGGACGAAAACAACATCCCGGCCCAGGCGCCATAGCTGAAATCCGGGGTGTCTTGCTTGGTGCCCAGCTTCAGTTTGCCGTAGGACGAAAACGCCAGACCGACTACGAAGATCAGGTAAGCGGCGATCACCACCATGTAATACCAACCGAAGCTGCGCGACAGCCATTCCTGGGCAACGCCCAGAATACGACCCGCTTCTTCGGGGGCAATGATCAAAATGGCAGTCAACAACAATATCAAGGCAGTGGAGGTGTAAAACACCCAACCATTGACCGTCACCTTTTGCGGCGGGGTCTTTATAAGAGAGGCAGAACTCATTGCACGGGTGCTCCAGGCAGTGCGAGACAAGGACTTAAGGCAACGCACCACTCGACCAAAGGGTTGGATTACGACCAACGGTCGAGTGATATAAAGACACCGCTAAAAAACCGGACCCGCCCAGACCGCGTTCAGAACCTGTGTGCGTCCCCTTGAAATCAAGGGCTGCCCCGCGTGGTCTGGTGCGTTATGCCTGTTTGGACCTCCTGTCAGCGCCTGCGAAAGCCTGCTTCTGCCTAGGTTCCATGGGAATTTACCGTGTCGTTTTGCGCCATTCATGCGTAAGGAAACGACATAAATCGCGACGATTTGTCGCAGAGCTTATTCTTTGTTGATTGAACGTTCAATCAAAACAAAATAGACTGGCTGTCGTTCAGTGATGCTTATGCACTGCTCGCCGGCCCAAGGAGATTTGCGAAATGCCCAAGGTCGGTATGCAACCCATACGCCGCCAGCAGTTGATCGAAGCCACGTTGACGGCGGTCGATCAGGTCGGGATGGCAGATGCCAGCATTGCGCTGATTGCCCGTCTGGCCGGTGTGTCGAACGGCATCATCAGTCACTACTTCAAAGACAAGAACGGTCTGATTGCCGCCACCATGCGGTACTTGATGAACGTCTTGATCGACAACGTCACCGAGCGCCGCCTGGCGTTAAGCGATGACAGCCCACGGGCTCATCTGCAGGTGATTGTTGAAGGCAACTTCGACGCCAGCCAGGTCAGTGGCCCGGCAATGAAAACCTGGCTGGCCTTTTGGGCCGCCAGCATGCACCAGCCGTCGTTGCACAGATTGCAGCGGATCAACGATCACCGCTTGTATTCCAATCTGTGCTGCCAGTTTCGCCGCGTAATGCCGCAGGCCCAGGCCCGCAATGCAGCACGGGGCCTGGCAGCTCTCATCGATGGTCTATGGTTGCGGGGTGCCCTGTCGGGAGACGCGTTCGACACCGAACAGGCACAACGCATCTGCTACGAATACATGGATCTACAACTGGCGAAACAGGTGAGTTAGGCCCCAATAAATGCTTAACCCCTGAACTGTCGTGAGTTTGAGTTGCCCCAATCAGATGGCACCCGACTCACGACCAACGCCAACCACTTATGCACTTGCGAGGATTTTATGGCCCGTTTCGAACTGCAAAAACTCTACATCGACGGCGGCTACACCGACGCCGGTAGCGACGCTACTTTCGATGCCATCAACCCGGCTAACGGCGAAGTCCTCGCTCAAGTGCAACGCGCAACCAAAGAAGACGTCGAGCGCGCGGTTGTCAGCGCTGAAAAGGGCCAGAAAATCTGGGCCGCCATGACGTCCATGGAGCGCTCGCGCATCCTGCGTCGCGCCGTGGAAATCCTGCGCGAGCGCAACGATGAACTGGCCGCCCTGGAAACCCTGGACACCGGCAAGTCGTACTCCGAAACCCGTTACGTCGACATCGTGACCGGTGCCGATGTACTCGAATACTACGCAGGCCTTGCACCCGCCATTGAAGGCGAGCAAATCCCGCTGCGCACCACCTCTTTCGTTTACACCCGCCGCGAGCCGCTTGGCGTTGTAGCCGGTATCGGCGCGTGGAACTACCCTATCCAGATCGCCCTGTGGAAAGCCGCACCGGCACTGGCTGCCGGTAACGCGATGATCTTCAAGCCAAGCGAAGTCACCTCCCTGACGACCCTCAAGCTGGCCGAGATCTTCACCCAGGCGGGCCTGCCGGATGGCGTGTTCAACGTACTGACCGGCAGTGGCCGTGAAGTCGGTACCTGGCTGACCGAGCACCCGCGCATCGAAAAAATCTCGTTCACCGGCGGCACCGACACCGGCAAGAAAGTCACCGCCAGCGCCACCAGCTCGTCCTTGAAAGACGTGACCATGGAACTGGGCGGCAAGTCGCCCCTGATCATTTTCGACGACGCCGACCTGGATCGCGCCGCAGATACCGCGATGATGGCCAACTTCTACAGCTCGGGTCAGGTGTGCACCAACGGCACTCGCGTGTTTATCCCGACGGCCATGAAGGCTGCGTTTGAAGCCAAGATCCTGGAGCGCGTTGCGCGCATCCGCATCGGCAACCCGGAAGACGAAAACACCAACTTCGGCCCGCTGGTCAGCTTTGCTCACATGGAAAGTGTGCTGGGCTACATTGCCAAGGGCAAAGAAGAAGGCGCCCGCGTACTGTGCGGCGGCGAACGCCTGACCCAGGGCGATCTGGCCAAGGGCGCATTCGTGGCACCTACCGTGTTCACCGACTGCACCGACGAGATGACCATCGTCAAAGAAGAAATCTTCGGCCCGGTGATGAGCATCCTCACCTACGACACCGAAGAAGAAGTGATCCGCCGCGCCAACGACACCGAGTTCGGTCTGGCTGCGGGCGTCGTGACCCGGGACCTGAACCGCGCCCACCGCGTCATCCATCAACTGGAAGCGGGTATTTGCTGGATCAACGCCTGGGGCGAGTCCGACGCAAAAATGCCGGTAGGCGGCTACAAGCAATCGGGCATTGGCCGTGAAAACGGCATCAGCTCGCTGGCTCAGTACACCCGGATCAAATCGGTACAGGTAGAGCTGGGCGACTACGTCTCGGTGTTCTAAACCCAACTGGCAGCCGATTACCTGTAGTCGCTGCCACAGGCTGCGATGAAGTCCGTGGAGGCTTCGGGAAAACGGGTTGCTGAGCAACCCTTCGCAGCCTTCGGCAGCGACTACAGGCTTGTTTATTTCAAAGAGGGTGCATTTTATGTCCCAAGAATTCGATTACATCATCATTGGTGCCGGCTCTGCCGGTAACACCCTGGCGACCCGTCTGACTGAAGACCAAGGCGTCACCGTGCTGCTGCTTGAAGCGGGCGGCCCGGACTACCGTTTCGACTTCCGTACCCAGATGCCGGCCGCCCTGGCATTCCCGCTGCAGGGTCGTCGCTACAACTGGGCCTTCGAAACCGATCCAGAGCCACACATGGACAATCGCCGCATGGAATGTGGCCGTGGCAAGGGTCTGGGCGGTTCGTCCCTGATCAACGGCATGTGCTACATCCGTGGCAACGCGATGGACTACGACGGCTGGGCAAAACTGCCAGGCCTCGAAGACTGGGATTACCTGAACTGCCTGCCGTACTTCCGTAAAGCCGAAACCCGCGACATCGGCCCCAACGATTACCACGGTGGCGATGGCCCGGTCAGCGTGACCACGCCCAAAGCCGGGAACAACGTGTTGTTCCACGCCATGGTTGAAGCAGGCGTACAGGCCGGCTACCCGCGTACCGAAGACCTGAACGGCTATCAGCAGGAAGGTTTTGGCCCGATGGACCGCACCGTGACGCCTAACGGCCGTCGCGCCAGTACCGCCCGTGGCTACCTGGACACCGCCAAGCAGCGCTCGACGCTGACCATCGTGACCCACGCCCTGACCGACAAGATCGTTTTTGAAGGCAAGCGCGCCGTTGGCGTTTCCTACATGGTCGGCGACAGCGACACCCGCATCCAGGCCAAGGCCCGTAAAGAAGTGCTGCTGTGCAGCGGCGCAATTGGTTCGCCAACCGTGCTGCAACGCTCCGGCGTCGGCCCGGCCGAACTGCTCAACAGCCTCGATATTCCGGTCGTTCACGACCTGCCGGGCGTTGGCCAGAACCTGCAGGATCACCTTGAGCTGTACCTGCAGTACGCCTGTACCCAGCCGGTTTCGCTGTACCCGTCGCTCTTGTGGTGGAACCAGCCGGCCATTGGCGCCGAGTGGATGTTCCTGGGCAAAGGCATTGGTGCCAGCAACCAGTTCGAAGCCGGTGGTTTTATCCGCACCCGCGAAGAATTCGAATGGCCGAACATTCAGTACCACTTCCTGCCGGTAGCGATTAACTACAACGGCAGCAATGGCGTAAAAGAACACGGTTTCCAGGCGCACATGGGCTCCATGCGTTCGCCAAGCCGTGGCCGGATCAACGTGAAGTCCAAGGACCCGCGTGAGTACCCGAGCATCCTGTTCAACTACATGGCAGCCGAGCAAGACTGGCAGGAATTCCGTGACGGCATCCGCCTGACCCGCGAAATCATGCAGCAGCCTGCGCTGGATGCGTACCGTGGCCGCGAAATCAGCCCTGGCATCGACAAGCAGACCGACGAAGAGCTGGATACCTTTATCCGCGAACACGCCGAGACTGCATTCCACCCGTCCTGCTCGTGCAAGATGGGCACCGACGAGATGGCCGTGGTAGACGCCGAAGGCCGCGTGCATGGGATGCAGGGTCTGCGTGTGGTCGATGCGTCGATCATGCCGCTGATCACGACTGGCAACCTCAACGCACCGACGATCATGATTGCCGAGAAAATCGCCGACAAGATCCGTGGCCGCCAGCCGTTGCCGCGCAGCACTGCCGACTACTACGTGGCAGGCGATGCACCGGTTCGCGGCAAGCCGCTGCGTGAAGTCAGCCGTACCGCGCAGTAAGCACACCACCCTGTAGTCGCTGCCGCAGGCTGCGAAAAGGGCCGAAGGACCTTCGCTTTTGAAATGAGCGAACCCTTCGGGCCCGATCGCAGCCTTCGGCAGCGGCTACAGGTTTGTTGCCGTTTTTGGTTTCATCTTCCCCCCCGCTTGCCCCCGGCCTCAACGCAGGCCTACTCTGTTGCCTCGTTTCGCTCCCCTATTCCAAACCTCGATACGTTTCCCGTTTTTCGGAGGTCAGTGCATGTTCGATTTTTACCCTCAGCTCAAGCAACGCTTTGGCGCGTTGCGCACCCGGGCCGAGTTCTTTTCGCTGCGTTATGTGCGCGAGTCCGGGCAATACCTGTCGGTACGCAAGAACGTCGCAGAACCTCCTTCATTCAATCACGATCAGGGCGCGATGCTCACGGTGCGGCTCAAGGGTGTCGAAGCCTACGCCGCCACCAATGACCTGTCGCAAGCCGGCTTGCAGGCAGCCCTGGAACGTGCCGAGGCACAGGCTCAACTGATTGCTGCCCACGCCCTGCTCGATCTGAGCCAGGAGCCGGTGTCCCACGAACGCGCTGACTACTACTCGCCCCATCTCGATCAAGCATTCCCGTCACTCAACGAATGCTTTGAACTGTTGGGCGCTGAGTCGGCTGCCGTCCCCAAGGACGAGCGGCTGGTCAGCTGGGACGTTTCGTTGGGCCTCAATCACGTCGAGCAGATCTATCTCAACAGCGCTGGCGCCGAGTTGCGCCGGGCACAACGTTTTGTCTACCCGGGCATCAGCGTCACCGCCTATGACGGCAACGACAGCCAGACCCGCAGCCTGGGCCGCGAAAACTTCGGTCAGCAAGGTGGCGCCGACGTGATCAGCCGCTGCGGGTTGATCGGAGCCGCGCCAAAGGTCGCCGACCAGGCCCTGCAATTGCTGCTGGCACCCAATGCCCCAAGCGGCAAACGCGACCTGCTGCTGATGCCCGACCAGATGATCCTGCAAATCCACGAATCCATCGGCCACCCGCTGGAACTGGACCGCATCCTCGGTGACGAGCGCAATTACGCAGGCACCAGCTTCGTCAAGGCCAGCGACTTTGGCAGCCTGCAGTACGGTTCCAAACTGCTGAACGTCACCTTCGACCCTGACATTCCCGAGCAGTTGGCCAGCTACAGCTTCGACGATGACGGCACACCGGCCCACAAGGAGTTCCTGATCCGCGAAGGCCTGCTGCTGCGGCCTTTGGGCGGCGCGCTGTCGCAGTTCCGGTCGGGCCTTGATGGCGTGGCCAACAGCCGCGCCTGCGGCTGGAACCGCCCTCCGATCGACCGCATGGCCAACCTCAATATCGAACCTGGCGACCAGTCGATGGCCCAACTGATTGGCGGCATTGAACACGGCATCCTGATGGCCACCAACCGTTCCTGGTCGATTGACGATGCGCGCAACAAGTTCCAGTTCGGTTGCGAGTGGGGCCAGTTGATCGAGAACGGCGAACTCAAGGGCGTGGTGAAAAACCCCAACTACCGGGGTATTTCCGATCAGTTCTGGCGCAACCTCAGCGCCGTGGGTGACGCCAGTACCTTCAAGGTGCTGGGCACGCCGAACTGCGGCAAGGGCGAACCCAATCAGGTGATTCGCGTAGGGCATGCGTCACCCGCGTGCGTGTTCAATCAGATTGATGTGTTTGGAGGCGATGTCTGATGAGTACCCCATTGAGTCAGGCCGAGCAGTTCAAGGCGTTGGTCGAATGGCTGGGCAAGGCCATTCGACCGCCAGAGCAGTTCACCCTGAGCTACGACGCCGAAGCCTCGGAGTTCATCCGTTTCAACAAGGGCAAGGTGCGCCAGGCCGGGCGTGTGCAGCAGGCCAGCCTGAGCCTGAAACTGATCAACGACGGCCGCCACGGGGATATCCGCCTTACCCTGGCCGGTGAGCCGGATGTCGACAAACAGCGCCTGGCCGACGCGGTGCAACAACTGCGTGACACTTTGCCGTTGTTGCCCGCCGACCCTTATTTATTGCTGAACCCCCAGCCTTGGCACAGTCATGAGGTGCAGGACCATCCACTGCCGGACACCGCTCGGGTCCTGGATGAAATCCGCCGTGCGTGCGACGGCGTCGATCTGGTGGGGTTTTATGCCTGCGGCCCGATCAGCTATGGCTACGCCAGTTCCGAAGGTGCGTTTGGCTGGCATCAGGCCAACAGTTTCAACTTCGACTGGAGCCTGTTCCACAGCAACGGCCAAGCGGTGAAAGCCAGCTACGCCGGGGCCGATTGGGACAGCGAACGTTTCGCCCAGCGCATGCAACTGGCCCGTGAGCAACTGAGCTTTCTGGATCGCCCGCTCCATGCCCTGGCACCCGGCGAGTACAGGGCCTACCTGGCCCCCGCGGCGCTGGAAGAAGTGATGAGCATGTTGTGCTGGGGCGGTTTTTCGGCACAGGCGCTGGCCAGCAAATCCAGCCCATTGCAGCGACTGTACGGCGGTGATGCGCAACTGAGCCCCCTGGTGTCATTTGACGAGCAGGTCAGCCAGTCCCTGAGCCCGGCGTTTTCCGGCGAAGGGTATCCGCGCCAGGACTTGTCCCTGGTCAAGCACGGCAAGGCCAACCAGCAACTGGTGGGTTCGCGCAGTGCTGCCGAATATGGCCTTGAGGTCAACGGCGCGCCACAGGGCGAGGCGCCGAGCGCACTGGCGATGGCGGCGGGTACGCTGGAGCAGGCCGATATTCTCAAGCAATTGGGCACCGGGTTGTACATCAGCAACCTGTGGTACTTGAACTACTCGGACCAACCGGCCGCGCGCCTGACCGGCATGACCCGTTTTGCCACCTTCTGGGTCGAAAACGGCGAGATAAAGGCCCCGGTCAACACCATGCGTTTTGATGACAGCGTCTATAGTCTGCTGGGCTCGCAGTTGGAGGCACTGACGGCAGATCGTGAGTTGTTGCTGTCGGCCAGCACCTACGACCAGCGCCAGACTGCGTCGAATCTGCTGCCGGGAGCGTTGGTCAAGAAGCTCACGCTGACGCTGTAATACCTGTAGTCGCTGCCGAAGGCTGCGATGAAGTCCGTGGAGGCTTCGGGAAAACGGGTTGCTGGGCAACCCTTCGCAGCCTTCGGCAGCGACTACAAAGAATGCTCATCATAAAAAAGAGGTCTTATGCCCGTACGCCCGGTTCTGAGTCCTGAAACCCTGCGCTGGTTGCCGTGGGTTGTGGCCATCGCGTTTTTCATGCAGTCGCTCGACGGCACCATCCTCAACACCGCCCTGCCCGACATGGCCAGGGACTTGAAAGAAAACCCGCTGCGCATGCAAGGCGTGATCGTTGCCTACATGCTTACCGTGGCCCTGCTGATCCCTGCCTCGGGCTGGATTGCCGACCGCTTCGGCACCAAGAAAATCTTCTTCAGCGCCATTCTGCTGTTCAGTTTCGGCTCGTTGCTTTGTGCGTTGTCCAACACCCTCAACGAGCTGATTGGGGCACGGATCATCCAGGGCCTGGGCGGTGCGCTGATGCTGCCCATCGGACGGCTGGTGGTGCTCAAGGCTTACCCGCGCTCGGAGTTGGTGCGGATCATGGGGTTTATCACCATCCCGGGCCTGCTCGGTCCATTGATCGGCCCCACGATGGGCGGCTGGATGGTGCAGTACCTGAGCTGGCACTGGATTTTCCTGATCAATCTGCCGGTGGGCGTTCTGGGCTGCTGGGCAGTCTGGCACTTCATTCCGGACCTGCGCGGCAGCGAGCGCACCCGCTTCGACGGGCTGGGTTTCGTGCTGTTTGGCGCCGCGATGATATTTATCACCATTGCGATGGAGGGGCTGGGCGAGTTGCACATGCCGCATTTGCGCGTGATGTTGCTGCTCTTCGCCGGGATGGCGTGCCTGGCGGCCTACTGGTTGCGGGCGGGCAATATCAGCAACCCGCTGTTCTCGCCGGCACTGTTCAAAACCAAAACCTTTGCGGTGGGTATTCTGGGTAACCTGTTTGCTCGCCTGGGCAGCGGGGCGCTACCGTTCCTGGTGCCGTTGCTGCTGCAAGTGGCGCTGGGCTACTCGCCGTCACAAGCCGGGATGAGCATGCTGCCACTGGCCGCAGCCGCCATGCTGGCCAAGTGGATAGCCCGACCGCTGATCGAGCGCGCGGGGTATCGCACGGTACTCACGGCCAACACCTTTGCCCTGGGCCTGATGCTGGCCAGCATGGGCCTGGTCACCGAACACACGCCCTACCCGCTGTTGCTGTCAATGCTGGCCGTTTTGGGGGCGATCAACTCGTTGCAGTTCACCGCGATGAATACCGTCACCCTGATCGACCTCGATGACGCCAGCGCCAGCAGCGGCAACAGTTTGCTGTCGGTGGTGGCGCAATTGTCCTTGAGCCTGGGCGTGGCCTGCGCCGGGGCATTGCTCGGCGGCTTCACTGGCGATGGCGGCAGCGACGGGGTGGACACGGTGCTCGGGGCATTCCAGCTGACCTTCCTCACGGTCGGGATCATGGCGATGCTGGCAGCGGCTATTTTCCTGCAACTGTCACCGCAGGACGGCCGCAAACCCAAGGCCAACTCGGAGCATGACCTGGAACATTAAGCGACTTTTTAATCAGAACTGGATGACATCTCGTCCAGAATGTTCAGGCAAAGGGCATGGGACTGGTACACTGCGCGACATTTTGTTTTGCAGGCCAGTCCCGTGACCACCATTGCCACCGCTTTTAACACTCTGCCTCTGTCCGCCGCCATGCTGGCTAACCTCGACTCCCTCGGTTATGCCCAGATGACGCCGATTCAGGCGCAGAGCTTGCCGGTGATCCTCAAAGGCATGGACCTGATCGCTCAGGCCAAGACCGGCAGTGGCAAAACTGCCGCCTTCGGCATCGGCCTGCTGAACCCGATCAACCCGCGCTTCTTCGGCTGCCAGGCCCTCGTGATCTGCCCGACCCGCGAACTGGCTGACCAGGTTGCCAAGGAAATCCGCCGTCTGGCCCGCGCCGAAGACAACATCAAAGTGCTGACCCTGTGTGGCGGCGTGTCTTTCGGTCCGCAAATCGGTTCGCTGGAGCACGGTGCGCACATCATCGTCGGCACGCCGGGCCGCATTCAGCAGCATTTGCGCAAAGGCTCGCTGGTACTGGACGGTCTGAACACTCTGGTACTGGACGAAGCGGACCGCATGCTGGACATGGGTTTCTACGATGCCATCGAAGACATCATTGTAAAAACCCCGGAGCGTCGCCAGACCCTGCTGTTCTCGGCCACCTACCCGGCCGGTATCAAGCAACTGTCGTCCAAGTTCATGCGCAACCCTCAGCAAGTAAAAGCCGAGGCGCTGCACACTGACAGCCAGATCGAACAACGCTTCTACGAAATCTCCCCTGAAGAGCGCATGAGCGCTGTAACCAAGGTGCTGGGCCATTTCCGCCCGCAATCTTGCGTAGCGTTCTGCTTCACCAAGCAGCAGGTTCAGGAAACCGTTGATCACCTGACGTCCAAAGGCATTTCGGCTGTTGGCCTGCATGGCGATCTGGAACAGCGCGACCGTGACCAGGTGCTGGCGATGTTTGCCAACCGCTCGACTTCAGTACTGGTTGCCACCGACGTAGCGGCCCGTGGTCTGGACATCGACGCGCTGGACATGGTGCTCAACGTTGAGCTGGCCCGTGATTCGGAAATCCACATTCACCGTGTTGGCCGTACCGGCCGCGCTGGCGAAAAAGGTGTTGCGATCAGCCTGGTTGCCCCGTCCGAAGCGCACCGCGCCCAGGCCATCGAGCAGCTGCAGAAAGCCCCGCTGAACTGGGAAACCCTGGACACCCTGACCTCCCAGGGCGGCGCACCGTTGCTGCCGGCCATGAGCACGCTGGTGATCGGTGCCGGTCGTAAAGACAAGGTTCGTCCGGGCGATATCCTCGGTGCCCTGACGGGTGACGCGGGCATCCCGGGTGCCCAGGTTGGCAAGATCGCGATCTTTGACTTCCAGGCCTACGTGGCCGTTGACCGCACCGTGGCCAAACAGGCTGCCCAGCGCTTGAGCGAAGGCAAAATCAAAGGCCGCGTATTGCGCGTTCGGGTTTTGTAAGAGATCGCCTGAACACTGGCGATCACATGTGGGAGCGGGCTTGCCCGCGATGCAAACAACTCGGTTCAGCTGAATCACCGGGGTGCTGCAATCGCGAGCAAGCCCGCTCCCACATTAGGTTTGGATTGACTATGAATTTTGTGAGGACACCGCTTTGCGCTCTACCGACGTTGTGATTATTGGCGCTGGCGCCGCTGGTTTGATGTGCGCGCTGACCGCTGCCGGTCGCGGGCGAAAGGTCATGCTCATCGACCACGCCAACAAGGCGGGCAAAAAGATCCTGATGTCGGGCGGTGGCCGCTGCAACTTCACCAACATGTACACCGAACCCAACAATTTTCTGTCGCAGAACCCGCACTTCTGCAAGTCGGCCCTGGCCCGCTACACCCAGTGGGACTTTATCGAGATGGTCGCCAAACACGGCGTGCCCTATCACGAGAAAAAACTCGGCCAACTGTTCTGCGATAACAAATCCAGCGACATCCTGGAAATGCTCCTCGATGAGTGCCAAAAAGCAGGCGTCAGCCTGCACCTGGACACCTCGGTCGAGCAGATCGAAAAAACCGACAACGGTTACAGCCTCAACACAACGCTGGGGCCGATTGACTGCCTGTCGCTGGTGGTCGCCACCGGCGGCCTGTCGATCCCGACGCTCGGTGCCACCGGCTTCGGCTATCAAATCGCCAGGCAATTTGGCCACACCTTGCTGCCCACCCGCGCGGGCCTGGTGCCGTTCACCATCACCGACCAGCTCAAAGAGATCTGTACCGAACTCTCGGGCACGTCAGTCGACTGCCTGGTGAGCTGCAACGATCAGAGCTTCCGGGAAAATATCCTGTTCACCCATCGAGGCTTGAGCGGACCGGCGATTTTGCAGATTTCGTCGTTCTGGAATACCGGCGACACGGTTGAAATCAACCTGCTGCCCGACCTCGATGCGCTGAGCTGGTTGCAAACCCAGCAGGCCGAACGCCCCAACAGCGAACTGAAAACCCTGCTCGGTGAGATTTTCACCAAGAAGATGGCCAACCTGTTGGCCGAGCACTGGTTCGAGTCCAAGCCCATGAAGCAGTACACCCCGGGTGAACTGGCGCACGTGGCTGACAAACTGGCGAGCTGGAAAGTGATACCGGCTGGCACTGAAGGCTACCGCACTGCTGAAGTGACCCTGGGCGGGGTTGATACCCGCGAAGTGTCTTCCAAGACCATGGAGTCGCTGAAAAGCCCCGGCCTGTACTTTGTGGGTGAAGTGCTGGATGTGAGCGGCCACCTGGGCGGCTTCAACTTTCAGTGGGCGTGGGCTTCGGGGTATGCGGCGGCGCAGTACGTTTAACGCCAGGTGGCATTAAAAATATTTTGTGTTCGATGTGACAGTGCCATTGCGCTGTCGTCTTAACTGGCTCAAGTTAGCGAATCACGAGCCAGGCACCGCCACTCCATGTCATCGAAAAGCTTTCAGCATTCCCTGCGCCGCTTGTGGGCGCTGGACAAGTTCAGTTACAGCGTGCGGGTGTTTGTCGCCCTGACCGGCAGCATGGCTTTTTGCTGGTATCAGGATGAAATGTCGCTGCTGATCCCGCTGTTCCTGGGGATTATCGCCAGCGCGCTGTCCGAGACTGATGACAGTTGGCAAGGCCGACTGAACGCTTTGCTGGTAACGCTGGTGTGCTTCACCGCCTCGGCACTCAGTGTCGAACTGCTCTTCCCCTATCCCTGGCTGATGGTCTGCGCGCTTGCCCTGGCCAGCTTCGGCCTGACCATGCTCGGTGCGCTGGGCGAGCGCTACGGGGCGATTGCTTCGGCCACACTGATTCTGGCCGTGTACACCATGATTGGCGTCGACCAGCGGGGTGGCGAAGTCACCAATTTCTGGCATGAACCCTTGCTGCTGGTGGCGGGCGCGGCCTGGTACGGGATGCTGTCGGTACTGTGGCAGGCGCTGTTTTCCAATCAACCGGTACAGCAAAGCCTGGCGCGGTTGTTCTGGGAGCTGGGCCTGTACCTGAAGATCAAATCGTCGCTGTTCGAGCCGATCCGCAAGCTGGATGTCGAAGCCGGCCGACTGGAACTGGCGCGGCAAAACGGACGTGTGGTGGCCGCGCTCAATACCGCCAAAGAGATCATTCTGCACCGGGTCGGCAACTCCCGGCCGGGCTCCAAGCTCAGCCGCTACCTCAAGCTGTACTTCCTGGCGCAGGACATCCACGAACGCGCCAGTTCTTCGCACTACCCCTACAACGCCCTGGCCGAAGCCTTCTTCCACAGTGACGTGATGTTCCGCTGCCAACGCCTGCTGCGCCAGCAAGGCGTGGCCTGTCAGCGCCTGTCGGAGTCGATCAAGCTGCGCCAGCCGTTTGTCTACGACGACAGCTTTGCCGAAGCGCTGAGCGACTTGCACGCCTCGCTCGAACACTTGCGCATCCAGAGCAACCCGGCCTGGCGCGGACTGTTGCGTTCACTGCGGGCACTGGCCGCCAACCTGGGCACCCTCGACCGTTTGTTGAGCGACGCCAGTAACCCCGACAACCTGGCAGATGCCACCGACAGCAGCCTGCTGGACCGTTCGCCACGCAACCTCAAGGACGTGTGGTCGCGCCTGCGTCAGCACCTCACACCCACGTCGCTGATCTTTCGCCACGCCTTGCGTCTGCCTTTGGCCCTGAGCATCGGTTTTGCGATGGTGCACTGGATTCACCCGAGCCAGGGCTACTGGATCATCCTCACCACGCTGTTCGTGTGTCAGCCAAGTTACGGCGCCACCCGACGCAAATTCAGCCAGCGCATCATCGGCACCGCCATCGGCCTGGCCGTGGGCTGGGCGCTGTTCGATCTGTTCCCCAACCCGCTGGTGCAGTCGATGTTTGCGGTGGTGGCCGGTGTGGTGTTCTTTATCAACCGCACCACGCGCTACACCTTGAGCACCGCAGCCATCACCCTGATGATCCTGTTTTGCTTCAACCAGGTGGGCGACGGCTACGGGCTGTTCCTGCCGCGACTGTTCGATACCCTGGTGGGCAGCGTGATTGCGGCGGCAGCGGTATTCCTGTTCTTGCCGGACTGGCAGGGCCGACGCCTGAATCAGGTACTGGCCAATACCTTGAGCTGCAACAGCCAGTATCTGCGCCAGATCATGCAGCAGTACGCCCAGGGCAAAAGCGACAACCTCGCCTATCGCCTTGCGCGGCGTAACGCCCATAACGCCGATGCGGCGCTGTCGACCACACTGGCCAATATGCTGATGGAACCGGGGCACTTCCGTAAGGATGCCGACATGGGCTTCCGCTTTCTGGTGCTGTCCCACACCTTGCTCAGCTATTTGTCAGGACTGGGCGCTCACCGTGACACCGAGCTGCCCGGTGAAGTGCGGGAACAGTTGATCGAGGGCGCCGGACGCAGGATTGCCGACAGCATTGACCAGATCGCACAGGATCTGGCGTCCAAGCAGGCGGTGGCGGTACAAAGTGATGATGAAGAAGCACTGGCCAGCGAGCTTGAGCAAATGCCCGACGAGATCGATGAAAACCAGCGTCTGGTGCAAACCCAACTGGCGTTGATTTGCCGTCAGCTCGGGCCGCTGCGCACCCTGGCTGCACATTTGGTCAAGGCACCTTAGAACTTGGCGCGAGTACACATCGCGCCTACTATCGGGTCATACACTCACCAAGAAGGACACGATCGTGACCACCGACTGGCTCTGCAAACACCACAACGACCTGGGCAAGGAACAGCTCTACGCCATTCTGGAATTGCGCTCGAAAGTATTCGTCGTCGAGCAGAAATGCGCCTACCAGGACGTCGACGGGCAAGACCTGACGGGGGACACGTTGCATGTGATGGGCTGGCAGAACGATCAACTGGTGGCGTATGCCCGCGTGCTCGACCCTGAATCCCAGGGCGGCGACGTGGTGATCGGCCGCGTGATCATTGCCCCCGAGGGTCGCGGGCAAAAGCTGGGGCATGTCCTGATCGAGAAAGCCCTGGAAAACATCGAGGATTACTGGTCGGGGCAGCCCGTGTTCTTGTCCGCCCAGGCGCACTTGCAGCCGTTCTACGGGCAACACGGGTTTCGCGCCGAGGGCGAAATGTATCTTGAAGATGACATCCCGCACATCGGCATGCGCCTGACGCCTCAGGGATAACCCAGCACCTGCTTGATCTGCACCAGATGCTCGCCGACCCAGGTTTTGTCGACAGGGCCCCAACTGTGAATCTGATAACGCCCGGCATGATTACGGGCGCCGTCCTGCTGCTCGAACTCGCAGACAATATCCAGATCAGCCAGCGCCGCGATGGTGTCCTGCGCGGTACGGCGCGGCATGCCGGTCACTTCGGTCAGTGCGGGCACGCTGCTGGCAATCTGGCTATCGATTAACCAGGCCACGTACAAGCGCCGGTAAAAGCTGCTTTTGGTTTTGCTGACGTCCATTCAGAACTCCTGATGCGGATGATTGCTGGCTTTCTGTGGGAGCGGGCTTGCTCGCGATTCAGGCGCTGCGGTCCTTCTGGGAAGACGCGTCGATACCATCGCGAGCAAGCCTGCTCCCACACGGGTTCAGGGTTGGGGTTTTCCTGCCAAGTCACGCCACGTCAGATACACCCGCAAGTCAAACTCCAGCTGGTGGTAACCCGGCAACATGTGTTCGCACAATTTGTAAAAAGCCTTGTTGTGGTCCGACTCCTTGAGATGGGCCAGTTCGTGAACCACGATCATCTTCAGGAATTCAGGCGCCGCCTCCTTGAACAACGAGGCCACACGCAGTTCTTTCTTGGCCTTGAGCTTGCCACCCTGAACCCGTGAGATGGCGGTATGTAACCCCAGCGCACGGTGAGTCAGGTCGAGCTTGTTATCAAACAGCACCTTGTCGAAGGACGGCGCATTGCGCAGGTATTCCTGCTTCAGTTCCAGCGCGTAGGTATACAGCGCCTTGTCACTTTGCACCGCGTGACGCTGCGGGTAGCGTTCGCTCAGGTAGCTGCCCAACTGATCGCGCTCAATCAATTGGCGCACCTGCTCTTGCAAGGTCTGGGGGTAGGCCTGGAGGTACTTGAGAACGGTCATGGGACGCCAACGCACAGCATAGAAGGGCGCCAGTGTAGCGAATTCAACCCAAAGGCGCCCACGTCAGACTTTTACGCGGACATAAGCCAGACATTTCCGAGAAAACCCGGTGCCCACAAGCGTCGCTTGCAGCCCGAAAAGCCTCGGGGCTATCTTCACCAGTCGCCGATGATCCCCGTGGAAGAGACATGAAAAAGACGACGCCCGACGATCCCAAAGCAAATCACACCCCCCGTGATGATCATCAGCACGATGAGGCCACCCGCCGTATTCTCGATGCCGTGCTCCGTGCCCCGCCTGTTGACCTCGACAGCCTCAAGCCCACCAATGCGCAACATGTCAGCCCCAAATCACCCTTTGCCGTGCGGCCTGATATCCGGGCAATAGAGGCCTTGTCTCACATCTGGCTGATGCTCAAGAGCACAGAAGAGGTCTCGGATGAAATCACCGAGTATGCCAGTGGCATCGAGCGCGGGCTGATATGGTCATTGGTGCATTCGGTCGAGATGTCCCGCTCGCTGGTGAGTGCCCTGCTCAAGGCCAATGGCGTTGATCCGGAACAATTACACCGATCTGCATAAACATCGCACCCACAAAAAAGCCCGCATCGCTGCGGGCTTTTCAGTACGCGCCGGTCTTAGTTGACCTTGGCGTTCAGCTCACCTTTGAGGTAACGCTGGTACATCGCTTCCAGGGAGATCGGCTTGATCTTCGAAGCGTTACCGGCAGTACCGAAGGCTTCGTAACGAGCGATACACACGTCACGCATGGCCGTTACGGTGGCGCCGAAGAACTTGCGCGGGTCGAACTCGCTCGGGTTGGTTGCCATCAGGCGACGCATGGCGCCAGTCGATGCCAGACGCAGATCGGTGTCGATGTTGACCTTGCGCACGCCGTGCTTGATGCCTTCAACGATTTCTTCTACCGGCACACCGTAAGTTTCTTTGATGTCGCCGCCGAACTCGTTGATGATCGCCAGCCATTCTTGTGGAACAGAAGACGAACCGTGCATCACCAGGTGAGTGTTCGGGATACGCTTGTGGATTTCTTTGATGCGGTCGATCGCCAGCACGTCGCCAGTAGGTGGCTTGGTGAACTTGTAAGCGCCGTGGGAAGTACCGATGGCAATGGCCAGGGCATCCACTTGAGTGCGCTTGACGAAGTCAGCGGCTTCTTCCGGGTCGGTCAGCATCTGGCTGTGATCCAGAACGCCTTCTGCGCCGATGCCGTCTTCTTCGCCAGCCATACCGGTTTCAAGCGAACCCAGGCAGCCCAGCTCGCCTTCAACCGACACACCGCACGCGTGTGCCAGGGCAACGGTTTGCTGAGTAACGCGAACGTTGTAGTCGTAGTCGGTAGGGGTTTTGCCGTCTTCGCCCAGCGAGCCGTCCATCATGACCGAGCTGAAGCCCAGCTGGATCGAGCGCTGGCACACGTCAGGGCTGGTGCCATGGTCCTGGTGCATGCACACCGGGATATGCGGGAATTCTTCGATTGCAGCCAGGATCAGGTGACGCAGGAAGGGAGCACCTGCGTACTTGCGCGCACCGGCCGAAGCCTGAACGATCACCGGGGAGTCGGTCTTGTCAGCGGCTTCCATAATGGCGCGCATCTGCTCAAGGTTGTTTACGTTGAAGGCTGGAACGCCGTAGCCGAATTCGGCGGCGTGGTCCAACATCTGGCGCATGCTGATAAGTGCCATTGTGAGTGTCTCTCCCGGACAAGGGTCGTTAATCGTGCAAGCCTGCCGTAGCGGCGGCTGCTATTCAAGTTATTGCAGATCGGGGGTTGTGCCCCATTCTGCCAATCCGATTTAGCTGAAACGATACAGCTCCAGCTATAGCTATGCGGCCTGATTGTGAGAGCGGGCTTGCTCGCGATGCAGGCAATTCGGTCTATTTGCCGAACCGCGGTGATGCAATCGCGAGCAAGCCCGCTCCCACGCAAAAACCCATATCAAATCAAGGGCACCCACGCTCTTGTGAAGCCTTGGGCGACTCGTATTTTTCCAGCGCTTCAGGACCTGAGCGTTTATTGACCAGCGGCACGCTTTGCGCCTGCCAGTCTGCCTGGTAGCAACCACTCTCTTCAGGGGTTGCAGCTTCGGGCGTCGGCTTGCCCGAACTGGCGCAACCGGCCAAAAAGCCCACGATCATCAACAGCGGTAACAACTTGACCATGTCCATGCTTCCTTTCAGGGCCTGAAACACCTTCAGGCTTTGGCGCGGCTTTCCAGAATTTCGACGGCAGGCAGTACCTTGCCTTCAACGAACTCAAGGAAGGCACCACCGCCGGTGGAGATGTAGGAAATTTGATCAGCAATGCCGTACTTGTCGATAGCCGCGAGGGTGTCGCCGCCACCCGCGATCGAGAACGCTGCGCTGTCAGCAATGGCCTGGGCCAGAACCTTGGTGCCGTTACCGAACTGGTCAAACTCGAACACACCTACCGGGCCGTTCCACAGGATAGTCTTTGACGACTTCAGCAGCTCGGCGAAATGCGCGGCGGTTTGTGGGCCGATGTCCAGAATCATGTCGTCGGCAGCCACATCAGCGATCAGCTTGACGGTTGCAGCAGCGCTTTCAGCGAACTCCTTGGCCACGACCACGTCAGTCGGCAGAGGCACATTGACCTTGGCGGCGATGGCGCGGGCGGTGTCCAGCAGATCAGGTTCGTACAGCGATTTGCCAACCGGGTGCCCGGCAGCTGCCAGGAAGGTGTTGGCAATACCGCCACCCACGATCAGCAGGTCGCAGATCTGGCTCAGGCTGTTGAGCACTTCAAGCTTGGTCGACACCTTGGAGCCGGCAACGATAGCGGCCATCGGCTTGGCCGGGGCGCCCAGTGCCTTGCCCAGTGCGTCCAGCTCGGCAGCCAGCAACGGGCCAGCAGCCGCAACCTTGGCAAACTTGGCCACGCCGTGGGTCGAGCCTTCGGCGCGGTGGGCAGTACCGAAAGCATCCATCACAAACACGTCGCACAGGGCGGCGTATTGCTGGGCCAACTCGTCGGCGTTTTTCTTTTCGCCCTTGTTGAAGCGCACGTTTTCGAACAACACGATGTCGCCCGCTTTAACGTCGACGCCATTGAGATAGTCGCTGACCAACGGCACTTCGCGGCCCAGGGCCTTGCTCAAGTAATCGGCTACAGGCTTGAGGCTGTTTTCAGCCGAGAACTCACCTTCAGTCGGACGTCCCAGGTGCGAGCAGACCATAACCGCCGCGCCTTTTTCCAACGCCAGCTTGATGGTCGGCAGCGAAGCAAGGATGCGCGCATCGCTGGTGACTACACCGTCCTTGACTGGGACGTTGAGGTCTTCGCGGATCAGTACGCGCTTACCTTGCAGATCGAGGTCGGTCATCTTCAACACGGTCATGGGTCGCAGTTCCTGAGTTTCTAATGTTAGAGAGCGGGTTTGGGGTGAGTAACGTGCAAATAGTGCTCTGCCACATCGATCATTCGATTGGCAAAACCCCATTCGTTGTCGAACCAGGCCAGCAGGTTCACCAGCCGGGGGCCGGAAACGCGGGTCTGGCTGGCATCGACAATGGCCGAATGCGGGTCATGGTTGAAATCACAGCTGGCGTGGGGCAACTCGGTGTAGGCCAACAAGCCTTTGAGCGGGCCGCAGGTGGCCGCCTCGCGCAGCAGGCGGTTCACCTCTGCGGCATCGGTGTCCCGTGCCGTGGTCAGGGTGATATCCAGGCACGACACATTCAATGTCGGTACCCGCACCGCTTTGGCTTGAATTCGGCCGGCAAGTTCCGGCAACAAACGCTCAATGCCCTTGGCCAGGCCGGTAGAGACCGGAATGACCGACTGAAAGGCCGAGCGTGTACGACGCAGATCTTCGTGGTGGTAGGCATCGATCACGGGCTGATCGTTCATCGCCGAGTGAATGGTGGTAATCGATACATACTCAAGACCCAATGCCTCATCCAGCAAACGCAGCAGCGGCACGCCGCAGTTGGTCGTGCAGGAGGCGTTGGACACCAGTCGTTCTTCGCCGGTCAGGCTGTGCTGGTTAACGCCGTAGACGATGGTGGCGTCAACATCGGCGTCACTGGCCATCGGTTGCGAAAACAGCACGCGGGGAGCCCCGGCATCAAGGAAACGCTGGCCGTCGGCGCGGGTGTTGTAGACGCCGGAGCATTCCAGCACCAGGTCAACACCCAGGGCAGCCCAGTCGATCCCCTCGGGGGTGGCACTGCGGAACACTTTCACGCAGTCGCCATTGATATGCAGGCAGTCGCCTTCGATCCGTATCTCGCCGGGAAACCGGCCATGGGTGGAGTCGAAGCGCGTCAAATATTCGAGACTGGCCATATCGGCCAAATCATTGAGTGCAACAATTTCAAACCCGGCAGCGGCCCCTCGCTCGAACAACGCACGCAGGACGCAACGACCAATCCGGCCGTAGCCGTTGAGTGCAACTTTGTAGGGACGCGGTTGGGGCATGGGGTTCTCTTATTAAAAGCCTGTAGTCGCTGCCGAAGGCTGCGATCAAGACCGCACGACCTTCAAAAAAACGGGCTGCTACGCAGCCCTTCGCAGCCTGTGGCAGCGACTAACTAAAACGCGGCAGCCAGGGCCACCGCGGCTTGCTTTAGTCTTCCAGCAACTCGTCAGCCTGACCCAGGATGTTTTCCAGGGTGAAGCCGAACTCTTCGAACAAGGCTGGCGCAGGCGCCGACTCGCCGTAAGTGGTCATGCCGATGACGCGGCCTTCCAGGCCCACGTACTTGTACCAGTAGTCCGCGTGGGACGCTTCGATCGCAATACGGGCGCTCACCTGCAGCGGCAGAACCGACTGCTTGTAGCCTGCATCCTGAGCTTCGTACACGCTGGTGCATGGCATCGATACAACACGTACCTTGCGGCCTTGCTCGGTCAGCTTCTCGTAAGCCTGAACCGCCAGGCCCACTTCGGAACCGGCCGAGATCAGGATCAGTTCAGGCTCGCCTGCACAATCCTTCAGCACGTAACCACCACGGTTGATGTCGGCAATCTGGCCAGCATCACGGGTTTGGTGGTTCAGGTTCTGACGCGAGAAGATCAACGCCGACGGGCCGTCGTTGCGCTCCAGGGCGAATTTCCAGGCCGCTGCGGATTCCACCGCATCGGCTGGGCGCCAGGTGTCCAGGTTCGGCGTGGTACGCAGGCTGGTCAATTGCTCGACCGGCTGGTGCGTCGGGCCGTCTTCGCCCAGACCGATGGAGTCATGGGTGAACACATAGATCACGCGCTGCTTCATCAGGGCCGACATGCGGATGGCGTTGCGGGCGTATTCCATGAACATCAGGAAGGTCGCGCCGTAAGGCACCAGGCCGCCGTGCAGGGCAACACCGTTCATGATGGCGCTCATGCCGAACTCGCGTACGCCGTAGTACACGTAGTTGCCGCTGGCGTCTTCAGCCGAAACACCTTTGCAGCCTTTCCAGAGGGTCAGGTTGGAACCGGCCAGGTCAGCGGAGCCGCCCAGCAGTTCTGGCAACAGTGGGCCAAAGGCATTCAATGCGTTCTGGCTGGCTTTACGGCTGGCGATGGTTTCGCCCTTGGCCGCGACTTCAGCGATGTAGGCGTTGGCCTTGGCATCGAAGTCAGCAGGCAGTTTGCCGCTCAGGCGACGGGACAGCTCGCCGGCCAGCTCAGGGAACTCGGCCGCGTAGGCAGCAAAGCGCTTGTCCCACTCGGACTCAACCGCAGCACCGGCTTGCTTGGCATCCCATTCGGCGTAGATATCAGCCGGGATTTCAAACGGACCGTGGTTCCAGTTCAGGGCCTGGCGGGTCAGGGCGATTTCGTCGTTGCCCAGTGGAGCACCGTGGCAGTCTTCCTTGCCCTGCTTGTTCGGCGAGCCGAAACCGATGGTGGTTTTGCAGCAGATCAGCGTTGGCTGGTCGCTTTTGCGTGCGGTTTCGATCGCGGTCTTGATTTCTTCCGGGTCGTGACCGTCAACATTACGGATCACTTGCCAGTTGTAGGCTTCGAAACGCTTTGGCGTGTCGTCGGTGAACCAGCCTTCAACTTCGCCATCGATAGAGATGCCGTTGTCGTCGTAGAACGCGATCAGCTTGCTCAGACCCAGAGTGCCGGCCAACGAGCCAACTTCGTGGGAAATGCCTTCCATCATGCAGCCATCACCCAGGAACACGTAGGTGTGGTGATCAACGACGTTATGGCCAGGGCGGTTGAACTGAGCGCCCATGACTTTTTCTGCCAGGGCAAAGCCCACAGCGTTGGCCAGGCCCTGACCCAGCGGGCCAGTGGTGGTTTCAACGCCCGGCGTGTAGCCCAGCTCCGGGTGACCCGGGGTGCGGCTGTGCAGCTGGCGGAAGTTTTTCAGGTCGTCGATCGACAGGTCATAGCCGGTCAGGTGCAGCAACGAGTAGATCAGCATCGAACCGTGGCCGTTGGACAGCACAAAGCGGTCACGGTCAGCGAACGAAGGGTTGCTCGGGTTGTGCTTCAGATAATCGCGCCACAGTACTTCGGCGATATCCGCCATACCCATAGGGGCACCTGGATGGCCGCTGTTGGCTTTTTGCACGGCATCCATGCTGAGTGCACGAATGGCGTTGGCACGCTCACGACGGCTGGGCATCGCTGTTCTCCTGGGTATTGAAAGTTAAATCGAAACGGAAAAAAGGCGAGCATTTTCCCTCAGGCAACGCCCTCGGGGCAATGACAGATAGTCGCAAGAGGCGTTTTTCCTGTGCTTAACCGTTCAACCTGTTAAGGATCGGACATTTCGTTTCGTTAATAAGCACACACTCTCCGACAAACGCGCCACTTATCGACCAATATCAAAACTTTTCGATATTGAACTTGCGGGGGCTGTACGGGGTAACTAGACTGCGGCCCCATGAACTTACGCATGCCTTCAATCCGCCATGACGATAGCGACGAGCTCTCCGCCCTGTGCAAGGCTGGAGGCGATCCGCTGCGACTCAATGTGCTGCGCGCGTTGGCCAACGATTCGTTTGGTGTGCTGGAGCTGACGCAGATTTTTGCCACTGGCCAATCAGGCATGAGTCACCACCTCAAGGTGCTGTCTCAAGCCAGGCTGGTCGCAACACGACGCGAAGGCAATGCGATTTTTTATCGCCGTGCCCTGCCCCACACCGAGCAACCAGGCGGAAAACTCCATGCTGCGCTGCTGGAAGAGGTCGATAACCTGACCTTGCCCACCGATGTACAAGCGCGAATCAGCGCAGTACATGCACAGCGTGCAGCCGCCAGTCAGGACTTTTTCTCACGCGTAGCCGAGAAGTTTCGCGCTCAACAGGATTTGATCGCCGGCTTGCCGCAATACCGGGACAGCGTTTTGACGCTGCTCGACAAACTGAGCTTCGACCCGGCGGCCACGGCCCTGGAAGTCGGTCCCGGCGATGGCAGCTTCTTGCCCGACCTGGCTCGCCGCTTCCATCAGGTCACGGCGCTGGACAACAGCCCGGTCATGCTTGGGCTGGCCCGCCAGCTCTGTGAACGCGAGTCACTGAACAACGTCAGCCTGATCCTGGCCGACGCGCTACACGATGCACAGCTGCAAGCCGACTGCGTTGTCGTGAACATGGTCCTGCACCATTTCGCCGCACCGGCCGAAGCACTTCAGCAACTGGCAACCTTGCTGCAGCCGGGCGGCAGCCTGCTGATAACAGAGTTGTGCAGCCATAATCAGGCGTGGGCCCGCGAGGCATGCGGTGATTTGTGGCTGGGTTTTGAACAAGATGATCTGGCCCATTGGGCCACCGCTGCGGGACTCGTTCCCGGGGAAAGCCTCTATGTAGGCTTACGTAATGGTTTCCAGCTTCAGGTCCGCCACTTTCAGCGGCCAACTGGCGACACTCACCATCGGTAAATATTAGGAAACCGTCGAGATGAGCGAATACTCCCTTTTCACCTCCGAGTCCGTGTCTGAAGGGCATCCGGACAAAATCGCCGACCAGATTTCTGACGCGGTGCTGGACGCCATCATTGCTGAAGACAAGTTCGCCCGTGTGGCGTGCGAGACTCTGGTGAAAACCGGCGTAGCAATCATCGCGGGCGAAGTCACCACGTCGGCCTGGGTCGACCTGGAGCAGATCGTTCGTGACGTGATCACCGACATCGGCTACACCAGCTCCGACGTCGGCTTCGACGGTGCTACCTGCGGCGTGATGAACATCATTGGCAAGCAGTCCCCTGACATCAACCAGGGTGTTGACCGTGCCAAGCCTGAAGATCAGGGCGCCGGTGACCAGGGCCTGATGTTCGGCTACGCCAGCAACGAAACCGACGTGCTGATGCCTGCACCGATCACCTTTTCGCACCAACTGGTACAGCGCCAGGCCCAGGCCCGTAAATCCGGCCTGCTGCCGTGGCTGCGCCCGGACGCCAAGTCCCAGGTAACGTGCCGTTACGAAGGCGGCAAGGTTGTCGCCATCGACGCCATCGTGCTGTCGACCCAGCACAACCCTGAAGTGTCGTACACCGACCTGCGCGAAGGCGTGATGGAACTGATCGTCAAGCACGTGCTGCCAGCCGAGCTGCTGCACAAGGACACCCAGTTCCACATCAACCCTACCGGCCAGTTCATCATCGGTGGCCCGGTGGGCGACTGCGGCCTGACCGGTCGCAAGATCATCGTTGACACCTACGGCGGCATGGCCCGTCACGGCGGCGGCGCGTTCTCGGGCAAGGATCCATCCAAGGTTGACCGTTCGGCTGCTTACGCCGGTCGTTACGTGGCCAAGAACATCGTGGCTGCCGGCCTGGCTGAGCGCTGCGAGATTCAGGTTTCCTACGCTATCGGCGTCGCTCAACCGACTTCGATTTCGTTGAACACCTTTGGTACTGGCAAAATTTCCGACGAGAAAATCATCAAGCTGGTACGTGACGTATTCGACCTGCGTCCATACGCCATCACCACCATGCTTGACCTGCTGCACCCGATGTACCAGGAAACTGCAGCGTACGGCCACTTCGGTCGTACGCCGCAGATCAAGACCGTTGGCGACGATACCTTCACCACGTTCACGTGGGAGCGTACCGACCGCGCTGAAGAGCTGCGCGCTGCCGCCGGTTTGTAATTAAGCCTGCTGCACCAGAAGCCCCGGACAGGTGACTGTTCGGGGCTTTTTGCTGCTCATGGATAACGTTCGACGGATTGCTTGCCTGCGGATGCTGCTAACATCCACGGTTTGGATCAGCCGAAACGCGCTTGCGTGGCGTTTTTTCAGCCTTATTTAATTGTCATCTTTTGTCATGGAGCCATTTATGAAATTACTTTCACCGCTCGCCCTGTTGACTGTTTGCGGCCTGCTGGCAACGCCTCTGATGGCCGCAGACGCAGCGCCGGAACTGACCGGTTGCGCTGCCAAGAAACAAGCCATCACCCTGCAACTTGAGCAGGCCCGCGCGCACGGCAACAGCAACCAGGTCGCGGGCCTGGAAAAAGCCCTGAGCGAAGTCACCGAGCACTGCACTGACGCGGGCCTGCGCAAGGAACGTGAAAACAAGGTGCTGGAAGCCAAGCACGAAGTGAGCAAGCGCCAGGCTGATCTGGACAAAGCCATGAAGAAAGGCGACCCGGAGAAAATCGACAAACGCAAAAACAAGCTGGCCGAATCGCGCAAGGAACTGCAAGAAGCGCTGGATCAGCTGGATAAATAAGTCTCGCGATACGGATCTCCTGTGTGGGAGCGGGCTTGCTCGCGATGGCAGCACCTCGGTGATTCAGAAGTCCCGAGTCGTGCTTGTCGCGAGCAAGCCCGCTCCCACAGAAGGCGGGTACCGGCTGATCTTTACTCAGTGATTCCTGAATTCCTTGTGGCACGCACTGCAGGTGTCTTCCACTTTCTGCACGGCAGGCGTCAGGTTACTGGCTTTGTAGGGTTGTACCTGGCTGGCGATCACCAACTCACCGGTTGCGCCCTCCAACTGGCGCGCCAGTTGCTGAAAACGCTCCTGCTTTTGCCAGACATCATCGGTAGCACTGGTCAGGTCGGACTCCTTAACCTGTGGGAAATGCTTCCACGGCTCGTGAGCCAAAGCGTCCAACTTGATGGCACCTTCGGTAAAGCGCGGACCGTCAAAGGGAATCCGACCTCGCAACATGCCCCCCAGGTCTTCGCTGGTTTTTAGCATCTGCTTGAAAATCGCTTTACGCTGGCCCAGCGGCGAATCGGGATCCACCCCGCCACACGCAGACAACGTCAGGCAGGCCAGCACAACAACAGTCAATCGTTTAAAAGTCATGGTCGCTTCAGGTCACGGAAATCGGTCGCCAGTATCCTCGCGTCACCTGCAAAGACCAATACCCCTATTGAATACAAGGATTGCCAGAGGGTTATCCGGCCTCGGCAAACCTCGAAGGAATTTCACCCATGAACACATTTTTCAAGCCTCTGGCCTGGGCGTTGCCCGTTGCCCTGTTGCTGGCCGGATGTAACGGCACCGACAAGGACGCCGACAAGAATGCCACCCAGCCAGAACCCCACACGACCTACAGCAAGGCTGACTGGAGCGCACTGCCTGAAGTGACGGGCAGCGACCTGCAAAGCGGTTTTGCTTCATGGCGCAGCGCCTGTACCCGACTCAAGGCCGACCCCAACTGGGGCCCCGTGTGCAGTGACGCAGCCGCCTTGCCTGCCAGCCCGAGCGTGGCCGACATCAGCAACTTCCTGCAAACCCACCTCGACGTGTACAGCCTGCGCTCGGCCGAAGGCAGCAGCGACGGCCTGATCACCGGTTACTACGAACCGGTTTACCCCGGCAGCCTCAAGCCGACCCAGGCCGCCAACGTACCCATCTATGGCGTACCGGCTGACTTGATCGTGGTCAACCTGGACAGCATCTACCCCGAGCTCAAAGGCAAACGCCTGCGCGGTCGCCTTGAGGGCCGTGTGCTCAAGCCTTACGACACCGCAGAGACCATTAACAGCAAAGGCCTGCAAGCACCGGTACTGGCGTGGCTGACCGACCCGATGGACCTGCAGTTTTTGCAAATCCAGGGCTCGGGCCGGGTTCAACTCGACAATGGCCGCCAGCTGCGCATCGGCTATGCCGACCAGAACGGCCATCCGTACAAACCGATTGGCCGCTGGCTGGTTGAACAGGGCGAACTGAAAAAAGAAGACGTGACCATGGGCACCATTCACACCTGGGCCATGGCTCACCCGCAACGGGTCCACGAGATGCTGGCCAGCAACCCGAGCTACGTGTTTTTCACCCAGAACCCGGACAGCAACGAAGGCCCGCGCGGCTCGCTGAACGTGCCGCTGACGGCTGGCTACAGCGTGGCGGTGGACCGCAAGGTCATCCCGCTGGGCAGCCTGCTGTGGCTGTCGACCACCCAGGCTGATGGCCAGCCCATCGTACGCCCGGTAGCCGCCCAGGACACCGGTGGCGCCATTGCTGGCGAAGTGCGGGCCGATTTCTTCGTGGGCACCGGCCCTGAAGCCGGGAAGATTGCGGGCGACATGAAGCAGAAGGGCAATATCTGGCTGCTATGGCCGAAAGGCGCGGCGCTGCCGCAGTAAAACCACCTGCATGCAATGAAACCAAACCTTTGTGGGAGCGGGCTGGCTCGCGATGGCATCACCGCAGTGCATCAGGCAAACCGGATTGTCTGCATCGCGAGCAAGCCCGCTCCCACACATTGGTTATTGGCTTGCGTTTACATCGACACAAAAAAGAAGCTGACCACCAGTCCCATGCCGATAAACCACACGATGGAGCGCAGGATCGCCCAGTCGGCCAGGTAGCAGATGATGTACAGCATGCGGCTGGTAACGAACAGAACCGCTAGCACATCAATGGTCACGGGCTGGGCGTTCCCTACGATATCGGCAATGATCACCGCCGCCGCAAAGGCCGGGGTCACTTCGAAGCTGTTGAGCTGGGCGCTGTGGGCACGCTTGGCAAAGCCTTGAAGGTTGTCCAGAAACGTACGTGGATCATGGTTTTGTTTGGGCCCGAACTTGCCGTCGCTGAACTTGGCAAAAGCGGTACACACATAGGTCAAACAGAAGGCAATAAGCACACACCAGAAGGCAACCGTCATTGGAATTTCCTTTTTAGAGTTTCAACACGAGTATGGGTGGCCTGCTACAGCGCCAGTGCGCACATGCAACCTCAGTGCAACTGCGTGGTCAATGACCTCGCACATCGCGCCCATTTGCCACACCCCGGGGATGTGCCCCTGATGCCCGCGCCTGCATCCAAACATAACCCGTACTGATCGGGTTTCCATTCATTCTCGCCACCACAGGATCCCGGATGCTTGAGCTTGTTGCTGCGTTTATCTGCCTGACCTCACTACTGACTTACGTGAACTTCCGCTTTATCGGCCTGCCGCCGACGATTGGCGTGATGGTCACTGCCCTAATGTTTTCGTTGCTGCTGCAAGGCTTGAGCTTTATCGGTTATCCGGGCCTTGAAGAGCGCGTGCAAGAACTGATCGGCCAGATCGACTTCGGCGATCTGCTGATGAACTGGATGCTGTCGTTCCTGCTGTTTGCAGGCGCCCTGCACGTCAATATCAATGATGTACGCAGCTATCGCTGGCCGATTGGCCTGCTGGCCACCGTCGGTGTGCTGATCGCCACCACCGTGATCGGCAGCCTGGCGTACTGGATTTTTGCCCTGTTCGGCTGGCATATCAGTTTCCTGTACTGCCTGTTGTTCGGCGCACTCATCTCCCCCACCGACCCGATTGCCGTGCTGGGTGTACTGCGGACCGCCAACGCCTCCAAACCGCTGAAAACCACCATCGTGGGCGAGTCGCTGTTCAATGACGGCACCGCTGTTGTGGTGTTCACCGTGTTGCTCGGCATCCTGCAACTGGGCGAAACCCCGAGCCTGAGTGCCACGGCCATGCTGTTTATTCACGAAGCCATCGGCGGCGTGGTGTTCGGTGGTTTGATCGGTTACCTGGTGTACCGGATGATCAAGAGCATCGAGCAGTATCAGATCGAAGTGATGCTGACCCTGGCACTGGTGATCGGCGGCTCGGCCATGGCCAGTGAACTGCATGTGTCGGCGCCGATCGCGATGGTTGTCGCAGGTCTGATCATCGGTAATCTGGGCCGTAACAAGGCCATGAACGAGATGACCCGTCGCTACATGGACGGTTTTTGGGAGTTGCTTGATGACATGCTCAACGCGCTGCTGTTCGCGCTGATTGGCATGGAACTGTTGCTGCTGCCGTTCTCATGGCTGCATTTGCTGGCGGCCAGCGTTCTGGCCGTGGCCATTTTGCTGTCGCGCCTCTTGACCGTGGCACCGGCCATTGTCCTGCTGCGCCGCTGGCGTACCGTGCCACGGGGCACCATCCGCATCCTGACCTGGGGTGGCCTGCGCGGCGGTGTTTCGGTAGCGCTGGCCCTGGCATTGCCACTGGGCCCGGAGCGTGACCTGATCCTGAGTATCACCTACATCGTGGTGCTGTCCTCGATCCTGTTCCAGGGTTTGACCATCGGCAAACTGGTCAAGCACGTGACCAAGGATGCGCCGGTAGAGGTTGAGCACGCGCACTGATCCCGGTGTTTTTCCCCGCCTTGGCTACACTCACGTTCCTGAGGCCTTAAGGCATGACACACAAAGGGGAACGGGATGAGTACTTCTGCTGCCTATGCACCACCCAGGCGCCCTCTGGGCGCCAACATCATGATCATCACCGCATTGATTGCTCTGGGCATTACCGCCTGGCGGTTCTTCACTCCCTTGTCCGGGGTGACAGATTCCGGGGGGGCAATGACGGCGATGCTGGCCGAGTTTGTGCTGTTTGTCCTGGGGGTGGTGCTGGCTCAAGCCAGGGCGGGAGGTCTGCGAAATTTCGTCCTCTTCCTGGCCTGGGTCGGTGTGATCGGAACAACGTTTGCCGCATGCCTGCTGCACGGTTGGTGGACAGCCGCCGTTCTGGGGATCTACGCCCTGGGTGTGATCATTGAAACCTTTGCCGGCAAGCCAACAAGGAGCGCGATATGAGCGCGATCACAAAACAGTTTTTGACAGCTCCGGCCTTGTGCTTGCTGGCGGGTGTTTCCAGCGTCCACGCGCAAGACACCTACACCGTCCCGCCGCCTTTGCTGGCACCGTCCAGCATCTCTGCCGAGGACGCAAAACTGCCGATCCCCAGCGGCAAGGAGTGGGACAGTTTCCACGGGCAACTGAGCTCGCAAAAGTATTCGCCCCTGACTCAAATCAACAAGGACAACGTCGGCAAACTGACCAAGGTCTGGGAATACTTCACCGGCGACATGTCCACGGGCACCGGCAAAATCCCGCCGTCGGTCTGGTCCGCGACACCTATTTTTGCCAATGACACGTTGTACGTCGGCACGCCTTTTTACCGGATCATTGCCCTGGAGCCCGAGACCGGCAAAGAAAAGTGGACCTACGACACCAAGTCGAAACTGGTCGCCGAAACCCAGCCCGCGCTGAAATCACGTGGCGTGGCCTACTGGCAGGAAAAAACCCCTCAAGCGGGCGTGGCCTGCCAGAAGGTCGTCTACCTGGGCAACATGACCGCGCAGCTCTACGCGGTAGACGCCGACACCGGCAAGCCTTGCGAAGGCTTCGGCAAAAACGGGGTGGTGGACGTCAACCAATGGAACACCATGAACGCGAAATGGCCGCTGTCACAGTTGCAGCCACCCACCGTCATCGGTGACAAGTTGATCGTGGGCTGGGCCGGTAAAGACTGGGAATACGAAGTTGAATCCCCGGGCTCACTGTTTGCCCTCAATGCCCGCACCGGCGCGCTGGAGTGGGAATTCAAGCCGATCCCCGAGGAAGAGGCAGGCAAAACCGGCACTGCCAACATCTGGACAGCCATGTCGTATGACCCGGCGCTGGGCTTGCTGTATATCCCCGTGTCCTCGCCTTCACCCAACTATTGGGGCGGCAACCGGACCAAGCCGATTCCGCTGGGCACTTCCACCACGGCCCTGGATATCAACACCGGCAAGGTCGTGTGGTCTCGTCAGTGGGTTCACCACGACATATGGGACTACGACATCAACTCGGCCCCGACGCTGATGGACATCACCGTCAACGGCAAGCCCGTGGCAGCACTGGTGCAAGCGACCAAGATGGGCTTTTTGTTCACCGTTGACCGCCGCACCGGCGAGGACGTATGGCCGATTGAAGAACGCCCTGTACCCCAGGGTGATGCTGCTGGAGAGGTGTACTCGCCAACCCAACCGTTCCCGACCAAGCCTGCACCGTTGATGGATCAATCGAAAAAACCGGCGATCTGGAAAATCGCCGACATTGTCGGTTTTGGCCAGTGCACAAAAATGTGGGACGGCCTGGAATACAACGGCATGTATTCGCCGCCCAGCACCAAAGGCAACGGCGTACTGGCCTACCCGGACAGTGCCGGTGGCGTGCAATGGGGCGGTGTAGCGTTTGATCCGGTCAGCCAGGTCGCCATTGTGAACACCTCCCACATTGTGCAGATGATCAAGCTGTGGGACCGCGCCTCCTACGACAAGCAACCCAAAACTGCAGGCAACGAGAACGGCTTCTACCCACAGATCGGCGCGCCTTACGGCATGAGTTTGCTCAACGCACAGAACTGGGCAGGCATGCCGTGCTGGGCACCGCCTTTCGGTGAAATCGTGGCGATCGACATGCGCACCGGTGACGTGAAATGGCGTCGTCCGATGGGCGCCGTCCAGCAGTGGGGTTGGTACATGCCTGAAGACATGGGCTCGCCGACCATTGGTGGCCCGGCAGTGACCGCAGGTGGCGTGGTGTTCATTGGTGCATCGATGGATGCCAAGGTCCGTGCCTATGCCCTGGAAGACGGCAAAGAGCTGTGGTCGGACATCGTCATGGCCCCTGCCGTCGCCAACCCTGCCGTGTATGAATACAAAGGCCGACAATATGTGGCGTTTGTGGCGGGCGGCAACTCGATCATGAAAGATCAGGTAGGGGACCAGGTGGTGGTGTACGCACTGCCCAAGTAACAGAAAATAACCTGTAGTCGCTGCCGCAGGCTGCGATAAGGGCCGAAGGACCTTCGCTCTTGGAAAAAACGCGAACCCTTTGGACTCGATCGCAGCCTGCGGCAGCGGCTACACGGATGTTTGATCAGCCCGCCAACCGCTGCAACTGCTCGCTGGCCCGCTCGGCGAACAATTGCAGCAACCCTTCCAGCGTATGCGCCGGGGCTTCGTCCGCCCGGGTCACCGCGTACAGCGTAATCGGCAGCGCCGGGCTCAAGGGCCGGATCAAGGTGCTTGCCCGTGAAGCACCCAACGCCGTAAACGGATCAATCACCGCCAACCCCGCACCCGACTCCACCATCGCCCGCGCCAGCGAATAGGTCTGCACCGCGATGCTGATGCGCGGCGGTGGCTCTACTGCTTGCAGGTAGCTGTCCAGCCGGGCAAACAGCGGATCGGCACTGCTCAGCCCGATCAACGGCGCGTCCGCCAGCTCATCCAGTGCGAGCGGTACGCCTTCGCTTTCATCCGCCCAGTAACCCCGCGGCGCCAGCGCTACGAGTACACCGTGGGCCAGCGCCCGCGCCTTGAGCCCCGGATGATCGGGCAGCTTGAAGGTCAGGGCCACGTCCAGTTCGCGCATCAACAGGTTCTGCACCAGCTCACGGCTGTGGGCGCTGGCCAGTTCACAGTTGATATCGGGATAACGACGGGTCCACTCGCTGATCACCGGCGGCAACAGTGACAACGCCAGCGCGGGCGTGCTGCCAATGCGCAAACGATGCCCCGGCTCACGGCGCAGGCTTTCGGCCAGGCGCTGCACACCTTGCAGGCTCTCGGTCACCTTGTCGACTTCGCGCTCCAGCAACAGCGCTTCGGGGGTGGGCTGCAACTTGCCGCGCACCCGCAGAAACAGCGGGAACCCCAACCGCTGTTCAGCGTGTTGCAGCACCTTGCTCACCGCAGGCTGGGAGACATGCAGCAACTGGGCAGCCGCACTCACCGACCCGGTTTGGCGAATCGCCTGGAACACTTCTATATGACGCAAGCGCATGGCAGCAGTCCATAACCTTTGTTTATGGGAGGACCATCTTTATTCATTGTTCGCCGCCTGTCACCTGCCCCTAACCTGAAGCCTGTTCAACAGTGGCTAGGGACTGACATGGCACAGCGAGTTTGCATCATCGGCGGGGGCGTTATCGGGCTGGCAACGGCGTATGCATTGGTGCGCGACGGCTTTGACGTGAGCGTGATCGAGGCCCAGCCCACCCTGGGCAGCCAGACCAGCTTTGCCAATGGCGGTCAGCTTTCCTACCGCTACGTCGCCCCCCTGGCCGATGCCGGTGTGCCCTTGCAAGCGGTGGGCTGGATGCTGCGCGGCGACTCGCCGCTCAAGCTGCGCCCACGCATGGACCCGGCCCAATGGCGCTGGCTGGCGTCGTTTATAGCCGCGTGCCGTGGTTCGGTGAACCAGCGCAATGGCGCGCATTTGCTGCGTCTGGCATTGCTCAGCCAGGCCACATTGCAGCAATGGCGCGAAGAAGATCAGCTGGACGGTTTCGCCTGGCAGCGCAACGGCAAACTGGTGGCGTTTCGTGAACGCAGCCACTTCGACAAAGCGCGCAAAAAAGTTATCCACAGCTCATTTCAACACGCGCTGTCCGCCAGCGAATGCGCCAGCCTGGAACCCGGCCTGCAAGGCTCGGCATTTGTGGGAGGTATCTACACCCCGAGCGAAGAGGTCGGTGACTGCCACGCGTTCTGCCAACAACTGGTCGCCCGCTTGCAGGCCAGTGGCCGTTGCACGTTCTTGCTGGGTAAAACCGTCACCCGCCTGCGTCATGCCAACGGTGAAGTCCAGGCTGTGGAAATGGGCGACGAGGTGCTGGCGGTGGATCAACTTGTGCTCGCAGCGGGGCACAACAGCCCGGCCCTGCGCCTGCCGGGGATGAACCTGCCGCTGTACCCGCTCAAGGGCTACAGCCTCACGCTTGCCCTGACCGACCCGCAAAAAGCGCCACAGGTGAGCATCACCGACTACGACCGCAAAATTGTCTACGCCCGCATTGGCGAGCAATTGCGCATTGCCGCGATGGTCGACATTGTCGGCTTCGATCCCTCGCTGGACCCCAAGCGCCTGGCGCAAATGCGCCAACTGGCCAGCAGTACTTTCCCGGAAGCGGGCGATTATCACGACGCTATCGAGTGGGCTGGCATGCGTCCTGCTACCCCGAGTGGCGTTCCCATTCTTGGCGCCAGTGGCTACCGCAACCTGTGGCTCAACCTGGGCCACGGCGCGCTGGGCTTTACCCTGGCCTGTGGCAGCGGGCGCTTGCTGAGCGAGCTAATTGCACACCGTAAAACGTCCATTGACCTGCAAGGCCTGGCTGCCTGAGTGCACCCTCCCAACCAGAAGGAATGCCCGATGACGATTGCCCGCATCAACAGCAATGACCGTTTGAGCGCCGCCGCGACGTTCGAGGCGCTGGTATTTTTGTCCGGACAAGTTCCTACGCAAAGCGAGGACATCACGGCACAGACTCAAGAGGTCTTGAGCAAGATCGACGCACTGCTGGCCGAAACCGGCAGCGACAAGGACCACATCCTTAACGCCACCATTTACCTGCAAGACATTCAGCGCGACTTCGCCGCCATGAATGCCGTGTGGTCAGCCTGGCTATCGGCAGGCAAGGCGCCTACCCGCACCACCCTGCAAGCCGAACTGGCACGGCCTCAGGTGTTGGTGGAAATAAGCGTGATTGCCGTTCGTCATTAATCTGTTTTAAGGGAAAACAACAACATGAAAAAACTTACCTTGATCAGTTGCACCCTGGGCCTGTTGATCAGCCACACCGTGCAAGCCAATGAGACGCCGCTGCAAGGCACGCTAAAGAAAATCGCCGACTCCGGAAGTATTACCTTGGGTTATCGCGATGCCTCGGTACCGTTTTCGTATGTCGGGGACAACAGCGGCAAACCGATGGGCTATTCGGTGGAGTTGGCGAACAAAATCGTTGAACGTATCCAGCAGCAAGTGGGCGACAAACCGCTGAAGGTCAAATACAACCTGGTGACTTCGCAAACCCGTATCCCGCTGGTGCAGAACGGCACCGTTGACCTGGAGTGCGGCTCAACCGGCGTGACCGCCGAGCGGCAAAAGCAGGTGGCGTTTTCCTATGGGTTTATTTACGTCAAAGGCCAATTGCTGACCGCCAAGGACAGCGGCATCAAGGGCTTCGATGATTTGCGGGACAAGAACGTCGTCACGACGGCTGGCACCACCAATGAGCGCTTCATCAAAAGCTACAGCGCCGACCACAAGATGGGCATGAACGTCATCAGCGCCAAAGACCATGGCGAAGCCTTCAAGATGCTCGAAACCGGCCGCGCCGTAGCGTTTTACATGGACGACGCGCTGCTTTACGGCGAACGCGCCAAAGCCCGTGATCCGCACAAATGGGTGGTTGTAGGGGATGAACAATCCCGGGAAATCTACAGCTGCATGGTGCGCAAGGACGACCCGCAGTTCCTGGCGGTGGTCAACAAGACCCTGGCTGATTTGTATCAGTCCGGTGAAATCACCAGCATTTACCAGCGCTGGTTTGAACAACCGATCCCGCCCAACGGCCTGAACCTGGAATTCCCGATGACCGCCGAGCTAAAACAGATCATCGCCAAGCCGGTGAGTGATCCGGTGGAGTAAGGGCGTCAAAAAAAGTCTTCCGTTACACCCTCACCTTCAAACCAGCTGTCCCAAGACGCGCCTGCTGCACTCAGGCGCGTGCTGCTTCCGTGCGTTGCCAGCGTATCCAGCGACTTGTCGACATAACCCTTGGCCAGCTCCACCAAGTGCATGACCGACAACACCAAATCGCGCGCAGGCCCGCTCAGGCCATTCCCCGCCTCATTCGCGCAGGCACCCGCACAGCGCAACAAGTCTGACGCCTGGGCCAAAGCCGCTTCTGAATTGACACTGTCCGGGATGGCCAGCATGGCCGTGCCTATAGGGCGATAAGGCTTATGGTTTTGCAGGTAGTAATTGAGCGCACGTTCGACGGCGATACGATCCAGCAACGGGTCGTTACTGTCAGCAGCATCGAGGGGAGAAACGGGTGGATCGGGGGTGATTTTTTCATGGCTAGCTCCGAACTCGTTTAGGGAGCTGCCCCCAAGTCGCTACTAAACGAACGGGTGGCAGCCGTACGCAGGTTAGTAGACCGGTGAGCTCGGAAACCGGCGCGCCCGAAGGCGCCCTGCGCACGGCCACCATAAAGCGGGGCCGAAAAAAAGCGCCTCACTAAGGTGGCGCCTTGCGCCTTGCTCATCTACCAGGCTACTAAACCCGACCGCTGTTTTGCAGCGATTGGCCGAGACTATTCCCCGAAATGGACAGGCGCAAGCGAACGGAATCTTCTCGGATGATTCACGAGAATGAAAGCGAAACGTCGTACGAAACCACTGAAATTGAAGCCCGCTCCCACAAAAGCAAAAAAGGGCTGAGGCTGACTTAGAAATCGCCCCACAACTGCTGCGCCACGGCCAGGGCTACCACCGGCGCGGTTTCGGTGCGCAGCACCCGTGGGCCAAGGCGTGCAGGCTGGTAGCCGGCGGCTTGGGCCAGATCGATTTCGTTGTCGGTCAGGCCGCCTTCAGGGCCGATCAAGAACGCCAGCGTCGCAGGCTTGGCGTGACTGGCCAAGGGCTCCGATACCGGGTGCAGCACCAGTTTCAAGTCAGCCTGCGTGGTTTTGATCCAGTCGCCGAGCAGCACTGGCGGATGAATCACCGGCACCCGCGAACGGCCGCATTGCTCGCACGCACTGATCGCCACTTGCCGCCAGTGGGCCAGGCGCTTGTCGGCGCGCTCGTCCTTGAGCCGCACTTCGCAGCGCTCGCTCATGATCGGCGTGATTTCAGTGACCCCCAGTTCAGTGGCCTTTTGAATCGCCCAGTCCATGCGCTCGCCACGGGACAGGCCCTGGCCGAGGTGAATGGCCAATGGCGATTCGATTTGCCCGACAAAGGTTTCGTCCAGCAACACGCGCACGCGTTTTTTGCCGACTTCCAGCAAGCGCCCCAGAAACTCCTGGCCCGAGCCGTCGAATACCTGCAGGGCATCGCCCTCGGCCATACGCAGCACGCGGCCAATGTAATGCGCCTGGGCCTCAGGCAACTCATGTTCACCAAGGCTCAAGGGAGCGTCGATAAAGAAGCGGGACAATCTCATTTATATTCTCTGGAAAAGGGCTCTGTACTTTGTAGTCGCTGCCGCAGGCTGCGAAGAGCTCCAGGGCGGACAGGACTGCTGCGCAGCCCATCGCAGCCTGCGGCAGCGACTACAAGGGGATGCTGCGGTTTAACCCGGGTCACGGAAGTCTGGATGAAAGTTCGACGGCACGGCCACGCTGATGTCGTTGCGCGTCGCAAGGTCGATCCCTTCACTGGCCACCTCGGCCAAAAAGTCGATCTGCTCCGGGGTGATCACGTAAGGCGGCAAGAAATACACCACGCTGCCCAATGGACGCAACAACGCGCCCCGCTCCAGCGCGTGCTGGAAGACTTTCAGGCCTCGACGTTCCTGCCACGGGTATGCAGTTTTGCTGGCTTTGTCCTGGACCATTTCAATGGCCAGGACCATACCAGTCTGACGCACCTCCGAGACATGGGGATGGTCTACCAGATGCGCGGTGGCGCTGGCCATGCGTTGCGCCAGGGCCTTGTTGTTTTCGATCACGTTGTCTTCTTCGAAGATATCCAACGTCGCCAGGGCCGCCGCGCAGGCCAGCGGATTACCCGTGTAGCTATGGGAATGCAGAAAGGCGCGCAAGGTCGGGTAGTCATCATAAAACGCGCTGTACACCTCGTCCGTGGTGACGCATGCAGCCAGCGGCAAATAGCCACCGGTCAGCGCCTTGGACAGGCACAGGAAGTCCGGTGTGATGCCCGCCTGCTCACAGGCAAACATCGTCCCGGTTCGACCAAAGCCCACGGCGATTTCATCGAGGATCAGATGCACGCCGTAGCGATCACAGGCCTCGCGCAGCAGTGTGAGGTAGACCGGGTGGTACATGCGCATGCCGCCCGCGCCCTGGATCAGCGGCTCAACGATCACCGCCGCAACCGTGTCGTGATGCTCGGCCAGTGTCTGTTCCATGGCCAGAAACATCGTGCGAGAGTGCGCTTCCCAACTCACGCCTTCGGGGCGCAGGTAGCAATCGGGGCTAGGCACTTTGATGGTATCGAGCAGCAACGCCTTGTAGGTTTCGGTGAACAACGGCACATCACCCACCGACATGGCTGCCATGGTTTCGCCGTGGTAGCTGTTGGTCAGGGTCACGAAGCGTTTTTTATTCGGCTGTTCGCGATTGAGCCAGTAGTGAAAGCTCATTTTCAGCGCAACTTCGATACACGACGATCCGTTATCGGCGTAGAAGCAACGAGTCAGCCCTTCAGGCGTCATGTTCACCAGACGCTCGGACAGTTCGATCACCGGCTGATGGCTGAAACCGGCAAGGATCACGTGCTCCAGTTGATCGACCTGATCCTTGATGCGCTGATTGATACGCGGGTTGCAGTGGCCAAACACGTTGACCCACCAGGAACTCACCGCATCCAGGTAACGTTTGCCTTCGAAGTCTTCAAGCCACACACCTTCGCCGCGCTTGATCGGGATCAACGGCAGTTGCTCGTGATCCTTCATTTGGGTGCAGGGGTGCCATAACACGGCAAGGTCGCGCTGCATCCACTGATTATTCAGGCCCATTTCCACTCTCCTGGCGCTGGTTCCCGACATCTGCGGGTAAACAATCGCGCAAGCCTATGCAATCCGCAGGCGTGTCACAACCCATTACAAATTCCGGCAGCGTATAGACGCTTGCAGACCCGCAAGAAGGACACTAAATATTGTTAACGTTTGCTTAATTATTGCCTCACAGGCTACACATCGTATTTATCGATACCTTGCAGCTAAAAAATGAGCTTTCAATCGATAGGTAAACCATTAGTCTTAGATCCAAGTTCCTACAGGATGTTGGCAATGCAGCTACGTAACTCTTCTTCTCGATATGGTGCCGTCAGCATTCTCATGCACTGGACCGTTGCGCTCGCGGTGTTCGGACTGTTCGCCCTGGGTTTATGGATGGTCGGTCTGGACTATTACAGCCCTTGGCGCAAAGAAGCCCCTGACCTGCATAAAAGCATTGGCCTGACGTTGCTCGCCGTGATGGTGCTGCGTGTACTGTGGATCTGGATCAGCCCGGCGCCACCGGCACTGGCCAGTTACAGCAAGGCAACGCGTATTGGGGCCAAACTCGGCCACGGCTTTTTGTACCTGAGCCTGTTTGCCGTGATGATCGCCGGCTACCTGATCTCCACCGCAGAAGGCGTGGGCATCCCGGTCTTCGGCCTGTTTGAAGTCCCTGCACTGATTTCCAACCTGCCCGACCAGGCCGATGTGGCCGGTGTCGTGCACTTATACCTGGCGTGGACCGTGGTGATTTTTGCCGGTTTGCATGGTCTGATCGCTTTGAAACACCACTTTATAGATCGTGATGCGACCCTGACTCGTATGCTGGGGCGCAAAGCCTGATGCTCGACCTCAACTCAAAAGGAAAAGAAAGCATGTTGAAAAAGACCCTCGCTGCGCTCGCTCTCGGTACCGCACTGCTGACCGCAGGCCAGGCCATGGCTGCTGACTACACCATCGACAAGGAAGGCCAGCACGCCTTTATCGACTGGAAAGTCAGCCACCTGGGCTTCAGCTTCATTCACGGTACTTTCAAGGACTGGAGCGGCACATTCTCGTGGGATGCAGCCAAGCCTGCCGACAGCAAGATTGACGTGACCCTGAAAACCGCCAGCCTGTTTTCCAACCACGCAGAACGTGACAAGCACATCGCCAGCAAAGACTTCCTGGACGTGAGCAAGTACCCGGAAGCGACCTTCAAGTCGACCAAGGTTGTGCCGACTGGCGACAAAACAGCTGACGTGACAGGCGATCTGACCCTGCACGGCGTGACCAAGCCTGTGACCTTCAAGGCAACGTTCAACGGCGAAGGCAAGGACCCATGGGGTGGCGAACGCGCTGGCTTCAACGCGACCACGACTGTGAACCTGAGCGACTTCGGCATCAAATCCCCAAGCAAGGATCAGACCCTGAGCCTGGATATCTCGCTCGAAGGCGTGAAGGCCAAGTAATAGCGCTTCTATACGGCTAACAAAAAACGCCCCGGCTTGCGAAAGCCGGGGCGTTTTTTTGTGCGGATCAAAAGCGCCCTCTCTACCGTGAGGGCGCTTTAGACTCAGCGGTTACGCGTCAGCAGTGCCGGCTTCTCGCCACGAGGGCGGTTCGGCAGTTGATCGAGCTGCTCAGGCGTCGGGAAGCGATCGCTTTTCGACTCTTTGTGCATGATCTTCGGCTGATTCTCACGTGGGCCTTTAACCGCTGGCTCTTGACGGGCATCGTCACGGGCCGGGCGGTTTTCGCGACGGGCTTGACCGTCACGCGGGGCACCACTGCGTGGACCGCTGCGCTTGGCAGGCGGTGTGCCAGTGGTAGCGCCGCTGCCAGTACGCGGAGCATTCTGACGACCACCGGTACGCGCGGCAGGTGCTGCGCCAGTGCCTTGAGCCGGAGCTCCCGGACGACGGCCGCGGCTCTGGTTGTTTTTGTTCTGGTACGGGCTGACGTAATCAGCGCGGTTACCAAAGTTGTCCACATCGTCATCACGGAACTCGTCCGGCGCACGGTTGGCGTCTGAACGAGGCGCTGGCTGACGCTGCTCACGGGCAGGCTGAGCTTCGCGTGGCTTTTGCTCACGAGCTGGACGCTCGCTGCGAGCAGCCGCCGGTTTTTCTTTGCTCTTTTCCTTGCCCTTGTCTTTACGACCGCCGCCACCGCCCGGGTTACCCGGACCGTCGCCACGTGGACCGCGTGGCGTGTTGCGCGGGTTACGCACATCCGGACGCTCGCGTACTTCAGGCTTTTCGGCCTCTACGGTGCTGGAGTCAAAACCCATCAGATCACCATCGGCGATTTTCTGGCGGGTCATGCGCTCGATGCTTTTCAGCAGTTTTTCTTCGTCCGGAGCGACCAGCGAGATGGCCTCACCCGAACGACCGGCACGGCCAGTACGGCCGATACGGTGAACGTAATCTTCGTCGACGTTTGGCAGCTCGAAGTTGACCACGTGTGGCAACTGATCGATATCCAGGCCGCGAGCGGCGATATCGGTCGCTACCAGAATGCGTACGGCACCGGCTTTAAAGTCGGCCAGGGCTTTGGTTCGTGCGTTCTGGCTCTTGTTGCCGTGGATGGCCACAGCGCTAAGGCCGTGCTTGTCCAGGTACTCGGCCAGACGGTTGGCACCGTGCTTGGTCCGGGTAAAGACCAGAACCTGTTCCCAGGCGCCTGCGGTGATCAAGTGCGCCAGCAGGGCACGCTTGTGGGTAGCGGGCAGACGGAAAACCCGTTGCTCGATACGCTCGACCGTGGTGTTGGGTGGCGTAACTTCGATACGTTCCGGGTTGCGCAGCAGCTTGCCGGCCAGATCGGTAATGTCCTTGGAGAACGTCGCCGAAAACAGCAGGTTTTGACGCTTGGCTGGCAGACGCGCGAGGACTTTTTTCACGTCATGGACGAAGCCCATGTCGAGCATGCGGTCGGCTTCGTCGAGCACCAGGATTTCAACGTGGGACAGATCTACGCTGCCTTGACCGGCCAGGTCGAGCAAACGACCCGGGCAGGCAACCAGTACGTCAACACCGCGGGCCAGAGCCTGGACCTGAGGGTTGGTACCCACACCGCCGAACACGCAGGCGCTGACGAACTTCAGATCGCGGGCATAGAGCTTGAAGCTCTCGTGCACCTGGGCGGCGAGTTCGCGGGTCGGTGTCAGGACCAGCACGCGTGGTTGGCGTGGGCCGTGGCGCTGGGATTTGTCCGGGTGGCCATTGGGAAACAGCTTTTCCAGGATCGGAAGAGCGAAGCCGCCGGTTTTACCAGTACCTGTCTGAGCCGCAACCATCAGGTCGCGACCTTGCAACACGGCGGGGATGGCCCGCTGTTGCACCGGAGTAGGCTCGGTATAGCCCGCAGCTTCAATGGCGCGGACTAAAGCCTCGGAGAGACCGAGGGAAGCAAAGGACATGAGAAATCCTGTTCTAGTTAGGGCTTGGCCCAAAGGGATAGTCTTGCCTGGCGTGAATGGCGTTTAAGATGACGCAATCCCGTCCGGTCCTGCTCCAGTCCACAAGGCTCATGCGCACCGCTCGCGCGGGCAAGAGCTGCGCAGTAGCGGGGTTGAGTGGCTTGTACAAGGACGAGCGGCCGGGCGTAAGCCTGGCGGAAAGCCCGGAGTATAACAGAGCAATCACGGCGCGCCGATTTCATGCTGCCCAACGGTTTTTTCAAGAGGAGCCAAAAAACCTGTAGTCGCTGCCGAAGGCTGCGAAGGGTTGCGAAGCAACCCGTTCCCTCGAAGGCCCATCGGACCTTCTCGCAGCCTGCGGCAGCGACTACCGTTTTCTGTTTAGCGCGGCAGCTTGAGGTTGTTCCAGATCGCCAGGCTCGGATCAGCCTGGTTCAGGGTGTAGAAGTGCAACCCCGGTGCGCCGCCATCAAGCAGGCGCTCGCACATTTCGCTGATGACCTGCTCGCCAAACGCCTGGATGCTCTGCGTATCGTCGCCATAGGCTTCAAGTTGCTTGCGGATCCAGCGCGGGATTTCAGCACCACAGGCGTCAGAAAAACGCGCCAGCTTGCTGTAGTTGGTGATCGGCATGATGCCCGGCACGATAGGGATCATCACTCCTGCAGCTTCCACGCGCTCGACAAAACGGAAGTAGCTGTCGGCGTTGAAGAAGTACTGGGTGATCGCACTGTCAGCGCCAGCTTGGGCCTTGCGTACGAAGTTGCTGATATCGTCTTCGAAGTTGCGCGCTTGCGGGTGCATTTCCGGGTAGGCGGCCACTTCGATGTGGAAGTGATCGCCGGTTTCTTCACGAATGAAGCTCACCAGGTCATTGGCGTAGCGCAGCTCACCACTGGCCATGCCCATACCCGAAGGCAGGTCGCCGCGCAGTGCAACAATGCGTTTGATACCTGCAGCCTTGTACTGGGCCAACAGGCCGCGCAAATCGGCCTTGCTGTCACCCACGCAGGACAGGTGCGGTGCAGCAGGCACTTTTACTTCGCTCTCCAGCTGCAGCACGGTATTGATCGTGCGGTCGCGGGTCGAGCCACCGGCACCATAGGTGCAGGAGAAAAAATCCGGGTTGTAGGTCGCCAGTTGGCGAGCCGTGTTCATCAGCTTTTCATGTCCAGCATCGGTCTTGGTCGGGAAGAACTCGAAGCTGAAACGACGGTCTTGAGACATGGGAATACCCTTGCGTACGCGAAGGAGGCCAGTGATGCCCCCTGACGCTGAACTCACACAAAAAAAAGGCGGTCAGTGCAAGCCTGACCGCCTTTTTTAATCAGTAGCGATAAGCGTCTGGCTTGAACGGGCCTTCGACGGTAACGCCGATGTAGTCAGCCTGTTGCTTGGTCAGTTGCGTGACCACGCCGCCGAAGCCGCGAACCATTTCCAGGGCCACTTCTTCGTCCAGCTTCTTCGGCAGGACTTCTACGGTCAGGCGCTCGGCTTGCAGCTCGGCTGGCAGGTCAGCGTACTTCTGGGCGAACAGGAAGATCTGGGCCAGAACCTGGTTGGCGAACGAACCGTCCATGATGCGGCTTGGGTGACCTGTGGCGTTGCCCAGGTTAACCAGACGGCCTTCGGCCAGCAGGATCAGGTAGTCGTCGTTCTGTGGGTCGAATTCGCCCAGGCCAGTACGGTGAACCTTGTGAACCTGTGGCTTCACTTCTTCCCATGCCCAGTTCTTGCGCATGAAAGCGGTGTCGATTTCGTTGTCGAAGTGACCGATGTTGCACACTACGGCGCGTTTTTTCAGCGCAGCCAGCATGTTTTTGTCGCACACGTTAACGTTACCGGTGGTGGTCACGATCAGGTCGATCTTGCCCAGCAGCGCAGCATCGATGCTGGCAGCAGTGCCGTCGTTCTGGCCGTTGATGAACGGCGAAACCACTTCAAAACCGTCCATGCAGGCTTGCATGGCGCAGATCGGGTCAACTTCGGACACTTTAACGATCATGCCTTCCTGACGCAGGGACTGGGCCGAACCCTTGCCCACGTCACCGTAGCCGATGACCAGTGCTTGCTTGCCGGACAACAGGTGGTCAGTACCACGCTTGATGGCATCGTTCAGGCTGTGACGGCAGCCGTACTTGTTGTCGTTTTTGCTTTTGGTGACCGAGTCGTTGACGTTGATCGCAGGGATCATCAGCTCGCCTTTGGCCAGCATGTCCAGCAGACGGTGAACACCGGTGGTGGTTTCTTCAGTCACGCCGTGGATCTTTTTCAGCATGGCCGGGTATTTCTTGTGCAGCAGCTCGGTCAGGTCGCCGCCGTCGTCGAGGATCATGTTGGCATCCCAAGGCTCGCCATCTTTGAGGATGGTTTGCTCAAGGCACCACTCGTACTCTTCTTCAGTCTCGCCTTTCCAGGCGAAAACCGGGATACCGGCAGCAGCGATAGCAGCGGCAGCCTGATCCTGAGTCGAGAAGATGTTGCACGAGGACCAACGCACTTCGGCACCCAGGGCAACCAGGGTTTCGATCAGTACGGCGGTCTGGATGGTCATGTGAATGCAGCCCAGAATCTTCGCGCCCTTGAGCGGTTGTTCTGCTGCATAACGGCGGCGCAGACCCATCAGGGCTGGCATTTCGGACTCGGCGATGAACGTTTCGCGACGGCCCCATTGGGCGAGGGACATATCAGCGACTTTATAGTCGGTAAAACCTGCAGGCGTGTTTACAGCGCTCATCAAGAGCCTCCATTCGTTTAATCGCGAATGGGCGCCGTTGTGCGTTTAGTGCCTGAACAGGGGACCCTGATCAAACAACGCCCCATCCGAGCCTGACAGGTTGAACCTGCTGCAGCGCCCCTCGGACAGGTGGCGGGAACGGTACTGGGTATTAATGACCGTTTTGAAACGGGGGGTATTATAGCCATCCGGGCAAGTGATCCCAAGGCTTTTTCTTTGACCCTATCGAGACCATAGTCCAAGGTTAATAGAGCTAAGTGCCGTGGTCTGACATCATGGCCCGCATCTAAGGCAAGACGGTCAGGAGCGAATATGAATTTTCACACCCGCAAATGGGTTAAACCCGAAGACCTCAACCCCAACGGCACCCTGTTCGGTGGCAGCCTGCTGCGCTGGATCGACGAAGAAGCCGCGATTTACGCCATCGTCCAACTGGGCAACCAGCGCGTGGTCACCAAGTACATCTCCGAAATCAACTTTGTCAGTGCTTCGCGCCAGGGCGACATCATCGAACTGGGCATCACCGCCACTGAATTTGGCCGCACCTCGATCACTCTGACCTGCGAAGTGCGCAACAAGATCACCCGCAAAAGCATCCTGACGGTGGACAAGATGGTCTTCGTCAACCTGGGCGAGGACGGCCTGCCCGCACCGCACGGGCGCACCGAGATCAAATACGTCAAAGACCAGTTTCAGGACTGATGACCAGGCTTGATGCCTGGCCTATGTAGTCGCTGCCGCAGGCTGCGAAGGGTTGCGCAGCAACCCGTTTAATTGGAGGCCCATCGGCCCCATCGCAGCCTTCGGCAGCGACTACAGGTTTTGAGTGAACAGCTACAGCCCCTGCGTGTCGTACCTTTACACACGCAACGGTCATGAAGCTCATGGAAACCCAAAAGTCCGGCAAAACCCCCAACCTGTCGGCTGAAGAAGAGCACGACGTCACCAAAAACCAGCCACCACGCGCCGCCGTCCTGCACGAAATCATTCGCTTGCAGGGCGATCAGGAGCTGGAGCGCAGCATCGCCGCCCTGTTCTGGTCGGCACTCGCCGCAGGGCTGACCATGGGCCTGTCGCTTATGGCCATGGGCTTGCTCAACTCGCGCCTGCCCGACGGCGAAGCCTTCAAGGTCATCGCCAGCTTCGGTTACTGCGCAGGTTTTTTGGCCGTCATCCTTTCCCGCCAGCAATTGTTCACCGAAAACACCCTGACCGCCGTGTTGCCGATCATGAGCAAACCCACGCTCAACAATTTCGGGCGCCTGCTGCGGCTCTGGGGGGTGGTGCTGGTGGGTAACCTGATGGGCACCCTGCTGGTGGCCTACGTCATGCTGCACCTGCCGATTTTCGATACGCCGACCGACAAGGCCTTTCTTGAAATCGGCCGCAAGGTCATGGAAAACGACGCCAGTCAGATGTTTGCCAAGGGCATCGTTTCAGGCTGGATGATCGCCACCATGGTGTGGATGATCCCTTCCATGGAGAGTGCCAAGATGTGGATCATCATCCTCATCACCTACTTGATGGCGCTGGGCGACTTCACCCACATCGTGGTCGGCACGGCCGAAGTGTCCTATCTGGTGTTTGCCGGGGAACTGCCCTGGAAAGACTTCTGGCTGATCTTTGCCGGCCCGACCCTGGCCGGCAATATCATCGGTGGCAGTTTTATTTTTGCCCTGATCAGTCACGCGCAGGTTCGCAGTGACACTAAAAAACTGCCCTGAATCAGATCACGTAATGCGCGATGGCCACAAAGTGCAGCAGGCTGCCGGCAATCACAAACAGATGCCAGATACCGTGGGCATGGCGCAGGCGGTGGTCCAGGGCAAAAAAGATAATCCCCACGGTGTACATCACCCCGCCCGTGGCCAGCCAGATAAAGCCCGCGGTGCCCAGCGCCGCGAGTAACGGCTTGACGGCCACCAGCACAATCCAGCCCATCACCGCGTAAATCACGATAGACAGAATGCGCGCCTCGGAGCGTGGCTTGATCTCTTGCAGCATGCCGATCACCGCCATGCCCCACACAATCCCGAACAGCGACCAGCCCCACGGGCCATGTAGCGTGACCAGGCAAAACGGCGTGTAACTGCCCGCGATCAGCAGGTAAATCGACAAGTGATCAAACTTTTGCATGATCACCTTGGAGCGCCCGCGCACGCTGTGGTACACGGTCGATACGCTGTACAACAGCACCAGCGTGACGCCATAAATGGCCACACTGACAATCTTTTGCGGGCTGCCATCCAGGCACGCCATCACCAGCAACCAGATACTGCCCACTGCTGCTGCAACCGCACCCACCAGATGAGTCCAGGCGTTGAGCTTTTCACCGTGATACATGTGCAACATCCTCAAGAACTGACAGTGCGACTGTGTCACCCGGTTACTAGATAAGGGTCAGGGGTGTGAAGTTAAAGGGCAATGCGGCGATTCAAGATGTTCGTGATGGCGGCACCACGAGACCGCATCGCCAGCATCGCGAGCAAGCCCGCTCCCACATGATCCAGAAACTCGCCAGCGTTGGCTGCAGACGCTTCTCGTTAATCGCCAAATGCCTCAAACCGCAGCATCAGCACCTGTTCAAGCAACTGCTGCGTGCTGCCCAACAGGCTCGCCAACAATCCCTCATCTTCGTCCATGTAACCTTCGTATTCCGCGAGGTTACGGCGCTCATGGCACAAGGCAAACAAACGCACCTGCACTTTGTCGATTGTTGACGTATGGATCAGGCTTTGAAAAACCAGATAACGCCGGTCTGATCGATACCCGTACAGCCGCAAGGCGGTCAGTGCAATGGCGTGGGCTGCGTTGTAGGCCAGATCGAAACGGCTGGCGAAAGACAACTGGGCGCTGCCTGCATCTTTCAGGCGATCAACCGCTGAACGCAGCAGCCCTTCACACTCCTTGCGATCGGGTGGTTCAACCTTCAAGCCTCCAGTGCGTACCAGATTTTCCAGGTTTTCATTTTTCTCCATCCACGGGCTCCAGCGGGTCATGACCGATCAGCGTGATTTTTTCCTGTTGCGCAACCCTCACGACAAAGCTGTTTCCGGCAGCCAGCTTGGCGGCCCAGTCCTGAGGGGTGTAGAGCGTCGGGTTGATGGTACGACCCAACGATTCTTCAAGCGGCATCAGGTGCTCCATGACGTCACTGTAATGCAGGTTTTCACCCATCAGCATAAGGTCGATATCGCTGCCGACGTGTGCCTGATCCTTGGCAACCGAGCCATATACAAATGCCCATTGCAACTGTTCTGCGAAAGGCATCAGTGCCACACGCAGCGGTTCAGAGAGCCCCGAGGTCTTGCGGATAATGCTCAGCAGCTCCTGATAAATCGGGCACTGTGCATTTGCCTGGTAGTGAGCCTGATTTCCCTGACGGGTCACAGTGAGAATGCCTGATCGCTCTAGACGCCCCAGCTCGCGCGTCAAACTGCCTTTGCCTACCTTTGCCCAACGTGCAATTTCATTGACGTAAAAGCTCTGGCCAGGCTTGCCAAAAAGCAGGCCCAGCACTTTTTGCTGCGTGGTGGTAAAGAGCGCATCACTGAGCGATAACATGTTCACGGCTCCGCCTAAGAGTCCCAAAAAGGGAACGATAAGTCCCTTTTAGGGACTGATCAAGCTTGACCTGTTAGAGCGGGATTAGTCCGCAGCCCCGCGCACCAACCTTTCCAGCGCCAGCAAGTCCGGGATTTTCGCCACGTGGTCCCCCACTTGCACCGCCGCACGCTCCAGCGGGCTGAGCGGTACGTCGACAAAGCTCAGCTGGCTGTCGAGGCGATAGGAGCGCGGGATGCCTTGTACCACCAAAGCGATAAACTTGAGCGCCGGGTCGCCGCCCAGGGTGTTGAGGATGACGATCCGCGCACGCTCACCGACCACCAGCGGCCCGCCGCAGGCGGCTTCAAAGCTGATCAATGGCAACTGGTGGTCGCGCCAGGTGATCTGGCGCAGGTGCCAGGGCGGTGAGTCGCTGCTGGGGTCGCCGCGCTGCCAGCCGATCAGTTCGGCAATGGCAACGTTGGGCAGCAGCAGATAGCGGTCAGCCAGCGGCAGCAGCAAACCGGTCAGGCTGCCCACGCGATGATCAAGCATGAAAGTTGCTCCAGTAGGCGATTCGCTCCAGCAACACCGACTCTTGATACGGTTTGCCCAGGTAGTCGTTGACGCCAATGGCCATCGCACGGTTCTGGTGTTTTTGCCCGGTGCGCGAGGTGATCATGATGATCGGCAAGTCTTTGAGACGCGGGTCGTTGCGCACGCGGGTGGCCACTTCGAAGCCGTCCATGCGCGGCATTTCGATGTCCAGCAGCATCAGGTCAGGGGTGTGCTCTTCGAGCACGCTCATGGCGTCGACCCCGTCCTTGGCGGTGATGACGTTCATGCCGTTGCGCTCCAGCAGGCGACTGGTGACTTTGCGCACCGTGACCGAGTCATCCACCACCAGCACCAGCGGCGGGCGTACGGCCGGGGTGAACTCCAGCGCGCCGACGGCTTCGTGATGTGCTCGCTGCAACGGCTGACGCGCCTGATGGGCGCGAATATAAGCCAGCAGATCGAGGATCAGCACCACCCGGCCATCCCCCAGAATGGTCGCACCCGACAACCCCTGCACCCCGGTAAATTGCGGGCCGAGGCTTTTGACCACGATTTCTCGCGAGCCTGCCAGCGCATCGACTTGCAACGCCACGCGCTGATCCTGGCAATGCACCAGCAACACCGGCAACGAATGGCTTTCGCCCACGAGCTTGGGTTTGCCCACGGTTTGCAGCAACTCCCCCAGATAACGCAACTCATAGGTCTGCCCGCCGTAGTGATACAGCGGGGGATTGAGCTGGTAATACCCCTCCAGCTCATTGGGCATGACTCGCACGATGCCTTCGACGGTGTCGAGGGCAATGGCGTATTGCTCGTCGGCGCATTGCACCATCAGCGCCCGGTTGAGCGAGACGCTGAAGGGCAGGCGGATCTGAAAGTGCACGCCCTGCCCGGCCACCGAGTCGATGGTCATGCTGCCGCCCAACTGCCGAACTTCTTCGTGAACCACGTCCATGCCGACGCCGCGGCCGGAAATCTGAGTGATTTTTTCAGCGGTGGAGAACCCCGGTTGCAGGATGAACTGCAAGACATCGCGGTCGCTGATCGTCGCCTGCGGATCCAGCAGGCCGCGCAAAATAGCTTTTCGGCGTACGGCTTCAAGCGGCACGCCGGCGCCATCGTCATGCATGTCGAAGACCACGTCGCCACCTTCGTAAGACAGCTCTAGACTGATCAATCCCTGCTCCGGCTTGCCGCTGGCGTGACGGATATCTGCTGGCTCGAGACCGTGGTCGACGGCGTTGCGCAACATGTGTTCCAACGGCGCCACCATGCGCTCAAGCACGTTGCGGTCGATTTCAGCCTCGGCATTGATCACGCTGAATTCGACCTGCTTGCCCAGCTCACTGGCCACCTGGCGCACGACCCGCTTGAGGCGCGGCAATACGCGCTCGAACGGCACCATGCGCGTACCCATCAGGCCTTCCTGCAGCTGGGTGTTTACCCGCGCCTGCTTCTGCAAAAGGCCGTGGGCATCCTGATTGCGCGCAGCCAGTGTGGCCTTGAGGTCGAGCAAGTCCGAAGCCGATTCGAACAATGCACGGGACAGCTGTTGCAGCAGGGAATGACGGTCCATCTCCAGGGGATCGAATTCGTCGTAAGCCACGCCATCGGCTTCGGTGTGCGAGCGGCTGTGCAGGCGCCCCTGGGTTTCGCTGTCGAGGCGACGCAGTTGGTCCTGCATCCGCTCAAGGGTGGTCTGCATTTCGTTGAGAGCGATCTGACCATCGTTGACCTGCTGCTCAACGCGCCCACGGATGATCGAGGCTTCGCCTGCCAGGTTGACCAGGTCTTCCAGCAACTCGGCCGGCACCTTGAGGGTGTCCAGCCCCGTGCGTTCACCTTCGGGCAATGGCGGCGCCACAGGCTCGGACTTGGAAGCTGCGGGAGCCTCCTGACGGGTGTTGCGTTCAATCCTGCGGATTTTCTCTATCAGCGTCTGAGGCGAAGGCAGCGGCTGGCCACTGCGCAACGCATCGAACATTTGTGCAAGCTGGTCATGGCAACGCTCAAGCAGCACAAACAGCTCGGCATTGGGTGCCAGCAAGCCAGCCGAAATATCTTCGAAGAGGGTTTCAAGTTCATGGGCAAAGTCGCCAATGGCGGCAACCTCAACCATCCGCGCCCCACCTTTGAGGGTATGCAGATCACGCAGCAGGTTTTCGACTTCGAGGTGGCTCTGGGGGTCGGCCTGCCAGCGCGATAACGCCGTGCCCGAGCTTTCGAGAATATCGAAAGCCTCGTCGAGGAAGATATCCTGCAATTCAGGGTCGGCCGTGTTCAGCGCTGCATCGGGCTCGGCTTCAGTGTTGCCCGGTTCGACAGGCGAATGGCTGTAGAGACGAAACCCGCGAATGGCCTCGATCAGTTCATAAGATTCGCTCAACGGCTGCTTGTGCTTGAGCTGATCGAGCATCAGTGCCAGTTGCTCATGGCTGCGCTCAAGCAAGTGGCTCAATGCCGGGCTTTCACTCAGTCTCCGGTCCAGCAGACCTTCGTAGAGGTGCTCCAGCTCATGGGCCAGATCGGCAATCGGCTCGATCCCGGCCATGCGCGCCCCACCCTTGAGGGTGTGCAAATCGCGCTGCAAGGAAGACAGCGAAGCCAGGCTGTCGGGGGCGACCAGCCAACGCTGCAGGGCCTGCCCGACACTGTCGAGAATATCCACCGCCTCTTCGAGAAAGATTTCGACGATTTCCTCGTCGACATCATCGTCCTGCCCAGCCCCCAACTGGTCAGTCGCGGCGCCCAGTTCGGTGATGTCCAGCGTCTGGCCGCCATCACGGCGAATCAGCCCCGTGGCGTCAGGCGCCAGCCCTTCGTGCAGCAGCGCATGCAAGGTCTGGATCAGCTCCGGCTGCGGGATGATTTCTTGCCCCGCCGCCAGTTGATCGAGCATGTTGATCAACGCTTCCTGAGCATCATCGGCCGCCTCGAAGAACCGCTCACTGGCCGCCAGGCTGCTTTCCTCAACGGCGCCATACAGGTCGAGCAAGGCTTCGCACACGGCATCAATGGGGTGCAGGTCCAGCAGGTGTGCGGCCTGGGCCAAGGCAGTCAGCTGGTCCAGCAGGGTATCCAGGCCCTCCCGCTGCTGGGGGTTCTGATGCCAGTTTTTAAGCAGCTCTTCGGCGTCAAACAGGATGTCCATGCTTTCGCCCAGAAACTCGGTAATCCGTTGCGGGTCGCGCTGGGCCACCCAACTGCTGGTGGGCGTATTGAGCAGGGTTTCAAGACGGGTGGCGATCAGTCGCTCGGTGCGCTCGATCAGGGAGCGAGCCCCCTTGATCTCGGCCAGCGGGTCACTGTCCAGTTGCTTGAGGCCGTGGTGCAACAAGCCGTCAGCCTCCCGCAACAGCTCAATTTCTTCCTGCCCGAGGGCAAGATGATGGGCCTTGTACTCACGGACCAGATGATCCAGTGGCGCCGCCAGTTCGGCCATGTGCACCACGCCCGCCATGTGCGCACTGCCTTTGAGGGTGTGCATGGCCAGTTGCAGGTCGTCGCTGGCATACAGCGGCATTTGCTCGCGGGCCCGATCCAGAAAACGGTCAAGACGCTCAAGGTGGGTTTGCGCTTCCTGTCGGAAGATGTCCAGCAACTGCGGGTCGAAATGGCTGGCGTCCTGAGCAATCAGCAGCGGCTGCGGCTCACCTTTGGCCAGGCGCTGTGCCCGAGCGGCCAGTTGGTCGACGTCTTCGCGCTGACGCTGGCTTTGCTCGGCAAACGCCTGAATCAGCTCGGGCAGCATCACCAGCACGTCTTCAAGCAGTTGAAAGATCTGCGGGGACGGCGCCACGCTGCGCTCAATCACGCGATTGAGCAGGTTCTCGACCGCCCACGCCAATTCCCCCAGCACCAGCGCACGCACCATGCGCCCGCTGCCCTTGAGGGTGTGAAAGCCGCGGCGCAGTTCTGCAAGTGCGGCGCTGTCCGCCGGGTTGGCGACCCATTGCGGCAGGCAATCGTGCAGGGTGATCAGTACTTCGTCGGTCTCTTCCAGAAAGACGTCCAGCAACTCTTCATCCAGGGGTTCTTCATCCATCGGCGGCGGCAGCAGGCTGGCGGGCATGTGCTGCGCAGGCGGATTGAGCGTAGACAGCGGACTCGCCAGCACATCGGCCAGGTTCCCCTGCAGATCCGGCATCAGCGGTTGATCCGCGGGGCTGCAGGCGTCATCCAGCAACGGTCCGGCAGGCTCGGCCGGGGCATAGCCCAGCCTGGCCAGGCTGTTTTCGGCCCAATCCAGCACCCGCTCGCCCGCGGCTCCCGGGTCCTGGGAGAGACGCTCCAGGTAATACTCGATGCTGCTCAGGGCTTCGGCCAGATGATCCAGTTGCTGCGCTGTCGGGATATCAGCCCCCTGCAGCAGGCGCTCGCACAGATAGTCATGGCAGGCTTGCAGCAGGCTGGCAGCGCGGCTCAGGGGGATCATTGCCAGCGCACCACGGATTTGTGTGATCAGCGCAGGCAGTGGCTGCAAGTGCAGGCGGTCATGGCCGGCCATCACGTAATCGGCGATCAGATCCTTCACTTCCTCAAGGCCGATGCGCGCCTCCTTGATCACCAGTTGATGGATCTGCATGAGGTCGGTGGTGGGCAAACGGCTCTCTTCGCGCTGCGAGGGCTCAACGCTGCCAACCATGCCAGCCAATGTGGCCTCTACGTAGAGCAAGGCTGACGCGACATCCATCAACACCGCATCGGTTGGCTCGCGCTGGCCCTGGGCCAGACTTTGCATCACCGCCAGTTGATCGATGATGACTTTGCGCGGCTGACCAAACCCCAGCACCGCCAGGGTGTCAGCGATCTGGCGCAACGGGGCCATCAGGCTGCTCAGTTCCGAGACGTGCAAACGGTCGCTGCGCACAAACAGGTCGAGGCGCTCCTTGACCCGCACCAGTTCTTCGCACAATGCCGCAACCACTGAGCGCATCGCGTCGCGGTCGGGGCCAGCCAGCCGCGCCCGCTCCTCATCGACCATCGCCGCATCGGGCATGGCCTGATCCAGTTCGTAATGGTTTTTCAGGGCGAGCATTTTCGAGGTCGGATGCTCGGCCTTGGCGATGTAAAACAGCAGGCTGGTGAGCAACTCTTCGGGCGCAGGCTGATTGACGGCCTCGATACCTTGCTCCAGCAGGCGCTTGAGTTCCTTGTCGGACTTTTTAAGCAGGCTGCGCAGGGCCGGGCTGTTCGGGACCCGCCCCTTAAGCATGCCATCGACCAGGGCCGCGGCTATTTTCCACAAGGCGTTGAGCGGCGAACCCAGGCACAGGCTTTGAAGCCGTGCGAACACCCCGGCCATCATTTCCAGATGGGCCTGCACGGCTTCGCCACGGCGCAAACCCAGAAACGCGGTTTGCAAGGTATGGCGCAGAATCCGCAGCTCCCGCGGCAAGTCTGCGGGGAGCAAACGGGCCAGGGCGGCCGGGTCCAATGGGGGCAACACTTGCAAGGGCGGGCTGAACAGACTGGTTTCCGAGAGCAGGGCTTCGCCACGGGCGCTGCGCAAGTCATTGAGCAACGGCAACACCACCAATGGCCAATCCCGTCGGGCACTGTGTACTCGGTCCAGGTACAACGGCAATTGGCTGAAGGCTTGCTGCAATAACCGCAGGGCTTCGTCGAGCTGGCTGACGCGGCCCTGTTGCAAGGCAATGACCAACTGCTCCATCTCTTCTGCCAGCAACGCCGCGCCGTAGAACTCGACCATCAGCAAGCTGCCATGCACCTGATGAATACAGGCCAGGCATTGCTCCAGCGTGTCGGCGGCAGGCTGTTGCGCGTAGGCATCCAGCGCCACGCGGGCCTGTTTTAGCGTGTGGGCAATTTCGCCTTTGACCCACTCAAGGGCCACATAGTCGTGCCGGTCAACCATAACGACTCCAGTCAGAATTGCAGCGCATTACTGTGGACCAAGGTCTTTAGGCGGCGCAGGCAATGTGAAGCCAGATACCGAACGCCGCAGCTGGCTGGCCATTTTGGCCAGATTACCGATGCTGTCGGCGGTCGCAGTGGAGCCCGACGAGGTCTGGTTGGTGATTTGCTGAATGACGTTCATGGTCAGGGAGATCTGCGCCGCCGAAGTGGTCTGCTGCTGCGCGGCGTTGGAGATGCTTTGAATCAGGTCCGCCAGATTTTGCGACACGCCTTCGATCTCCTCCAGCGCCACTCCGGCGTCATGGGCCAGACGGGCACCGCGCACCACTTCGGTGGTGGTTTGCTCCATGGAAATCACCGCCTCGTTGGTGTCGGCCTGAATCGCCCGCACCAGGGTTTCGATTTGCCGCGTAGCCGCCGATGAGCGCTCGGCCAGGCGCTGGACTTCGTCGGCCACCACGGCAAACCCGCGCCCGGCATCGCCGGCCATCGAGGCCTGGATGGCCGCGTTCAACGCCAGGATATTGGTTTGATCGGCAATATCATCAATCAGGCTGACAATGTCGCCGATTTCCTGGGAAGACTCGCCCAACCGCTTGATCCGCTTGGCGGTGTCCTGGATCTGATCACGAATGTTGTCCATGCCATGAATGGTGTTATGCACCACTTCGTTGCCCTTGTTGGCAATCGCCACGGAACGCTCCGCCACCGCTGAAGACTCCGAAGCGTTGGCCGACACCTGATCGATGGAGTGGGCCATTTGCTGGATGGCTCCCGAAGCCTCGGCAATTTGCTGGGCTTGATGCTCGGAAGCCTCGGCCAACTGCATGGCGGTTGCCTGGGTTTCCTGCACGGCTGCCGCGACCTGACCTGCGGTGTGGTTGATCGTGGCCACCAGCTCGCGCAGTTGGTCGATCGAGTAGTTGATGGAGTCGGCAATGGCCCCCGTAAAATCTTCGGTGACAGAGGCCGTCACCGTCAGGTCGCCGTCGGCCAGATCGGCAATTTCGTCCAGCAAACGCATGATCGCGTTCTGGTTGCGCTCGTTCTTTTCGGCCGTTTCACGCAGTTGGCGATTGGTTTCGCGCACCATCACCAGCCCGATCAGGATGATTGATGCCAGTGCCAGCAAGCCCAATACGTAACCGCCAATAATGTCGAGCGAGCGCCCGGTGGCGAGATTTTCAAAGCCGTTGGCCAGGGTCGACGCTTCATCAAGCAGGGTTTGCGACAGGCTGAATATGGTGTTGGCGGCTTCACGTACGTGGAACAGCTGCGGCGAGGTTTCAATGATTTCATCCACTGAGCCCGACACAAACTGGAACAGCTCGGAAATTTCCTGCAAGCGGGCACGGGCGTCCTTGTCTTCGACCTGGGTAATCCTCATCCCGTCATTGCCTTCCAGCATGCCGTTGAGCACTTGCCCGAAGCGGTTGGCATCGCGCCCGAAAGCACCGGCGGCCTGGGCTGCATTCTCATCACCGGCCAGCACCGTATTCACCGCGCCTAAAATGCGTTCGGCCAGTAATGACTGACGCTGCGCCAGCGCCACCTGGCTGGCTGGCGCGCCACGCTGCAACAGGATTTCGACGACTTTTTCGTATTCGACCTGTAGCTGCGGCACGGTTTCGGCCAGTGTCGCGGCCACTTGATGCAACGACAGTACGGTTTGCTCACTGGCCAAAATGGCGTTGACGTTGCTCAGCAACAGCTCCCAGTCACGCTGAACCGCCTGCATTTCCTTGTGGACTGCAGGCGGCGCGGGAGGCAGGCCAGTGACCGGATCGCCTTTTTTCAGATAGCCCCAACGCTGGCTGAAATCGTTTCGCGCATCGATCAGCAACTTGAACGCGGCAGCCTTTCCGGCTGCGGCCTCAGTGGCGTTTTTGGCAATACGCTGGGACAGGACACGCAATTCACCCGCGTGGCTGATGTATTGCTTGTCGTAGTTGGATTGGGTGTTGAGGTAAGCAAAGTTGGCGAACAACAGCATGATGAACACGATCAGGGCGATAAAAAGCACGATGATCTGCGAACGACTGCGCGACCCTTCCATTGGTTTAGCTGTATTGGCTGTGGTCATCAATCAGGTCCTGAGATCCCGTTTTAAAGCGCGAGGCCTGATCACACGGCCACCGCCCAGAATTGCGGCGCCTGAGCCAGGGCAAAAGGGCTGAATACCCACCAAGGGTGTTCGCCAGCAAAATGCCCCTGCACATAAGGCGCGAACATCGGATGAGGCAACGCGTGCGTATCGGCATTGAGATCGGCATGTGCAAAGTGCTGCATGCCCTGCACTTCGTCCACCTGCAACCCGACAAACACGTCTTTATATTCCAGCACCAGCACCCGGCGCTGTTTACGCAAGGGCGACAGCTCAACCCCGAAAAAGCCGCACAGGTCCATGACCGGCAGCAATTGCCCGCGCAGATTGGCCACGCCCTTGACCCAGGGCTTTACACCGGGCAACAAGGTGAATCGCGGCTCATGGAGGATTTCGGCAATTTCGCCCATCGGCGCCACAAAACAATGCTCGCCGATGCGAAAGCCGATACCGCTCCAGGTATCGAGTTGCGCTTGTGCAGGCACCAGGCCCGCTGCCAGCTGGCGACAGCGCTGGTCGATTTCAAGCAGCAGTTCGAAGGCCGTCAGTGAGCCAGGCATAAGGCGGCCGTCATTTTGGAGGGTTTTCTTCCAGGACTTTTTTCACCTTGAGGATCAGTTGCTCTTCATCGACCGGCTTGGTCAGGTAGCCCTTGGCCCCTTGTCGTTGGGCCCAGACCATGTCGGTTTCCTGATCCTTTGTCGTCACAACGATAACCGGGATGTAGCTGGTCTCCGGATCTTTGGTCAGCTGACGCGTGGCCTGAAAACCATTGAGGCCCGGCATCACGATGTCCATCAACACCACATCGGGCTTTTCCTGGCGTGCCAGGGCAACACCGTCGGCGCCGTTTTCAGCCTTGAGCACTTCATGGCCGTGCTTTTCCAGCATGCCGGTCAATTTGTACATTTCAGTCGGCGAGTCATCGACGATCAGAATGCGAGCCATGGTGTTCCCCATTTATAAGGTGGTTGGCCGGCTGGCCGGGCTTCATTGAGCACTTTGTACGATCTTGAAGGCTGGCACATGGGCCTTGATTGCGCTCAGCAATTCATCACGGCTGAAGGGCTTGGTCAAAAATTGATCAGAACCCACAATTCGTCCCTTGGCCTTGTCGAACAGGCCGTCCTTGGACGACAGCATGATCACGGGGGTCGACTTGAACGCCCGGTTGCTCTTGATCAGTGCGCAGGTCTGATAGCCATCCAGACGCGGCATCATGATGTCGACAAAGATGATGTGCGGATGATGGTCGACAATCTTGGCCAGCGCATCGAAACCGTCGATGGCGGTAATGACCTCGCAGCCCACGTTTTTCAACAGCGTTTCGGCGGTGCGGCGAATGGTTTTCGAATCGTCGATTACCATCACCTTCAAGGCGCTGGAATGTTTTTCCATATGTGCTCTACCATCGCCACGGCGACCCATTTTGTTACAACTGTGCGACTTAAAACCCCAACTCCTTGATGGACAAGGGCTCAAAGCACTGTGCCAGCCTTTTTAGCACAGTCACGACCGTCAATCTATCGAACCGCCCAAGGCGTGCTGGAGCAGGTGGTTTTTCCTTGACCGGGGCCACACTCAGCGCCACTCTGGCGCCACTTTTCAGAGCCTTTTTGCCCATTATTTATTGAGGAATTTGCCATGAGCGTTCGAGTCGGGATTGTCATGGACCCCATTGCGGGCATCTCCTATAAAAAGGACAGCTCGCTGGCCATGTTGCTGGCCGCCCAGGATCGCGGCTGGACCCTGTTCTACATGGAACAGCAAGACCTTTACCTGAATGAAGGCAAGGCGCGGGCGCGCATGAAGCCGCTGAAGGTGTTCGCCAACCCTGAAAAATGGTTTGAACTGGACGCCGAAACCGACACGGCCCTGAGCGACCTGGACGTGATCCTGATGCGCAAGGACCCGCCCTTCGACATGGAGTTCGTGTACTCCACCTACCTGCTGGAGCAGGCCGAGCGTGATGGCGTACTGATCGTCAACAAGCCGCAAAGCCTGCGCGACTGCAACGAAAAGCTGTTCGCCACCCAGTTCACCCAGTGCACGCCGCCCACCGTGGTCAGCCGCCGCGCCGATGTATTGCGTGAGTTCGCCGCCCTGCACGGTGACGTGATTCTCAAACCCCTGGATGGCATGGGCGGAACGTCGATCTTCCGTCACCGCGTGGGCGATCCGAACCTGTCGGTGATTCTCGAAACCCTGACCGCCAACGGCACCCAGCAAATCATGGCACAAGGCTATTTACCGGCGATCAAGGACGGCGACAAACGCATCCTCATGATCGACGGCGAGCCTGTTCCGTATTGCCTGGCGCGTATCCCGGCAGCTGGCGAAACCCGTGGCAACCTGGCTGCAGGCGGTCGGGGCGAAGCCCGTCCGCTGAGCGACAAGGACCGCTGGATTGCAGCCCAGGTAGGCCCGACGCTGCGTGAAAAAGGGCTGCTGTTTGTCGGCCTGGACGTGATCGGTGAGCACCTGACCGAAATCAACGTCACCAGCCCGACCTGCATCCGCGAGATCGACAATGCGTTCGGTACCAATATCGGCGCCCTGCTGATGGACGCGATTGAGCGCAAGCTCGCCGCGCGCTGATCTGCAACACCCAGTAATAGACCAACATTGCGCTATCATGCGCACCCTGTGAAACCCGCGATGTTGGTCTTTTTGCCATGACACTCCCCAGCGACCTGCCCCCCGAACTCAGCCATAAAGGCGTGCGAGCGGCCGATCGCCTTGGATTTACCCTGTTTGTGGCGGCACTGATTCATATCGCGGTGATTGTGGGCGTGGGTTTCAGCATGACCGAACCCAAACAGATCAGTAAAACCCTGGAGATCACGCTCTCCACATTCAAAAGCGAAAAGGCCCCGGAGAAAGCGGACTTTCTGGCTCAGGACAATCAGCAAGGCAGCGGCACGCTGGATAAAAAAGCCGTGCCCAAGACCACTGAAATTGCTCCTTTCCAGGACAACAGCGTCAAAAAGGTCACTCCGCCGCCGGCCGCCAAGCCCGAGCAGACCCAAACCGCACCCAAGGCTGCCGTGACCACCGTGGCGCCAGCCCCGAAAAAAGCGCCGAGCCAGCCGCAAAAGGTCAAGACCGAAGCCGCGCCCAAGGCCAGCATTCCAACGTTCGACAGCTCCCAGCTGTCCAGCGAGATATCCAGCCTGGAGGCCGAACTGGCCAACGAGCAGCAGTTGTACGCCAAGCGTCCGAAGATCTACCGCATGAGTGCGGCCTCGACCATGCGCGACAAGGGCGCCTGGTACAAAGAGGACTGGCGCAAGAAGATCGAGCGCATCGGCAACCTGAATTACCCCGAACAGGCACGTCGCGAAAAAATCTACGGCAAGCTGCGGCTGCTGGTGTCGATCAACCGGGACGGTTCGCTGCATGAAGTGCTGGTGCTTGAGTCATCGGGCCAGCCGCTGCTGGATCAGGCTGCTCAACGCATCGTGCGCCTGGCCGCACCCTTTGCACCGTTCACGGGCGACCTGGCAGACATCGACCGGCTCGAAATCATCCGCACCTGGAAGTTCGCCCAAGGCGATCGGCTTTCGAGCAACTGAGGTAAAACCTGTAGTCGCTGCCGAAGACTGCGATGGGGCGCACCGCGGCCCTGGCTTTTGAAGGTCCTGCGGACCTTATCGCAGCCTTCGGCAGCGACTACAGGGCTTTTATCATCCTCAAACTTGTCAGTTCACGTTGCCAGCGCCACACTAAGACTCATGAAAAACCACGCACCGACTTACCTCAAGCATCAATTCCTGATCGCCATGCCGCACATGGCCGACCCGAATTTTGCCCACACCTTGACCTACATCGTCGAGCACACGGCCAGTGGGGCCATGGGACTGGTGATCAATCGCCCGCTGGAACTGAGCCTGGCGGACATTCTTGAGCAGTTGCGCCCGGAAAAACTCTCCTCGGCCCTGTGCCAGCACGTTCCGATCTATGGCGGTGGGCCAGTGATGACTGACCGTGGATTTGTCCTGCACCCCACGGGAATGAGCTTTGACGCCACCGTCGAGCTGGCTGACGGGCTGGCCCTCAGCACCTCGGCCGATGTGCTGTTCAGCATTGCCGACGGGCACGGCCCGAACCGCAGCCTGATTTGCCTGGGCTATGCCGGGTGGGACGCTGGCCAGCTGGAAGCCGAACTGGTCGACAATGCGTGGCTGACCTGCCCGTATTCCGCTGACGTCCTGTATGAAACCCCTAGCGAGCTGCGCCTCGACGCGGCCGCGAAACACCTCGGAGTGAACCTCAATTTGTTAAGCACCCAAGCAGGCCATTCCTGATGGCCGGCCTTCGTTTACTGCTGGGCTTTGACTACGGCACCCGATCCATCGGTGTCGCTGTCGGCCAGATGATTACCGGCCAAGCCCGCGAGCTATGCAACTTGAAAGCCGAAAATGGCATTCCCAGGTGGGAAGAAATTGAAAAGCTGATCAAGGAATGGCAGCCCGACGCAATGGTGGTCGGCATGCCGTTGAACATGGACGGTACCCCGAGCGACTTCTGCGCCCGTGCGCAAAAATTTGCCAACCGTCTGAATGGCCGCTTCAATCTGCCCGTTTTCACCCACGATGAACGCCTGACCACCTTCGAGGCCAAGGGCGAACGCCGGGCCCAGGGCGGCCAGCGCGGCAGCTACCGCGACAACCCCGTCGATGCCATCGCCGCCAAGCTGGTGCTGCAAGGCTGGCTCGACGAAAACCCGGCTCAAACCCAAGACTGACCCGGCGCTTGTATCACTTGACCCGCCCCGTTGTTTGCGCCCGCCGCTGCACGTTTTGCTGCGCGGGCCTTTAAAGGAGCCACCATGATCCTGCCTGTTCCCGCTGAACTGATCTCCCAGATGGCCCTTGATCTCAAGGCCCACCTTGCCCGTCGCGGCATCACTGAACCGAATTTTATCGGTATCCGCACTGGCGGCATCTGGGTTGCCCAGGCGCTGCTGCGGGCGCTCAACAGCGATGCTCCGCTGGGTACGCTGGACGTATCGTTCTACCGCGATGACTTCAGCCAGAACGGCCTGCACCCGCAAGTGCGTCCCTCTGAGCTGCCGTTCGAAATCGAAGGCCAGCACCTGGTGCTGATCGACGACGTGCTGATGAGCGGTCGCACCATCCGCGCGGCACTTAACGAACTGTTCGACTATGGACGTCCGGCCAGCGTGACGCTGGTCAGCCTGCTGGACCTGGACGCGGCCGAGCTGCCGATCCGGCCGGATGTGGTGGGGGCGACCTTGTGCCTCAAGCCGAGCGAGCGGGTGAAGTTGTCCGGCCCTGCGCCACTGACACTCGAACTTCAAGACCTAGCCCTTCCTGCCCATTAAGAGATGAGACCATTGCGATGACGCCTACAGACGCCAAGCGCCCGCTGCAGCTCAATGATCAGGGCCAGCTGCGCCACTTTCTGTCGCTCGACGGTTTGCGCCGCGAGCTGCTGACTGAAATCCTCGACACCGCTGACTCGTTCCTTGAAGTCGGTGCCCGAGCGGTGAAAAAAGTCCCGTTGCTGCGCGGCAAGACCGTATGCAACGTGTTCTTCGAGAACTCCACTCGCACCCGTACCACCTTTGAAATGGCCGCCCAGCGCCTGTCTGCCGACGTGATCACGCTCAACGTGTCGACCTCGTCGGCGAGCAAGGGCGAGACCCTGCTCGACACCCTGCGCAACCTTGAAGCCATGGCCGCTGACATGTTCGTGGTACGCCACGGCGACTCCGGTGCCGCCCACTTCATTGCTGAGCACGTGTGCCCTCAGGTAGCGATCATCAATGGTGGCGACGGCCGTCACGCGCACCCGACCCAGGGCATGCTCGACATGCTGACCATTCGTCGGCACAAGGGCGGTTTTGAGAACCTGTCGGTGGCCATCGTCGGCGACATCCTGCACTCGCGGGTCGCGCGCTCGAACATGATCGCCCTCAAGACCCTCGGCTGCCCTGACATCCGCGTGATTGCACCCAAGACCTTGCTGCCGATCGGCATCGAGCAATATGGGGTGAAGGTCTACACCGACATGACCGAAGGCCTGAAAGACGTCGACGTGGTGATCATGTTGCGCCTGCAGCGCGAGCGCATGTCCGGCGGCCTGTTGCCGAGCGAAGGCGAGTTCTACCGCCTGTTCGGCCTGACCACTGCACGCCTGGCCGGTGCCAAGCCCGATTGCATCGTGATGCACCCGGGCCCCATCAACCGCGGGGTCGAAATCGAGTCCGCCGTGGCCGACGGTCCGCACTCGGTGATTCTCAACCAAGTGACCTACGGCATTGCCGTACGCATGGCCGTGTTGTCCATGACCATGAGCGGACAAACCGCCCAGCGCCAATTCGAACAGGAGAACGCCCAGTGAAGCTCAGCATTCTCGGCGCCCGTGTAATTGATCCGGGCACCCAGCTGGATCAAGTGACTGACCTGCATCTGGAAGCCGGCAAGATCATTGCCATTGGCGCAGCGCCAGCCGGTTTCACCCCGACTCAAACCATTGAGGCCCAGGGCCTGGTAGCCGCCCCCGGCCTGGTTGACCTGAACGTCGCCCTGCGCGAACCGGGTTACAGCCGCAAAGGCACCATTGCCAGCGAAACCCGTGCTGCGGCAGCCGGTGGCGTCACCAGCCTGTGCTGCCCGCCGCACACCAAGCCGGTACTGGATACCTCGGCGGTGGCCGAGCTGATCCTGGACCGCGCCCGCGAAGCCGGAAACTGCAAAGTGTTCCCCATTGGCGCACTGAGCAAGGGCCTGGAGGGCGAGCAGCTTGCAGAGCTGATCGCTTTGCGCGACGCCGGCTGTGTGGCGTTTGGCAATGGCCTCAACAGCTTCACCAACACCCGCACCCTGTGCCGGGCACTGGAATACGCGGCCACGTTCGACCTGACGGTGATTTTCCACTCCCAGGACCGTGACCTGGCCGAAGGCGGTATTGCCCACGATGGCGCGATGGCCGCGTTCCGTGGTTTGCCGGGCATCCCGGAAACCGCCGAGACCGTGGCGCTGGCCCGGGATCTGCTGCTGGTTGAGCAAAGCGGTGTGCGCGCCCACTTCAGTCAACTGACCAGTGCACGGGGTGTGGCCCTGATCGCCCAGGCCCAGGCACGCGGCCTCAAGGTCACTGCCGATGTGGCGCTGTATCAGCTTATTTTGACGGATGAGGCCCTGGAGGATTTCTCCAGCGTTTACCACGTGCAACCGCCGTTGCGTACCCGTGCCGACCGTGATGGTCTGCGCGAGGCGGTGAAGTCGGGTGTGGTGCAAGCCATCTCCAGCCATCACCAGCCCCACGAACGCGACGCCAAACTGGCACCGTTCGGGGCTACCGAACCGGGCATGAGCAGTGTTGAAGTATTGCTGCCGCTGGCGATGACCCTGGTAGAAGACGGCCTGCTGGACTTGCCGACACTGCTTTCTCGTCTCAGCGCAGGCCCGGCTCAGGCGCTGCGCCTACCGGCCGGCAAGCTGGCGGTAGGCTCGGCTGCAGACCTGGTGCTGTTTGACCCGGCGGCCTCGACCCTGGTCGGCGAAAAATGGCATTCCAAAGGCGATAACTGCCCGTTCCTCGGCCATTGCCTGCCGAGTGCCGTGCGTTACACGCTGGTGGATGGTCGGATCAGTTACGAAGGCTGAAGCCTGAAGTGCACCCTGTGGGAGCGGGCTTGCTCGCGATTGGATTAACTCGGTCTTTCAGAAGGACCGAGGTGCCTGAATCGCGAGCAAGCCTGCTCCCACAGGCTTTAATGTGCGACGGTTTAACGACGCTCTGCGTTCTTGATCGAGATCTGCTCGTTCAAGGTCCAGAAGTCATACAGGATACCGATCAGGAACAAACCACCGGTAAACAGGTAGATGATCCCGGTGATCCATTTGCCCATGTACATGCGGTGTACGCCGAACAACCCCAGAAACGTCAGCAGAATCCAGGCCACGCTGTAGTCTGTGTCACCTGAGGTGAATCGCAAGTCAGCTTCACGGTCCATGCTCGGGATCAGGAACAAGTCGATCAACCAGCCAATTCCCAACAAGCCCAAGGTGAAAAACCAGATCGTCCCGGTCACCGGCTTGCCGTAATAGAAGCGATGCGCCCCCAGAAAACCGAAAATCCACAGCAGGTAGCCCAGCACTTTGCTGTGAGTATCGCGTTGTATATCGTCTCGATAGCCGCTCATAAATGCCCTCGTTGCTGCTGATAGAAAAATATTGTGAAGTTTTTTGTGACTTTTTTACTGTCGTGCAAAAGGTAAAAGTGTCTTACAAGAAATGGCGCAAAGCCTTATAGGACCTGACCTGCGCCGTCACCATGTGACAATTTGCCACCACCTTTGCGGAATTTGACCCCATAGTCCAACTGACAAATGGCCTGAGAAAGGACAAAAAAGCTGTTATAAAGTTTCGCGTTTATAACCATTGAGCCCTGCCGAATGCGTCCTATATTCAAGACATGGCTAACCATTTGCCTATTATTGCCACTGGCCGCCCACGCCACCAATCGTGAGCAACATCTTCCTTCGGGCTTCACCGGCTACACCGCAAAGTCATCTGCGGGCGCCGCTTACGTTGCCTCTAACAGCAAGACCGTAGCACGTCCTGCAGCCAGTAAAGCCCACCGCAAAGCCCCAGGCAAAATTGCGACCGCTTCACTGGCAGCCGCCAACAAGCAAAGCAGCACGGTCCTGAGCCGCGCTGTAAACGTGTTGGGCACCCCTTATCGTTGGGGCGGCAGCAGCCCAAGCAAAGGGTTTGACTGCAGCGGCCTGGTCAAATATGCCTTCAATGACGTTGCAGCAGTCGACTTGCCTCGCACTTCAAGCGAAATGGCCAGTGGTCATGGTCAGAAGGTCGAACGCAAGGACCTGAAGCCTGGCGACCTGCTGTTTTTCAACATCAAGAGCCGCAAGGTCAACCACGTTGCCATCTACCTGGGCAACGACCGGTTCATCCACGCTCCGCGTCGCGGCAAGTCGGTCACTATCGACACGCTGAAAAAGCCTTACTGGCAGAGCCACTACGTGGTCGCCAAGCGCGTATTACCTAAAGAGAAAGCCCCGCTGCAGGTTGTACAACGCTAAAGCTGTGGGAGCGGGCTTGCTCGCGATGGGAGCGATGTGGTTCACCCGCTGAACCGCGCCGCCTGGATCGCGAGCAAGCCCGCTCCCACAGAAACAACACCCCCACCCGATTATTGCGTCAATCCCTGCTCCCTCAGCCTGTTCAGGCCCATTTCAAGCGTCTGCATGCCCACCGCTGCGCCGGTCTGGATCGCTGAAACCATCTGCGCCACCTTGTTCTCCCGAATCAGATGTCGAATCGCAGGCGTAGCCAGCATGATTTCGTGAGCCGCCACACGCCCCCCTCCTGCTTTTTTCACCAGTGTCTGGGAAACCACGGCCAGCAGTGACTCCGAGAGCATGGCGCGCACCATTGCCTTTTCGTCGCCGGGAAACACATCCACCATCCGGTCGATGGTCTTGGCCGCCGACGATGTGTGCAGCGTGGCAAACACCAGATGCCCGGTTTCTGCCGCTGTCAGCGCCAGCCTGATGGTGTCCAGGTCGCGCATCTCGCCCAGCATGATCACATCCGGGTCTTCGCGCATGGCCGAACGCAAGGCGGCTGCAAAGCTGTGGGTGTGGCGATGCACCTCGCGCTGGCTGATCAGGGACTGACGCGGCGGGTGGATAAACTCGATCGGGTCCTCAAGGGTGAGGATGTGCCGTTGGCGGGTGCGGTTGAGGTGATCAATCATCGCCGCCAGGGTGGTGGTCTTGCCCGAGCCCGTCGCGCCCGTGACCAGGACCAGCCCGTGGGGTGCCTGGCAGAGCTGGCTGAATACGTCGCCCAGGCCCAGCGATTCAAGGCTGGGCACCGTCTCGGCAATGCGGCGAAACACGGCTCCGGGGCCGCGCTGCTGTTCGAAAACATTGACCCTGAAGCGACCCAGCCCCGGCAGGGCGTACGCAAAATCGGCTTCGAGTCGCGCCTCAAACCCTCGGCGCTGTGCTTCACTCATGACGCCCTGGACTAGCCTTCGCACTTGCCCTGCCTCCAGCACCGGCAAATCGCAACGCTGCATGTCACCGTCAATGCGCAGCATCGGCACCACACCCGCTGACAGGTGCAAGTCCGAAGCCCCGTGGTTGACGCTTAACGCCAACAGGTCGGCGATATCCATCCCCCCTCCCAATTCCAGTAGAATGCCGCAGACTTTCACAACGGCGGGCTTAAACGAATGTCCACGATAGCAGGCAACATTGCACAGGTTGAGGCTCGCATCCGTGCAGCAGCACTGGCTGTGCAACGTGATGTAACGAGCATTCACCTACTCGCTGTCAGCAAGACCAAACCTGCCGCCGCACTGCGTGAAGCCTATGCCGCAGGGGTTCGCGACTTTGGCGAAAACTACCTGCAGGAAGCCCGCGCCAAACAGGTCGAATTAGCCGACCTGCCCTTGTGTTGGCACTTCATCGGCCCCATTCAATCGAACAAGACGCGCGACATCGCCGAGCATTTTGCGTGGGTGCATTCCGTTGACCGGCTCAAGATTGCCCAGCGCTTGTCTGACCAGCGCCCGGCAGACTTGCCGCAGCTCAACATCTGCATTCAGGTCAATGTCAGTGGCGAGGCCAGTAAATCGGGCTGTAACCCGGCAGACTTGCCTGCGCTGGCGGCCGCAATCAGCGCGCTGCCCCGTTTGAAACTGCGCGGCTTGATGGCGATTCCGGAACCAACGCAAGACCGCGCCGAGCAGGACGCCGCATTTGCGGCGGTACGTACGCTGCAAGAGAGCCTGAACATGGGGCTCGACACGCTTTCGATGGGCATGAGCCACGACCTTGAGTCGGCTATTGCCCAAGGTGCCACCTGGGTGCGCATTGGCACCGCATTATTTGGCGCCCGCGACTACGGCCAGGCCTGAAGGGGCCTTCTCTTTTTTTATAAGGATCGGTTATGAGCAAAACGCGTATTGCCTTTATCGGCGCCGGCAACATGGCTTCCAGCCTGATCGGCGGCCTGTTGGCCAAAGGTCTGGATGCAGCACAGATCCGCGCCAGCGATCCCGGTGCCGAGACCCGGGCCAAAGTGGCCGCCGAGCACGGTGTCGAGCTGTTTGCCGATAACGCCCAAGCCATTCAAGACGCCGATGTGATTGTGATCGCAGTCAAGCCACAGGCCATGAAAGCCGTGTGCCAGGACCTGCGCCCGCACCTCTTGCCCCATCAGTTGCTGGTATCGATTGCCGCAGGCATTACCTGCGCCAGCCTCTTCAACTGGCTGGGCAACCAACCGCTGGTACGCTGCATGCCCAACACCCCGGCGCTGCTGGGCAAAGGCGTGAGCGGCCTGTACGCCACCGCCGGCGTCAGCGCCGAGCAACGCCAGCTGGCCGAGCAACTGTTGAGCGCCGTGGGCATTGTGGTGTGGGTTGATACCGAAGCGCAGATCGATGCCGTGACCGCCGTGTCCGGCAGTGGTCCTGCGTACTTCTTCTTGCTGATCGAAGCCATGACCGAGGCTGGCGTCAAGCTCGGCCTGCCCCGCGAAGTCGCCAAGCAGCTTGCCGAGCAGACCGCCCTGGGCGCCGCGCACATGGCCGTGGGCAGCGATGTCGACGCCGCCGAACTGCGCCGCCGCGTGACTTCGCCAGCCGGCACCACCGAAGCTGCAATCAAATCATTCCAGGCCGACGGCTTCGCAGCCTCGGTCGAAAAAGCATTGAGTGCCGCCGCGCACCGCTCGGCCGAAATGGCCGAACAACTGGGTCAATAAGGAGCACATGATGTCAGGACTAAATGGCGCAGCCATTTTCGTAATTCAAACCCTGGGTAGCCTCTACCTGCTGATCGTACTGCTGCGGTTCATCCTGCAGCTGGTGCGCGCCAACTTCTACAACCCGCTGTGCCAGTTCACGGTCAAGGCCACCCAGCCTTTGCTCAAGCCTCTGCGCCGGGTGATTCCAAGCCTGTTCGGCCTGGACATGTCGTCCCTGGTACTGGCTATCGTCGTGCAGATGGTGATTTTCGCCGTGGTACTGACGCTCAGCTACATGTCGTTCAACGTGCTGGGCCTGCTGCTGTGGGCGATCATTGGCGTGACCGCACTGTTTTTGAAGGTGTTCTTCTTCGCCATGATCATCAGCGTGATCCTGTCGTGGGTTGCACCGGGCAGCACCAGCCCGGGCGCTGAACTGGTCAACCAGATCACCGAACCTGCACTGGCACCGTTTCGCCGCTTCCTGCCAAGCATGGGCGGCCTGGATATCTCGCCGATCCTGGCGTTCATGGTCATCCAGTTGGTCCAGAGCTACGTGATCCCGCCATTGGCGATGTACGTCGGCATGCCGGTCGTGTTGTTCGGCCTGATCTGATGAGCTACTTCCGTTGGGACGGCGAGGACCTGATTCTCGACTGTCACCTGCAACCCAAGGCCAGCAGCGACGAGTTCGCTGGCTTGCACGGTGATCGTCTGAAAATCCGCCTCACTGCCCCGCCGGTAGAAGGCAAGGCCAATGCCCACCTGATGGCTTTTCTGGCCAAGGCGTTTGGCATCTCCAAAAGCCAGGTAAGCCTGATCAGCGGCGAACTGAACCGTCAGAAACGGGTGCGCTTGCACGGCCCGAAAAAACTGCCGGACCTGCCGGGGCTGGCCAGGCCATGAGCCAAAATTTGTAGTCGCTGCCGCAGGCTGCGAAGAGTTGCGTAGCGACTCGTTGTCCAGGGGGCGCCCACGATCCCCTTCGCAGCCTGCGGCAGCGACTACAGGTTTGGGTCAGCTCATAAAATCAGCCCAGACCATTGCTTGCTGCTGGGTCCCCCGCTCATTAGACTTACGCCTCATTTAAATGAGAGCAGGGTCGATGCCAGCTGCCTTTCCCCCCGATTCCGTTGGTCTGGTTGTGCCGCAAACGGCGCACTTCAACGAGCCCCTGGCGTTAGCCTGCGGCCGCTCGCTACCTGCCTACGACCTGATTTACGAAACCTACGGCCAGCTCAATGCCACCGCCAGCAATGCGGTACTGATCTGTCATGCGCTGTCAGGGCACCATCATGCGGCGGGCTATCACAGCGCCGATGATCGCAAGCCCGGCTGGTGGGACAGTTGCATCGGTCCCGGCAAGCCAATCGACACCAACAAGTTCTTCGTCGTCAGCCTGAACAATCTGGGCGGCTGCAACGGCTCTACCGGCCCCAGCAGCACCAACCCCGAAACCGGTCGCCCGTTTGGCGCCGAGTTCCCGGTATTGACCGTCGAAGACTGGGTCCACAGCCAGGCACGTCTGGCCGACCGGCTGGGCATCTACCAGTGGGCCGCCGTGATCGGTGGCAGCCTGGGCGGCATGCAGGCGCTCCAGTGGAGCATCAGCTACCCGGATCGCCTGCGCCATTGTCTGGCGATTGCCTCGGCACCCAAATTGTCTGCGCAAAACATCGCGTTCAACGAAGTCGCCCGCCAGGCCATCCTCACCGACCCCGAGTTCCACGGCGGTTCGTTCCAGGAAAAAGGCGTAATCCCCAAGCGCGGCCTGATGCTGGCACGCATGGTAGGGCACATCACTTATCTGTCCGATGACTCGATGGGTGAAAAATTCGGCCGTGGCCTGAAAAACGAAAACCTCAACTACGACTTCCACAGCGTCGAGTTCCAGGTCGAGAGTTACCTGCGTTATCAGGGTGAAGAGTTCTCCGGGCGTTTCGACGCCAATACCTACCTGCTGATGACCAAGGCGCTGGACTACTTCGACCCCGCGGCCAATTTCGACGACGACCTGGCCAAAACCTTTGCCGGTGCCAAGGCGCGCTTTTGCGTGATGTCGTTCACCACCGACTGGCGCTTCTCGCCGGCCCGTTCGCGGGAGCTGGTGGATGCCCTGATGGCCGCGAAAAAAGACGTGTGCTATCTGGAAATCGACGCTCCGCAGGGCCATGACGCCTTCCTGATCCCGATTCCGCGCTACCTGCAAGCCTTCAGCAACTACATGAACCGAATAGAACTGTGAGAACGCCATGAGAGCCGACCTGGAAATCATCCAAGACTGGATCCCCGCCGGCAGCCGCGTGCTCGACCTCGGTTGTGGTGATGGTGAGCTGCTGAGCTGGCTGCGCGACAACAAACAAGTCACCGGCTACGGCCTGGAAAACGACCCGGACAATATCGCCGAGTGCGTTGCCAAGGGCATCAACGTCATCGAGCAAGACCTCGACAAAGGCCTGGGCAACTTCGCCAGCAACAGTTTCGACATCGTGGTCATGACTCAGGCGCTGCAAGCCGTGCATTACCCCGACCGGATCCTCGACGAGATGCTGCGTGTGGGTCGCCAATGCATCATCACCTTCCCCAACTTCGGCCACTGGCGCTGCCGCTGGTACCTGGCCAGCAAGGGACGGATGCCGGTTTCCGACTTTCTGCCCTACACCTGGTACAACACGCCGAACATCCACTTCTGCACCTTCGAAGACTTCGAAGCGCTGTGCCGTGGTCGTGAAGCCCGGGTGATCAACCGTCTTGCCGTGGATCAACAACACCGACACGGGTGGGCAAGCAAGATATGGCCTAACCTGTTGGGCGAGATTGGCATTTATCGTGTCAGCAGCCCTGGCCTTCAAGATCATCAGGTCGCGGTCTAAACCAGCAAGTTCAAGGAGAGTGACAATGGGTCGTATTGGATTACTACTGCTTTCAATGTGTTTTGGCATGCAGGCGTTTGCCGGTGACGGCACCTCTGCCCAGCGTCAGCAGACGTTTGGCGACACAACGGTGTATTACAACGCGTTCCCGTCGACTTTCCTGACGCCGGACATCGCCAACGAATTTCAAGTCACCCGCAGCAAAACCAATGCGGTCCTGAACATCACCCTGAACAAGGGCGGCAAAAACATTGCCGCCAACGTTCAGGGCACGGTCCAGAGTGGCGACGCCAAACCGACACCGCTGACGTTCCGGCAGGTGGGCAAGAACGGCGAAATCAACTATCTGGCCCAGTTCCCGGTAGCCGGACCGCAAACCTTCACCTTCAAGGTGGATGTGAAGGCTGGCGGCGCAACCTCTGAAACCATCCAATTTTCTCAAATGGTCGCTCCAATCGAATGATGAACCTCACGCAACTGGTACTGGCTAGCCACAACGCCGGCAAACTCAAAGAACTTCAGGCCATGCTCGGCGAGTCGGTGCAGTTGCGCTCGATTGGAGAGTTCAGCAGCGTCGAACCGGATGAGACCGGTTTGTCGTTTGTTGAAAACGCGATTCTCAAAGCCCGCAATGCGGCGCGCATCTCGGGTTTGCCGGCACTGGCCGACGATTCGGGGCTGGCGGTGGACTTTCTCGGTGGCGCGCCGGGCATCTATTCGGCGCGTTACGCTGACGGCCAAGGTGACGCGGCGAACAACGCCAAGCTGCTGGACGCCCTCAAGGACGTGCCTGAAGCCGAGCGCGGCGCACAGTTTGTCTGCGTGCTGGCGCTGGTGCGCCACGCCGATGATCCGCTGCCGATTATCTGCGAAGGCTTGTGGCACGGGCGCATCCTGCCTGTGGCCAGTGGCGAACACGGTTTTGGCTATGACCCGCTGTTCTGGGTCCCGGAGCGCAACTGCTCCAGCGCCGAACTCAGCCCGATCGAGAAAAACCAGCTGAGCCATCGTGCCCGGGCCATGGTTCTTCTGCGTCAGCGTTTGGGCCTGAAATGACCCACGACACACCTCCACAGCCGCTCTATCTGGGCGCGGCTGGCTTTACCCAGCAGGCGCCACGCGCGCCGCTGAGCCAATTGCCACCCCTGTCGCTGTACATCCATATCCCGTGGTGCGTGCGCAAATGCCCGTACTGCGACTTCAACTCCCACACCGCAAGCCCGGTGCTGCCCGAAGACGAGTACGTCGACGCGCTGCTGGCCGATCTTGATCAGGACCTGCATGCCGTCTATGGCCGTGAGCTGAGCTCGATATTTTTCGGCGGCGGCACACCCAGCCTGTTCAGCGCGCAATCCCTGGGGCGCTTGCTCAAGGGTGTTGAAGCGCGTACCCCGTTTGCCAGCGATATCGAAATCACCCTGGAAGCCAACCCCGGTACGTTCGAGCAGGAAAAGTTCGTGGCCTACCGCCAACTGGGGATCAATCGCCTGTCGATTGGTATCCAGAGCTTCCAGCAAGAAAAACTGCAGGCCCTGGGCCGCATCCACAACGGTGACGAGGCCGTGCGTGCCGCCGGGATGGCGCGTCAGGCGGGCTTTGACAATTTCAACCTGGACTTGATGCACGGCTTGCCCGATCAGTCGCTGGAAGACGCCCTGGGCGACCTGCGCCAGGCGATCGCACTCAAGCCGACCCACCTGTCGTGGTATCAACTGACACTGGAACCCAATACCGTGTTCTGGAACCAGCCGCCGGTTCTGCCTGAAGACGACACCTTGTGGGATATTCAGGAAGCCGGCCAGGCACTGCTCGCCGAACACGGCTACGCCCAGTACGAAGTTTCGGCTTATGCCCAGCCCGGTCGTGCGGCGCGGCATAACCTCAACTACTGGAGCTTTGGCGACTTTATCGGCATCGGCGCCGGAGCCCACGGCAAATTGAGCCATCCCGATGGCCGTATCGTACGCACCTGGAAAACCCGCCTGCCGAAGGACTACCTGAATCCAGCTAAAAACTTTCAAGCAGGCGAGAAAACTCTTACAGCCGAAGAGCTACCTTTCGAGTTTCTAATGAACGCCTTGCGCCTGACCGATGGCGTCGACTCGGTGCTCTACCCTCAGCGCACCGGGTTGCCCCTGGAAAGCCTGAGCATTGGACGTAAAGAAGCCGAACAAAGTGGCTTATTGCAGGTCGAACCGTCACGCCTGGCGGCAACCGCCCGGGGCCAGCTGTTTCTCAACGACTTGTTGCAGCACTTTTTGACCTAAGGAACTCGAATGGACTTGGTACTTGACCTGCTTGCCACCGTATCGCGCTGGAGCCGCAGCCATCTCTCGGAGATCGCTCTGGCATTGATTGGCTGTGTGCTGGTGCTGTTTGGTGCCGACTTCAAGGGCTGGGTCGAACAACGTCTGGGCAGCATCGCCGGCGCCTTGCGCGTTCCGCTGATGGCCTTGCTGTGCCTGATCGGCAGCGGCGCTGCGTTGATCTATGCCACGCCGTGGGTAGAGCGCGGATTGAGCCAGTTCAACAACTACAGCCTGGCGCCGGTGTTGTTGGTGGTGCTGGTGTTGATCGGGGTTGTGGCGGATCGACGGGGGTAGACGTACCTGACTGTAGTCGCTGCCGAGGCACGAGGCTGCGACCGGCGGCGAAGCCGTCGCACTTACCTCGTGGATCTTCAAAGAAACGGGTTGCTACGCAACCCTTCGCAGCCTTCGGCAGCGACTACGCCAGTTTTTCGAACTTCAAATCCCACACGCCATGACCCAGACGTTCGCCGCGGCGTTCGAACTTGGTCACCGGGCGCTCAGGCGGACGCGGCACGCAAAGGCCATCTTCAGCCAGGTTACGGTAGCCCGGCGCGACGTTCATCACTTCCAGCATGTATTCAGCGTACGGTTCCCAATCGGTAGCCATGTGCAGCACGCCACCGGCCTTGAGCTTGGAGCGCACCAGCTCGGCGAAGGACGCTTGCACGATCCGGCGCTTGTGGTGACGGCTCTTGTGCCAAGGGTCCGGGAAGAACAGCAACAGACGGTCAAGGCTGTTGTCTGCCACGCAACGGGTCAGCACTTCGATCGCATCGCAATCGTAAACCCGCAGGTTGGTCAGGCCCTGGGTCAGCACGCCATTTAACAGCGCGCCCACACCCGGGCGGTGAACCTCTACCCCGATGAAGTCCTGCTCAGGCGAAGCAGCCGCCATTTCCAGCAGGGAATGGCCCATGCCAAAGCCGATTTCGAGGGTACGCGGCGCGGAGCGGCCGAACACCTGATCAAAATCGACCGGCGCGTCAGCCAGCGGCAGTACATAGAGCGGCGTGCCTTGATCGAGGCCGCGTTGCTGGCCTTCGGTCATGCGCCCGGCGCGCATCACAAAACTCTTGATGCGGCGGTGTTGGCGATCTTCGCCTTCTTCCGGGATTGGGGTGTCTAGTGATTCAGTCATCAGTGGCTCTTACTTGATCAGACCATCCAGCGGCGAAGAGGCGCTGGCATAGAGTTTTTTCGGCATGCGCCCGGCCAGATACGCCAGACGGCCCGCCACAATGGCGTGCTTCATGGCTTCGGCCATGATGATCGGGTGCTGGGCGTTGGCGATGGCCGAGTTCATCAGCACCGCCTCACAGCCCATTTCCATGGCAATGGTCGCGTCGGAGGCAGTACCCACACCCGCATCGACCAGCACCGGAATTTTTGCTTCTTCAAGAATGATGCGCAGGTTGTACGGATTGCAGATCCCCAAACCTGTACCAATCAGGCCAGCCAGCGGCATCACGGCAATACAGCCCATGGCTTCAAGCTCGCGGGCAATGATCGGGTCATCACTGGTGTACACCATGACGTCAAAACCGTCCTTGACCAGAATCTCGGCGGCCTTGAGGGTTTCGATGACGTTGGGGAACAGGGTCTTCTGATCTGCCAGCACTTCGAGCTTGACCAGCTTGTGGCCATCGAGCAGTTCACGGGCCAGGCGGCAGGTGCGCACGGCTTCGACCGCGTCATAGCAACCGGCGGTGTTCGGCAGGATGGTGTAGCGATCCGGCGGCAACACGTCCAGCAGGTTGGGCTCGCCCGGGTTCTGGCCGATGTTGGTGCGACGCACAGCAACAGTGACGATTTCAGCACCCGAGGCTTCGATGGCCAGGCGGGTTTCTTCAAGGTCACGGTACTTGCCGGTGCCTACCAGCAAACGCGACTGATAGGTACGGCCAGCCAGGATAAAGGGCTTGTCGCTGCGAACGTTGCTCATCGGGAATCCTCTTTAATTGTGTGCACTGTGGGCCGGGCGTGAAGTGTGTGGCAAAACCTAGCCGCCACCGATGGCGTGCACCACTTCAACCTGATCGCCTGCTTTGAGTACCGTTTCGGCATGCTGGCTGCGCGGGACAATGTCCAGATTGAGCTCGACCGCGACCCGACGGCCCGTCAGCTCCTGGCGTGCCAGCAGATCCGCGACGGTCTCGCCGTCCGGTAGTTCAAAGGATTCACCGTTCAACTGAATGAGCATGCGCGACGCTGCCTTCATTTTAAGGGGCCAGCATTCTAGCCCGATCAGTCAGGCCGACCCAAGCCATTCATCTTGTGGTCTCAGCTCAGGCGCCAGGCGGCCAGCCCCAAACACAGCCAGCCGGCCAAAAATGCCAGGCCACCGAAGGGTGTAATGATCCCCAGCTTGCTGATGCCAGTCATGGTCAGCAGGTACAGACTGCCCGAGAACAGCACGATCCCGAGGGCGAAACAGATACCTGCCCAGGTCACCAGGCGTCCGGGCAGATGCGTGGCAAGCAATACCACGCCGAAAAGGGCCAGGGTGTGGACCAGTTGGTAGGTCACGCCTGTATGAAAAATAGCCAGATACTGCTCACTCAAGCGACCTTTCAGGCCGTGGGCGGCGAATGCGCCCAGCGCAACACCGGTAAAGCCAAAGAAAGCGGCCAGCATCAAATAAGTGCGCAGCATGGGGTAACTCCAGTCAGGATCATCGAATGGCGCAGGGTCTGTATAATGGCCCGCTCAACGGGTTCGGCCAAGCCATCTATGCTGCGTTTTCTTGTTCACCGCTTTCTTAAAGCCCTGCTCTGGTTCGCAGTGGGCAGCGCATTGCTGGTGCTGATCTTTCGCTGGGTGCCACCACCCGGCACTGCACTGATGGTCGAGCGCAAGGTCGAGTCCTGGTTCGATGGTGAGCCCATCGACCTGCAGCGCAGTTGGCGGCCGTGGGATGAAATCTCCAACGACCTCAAAGTCGCAGTCATGGCTGGCGAGGATCAGAAATTTCCCGAGCACTGGGGTTTCGACTTCGGTGCAATCCGCGCTGCCCTGGTGCACAACGAGCAGGGCGGCACATTGCGCGGCGCCAGCACGCTGAGCCAGCAAGTGTCGAAGAACCTGTTTTTATGGTCGGGCCGCAGCTGGTTACGCAAGGGCCTGGAAGCCTGGTTTACCGGGTTGATTGAAATCCTTTGGCCCAAGCAGCGAATTCTTGAGGTGTATCTCAACAGTGCAGAGTGGGATGAAGGCGTATTCGGCGCAGAAGCGGCAGCTCGCCATCACTTCGGTGTGAGTGCCAAGAACCTTTCAACCCAGCAGGCCAGCTACCTGGCAGCGGTGCTGCCCAGCCCGCTGAACTGGAGTGCCAGCCACCCCAGCACCTACGTGAGCCGCCGCGCAGGCTGGATTCGCCAGCAAATGCGCCAGTTGGGCGGTGATAGCTACCTCGACACCCTGAATAACTCGCGCAAGGCGCCGTGGGCTGACTGAAGCAGCCCCCCACACCATCCGCGCCGTAGAATGAACGCAATTGCAACACATACAAAAACGCCCCGACTCTTGCGAGCCGGGGCGTTTTTTTATCGAGCCGGGTTAGGCGGCAATCGACAGTTTGAGCTTGTTCATCGCGCTTTTTTCAAGCTGACGAATCCGCTCGGCAGACACGTTGTACTTCTGTGCCAGGTCGTGCAGCGTGGCTTTCTCTTCAGCCAGCCAGCGCTGATACAGAATGTCGCGACTGCGGTCGTCCAGCACTTCCAGCGCTTCATGCAGATTGCTGGTGGAGTTATCGGTCCAGTCAGCATCTTCCAGTTGGCGCGCCGGGTCGTACCGATGGTCTTCCAGGTAGTTGGCTGGCGACTGGAATGCACTGTCGTCGTCAGCTTCAGCTGCCGGGTCGAAGGCCATGTCATGACCGGTCAGGCGGCTTTCCATCTCGCGCACTTCGCGAGGCTCTACGCCGAGGCTTTCAGCCACACGATGAACTTCGTCGTTGTTCAGCCAGGCCAAACGTTTTTTCTGGCTGCGCAGGTTGAAGAACAGTTTGCGCTGAGCCTTGGTGGTCGCAACTTTCACGATCCGCCAGTTACGCAAAATGAACTCGTGGATCTCTGCCTTGATCCAGTGAACGGCGAACGACACCAGACGCACGCCCATTTCAGGGTTAAAGCGTTTGACCGCCTTCATCAGGCCGACGTTGCCTTCCTGGATCAGGTCAGCCTGAGCCAGGCCATAGCCCGAATAACTACGGGCAATGTGTACAACAAAACGCAGGTGGGCGAGCACCATCTGCCGAGCCGCCCCCAAATCCTGCTCATAATAGAGACTCTCGGCCAGTTCACGCTCCTGCTCCGGTGTCAGCAGTGGAATGCTGTTCACCGTGTTGACATAGGCCTCAAGGTTCGCACCAGGGACCAACGCATACGCAGGTTGCAAAGAAGTGGTCATACGAAAAAACCTCCGTCTTACATAACTCGTGCAGTTCAGCACTGCGAAAGTTGACCGGAAACCTGGAAAAAAGTTCCCAAAAAAAGCTGAAAAGGTCAACAGGTGTAAAGACACTACTTGGGCGAAAGCTCACGTAAGTGACGCGCGACTGCAATCCATGCACCGATATACCCTAACAACACCGCGCCAAGCAAGAGAGACAGACCATCGGCTACCGGCACACCCGCCAGGGCAAAATTGCTGCCATACAGACCAGCCAATCCCACCACCGCGTCGTTTAGCCAATTCAGGCCGAAAGCCAAAACGCCCCAGGAAAGCACTCCCGCACCGAAACCATACAGCGCGCCCATGTACAGAAATGGCCTGCGCACATAGCTGTCAGTACCACCGACCAGCTTGATGACTTCAATTTCGATACGACGATTCTCGATATGCAAACGAATCGTATTACCGATGACCAGCAGCAAAGCTGATACCAGCAACACCGTCAAGCCAAACACAAAACGGTCACCCAATTTCAGGATGGCCGCCAAGCGCTCGACCCAGACTAGATCAAGTTGCGCCTGTTGCACATTTGGCAACTGCGCAAGACGCTCGCGAAGCGCCTCAAGTGTGGCTTTATCGACCTCGGCCGGGGTCACGAGCACTACGCCCGGCAACGGGTTATCGGGCAGTTCTTTAAGCGCTTCGCCCAGCCCAGACTGCTGCTGGAACTCTTCAAGAGCTTTTTCACGGCTGATGAATTCTGCGTCAGCCACCCCCGCCATACCTTTTATCTGATCGCTGAGTTTTTCACCCTGCTCGCTGCTGGCATCCATCTGCAAGTACAGAGAGATTTGCGCTGCACGCTGCCAGGAACCTCCCAAGCGCTCGACGTTGTTAAGCAACAACGACAAGCCCATGGGCAGACTCAGAGCAACGGCCATCACCAGACAGGTAAAAAAACTGCCAATGGGCTGCTTGCCCAGGCGCTTGAGGCTATCGAGCAAGCTTGCACGGTGGGCCTCAACCCAGGCGTGAAACAACATGCCAAAGGTCGGACCATCGTCATCGTCGTGTTTTTTCTTCGGTGGCTGCGGATCGGCTGCCTTGGGTGCTACGCGTTCGGACACTTTGGAGCTGCGTGTTGCACTCATACGGCGGCCTCCCCGTCGCCAATCAATCGCCCGCGCTGCAAGGTCAGCATGCGATGGCGCATGCGTGCGATCAGGGCCAGGTCATGGCTGGCGATCAGTACGCTGGTGCCCAAACGGTTGATGTCTTCAAATACGCCCATGATTTCCGCCGCCAGACGCGGATCGAGGTTACCGGTGGGCTCATCGGCCAGCAGCAAGGCCGGACGATGGACAATGGCTCGGGCAATGCCCACGCGTTGTTGCTGACCTGTGGACAAGTCACCTGGATAAAGATCGGTTTTGTCCGACAGCGCAACACGCTCCAGCGCCGAGTCGACTCGCTTGGCGATTTCAGGTTTGGACAACCCGAGAATCTGCAGCGGCAAGGCGACGTTGTTGAACACCGTGCGATCAAACAACAGCTGGTGGTTCTGGAACACCACGCCGATCTGGCGACGCAAGAAAGGAATCTGCGCATTGCTGATCTGCCCCAGGTCCTGCCCGGCCAGCAGCAACTTGCCGGTGGTCGGACGTTCCATCGCCAGCAGCAGGCGCAACAGCGTGCTTTTACCTGCGCCGGAGTGGCCGGTCACAAAGAGGAATTCGCCCCGACGGACCCGAAAGCTCAGCTCGTGCAGGCCCACGTGTCCATTTGGATAGCGCTTACCGACCTGCTCGAAACGAATCATGGACGCTCCCGCTCCGCAAACAGAGCCTGGACAAAGGGTTCGGACTCAAAGTCACGCAAATCATCAATGCCTTCACCCACACCGATAAAGCGGATCGGGATATTGAATTGCTTGGCCAAGGCGAAAATCACCCCGCCCTTGGCCGTGCCGTCCAGCTTGGTCAGCGCCAGGCCTGTGAGGGCAACGGTCTGATCAAACTGCTTGGTCTGGCTGATAGCGTTCTGCCCCGTGCCAGCATCAAGCACCAGCAACACTTCGTGCGGGGCGTCGGCGTCGAGCTTGCCGATAACCCGACGAACTTTCTTGAGTTCTTCCATCAGATTGTCTTTGGTGTGCAGGCGACCGGCGGTATCAGCGATCAATACGTCGATGCCACGGGCCTTAGCGGCTTGCACGGCGTCAAAAATCACCGATGCCGAGTCAGCGCCAGTGTGCTGGGCAATGACCGGGATATGGTTGCGCTCGCCCCACACCTGCAACTGCTCAACGGCCGCGGCGCGGAAGGTATCACCGGCCGCCAGCATGACTTTCTTGCCTTCAAGCTGCAGCTTTTTGGCCAGCTTGCCGATGGTGGTGGTTTTACCGGCACCGTTGACGCCCACCACCAGAATCACGAATGGCTTGTTTTGCGATTCGATTTTCAGCGGCTGTTCAACCGGCTTGAGCATGGCCGCCAGCTCGTCCTGCAACGACTTGTACAGTGCGTCGGCATCGGTCAATTGCTTGCGGGCGACTTTCTGCGTCAGGTTTTTAATGATCACCGACGTTGCTTCAACGCCCACATCGGCGGTCAGCAAACGGGTTTCGATCTCTTCGAGCAAATCGTCATCAATGGCCTTTTTACCCAGAAACAGGCTGGCCATGCCTTCGCCAATGCTGGCGCTGGTCTTGGACAGACCTTGCTTGAGACGGGCAAAGAAGCCTGTCTTGGGTTCAGCGGCAACCACAGGAGCCGGCACCGGGGCTTCAACCACAGGAGCGGCTGCAGCCACCACCGGAGCTGGCACGATGACCGGCTCAACAACGGCAACTGGCTCTGGCTCAACGATGGGTTCAACCACTTCGGGCTCTTCAACCACAGGCTCCGGGGCAATCACCGGCTCGGGAACAACCACCTCGGGCTCAGGAATCGGAGGCACGACATGCGGCGCTTGCACGTCGGCAACCAGTGCCACCGGCTCTTCGGGAACAGGCAACGGCGGCCACGGCGCCGTCTCAGAGGTGACAGGCGGTTCAATGGCTGGCTCAACCGCTGGTGCTGCGGCCACGACGACCACTTCAGGCGTTGCCTCGACGACCACCACAGTGGCCTCAATCAACGGCTGCGGGGTAATTTCGGGCGCAGGCGCGGGCTGTTCCACGACGGTTTCCTGCGGCTTTCTGCGCAGCCATCCGAACAGGCCTTTTTTCTCGCCAGCCGCAGCTGGGTTCTTCTTGTCGTCGTTGGAACCAAACATGGAGGACGGCTATCTCATCGTAGCGGCGCGCCACTGTGGCGCCCCGGCAAATAATATTCGGTGTGAAACAGACTGTAATTTTGTCAGCTTGTTCGCACGCAACTGTGTTCAGAGGGTAAAACGCACCTCGTGAACTTCGTCTTAACTCGGGTCTGTCACGGGAAAGTCGGCAAAAATGCGAAATTTACCGGGATACATCCACACTTCCAAGCGGGCTCCTATACTGCCCGATCAACCTTAGTCTGATCGTCAATGGCCTGATAGGCGTGGCCGCCGGTAAAACGGATCAGTATCCTAGCACCTCCTCACCTGCAGACGCTAAGGCCGAGCAGGTAGCCCAACAGGTTAAAAAACGAATGAATCTAGCCCGCCGCGCTGCTGGCCTGTTGCTCAGCACAGTTTTACTTCCGCTTTCGGCCCTGGCGGCCGAACCGCAGCCTACTCACGAGTTCCGCCTGGACAATGGCCTGAAAGTCATTGTGCGCGAAGACCATCGCGCGCCCGTAGTGGTCTCCCAGGTCTGGTACAAAGTGGGTTCCAGTTTCGAGACGCCAGGCAAGACCGGCCTGTCCCACGCCCTTGAGCACATGATGTTCAAGGGCAGCAACAAGGTCGGCCCCGGCGAGGCCTCGTTGATCCTGCGCGACCTTGGCGCCCAGGAAAACGCCTTCACCAGCGACGACTACACCGCCTATTACCAGGTGCTGGCCCGCGACCGCCTGGGCGTGGCCTTTGAACTTGAGGCCGATCGCATGGCCAGCCTTCGCCTGCCGCCTGAAGAGTTCAAGCGCGAGATCGAAGTGATCAAGGAAGAACGCCGCCTGCGCACCGACGACCAGCCCATGAGCAAAGCCTACGAGCTGTTCAGTGCAATGGCCTTCCCGTCCAGCGGCTACCACACTCCGACCATCGGCTGGATGGTGGACCTTGAGCGCATGAGCGTTGGCGAACTGCGCGCATGGTATGAAGAGTGGTATGCGCCCAACAACGCCACGCTGGTCGTGGTCGGCGACGTGACCCCGGATGAAGTCAAAGCCCTGGCTCAACGCTACTTCGGGCCTGTTCCAAAACGCGAAATTCCTGTCGCCAAAATCCCGCTGGAGCTGCCAACCCCTGGCGAGCGCCTGCTCAAGATCCACGTACAGACCCAACTGCCAAGCTTGATGCTGGGCTTTAACGTGCCAAGCATTGCGACGGCCAAAGACCCGATCACCGCCAATGCCCTGCGCCTGATTTCTGCGCTGCTGGACGGCGGCTACAGCGCACGCATGCCGACCCAGCTTGAGCGCGGTGAAGAACTGGTCTCCGGGGCATCGTCCAGCTACAACGCCTTCACCCGTGGCGACAGCCTGTTCATGCTTTCAGCCATGCCCAACAGCCAGAAAAAAGTCACCATGGCCCAGGCCGAAGCGGGTTTGTGGCGTTTGCTCGACGACCTGAAAAAGACCCCGCCTACCACTGAAGAACTTGAGCGTGTGCGTGCCCAGGTGATTGCCGGCCTGGTCTACGAGCGCGACTCGATCACCAGCCAGGCCACCTCGATTGGCCAACTGGAAACCGTCGGCCTGTCCTGGAAGCTGATGGACTCCGAGCTGGGTGACCTGCAAAAGGTCACACCGGCCGATATCCAGCAAGCCGCCCGCACCTATTTCACTCGCGACCGCCTGAGCGTTGCGCATGTTCTGCCCGAGGAGAAAACCCATGAGTGAGCGTAAAGCCTCCCGCTTCGCCCTGCTCGGTCTGAGCGCTGCCGTTCTGGTTGGCGCACTCGGCTACTTTTTTGCCAATCCCGACCAATCGGTTGCAAGCCAGGCGCTGGACAAGGCCAAGACCGAGCAAAAACTCCAGTCATTGGCCGAACTCGACGGCAAGGCTCCCAGCCACCGTGCGCTGAACGTGCAAACCTGGAAAACCGCCGAAGGCTCCAAAGTGCTGTTCGTCGAAGCACGGGAGCTGCCGATGTTCGACCTGCGCCTGACCTTCGCCGCCGGCAGCAGCCAGGACGACAACACCCCCGGTCTGGCCCTGCTGACCAACGCCATGCTCAACGAAGGCGTGGCCGGCAAAGATGTAGGCGCCATCGCCCAGGGCTTTGAGGGCCTGGGTGCCGACTTCGGCAATGGTGCTTATCGCGATATGGCCGTTGCCTCACTGCGCAGCCTGAGCGATGTGGACAAACGCACTCCGGCGCTCAATCTGTTCGCCGAGGTGGTGGGCAAGCCGAAATTCCCGGCTGACTCCCTGGCGCGGATCAAAAACCAGTTGCTCGCCAGTTTTGAGTTCCAGAAGCAAAACCCCGGAAAACTGGCCAGCGATGAGCTGTTCAAGCGCCTGTACGGCGATCACCCGTACGCTCACGCCAGCGATGGCAACGCCCAAAGCATCACCTCTATAACCATCGATCAACTCAAGGCCTTCCACAACAAGGCCTACACCGCTGGCAACGCAGTCATTGCGATCGTTGGCGACCTGTCTCGCGCTGAAGCAGAAGCCATCGCAGCCCAGGTTTCGGCCGCGCTGCCCAAGGGCCCGGCCGTTGCAAAAACAGTGCAACCGAGCGAGCCAAAACCCGGCGCAACCCACATCGAGTTCCCGTCCAAGCAAACCCACTTGCTGGTGTCCCAGCTGGGCATTGACCGTGACGATCCCGACTATGCCGCACTGGCTTTGGGCAACAGCATCCTGGGTGGCGGCGGTTTCGGCACGCGCCTGATGACTGAAGTGCGTGAAAAGCGCGGCCTGACCTATGGCGTGTATTCCGGCTTCAGCCCGATGCAAGCCCGTGGCCCGTTCATGATCAACCTGCAAACCCGTGCCGAATTGAGCGAAGGTACGCTCAAATTGGTGCAAGACATTTTGGCTGATTACCTGAAAAATGGTCCGACGCAAAAAGAACTCGACGATGCCAAGCGTGAACTGGCAGGCAGCTTCCCGCTGTCCACTGCCAGCAACTCAGCCATCGTCGGCCAACTTGGCGCAATGGGCTTCTATGATTTGCCTTTGGACTATCTTGAAACCTTCATGCAGAAATCCCAGGACCTGACCACCGATCAGGTCAAGGCCGCCATGAACAAGCACCTGAGCGCCGACAAAATGGTCGTAGTGACCGCTGGCCCAACCGTGCCGCAAAAACCACTGCCACCTCCTACCGACAAACCTTCAGAGCAACCTCTTGGGGTTCCGGAGCATTAATGGCAAAGCCAAAAAACACATCGCACTCAGGTGCGGGTCAGTTACGCATCATTGGCGGGGAATGGCGCAGCCGCAAGCTCGACTTCCCCCATGTAGAGGGCCTGCGTCCGACACCGGATCGCGTGCGAGAAACCCTGTTCAACTGGTTGGCCCCGCACATCGGCGGCGCCAAGGTACTGGACGTATTCGCCGGCAGCGGCGCGCTGTTCCTTGAAGCCATGTCCCGCGGCGCAGCCAAAGGCGTGGCACTGGACAGCAACCGCGATGCGATTTCCAACATTCGCGAGAACATGGGCATCCTGCGCTGCACGGTCGGCGAAGTGCAGCAGACCGACGCCCTTCGTTATCTGGACGCGACGGCAACTGACACGTTCGACGTGGTTTTCCTGGACCCGCCGTTCAACAAGGACCTGCTCAAGCCGGCCTGCGACCTGCTGGAGCAACGCGGCTGGCTGGCCGATGACGCATGGGTTTACACCGAAAGCGAAGTCCGCCCATCGGAACTGAGCCTGCCTGCCAACTGGCGCCTGCACCGCGAGCAAAAAGCCGGGGGCGTGAACTACGCCCTGTGGCAGCGTGAGGCTGCGGCCGCACAATAACCTGTAGCCGCTGCCGCAGGCTGCGATCGAGCCCGAAGGGATTGCTCTTTTTCAAGAGCAATCCCTTCGGCCCTTATCGCAGCCTACGGCAGCGGCTCCACGGTCCGGGCGATGCCTTGAGCGCGCCTGCAAACACAAAATCCCTGCGTAACACCCTCTCCTGCCTTCGCAAGCCCAGCCGGTTCTTTTGATGGGACCCCGTTGCATGCCAACCATCAGATAACTAACTGGCCATTACGCAACACTTGGGTGCCGGGCTGCAATGTGGCAATTTAGACACCCGCCGTACCTGTCATCCGATGAGAACCACCGTGCCTTTTTCAGCCAGCCATGCTTTACCCCTCAAGCCGTTTGTCACGGCGCCGGGTTTGGGCAATCCTCATATCCAGACGTTATGGGGGCCGTTATGGCGCACAAAACCTGCCATCGAGCATCGGCGTGAACGCATCTGGCTCAAGGACGGCGACTTTCTCGATCTGGACTGGCACGGCACGCCGCAGGCATATGCCCCCGTCGTTCTGGTGCTGCACGGCCTGACCGGCTCATCGGGTTCGCACTATGTTCTGGGGCTGCAAAACGCCCTTGCCGCACGCGGCTGGACCAGTGCAGCACTGAACTGGAGAGGCTGCTCGGGCGAACCCAACCTGTTGGCTCGCAGCTATCATTCAGGCGCCAGCGAAGACCTGGCCGAGGCCGTGGCGCATTTGCGCGCCACACACCCGTTGGCGCCGCTGTATGCCGTGGGCTATTCGCTGGGGGGCAATGTGCTGCTCAAGTATCTGGGCGAAAGCGGCCACGAGAGTGGCTTGCAAGGTGCCGTCGCCGTATCGGTACCGTTCCGTCTTGACCAGTGTGCAGACCGGATCGGCCTCGGGTTTTCGAGGGTCTACCAGGCTCATTTCATGCGCGAGATGCTGGCCTACGTCAAAGTCAAAAAGCACCGGTTCCAGATCGATGCCCAACACGAAGGCCTCGCTAGGCTGGCCGAGCTGGGTTCAGTGAAGACGCTGGGAAAGATGCGTACCTTCTGGGAATTCGATGACCGTGTGACAGCCCCCCTTAACGGCTATCTCAACGTCGATGATTACTACCGTCGCGCCTCCAGTCGTTACTTCCTTGGTACTATCGACACCCCAACCCTGATTATCCAGTCCACGGACGATCCGTTCGTGTTCAAGCACAGCATCCCTGAAACCAGCGAGCTGTCGCCCAGCACGCAACTTGAATTGCACGCCAAAGGCGGACATGTCGGCTTTTTGGAAGGTACGCCGACCAGGCCGGGTTACTACCTTGAGCGACGGATTCCCCAATGGCTGGCCGCGCTGCGGCTTGAGTCCGAGTAATGGACGCACAGCAGGGTGAGTCGATTCGCTTCTGGCAGACGCCGCCCCTGACGGGTGTCGAATTGCTCACGGCGCGCTATATCGAGCACCGCTTCGTGCCCCATGTGCATGATGGTTTTGTGATCGGCATGATCGTCGAGGGCGCCCAGCGTTATCGCTATCGGGGCGCCGAACACCTGGCCGCCACGGGCACGCTGGTGCTGATCAACCCGGACGAAGTCCACAATGGGCACAAAGGCCATGATGCGGGCTGGCGCTACCGGGCTTTTTACCCGGACAACGCGCAAATTCAACAATTGCTCGAAGAACTCGAACTGCCCGCCACGCACTTGCCGACCTTCAATGACACATTGCTGTACGACAGCGACCTGTTTCACGGGTTGTTCCGGCTGCATCAATTGCTGGAAGGGCCAGAAACCGCCTTGCACCAGCAAACTGTATGGCGCCAGATGATGCTAGCCCTGCTCAATCGCCATGCCCGCCTGCCGATGCCGGCAAAACCCGGCGTCGAGCATCGTGCCGTAAGCCGGGCCAAGGAACTGTTAAACGCCCGGCTGGCAGAGCCACCCTCACTGGAAGAGCTCGCCGCAGCGGTCAACTTGTCTGCGTTCCACTTTGCCCGGGTGTTTCAACGAGCCACTGGCATGCCGCCACACACCTGGCTGATGCAGCAGCGCATCGCCCATGCCCGGGCCTTGTTGCAACAAGGCTGCTTGCCGCTACAAGTGGCGACGCAATTGGGTTTTGCCGACCAGAGCCACCTGAGTCGGCAATTCAAGAAGGTCTATGGCGTTGGCCCTGGTGCGTATCGCTTGGCCAGTGCCAACTCGGACCGCCGATGATTGCAGCCCGCTCCCACACACTAAACCGCCCTCGGTTGATCAATCGCCGGTAGCAATGCCACGCGCCGGATCGTTGATCCACTCACTCCACGAGCCCGCATAGAGCTTGCCCAGCGGATAACCCGCCAGCCCCAGCGCAAAAAGGTTATGACACGCCGTCACACCGGACCCGCAATAGGCCACCAGTTCATCGGGCGAGCGATCCCCCAGTTTTTCGGCGAACCGCTGCTTGAGTTGCTCGGCAGGCAAAAAACGCCCCGTGCTATCGAGGTTTTCGCTGAACGCTGCGCATTGCGCGCCTGGAATATGTCCGGCAACAGGATCGATGGGCTCCACCTCGCCTCGAAAGCGCGGCTGCGCACGGGCATCGATCAAGGTCATCTGCGGTTTGCCAAGGCGCTTTTGCAGTTGCTCCGCGCTGAGCAGCATATGGCTGTCAGGTTTACCTTCGAACGTGCCGCGCAACGTCGGAGCCGCATCCAGGCTCAGGGGAAAGCCCGCTCCATGCCAGGCCTTGAGGCCGCCATCCAGGATAAACACGCCGTCGCGCTTGCCCAGCCAGGTCAGCAACCACCATGCCCGAGCAGCAAAGGCACCGGGACCATCGTCATACAGCACCACATCGCTGTCGGCATTTACACCCCAGGTGCGCAGTCGCTCCACAAGGGTGCGCGGATCGGGCAGCGGATGGCGACCTGTCACGCCCTTGATCACCGGCCCGCTCAGGTCACGCTCAAGGTCGGCAAACTGTGCGCCGGCAATGTGCCCTTCGGCATAACTGCAACGGCCATAATCCGGGTCTTCCAGGGCAAAGCGACAGTCCAGAATAACCAGGCCGGGCTGCGCCTGACGTTCATTCAGGGCTTGAGGGCTGATCAGTTGCGCAACGGGCATAGTGAACTCCTGTGAGGGGGTGAAATGCAGTTATTGAGCGTACAGCGCATGTTCCAGGGGAACGTAATATTCCTTGATCAGTTCATCGACTGCTTCACGGGCCTGGTCGGTGACAAACCCCGCCTCCAGCACCAGCAGTTGATACACACCACGCTTGATCGCCTGCTCGCTGAGCTGCTCACTGTTCTCACGGGTGGTGCATAAAAATCCGACCCACGAGGTAAGAATAATCCACGCGTTAAGGCTCAAGGATTCGATTTGCTGGGAGGTCATACGCAAGATTTCGGCCTCGACGAATCCGGCATAGATCGCCTGCGCCTGAGTCAGGCAGTGCTGTGAAAAGCGTCGATAGCGGATGGCCAGTTCCGAATCGCTGTGCAGTAAATGCTCAATGTCGCGGTACAAAAAACGGTAGCGCCACATGGCATCCAGCAGTTGCTGCAAGTAATGGCGCTTGTCGGCAACGGTGGGCAAACGCCCTTCTGGCGGGTGTAAAAAACTCAACACCAGTGCTTCGTACTCACTGAACAACACCGAGATGATCGCCTGCTTGTTCGGGAAGTGGTAATACAGATTGCCCGGCGAAATTTCCATATGGGCCGCAATGTGGTTGGTACTGACACTGCGTTCGCCCAGCTGGTTAAAAAGCTCCAGGCTGCTATTGGCGATGCGCTGGCTGGTTTTTAGTCGTATGGCCATGGGCTTGCGCTTAATTTAAAAACGAAAGGCATCTTACGGCCTAACCTTGAATCGATAAACAACACGGGTGACAGGCCCGGCGATTGACAACTTAGAGCACAAGCTCTAAAAACATCCCTGCTCTCCAACGATAAAAACCCATAGAAAAAACGCCTGGAGCAACCATGTCTGTCGACAGTGCCTACGATCACAACGTCTCAGCCCTTCAGGATGAGCTCAATTCACTGCTCGACAAACAGCGTCAGGCCTACGCAGCCCATCCGTTTGCACCTCTTGCGCAACGCCAGCAATGGTTAAAAAGTCTGCGCCAACTGCTCAGTGCCGAGCGTGAAGTCTTGATCGACGCCATCAGTCAGGATTTCAGCCATCGCAGTCCGGACGAAACCTTGTTTGCCGAGCTGATGCCTTGCCTGCACAGCATTGATTACACCCTCAGACACCTCAAGCGCTGGATGAAGCCTTCAACGCGCAGCGTCGGCATGATGTTCGTCCCCGCCAGCGCCAAGGTGGTGTACCAGCCACTGGGCGTGGTCGGAATTATCGTGCCGTGGAACTACCCGCTGTACCTGGCAATTGGCCCTTTGGTCGGGGCATTGGCCGCCGGCAACCGGGTCATGCTCAAGCTCAGCGAGTTCACCCCGGCCACAGGGCGTTTGCTCAAGGATTTGCTGGGGCGCATCTTTCCCGAAGACATGGTGACGGTGGTGCTGGGCGAAGCCGATGTGGCTGTAGCGTTCTCCAGCCTGGGGTTTGATCACTTGCTGTTCACCGGCTCCACCCACGTGGGCAAGCAGGTGATGCGCGCGGCCGCTGAAAACCTGACCCCCGTCACCCTGGAACTGGGCGGCAAATCTCCTGCCATTGTGTCGGCCGATGTACCGCTCAAGGATGCCGCCCAGCGCATCGCCTGGGGCAAGACCCTGAACGCGGGACAGACCTGCATCGCCCCGGATTACGTGCTGGTACCCCAGGACCGGGTCGACGGTTTTATCGACGCCTACCGCCAGGCGGTCCACAGCTTTTATCCGACCCTGATCGATAACCCGGACTACACCGCAATCATCAACGAACGCCAGGTGGCGCGCCTTGAACGACTGCAAGCCGATGCGACCCTCAAGGGCGCACGCCTGGTTCCGTTATATGAACAAGGCCAGGGGCGACGCATGCCCCACGCACTGGTGCTGGAGGTCAGCGACGACATGCAGGTCATGCAGGACGAGATCTTTGGCCCGCTGCTGCCCGTCGTGACCTATACCCATCTCGATCAGGCATTGGCGTACATCAACGCCAGACCTCGCCCCTTGGCGCTTTATTACTTTGGCTACAACAAGGCCGAGCAACAGCGCGTCATCCAGCACACCCACTCGGGCGGTGTCAGCATCAATGAAACACTGCTGCACGTGGCCATCGACGACCTGCCTTTTGGCGGGGTCGGGCACTCGGGCATGGGCCATTACCATGGTCACGAAGGGTTTCTGACCTTCAGCAAGGCCAAAGGGGTCCTGGTCAAACAGCGCTGGAACAGCTCGCTGATGATCTACCCGCCTTACGGCCGGCAGTTGGTGCGCCTGATCCAGAAACTGTTCATCCGCTAGCGGAGCCTTGGCCATGCCTGTACTCAGTGTCGAGAACGCCCTGCTTTCACGTCGCGGGGTCTTGAAGGTCGGTGCATGTGCCAGTGCATTACTGGCGACTGCCGGGCTAAGTGCCAGCCTTAGCGGTTGCTCGGCCAGCAGCAGCGCCAGTGGCTTTGCGGTATTGCGCAGCAGCGACCTGATTTTTTTGCGCGCGCTGATCCCGGTCATGCTCGCTGGCAGCGTGCCTGCGTCCTCAATGCCCGACGCTACGAAGGCCACGCTGAACACTCTGGACGACAACCTCAACCACTTGTCTCCCGCGCTGCTCAGCCTTACCCAACAACTGTTCGACGTGCTGGCCATGCCCATGACACGCGGCCCGTTGACCGGGGTTTGGGGTCGCTGGGAAAACGCCAGCCCCGAGCAGATCCGGCACTTTCTCCAGCGCTGGCAAAACAGCAGCCTGGGCTTGCTGAAAATGGGTCATGGCTCGCTGGTGCAGCTGGTCATGATGAGTTGGTACGAGTGCCCGCAATCATGGGCGGCCTGCGGCTACCCGGGTCCGCCAAAAATATAAAAACACTTACGTTCCCGCACTCATCTCGAGTAACCCTGATGCCCGTAACCGATCCATTTCGCGAAGGCCTGGCCCGAGGCTGGAAAACCCATGATGGCTCGCAACTGGAGGGCGACCTGACACTGGAGGCAGACGTCGCCATTGTCGGCAGCGGTGCAGGCGGCGGCACCACGGCTGAAATCCTCAGCGCAGCGGGCTACAAGGTCCTACTGATCGAAGAAGGGCCGCTCAAGACCAGCAGCGATTTCAAGCTGCTCGAGGACGAGGCCTACGCCAGCCTGTATCAGGAAGGTGTGGGGCGCATGAGCAAAGACGGCGCCATCAGCATTCTTCAAGGCCGGGCCGTGGGCGGCACCACGCTGGTGAACTGGACCTCCAGCTTTCGCACCCCGGCGCCCACCCTGGAGCACTGGGCCCGCGAGCACGCAGTCGCAGGCCACAGCGAGGAACAGATGGCTCCCTGGTTCGAACACATGGAGCAGCGCCTGGGTGTTGCGCCCTGGCAAGTCCCGCCCAACGCCAACAACGAAGTGATCCGCAACGGCTGCGAAAAGCTCGGCTACAGCTGGCATGTGATCCCCCGCAACGTGCGGGGCTGCTGGAACCTGGGCTATTGCGGCATGGGCTGCCCGACCAACGCCAAACAATCAATGCTGGTCACAACCATTCCCGCGACTCTGGAGAACGGCGGCGAACTGCTTTATCTGGCCCGCGCGTGGCGGTTATCCATCAGTGGCGACCATGTCACCGGCCTGGAGTGCCAGGCAATGGACAGCCGCTGCGTAACCCCCAACGGCCACACGATTACGGTCAAGGCCCGCCACTACGTTCTGGCAGGCGGTGGCATCAATACGCCCGGCCTGCTGATGCGCTCCGACGCACCCGACCCACACAAGCGACTGGGCAAGCGGACATTTCTGCATCTGGTCAACTTCTCCGCAGCGCAATTTCCTACTGCAATCAATCCTTTCTACGGTGCGCCGCAGTCGATTTACTCAGATCACTTTCAATGGAAAGACGGTCCCAAAGGCCCTATGGGCTACAAACTCGAAGTGCCACCGCTGCACCCGGCATTGGCCGCCACCTTGTTTTCAGGCTTTGGCCAGAGCAGTGCTGAACAAATGGCCAAACTGCCCACTACCCACATGATGCTGGCGCTGATGCGCGACGGATTTCATCCTGACAGCCCTGGTGGCAGTGTCGAGTTGCGCAGCGATGACAGTCCGGTGCTCGATTACACCCTCACGCCCTACGGCTGGGAGGGACTCAAGCGCGCCTTCCACAGCATGGCCGAAATCCAGTTTGCGGCGGGTGCCAGCGCAGTCATGCCATTGCACAGCGATGCGCGCTACATGACACGCCTTCGCGAAACACGTGACCAGATCGACAGTTTGAGCCTTGAGTTGTATCGAACCCGCCTGGCCAGTGCCCATGTGATGGGCGGATGTTCAATGGGTGAAAATCCGCAGATGGCCGTCACCGACAGCCTCGGCCGCCATCATCAATTGCGCAATGTATCGGTCCACGACGGCTCATTATTCCCCACCAGCATTGGTGCCAACCCACAATTATCGGTGTACGGATTGACGGCAAAACTCGCGACGCAACTGGCCGAACGCCTTAAAAGTTCATGAAAAAGCAGTTAATTCGTCGCGTCTATAGTGCTTTCTTCTTCGAATGGCGACTTGGCCGACCGGTAATGCTGCGATACCATCCGACTCCCCAACGGATTCCCGCCAGGACGACGCGATGAACCGAGTGTTGTACCCAGGTACATTCGACCCTATTACCAAGGGCCATGGCGATCTGGTCGAACGCGCTTCGCGCCTGTTCGATCACGTGATCATTGCTGTCGCTGCCAGCACCAAGAAAAACCCGCTATTCCCACTGGAACAGCGTGTGGAGCTGGCTCGTGAAGTCACCAAACACCTGCCCAATGTTGAGGTGGTCGGTTTCTCGACGCTGCTCGCGCATTTCGCCAAAGAACAGAACGCCAATGTCTTTCTGCGTGGCCTGCGTGCCGTGTCGGATTTCGAATACGAGTTTCAGCTGGCGAACATGAATCGCCAACTGGCCCCCGATGTCGAAAGTCTGTTCCTCACGCCGTCAGAGCGTTATTCGTTCATATCGTCGACGCTGGTGCGCGAAATCGCAGCATTGGGCGGCGATATCAACAAATTCGTACACCCGGCCGTGGCTGATGCCCTGACCGAGCGTTTTCGCAAGAAATAACCACTGAAGCGGCGCCCGCGTGCACTGCGGGCGCCAATGCGGCACAATTGCCGCATTCGATTTCAGTTGCCCGGGCCGACCGCCCCGGCCGGAGTACCCATGTCCCTGATCATCACCGACGATTGCATTAACTGCGACGTCTGCGAACCCGAGTGTCCGAACGCTGCCATTTCCCAGGGCGAAGAGATCTACGTGATCGACCCCAACCTGTGTACCCAGTGCGTTGGCCACTACGACGAACCGCAATGCCAACAGGTTTGCCCGGTTGACTGCATCCCGCTGGATGAAGCCCACCCGGAAACCGAAGAACAGCTGATGGAAAAGTACCGGGCAATTACCGGGAAGGCCTGATTCATCGTCTATGCGATTTGTGTGGGAGCGGTCTTGCTCGCGATAGATTCACTGCGATCGACCCGTTCGACCGAGGTGGTTGCATCGCGAGCAAGCCCGCTCCCACAAGCTTTCAGCGCAGGACTGGTGACTACGTCTGGCAACGCGGGCAGAACACGCTGGCGCGCTGACCCAGCTTTACATCACGCAGTTCAGTGCCGCAGATCTTGCAGGGCTCATACCCGCGCCCGTACACGAACAGTTCCTGCTGGAAGTAACCGGGCTGGCCATCGCCACCGATAAAGTCGCGCAAGGTCGTGCCACCACGCTCGATGGCGGCGGTCAAAATCCGCTTGATCTCAATCGCCAGCTTCAAATAGCGCGCACGGGAAATACTCTTGGCCTCGCGACGCGGGTCGATCCCGGCAGCAAACAATGCTTCAGTCGCGTAAATATTGCCCACGCCCACCACCACCGCGTTGTCCATGATGAACGGCTTGACCGCCATCGAACGCTTGCGCGACAGCTGAAACAGTCGATCGCCATCAAACAGGTCCGTCAGCGGCTCCGGCCCCAGGCGCACCAGCAGCTCGTGGTTCAACGGATCCAGACTCCAGAGCATTGCCCCGAACCGGCGCGGGTCGGTGTAACGCAAGGCCAGCCCGGACTCCAGTTCAATGTCCACATGCTCATGTTTGGCAGCGGGCAAGCCCGCCTCCACCAGCCGCAAGTTGCCGGACATGCCCAAATGGCTGATCAGCGTCCCCACCTCGGCGTTGATCAGCAAGTACTTGGCCCGGCGCTCGACCAGCACAATGCGCTGCCCTGACAGGCGCACATCAAGGTCTTCGGGGATCGGCCAGCGCAGACGGCGCTCGCGTACAATCACCCGGCTGACCCGCTGCCCCTCAAGGTGCGGGGCGATGCCACGCCGGGTGGTTTCGACTTCAGGTAATTCAGGCATGGGGGCTCCGTACTCTGGAATAGCTGGCGATTCTAACGGAAATTTCTGCGCGACTAGCTCCGTGATCCGACGCAATGCGGTGAATCAGCCAAGCCTCAAGGTTACGTCTAAGGCTATAATCGCGCCCTTTTCAATACCCGGAGCGACGTCATGTCCCTGCCAAGCCTGCGCCTTAAAGCCAATGCCGATCGACGCCTGCGCGCCGGCCACTTGTGGGTCTACAGCAACGAAATCGATGTAGCCGCCACACCGCTGAACGGTTTTAAGGCCGGCGACCAAGCGGTACTCGAAACCGCCGGCGGCAAGCCGCTGGGCATCGTTGCCATGAGCCCCAACAACCTGATCTGTGCACGCCTGCTGTCACGCGACATCAAGCTGCCATTGGACAAATCGCTGCTGGTTCACCGCCTGAACATGGCCCTGTCCCTGCGCGACCGCCTGTTCGACAAGCCTTACTACCGCCTGGTTTACGGCGATTCAGACCTGCTGCCGGGCCTGGTAGTCGACCGTTTCGGTGACATCCTGGTGGTCCAGCTGGCCTCGGCCACCATGGAACAGCACAAAGACGACGTGATCGCAGCGCTGGTGCAAGTCCTCAAGCCAAGCGGCATCCTGTTCAAGAACGACTCGGCTGCCCGCGACGCTGAAGGCCTTGAGCGCTACGTCGAAACCGTGTTCGGCCTGGTGCCGGAGTGGGTTGCCCTGGAAGAGAACGGCGTCAAGTTCGAAGCGCCGGTCATGACCGGTCAGAAAACCGGCTGGTTCTACGACCACCGCATGAACCGTGCCCGCCTGGCGCCTTACGTCAAAGGCAAAAAAGTCCTGGACCTGTTCAGCTACATCGGTGGCTGGGGTATTCAGGCGGCTGCTTTCGGCGCCAGCGAAGTGACCTGTGTCGACGCTTCATCGTTCGCCCTCGACGGTGTTGAGCGCAACGCTGCCCTGAACGGTTTTGCCGAGCGAGTCACCTGCATGGAAGGCGACGTGTTTGAAGCCCTCAAGGAACTCAAAGCCAACGAAGAGCGTTTCGACGTGATCGTTGCTGATCCGCCGGCCTTCATCAAACGCAAAAAAGACCTGAAAAACGGCGAAGGTGCCTACCGCCGCCTGAATGAGCAAGCCATGCGCCTGCTCACCAAGGACGGGATTCTGGTCAGCGCATCGTGCTCGATGCACCTGCCGGAAGACGACCTGCAGAACATTCTGCTAACCAGCGCCCGTCATCTGGATCGCAACATCCAGCTGCTGGAACGCGGTGGCCAGGGTCCGGATCACCCGGTACACCCGGCCATCAACGAAACACGCTACATCAAGAGCATCACCTGCCGTTTGCTGCCTAACAGCTAAGACGCACATTGCCCCCGTAGCAGCTGTCGAGAACGACGGCTGCTACGGGGTTTAGCGTTCATTGCGCCTTCGAACGGGGATTGAGCTCCACGCCATTGATCAACAATGATTGATAGCGCGGCGTCACTACCTTCGCGTTGCCTTCACGGATCTGCTCGATCATCTCCAGTGCATTGGCATCGGCCTCGTACGAGCCTGCGTGTTGCCACTTGCCCTGCCCATCGCGCTTGAAAAAATCCAGTTCCCTGACCCAGCCCCGCTTGGGCAGTTGCACCACCTCGTTTTGCCCATCCCGATCCAGATCAACGGCCCACAACACACAGCCCGGCTCCTGACACGCCTGCTTGCCAAAATCTGGCGCTTCAAATTGATCACTGCCTTCAACTACAGGGCCAATCCATTCCAGGGTTTTCTCTTTCGGCGCCCGCTTGCCCTCGCCCGTGTCGACACTTTTGAGGCGCTTGAGCAACGCTTGCCGCTCAGGCGGCGTCAATACCTGGCCTTGCTCCACTTGCACCAGCAACTCGTCAAACGCCTGCTTGCCGGGCAGGCCCAGCTGATAGCGCAAGGTGTCGGCATCAAAGTTCTCTACCGCCGTCTTGCCACTCAGCACGCGAGCCACCTGATTATTTGCACTGAAATTCAGCGGGCTGAACCACGGCGTATGAATGGCCAGCAACAGCACCACCGTCCCCAGCGCGATGACCGGGTTGGTGAGACGCAAACTCCACAGCCACTGGCGCTGCGGCACCACCACCGCCCAGACCGCAGCCAGGCTGTGGGCAAATATCACCGCGACCAGCAACATTGCCAGCACACGGGAAGGCGTCAGGCCGTACTGCTCGATGCGTAGCCAGGTCGAATACCCTGCCAGCAACACCAGCACCGGCAAGCACAGCAGACACAGGTCGACCACACGCTTGAGCCACACCGCATAACCGCTGCCCTGGGTGCCGTCCTGGAAAACACCATTGAGCAAGAACAGATTGACCGCCACCAGCCACAGCATGATCGGCGTCGAATACCCGGTGTCCCAGATCGGCTCCAGCCCGGTAAATGGCAACGCCAGGGTGAACACAATGGCAATCAGCGCCCCCAGGGGCAGCAGAAAACGGCAGAGCGTGAGCAAAAGCCCGCGCAGCATGCCGATGACACGATCATTCTCGCGCCCCATATTCACGCCCAGGGCAAATACCATCGCCGAACTGACGCAAATAAACCCCTCGGTTGAGAACAGTTTATTGAGCACCACAATCCCGAGCATCTTGAACAGACTGCCCCACAGCCACAGCAATCCCCAGAACACCGCATTCAGCAGCAGCCCCAGCAGCACGATAAACACCGTGTCCCAGGCATGGCGGAACAGGTCCTCATAACGCGGATACCGCCCCTCACGGGTCGGCCAACTGAGGATAAAAGCGGTACAGACGTAAGCGACCACCAGCGAGAAGAACACCCAACTCCCGGTCAGCCACCTGTTGTTGAATAACTGCCTGTCACCGTCCAGAAATACCCAGGTACTGATGGCCGTCAAGACGGCCGTGAGTCCGATCACCAGCCATGCCGTACCGCGCTGGCGCACGCTGTCACCCAACAGCAGCAGATTGATGCCGCCCACCAGCACGGCTGTAGCCAAAGCGATCCTGACCCCGGACTGGGGCAAAGTACTGGCCAGCCAGAGCAGCAGCCCTTGTGTCAGACCGATCACCAGGCTGGCTTTGACGGAGCGGTTGAGCGTCAGCATTTAGAGTCCTCACTGAAAAACCATTCGAACACTATTGCTTGAATTTCGTTAAATGGCCCGGTCACTTTCAAAAAATACTGTTTCTTACACAAAGGCAGGCCTGGACTTACTCAATGCCCGATTGACCGTGAACAGCGAGTGCGTTACTGCGAGTCGCTCATTTGTGCTCCGGAGTAACTGCCCTGCCCATTCCCTCCGCCCGCCAGCCGTGTAGAATCGACGGATTCATCGCCAATCATCCCCGGCGGGTTTATGAGCTCAGGCCCAGGCGCGCGGCGATCCCGCAGCGTTTAAGGCAGCTAGCTGACACGTAGTCATTTTCTGTGTGGTCTGCCAGTCATTAGAAGCTCACTTCCCTGTTTGTTACCTGATTAGCCGCCCGGAGTTGTTCCATGCCTGACTATCGTTCGAAAACCTCCACCCACGGCCGCAACATGGCCGGTGCCCGCGCTTTGTGGCGCGCCACGGGGATGAAAGATGCCGACTTCAAGAAGCCGATCATCGCCATTGCCAACTCCTTTACCCAGTTCGTACCCGGCCACGTCCACCTGAAGGACATGGGTCAACTGGTTGCCCGCGAGATCGAGCGCGCTGGCGGCGTTGCCAAGGAATTCAACACCATTGCCGTAGACGACGGCATCGCCATGGGCCATGACGGCATGCTGTACTCGCTGCCGAGCCGCGAGATCATCGCCGACTCCGTCGAGTACATGGTCAACGCCCACTGCGCCGACGCCATTGTGTGCATCTCCAACTGCGACAAGATCACCCCTGGCATGCTGATGGCCTCGTTGCGCCTCAACATCCCGGTGATTTTCGTTTCCGGTGGCCCTATGGAAGCGGGCAAGACCAAGCTCGCCAGCCACGGCCTGGACCTGGTAGATGCCATGGTCATCGCGGCCGACTCCAGCGCTTCTGACGAGAAGGTTGCCGAGTACGAGCGCAGCGCTTGCCCAACCTGTGGTTCGTGCTCCGGCATGTTCACCGCCAACTCGATGAACTGCCTGACCGAAGCCCTGGGCCTGGCCCTGCCGGGAAACGGCTCGGCACTGGCGACCCACAGCGACCGCGAGCAGCTGTTCCTGCAGGCTGGCCGCACCATCGTCGACCTGTGCCGCCAGTACTACGTCGAGAACGACGAATCGGTACTGCCGCGCAACATCGCCAACTTCAAGGCATTCGAAAACGCCATGACGCTGGACATCGCCATGGGTGGGTCGACCAACACCATCCTGCACTTGCTGGCCGCTGCCCAAGAGGCCGAGATCGACTTCGACCTGAAAGACATCGACCGCCTGTCGCGTCACGTGCCGCAGCTGTGCAAAGTGGCGCCGAACATCCAGAAGTACCACATGGAAGACGTGCACCGCGCCGGCGGCATTTTCTCCATCCTCGGTTCGCTGGCCCGTGGCGGCCTGCTGCACACCGACCTGCCGACCGTACACAGCAAGACCCTGGCTGAAGGCATCGCCAAGTGGGACATCACCCAGACTGACGACGAAGCCGTGCATACCTTCTTCCGTGCAGGCCCGGCCGGTATTCCAACCCAAACCGCGTTCAGCCAGTCGACCCGCTGGGACACCCTGGACGACGACCGTGAAAACGGCTGTATCCGCAGTGTCGAGCATGCCTACTCGCAAGAAGGCGGCCTGGCCGTGCTGTACGGCAACATCGCGCTGGATGGTTGCGTCGTTAAAACGGCGGGCGTAGACGAATCGATCCACGTGTTCGAAGGCAATGCCAAGATCTTCGAAAGCCAGGACAGCGCCGTGCGCGGCATTCTGGCGGACGAAGTGCAGGCCGGTGACATCGTGATCATCCGCTACGAAGGCCCGAAAGGCGGCCCGGGCATGCAAGAGATGCTTTACCCGACGTCCTACCTGAAATCCAAAGGCCTGGGCAAAGCTTGCGCCCTGCTCACCGATGGCCGCTTCTCGGGCGGTACTTCGGGCCTGTCCATCGGCCATGCTTCGCCGGAAGCGGCGGCTGGCGGCGCGATAGGTCTGGTGCAGGACGGCGACAAAGTGCTGATCGACATTCCAAACCGCTCGATCAACCTGCTGATCAGCGACGAAGAAATGGCGACACGCCGTGCCGCGCAAGACAAGAAAGGCTGGAAGCCGGTTGAAGTGCGTCCGCGCAAAGTCACCACCGCCCTCAAGGCTTACGCCTTGCTGGCCACCAGCGCCGACAAGGGCGCGGTGCGTGACAAAGCATTGCTGGACAAGCTGGCGCCGTAAGCCACCCTGCAACAACAAAAATCCCGGCCAGGTGCCGGGATTTTTTATGGGCAACATAACCACCCTTGTGGGAGCGGGCTTGCCCGCTCCCACAGGAATTACTGGATCTGGTCAGGCTTGACGATCACCCAGTTCTTGTCCGCCGTCACCGGCAAACCTTCCTTGGCCTGGGCCGCTGCGTTTTTGGCCATCATGCCTTCCAGCTGCGCCATGTATTTGTCCTTGCGGTTGACCCACAGGTGAATCCCGCCCTTGGCGACGTCAACCCCGTGAAACAACATGTAGCCATCACTGGACGGCGTATCACCGCCCACCAGCACCGGTTTTTTCCATTGATCAATATAGGTCAGGATCGCCGCTTGCTTGCCCGCCATCCACGTCGCCGGTGTCCACAGGTAAGGCGTCAGTTCCAGCCCAAGGTTGGCTTTTTCGTTATAGGTGCCCGCACTGATCTGCTTGCGTGCCGTGGTCAGCTCCCCGGTTTTACGGTCCTTGAGCAAGGTGGTCACGCCAATCACGTTCTGCGGCTTGACGTTGTAACCGTACTTGGGATCGGCCGCCACCATGCGCACCAGCTCTTCCGAGGCGGCCGTCATCACGTAGACCTCGATGCCGTTTTCCATCAGTTTGTTGAACAGCTCGACCTGACCGGTAAACACCTTGGGCGGCTGAACCTCTGAGGTCTTGACCACATCGCCCTCGAAGTAAGTCACCGGCACCGGCTTGCCCGACGCCATCAACTCATCCACGTAACCCTTGAGCTGTTGCAGGGTGAAACCGGAAAACACCTGGGCCACCCACGGGTAGCAGACCATGTCGTCGATTTCACACAGGCGGTAGTAGTAACTGAACAGGCTTTCCTTGTGGTCAGCGGTGTCTTTGAACGGGATCAGTTTGAGTGACGGGTCCAGGCTTTCGCGGGTGATGAGGCCCTTGTTCTCCATATAAGGCAGCAGGGCCTCTTCCAGATCGTTGCGATAGCTGGTGTTGTCCATGTCAAAGACCGCGAAGTTACCCTTGTTCGCGTTGGCGGCGATCATGGCCTCCAGTTGCCTGGCCTGATCAGCGGGCCAGTGTTTCAATTCTGTGGCCAGTGCCTGCCCCGTCAGGCCCAGACACAGGGTTGCAGCGATCAACTTGGCGGTCAGTTTCATCAGCTATGCTCCACGTCAAAGGCATCGAAGCTAACAAACCTGTGTAACAATTTTTGATTCGGACACGACGGCTATCGTCGTGAATGCGCCACCGCCTTATTCCAAAAACAAAGGCTGTCATTCCACAACGGTATATTTCCTGTTATTTCAAACTGTTACGCTTTCCGGTTAGCAATAGCTGCATACAAATACTGATGCACGTCGTCCCCTCGGAGTTTTCATGAATTTCCCGCTGATCCTCAATCTGCTGGTGTTCCTCGCGTTGCTGTTTGGCCTGTCGCTGACCCGCCACACCGCGTGGAGCCTGGCTAAAAAAGTCTTGCTGGCACTGGTTCTCGGCGTGGTCTTCGGTCTGTGCCTGCACATGACCTACGGTGCTGATAGCCCTACCCTGAAAACGTCCATCGGCTGGTTCGATCTGGTAGGCAGCGGCTACGTGCAACTGCTGCAAATGATCGTGATCCCGCTGGTTTTCGCATCGATCCTCAGCGCTGTGGCCCGACTGCATAACGCCTCATCCCTGGGCAAGATCAGCTTCCTGACCATCGGCACACTGCTGTTCACCACCATGATCGCAGCGCTGGTGGGCATCGGCCTGACCAACCTGTTCGGCCTGACCGCCGATGGCCTGGTGGCGGGCGCGGCTGAAATGAGCCGCCTGCAAGTGATCCAGAGCGACTACGTGGGCAAGGTGTCGGACCTGAACGTGCCGCAGTTGCTGCTGTCGTTTATCCCGCAGAACCCGTTTGCCGACCTGGCCCGAGCCAAGCCGACCTCGATCATCAGCGTGGTGATTTTCGCTGCATTCCTGGGTATTGCTGCACTGCAGCTGTTCAAGGATGAACCGGAAAAAGGCGGCAAGATCCTCAGCGCCATCGACACCCTGCAAGCCTGGGTGATGCGCCTGGTGCGCCTGGTGATGAAACTGACCCCGTATGGTGTTCTGGCCCTGATGACCAAAGTGGTCGCCATGTCCAACGTGCAAGACATCATCAAACTGGGCAGCTTTGTGGTGGTGTCCTACATCGCCCTGGCCCTGATGTTCGTGATTCATGGCGTGATCCTGTCGGTATCCGGCGTTAACCCGCTGCGCTTTTTCCGCAAGGTATGGCCAGTACTGACGTTTGCTTTCACCAGCCGTTCGAGCGCGGCCAGCATCCCGCTGAGCATTGAAGCGCAAACCCGTCGCCTGGGGATTCCATCTTCCATCGCCAGCTTTGCCGCCTCGTTTGGCGCCACCATTGGCCAGAACGGCTGTGCCGGCCTGTACCCGGCCATGTTGGCGGTGATGGTTGCTCCGACCGTTGGCATCAACCCGCTGGACCCGGTGTGGATCGCGTCGCTGGTAGCGATTGTGACCTTGAGTTCTGTGGGCGTGGCCGGTGTGGGCGGTGGTGCGACCTTCGCGGCACTGATCGTATTGCCCGCGATGGGCTTGCCGGTATCGCTGGTGGCGTTGCTGATTTCGGTTGAGCCACTGATCGACATGGGCCGCACGGCGCTGAACGTCAGCGGTTCGATGGTCGCCGGTACGGTGACCAGCCAGATTCTGCACCAGACCGACAAGGCCATTCTGGCTGAAGACGACCATGGTGATCTGGCGCACGCGTAACACCTGACTGACCCCGCGCCCACGCTTGTGGGTGCGGGCTTGCCTTAAACCCTTTCCCACACCTCAAAGCTGAACGCCGGCTTGTCATCCGCGGCGGCATGCAGTTCTTCTGACACCCGCTTCCATTGCGCCTGATCAAACTCAGGGAAACAAGCATCGCCTACCGGGCTCAGATTTACCCGCGTTAAGTAAAGCTTATCGGCATCCGCCAAACCTTGGGCGTACAACTGTGCGCCGCCAATCAGCATCACTTCGTTGACGCCCTGCTCATTCGCCCATGCCTCGGCACGTTCTAGAGCCGCCTCAAGGGATGCAAATACTTCGGCACCTTCAAGCTGCAGGCCGGTCTGACGACTGACCACCAAATTCAAGCGGCCTGGCAACGGGCGACCCAATGAATCCCAGGTCTTGCGACCCATGATGATCGGCTTGCCCAGGGTAGTGGCCTTGAAGTATTTGAAATCCGCAGGCAAGTGCCAGGGCATGCTGTTATTGAAGCCGATCACATGGTTTACACCGAGGGCTGCGATCATGCTGAGAATGTATGGTTTTTTCATGGCGGCGAGGATACCAGAGCCGCCCCCCGCTGGGGACAGTACCTCGTCTGACTAACAGCGGTTATGCTCCTTGTTCACTTGAATGGAATGTCGCGTGACTCAACTTTCCCCATTACAACGCCTCTGGTTGACCGAGACCGTGCGCCTGCGCGAAGAACACGCAGGCCCGCTGGACGACCTGGAAGCCAATCGCCGTGCCCGAACCACGGCTGGCGACTTATCCACACGCCTGCAAAACCGTGCCCTGTGGCTGGCCGAACGCGATGGTTTGCTCAGTGCCATGCAGCACTGGCTGCAAGGCGCCCGGCTGGCGTTGCTGGTGCTGGCCGTTCTGGCCGTGATCAGCGGCGCCGGCCTTGCATTTGCGGCCCTGGGCGACGGGCAAACCCCGGTCAATGTGTTCTGGGCACTGGGCAGCCTACTGGGGCTCAACCTGATACTGCTTCTGAGCTGGGCAACCGGCCTGCTGTTTGCCGGTGAACACGGCGCCAGCCTCGGCCGCCTGTGGCTGTGGCTCAGTGAAAAACTCGCCCGTGACGCCAAGGTCGCGCAATTGGCACCCGCGTTATTGCTGTTGCTGCAACGGCGCAAACTCAATCGCTGGGCGCTCGGCACACTGGTCAATGGCCTGTGGCTACTGGCAATGCTCAGCGCGCTGGTGATGATGCTGTTGCTGATGGCCACCCGCCGCTACGGGTTTATCTGGGAGACCACTATTCTGGGCGCCGACGTCTTTGTCGCCGCCACCCGCGCCCTTGGCGCATTGCCCAACTGGCTGGGCATGAGCGTGCCGACCGTAGAGATGATCCGCATCAGCAACGATACCAGCCTCTACAACAACGAACTGGTGCGTCAGGCCTGGGCGGTCTGGCTGGTTGGCGTGGTACTGATTTACGGCGTACTGCCGCGCCTGCTTCTGGCAGCCTTGTGCCTGTGGCGCTGGAGAACCGGGCGCAACGCTCTGGAGCTGGATCTCAACCTGCCCGGCTACAGCCAGTTGCGCGAACGGCTGATGCCCAGCAGCGAACGCCTGGGCGTCAACGACATCGCCCCCGAGCAATTGCACAGCGTGCAGGGCGGGCACAGCGACCTGCACACCGATGGCGCATTGATCGTGGCCATTGAGCTGGACGACCAGCATCCGTGGCCACCCACCTTGCCGCCCACGGTCAAGGATGCGGGCATTCTCGACAGCCGCGAGTCCCGGCAAAAACTGCTCGAACAAATGACCCGCTTCCCTCCGGCCCGGCTTGCCATCGCTTGCGACCCGCGGCGCTCGCCGGACCGCGGCAGCCTGGCGCTGATCGGCGAACTGGCCCGCAGTGCCAGCGAGACCCGCGTGTGGCTGCTGCAAGCCCCGCCCGGCCAGGCGCTGGACGCCGACCGCCTGGGCGACTGGCACACTGCGCTGCAGCAACTGGGGCTGCCGTTCGCCGCCACTGCCCCCTTGAACTGGCTGGAGACAGGCCATGACTAAGCCACTGACGCTGGCCGTAGTCGGCCACACCAATGTCGGCAAAACCTCTTTGCTGCGCACCCTGACCCGGGATGTCGGCTTTGGCGAGGTGTCCCATCGTCCCAGTACCACGCGCCATGTCGAAGGTGCGCGATTGTCGGTAGACGGCGAGCCCCTGCTGGAGCTTTACGACACCCCGGGGCTTGAAGATGCCATCGCCCTGCTCGACTACCTTGAGCGTCTCGACCACCCCGGCGAACGCCTTGATGGCCCGGCGCGGGTGGCACGGTTTCTTGAAGGCAGCGAGGCACGCCAGCGTTTTGAGCAGGAGGCCAAGGTACTGCGCCAACTGCTGGCATCGGACGCGGGGTTGTATGTGATCGACGCCCGCGAGCCGGTCCTGGCCAAGTACCGCGACGAACTCAGTGTGCTGGCCAGTTGCGGCAAGCCGCTGCTGCCGGTGCTCAATTTTGTCAGCAGCCCGCAGCACCGCGAGCCTGAATGGCGCGAAGCCCTGGCACGCCTTGGTTTGCATGCTCTGGTGCGGTTTGACAGCGTGGCCCCGCCCGAAGATGGCGAGCGCCGCTTGTATGAAAGCCTGGCCCTGCTGCTGGAACATTCACGGGAGGCGTTGCAGCGACTGATTACAGACCAGGAGGCTCAACGAGAAGCCCGCAAGCACAGTGCGCTGCGCTTGATCGCCGAGTTGCTGATCGACTGCGCCGCATGCCGTCGTAGCGTGATCAGCGAAAAAGCCGCCGAACAACAGGCCATCCAGCAACTGCGCGAAGCCATCCGCCAGCGTGAGCAGCGCTGCGTTGAAGCCATGCTCAAACTGTATGGCTTTCGTACCAGCGATGCGGCGGCCAGCGATTTGCCGTTGCTCGACGGGCGCTGGGGCGATGACTTGTTCAACCCCGAAACCCTCAAGCAACTGGGTGTGCGGGTCGGTAGCGGGATTGCTGCAGGGGCAGCGGCCGGGGCCGGTGTGGACTTGATGGTCGGCGGCCTGACCCTGGGTGCGGCCGCATTGGCCGGCGCCATTGCCGGTGGTGCGCTGCAGACCGCACGCAGCTATGGCAGCCGCTTGCTGGGCAAACTCAAGGGCCAGCGTGAATTGACCGTGGACGACAGCGTGTTGCGCCTGCTGGCCTTGCGCCAACGGCAATTGCTGCACGCCCTCAATGCCCGCGGGCATGCCGCTGTCGACAGCATCAAGGTCGCCACCCCACAGGACAAAACCTGGCGCGAGGGCAAATTGCCCGAAGCCCTGAACAAAGCCCGTGCGCACCCGCAATGGTCGTCTCTGAACCCCCATCCGAAGTTGAACCAGGCCGAGCGCCAGGAACAGATCGAGTGGCTGGCCACACACATCTGAAAGGCATCTTCTGTGGGAGCGGGTCTTTAACTGTTCAGCAGGCGGATGGCCTTGTCCTTAAGCATTTGCAGGTCAATGATGGGGACATTCTCTTGTTTGGCCTGCTCATCCCAGACCCGCATGCGCAGGCTCAACGCACACAGCGGATCTTGCTCGAATGCATCCGCCTCGGCCTCGCTCATCACCCCGCCCTGATACCCCAGCGTGCGAATGCTGGCCTCGCTCAGCAAGTCGTAGTACCCCGGCTGACGCAAGGTCAGGTAGCGCTTGGCCTGTACGTGGTACTCCACCAGCCTGGCCACCCGCTCGCTGAAACCTGCACGGCGCAAATAATTGGCGCCCACCCGCTCATGGCTGACCACGCCATAGCCCTCCATGTTCTTTGCATCATTGACGCAGAAGTGGCCAATATCGTGAAAGAACGCCGCCAATACCACTTCATCGTCACAGCCTTCGGCCAACGCTAACTGTGCGGCCTGGGACATATGCTCGATCTGGGACACCGGCTCGCCGATGTAATCGTCGGTGCCATATTGCCGATACAAGCCAAACACCTCTTCAACCACTTGCTGCGCAGCTGTCATCACATGTTCTCCAGCATCCGGGCGATATTGCCCTCGGCCATCGCCGGACCCACGCTCATGCCCACGCCGGTGTGCATCAGCGCCGCATTCAGCCCCGGTTCCACCTCCAGCCAGGTGAACGGCTTGGCCCCTTTTGCCCCATAGACACCCTGCCAACGCTCAACCACCCGGACTTCACAACCAAGGGTTTCCTCGCACAGCTGTAGCATCCAGTTATCAACCTGTTCACCGTTAAAGGGTGTTGGATCCCGGCTGTAATCGTGAGAATCGCCGACAATCAAGTCACCATAGGGCGTTGGGCTGATCAGCAGATGTATGCCGTGCTGATCCAGATGGGGGCTGGCTCGCAGGATTTCGTCCTGCACCGCCGCTGCTTGTGGCAAGTCGGCAAAGGCACCGTAATGCACACAGCTGAGCCCGGTCAGCAGGGCGTGCTGCAACTTCAAATCGACCTTGGGTCTCACACGCAGCATTTGCAGTCGGCAAATCTGCGGATTGAGCCGGGCCAGCGGCTCGGCCAGTAAAGTCAGGTAATCGTGCCCCGAACACACGATCACCTGCGAGCCCTTGAAACTGCCCGCCGTGGTGTGGACTTGACCGGGCTCGACCTCGCGTACCAGGGTCGAAAAATGAAACTCGACCCCCAGGTCACGCTGCAGATACGCAATCAATGCCGGGATCGCTTCCCGGGAATAGACCTGCTGATCGTCCAGACCGTGCAATGCAGCACGGTGATGGCTGAATTGACCGCCGTACAGCGCGTCCAGGTCTGCGCCGCGCAACAGTTCGGCACGATAGCCGAATTCGCTAGCGCGGCCTTGGCAAAAGGCGTCCAGCAGGTGCTCTTCGGCTTCGGTGCGGGCGAACAGGTATGAGCCATTACGCTTGAGCTCGAAACCGGCACGCTGCGCCCAGTCGGCCCAGACAGGGCGGCTGGCCCGGGCCAGATCGAGCATCACGCCGGGCGGTTGGCCGGTGACCAGGGCCTGGCCAAAGTTGCGCACCGAAGCGCCCAAGGGCGTAGCCGTACGCTCGAATACGCGCACCTTGAGCCCGCGTCTTGCAGCGGCGTAGGCGTGGGACAAGCCCAGAATGCCAGCGCCGACGATAAGGATTGGTTGAGTCATCACGATGTCCTGAAGGGCAACTTCACTTCCCTTGTGGGAGCGGACTTGCTCGCGATACAAACGCGCGGTGCGGCTGTCCAACCGCAGCGATCCAATCGCGGGCAAGCCCGCCCCCACAGGTCTTTTGTGGCTACAAAACTACTGCGCCGCTTTCTCGGACTTGCCGTCATAGCGTTTGCGCCACTCGGCCAGGATGCTGTCGCGGTTCTGCGAGGCCCAGGCGAAGTCGTTCTTGATCAGGCGCTGCTCGTAGTCGGCTGGCAGTTCGGTCTGTGGCTTGGCAATGCCGGGCTGGGCGAGTACGGCGAAGTTCTCTTTATAAAGCTCCATCGCTGCGGGGCTGGCGGAGAAGTCAGCCAGCTTCTTGGCGGCTTCTTCGTGGGGCGTCCCCTTGATCACGGCAGTGGCTTCGATTTCCCAACCCAGGCCTTCTTTTGGCAACACGATGTCCAGCGGGGCACCCTGGCGCTTGAGCTGTACCGCCGGATATTCAAACGAAATACCGATCGGGAATTCCCCCGAAGCGGCCAACTTGCAAGGCTTGGAGCCGGAGTGAACGTACTGGCCGATGTTCTGGTGCAGGTCGTCCATGTACTGCCAACCCTGCTTCTCGCCAAAGGTCTGCAACCACGCGCTCACGTCCAGAAAGCCGGTACCGGATGAAGCCGGGTTGGGCATGACGATCTTGCCCTTGTACTCGGGCTTGGTCAGGTCTTGCCAGCTCACCGGCTTGGTCAGCCCCTGTTTCTCGGCTTCGATGGTGTTGAAGCAAATGGTCGCAGCCCACACGTCCATCCCCACCCAGGCAGGCGGATTGGCAGCATCGCGGTAGTTGACGCCAATCTTGGCCAGATCCTTGGGCGCGTAGCTTTGCAGCATGCCTTGCTGATCCAGGATCGCCAGGCTGGACGCAGCCAGGCCCCATACGGCATCGGCTTGCGGGCGGGCTTTTTCAGCCAGCAGTTTGGCCGTGATGATGCCCGTGGAATCGCGCACCCACTTGATCTCAACGTCCGGGTTGGCCTTCTCGAAAGCCTGCTTATAGGTCTTGAGCTGCTCGGCTTCGAGGGCCGTGTATACGGTCAGCTCGGTTTTCGCAGCAAACGCATTGAAGCTAAAAGCGGTGAGGACAGCAGCGGCAAGGGCAAGTGGCTTGAACATGGTGCGGTTCCTTTATGGTTGTAGGGGCAGGGTTGTGTGGGCACGCATCATTGCGCAGGAGCGCCCTGGCGCCAGGCCTGGGAGCGGCTCAGCAAGCCGCGCGAAGCCCGGGCCAGCAGCAGGGACACTCCCGCCGAGGTGAACAGGATCAGGGTCGACATGGCCGCCGCGCCGCCCACGTTGCCGGCGTCGTCCATGTTCAGCACCGCCACCGCTGCAAGGATGGTGTCGGGGCTGTAGAGGAAGATCGCCGCCGAAACGGTGGTCATCGCCGAGACAAACAGGTAGCGGATGATGTCCAGCAGCGCTGGCAGGCAGATCGGCACGGTGACGCGCCAGTAATGGCGGTACAGCGGCGCTTTCAGCGACAGCGCGGCCGCTTCGAATTCGCCGTCGAGCTGGCGCAGCGCAGTGGTGGCGGTCATTTGTGCGGTGGTCAAATAATGAGCAATGGTGCACACCACCAGCAGGGTCATGGTGCCGTAGAGCACGTGAAGCGGGTTGCCGGGCAAATTGAAAAAGAACACGTAGCCCAGGCCAAGCACCAGGCCGGGCACCGCCATCGGCACGAAGCTGAGCATGCGCAGGGCCAGGGTCAGTCCCTTCTGGCCCCTGGTTTTCTCCATCAGGTAGGCACCGGTGAAGATGACTGCACTGCCGATCAAGGCCGTGCACAGCGCCATCGTCACGCTGTTGCGATAGGCCAGCCAGCCGCCGCCGGCCGTGTCGCCGAACTGGTAGTGCTTGAGCGACAACGACAGGTTGTACGGCCAGAACGTGACCAGCGACGAGTACACGGCCATGCCGAACACCAGCAGCAGGATGGCGCAGATCAGCAGCACGATGGCCAGGTAGCAGCGGTCACGCACCTTGGAAGGCATGGGCTTGAACACTTGGGCGCGGCCGCTCATGGCATCGCCGTGCTGGCGGCGCAGCCAGGCATCGACCCCGAAGCTGAACAGCGCAGGCAGCAACAAGACCATGCCGATCAGGGCACCGCGACCGAATTGCTGCTGACCGACCACGGCCTTGTAGGCTTCCAGCGCCAGCACTTGATAGTCGCCGCCCACCACCACAGGCACCCCGAAGTCAGTGATGGTCAGGGTGAACACCAGGCAGAACGCTGCGAACACCGCCTGCCGGGTGCCCGGCCAGGTGATGCTGCGAAAGGCTTTGAATGGCCCGGCACCCATGCTCGATGCCGCATCAAACAAACGTGCATCGGCCAGCGACAAGGCCGACAGCAAAATCATCAACGCGTGGGGGAAGGTATAAATCACTTCGCCGAGCACGATTCCCCAGAAGCCGTAGATGTTGTCCGAAATCAGCCCGCGCAACATGCCCTGATTACCGAACAGGTAGACCAGTGCAATGCCGGGCAACATCGACGGAGCCATCAGCGGCAACAGGGACATGCCGCGCCAGATGCGTTTGCCGGGGATCAGGGTGCGTTGCAGGGCGTAGGCAAACAGATAGGCCAGCGGCACGACAATGGCCGCTACGCTGAGCGCCACTTTGAGGCTATTGCCCACCAGCCAGTGGAAATTATCGCTGGTGACCAGCTCCCGAGCGGCAACCCAACCACCGCCCTGCCCCTCTTCGGCGCTCAAGCCGCGCCAGAAGATCGCCAGCAACGGCATCAACACGGCAACCCCCAGCAGCAGCAGTAAAAGCAGTTTGCCGCCGACTACAAAAATGCGGTCGCCGAGCTCAGCGCGGGTAGTTTTGCGGGGCAGGTTGCCGGGCAGTGGCAGGGTCATATCAGCAGCCATCTCAGGCAAACACCTGCAAGCTGCCCGGGGGCAGGGCGACGAAAATGTCCGGGGCGCCAAGGCGCGGCAAGTCCTGGCTACCGACTTCGGCAGTCAGCGCATGGCCCGGCAAGTGGTTGAGTTCAAAACTCATGCGGCAACGATTGCCCAGAAAGGTGATTTCTCGCACCCGCGCCGGGAACAGATTTTCCTGATGCAGCACCGGGTTCACGCTGATGGCTTCAGGGCGACAAAACAGACGGCCCGAGGCGGCACGCCCGGCATCGTCTGCCAGGCGCATGTTCATCCCGCCGACCTGGGCGTGGCTGGCGCTGTTGCGCTGGAACGGCAGCCAGTTGCCCTGCCCCACAAACTCGGCCACGAACGGGGTGGCCGGTTTGTCGTAGATTTCCTGCGGGGTGGCGTATTGCTCGACCTTACCGTTGTTCATCACGGCAATGCGGTCGGCCATCAACATGGCCTCGTCCTGGTTGTGCGTCACCATCAGCGTAGTGATGCCCAGGCTGCGCTGGAGTTGGCGCAGTTCGGTACACAAGTGCTCACGCACACGGGCATCCAGTGCCGACATCGGCTCGTCGAGCAACAGCAAGGACGGCGAAGGAGCCAGGGCGCGGGCCAGGGCAACGCGCTGTTGCTGGCCGCCCGACAGCTGCCCCGGGTATTTTTTTTCGCTACCGGTCAGGCCCACCAGTTCGAGCATGTCGCCAACGCGCTTGCGCACCACATCACGATTGCTGCCCGCCAGGCCATAAGCGATGTTGGCTTCAACGGTCAGGTTGGGAAACAAGGCGTAGGACTGAAACAGAATCCCGTAGTCACGGGCTTGCGGTGCCAGCTCGGACACATCGCGATCACCCAGATACAGCGCGCCGTCGTCCTGGCGTTCAAGCCCCGCAATGCACCGCAGCAGCGTGGTCTTGCCGCAACCTGACGGCCCGAGCAGGCACACCAGTTCCCCTGCGGCCACCTCCAGCGAGACGCTGTCCAGCGCGGTAAAGGCGCCAAAGCGTTTGCTGACATTGCGCACCCTCATCGGTACGCCGGGTTGGGTCAAAGCGGTTGCGTTCGAGCTGTTCATGGATGCACCTCATCAAGCAGATGGGGGTCATCCTAGAGACGCAATGCGTACAGGATATGGCAGCAAGGCCAAAGCTGCCGATAGTGGTATTGGTGGATTTGGGTAGTGAAGGCTGCGATCGAGCTCGAAGGGGTCGCGCTGTTTCACGTACGAAGGTCCTTTGGCCCTTATCGCAGCCTTCGGCAGCGACTACAAAAGCCTCAGGCCGGGGCCATCTCTTGCGCCAGCCCCAGAAAAGCCGCTGGCAAACGCGCCGATTTACGCTCTTTGAGGCAGTACAGGTATTCGTGGATGACCGGCGCATTTTCCAGGGTCAGCACCCGAAGCTGCGGGTCGTGGGGCACTTCTTGCTGGGCAATGATGCTGATGCCGATGTTGCGCAGCACGGCCTCGCGGATCGATTCCCGGCTACCGATTTCCAGCAGCGGGCCAAAGCTGACACCGGCGCTTTCAAGCAGTTCTTCCGTCAACTTGCGCGTGGTCGAACCCTGTTCGCGCATCAACAGACAATGCCCGGCCAGCGCACTCAACGGCACGTGCTCAAGGTTGGCCAGCGGGTGATTGCGATGCACCGCCAGCACCAGCGGATCGGCGCCGAGTACGCGGCGAATCAGGCGCGGGTCTTCGAGTAATTGCGATGAGGCCGCAATATCGACCCGGTATTCATCCAGCGCTTCAAGCACCTGCTGGGAATTGCCGATGTCCACCGACACTTCGATCTGCGGCAAGCGTTCGCGAAAGGCCTTCACCAGATCGAGGATGTAATACGGTGCCGTGGCGGCGATACGCAAGGTGCCGTTGCCCTGGCCGCTGTTGCGCAAAAAGAACTCGATGTCGGCTTCTTGCTGGAGCAGCGCCTTGACCATCGGCAGCAGACGCACGCCCTCATCGCTGAGTGTCAGGCGCCGGCCGCCACGGTAGAACAGCTCCACGGCGTACTGGCTTTCGAGGTTACGGATCTGCGTGGTCACGGTCGGCTGGCTAAGCCCGAGCTTTTTTGCGGCCTGAGTAATGCTGCCCAACTGGGCCACCCGGTAAAACGCTTTCAGCTCGGCACTCAGCACAGCGGCCTCTCTTGCTCTATTTGCGCAACAGGCGCAAACCGTTGAACACCACCAACAGACTCACGCCCATGTCGGCAAACACGGCCATCCACATGGTGGCCATACCGAGGAAGGTTACCGCAAGAAAGATCGCTTTGATGACCAATGCCAGGGCAATGTTCTGCTTGAGGATGCTGGAGGTCTGGCGTGACAGGCGAATGAATGCCGGGATCTTGCGCAGATCGTCGTCCATCAGGGCGACATCGGCCGTCTCAATCGCAGTATCCGTGCCCGCAGCAGCCATCGCAAAACCAATCTCGGCGCGGGCCAGGGCGGGGGCGTCGTTGATTCCGTCACCCACCATGCCCACGTGATGCCCCTTGGCATACAGGGCTTCGATCGCCTTGAGCTTGTCCTCCGGCAGCAAGTTGCCTTGCGCTTCGTCGATGCCGACCTGGGCCGCAATGGCACTGGCGGTGTGCGGGTTGTCGCCGGTAAGCATCAAGGTTTTGATGCCCAGCTCATGCAATTCCCGAATCGCTTCGCGGCTGGTCTCCTTGACGGTGTCTGCTACCGCGAAAAGCGCCATCGGGCCTGAGTTGTCGCACAGTAAGATGACTGTTTTACCCTGCTCTTCCAGGGCAAACAGCTTTTCTTCAAGGGCAGGCGAGCACAGGCCCAGTTCCTCTACCAGTCGGTGGTTGCCCAAGTGGTAAAGCTTGCCGTCTATCTCGCCACGCACACCGCGACCCGCCAGGGCGGCGAAGTTATCCACAGCGCTCAGTTGCAGGTTTTTATCCACAGCCGCAGTGGCGACCGCCAGTGAGACCGGGTGATCGGAGCGCGAGGCCAGGCTTGCGGCCAACAACACGGCGCTGTCGGTGACCAACGGTTCAAGGGGCAGGTAATCGGTTTGCACCGGTTTGCCGTGGGTGATGGTGCCCGTCTTGTCGAGCGCCAGAAAGTCGAGTTTGTGGCCGCTTTCCAGGTACACACCGCCCTTGACCAAAATCCCCTTGCGGGCCGCTGCCGCCAGGCCGCTGACGATGGTGACCGGTGTCGAGATCACCAGCGCACACGGGCAGGCCACGACCAGCAGCACCAGTGCGCGATAGATCCAGTCGAACCAGACGCCGCCCATGAACAGGGGCGGAATCACAGCCACTGCCAAGGCGAAAACGAACACCAGCGGGGTATAGATTTTCGAGAAGCTGTCGACGAAGCGCTGGGTTGGCGCCCGAGCGCCCTGGGCTTGCTCCACGGCGTGGATGATCCGTGCCAGCGTCGAGTTGTTGGCCGCTGCCGTCACCCGGTACTCCAGGGCACCGGCCTGGTTGATGGTGCCCGCGAAGACTTTATCGCCCACTGTCTTCTCGATGGGCAGGCTTTCACCGGTGATCGGCGCCTGATCGATCGTCGAACTGCCCGCGATCACTTCGCCGTCCAGGCCAATCCGCTCGCCGGGGCGCACCCGCACAATGGCGCCAAGCGCGATGTCTTTGACCTCAAGCTCGATCCAGCTGCCATCCGCCTGTTGCACGGTGGCCTTGTCCGGTGCCATTTGCATCAGTCCGCTGATGGCATTGCGTGCGCGGTCGAGGGATTTGGCCTCGATCAACTCAGCCACGGTAAACAGGAACATCACCATGGCAGCTTCTGGCCACTGACCGATCAACACCGCGCCAGTCACCGCAATGCTCATCAACGCATTGATATTCAGGTTGAGGTTTTTCAGGGCAATCCAGCCCTTTTTGTAGGTGGTCAGGCCGCCGCTGAGGATCGACACCAAGGCCACCAGCGCGATCACCCACGTAGGCGCCGCATCGGTGAAGTGCAGGACTTCCGCCGCCAGTGCCCCCACACCGGCTACCGCCAGCGGCCACCAGTGTTTTTTGACGGGTGGCGCAGCCGGGGCCGCCTCTGCCCCGGACTCAATGGGGTCGGCCACCATGCCAAGGGATTTGATCGCCGCGATAATCGGTTCGGTCGACGGCAGGTCGTGGGTCACGCCCAGCACCCGGTTGATCAGGTTGAATTCCAGCTGCTGCACACCCGCCAGCTTGCCCAGCTTGTTCTGGATCAGCGTTTGCTCGGTGGGGCAATCCATTGCTTCGATGCGAAAGTTGCTCAGCCGAGCCCCCGCCGTAGGGGCAGCGCCGAGCTTGATCACGCTGGGGCCCGCCGCGGTCGAGCAGCAGCTGTGGCCATGACTGGCGTGGTCATGCTTTTTGCCATGATCGTGGTCGTGCTTGTGCGGGGTGTGAATGGAATCGCTCATCAGGTTGCGTCCGGAAAAGGTGCCTGTTGCCAAGTAAAGACCCTGTAGCCACTATAGGGTCAAGCAACCTTTCGGAGATAAACGCGATGAAAATTGGTGAACTGGCTAAATTGACCGATTGTCAGGTCGAAACCATCCGTTATTACGAGCGCGAAGGGTTGCTGCCGGAGCCCGCGCGCAGTGAAGGCAACTACCGTTTATACACCCAGGCCCACGTGGAGCGCCTGACGTTCATCCGCAATTGCCGCAGCCTGGACATGACCCTCGAAGAAATCCGCAGCCTGCTCAACCTGCGCGACAGCCCGCAGGACCAGTGCGAAAGCGTGAACGCGCTGATCGACGAGCATATTCATCACGTCAAGGCACGGATCGACGGCTTGCTGGCCTTGCAGACACAACTGCTCGACCTGCGCCAACGGTGTGGCGAAGGGCCGAACGGGGAACATTGCGGAATTTTGCAGCAGCTGGAAGTCAGCGGATCGGTCAGCACGCCGGAAGGCGAACCCAGCCATGTGGGCAGAAGCCACGGGCATTGACACCACCCTGTAGCCGCTGCTGCAGGCTGCGACAAGGGCCGAAGGACCTTCGCTCTTGAAAAAGCGCGACCCCTTCGGGCTCGATCGCAGCCTGCGGCAGCGACTACAGGGTTGGCGTTGAGGGTTTACACCGCCATCGGCGCGGTCATTGGCGCGTGGTGCTGATAGCCTTCGAGGCTGAAGTCGCTCGGCTCGATCAGGCCCAGCCACTCCGGCTGATACACGCCCGTCTTGGCGAATTCCGGCACGCGATCCGAAATCACCAGTTTAGGCATCGGGAACGGTTCACGGGTCAGTTGCTCATTGAGCATGTCCAGGTGGTTTTCATACACATGGGCATCGCCGATGAAGTAGGTGAACCAGCGTGGCGTGTACCCGGTCAGACGGCCGATGAGGCTCAGCAGTGCAGCACCTTCGGTCAGGTTGAACGGTGTGCCCAGGCCCAGGTCGTTGGAACGGATGTACAGAGTCAGGGAAATTTCCCTGGTCTCGACATTCGGGTGGAACTGATACAGCAAATGGCACGGCGGCAGAGCCATTTCGTCGAGCTGGGCGCAGTTCCAGCCGTGGAACAGAATACGGCGGCTGCCCGGGTCATTGATGATGGTGTCGACACACTGGCGCACCTGATCAATGGCTTTGTACAGCACCACGTAGGCCTGACCGTCTTCTTCACCTTCGGCAATCTGGCGATAGCCCTGGCTCAGGCACAACTCGATAGCCGCCTGGTTGCTGCGCTCGATTTGCTTGTAAGCCGGCCATTTGCGCCATTGCACGCCGTAGATTTCGCCCAGGTCGTCTTCACCCTGGCGGAACGGGTTGGCCAGCCACTGGGCGTTTTCGTTGGCGTTCTGGTCCCACACCTTGCAACCCAGCGCACGGAAATCGGCGGCGCTGTTGACCGGACGCAGGAAGCCGCACATCTCGCCAATGGCAGATTTGAACGCCATGCGTCGGGTGGTGATGGCCGGGAAGCCTTCCTTGAGGTCATAGCGCAACATGGCGCCGGGCAGACTGATGGTCTTCACGCCGGTGCGGTTGGCTTGCAGGGTGCCGTTTTTGATGACGTTGGCAACGAGGTCGAGATATTGCTTCATGGTTTTCCTACCGTTTGAATGCAGGGCGTTGTGCGCCCTGCGATTCGAATTTAAAGCGCAGCTTTGTTAGCCGCTGGATCGCGGTGGTAAGCCCACCAGATCAGGAACAGGCCGCCCGCGATCATCGGAATGCAGAGAATTTGCCCCATCGTCACCCAGCCGAACGCCAGATAGCCTAGCTGGGCATCCGGTACACGGACGAATTCGACGATAAAGCGGAAGATGCCGTAGAACAGGGCGAACATCCCGGACACCGCCATGGTTGGCCGAGGTTTACGCGAGTACAGCCAAAGAATCAGGAACAGTGCCACACCTTCCAGCGCAAACTGATAAAGCTGCGACGGATGGCGCGCCAGTTGCTGCGGGTCGGTAGGGAAGATCATCGCCCACGGCACATCACTGGCCTTGCCCCACAGTTCGGCGTTGATGAAGTTGCCGATACGCCCCGCACCCAGGCCAATCGGCACCACAGGGGCGATAAAGTCCATGATCTGGAAGAACGATTTGTCGTTGCGCTTGCCGAACCACCAGACAGCCAGCATCACGCCGATCAGGCCACCGTGGAACGCCATGCCGCCTTTCCACACTTCAAAAATCAGCAGCGGGTTGGCGATGTAGGCGCTCAGGTCGTAAAACAGCACATAGCCCAAACGACCCCCGACAATCACGCCCATGGCCACCCAGAACACCAGGTCGGAGAGTTTCTCCTTGGTCCAGGTCGGGTCGAAGCGGTTAAGGCGTCGCGACAGGATCAGCCAGGCAGCGCCAATGCCGATCAGGTACATCAAGCCATACCAATGGATTTTCAGCGGTCCGATGGCCAGTGCCACCGGGTCAATCTGCGGGTAAGGCAGCATTGCGACTCCTTGTTAGATCAGGAAACTCAAACCGACACAGAACAACAGTGCGGCAAACAGCCGTTTCAGCAGGCGTGGCGAAAGCTTGTGGGCCAGTCGCGCACCAAAACGGGCGAAAAACATGCTGGTCAGGGCAATCCCGAGCAGCGCCGGCAAGTAGACAAAACCGAGACTATGCGCGGGCAGGTCGGGGTTATGCCAGCCAATGATCATGAAACTTAATGCACCCACCAGCGCAATCGGCAATCCGCAGGCCGCCGAGGTGGCTACGGCTTGCTGCATCGGCACACTGCGCCAGCTCAGGAATGGCACGGTCAGCGAACCACCACCGATGCCGAAAATCGCCGAAGCCCAGCCAATCACGGTGCCAGCCAGGGTCAGACCGAACTTGCCCGGCACCGTGCCGCTGGCCTTGGGCTGCAACCCCAGGGCCATTTGCACGGCAATCAGCAGGGCGAACACGCCAATAATTTTCTGCAAGTGAGGACCGGCAATCGCTTCTGCCGTGATCGCACCAATACCCGCGCCTATCAGAATGCCCAGTGTCATCCAGATAAACAGCGGCCAGCGCACGGCGCCTTTGCGGTTGTGCTCACGAATCGAGTTGATCGAGGTAAAAATGATCGTGGCCAATGACGTACCCACGGCCAGATGGGTCAGCACCTCGCTGTCAAAACCCTGCAAGGTGAAGCTGAACACCAGCACCGGCACGATGATTATTCCGCCACCGACCCCGAACAGCCCGGCCAGCACGCCCGCAAAACCTCCCAGCACCAGATAGAGCAGAAATTCCATGACGCCCCCCAAATTTGATCCGCATGGTAACGGAGCAAGGGCTTTGGCTCCACTGCGCTGCAGTGGTATGGCGCGACCGGCCTGAGCAATCTATAAGTAGAGTGATTAAAAAAACATTAAGGACTGCCCATGTGTCTGATTGTCTTCGCCTGGCGCCCCGGCCATGCACAGCCTTTGGTCGTTGCGGCCAACCGCGATGAGTTTTATGCGCGCCCCGCCAAACCCTTTGCCCAATGGGCCAATGCGCCCCAGGTGTATGCTGGCCGCGACCTTGAGGCGGGCGGAACCTGGCTGGGGATTGGTGCTGACGGGCGCTTTGCGGCACTGACCAATATCCGCGAACCCCACAAGCCACCTTCGCGGCGTTCCCGAGGTGAATTGGTGGCGGACTTCTTGACCGGCAACCAGTCCATTGCAGAGTACTTCACGCAAGTTGGGCGACGTTCCGTCGAATATGCCGGCTTTAACCTGCTTTTGGGTACCCGCGATCAACTCTGGCACTTCAACTCCAAAGACCTGGCGCCACAGCCGCTGAGCGAAGGTATTTATGGATTGTCGAATGCCGGGCTCGATACTCCCTGGCCCAAGCTGATGAAGGCCAAGGCAGCGCTGGCCGAGGTACTCGATGACCCGCAACCGCAAGCCCTGCTGGCCTTGCTCAAAGACTCGCAAACCGCACCCTTTAGCGAACTGCCGGATACCGGTGTGGGGCTGGCCACAGAAAGCCTGCTGTCGAGTGTGTTCATTGCCAGTCCCAGCTACGGCACTCGCGCCAGCACGGCGCTGATCATCAATGCTGACGGTTCAAGGTTGGTGGTGGAGCACAGCTTCGGACCGCTCGGGGGGCGGCTGGGGGAAGTGAGGATAGAAGCCTGAGGGCATAAACCCTGTGGGAGCGGACCTGTTCGCGATACAGACACCACGGTCTGACTGATTGACCGAGTTGAATCTATCGCGAGCAAGCCCGCTCCCACACGTGGCCGCTTCTCAATACGGCTTGATTGCCGCCGGGTTCATCATCCGCGTCAGACCCATATTTTTCAGGGCCAGGTGGATGGTGCTGCGAATAACCTGCGGGTTGTCGATGGTCATCACTTCAGCCAACAGTTCCTTGGCGCGGCTCAGGCTGACCTGGCGCAGCATCCACTTCACTTTTGGCAGGTTGGTGGCGTTCATCGACAGGCTGTCAAAACCCATCGCCATCAGCAGAATCGCAGCCGCCGGATCACCGGCCATTTCACCGCAGATACTCGCCGGCTTGCCTTCAGCGTGGGCGTCGCGCACCACCGATTGCAGGGCTTGCAGTACGGCCGGGTGCAGGTAGTCGTACAAATCCGCGACCCGTGGGTTGTTACGGTCCACGGCCAGCAGGTATTGAGTCAGGTCGTTGGAACCCACCGACAGGAAGTCCACCTGGCGCGCCAGCTCCTTGGTCTGATAGACCGCCGCCGGGATTTCGATCATCACGCCGATGGGCGGCATCGGCACGTCGGTCCCTTCGTCACGCACTTCACCCCAGGCACGGTGCAACAGGTGCAGGGCCTCTTCGAGCTCATGGGTGCCGGAGATCATCGGCAGCAAAATGCGCAGGTTGTTCAGGCCTTCACTGGCCTTGAGCATGGCCCGGGCCTGAACCAGAAAGATTTCAGGGTGGTCGAGGGTGACGCGAATCCCGCGCCAGCCGAGGAACGGGTTGTCTTCCTTGATCGGGAAGTACGACAGTGACTTGTCGCCGCCAATGTCCAGGCTGCGCATCGTCACCGGTTGCGGATGGAAGGCGGCGAGTTGCTCGCGATAAATCGCCAGCTGCTCCTTTTCGCTTGGAAAGCGCTGGTTGATCATGAACGGCACTTCGGTGCGGTACAGACCTACGCCTTCGGCGCCACGCTGCTGCGCACGCGCCACATCGGCCAGCAGGCCGGTGTTGACCCACAGCGGCATGCGATGCCCGTCCGGGGTGATGCACGGCAGCTCGCGCAGGGCGTCCAGCCCCAGGGACAACTGGCGTTCTTCTTCGACAACCTCGGCGTATTGCTTGCGCAACACTTCGCTGGGGTTGGTGTAGACCTCGCCGTGATAGCCATCGACGATCATCTGGATGCCGTCGACCTTGGAGTACGGCAGATCGACCAGGCCCATGACCGTAGGAATGCCCATGGCCCGTGCCAGAATGGCCACGTGGGAGTTGCCCGAACCCAGTACCGACACCAGGCCGATCAGCTTGCCCTCAGGCACTTCGCCGAGCATGGTGGCGGTCAGTTCTTCGCTGACCAGAATGGTGTTGTCGGGGTAGACCATGCTCTGCTGGCGATCATGCTGCAAGTAGGCCAGCAGGCGACGACCGAGGTCGCGCACATCCGACGCCCGCTCGCGCAGGTAGTCGTCGTCCATCAATTCAAAACGGTTGACGTGATCAGTCACCACCTGACGCAGCGCGCCCTGGGCCCACTGACCGGTCTTGATGACATTTTTGACTTCGCTGCCCAGCGACGCATCGTCGAGCATCATCAGGTACACGTCGAACAGCGCCTGCTCTTCGGGGCGTAACTGCGTGGCGAGTTTTTTCGACACGGCGCGCATGTCGTTGCGCACGCCTTCGAGGGCTGTTTTGAACAGCGCGATTTCGGCAGGAATATCGGTGATGGCCTTGTCGGGCACCACGTCCAGATCCGCCGGAGGCAACATGACGACGGCAGTACCCACCGCCGCACCCGGAGAACCCGGCACGCCGACGAACTTGGCTTCCTGAATACCCTTGCCCTGACGGCCCAGGCCGCGAATCGACCCCGTGGCTTCGGCATGGGCAATAACCCCTGCCAACTGGGCGCTCATGGTCACCAGGAAGGCTTCTTCACCCTCATCGAACTGGCGACGCTCCTTTTGCTGGATGACCAGAACCCCGACCACACGGCGGTGGTGGATGATCGGCGCACCCAGGAAAGAGGCATAGCGCTCCTCTCCGGTTTCGGCAAAGTAGCGATAGCGCGGGTGATCGGCGGCGTTTTCGAGGTTCAGAGGCTCTTCACGGGTGCCCACAAGGCCCACAAGGCCTTCGTTGGGCGCCATGCTGACTTTGCCGATCGAGCGCTTGTTCAAGCCCTCGGTGGCCATCAGGACAAAGCGGTTGGTCTCTGGATCAAGCAAATAGACCGAGCAGACCTGGCTGCTCATGGCCTCTTTGACGCGCAACACAATAATCCCCAACGCCGCCTTGAGATCCTTGGCGGAGTTAACTTCCTGGACGATCTTGCGCAGCGTATTGAGCATGGCTCGGGGTCGAACTCCGTGTCAGGCGCGCGTTAAAAGGCGCGGGGCAAGCTCTTTGAGAGCGCGACGGTAGACCTCGCGCTTGAATGTCACCACCTGGCCCAACGGGTACCAATAACTGACCCAACGCCAGCCATCGAACTCCGGTTTACCGGTCAAATCCATCCGCACCCGTTGCTCGTTAGAGACCAGGCGCAGCAAAAACCACTTTTGCTTCTGGCCGATACACAGCGGTTGGCTGTGGGTACGCACCAGTCGTTGCGGCAAACGATAACGCAACCAGCCTCGCGTGCAGGCGAGTATTTCTACATCTTCGCGTTCAAGGCCAACTTCTTCGTTCAGCTCACGGTACAAGGCGTCTTCCGGCGTCTCATCAGGGTTGATGCCTCCCTGTGGAAACTGCCAGGCGTCTTGATTGATACGGCGAGCCCAAAGTACCTGACCAGCGTCATTTGTCAGAATAATCCCGACATTAGGGCGGAAACCATCGGGGTCGATCACGGCAACAACCTCGCAAACGCATGTCACCGCATTGTTCCACAAAGGTTGTGAAAGCAGCAACGCGCCTTCCTGCCTTATGTGCACTCTTATTAAAAGACCGTATTCTTGTGGCCTTTTCTCAGGCAACTCAACGGGTAACCTCAATGCGTCTGGCTTTATTCGACTTGGACAACACCCTTCTGGGCGGTGACAGCGATCACGCCTGGGGCGACTACCTATGCCAACGGGGCATTCTCGATGGCGACGCCTACAAGGCGCGCAACGACGAGTTCTACCAGGATTACCTGGCCGGCAAGCTCGACAACGCTGCCTATCTTAATTTCAGCATGGAAATCTTTGGCCGCCATGACATGGCGCAACTGGATCAGTGGCACCGCGAGTTCATGCGCGACTGCATCGACGGCCTGATGCTGCCCAAGGCCCAGGCCCTGCTTGCCAAGCACCGTGAAGCAGGCGACACGCTGGTGATCATCACCGCCACCAACCGCGTGGTCACGGCCCCCATTGCCCAGAAACTTGGCGTGGAACATCTGATTGCCACCGAGTGCGAAATCGTCGATGGCCGCTACACCGGACGCAGCACCGACGTACCGTGCTTCCGTGAAGGCAAGGTCACACGCCTGAACCGCTGGATGGCCGAAAACGGCTACAGCCTTGAAGACAGCTACTTCTACAGCGACTCGATGAACGACTTGCCGTTGCTGGAGCAGGTTGACCATCCGGTGGCGGTGGACCCTGATCCAAACTTGCGAGCCGAGGCCATCAAGCGTGGCTGGGAAGTCATCTCGCTGCGCGACTGACACACAACCTGTGTGGGAGCGGGCTTGCCCGCGCCCACACAAGCAAGTGTGCTTAAACCGGCTTGGCGCCCATCAGCCCGGCAATGGCGATAAAGCAGACGGCACAAAAAATCGCCAAAACCAGCGTAAAGCCCGGATACCTGGCCATTCGTCCCAACCGCAGCCGGTTGAGGCGCACCACCAGCCACAACCAGCTCAAGCTGCCAAGCACATACAAACAGCTGCCCGCCAGTAACCACAATTGGCTCAGGGGCCAACCGGCCAAGTGCACCAGAAACCAGCCACTGACCGGCAACGCCAGCAAGCACACCCCCATCAACGCCCAGACAAAGCTCCAGGGCCGCTGCACCAGCCCGCCCGACAGGTTCTTGTCCCCTGCACGCCAACGACGAATCACCAGGACCAGCAAGGCAATGGCGCTGACAAACAGCAGCAGTGTCGACACGCCATGCAGCAGTTTTAACGCTGTGAACGTTTCCATATGTTAATCCCTTGAGCCGTTCAATCAGCGTAGCGGCTATCAGCCAAGAAACAGCTGATAGGCCGGGTTATCGCTCTCATCCCAATACGGATAACCGATTTCAGCCAGTGCCGCCGGCACCAGATGGCGTTCGTCGGCAGGCACTTGCAGGCCAGCCATGACCCGACCATCGGCCGCACCGTGGTTGCGGTAGTGGAACATCGAAATATTCCAGCGCCCGCCCAGCTTGTTCAGGAAGTTGAACAGCGCACCCGGACGCTCCGGAAACTCGAAACGGAACAGCAACTCATCACTGACCTTCGCCGCATGCCCGCCCACCATATGGCGGATGTGCAGCTTGGCCAGTTCGTTCTCGGTCAGGTCGACCACCGGAAAGCCTTGCTCTGTCAGGCTGGCCAGCAGTGCGCTGCGCGGGTCGTTTTCAGGATGAGTCTGCACACCCACGAAAATGTGCGCTTCGCTGCCGGTGTGGTAGCGGTAGTTGAATTCGGTGATCTGACGCTTGCCGATGGCCTGGCAAAACGCCTTGAAGCTGCCTGCTTCTTCTGGAATCGTCACGGCGATGATGGCTTCGCGGCCTTCACCCAGCTCTGCACGCTCGGCCACATGGCGCAAACGATCGAAGTTGACGTTGGCCCCGGAATCGATCGCCACCAGAGTCTGGCCACGCACGCCCCGCTGCTCAACGTACTTCTTGATCCCGGCCACACCCAACGCGCCGGCAGGTTCGGTGATCGAGCGGGTATCGTCGAAGATATCCTTGATTGCCGCACAGATCTCGTCAGTACTGACGGTGATCACTTCATCCACATAGTCTTTGCAGATGTCGAACGTGTACTGGCCAATCTGGCCCACAGCAACACCGTCGGCAAAAATCCCCACCGTTGGCAGCACTACGCGCTCGCCTGCCGCCATCGCAGCTTGCAGGCAGTTGGAGTCATCGGGCTCGACACCAATGATCTTGATATCCGGACGCAGATATTTCACGTACGCCGCAATACCGGCAATCAGCCCGCCACCGCCCACCGGGACGAAAATCGCATCCAGCGGCGCCGGGTGCTGGCGCAGAATTTCCATCGCCACGGTGCCCTGCCCGGCAATGGTGTGCGGGTCATCGTAGGGATGGACGTAGACGTAGCCTTTTTGCTCAACCAGTTGCAGCGAGTAGGCCAGGGCTTCCGGGAAGGAATCGCCGTGCAGCACCACAATGCCGCCACGGGAACGCACGCCTTCGACCTTGATCTCAGGAGTGGTTTTTGGCATGACGATAGTGGCTTTGACACCCAGTACCTTGGCCGCCAGGGCCAGGCCCTGAGCGTGGTTGCCAGCAGAGGCCGTGACCACACCGCAAGCGCGCTCGGCGTCGCTCAAGTGCATCAGCTTGTTGTAAGCGCCACGAATCTTGAACGAATACACCGGCTGCAAATCTTCACGCTTGAGCCAAATCTGGTTGCCCAACCGCTCGGTCAGCTGGTTGGCCAGCTGCAACGGGGTTTCTACGGCAACGTCATAAACACGCGAGTTTAGGATCTTCTTAACGTACTGTTCGAGCATCGGAAAGCTTCACTGGGCGGGTTGGCAGGGACCAAGGAGTCTACCCCAGCGTTTACGCGGGCGACCATACGAATCCAAAGGTTTTACATGCTTGGGTTATACTTGCGCCCTTCTGTTTGTTTAACCTTCCCGCCCCGGAGCCCGCATGACCCAGGATCAACTCAAACAGGCCGTAGCCCAGGCTGCAGTCGACTTCATCCTTCCAAAACTGGATGACAAGAGCATCGTCGGGGTCGGCACCGGCTCCACGGCCAACTGCTTCATCGACGCCCTGGCCCAGCACAAGGGCGCATTCGACGGCGCCGTGGCCAGCTCGGAAGCCACCGCTGCCCGCCTCAAGGGCCACGGCATTCCGGTGTATGAGCTGAACACAGTCAGCGACCTGGAGTTCTACGTTGATGGCGCCGATGAAAGCGACGAAAACCTGAACCTGATCAAAGGCGGTGGCGCAGCCCTGACCCGCGAGAAGATCGTGGCGGCCGTGGCCAAGACCTTTATCTGCATCGCCGACGCCAGCAAACTGGTTCCGGTACTGGGGGCGTTCCCGCTGCCGGTTGAAGTGATCCCGATGGCCCGCAGCCACGTGGCCCGCGAACTGGTCAAGCTGGGTGGCGATCCGGTCTACCGCGAAGGCGTGGTGACGGACAACGGCAATATCATCATCGACGTGTTCAACATGCAGATCATCAACCCGGTTGAGCTGGAGCGTCAGATCAACGCCATTGTTGGCGTCGTGACCAACGGCCTGTTCGCCGCCCGCCCGGCTGACCTGCTGTTGCTGGGTACGCCTGAAGGCGTCAAAACCCTGAGCAAGTAACTGCAAAACTTGTAGCCGCTGCCGCAGGCTGCGATAAGGACCGCAGGGCCTTCGCTTTTAAGCAGGGTCGCTGCGTCGCAGTGGCGCACCAAACCCATCGCAGCCTGCGGCAGCGACTACAAATCAGGTTTTTTTGAACACGTAAAACAAATTCGGCTCACTCACCACGTACACCGTCCCGTCTTCGTCCATGGCCACACCTTCTGCCTGCGGTACTGATTTTTTCAGGCCATGACGGCCCTTTTTCAGCGACAACACACTGATCGGGCGCCCCTCCAGGTCCAGCTCCAGCAACAACCTGGACTCATCCGACAGCGCCAGCAAGTGCCCGGTGCGTTCGTCAAACTGCAAGCTCGACAAATCCCGCACAAACAATCGCGCATCACGTCGCGGGTTGGTCACCACATGGGTGGCGTAAGGTTGCTGCGCATTGGCCTGAGGAAAGCCGCGCACCTCATAAATCAACATCGGGTCGCGCTCCTTTGCCACAAACAGGCGCTTGCCCACAGAGTCATAGGCCAGGCCTTCAAAGCCCTTGTTGCCCAACCGGTTGATCCCCAGCGTCAATTGCTCCGCATCTTTGGCATCCAGCACCTGGGTGCTGTCATCGATCCTTACCTTGATCAGCCGCTGTTGACGCTCATCGGTGATGACGTAAGTGTTCTCGCCAATAAACTCAACGGCCTCGGCGTCGCCAAACCCGACCAGCGCGATGCGCCGCAAGAGACGACCATCGAGGGACAGCTCGACCAGCTCGGCTTTTTTATTGGTGACGGTGAACAGGCTTTTGCGCAGCGGATCGTAGGTCAGGGCCGACACATCGTCCTCAAGTCCCTCGATCACCTTGCCTTGCAGCACGGCGCGGTACTCGCCCAGATTGATCGCAGCCGGATCGGCGGGTTGCCACAGCTGGCTGGCCTGAAACCAGGCTCGTTCAAAGATTCGAAAGTGTTGCGCGGCGAATCCGGCGGCCACAAGAGCCACGAGCATTACACCCAGAACAAGAGCAAAAGGACGGCTGACACGGCGCATTGAGGTCGAACTCTAAAAAATCAGGCAGGAGAAATACCACCACTGCCTGAACTCAACCTTAACCCTCAATACACAACGTGTCTGGCGCGCAAGACGGCTGGTTACCTGGCCTTTTTCTCGAAACGATAAAACAGGTTCGGCTCGCTCACCATGTAGAGCGTACCGTGCTCATCGATCGCGACCCCTTCGGCCCGGGGAATGGTGTTCTTGAGACCGTTGAAACCGCCGAGCAAGGTCATGAAACTGACTTGCTCGCCCAGCTCATCAAGTTCAAGGAGCATGTGCGAATCAGCCGACAGCACCAGTGTGTGCCCCGTGCGCGGGTCAATGCTCAGGGCAGACAGATTGCGCAGATCCAGTTCATCGCTGGGTACTTTTTGCTTGCTGCCGGTGAGTACCTGGCCGCCATCGCTTTTCCATACAAACAACTGCGGTGGACGCTCCTCACCCAGCAACAGCTGCTGGCGGCGTGGATCCCAGGCAATGGCTTCAAACGCCTTGTTCTGGTTTTTCGACGGGCCCAGGTCGTACTTGGGGAAGTCGGCAATGTTCAAGGTTTTGGTGTCGGCATCGATATTAACGATGCTCAGCATGTGCTCACGCTCGTCAACAATGGCCAGCAGACCGTTTTCCATCACCGTCAGGCCTTCGGGGTTGCTCCAGCCCACCAGCGGAATTTTACGCAGCACATCGCCATCAAGGGTCAGTTCCACCAGGAACGGATTCTTGCCCATCACCGAAAACAGCGTTTTGCTCAGCGGGTTATAAGCCAGATCTGATGCTTCGTCCTTTTCCATCCCCGGCAGCACCTTGGCATCAATCACCGCCGTGTAGTCAGGCAGCCACACACTTTCGTTCTGCTCAGACGGGCTTTCAAACCGCTCCAGCACCCACAATGCACCGCGGTCATCCCAATGCATGATCGACGCCAATCCATAGAGCAATGCGCCAAGCAGCAATAACCAGTAATACCAGCGCATGCGCAAGCGAGAGGACTTGGGGAGAGGCGGAATCAACTGAGGGTCTGTTGCCATTTGAGTGGGCTTCCATGAGATTTGGCTGATGCTGGACATCACAAAGCGGGCAAACCGACTGCCTCGCGCGCAATGATTATGCAAAAGGCGTGTGAAATTAATAGTAAAAATGCCAAAAAACTTGATGGCACTGGTCCTTGCTGATTGAACGAGTGCCATTGATCGACAGCGCGGGTCACTTCACAGCTATAAAAATAGACGCCCACCATTCTCGGACCTGACTCTCTATAACTTTTAGTACCACACAGACACTAATACCGAACAACTAGCACTTGCCTTTCATTACCTGCACGCTCTACCAGTAGGAGATTTCCGAATAACCCAAAGACATTCAAACGCACTCCATTCTCCCTTGACACTCATACTCCCAGGCTCTTATCTAATAAAACAACCGGCTCGGCTGACTTACTGAAGTAGTTATATATCGATCGCCTACTGTGCAGCTAACACCAGCCCACCACTCCACATTCATCACAGGCCCTGCATCACACGGCACCAGGCCCGGAACTCGCCTGTGCGACGCCTGTCGCCCACTGACCAGCCAGAAAGGAATCTTTTATATATGCCCTTTACCTCATGCATAAACAAACTTGCGCCTCCTGCACTTTCCAACCCTGAAAAAAACACGATATGCGCACGGGCCGCCGAACATTTGCTTATCACCATAACGCCTTATAAAAACATGGAGGAAGGGGACCTCATCGAGTTGTTTTGGGACGGCTGTTATGTAACCTCGCAGAAAATTCTAAACACTGACATTGGCCATCCTGTGCTGTTAAGAGTGCCTGAAAGTTTCATTCAAAGTGGCTCGGCACGTCTTTATTACCGTGTGATGCATATCGGCAGTACCCCTGCTCTTTCTGCCCAGCTCAAGGTATTTGTCAAACTTGACTGCCCGGGCGGGGAAGCCGTCGGCGATGAAAATCAGGGCCTCGCCCCACTCATCATTCCCGAGCCTATCCAGCGTTACGGGGTTAACTCCAGCCAGATGAGACGCGGCGTACCCGTGACCATCGAGCCCTACCGCAACATGGCCTGCGAAGACGCGATCACCCTGCTGTGGGGCGACGTACGCCTGGACCTGCCCAAACTGCGCCAGGTGGATATCGACAAGCCTGTGGGCGTGTTCGTCCCCCCACACATCATTCAGGAAGCCGGCGAAGACTCCAAACTGGAAGTCACCTACTGCGTGATCGACCGTGCAGGCAACAATTCGCGCTGGGCGCCCGCACGAATACTCAAGGTAGGCGCTGCAAAACGCTATCTAAAGCCCACACCACGGGAGGCACTGCACGCGGCAGAGACACACCCCAACTGGCGTAGCTAGGGCCGGGGACGCAATGGAATCATCTATTCATATTCCTAAAAGTTAGTTCTTTTAATTTTTATACTCGATTAGGGTATATAGACCGGACCACCGGACTCTCTGCTTTTATCCGCGCCGCTCAAGCGGCGCTCCCATGAAACGTGAGGTAGGTATGGTCCGTAAAACAATCACCCTTGTGCATAACGCCAGGGCATTGAGTGCAGCCAAGGAGCGGTACTAATGTCCAATCTGGCCAATGCACACCTGCAAAGCGACCAGGATGTCGCGCCTCTGTTGCTGGCAGCGCAGGTTCTGCGCACCGACAACGAAGCCCTTGAAGCCGCCCGAGCGCTGGCTGCCAGCGCACGGGAACACGCGGGCAAACGCGACCAGCAACGCAAGCTGCCGTGGTCGCATATAGAAGCCTTTACCCGTAGTGGCCTGGGAAGTATCTCCATTGGTCGCGAGTTTGGCGGGCCCAAGGTGTCATTCGTGACCCTGGCCGAAGTGTTCGCGATTATCTCGGCTGCCGATCCGGCGCTGGGGCAGATCCCGCAGAATCAGGTCGGCATTCTCAGCCTGATCGCTGCCACGGCCACCCAGGCGCAAAAAGAACAACTGTTCGCCAGCGTGCTGCAAGGCTGGCGCATCGGCAATGCAGGTCCGGAACGCGGCAGCAAAAACACCCTCGACCTGAAGGCCCGGATCACCGCCGATGGCGACGATTTCGTCATCAACGGTCAGAAGTTTTATTCCACCGGGGCCCTGTTCGCCCACTGGATTGCGGTCAAGGCAATCAACGATCACGGCAAGCCGGTCATGGCCTTTGTACGTCGCGGCACACCGGGCTTGCGCGTTGTCGATGACTGGTCCGGATTTGGTCAGCGCACCACCGCCAGCGGCACCGTACTGCTCAACAATGTTCGAGTTGAAGCCGAACTGGTGGTCGACAGTTCGCGCCTCAACGATGCGCCCAATATTCAAGGCGCGGTGTCGCAGTTGATCCAGGCGGCCATCGATCTGGGCATTGCCCGGGGCGCCATCGCCGACACCATCAGTTTTGTGCGCGAACGCTCACGCCCGTGGATCGACGCCAAGGTCGAACGCAACAGCGATGACCCTTACGTGATCGCCGACATCGGCAAGCTGCACATTGAGTTGCACGCCGCCGAGGCCCTGCTGCGCAAAGCCGGTCGCGTGCTGGACGAAGTCAGCGCCGCCGCGATTGACGCCCCCGCCGCTGCCCGCGCATCCATTGCCGTGGCCGAGGCCAAAGTGTTGACCACCGAGCTGTCGTTGCTGGCCAGCGAAAAGCTCTTCGAACTCGCCGGCAGCCGCGCCACCCTTGCCGAATTCAACCTCGACCGCCACTGGCGCAACGCCCGGGTGCATACCCTGCACGACCCGGTGCGCTGGAAGTACCACGCCATTGGCGCTTACCGCCTCAACGGCACCTTGCCTGCCCGGCATTCCTGGATCTGACCCTGGAGACACCCATGTCACTGATATCCAAACAGGTCCCGGTTATCCACAGCGATGCCGAGGCCCTGAGCGTAGCCCGTGAGCTGGCGGCGCATTTCAAACGCGACAGCGCTCTGCGCGATCGTGAGCGACACCTGCCTTTTGATGAGCTGGAACTGTTTTCCCACACCGGCCTGTGGGGCATCACCGTGCCCAAGGCCTACGGCGGTGCCGGTGTGTCCAATGTCACCCTGGCCCAGGTTATCGCGTTGATCGCTGCGGCCGATGCCTCGCTGGGGCAAATCCCGCAGAATCACTTTTATGCCCTTGAAGTTCTTCGGGTCAATGGCACTCACGAGCAAAAGCAGCGGCTGTATGCCGAAGTGCTGGCCGGGCAACGCTTCGGCAATGCCCTGGCCGAAATCGGCACCAAGACTGCACACGATCGCACCACCCACCTGGCCAAGGCCGAACACGGCTATCGCATCACCGGCCGCAAGTTCTACGCCACCGGCGCACTGTATGCGCAGCGGATTCCTACCTCGGTGGTGGACGATAACGGTATCCAGCACCTGGCATTTGTCCACCGCGACAGCGACGGCCTGAGCGTGATCGACGACTGGAGCGGCTTTGGCCAGCGCACCACGGGCAGCGGCTCGGTGGTATTCGACAACGTATCGGTCGCCGCTCAGGACGTGATCCCGTTTCAAAGCGCCTTCGAGCGTCCGACCCCGGTTGGCCCGCTGGCGCAGATTCTGCACGCGGCCATCGACACCGGTATTGCCCGCGCCGCCTTTGAAGACGCCCTGAATTTTGTGCGTACCAAAACCCGGCCCTGGATCGACGCCACCACCGATATCGCCAGCGAAGACCCCCTGACCCTGAAAAGCTTCGGCCACTTGAGTGTACGCCTGCATGCTGCCGAGGCCCTGCTGGAGCGGGCCGGGGAATTCCTCGACAGCGCCCAGACCGACACCAGCGCCAGCACCGTGGCAGCCGCCTCGATAGCCATCGCTGAGGCGCGAGCCCTGAGCACTGAAATTTCCCTGGCCGCGGGCAGCACTCTGTTCGAACTGGCGGGCAGCCAGGCCACCCTGGCCGAACACGGTCTCGACCGCCACTGGCGCAATGCCCGGGTCCATACGCTGCATGACCCGGTGCGCTGGAAGTACCACGCCGTGGGCAACTACTACCTCAACGATGCCAACCCGCCACTGCGGGGGACCATTTGATGAGTAAAAAGAAGATCCTGATCAATGCCTTCAACATGAACTGCATTGGCCATATCAATCACGGGCTGTGGACGCACCCACGGGACAACTCGACCACCTTCAACACCCTGGAGTACTGGACAGAGCTGGCTCAGCTATTGGAACGAGGACTGTTTGACGGGCTGTTCATCGCTGACATCGTGGGCGTGTACGACGTTTATCAACAGTCGGTTGATGTCCCCCTCAAAGAGGCGATCCAGTTGCCGGTCAACGACCCGCTGCTGCTGGTTTCGGCGATGGCTGCCGTCACCAAAAACCTCGGCTTTGGCCTGACCGCCAACCTGACCTACGAAACCCCGTATTTATTCGCGCGCCGCATGTCGACTCTGGATCACCTGACCCGCGGCCGCGTCGGCTGGAATATTGTCACTGGCTACCTCGACAGCGCTGCCAAGGCCATGGGCCTGACCGAGCAAGTCGAGCACGACCGTCGCTACGATCAGGCCGATGAGTACCTGCAAGTGCTTTACAAGCTCTGGGAAGGCAGCTGGGAAAACGACGCCGTGATCAATGACCCGGTGCAGCGCATCTACGCCCGGCCCGACAAGGTTCACAAGGTCAAACACGACGGTGAGTTCTATCAGGTGGAGGGGTATCACCTCTGCGAGCCGTCGCCCCAGCGCACCCCGGTCCTGTTTCAGGCGGGCAGCTCGGATCGCGGGCTGGTATTTGCCGGGCGCCATGCCGAGTGCGTGTTTATCAGTGGCCAGACCAAGGCCGCCACCAAAGCCCAGGTCGACAAGGTTCGCGCCAGCGCCGTGGCGGCGGGTCGCAACCCTGACGACATCAAATTGTTCATGGGCCTCAATGTGATCGTTGCACCGACCGAGGCACAGGCGCAGGCAAAGCGTGACGAGTACTTGCGCTATGCCAGCGCCGAAGCGGGAGTGGCGCACTTTTCCAGCTCCACGGGCATCGACTTTGCCGACTATGAGCTGGACGAGCCGATCCAGTACGTGAAGAGCAACGCGATCCAGTCGGCGACCAAAGTGCTGCAAAACAACGACTGGACCCGGCGCAAGTTGCTCGAACAGCACGCACTGGGCGGGCGCTACATCACCCTGGTGGGTTCGCCGGAACACGTGGCTGATGAACTGGAGTCGTGGATCGCAGAAACCGGCCTCGATGGCTTCAACCTGACCCGCATCGTCACCCCTGAAAGCTACGTCGATTTTATCGACCTGGTGGTCCCCGAACTGCAACGCAGGGGCTCCTATAAAACCGCTTATGACACCGGCAGCCTGCGGCAAAAGCTGTTTGTCGACGGGGATGCGCACTTGCCACAACGCCATACCGGCGCGGCTTACAGATATCAAGACCTGTAGTCGCTGCCGCAGGCTGCGATCAGGCCTGCGGGGATTTCGAGAAAACGGGTTGCGGAGCAACCCTTCGCAGCCTTCGGCAGCGACTACAGGGTTCGAATTCCGACTATTTGACTGAGAAAACACCATGAACAAAAAACACGCACTGGTTCTGGCCCTCGGGCTGTTTAGCGGCCTCATCCACGCAGCCGACAAGCCCCTCAAGGTCGGCACCACCGCCGCTTTCGCCATCCCGCTGGAAACCGCAGTGGCCGAGGCCGACAAGCAAGGGCTCAAGGTCGAACTGGTGGAGTTCACCGACTGGATCGCACCTAACGTCAGCCTGGCCAGCGGCGATATCGACGTGAACTACTTCCAGCACATCCCCTTTCTGGAAAACGCCAAGGCCGCTGCCGGGTTTGACCTGACGCCTTACGCCAAAGGCATCATCAACAACGTGGGCCTGTATTCGAAAAAATACAAAAGCCTCGACGCCTTGCCTGAAGGCGCCACTGTCGCCATCGCCAACGACCCGATCAACAGCGGGCGCGGCCTGCAACTGCTGGCCAAGGCCGGGTTGATTACCCTCAAGCCCGGCGTCGGCTACAAGGCCACCGAAGAAGACATCATCGCCAACCCGAAGAAGGTCAAAATCCTGCAGGTTGAAGCCGTGCAACTGGTGCGTGCCTACGACGATGCCGATCTGGTTCAGGGCTACCCTGCCTACATCCGCCTGGCCAAGACCTTTGATGCCGAGTCGGCGTTGCTGTTCGACGGCATCGATCACCCCGAGTACGTGATTCAGTTCGTGATCCAGCCTAAAAACAAGGACGACCCGCGCCTGGCCAAGTTCATCGACATTTATCAGCACTCCCCCGTGGTCAAGGCCCAACTGGATAAGACCTACGGCAACCTGTACCAACCCGGCTGGGGAGGCTGATCATGAGCGTGGCCATTGCTCGCGAGCGGCTCGATCAGCCGCAGCCCAGCGCGAACCACACCGAGCTGCACCCCGAGCTGAGCCACGCCCATGTGCGTTTTATCGGTATCGGCAAAACCTATGAGGGCCGCCAGGGCCCGGTGGATGCCCTCAAAGGCATCGACCTGGCGATTCAACGGGGGGAAATTTTCGGCATTATTGGCCGCAGCGGCGCGGGCAAGTCGTCGCTGATTCGTACCATCAACCGCCTCGAACACCCCAGCAGCGGACGCGTGCTGATTGACCAGGTGGATATCGCCGGTTTTGACGAAGACACACTGGTCGCGCTGCGGCGCAAGATCGGCATGATTTTCCAGCACTTCAACCTGATGTCAGCCAAGACCGTGTGGCAGAACGTCGAACTGCCGCTCAAGGTGGCGGGGGTTCCCAAGCTGCAACGCGAGCAGAAAGTCCGCGAACTGCTGGAGCTGGTCGGCCTGCAAGGCAAGCACACGGCCTACCCGGCGCAACTCTCGGGCGGGCAGAAACAGCGTGTCGGCATTGCCCGGGCGCTGGTTCACGACCCGGCGATTCTGCTCTGCGACGAAGCCACCTCGGCGCTGGACCCCGAAACCACGCAGTCGATTCTGGGCTTACTGCGCGAAATCAATCAGCGCCTGGGCCTGACCATCATCCTCATCACCCATGAAATGGCTGTGATTCGGGATATTTGCCACCGCGTAGTGGTGCTTGAGCAAGGCCGGGTGGTGGAGCAAGGGCCGGTGTGGCAAGTGTTTGGCGACCCGCAGCACGATGTCAGCAAAACCCTGCTCGCGCCGCTGCAAGACACCCTGCCCGAAGCCCTGCAAAAGCGTATTTGCGCGCAACCGCTGTCTTCGCAATCCAGCGTGATCCTGCGTCTGCGCTTCACCGGCAACCAGGCGCAAGAGCCGGATCTTGGCGCGTTGTTCAGCGCCCTGGGTGGGCAGGTGCGACTGCTGCACGGCGGTGTCGAGCACATCCAGGGCCATGCCCTGGGCCAACTGCTGCTCAGCGTGACCAGCACGTCCCTGGGCGTGGACGAACTGCGCAAGCGCGCCGGTCAATGGGCACAACAGGTCGAGGTGGTGGGTTATGGGATTTGATCGTTTATGGCAGGGGGTGATCGACACCTTCTTGATGGTCGGTGTGTCTTCGCTGATCGCGCTGATCCTGGGTATTCCGCTGGCGGTGATTCTGGTCACCAGCGGCAAGGGTGGCATTTATGAAGCCCCGGCGCTGAACAAGGCATTGGGGGCGTTCGTGAATCTGTTTCGCTCAATTCCCTTTCTGATTTTGATGGTGGCGCTGATCCCGTTTACCCGCCTGATTGTAGGCACTACCTACGGGGTCTGGGCTGCAGTCGTACCACTGACCATCGCGGCTACACCGTTTTTTGCCCGGATTGCCGAAGTCAGCCTGCGCGAAGTTGATCACGGATTAATCGAAGCCGCCCAGGCGATGGGCTGCAAGCGTCATCACATCATCTGGCATGTGCTGTTGCCCGAAGCCTTACCCGGTATCGTCGGCGGTTTTACCATCACCCTGGTGACCATGATCAACTCTTCGGCAATGGCTGGCGCGATCGGTGCAGGCGGGTTGGGTGACATTGCATACCGCTACGGCTATCAGCGCTTCGACTCGCAAGTGATGTTGACCGTGATCGTATTGCTGGTGATTTTAGTGGCCGTGATTCAGCTCGGCGGCGACCGCCTGGCCCTGGCACTGAACAAACGCTGAGGTATAGTCGGCGGCCTGACTGACGCCGACTGAGCCTGCGATGACCCTCGATCCAAAGACCCTCGAACAGATTGCTGCCATCACACTTGGCCACTATCAACAGAGTGCCGAAGGCTTCCGTGAAGGCACCCGCGACCACGACGTGAGCCAGAACATCAACGCTCTGCTGCGGCATATCCAGGGCAGTTCGCCGTTTTCGATTCTGGATTTTGGCTGTGGTCCGGGTCGCGACCTGCAAACCTTCACCCGGCTGGGCCATGTCGCGGTCGGGCTGGACGGCACCGAGCGTTTCACTCAAATGGCCCGCGAGGACAGCGGCTGCGAAGTGTGGCACCAGGACTTTCTCAAGCTTGATTTGCCCGCTGAGCGCTTCGACGGCATTTTTGCCAACGCCTCGTTGTTCCATGTGCCGACCCAGGAACTGGGCCAGGTACTGGGCAAGCTGCACGCTACCTTGAAACCCGGGGGCGTACTGCTCAGTTCCAACCCTCGCGGCGACAACCGTGAAGGCTGGAACGGTGAACGTTATGGCGCTTATCACGATCTGGAGAACTGGCGTGCGATGCTGATGGCAGCCGGTTTTGCCGAACTTGAACACTACTATCGCCCGGCGGGCTTGCCCCGTGACCAGCAGCCGTGGCTGGTGAGTGTGTGGCGCAAGCCCGCTGCACAAGCCCTGTAGTCGCTGCCGAAGGCTGCGAAGGGTTGCGGAGCAACCCGTTATTCTGAATTTCACGCGACCCTCAACGCAGCCTTCGGCAGCGACTACAGTGCTGTAAACGGTGTGCTCTTAGCCAAAGAACCAGTAGCACACCAAAATAGCGGCCACGACACCCGCCAGTTCAGCCAGCAAGGCGCAGCTCACCGCATGCCGGGCTCGCTGTATACCCACGGCACCGAAGTACACCGCCAGTACATAGAAGGTGGTTTCAGTACTGCCCTGCACCGTGGCCGCCACCAGCGCCGGGAAGCTGTCCACACCCTGGGTCTGCATGGTTTCGATCAGCAACGCCCGTGCAGCACTGCCCGAGAAAGGCTTGACCATCGCCGTGGGCAAAGCGTCGACAAAACGGGTGTCCCAACCCAACCACTCGACCACATGACGAATGCCGTCCAGGCCAAAGTCCAGGGCCCCGGATGCCCGCAACACCCCCACTGCACACAGCATCGCCACCAGATATGGCAGCAGGTTTTTTGCCACGTCGAAGCCTTCCTTGGCCCCTTCAACGAACGCTTCGTAAACCTTGACCTTGCGCAAGGCGCCAATCACCAGAAACAACATGATCAGCCCAAACAGGGTGAGGTTGCCCAGGATCGAGGACAGGCTGGCCAGCGCCGTGGCCGACAGGGTCGCCAGCAGCGCCATGAAGCCGCCCAGGATCAACGCGCCAGGCACCAGGTACGCCAGCACCACCGGGTCCCACAGGCGCAGACGCTGCACCACGGCCACCGATAGCAGCCCGACCAGGGTTGAGGCACTGGTCGCCAGCAGGATCGGCAGGAACACCAGCGTCGGGTCAGGAGCCCCTTGCTGGGCGCGATACATAAAGATGGTGACCGGCAACAGGGTCAGGGACGAGGCGTTGAGCACCAGAAACAGGATTTGCGCATTGCTGGCACTGGTCGGGCTCGGGTTGAGTTCTTGCAGGGCGCGCATGGCTTTGAGGCCGATGGGAGTGGCAGCGTTGTCCAGCCCCAGGCCGTTGGCGGCAAAGTTAAGGGTAATAAAGCCCAGCGCCGGGTGGCCGGGCGGGACTTCCGGCATCAGGCGCTTGAACAGCGGCCCCAGCGCCCTGCCCAGCCAGTCGACGATCCCGGCCTTTTCGGCAATACGCAAAAAGCCCAGCCATAACGTCAGTGTGCCGAAGAGCAAAATCATCACTTCGACCGACAACTTGGCCATGGCGAAGATGCTTTCCACGATCGCGGAGAAGATCCCCGCATTGCCCCCCACCAACCATTGGGCGAGCGCCGACACCGTAGCGACGACGAAAAAGCTGAGCCATAGGCCGTTGAGCATCAAGAAAACTCCTGGAAGATGGTGCGAATGATAGCGGCCTACCCCCAGAAACAACAAACCCCGGCCTGGGCCGGGGTTTGTGGGAGTTGCACTACCAGGCGAGGTTACTCACCTTTTGGCAGGGCTTCCTTGCTGCGCCAGTGCGGCAGCGAGTTCCAGTAGCGCTCGCCCTTGGCGTCGTCGTACATGCCTTCCCAACGGGAAATTACCAGTACCGCCAGGGCGTTACCGATCACGTTCAGGGCCGTACGGGCCATGTCCATCACACGGTCAACACCGGCGATAAAGGCCAGGCCTTCCAGCGGGATACCCACGCTGCCCAGCGTGGCCAGCAACACCACGAAGGACACGCCCGGCACACCGGCGATGCCTTTGGAGGTGACCATCAGGGTCAATACCAGCAGCAGTTGCTGGCTGAGCGACAGGTCGATGCCATACAGCTGAGCGATAAAGATTGCCGCGATGCTCTGGTACAGGGTCGAACCGTCAAGGTTGAACGAGTAGCCGGTCGGTACCACAAAGCTGCAAATCGCTTTCGGTGCGCCGTAGGCTTCCATCTTCTCGATCACGCGCGGCAGCACG
>NZ_JAHKRC010000016.1 GCF_019345465.1 Pseudomonas sp. NKUCC02_KPG
CTGCACAACGACCCGGCAACCGGCGTGATGCGTCACGCAGATGCGGGCTACGACATCGCCATCGACTGTGCAAACGAGCAGGGCCTGAACCTGCCGATGATCAACGGCTGACCCACGGGCACGAACCCTGTGGGGGCGGGCTTGCTCGCGATGCAGACGCCTCGGTGCTTCAGGCGATACGAGGCGATTCAATTGCAGGCAGGCCCGGCGACACAGTACGGGCTTGTTTGCGGATATTCAGAGGGTGTGAGCATGAGCAACAATCCGTTTACCCAGCAACTGCAAGGCGTTCGTGTACTGGACATCAGTCGCGTACTGGCCGGGCCACATTGCACCGCGATGCTTGCTGACCTGGGGGCCGATGTCATCAAGTTTGAAGTGCCCGAGGAGGGCGATGATGCCCGTCATCTGGGGCCGTTCCTGGACGGTGAAAGTGTCTACTTCGGCTTGATAAACCGCGGCAAGCGAAGCGTTGAGATCGATTTTAAAAACCCTGCGGACCGTCAGCGCTTCTATGAACTGGTAGCCGATGCCGATGTAGTGGTGGAGAACTTCCGCCCCGGTGTCACTCAGCGCCTGGGTATCGATTTCGATAGTCTCAAGCAGCACAACCCGCGCCTGATCTACGCCAGTATTTCCGGCTTTGGCCAGGAAGGCCCGCTGTCCAGGCGTCCAGCCTACGACATCGTGGCGCAGGCCATGTCCGGCCTGATGAGTGTCACCGGCTTTGCCGCCACCGGCCCGACTCGCAGCGGTGAGGCCATCGGTGATCTGTGCGCTGGCGTCTATGCCGCCTGGGCAATCAGCTCGGCACTGTTTGCCCGCGAACGGCATGCGCCGGGGGCGCAGTACATCGATGTGGCCATGTTTGACGTGTTGTTCAGCCTGCAAATGACGGGCTTGTCCAACCTTTACGCCAACGGTGTGGCTCCGGGGCTGGTCGGTAATCGGCATCCGGTTTCGACGCCCTTTGACACCTACCGTGCAGCGGATGGCCTGGTGGTGATTGCAGTGGCGAGCAATCGTCTGTTTGAGCGTTTGTGCCAGAGCATGGGGCAGCCGGAACTGGCGACGGATGCGCGCTTCATCAATGACACCCAGCGCACCCTGAACGAGCCTGCGCTACGGGCCGCCATTGAAGCCTGGACCACACAACACAGCGTCGAGCAGTTATGCGATGGCTTGCTCGATGCCGGTGTGCCGTCTTCCCCGGTATGGGATCTGGCCGAAGCAGCAGGCAGTGAGCACGCCCGTGTTCGCCAGTTGCAGTTCCAGCCGGAGGGCGCAGCGCTGCCGCTGGTGCCGCAACCGGTTTTCTTCAACGGCCACAAACCCCACGCGACCACCATTGCCCCGCGTTTGGGAGCAGACAACGCCCTATTTGGCTTGAACAAAGCAGGAGTACAACCATGAACTTCGAAATGACTGCAGAAGAGTTGGCCGTGGTCGAAAGTGCCGAGCAAGTGGCCCGTGAAGTGATTCAACCGCTGGCCCAGCACTACGACGAAACGGAGTCGTTCTGTCTGGCGAGCATCAGGGCCCTGGGGGATTTGGGCTGCATGGGGATCAACCTGCCAGAAGAGTATGGCGGCCTGGGCATCGGCAGTCTTGCCATGAGTCGTGTGGTGGAAGCGGTGGCGGGTGCCTGTGCCTCCACCGCATCGGCCATGACCGCGCACTTTTTGGCCACTGACTCGATCCTGCTTGGCGGCACAGAAGAGCAAAAGCAGGAGTGGCTGCCACGGGCGGCCAGTGGCGAATTGCTCGGAGCCTTCGCCCTGACCGAACCGGCGGCGGGCTCCAATCCGGCCGACATGCGTAGCCGCGCAGTGCGGGAAGAGGGCGGCTGGCGTGTGCGCGGCAGCAAGCACTACATCACCAACGCCAAGGAAGCGGACTTTATCGTGCTCTACGTCAAGACTGACGCAGACGCCGGTCACAAGGGCATAAGCGCATTTATGGTGCCCCGTGGAACAGCGGGTATCAGCTTCTCCAGCCCGGAAAAAACCATGGGCCTGCGTGGCAGTACCATCTATGAGCTGTCCCTCGATTGCTGGCTGCCGGAGTCGGCGCTGCTGGGTGTTGAGGGTCAGGGTTTCAACACGGCAATGGCGGTGCTGGATCGCGGGCGGGTGGAAGTCGCGGCCATGTCGCTCGGCATTGCCAATGCTGCACTGCAAGCCAGCCTGAGCTGGGTGCGTGAACGTCAGATCGGTCCCAAGCCGCTGGCGGCCTATCAAGGCACGCAATGGCGGCTGGCAGACATGTACGCACAGCTTGAAAGTGCGCGCATGCTGACCATGAAAGCTGCCGCCCGGCGTGACAGCGGCGAGCGCTTCAGCCTGGACTCGGCCACCGCCAAGCTGGTGGCCGCCGAATGTGCGGGGTTTATCACCGATGCCGCGCTGCAATTGCACGGCGGTTATGGCTACAGCCGGGACTTGCCGCTGGAGCGCTATGTGCGTGACGCGCGAATCCTGCGGATTTTCGAAGGCACTTCCGAAGTGCAGAAAATCATCATCTCCCGTGCCTTGCTCGACGCCGCCAGATAGTCGGTCTGTGGCAGGTTCGGATTGGAGCCTGCCCGCTGTTGCAAGGATGCACTGAGGTTCGGTCAAGGATTGGAAAAGTCTTTCCCAAAACAACACGGCGCACCTTGGGTGCCAGCCTGAAGGAACTGCTTATGTCCACGCACAACCAGGATTCACCACGGGCCTCGCTGGTCGAACAGCGTTCTATTGATTACATCCCTGAATCGGAGCGCCACGGCCGCCTGTTCAGTCAATTCACCCTGTGGTTCGGGGCCAACCTGCAAGTGACCGCGATTGTCACCGGGGCCCTGGCCGTGGTGCTGGGCGGCGATGTGTTCTGGTCGTTGATCGGCCTTTTGATCGGGCAGGTGCTGGGCGGCACCATCATGGCGTTGCACGCTGCACAGGGCCCGAAACTGGGGTTGCCGCAGATGATTTCCAGCCGCGTGCAATTCGGCGTCTACGGCGCCGTGATCCCGATTGTGCTGGTGTGCCTGATGTATGTGGGCTTTTCAGCCAGCGGTTCGGTGCTGGCCGGGCAGGCCGTGGGGCAGTTGGTCGGGGTGAGCGATTCGTGGGGCATCTTGATTTTTGCTGCGCTGATCGTACTGCTGACCGTTCTGGGGTATCGCACCATTCACATGATCGGCCGCGTGGCGAGCGTGGTCGGGGTGCTGGCGTTTTTCTACCTGTTCTACACCTTGATTTCACAAAACGACATTGGCCTGCTGCTCAGCAATAAACACTTTTCGCTGAGCAGTTTTCTCCTGGCCATTTCGTTGTCCGCATCCTGGCAGATCGCCTTTGGACCATATGTTGCGGACTACTCGCGTTACTTGCCTGCCAACACCTCTTCGTTGAAAACCTTTCTGGCGGTGGGGCTTGGCTCTGTGGTCGGCTCGCAAATCTCGATGGTTTTCGGTGTGTTTGTGGCGGCGCTGGCGGGAAGCCAATTTGCCGGACATGAGGTGTCGTACATCGTCGGCATGGGGGCGAGCGGGGTGATGGCGGCGGTGCTGTATTTCTGCGTGGTGTTCGGCAAGGTGACCATCACCACGCTCAATGCCTACGGCAGTTTCATGTCGTTGGCGACTATTGTCAGCGGTTTTCGCGGTAATCACGACATATCCAAACCCCTGCGCCTGTTTTACATCCTGCTGATGGTGGGTTTTGCCACCGCACTGGCGCTGCTGGGGCAGCATTCGTTTCTCAAGGATTTCTCGGCATTTATCCTGTTTTTGCTGGCGTTTTTCACCCCGTGGAGCGCGATCAACCTGGTGGACTTCTACCTGATCAGCAAAGAGCGGTACGACGTGCCGGCCTTGTCTAACCCGAATGGCCGATACGGGCGCTGGAACCTGCGCGGTATTCTGGTCTACGCCTTTGGGGTGGTGGTTCAATTGCCGTTCATTGCGACCAGCTTCTACACCGGGCCTCTGGTGGAGCAACTGGGCGGGACTGATATCTCGTGGATCATCGGCCTGACGCTGCCTGCGCTGGTGTATTACCTCGTGGCGCGCAAGTCGGTGCAGTCGTTGCCGGATCAACTGATTTTGCCCGTCGAGCCCGCAACGGTTTAAGGGCTATCCAATCAACACAGGTGCGCAGTGCTGTTTGTTGTCGGCACTGCCCCTGTAGCCATAGAGGAAGAAACTATGAAGGTGCTGGCCTGTATCAAGCGCGTGGTCGATTACAACGTTAAAGTGCGCGTCAAAGCGGACAACTCCGGCGTTGACCTCGCCAACGTCAAGATGTCGATGAACCCCTTCTGCGAAATCGCTGTGGAAGAAGCCGTACGCCTTAAGGAAAAAGGGATTGCGACTGAAATCGTCGTCGTCTCCATCGGCCCGGCCACCGCTCAGGAACAGCTGCGTACCGCGCTGGCACTGGGTGCAGATCGCGCCATTCTCGTCGAGTCCGCCGAAGACCTGACCTCCCTGGCCGTAGCCAAGCTGCTCAAGGCCGTTGTCGACAAGGAACAGCCTCAGCTGGTGATCCTGGGCAAACAGGCCATCGACAGCGACAACAACCAGACCGGCCAGATGCTGGCTGCGCTGACCGGTTTCGGTCAGGGCACTTTCGCTTCCAAAGTCGAAGTGGCAGGTGACAAGGTTGCCGTGACCCGTGAAGTGGATGGCGGCGCGCAAACTGTTTCGCTGAGCTTGCCAGCGATCGTCACCACTGACCTGCGTTTGAACGAGCCGCGTTATGCGTCCTTGCCAAACATTATGAAAGCCAAGAAGAAGCCGCTTGAAGTGCTGACCCCGGACGCGTTGGGTGTTTCCACGGCTTCGACCAACAAAACCCTGAAAGTTGAAGCGCCTGCAGCACGCAGCGCTGGCATCAAGGTCAAGTCGGTGGCTGAACTGGTCGAGAAACTGAAAAACGAAGCGAAGGTGATCTGAGCATGACTGTCCTGATAATCGCAGAGCATGACGGTGCGGGCATTGCATCGGCAACCCTGAATACGGTGGCTGCTGCTGCCAAAATTGGCGGTGATTTGCACGTGTTGGTTGCAGGCCAGGGCATTGGCGCTGTAGCCGAGGCCGCCGCGAAAATCGCTGGCGTGGCTAAAGTGCTGGTCGCCGACAATGCGGCTTACGCCCATCAGTTGCCTGAAAACGTGGCGCCATTGGTTGCTGCTCTTGTTCAAGGGGCAGGGGGTGCTGGCTACAGCCACATCCTGGCGGCTGCCACGTCCAACGGCAAAAACATCCTGCCGCGCGTTGCTGCGCAGTTGGACGTGGATCAGATCTCCGAGATCATTTCGGTCGTCAGCGCTGATACTTTCACGCGTCCGATCTATGCCGGCAATGCCATTGCCACCGTGCAGTCCACTGCGCCGGTAAAAGTGATCACCGTACGTGCGACCGGTTTCGACCCGGTTGCCGCAGAAGGTGGTTCGGCAGCGGTTGAAGTGGTTGCAGCGGTTCACGATGCAGGCACTTCGTCGTTTGTTGGCGAAGTACTGGCCAAGTCGGACCGCCCTGAACTGACCGCTGCCAAGATCGTCGTTTCCGGTGGTCGCGGCATGCAGAACGGTGACAACTTCAAGTATCTGTATTCTCTGGCGGACAAGCTGGGTGCCGGTGTGGGGGCTTCCCGCGCAGCAGTGGACGCAGGTTTTGTGCCTAACGACATGCAGGTCGGCCAGACCGGCAAAATCGTTGCGCCACAGCTGTACATCGCGGTGGGCATTTCCGGCGCGATCCAGCATCTGGCCGGCATGAAAGACTCCAAGGTGATCGTTGCGATCAACAAGGACGAAGAAGCACCGATCTTCCAGGTGGCCGATTACGGCCTGGTAGCGGACTTGTTCGAAGCTGTGCCTGAACTGGAACAGGCAATCTGACCCCAGAGGTGAGAGATGCAAAAAAGCCCCCGGAGATTGTCCGGGGGCTTTTTGGTACAGCAGGGGTTATCAGCTGTAGCTGTTAACTTTGACCAGTGCAGGCTCTGTTTGAGCCTTTTCCCAGGTCAGGGTCAAGGTTTGCAGGATGCGCGCCATGTAGTCGCTATCGGCGGCAGCCTTCTTGCCCACGTAGCCTTGGCCACGGCGGTACATTTTGAGGTGGGCTCGCATCTGTGGACGGTCCTCCTCGAAACTGGTTTCTTCCTTGCACGAAGTCACTGCATCGATACGAACATCACCGGCGTCACTGATCCACAGAATGTGATCGTTCAGCGTGTCTTTCTGGGCGGCGAAGAGTCGAGCCAGCTCGTTAACAGTCGGTTGGTTATTCAGGTTCATAGCTAACTCCTTGACCACTCGTTGATCTGTCTAATTGATTCGCGCAACTGCACCTGCAGCGCTACGTAGTGTCCATCTAAAGCAGATCTGTCTTGAGTTCGTCATATGTAGTCGTAAAACCCGGCACTACATAAAGAGCGTAAAGCGAGGGAGATCAGCGTGAACCAGGATGCCAGGGTGACATGACGCATCAGCCACAAGCTTCTTGAGGACGTTTCGCTAGCCTCTGTCGTCTTTGACGCGGACGATCAAGCCAGGTCAGCTTCATCAATTCTGCCTTGTGGGCAGTACCTATCCCGGAACAGCCCGACAGCTCGTCGGACATGCTTGCAACAACCCTTTCCAGCGCTTCCGGTGGGGAAGACGTCTGCATAATGCTGGGGGAAAATCGTGTCGTCAATACATATGTAGTGATTATTTTCGAGCACTACATATGTGACTGACGGGTCGTTTTTCAGCATGCCGGTCATCCCGTCAAGCCCGGGCACACGCAGCCCGCGCCGCGATGTTTCGCTGGGCGACGGGCTGCCTGGGGTTAGATCAGGTGGGGTGAGCCGGCGCGTTGAAGCGCCTGCAGAATCAAGCTAGAGGCTGCGCACCCGCCCCGGATAATTCATCACAAACTGCACATGGGCCTTTACGCCCGTGGCCAGGGTTTGGTCATCGGCGGTGAAGTAGGGGCTGTGGTTATTCGCCACTTTGCTCATGTCCTGGTCTTCAGGCGTGGCCCCCAGGAAGACGAACAGCCCCGGCACTTTCTCGGCGTAGTACGAGAAGTCTTCGCTGGGCGACAGGGATGCCTCCAGCCGTTGCACCTTGCCGGGCGCTGCGAGTTCAAGCGCCGGGACCATGGCCGCCGTCAGTTGCGGGTCGTTGGTGGTGACCGGCGCATGGTTGACCAGCAACAGGTTGGCTTCGGTCTCATAGGCGCTGGCAATGCCTTGCACCAGCGGCGGCATTTTTTTCAGCAGGGTGTCGCGCACCGCCGCGCTGTTGCTGCGGATGGTACCGGTCATTTCCACGGTCTCTGGAATGATGTTGGCCGCCGAACCTGCATTGACGGTGCCGACGCTGATCACCCCCATCCCCTGGGTCAGGTCGGCGCGCCGGCTGACCAGGGTCTGCAGGCCGTTGATGATGCCTGCACTGGCCACCACGGGGTCAACTCCGCTCCAGGGCGCCGAGCCGTGGGTCTGCTTGCCCTTGACGATGATGCGAAAGCCGTCGCTGCTGTTGAGTACGGTACCGGCCTTGTAATACAGGTGGCCGGTGGGATAACCCGCCATCACGTGCACGCCGAAGATGGCTTCGACCTTGGGCGAGTCCAGTGCACCGTCGCGGATCATGGCCTGGGCGCCAATCAAGGCATCGGACTCGAACTCGTCCACGTCCGCCGCGCCTTCTTCTGCGGGCTGGAACAGAAATACGACCGTGCCCGCGACCTGATCACGGTGTTCGGCCAGTACTCGGGCTGCGCCCACCAGCATGGCGGTATGGGTGTCATGGCCGCAGGCGTGCATGACCGGAACGGTTTTGCCCAGGCGGGTACCGGTGGCCGTGCTGGCGTACGGCAGGCCGGTCATCTCCTTGACAGGCAGTGCGTCCATGTCGGCGCGCAGGGCCATCACCGGGCCGGGGAGTCCGCCCTTGAGCACGGCCACCACCCCCGTCTTGCCCACTTGGGTGCGCACCTGCAAACCCAGGCTCTTGAGCTGTTCGGCGACCAATGCAGCGGTCTTGAACTCCTGATTGCCCATTTCGGGGTTCTGGTGAAGGGTATGGCGCAGCGAGATGACCTGGGCGTTGACCGAATCGACGGCGGGATCGACCCAGCTCAGGTCCGCGGCCTGGCTGGCGGTGGCAGTCAGTGCGCTCAATAGCGCGAGGTACAGAGGGGCAGGGCGTAGACGGGCAAGCATTGAGCTTCTCTTGTTTGTTGTTTTTGGGCCGCACAGGTTATGTCGTCACCCATCGGAGTGGTTCGACCGGCTGGCTAAAACCGTTCGATTATCGAACATTGGCCAAGGGTCCAATTGATCTGCACCCATGAGCGGGCCTACTCTGGCGTACGTGACACCCATAAAAATGACAACACCGAGTACCTTGCCGATGGATAGCCGCCTGCTGAGTGAACGCAGTAGCGTGTTCCGACACGCAGACCCCCATGCCGTATCCGATTACGTGAACCTGCATGTGGGTCAGCACTGTATTGGCCTTTCCAGAACCACACGCCCCCTGGCGAGCCTCAATCACCGAAAATTCGCCGAACTTGACCTGTGCCGCATCAGTTACGGCGGCAGTGTCCGCGTGACGTCACCTGCGCTGGAGACCATCTTCCACCTGCAGGTCCTGTTGAGCGGCAATTGCCTGTGGCGTGGCCCGACCCGTGAGCACCATCTGGTGCCGGGCGAGCTGTTGCTGATCAATCCCGACGACCCGGTCGACCTGACGTACTCCCAGGATTGCGAAAAATTCATCCTTAAAATACCGGCCAGCTTGCTTGAATCGGTGTGTGACGATCAGCGCTGGCGGCGACCTGCGGGTGGTGTGCGCTTTATGCGCAATCACTATAGGCTCGATGAGCTGGAAGGCTTTCTCGGCTTGCTGGGCATGGTATGCCAGGAGTCCGAGGCCAGCGACCCGCTGCTGCGGGTGCAGGAGCACTACACGCAGATTATCGGCAGCAAGTTGCTGACGCTGATGCAGACCAACATCAGCCGTGAAAACCTGGCCTCTGCCAGTGCCAGTATCGAGCGCATCCTCGACTACATCGAACGCAACCTGAAGCAGGACCTGAGCGGTGAAGACCTGGCCGCACAGGCGCACATGAGTCCGCGCTCGCTCTACACCCTGTTTGAACGCCAGTTGGGCTTTACCCCCCTGCAATACATCCGCCAGCGCAAGCTCGAGCGTATCCACGCCTGCCTGAACGACCCGAGCTGCACGGTACGCAGCCTCACGGAACTGGCGCTCGATTACGGCTTTATGCACTTGGGCCGTTTTTCCGAAAGCTACCGTTTGCAGTTTGGCGAGCTGCCTTCGAGCACCTTCAAGCGCCGGCATTGCGTCGCCCTGTAGATACTCTGTTGCCAGCCGGCCTGTTCAGAGAAATGTGCTTCGCTAAAAAGGTCGGCCTGTAGGCCGCCTCGGCGGGCAGTTGATCTTGTTTTTGCACTGGTTTTTGATCTGCCTGCCCTTCGGGAGGCCGGAGCGAGGGCCGTACGCCAGGGCAAGGCCTTTTTGGTTCCTTTTGTGGCTGTTTGACAAAAGGGACTCGCCGTAAGGGCGAAACCATCGTTTCAGTTAACCGCGAATGCTGGATATGTACCTCGTGTGCCAGTTGTTTTGCGATGCGCCCGCAGCGATGCCGAGTACATATCCATTCGATGTGTCACGACTTTCTACGGGTTCCGCCCTTACGGCGGGTCACTTTTTCCAGACGCCGAAAAAGTAACCAAAAAGGCTTGCCCTACCATACGGCCGCCTCGCCCAGGCTCGGTGGTTCCCTCACTCCGGCACTGTCATGGAGGCACGCCGCGACGGGCCATCCATGGCCCATCGCGGCTGGCGCGGCGTCCTGCCGCGCCACCCCCATAACAGCACCTGCGTTCGGCCTTCTGTGATGGGCATTCGCGTCGTCTGGACATACGTGTGGCTCTAGCAAAAGCAAAATGCATCGCAGACGCCACAGAGCCTTGCACAAAACGTTTTAGCGCCAACAAACAAGTCGCTGACGAGGAACGAAGGCTGCGATCGGCATGATCGCGGTGCATCTGAAGCATCGGATTGAATGGTTTTGCGGTCGCTGCGTGCCCGATCGCAGCCTCGCGGAGCTCGTCAGCGGCTACGTAGTGACAGAGCTCTGCGCACTAATCGGATAACGATCCGCAGTAAACGGATATTGCTTCTCGAATCGACTCCCTAACCTGACCGGGCCTGAACAATAACAACGGAGGCCCTGGCCATGTCCCTGGGAATCGATTACTTGAATGCCATGCTTGAAGAAGACAAGGACAAGGGCGTCTACCGCTGCAAGCGCGAGATGTTTACCGACCCTGATCTCTTCGAACTTGAAATGACCCACATCTTCGAGGGCAACTGGATCTACCTCGCCCACGAGAGCCAGATCCCCAACGTTAACGACTTTCTGACCACCACCATTGGGCGCCAGCCGATTTTTATCGCGCGCAACAAGGCCGGTGAGCTCAACGCTTTCCTCAATGCCTGCAGCCATCGCGGCGCCATGCTGTGCCGGCACAAGACCGGCAATCGTGCCAGCTACACCTGCCCGTTCCACGGCTGGACCTTCAACAACAGCGGCAAGCTGCTCAAGGTCAAGGACCCGAGCGCGGCCGGCTACCCCGAAGGTTTCAACTGCGAAGGTTCCCACGACCTGACCAAAGTTGCCCGTTTCGAGTCCTATCGCGGCTTTCTGTTTGGCAGTCTCAACCCTGACGTCAAATCCCTGGCCGAACACCTGGGTGAGTCGGCCAAGATCATCGACATGATCGTCGACCAGTCCGCCGATGGCCTGGAAGTACTGCGCGGCGCCAGTTCCTATATCTACGAAGGCAACTGGAAACTCGCCGCTGAAAACGGCGCCGATGGCTACCACGTCAGCTCCGTGCACTGGAACTACGCCGCCACGCAAAACCAGCGCACCCTGCGTGAAGCCGGTGAAGAAATCAAAACCATGAGCGCCGGTAGCTGGGCCAAGAGCGGTGGCGGTTTCTACTCGTTCGACCACGGCCATTTGCTGCTCTGGACCCGCTGGGCCAACCCCCAGGATCGCCCGGCCTACGAGCGCCGCGACGAGCTGTCACGGGACTTCGGCCAGGCCCGCGCCGACTGGATGATCGATAACTCGCGCAACCTGTGCCTGTATCCCAACGTCTACCTGATGGATCAGTTCAGCTCGCAAATCCGCATCGCCAGGCCCATCTCGGTCGACAAGACCGAGATCACCATTTACTGCATCGCCCCCAAGGGCGAAAGCAGTGAAGCGCGCACCAAGCGTATTCGCCAGTACGAAGATTTCTTCAACGTCAGCGGCATGGCCACCCCGGATGACCTGGAAGAGTTCCGCTCCTGCCAGACCGGTTACGGCGCAGGTCGCGGCTGGAACGATATGTCTCGCGGTGCCGAGCACTGGGTCGAAGGTGCCGATGCCGGTGCCCGTGAAATCGACCTCAAGCCCTTGCTGTCCGGCGTTCGTACCGAAGATGAAGGCCTGTTTGTGCTGCAACACAAGTACTGGCAGGAAACCATGCTCAAGGCTACGGCGTGCGAGCCTGGGCTGATCCCCGTGGAGGCCGTGCAATGAACAGCCTCTATGGAATGGTGTGCGAATTTCTGTATCGCGAAGCGCGTTACCTGGACGACGGCCAGTGGGATCAATGGCTGGAACTGTACGCCGCCGATGCGAGTTTCTGGATGCCGTGCTGGGACGACAACGACACCCTGACCGAAGACCCGCAAAGCGAAATTTCGCTGATCTGGTACGGCAGCCGTGGCGGCCTGGAAGACCGGGTGTTCCGGATCAAGACCGAGCGCTCCAGTGCGACCATGCCCGACACCCGCACCTCCCACAACCTGAGCAATATCGAGATCGTCGACGAGGCCGACGGGCTGTGCCAAGTGCGCTTCAACTGGCACACCCTGAGCTTTCGCTACAAGACCACTGACAGCTACTTCGGCACCAGCTTTTACACCCTCGACCTGCGCGGCCCCCAGCCGCTGATCAAGGCCAAGAAAGTAGTGCTCAAGAACGACTACGTGCGTCAGGTCATCGACATCTACCACATCTGATCAACGCTGTGATGCGTGCCTGAAGGTGCCTGCGGGCACCTGCGGCCCGGCATCGCCTGCGAGGTACATTATGAGCTTTCAAATTGCGCTCAATTTCGAAGACGGCGTTACCCGTTTTATCGAAGCCAACAGCCAGGAAACCGTCGCCGATGCGGCTTACCGCCAGGGCATCAATATCCCGCTGGACTGCCGCGACGGTGCCTGCGGTACCTGCAAGTGCTTTGCCGAAGCCGGGCGCTACGAGCTGGGCGACGACTATATCGAAGACGCGCTGAGTGAAGATGAAGTCGAGCAGGGCTACGTGCTGACCTGCCAGATGCGTGCTGCCAGCGACTGCGTATTGCGTGTGCCCGCTTCTTCGACAGTGTGCAAGACCCAGCAGGCCAGTTTTGAAGCGAGCATCAGCGATGTGCGCCAGCTGTCCGAGAGCACCATTGCGCTGTCGATCAAGGGCGAGTCCCTGAGCAGTCTGGCCTTCTTGCCGGGTCAATACGTCAACTTGAATGTACCGGGCAGCGACCAGTCGCGGGCTTACTCCTTCAGCACGCTGCAAAAGGATGGCGAGGTCAGTTTCCTGATTCGCAATGTGCCCGGCGGATTGATGAGCAGCTTCTTGACCGGGATTGCCAAGGCGGGCGACAGCATGACCCTGGCCGGGCCGCTGGGCAGCTTCTATTTGCGCCAGATCCAGCGCCCGCTGTTGCTGCTGGCCGGAGGCACGGGGCTGGCACCGTTTACCGCAATGCTGGAAAAAATCGCCGAGCAGGGCAGCCCGCACCCGGTGCATCTGATCTATGGCGTGAGCAACGACTTTGATCTGGTTGAAATGGACCGCCTGCAGGCCCTGAGCGCCCGCATTGCCAACTTCAGCTTCAGTGCCTGCGTGGCCAACCCGCAGAGTCAGCATCCGCTCAAGGGCTACGTCACCCAGCATATCGAGCCATGCCATCTGAACCAGGGCGATGTCGACGTGTACCTGTGCGGCCCGCCGCCGATGGTGGAGGCAGTCAACCTCTACATCCGTGAGCAAGGCATTACACCGGCCAATTTCTACTACGAAAAATTCGCCGCGGCCGCTTGATTCCTTTTTAACCGAGGTTGCCATGAACAACAGATTCGACAACAAGGTCGTGCTGGTTACCGGCGCAGCCCAAGGCATCGGACGCCGTGTGTGTGAACGCTTGCTGGCCGAAGGCGCGCAGGTCATTGCGGTGGATCGTTCTGAACTGGTTTTCGAGCTGCAGGGCGAGGGCGTGCTCACCCTGACGGCCGACCTTGAACAGTACACCGACTGCGCTCGGGTGATGGCTGAGGCGGTAAAAACCTTTGGCCGTCTCGATGTGCTGATCAATAACGTGGGCGGCACCATCTGGGCCAAGCCGTTCGAGCACTATCAGGTCGAAGAAATCGAGGCTGAAGTGCGCCGCTCGTTGTTCCCCACCCTGTGGTGCTGCCATGCGGCGCTGCCCTACATGCTGGAACAGGGCCGTGGCGCAATCGTCAATGTGTCTTCAATCGCCACCCGCAGTGTCAACCGCGTGCCTTACGGCGCGGCCAAGGGCGGAGTGAATGCACTGACTGCCTGCCTGGCGTTCGAGAACGCCGGGCGCGGCATTCGGGTGAATGCCACCGCACCGGGGGGGACCGAGGCACCGCCGCGACGTATTGCGCGCAATGACGCCGAGCAAACCCCGGACGAGAAAGTCTGGTACCAGCAAATCGTCGACCAGACCCTGGACAGCAGTTTGATGAAACGCTACGCCAGCCTCGATGAGCAGGTCGGCGCGATCCTGTTTCTGGCCAGCGACGAAGCCTCCTATATCACCGGCGTAACCCTGCCGGTCGGCGGCGGCGACCTCGGCTGAAGGGCCGGTATCAAGTACCTGACGGGAAGACTGAAATGAACCAAGTCCTGATTGAAAGCCTGACGACCCTGATCGTCGACCTGCCCACCATCCGCCCGCACACGCTGGCGATGCATACCATGCGCAAGCAGACCCTGGTGATCCTGCGCCTGCGTTGCAGCGACGGCATCGAAGGTATCGGCGAAGCCACCACCATCGGCGGCCTGGCCTACGGGTACGAGAGCCCGGAAAGCATCAAGGCCAACATTGATGCGCACCTCGCGCCAATGCTGGTGGGCAAGCCTGCGGACAATATCAATGCCGCCATGCAGACCCTGGACAAGATTGCCAAAGGCAATACGTTTGCCAAGTCCGGGATCGAAAGCGCGTTGCTGGACGCTCAGGGCAAGCGCCTGGGGCTGCCGGTCAGCGAGCTGCTGGGCGGTCGGGTACGTGACAGCCTGGAAGTGGCCTGGACCCTGGCCAGTGGCGACACCGCCCGGGATATCGCCGAAGCCGAGCAGATGCTGGATGTGCGCCGTCACCGGATCTTCAAGCTCAAGATTGGGGCCAACCCGCTGGAGCAAGACCTCAAGCATGTGCTCGCCATTAAAAAGGCCTTGGGCGACCGGGCCAGCGTGCGCGTCGACGTCAACCAGTACTGGGACGAATCCCAGGCCATCCGGGGCTGCCAGGTGCTGGGTGACAACGGTATCGACCTGATTGAACAGCCGATTTCACGGGTCAACCGCTCGGGCCAGGTGCGCCTGAACCAGCGCAGTCCGGCGCCGATCATGGCCGACGAGTCCATCGAAAGTGTCGAAGACGCCTTTAGCCTTGCGGCAGACGGCGCGGCCAGCGTATTCGCCCTCAAGATCGCCAAAAACGGCGGCCCTCGCGCCGTGCTGCGTACTGCGCACATCGCCGAAGCTGCGGGTATCGCCCTGTACGGCGGCACCATGCTTGAAGGTTCGGTGGGCACGCTGGCATCAGCCCATGCGTTCCTCACCCTCAAGCAACTGACCTGGGGCACAGAACTGTTCGGGCCGTTGCTTTTGACCGAAGACATCGTGACCGAGGCGCCCCAGTACCGGGATTTTGAGCTGCACATTCCGCGTACCCCGGGTCTGGGCCTGATGCTGGACGAAGAACGCCTGGCGCGCTTCAGCCGCTGACACTTGTCCTTTCCAAACCCGCAGTAATGATTTTCAAGGAGCCCCCCCATGCTTTTCCACGTAAAAATGACCGTGAACCTGCCACTCGACATGGACCCGGCCAAGGCCGCGACGCTCAAGGCCGACGAAAAGGAACTGGCCCAGCGCCTGCAACAGGAAGGCAAGTGGCGCCACCTGTGGCGCATTGCCGGGCACTACGCCAACTACAGCGTATTTGACGTGGCCAGCGTCGAGGCCTTGCACGACACGCTGCTGCAATTGCCGCTCTTCCCCTACATGGATATCGAGATCGAAGGGCTCTGCCGCCACCCGTCCTCGATCCATGACGACGACCGCTAACCCTTTCATTCCCTCGCACAAGAACAAGATAAGGTGAGCCCCATGACCGTGAAAATATCCCACACTGACGGTATCCAGAGCTTCTTCAAAGAAGCCGCCGGCTTTGGCAGCGACAATGGCAGTCCGCGTCTCAAAAGCATCATCCTGCGAGTGCTGCAGGACAGCGCAAAAATCATCGAAGACCTTGAAATCACCGAGGACGAATTCTGGAAGTCCGTGGACTACCTCAACCGTCTGGGCGGCCGCTCGGAAGCCGGTCTGTTGGTAGCAGGCCTGGGCATCGAGCACTTTATCGACCTGTTGCAGGACGCCAAGGATGAGCAGGCCGGTCAGGTCGGCGGCACGCCTCGCACCATCGAAGGCCCGCTGTACGTGGCCGGTGCGCCGCTGTCCGAAGGGCACGCGCGGATGGACGACGGCAGTGAAGAGGGTGTCGCCACTGTGATGTTCCTCGAAGGCCAGGTGTTCGACGCCCAGGGCAAGCCGCTGGCTGGCGCCACGGTCGACCTGTGGCACGCCAACACCAAGGGCACCTATTCGTTTTTCGACCAGAGCCAGTCTGAGTACAACCTGCGTCGGCGCATCATCACGGATGCCGAAGGTCGCTATCGCGCCCGCAGTATCGTGCCATCGGGCTACGGCTGCGATCCACAGGGGCCGACCCAGGAATGCCTGGATCTGCTGGGGCGCCACGGCCAGCGTCCGGCCCATGTGCACTTCTTTATCTCGGCCCCCGGCCATCGGCACCTGACGACCCAGATCAACCTGTCGGGCGACAAGTACCTGTGGGACGACTTTGCCTATGCCACCCGTGAAGGTCTGGTGGGTGAAGTGCAGTTTCGCGACGATGGCGCCCGTGATGTGACGGGGCGATATGCCGAACTTGCCTTCGACTTCCAGCTGCAGCAGGCCGCCGCCCCGGCAGCCGAGTTGCGCAGCCATCGCCCGCGGGCGTTGCAGGAAAACTGTTCGTCCAGCAACAGTTGAGCAACACCCAGGCGTGAATCCGGGCACTCCGGAGGCGGGTAATCCCCCCGGACGAGCCCTGAATCCGGGCCCGCAAGGTGAATCGATACAGCGGCATGGTCTGTGCAATGTTCCTGAAAAAACACTTCAGGAACCACACCCATGCCTGCAACCGCTTCGAACAAACCGCTCATTCGTCGTAGCCGACTCTGGCAAGCCCTGACCCTGGCCGTCGTCAGTACAGGGCTTGCGACACTGGTCAGCGCCGATGACAGCGATGTCCCTTCGCTGGCCGGCAAACGCATCGCCATCAGCATGACGGGCACCAGTCATTATTTCGATGTGAAAGCCTTTGAAGCGCAGGTCGAGGAGGTCAAGCGCCTTGGCGGCACGCCGATCACCCTGGATGCCGGGCGCAATGATAAAAATCTGGTGACGCAACTGCAGACGGTGGTGACGCAAAAGCCGGATGCCGTGATCCAGACCCTGGGCACCCTGAGTGTGATTGACCCGTGGCTCAAGCGCATCAGCAAAGCCGGTATACCGCTGTTCACCATCGACGCACCCTCGCAATACAGCCTCAACAACACCACTTCGGACAATGTCGCCACGGGTAAAAACCTGGCCGGGCAACTGGTGGCAGACAGCGGTGGCAAGGGCAATATTCTGGTGTTCAACGGCTTCTATGGCGTGCCGGTGTGCGCGATCCGTTATGACCAGCTCAAGCTGGCCCTCAAGGATCATCCTGAACTCAACATCATCGACCCCGAACTGCGGGATGTGATCCCCAACACCGTGCAGGATGCCTACAGCCAGGTCAGCGCGCTGCTCAACAAATACCCCAAGGGCAGCGTCACCGCGATCTGGTCCGCCTGGGATATTCCCCAACTGGGCGCCAGCAAGGCGCTGGTGGACGCCGGGCGCACGGAGATCAAAACCTATGGTGTCGACGGCACGCCTGAAGTGCTTGAGCTGCTTAAGCGCGAGGACTCACCGGTGGGCGCAGTGGTGGCCCAGCAACCGGCACTGATCGGTAAAACCGCCGTGCAGAATGTGGCGCGCTATCTGGCCGGGCAGCATGACTTGCCCAAGGAAACCCAGGTGCCGACGTTGCTCACTACCGCGGCCAACCTTGAGCAGGTGCAACGTCTGCGAGGCGATCAGTGATTCCCCCCGCGCTGCATCTGCAGGGTATCGCCAAGCGCTTCGGGCCTACCCAGGCGCTGGACGGCGTAGACCTGTGGGTCGAGCGCGGCTCGATTCACGGCCTGGTGGGTGAGAACGGCGCCGGCAAATCGACCCTGATCAAGGTACTGGCTGGCATCCACCGGGCCGACAGCGGCACCCTGGCGATCGACGGGCAGCCCTTTACTGCGTTGAGTCCGCGTCAGGTCGAGGCCTTGGGCGTACATTTCATTCATCAGGAGCGTCTGTTGCCCGCCCGTTTTACCGTGGGTGAAGCGCTGTTCTTTGGTCATGAACTCAGGTGCGGCCCTTTTGTCCGGCGCCGCGCCCAGGACCGTGAGGCGGCACGGCTGTTACGTGAGTACTTTGATCTGGAGTTCCCGGCGGGCGCACTCGTCAGCGAGCTGGACAGTGCGCAGCGTCAGATTCTGCAAATTACCCGGGCCTTGCTGGCCAAGCCCAAAATACTGGTGTTCGACGAACCCAGCGTGTCCCTGGTCAAGCGCGAAGTCGATCAGCTGTTGGCAATCATTCGTCGTTTGCGCGATCAAGGCCTGACGATTGTGTATATCTCTCACTACCTGCAGGAAATCGAAAGCCTGTGCGATCAGGTTACGGTGCTGCGCAATGGTCGGGCCGTGGCGGTGGTCGATCCGCGTACCACCTCGACCACGCAGATTGCCCGGCTGATGGTCAATCGCGACGTCGGCGAGATGTACCCCAAAGATGTGGTCAAGCCGGGTGAGGTGGTGCTTGAACTCAAGGGTTTGGGTTTTGGTTCTGCGTATCACGACATCAATGTGAGCCTGCGCCGGGGCGAGGTGCTGGGGCTGACCGGACTGGTGGGGTCCGGTGCCAAGGAACTGCTTAAAAGCCTGTTCGGCCTGGTGCAGCCCGACCGTGGCAGTGTGCACTTGCAGGGGCGCCTTGTGCGCCTCAAGTCCCCCCGCGACGCCGTTCGCAAAGGCATTGCGCTGGTTCCTGAAGAACGCCGCAGCCACGGGGTAGCGCCGCTGCTGTCAGTGCTTGAAAACCTGACCCTGGCCGGGCTTTCGCGGTTCAGCCGCTGGGGGCTGATGAACCCCGCGGCCGAGGCCCGGGAAAGCGAACGACTGATCGCTGAACTGGGTATCAAGACTGCGGGCCGCGACGCCCCGGTCCGGCAACTGAGTGGCGGCAATCAGCAAAAAGTCGCACTGGGTAAATGGCTGGGTCGCGGCTGCGCGGTGTACCTGCTTGACGAGCCCAGTGTGGGGGTCGACATCGGGGCCAAGGTCGAGATCTATCGCCTGATCGGCCGCCTTGCCCAGCAAGGCGCGGCAGTGCTGGTGCTGTCCTCGGACTTGCCGGAGCTGATGGGTATTACCGACCGGATTCTGGTGATGCACCGTGGGGCCCTGGCCGGTGAGTTCGATGCACGCCAGGTCGACAGCGACCGTTTGCTGGCCTGCGCCACAGGGGCCCGTGAGTTGTCCGCCCCGTGCCTTTCTTTCGAGCGGGAGCCTGAACATGCCTTCGTCTGAAATCCTCGCCCGGCCTTTAGTGCGCAGGCTGGGCCTGCTGGTGCTGCGCCGGGGTTCACTGCTGGCGTTCCTGCTGATTCTGGCGGTGTTCGCGGTCAGCGCGCCCAACTTTCTCAGCCCGGGCAACATTGCCAACGTGTTTGCCCAGTCGGCGATCCTGGGCATCCTCGCCTTTGGCCTCACCTGCGTGGTGATCGGCGGTGGTTCCAACGTTGTTTCGGGCGGTCTCGATCTGTCCCTGGCGGCCAATCTGGGCCTGTGTGCGGCGGTCTACAGCAGCCTGAACAACGCGGGACTGCAGGCCGGGGAGGCTATTGGCCTGACCTTGCTCTGCGGGCTGGCCGTCGGTGCCCTGAACGGTTTTACCGTGGTGGTGCTGCGCCTGCCGCCACTGCTCGCAACCCTGGCGAGCATGAACCTGATTGCCGGGCTGGAGCTGGTACTGACCCAGAACAGCGTGTTGCCCACCGATTCGGCGTTGCTGGACACCCTGGCCAATGGCGAGTGGCTGCAGGTGCCTGCGCTGGCCTGGGTGCTGCTGGGTGTGGCGTTGTTGCTGGGCCTGCTGATTCAGCACAGTCCTTATGGATTGCGTTTGTACGCGGTAGGCGAATACCCCGAGGCGGCACGGGCCGCCGGGTTGGGGGTGGGCCGCTACGTGTTTTCCAGTTACCTGATCGCGGGGCTGTGCGCCGCCATTGCCGCCTTTTGCTCGGCCGCGTATTTCAGCGGCAGCACCACGGGTTCCGGAGAAATGCTGCTCTCGGTCGTGGCCATCGCTTTTCTGGGGGTGGTGTTTTCAAGGCGGCTGGTGGCGAACATCCCCGGCACGTTGTTGGCGACGCTGTTGCTGGGTTTTTTGATTAACGGTTTCCAACTGCTGAACATCGCCAGCTTCTGGGTCAATGGTGTGCAGGGGGTCCTTATTTTAGTGGTGGTGGCCATGTCCAGCGCCTTGCGCACAGAGGAGGGCGGACAATGACCACGCTCGCTGCAACGCCCGTGTCTACGCTGTTTTTATCCCGCGCATTGCGGGGGATCCTGCCGCTATTGATCGTCGTGATCGTTGGGTTTTTCGCGGCGACAGCGCCGGGGTTCTTGACCCTCGGCAACCTGAGCAGCCTGCTGCTGAACAATTTTGTGCTGCTGGCGATAATTGCCATCGGCATGACCTGGGCGGTGGCGGCAGGGGGGATCGACTTGTCGGTGGGCACGGCGCTGGACTTCGCCAGCCTGGCCTTTGTGGTGGTGCTCAATGGCGGTCATGGCCTGGCCATTGCGATACCCGCAGCCTTGCTCGCCGGGGTGCTGGTGGGCGGCTTCAATGCGGGGCTGATCGCAGGTCTTGGCATTACGCCGTTTCTGGCAACCCTGGGTACGTTGTTTATCGGCATCAGCGTTCAGCAATTACTGTCTGAAGGGGGGCAGCCGATCTACATCGCGCAGAGTGTTTTGCCGGGGCTCACCGGTATGACGTGGCTGGGGGTGCCGCTGCCGTTGTGGCTGGTACTGGGCGTGGCGGTGGGGTACGGGGTGATACTGGCCCGAGGGCGACTGGGGCGAGAAATCCTGGCGGTTGGCACCCAGGTGCAACTGGCGCGCTACTCGGGGCTGTCAATCCGCGTGATCAGCCTCAAGGTGTTTATCGCCAGTGCGCTGGCCTGTGCCGTGGCCGGGATTGTGCTCAGTTCCACGGTCAACGCCTACGTGCCGATGTCGGGCAATGCGTTCTTGATCAATGCCATTGGAGCGGTGTTCATGGGCACCACCCTGAGCCGAACCGGGCGCGCCAACATCCCCGGCACGTTGCTGGGGGTGTTGTTCATCAATGTGATTGCCAATGGTCTGTTGCTGATTGGCTGGAACTTCTATTGGCAGCAGGTGGCGACCGGCGCGCTGATTTTGCTGGTGCTGGCGTTCAGTTTCGCCAGCCGCCGCCTGCAGTTGGGGCACTCGTCGTGATCTATCCGGCCTTGAGGCTATTGCCGATCTGCCACACATACAGTGGCTCAGTCCCGTTGACGGCCCAGTCACCGACTATCCGTGCCTTGTATATCCACGGGTTGTGGGAGGCTGCCGTGCGGGCATTGCGCCAATGGCGATCCAGCGCCTTGCTCACACTGACCCCTGAAGCCCCCAGGGCGTTGAACAGATCGCTGGTCGCCCGCAGGATCAACTCCGACACCACGACCTGAGCTTTTGACGTCTCGATTTCGGCATCGATGTTGGCCTGGCGCTCGGCGTCTGTGTCCTGGGCCAGTCGCGCTACATAGGCCCGTTGCAGAGGTTCCGCCGAGCGCAGAGTAGCCGCTTCGGCCGCATACACCTGGGCCGATATCTGCCCGACCACCTGCAGGATCTGGGCGTCGCCACTGGCGGTGTCGGCATTGCCGTGGCTGAACACCCGTTTGCGTTCGCGAACCTCTTGGGCAATATCCCGTTCCACGGCACGGCCAATGCCCGCCAGTACGGCCAGCAGCACCAATTGATAAAACGCCGTCTGGTATTTAAACCGCGTCTCGAAGGGAATCACGTGTTCGGCGCTCAGGGGGACATCCACATACTGCGAGGTGCCGCTGCCGGTGGTGCGCTGCCCGAAGCCGTCCCAATCATCGCTCTGGGTCACGCCGGGGTGACTTGCATGCACCAGCGCAATCACGTCGGCGCCGTTGTCGGAGCGTTGGGCGTACACATCGATCCAGTCGGCAAAGATACTGCCGGTGCTGTAGTACTTGGCCCCGTTGAGCAGGTAGTTCTCACCGTGGGGGGTGATTTTGGTGAGGATTTCCCCCAGTTTGACCGCGCCGACCTCGGTCCAGCCATTGCCTACCAGTTCACCTGCCACAAAGCGTGCGAACCAGGCCCCGCGTAACGGGCCAGGAGGTGCATTGAGGCGGTCTTCGACAAACGCAAAATGGCCGCGCAGTGATTGTGGAATGTTGGAGTCGGCTTCGGCCAGCTCGATCAGCAACTGGAACAATTGACCGATGGACGCACCGGCACCGCCATACTCGACGGGCACTCTGATTGCGCCAAAACCGGCCTGTTTCAACCAGCGAATGGGCTCGTAGGGCAGCTCGCGAGCGTGTTCGCGTTCAACATTGCCGGCGGCGATTTTGCGGAACAAGGGACGAAAGCGATTGGCCAGGGTTTCGTAGTCGGTACCCGCGGACAGAGGTGAAGCGGTCATGGCAGTTCTCCTGAAATGGAAGATTCCTGTCATGGGGGATTGCATGGTTTGTGCCGTTGGCGACAAGCCCGCAAAGCCTGGGATTCGCTCAAGCCAACTGACTGCTGGCCAACAGTTAAAAGCCAAGGTGTACGAAAACAGCACAGCCACCCTCACGAATACCCCTGTGGGAGCGGGCTTGCTCGCGGGGGTATCGCCGCGGTTTAACTCAAGGATCGCGGCGCCCGTATCTCGACCAGGCCCGCTCCCGCAGAGCAGGCGTAGAACCGGCACGGCCTGTGCAACAGCGCCTGCAATGTGTAGCGTCAGGAGCAATTCGATGTCCCGTGAAATCCGTTTGAATGCCTTCGACATGAACTGCGTCGGCCATCAGTCCCCGGGCCTGTGGGCCCATCCCCGTGACCGCTCGTGGCAGTACAAGGATCTTGAATACTGGACCGACCTGGCCAGGATCCTGGAGCGTGGCAAGTTTGACGGGCTGTTTATCGCCGATGTGCTGGGGATCTATGACGTGTATCGCGGCAATGGCGATGCGGCGATCCGCCAGGGCGCACAGGTGCCGGTCAATGATCCGCTGCAATTGATCCCGCCAATGGCCCTGGTGACGGAGCACCTGGGGTTTGGCCTGACCGCGTCGTTGTCGTTCGAGCATCCGTACCCCTTTGCCCGGCGCCTGTCGACGCTTGACCACCTGACCAAGGGCCGCGCGGGCTGGAACATTGTCACCTCCTACCTTGAAAGCGGTGCCAAGAACATCGGCCAGCAAACCCTAACCGAGCACGATGCCCGCTATGACTATGCCCAGGAGTATCTGGAGGTTTGCTACAAGCTGTGGGAAGGCAGTTGGGAAGAGGGCGCCATCCTGCGTGACCGTGAACGGCGGGTGTTCAGTGACCCGAGCAAAATCCATGAAATCCGCCACGACGGCAAACATTTCCAGGTTCCGGGCATCCACCTGTGCGAACCCTCGCCGCAGCGTACGCCGGTGCTCTATCAGGCTGGCGCCTCCAGCCGGGGCAAGCAGTTCGCAGCCGAGCAGGCCGAGTGTGTGTTTGTGGCCGCGCCGTCCAAGGTGCTGCTGAAAAAAACCGTCGCCGATATTCGTCGACGTGCCGCCGAGGCGGGGCGCGACCCCTCGAAAATTCTGATTTTCAACCTGCAGACCGTGATCCTCGGCGAGACCGATGCACTGGCCAAGGCCAAGTTCGAAGAATACAAAAGCTATGTCAGCTACGAAGGTGCAATGGCCTTGATCAGTGGCTGGACCGGGATCGATTTCAGCCAGTTCAAGCCTGACGAGCCCCTCAAGCACGTGCACACCAATGCGATCCAGTCCGCCGTCGAAACCTTCTCCACGGCCGATCCGAACACCCTCTGGACCCCCAATGCGCTGGCGGACTGGGTGGGCATCGGCGGTTTCGGACCGCTGTTTGTCGGCAGCCCTGAAACCGTGGCTGACCTGCTCGAAGAGTGGGTGGCCGAGACTGATGTGGACGGCTTCAACCTGGCTTATGCGGTGACCCACGAGACCTTTATCGATGCCGTGGATTTGCTGGTGCCTGAGCTGCAAAAGCGCGGTGTGTACAAGAAGGAGTACGCCCCGGGCACCCTGCGCGAGAAGTTGTTTGGCGAAGGTCCCCGCCTGGCTGAAGGACACCCGGGGGCGGGCTATCGCAACCTGGGCGAGCTTAATCGGGCCCAGGAAAAACAACGGGCCTGAAGCCCGGCGCTGGACACAGCGGGTGAGCTGAACGCAGCATGGGTGATCGATCCTGCGTTCAGCGCTTAATAACTTCAAGAACGAGTGAGTAACCATGAGTGAGCCGCAAACCGGACAGGCAACTCCTGCCATCCGTGAGGCCGATGTATTGATTGTGGGCGGTGGCCTGAGCGGCACCTTGTTAGCCATGCAACTGCTGCGCTTACCCGGCGCCCGGCGCATCGTGCTGGTGGAGCCCAGGCCCGAGCTGGGCCGGGGCGAGGCTTACAGCGCCACCGAACTGGGGCATACCCTGAACGGTAATGCAGCGCGCATGAGCATCGAGCCCGATGATGCCGATGACCTGACACGTTGGTTGCAGGCCCACCTTGATGACGGCGGCTGGCCGGAGTCGGGTGCCCAGGATCTACCGGCCAGCGAATTGTTCCCGCCCCGCGGGCTGTTCGGCGTGTATGCCCAGCAGCGTCTGGCGCAGGCACTGATCATCGGCGAGGCGAATGGCTCCAGCCTGACCCATGTGCGCGATGAAGTGATCGACCTGCAAACCCTGGAGCACGGCGTGAGGGTCACGCTCAAGGAGGGGGCCCGGTGGCAGGGCGCAGTGGCCGTATTGGCAACCGGCATGTTCCCGGCGGCCCGTACGGCCCAGCGCGAGTCCAGCGGCCTTAACGCTGCGGCACTGGACCCGTGGAATGTCGAAGCATTGCGAGCACTGCCGACGGATGCCCGGGTGCTGATCATCGGCTCGGGGCTGACCATGATCGATGCCCTGGAATCCCTTGACCAGGCGGGTCATCGCGGGCCGATCGACGTGTATTCGCGTCACGGCCTGTTGCCCCATGTGCGCCGTCAGCCGCCCGCCTGGGAGGATTTTCTGAGCCTGTCGCCGGAGCTGCGCAGCCCCTTGCAGTTGCTGCGCGAACTGCGTCGTCAATGTGCGCTGGCGCAGGCGCAGGGTATCGACTGGCAGGCGCCGCTGGACACTGTCCGGGTGCACATTCCAAGGCTTTGGAGCCAGGCCAGTGATGCACAGCGCCGTCAATTTGTGCGGCATGCCCGGCCCTGGTGGGAAAGCCATCACCATCGTTCGCCGCCCCAGGGCAATGCCTTGCTGGAACGGCTGCTCAAGGAAGGTCGGCTGACGGTGCGTGCCGCGTCCCTGCAAGGTTTAGACAGTGCCGGCCTTCGAATTCGACTGCGTTACCGTGGGCAAACTGAAGCGGTGTGGGTGCAAGGGGATGGGCTGATCAACTCCACCGGCATCGAGTACGACTGGCGCCGTGTGGATAAAGCCTTGCCCCGGCAACTGCTGCAGCGTGGGTTGATACGGCCCGGCAACCTGGGGCTGGGCATTGCCGCCGACGCGGGCGGAGCGGTTTTGAATGCCGACGGCGAGCCGGGACAAAGGCTGTTTGCGATGGGCCCACCGTTGCGTGGCATGTGGTGGGAAAGCACTGCGGTGACGGACGTTGCACTACAAGCCAAGGCATTGGCCAATCGGTTGGCTATAGAGTTTTGACCTGACAGACCGCGTCGGCCGCATTCACTGTCTGGCACAAATCCCTGTGGGAGCGGGCTTGCTCGCGATGGCATCTACGCGGTACGGCTGAAAGACCGCGTCCTCAGCATCGCAGGCAAGCCAGCTCCTGCAGGTCTTGCGCTAGCCCCTGAATCTGCGTCCCGGACATAGAATCGGACACGCACAATGGCCATATAAATCCCCTTTTGGCCTGCCTCCCTCTGTGATCGGTTCTGGCTGTCGGCAAGAATCAACCCCACCACTCAAATAACAACAAATCCTTTCGTCCTTACCCTCGGCCTTCTAAAGGCCTCTGCCGTGTACAGAACATAACAACTATCGATCTCACGCCGAACCTGGGGAACTGATCCATGGACACTCTGAAATGCTTACTGGGCGCCACTGTCTGTGGGCTCACGCTGCTGGCCACCAGCGTACATGCCGAACAGCGCGAGTTGCGGGTTTACAACTGGGCGGACTATATCCTGCCGTCCGTTCCCAAGGACTTCGCCAAACAGACGGGCATCAAGGTGACCTGGGATTCTTTCGACACCAATGAAGCCCTTGAAGCCAAGCTGCTGACCGGCAACTCGGGGTATGACCTGGTGGTGCCGTCCAATCAGTTTCTCGATACCCAGATCAAGGCGGGAGTGTTCCAGAAACTGGACAAGTCCAAGCTGCCCAACTGGCAGCACCAGGACCCGGCCCTGCTCAAGTTGCTGGACACCAATGACCCTGGCAACCAGTACGCGGTGCCTTACATGTACGGCACGGTGCTGATCGGCTTCAACCCGGCCAAGGTCAAGGCCGCGCTGGGCGAGAATGCACCGGTGGACAGTTGGGATCTGGTGTTCAAGCCCGAAAACATGGCCAAGCTGAAATCCTGCGGCGTGGCGATGCTCGATTCACCCTCGGAAATCCTGCCGTTGGCGCTGCATTATCTGGGACTGGACCCCAACAGCCAGAACCCGGCCGATTATGAAAAAGCCAAGGAGCTGATGCTCAAGATCCGCCCCTACGTGACCTACTTCAACTCGGCCAAGTACATGACCGATATCGCCAATGGCGACATCTGCGTGGCCATCGGTTATTCGGGCAGCTTCTACCAGTTCGGCAATCGCGCCAAAGAGTCGGGTAACGGTGTCGTGGTCGACTGGCGCTTGCCCAAAGAGGGCGCGCCGATCTGGTTTGACACCTTCGCCATCCCTAAAAGCGCGAAAAATGTCGAAGAGGCCCACGAGTTCCTTAACCACCTGCTGGAGCCCAAGGTCATTGCCGGGATCAGTGATTTCCTTGGCTACCCTAATGCCAACAAGGACTCCCTGGCGCTGATCAACAAGGACATCACCGCCAATCCGAACCTGACCCCAACCAGCGAGGCGCTGGAATCCCTGTATGTGGTGCAGCCGCTGCCGCAGAAAATGGAACGGGTGCGCACCCGGGTCTGGACCAGTATCAAGTCTGACAAGTAACCCCTCTGGGGTAGTGAATGGGGGTTATCGTCAAGTGCCTGCCGGGTTCCTAAACTGGGGGCACTTAATCGAACGACGAGAACAGCACCATGCGTATCCGAGAGCTTGGCATCACTATCGGTTCAGGTACCCCGGGCGTGTACAACGCCATCACCGACGTACCGGGTGTGCGAGTGGGGCATCACACGCTCAATGTTGAAACCGATGGGGTTTCCATCCATTCCGGTGTCACCGTGATTGAGCCCCGGGCCGGAGCCACCCATTTGCAGCCGTGTTTTGCAGGCGTGCATGTGCTCAACGGCAACGGTGACGCCACGGGGCTGGAGTGGATCCGGGAGGCGGGCTTGCTGGCCTCGCCCATTGCCTACACCAACACCCACAGTGTTGGCGTGGTTCGCGATGCGCTGGTAGCTGCCGAGCGGGAGATGGGCAAGCAACATACCTACTGGTGCATGCCCGTGGTGCTGGAGACCTACGACGGAACGTTGAACGATATCTGGGGCCAGCACGTGACTGCCGAGCATCTGCAACTTGCCCTGCAAGCGGCCGAGTCCGGGCCTGTGGCAGAGGGCAACGTCGGGGGCGGTACCGGAATGATCTGCCACGAATTCAAGGGCGGGATCGGCACGTCATCACGGGTATTGAGCCCGGAGCAGGGGGGCTGGACGGTAGGGGCGCTGGTGCAGGCCAACTACGGCGTGCGTGAAGCCTTGCGGGTGGGCGGCTACCCGGTCGGCACGGTGCTGGATGACGTGCCATCGCCCTTCAAAAGCGGGATCAATGTCGGCGTGCCGGGCATGGGGTCGATCGTGATTACCCTTGCCACCGACGCGCCCTTGTTGCCCCATCAGTGCACCCGTCTTGCACAGCGTGCCAGTGTCGGGTTGGCGCGGGTGGGGGGAGGAACCGAGGACTCCAGCGGCGATATCTTCATTGCCTTTGCGGTGGGCAACCAGAACTTGCCAGCGGCCAACTTCGGTCATCCGGGTGAGCCGACAACGGCGTTGCAGATGGTCAACAACGACTACATCTCGCCGCTGTTCGTGGCAGCGGCCGATGCGGTAGAAGAAGCCATTCTCAATGCCATGCTGGGCGCCGATGACCTGACAGGCTGTGGCCATACGGTGCTGGCGCTCAAGCCTGAGCGATTGCTGGCGGCGCTCAGGCAGGTGGGCTGGAAAGCACCTTGAGCCTGTAGTCGCTGCCGAGGCACGAAGGCTGCGAGCCTTTAGCGATATACATCGCCAATCGCAGCCTTCGTGCCTCGGCAGCGACTACGGCCGGGGGCGGGATATTGGTTCAGAGCTTCGGCAATTGCCCGACGCGAGCCATCATTTCGGTGACGATCTGCAAGTCCAGCATGAACTGCTCGACCGTCTTGAACTCGTTGTCGGTATGGCCGGTGTACTTGACGTTGGGCATGGCCAGACCGAACTGCACGCCATTGGGCAGTTCATGGACCGATGTCGCACCCGCCGAGGTGCCGAAGGTGTGTTCCATGCCGAGGTTTTCGCTGGCTACGGCCAGCAGCGCCTTGACCCATTCACCCTCCGGGTTGCGGTACATCGGTTCGGCGATGGTGTAGTCAAACGTCACCGCCACCTGCTTGCTCTTGCTCCAGGCATCCAGCTTCCCGGCAATCTGCTCCTTGAGCACCTGCGGGGACTTGCCCTTGGGCACGCGCAGGTTCACGGCAAGCTTGAGGGCCTTGTCATCCAGCCCGACAAACGTCAGTGACGTGGTCAGCGGCCCCATGAACCCGTCGGCAAAACCAATCCCCAACTTGCCACCTTCGTAGTCCAGGCCCCAGTTCTCGGCGCCATAGTGTGCGGCATCGGTAACGTGGTTGTGCTTGAGGGCGACCTGGCCATCAATGCTGCTGATGAAGTCCAGCATCCTTGCCACCGGATTGACCCCGGACTCGGGCTCTGAGGAGTGGGCAGACACCCCCGTGACGGTCAGCACGACATCCTTGCCGACCACCTTGGCGCTCACTTCGAAATTCACGCCATTGCGCCTGGCATAGTCGGCACCGGCTTTATTCAATGTGGCGGCCAGCTCTTCAGGCGTGTCCGTGACCAGGGTGGCGACCGAGGTCGACGGGATCTGATTGGTTGCCATGCCGCCCGTGAGCGAGATGATTTCCGCGCCCTGACCCTCGGCGTTACGCCGCGCAAATGTGGCCATGACCGTGCCGTAGCCTTTCTCGGCGATCACTACGGGGTAGCCGCCATCCAGCGCCAGGTTGTAGTTGGGGACCGGGTTGTTTTCGAAGTAATAGGGGATGGCGTCACCGGAGGTTTCCTCGGTGGTGTCGATCAGCAGCTTGAAGTTTCTGGCCAGCGGCAACTTCTCCTCCTTGATCACTTTCATGGCGTACATCGCCACCACGATGCCGTTTTTGTCATCCTCGGTGCCACGACCGTACATGCGATCGCCAATCAGGGTGACCTTGAACGGATCGAGTTTTGTGCCGTCCTTGAGCACCCAGTTTTCCGGGGTTACCGGCACCACGTCGGCGTGGGCGTGAATACCGACCACTTCATCGCCACTGCCTTGCAGGGTGACTTCATAGACGCGGTTGTCGACATTGCGAAAGTTCAGGTCGAAGGCCTGGGCAAGGCCCTTGATCTTGTCGGCGATCTTGATGAATTGCGGGTTCTCGTACTGGGGCACGCCGTCCAGGTTGACGGTCGGGATGGCAACCAGCTCTCGCAGGGTCTGGGTGGCCTCCTTGCCGTATTTCAACCGCGTGTAGAGGCCCAGCAGACGATAGATTTCGTTCTGTTGCTCAGGGGTCAATGCCTTGTTGTCGAGAAAGGCGTTGAGGGTCGGCTGCAGGTTGTCGGCCCTGGCAAGATCGCTCTTGGCCAGCGCACCCAGAAAATGCCTGAAGTCAGTGACCGGGGTTTCACTGAAGGTCTTGAGGATGGTCGCGCTCTGTTGCGGGGTGATGGTGGCGTGGGCAGCGGTGCTGAACGCCGCAAGGCTGGCCATCATCAATGTCGCGGCGGCCAGGTGCTTAAGTGGAAAGTGCATGGTGTGGGGCATTCCTTTGCGGGCAGTGGGGTGGAAATGGAGGCAAATGAAACAAAACATTTCCAAACTTACACTGCAAGGAAGTGCAACGGTAGGTGCTTTTTATTCCTGCGCCTGTAAAAACAGCGAGAACAGTTCGGACTGTGACTTGATTCCCAGCTTGCTGTACATGTGCTTGCGATGCACCTTCACCGTCTCTGCGGAAATCGCCAGTTTTCGGGCAACTTCCTTGTTCGAACAGCCGCTTAGCAGCAATAGCCCCACCTCCATTTCCCGTGCGGTCAAGGGTGTACTCAACTGCTCGGTAGCGGTTTCCAGGCGGCTTTGCCAGTTGGGTGTCAGCTCTGCTGCCTCCCTGGGTTCGCGCTCGAACACCAGGCGCTGGCGCATCAGTGCGGCCACCCAAGGCTGTACCAGCCCCAGCAATGCGGTCTGTTCCAGGCTGAACCGGCACTGGCTGCCCAGTGACAGGCTCAGGGTTCGTTCATTGTCGAGTTGCACATTGATATGCACCTCGTCGGTGACGATATTCAGGCGGAAGTAGCGCTGGTAGTAATCGGTCTGTTCAAAGCATTCCGGGGCCACGTCCTGCAGCCGGAACAGCCCGCTTTTCGGTGATTCGCGGTTGGCAATGTAGAACGGGTCCAGCAGGTACAGGCCCTTGAGATAATCCTGGAACAGTGAATCCATACCGCCGTCTTCGCCGGGGGATTCGGCCAGGACCTGCGGTTTTCCCGCGCTATAGATCAGCACCACCCAGTTGTCCACGGGCACATAGCGGCCCAGCAAACGCACCAGCGCCGTCCAGAAATTGGGCTGGTCGAGGGTTTCGATCACCCGGCCCACCGCGTCATGCCAAGCCACATCCTGCAACGTCAGATTCATCTCACTACCCATTGGGTGTTACCCCATCGAAGTCATTTAAAGGCGCTGTGCCGCGCACCATACTCGGCTCATCCCTGGGTAAAAGGACCTGAGATGAACATTGAAATGGTGCAACTGGCTGGCCGTGACGGCGACACCGCTTATAACCTGTCGCGCACATTGAATGCCATCGCCACCTGCGCTGGCGATACGGATTTGCTGGTGTTTCCAGAGACCCACCTGACCGGATTTGTCGGCGGCCAACAGCTGGCGCAGGTGGCCGAGCCCCTGGACGGTCCGACTCTGCACGCTGTGTTGCAGGCCGTACGGGAGCGTGGTGTCGGTGTGGTGGTCGGGATTGCCGAGGTCCATGAGGGCACGTTCTACAACACCTCGGTACTGGTGACGCCCGAGGGGATCGCGCTGCACTACCGCAAGACCCATCTTTGGCCGTCGGAACGTGGCGACTTCTGCCCTGGCGACCGTTTTACCACCGTTGTGTGGCAGGGCGTTCGGATTGGCCTGCTGATCTGTTACGACATTGAACTGCCGGAAACCAGCCGGGCCCTGGCGCAACTGGGGGCCGAACTGATCATCGTCACCAACGGCAACATGGATCCCTATGGCCCTGTGCACCGCACGGCAATCATGGCCCGCGCCCAGGAAAACCAGGCATTCGCCGTGATGGTCAACCGCGTAGGGGCAGGGGACGACGGGCTGGTGTTTGCGGGTGGCAGCATGGCGGTCGACCCGTTTGGGCGGGTGCTGGTTGAAGCCGGGCGCGAAGAAAATCGCCAGGTGGTGGCGCTGGATTTTGATCAGCTGAAGGCTGCCCGCCGTGATTACGACTACCTCAAGGATCGCCGTTTGTTGCTGTCGGGCACACAGCTCGAACATGCAGACGGTCGTCGCGAACTGTTGATCGGAGCCTGAACATGAATAATAAAAACGGTATGCGCCTGGCCCTGGCCGCGGTGTTGAGTTGCAGCCTCGCGAGCGCGGTTGCGGCGCAACAGCAGGTGAACATCTACAACTGGTACGACTTTATTGCCCCCGACACGATGAAAAACTTTAAGGCCGAAAGTGGAATCGGCTCGATGTACGACGTGTTCGATAACAGCGATGTGATGCAAAGCAAGCTGATGGCCGGGCGCAGTGGCTATGACGTTGTCGTCGCCACCGGGGATCTGCTGCCCAACCTGATCAAGGCCGGGGTGCTCAAGGAGCTGGACCCCGCGCAGTTGCCCAATCGCTCACACCTGGACCCGGACATCCTGGCCAAGATGCAGAGTAACGATCCGGGTAATCGCTACGCCGTGCCTTACCTGTGGGGCACCACGGGGGTGGGCTATGACGTCGACAAGGTCAGGGCCGTGCTTGGGGCGGATGCGCCGGTCGATTCCTGGGACCTGATCTTCAAGCCCGAGAACCTGAGCAAGCTCAGCCAGTGTGGCGTGGCGATGCTGGACGCTCCCAGTGAAATCATCCCTATCGCCCTGCATTACCTGGGGCTGCCCTACAACAGCACCAACCCCCAGGACTACCAGAAGGCCGAGGCCTTGCTGCTGACGCTGCGGCCTTACATTCGCTACTTTGACTCGTCCAAATTCATCACGGACCTGGCCAATGGCAACGTGTGTGTGGTGGTGGGTTGGGCAGGCGGGGTGCAGGACGCCAAGACCGCCTCCCAAGTGGCCGGCAATGGGCGAAACATCCGTTACAGCATTCCTCGCGAAGGTGCGCCGATCTGGGTCGAAAGCATGGTCTTGCTCAAGGACGCGCCCAACCCGCAGCAGGGCCTGGCATTCATCAACTACATGCTGCGCCCGCAGGTGATTGCGCAGACCTCGACCTACCTCAAATACCCCAATGCCAATCAGGATTCCAGGGCGCTGATAGACGAAAAAATCCGTGACAACCCGGAAATTTACCCCGGCAAGGACGTCATGCAGACGCTGTTCCCGCTTGAGCCGCTGCCCCTGAAACTTGAGCGGGTACGGACACGGGTATGGAGCAAGGTTAAAAGCGGGACGTGAGCCTCACAAAACCAGAGCTTCATCATCACTGTGGGAGCGAGCAAGCCCGCTCCCACAGGAGTGCTACAGAATCGCCGTCTCGCGACAGACTTTGCTCGCCCTCGGCATCGCCGGCAGCACTGCTTCTTGCAAGGTCCGTGCTGCCGGGTGGGTAAAGCGCATCTGCGGGGTAACAGGCATGTCCTCCACCAGCTTGCCTTCGGCCAATACCACCACTCGCTGGCAAAAGCGCTGCACCAGGCTCAAGTCATGGGTAATCAGCAAAAAACCCGTGCCGCAGTCGCGCCTTACTTGTGCCAGCAAATCCAGAATCTGCACTTGCAGCACCCGATCAAGGTTGGACAGGGCCTCGTCGAGAATAATCAGCTGAGGCCCGATCGCCATGGCCCGGGCAATCCCGGCGCGCTGCAGTTGGCCGCCGCTCAGTTGCGCGGGGAGTTTGTCGATGTCCCGGGCCTCCAGCTGGACCTGCTGCAACAGGTGTTCAACCCGGGCCTTGCACGACTCGGTAGACATTGTGCTGAGATGGCGCAGAGGCTCGGCAATGCTCCAGCCAATGCTGCGCTGGGGGTTGAAGGCACTGAGGGCGTCCTGGAATACCATCTGCACGCTTTGCAAAAACGGCGGCTGGCCATTGAACACGATGCTGCCCTGATCGGCGGTTTCCAGGCCCATCAGCAGGCGCGCCAATGTGCTTTTGCCGCTGCCGCTGCCCCCCAGCAGGCCAAGGCTCTGGCCTTGCTCCAGGTCCAGATTCAATCCGTCGAGCACGTGCACTCGATGCCGTTTGCTGAAAAAACCGCCAGCGGTATAACCGTGACTCAGGTCGCGTACTTGAATAAAGCTCATGGCGCGCAGCCCTCCAGGGTCAATGAGTGATGCGCCGCCAGCAGCGTGCGCGCTTCCTTGCTTTGCGGTGCGTTGAACAGTTCATGCACACCGGCATGCTCGACAATCCGCCCGTTGGCCATGACGCTCACCCGGTCGGCGCAGCGCGCGACGACGCCCATGTCATGGGTGATCAGCAGCACGCCCAGGTTGCGTTGTTCCACCAGCCGCTCGAGCAGGTCGAGAAAGCGGGCCTGGGCCACAACATCCAGATCGCTGGTGGGTTCGTCGGCCAGCAAAAAGCGGCTGTCGGCCAGCAGGGCCAGGGCAATCATCATCCGCTGCAGCATGCCGCCGCTCAGTTGAAAGGCGAATGAGTCGAGCACCCGCTGATCATCGTGCAAACCCACTTCGTGCAAGGTGGTCTGGATCAGCCGCTCGGCCTCGGCGCCTCCCAGGCCACGGGTCTGCAGGGTTTCGAGTGCGTGCTGGCGCAATGAGCGCACCGGGTTGAAGGCGCTGCGCGGGTTTTGCAGCACCAGCGCCACTTCACGGCCGCGCAAGTGCGTGGCTTCAACCGGGCGCCCGTCCAGTAGCAAGGTTGCGCCGCTGCTGTGGACACCGGGGGGCAATAAATCGAGGATGCCCAGGCTGGTCAGGGACTTTCCGGAACCGCTGGCGCCCACCAGCGCATGCACCTGGCCAGCCGTGAGGGTCAGTTCCACCCGGTCAACCAGGGTGCGTTGCTGGTGTTTGAGGGTCAGGTCGCGAATGGTCAATGTGTGCTTCATTCCTTGATCTCCGCCAGTACGCTTGGGTCGAGCCGGTCACGCAATGCATCGCCCAGCAGGTTGAAGGCCATGACCGAGATAAAGATCATCAGGCCGGGCCAGAGCAGGAGCTGCGGCTGGGTCCAGATAAACTCCTTGGCGTCGTTGATCATCACCCCCCACTCAGGCGTCGGCGGGCTGACGCCCAGACCGAGAAAGGACAGGCCCGAGACGTGCAGCATCATATGGCCGATGTCCATCGACGCCAGGACCAGCAACTGCCCCACGACGTTGGGCATCACGTGCTGGCGCAGGCGGGTCAGGCGTGAAGCACCGGCCAGTTGCGAAGCCAGTACATAGTCGCGATTGCGCTGGGCCAGGACCATGCCGCGTACCATTCGCGCATACCAGGCCCAGTGGGACAGGGCGATCGCGATGATGACGTTGGTCAGGCCGGTGCCCAGCAAGGCAATCAGAAAGAACGCCAGCACCAGAGTAGGGAAGGTCAGGAACATGTCGCAAAGACGCATCAGGAACATGTCCACCTTGCCGCCGACGATGCCCGCGATACCGCCAATGACCACGCCCAGCACCAGCACCAGGCCCAGCACCAGCACCACGCTGCCCAGGGACAGTTGCGTCCCGACGATAAGGCGCGAGAGCACGTCGCGCCCCAGGTGGTCGGTGCCCAGCCAATGGCTGGCGCTGGCGGGCAGCAGGCGGTCGTCCAGATTCACCAGGGTCGCGTCGTAAGGCGCCAGCCAGGGGCCGAGCAGCGCCATCACCAGCAACAGGGCCACCAGTACGTAACCGATGCGCAGGCCGTGTTTTTTGCGGGTATAAGCCGCAGCTATTGCGCTCATGCCATCACCCCCGACAGACGCGTACGTGGATCGAGCCAGGCGTAGCAGATGTCCACCACCAGATTGCACACCACCAGCAGCGTGGTCAGCAGCAGGGTGAAGCACTGCATCACCGGAAAGTCGCGATTGAGCACCGCGCTGACCGCGAAGCGCCCGACACCGGGCCAGGCGAAGATGGTTTCGATCACCAGTGCACCGCCCAGCAACTCGCCGATATGCATGCCCGTGGCGGTCACCAGCGGCATCCAGGCATTGCGCAGGATATGGTCGCGCCACACCCGTTTTTCATTGAGGCCACGGGCCCGGGCGTAAAACACATGACGATGCTGGCGCACGTCGAGCAGGCTGGCGCGCAGCAGGCGGGCGTTGATCGACATCGACATCAGCGCAATGGCCAGGACCGGCATCAGCAGATGCTGCGGGCTGCCCCGGCCCATCGGTGGCAACCAGCCCAGCCACAGGGAGAACAAGGCGATCAGCAGAAATGCCAGCCAGAAATTGGGCATCGACACGCCGATAAAGGTGATGAAACGCACCACCTGATCGGGCCAGCGTCCTTTCCAGCGGGCAGCCGCCAGGCCCAGAGGAATGCTCATCACCAGCGTGGTGAGCAGGGCCAGGCCACCCAGCTGCAAGGTAGCAGGCAGGTAATAGAGGATGTCGTCGAGCACCGGGCGCCCGGTGATATAGGAAATGCCGAAATCGAGATGCAGGGCATTCCACAGCCAGGTGAGGTATTGCTCGGGCAGGGGGCGGTCAAGGCCAAGGGCATGGCGCGCCTCGGCCAGAGCGGTGTCGGTGGGCGGGATCTGCGACAGGCGCAGATAGTCCAGTGCCGGGTCGCCGTTGCCCAGGTGCAGCAGGACAAAGACGATCAACGACACCCCCAGCAGCACCGGGATCAGCAGCACAAGCCGCAGGATGATATAGCGCAGCATGGTTATGGCTTCCCTGTGGTTGGGTGCATGACCTCGAACGGCACGTCAAACAGCGTGCTGCCGAATTGCACGTTGTCGACGTTGTTGCCGCTGACACTGATGGCCGTAAGGTGTGAGATCGGCAGGTACACCGCCTGATCGTGCAGGGTGGTGAGGATTTCGCGGTAATCCTCGGCGCGCTTGCTTTCATCCGTTTCGCCCAGGACTTCGGCGATTTTATGGTCGATGGCGTCCTTCATCGGCAGGCCGCGTTGGGCCATGTAATCCGCGTGGCCTGCGTAGCGCATGGAGCTGACAAATGAGTGGGGGTCATAGGGCGCGCCCCAGGTGTCGGCGAAAATCATGCCGAACTTGCCTTCACGCTGGCGCTGGACCAGGGCGCCGTCTTCTTCGGCGCGCAACTTGACCTCGATACCGACCTTGGCCAACTCCCCCTGAATGATTTCAGCGAGATTTTTTTGCAGGGCGCTGGGGCCCAGAAACACCAGGTCGGTGCTCAGTGGCTTGCCGTCTTTCTCGCGAATGCGTTTACCCGCAGGGACTTTCCAGCCAGCCGCCTCAAGGGTTTTTTTCGCCTGCTCGGGGTCATGGGGCAAAGCCTTGAGGCCAAGATCGGCGTACGGCATGTTACTGGCGAACAGCGCATCGGCACGGGGTTCCTGGCCATGCAGCACCTTGGCGATGATGGTGTCCTTGTCCACGGCCTGATTGATTGCCTGGCGCACCGCCAGTTCATTGGTGGGTGCCAGGCCGGTGTTCATTGCCACGGTGCGAGTGGCCAGTGGTGCGGAAATGGCGGCTTTGAAGCCTGAATCGCGCAGGCGTACGAAAGTGCCCGGCGAAATTTCGCCGTCGGCGCCCTGGATCAGATCGATTTCTCCGGTTTGCAGGGCGATGGCGCGGCTGTCGGGGTCGGAGATGACCTTGACCATGACCGAGTCATAGGCCGGTTTTGGCCCCCAGTAGTGCTCGTTACGGTCGAAGCGGTCGTATTCGCCGCGCCGGGTCTGGGCGAGCACCCAGGGCCCGGTGCCCACCGGCGTGCCCGGCTTGGCGTCGGGTGCGCCAAACCGCAGCGGGCGCACTTGTGCCAGCTCCATCAGGGTCGGGTAATAAGGGTGTTTGAGCACCAGCACCAGCGTGTGCTCGTCCGGCGCTTCGACGCGCTCAAGGGTGGAGACCAGCTCCATCCACTGGTGGCGCTTGCTGTTGGCCAGCACCGCATCAAGGTTGGTTTTGGCGGCACTCGCGTTGAAGGGGCTGCCATCACTGAAGGTTACGTTGTCGCGCAGGGTGAAGGTGTAGGTCTTGCCGTCCGGCGACACGGTCCAGTGAGTTGCGAGCCAGGGTTCCAGGGTGCCCTGTGCCGTGTACCGCACCAGGGGTTCATAGACCATTGCCTGGGCATACATCTGGTTGGGCGAGTAGCCTCGGGGGTCCAGCGGACCAGCATTGGTCGGCCATGAATAGGTCAGCGTGGGGGCCGGGGCGGCGGCCCAGGCAGTCGAGATGCCTGCGCTCAGGCAGGCTCCAATCATCCATAAAGCCAGCTGTTTTTTAGTCCGTGACTGCTTCACACTGCTTCTCCCTCAATTGATGGCTATTGGCCTGATCAGATGCTGGGTATGAAGTCTATGTCAAAAGTTCATAACTGCGAGGCTGATTGGATGCTGAGGGTCACTATTTCGCTGGACGATGATTTGTTGGCTGCCATTGATGCGCGCGTGGGCACCCACGGCTATCAGGGGCGCTCCGAGGCCATACGTGATTTATTGCGTGCCGGGTTGCTGGAACCGGAGCAGGGTGACCCTCAAAGTGCCTGTGTCGCGACCTTGAGCTACGTGTATGACCACGCTACGCGGGAGTTGTCCAAGCGTCTGAATACGGCCTTTCATGAGCACCATGACCTGACGCTGTCGACGCTGCATGTGCACCTGGATCAGGGCAAGTGCATGGAAGTCTCGGTGCTCAAGGGCACGGTGGGGAAGGTGGCGGAGCTGACGCGTCATGTGATGGCCGAGCGTGGGGTTCGGCATGGCAGTGCGCAGATTATTCCGTTGGGCTAGGTGGGCCGGGTACCAAAAGCACTATGTGGCGGCTTGCGCACGACCTGTAGTCGCTGACGAGCCGTGCGAGGCTGCGATCGTCTTGGTGCGCCACTGCGACGTAGCAGTCGTGAAATCAGCTTGCACGATTAATCAGGCACTGCGCGTGTACCGGTTTAGCGACTGCTTCACGCTCGAACGTAGCCTCGTTCTACTCGTCAACTGCTACGTAGAGGGCCCGATACAACGCGTTGCAGGTGTCGCCACACCAGTCGGCCCAGGGTAATGGACCAGTTGCACAAGGCAATCCCCAGGATTATCCAGAGCAGGGTGTGCATTCCGTAGTTAACGATGATCTGCCCGGCCAGCCAGGGGAAACCGAATACCCCGACAAAATACGCCAGGCTGAACAGCACCAGCGACTGTGGCGTCAGCCCGGTAGGTGCTTCGTTGGCAGCCAGGCCGTTGATTACCGAGTACGTCAGGCCGTAGCCGACCCCAAGCACAATGGCTGCCAATAAATAGATGAACCCGGAGCTGACAAAGAACATCAGCATCAACACCGAAACCACCATCAAGGCCGTCAGCAAGCAGGACATGACATAGGGGTCACGCCTGACAATCAACCCCGCAATCAGCAGGCGACAGGTGATTGCGGCACCCATGAAGCCCAGGAAGAAGAGTGAATAGTCCAGCTGGTTGAGTGTCGCGTAAGAGGTTTGAAAACTGGACAACCCTCCGAAGATGGCGCCGCCCAGGCCAACCATCATGATCGCGAACACGGCCTTGGAACGCAGCACCAGCGCAGCAGCCTGCGGCGTGATTTTGCAGGGGGCGACGGAGCCGGGTGTGCTGTGCTGGCGCTTGATTCCTGGGCCGATGACCACAAACATCAGGCCACCCAGCAGGCTGGCAACGGCCGCCACCAGGAACGCCGATTCCACCGGGTAACCCAGTGCCTGGGCTGCACGACCGAGCAAGGGGCCCGTGCCGATGCCGGTCATCATGCTGCCCGAGAGCAAGGCGAAGTGTTTCACCCGTTGCGCGGGCTCGATGAGCATGGCCACGACGATCGGCCCCAGGTTGTAAAACACTCCCCAGCCCAACCCCAGCAGCAAGCCAAAGATCAGCACCGCGGTGCCATGATCGGGCAAGGTAGCGAAACCCAGGCAGGCGGCGGCCAGCAGCAGGGAGCCACAGGCTATGGCCCTGGGAGCGCCGAACAGGTCGGTCAGGTGGCCGGAAAAAATCACTGCCAGGAAGGTACTCAGCATGGCGACCGAGATGATCGTGCCAGCCTGCGACTCACTGCCGCCGTGGGCGCTGAGCATCATGGCCAGTAAAAAAGTGGTGCCATAAGACAACGACAGCAGGTAACTGGCGAGGCAGAAGAGCCCGAAGACGCCCTTGGCCTGTTGGGGGGGAGTGGATGGCATTGCGGGTCGTCCCTGAAGTTCGAGTGTTGTTGTGCGGCACATCGAACGTTAATAACAGACAACCCCTGATCTCAGGATTCAAACCTTTGAATCCTGAGATCGGCAGAACCTAAACAAACACGCTGTCGAGACGCTTCAAGCCACAGAGCGCAGCCTTGGGTTACTGGTCAGCGGCCACAAATCCCGGTTTCAGGCTCGCACTTTGATGGGCGCGGGTAATCACCGTGATGACCGCCAATGCCGCAATGACCAGTCCCGGTGAAGTCGCCAGCAGCACCCCGGTCGTTCCGGCCCCGGCGGCGAGGATCTGACCTGCGGCCAAGGGACCTGCAACCGAACCCAGGCGCCCGATAGCGACCGCAGCGCCGACGCCGGTTGCCCGTACGGCGGTCGGGTACAGTGGCGGAGCCATTGCATACAGCACCAGCTGCGCCGCCATGACAAACAGGCCCACGGCAAAGCCTGCGGTGGCCACGGGCACAATCCCTACCGAAAAGCCGATCCCGGCCAGTGATGCCAGTAGCCCGGCATAGACGCCCAGAACCACCTTGATCGGGTTGCAGCGGTCCAGCAGCAGGCCACCGAGCAAGGAACCCAAAGCACCGCCTATGTTGAACAGCATTTGCACCATGCCCGCTTGCGGTTTGGTAAAGCCCTGGGCGAGCAGCAGCGTGGGCAGCCAGTTCAGCAGCATGTACATCACGGTCAGGGTAAAGAAGTAACTGAGCCACAACGCCAGGGTCGAACGGCCACGACCTTCACCAAACAGTGCCTGGCCCGTGGACACGCGCAAAGCCTGACTGACGTCCTGGCGGAAAACCCGGGACTCGGGCAGCAGGATGATCATCAGGGGCACTACCAGCAACGGGGCCAGCCCGCCGATGATAAAGGTGGTTTGCCAGTGGTCATGGGAGAACATCGCCACTACCGCTGCCAATGCGCCGCCCAGTGGCACGCCGCAATACATGATGCTGATCGCTGTGCCACGACGGCGTTCGTCTACCGCTTCGGCACACAGGGCGATCAGGTTGGGCAGGGCAGCGCCCAGGCCAAGACCCGTCATGAATCGCACCAGCAGCAAGTGGGAGTAGCTGTCTACATAGGCGGTCAACAGGGAGAAGACGCCAAACAGGATGACCGCGCCGATGAGGATCTTTTTACGGCCGATTCGATCGGCAATCCAGCCGCCGAAGAATGCACCGGGCAGCAGGCCGATGATCCCGGCACTGAACACCCAGCCCATCATTTTCGGGTCCAGGGCAAAGGTTTGACGCAGGCCGGCGGCGGCAGTGCCCGCGGCTTGCAGGTCAAACCCTTCGATAAGCGCAACGATAAAGCACAAAGCGATTGTCAGCGTCGAACGATGCTGTGGAGTGTTCATGGACGAACCTCGTTATTGTTTTTGTAGGGGGGCTTTCTGCGAGCCAAATAAAGATTAACAAAGATAACTAAAAAAAGAAGCTGAGATTGTTATTGGCTTCAAAATGAGATTAAAGGTGTTTAAGACGGGCTTTTAGCCAGTATCTGCCAGTGAATATCAAAACTAGATAAGAAACATAATGTTCGATTATCGGTCATTTATGATTGACGTTGCTTTGACTTGTTTCCATTCTCTGGCTCAGGAAACGCCAAGAGAGCGTTCTGGTTCTGTCAAAAACAACAATAAATGGACATTCAATATGCATACGCTCAACCAAGGCGCCCTGCGCTTGTTCCCGCTTTCGTGCATTGCCCTGTGCCTGTTCAGCACCCCGGTTTGGGCCCAGGGATTTATCGAAGACAGTCACGGCACCCTGACCTTGCGCAACTACTACATGGACCGTGATTACAAGGACGGTGGCGCCAAGACCGCAGCGCGGGAATGGGCCCAGGGCTTCATTGCCAACATGGAGTCGGGCTTTACCGAAGGTACAGTCGGTTTCGGGCTGGATGTGCGTGGTCTGCTGGGGGTCAAGCTGGACTCTTCGCCTGACCGCAGCGGCACCGAACTGCTGCCGGTCAATAGTGACAAACAGGCTGCGGATGAGTACTCGCGACTGGCCTTCACCGGCAAGCTGCGTTTTAGCCAGACCACGCTCAAGACCGGTGATGTGTCGATTTTTCTGCCGTTTGCCTTTGCCAGCCCGTCGCGGCTGTTGCCCCAGTCCTTTCGCGGGACCACCGTCAGCTCCAAAGAAATTGACGGCCTGACCTTCAACACCGGTTATATCGACGCGATCAACAAACGTGACTCCACCAACTACCAGGCCATGACCATCGCGTCCCCCAATGGCCGATTCAAGGGCTCGGCTGAAACCTCGCACCTGGCTTACGGCGGTGGTGATTATCAGGTCAACAAGAACCTGAGCGTGCGCGCCTACCATGTCGAGGTGGCGGATTTGTACAAGCAAAGCACCCTGGCATTGCTGCACGACCTGCCCCTGGGTGACGGCGTGCTGACCACCGACCTGCGCAGTTTTTTCAGTGATGAGGCGGGCAGTGCCACAGCAGGCAAGGTCGACAACATCAACGCATCGGCGCTGTTGGGTTATCGGCTGGGTGGGCATCGTTTAAGTGTGGGCTACATGCACTCCAGCGGTGATACGGCGACGCCTTACATCTCGGGTACAGAGTTGATGGGCATGAGCGAAATGACCATGAGTTCGGACTTTCTCAATGCCAAGGAGCGCACCTGGCAGGCCATTTACGACTACGACTTCACGGCGGTGGGGGTGGTGGGATTGAAAGGGCGGTTGCGTTATGTGCGCGGTGACAATATCGAACTGGCGTCCTTGAATGCGGATGATCGCAAGGAGCGCGAGTTTCAGATGGAGCTGGGGTACGTGATCCAGAGCGGGCCGCTGAAAAACCTGGGTCTTTTGGCGAGGAAGTCTATTTACCGAAACGACTTCCCGACAGGTGCGGCCTTTCGCGATGAAAACCAGACCCGCTTTCTGGCCATCTATACCTTGCCGATCTGGTAGGGGCGGTTTTGCGACCGCTGCGCGCTCGATCGCAGCCTCGTACTACTCGTCAGCGACTACAACACGGAGATGGTGGTGAATCTGTAGTCGCTGACGAGCCGTGCGAGGCTGCGTCCGGCTGCGAAGCAGTCGTGAAACCGGCTTGCACGGTTAATCCGGTATTGCGCGTGTTGCGGTTTTGCGACCGCTGCGCGCTCGATCGCAGCCTCGTACTACTCGTCAGCGACTACAACACGGAGAGGGTGGTGAATCTGTAGTCGCTGACGAGCCATGCGAGGCTGCGTCCGGCTGCGAAGCAGTCGTGAAACCGGCTTGCACGGTTAATCAGGCATTGCGCGTATTGCGGTTTTGCGACCGCTGCGTCGCAGTGGCGCACCATCTCGATCGCAGCCTCGTACTACTCGTCAGCGACTACAACACGGAGAGGGTGGCGAATCTGTAGTCGCTGACGAGCCGTGCGAGGCTGCGTTCGGCTACGCAGTGGCTACAGCGCCAGGTTACTCCTGATACACCTTTTTCAGCAGGCGCAGCAGTTCTTCACGCTCGGCGCTATCCAGCGCCGAGGTCGCGTCAATGTCGCTTTGGGCAGCGATGGCCTTGAGCTCTTTGAGCAGGGCTTCTCCGGTCTTGCTCAGGAAGATGCCGTAGGAGCGCTTGTCGGGTTTGCAACGAACCCGTACCGCCAACGCCCGACTCTCCAGTTTGTTCAGCAATGGCACCACTTGCGGGGGCTCAATCGCCAGCGCGCGGGCCAGGTCTGCCTGCATCAGGCCGGGATGCTGGTCAATGATCGCCATTGCCGAAAACTGCGCCGGGCGCAGGTCATGGGCCGACAGTCGGCTGATCAGGTTCTGGAACAGCTTTAACTGGGCGCGACGCATGGCATAGCCGATCAGTTCGTCCAGCGCGGTGTCCAGGGGGGCCTGTACGTCCGGGCTTTCAGGCAGGGCCTCTTGGGCGACGACAGGGGTGGCTGACTTGGCCATAAATAGAGGGATCCTTGCTCGAATGAAGTTAATAAACCTATCTAGTTTGCCGCGGTTGAAGGTTGATAGCCACCGCTGCGTTATTTTACGTGCGGTTGCCGCCAAAAAATTTGGTTAATTTAATTAATGGTTAATTGACATAACTAATTTTGCCGGTTAGTTTTTACTCATCTTCAAGCGAACAACAAGAGAGCAATCGCTATGAGCCAATACGAAGGCCGCTGGAAAACCGTCAAAGTCGAAATCGAAGACAGCATCGCCTGGGTGATTCTCAATCGTCCGGAAAAACGCAATGCCATGAGCCCGACCCTGAACCGTGAAATGATCGACGTGCTGGAAACCCTCGAGCAGGACCCGCAGGCAGGCGTGTTGGTGTTGACCGGTGCGGGCGATGCCTGGACGGCGGGCATGGACTTGAAAGAGTACTTTCGCGAAGTGGACGCCGGTCCCGAGATTCTTCAGGAGAAAATCCGCCGTGAAGCGTCGCAGTGGCAATGGAAGTTGCTGCGCATGTACGCCAAGCCAACGATTGCCATGGTCAATGGCTGGTGCTTTGGTGGCGGTTTCAGCCCGCTGGTGGCGTGCGACCTGGCCATCTGCGCCGACGAGGCAACGTTTGGCCTGTCGGAAATCAACTGGGGCATTCCACCGGGCAACCTGGTCAGCAAGGCAATGGCAGACACCGTAGGCCACCGCCAGTCGCTGTACTACATCATGACCGGCAAGACCTTCGACGGGCGTAAAGCCGCCGAGATGGGCCTGGTCAATGAGAGCGTGCCGCTGGCGCAGCTGCGTGAAGTCACCATTGAACTGGCGCGCAACCTGCTGGAGAAAAACCCGGTTGTTCTGCGTGCGGCCAAGCATGGCTTCAAGCGCTGCCGCGAACTGACCTGGGAGCAGAACGAAGATTACCTGTACGCCAAGCTCGACCAGTCGCGACTGCTGGACACCGAAGGCGGGCGTGAGCAGGGCATGAAGCAATTCCTCGATGACAAGAGCATCAAGCCGGGCCTGCAAGCCTACAAGCGCTAATCTCGCTGTTCAGGGTGCGCCGGTCGCACCCTGTAAATGAATTCCCGATAACGACAATAAAGAGGAATCACCATGTTGGACGTGCCCCTGCTCATCGGCGGAAAGTCGTGCCCGGCCCGTGATGGCCGAACGTTCGAGCGCTGCAACCCGGTGACGGGTGAGGTGGTGTCACGCGTGGCCGCCGCCACCCTGGAAGATGCCGATGCCGCAGTTGCCGCGGCTCAGGCTGCTTTCCCTGCCTGGGCTGCGCTGGCGCCCAATGAACGACGTACGCGGCTGCTCGCTGCTGCCGAGTTGATGCAGGCACGGGCGAGCGAGTTTATCGAGGCGGCGGGTGAAACCGGGGCCATGGCCAACTGGTATGGGTTCAACGTCAAGCTGGCGGCCGGCATGCTTCGTGAGGCCGCCTCCATGACCACCCAGATCAACGGCGAAGTGATCCCTTCCGATGTGCCCGGCAGTTTTGCGATGGCCTTGCGTCAACCCTGTGGCGTGATCCTGGGCATCGCGCCCTGGAATGCCCCGGTGATTCTTGCCACCCGTGCGCTGGCCATGCCGCTGGCGTGCGGCAACACCGTGGTGCTCAAGGCTTCCGAGCTGAGCCCGGCCGTTCACCGGCTGATTGGCCAGGTGTTGCAGGATGCGGGACTGGGCGATGGCGTAGTCAACGTCATCAGCAATGCTCCGGCTGATGCACCGGCGATTGTAGAGCGACTGATCGCCAATCCGGCGGTGCGCCGGGTCAACTTTACCGGCTCAACCCACGTGGGGCGCATTGTTGCCGAACTGGCAGCCCGTCACCTCAAGCCGGCCCTTCTGGAGCTGGGGGGCAAGGCGCCGTTTCTGGTGCTGGACGACGCTGACCTTGACGCCGCAGTCGACGCCGCAGCCTTTGGCGCTTACTTCAATCAGGGCCAGATCTGCATGTCCACCGAGCGGCTGATCGTGGACAACAAGGTAGCTGATGCCTTTATCTACAAGCTGGCAACCAAGGTGGCCAACTTGCGCGCCGGTCATCCCCAGGCGGACGACTCGGTACTCGGCTCGCTGGTGGATGCCAGCGCCGGTGTGCGGATCAAGGCACTGATCGACGATGCGGTCGGCAAAGGCGCGCGGCTGGTGGTGGGTGGTCAGGTCGAGGGCAGCATCATGCAACCGGCGTTGCTCGATGGCGTGACCTCGAGCATGCGCCTGTACCGCGAAGAGTCCTTTGGCCCGGTTGCCGTGCTGCTGCGCGGGGACGGCGATGAGGCCTTGCTGAGCCTGGCCAACGATTCGGAGTTCGGGTTGTCGGCGGCTATTTTCAGCCGGGACACCGGGCGTGCCCTGGCTCTGGCCCAGCGGGTCGAATCGGGCATTTGCCATATCAACGGCCCGACGGTCCACGATGAAGCGCAAATGCCCTTTGGTGGAGTCAAGTCCAGCGGTTGCGGCAGTTTTGGCGGCAAGGCGTCGATCGAGCAATTCACCCAGTTGCGCTGGATCACCTTGCAGAACGGGCCGCGCCACTACCCGATCTGATCGTCTGCACAAGGCATAACAATAACAAGGAGCCATGCCTGCGCCATGCCGCTTAAGTGTCGGACGGGCAGCGCATGCCTTGATGGAGGAGCATGACGTGAGTTTCGAATTCAATTCCCCGGCCAAGTCCCCTACACCGGCGCCACGTTATCGCGAGGTGGCCATCGGTCACCCGGCGGTCGAAGTGCTGGAGGTCGGCGGCATCTTGCACATGCGCTCCCTGGAAACCCTGGAGCCGATGCCCGAACGTTTGCTTGATCGCCTGGTGCACTGGGCGCAGATCCGGCCCGGGCACACCTTTATCGCTGCACGGGACGCTGATGGCCAATGGCGTCGCATCAGCTATGCCCAGATGCTGGAAGACGTTCGCGCCATTGCGCAAAGCCTGCTGGCCTATGGCCTGGGGGCAGAGCGTCCGCTGGCGATCCTGTCGGGCAACGATATTGAGCATTTGCAGATGGCGTTGGGGGCAATGTATGCCGGTATTCCTTACTGCCCTGTTTCCCCTGCCTATTCGTTGCTGTCCCAGGATTTTGCCAAGTTGCGCCATGTCTGCGACCTGTTGCAGCCGGGCCTGATCTTTGTCAGTGACGCGGCGGTTTATCAGCGTGCCGTGGGCGCGGTATTGCCCTCAGACACGCCATTGGTAGCGGTACGCGGCGAGATGGCGGGGCGGCCCCAGGTGAGCTTTGCCAGTTTGCTGGAGCAGCCGGGCGGCGCCGAGGCCCAGGCTGCGTTCATGGCGTCAGGCCCGGACAGCATCGCCAAATTTCTCTTCACTTCAGGCTCGACCAAGCTGCCCAAAGCGGTGATTACCACCCAGCGCATGCTTTGTGCCAATCAACAAATGCTGTTGCAGACCTTTCCGGTTTTTGCCGAAGAACCCCCGGTGCTGGTGGACTGGTTGCCCTGGAACCACACGTTTGGCGGCAGTCATAACCTCGGGATCGTCCTCTACAACGGCGGTACGCTGTACCTGGATGGCGGTAAACCAACCGCTCAGGGCTTTGCCGAAACCCTGCGCAACCTCAAGGAAATCTCGCCTACTGCCTACCTCACCGTGCCTAAAGGCTGGGAAGAACTGGTCACGGCGCTGGAAACCGACAGCGAGTTGCGCGAGCGTTTTTTTGCCCGCATCAAACTGTTCTTTTTCGCCGCCGCGGGCCTTTCGCAAAGTATCTGGGACCGCCTCGACCGGGTTGCCGAGCAACACTGTGGCGAACGCATCCGGATGATGGCCGGGCTGGGCATGACCGAAGCCTCGCCTTCATGCACCTTCACCACCGGGCCGTTGTCGATGGCCGGTTATATCGGTCTGCCGGCGCCGGGCTGTGAGGTCCGTCTGGTACCGGTGGATGGCAAGCTGGAAGGGCGCTTTCGCGGCCCGCACATCATGCCCGGTTACTGGCGCGCCCCCGAGCAGAGTGCCGAGGCGTTTGACGATGAAGGCTTTTACCGCTCCGGTGACGCCATCAAGCTGGCCGATCCTTGCAACCCGCAATGGGGGTTGATGTTTGATGGGCGGCTGGCCGAGGACTTCAAATTGTCATCCGGGGTGTTTGTCAGCGTGGGGCCGCTGCGCAACCGGGCCGTACTCGAAGGTTCTCCCTATGTTCAGGATCTGGTGATCGCAGCGCCGGATCGCGAATGCCTTGGTGCGTTGGTATTTGCCCGGCTGTACGAGTGCCGACAGTTATCGGGCTTGCCTGCCGACGCCAGCGACGCGCAGGTGTTGGCCAGTGAACCGGTGCGCCAGTGGTTTGCTGACTGGTTGCAGCGGCTCAATCTTCAGGCCAGTGGCAATGCCAGTCGCCTGGAATGGATCGCGCTGCAGGATGAGGCCGCGTCGATCGATCGCGGTGAAATCACCGACAAGGGTTCGATCAATCAGCGTGCAGTGCTGCAATGGCGAGCGGCGCATGTGGAAGCGCTTTATCGCGGGCAGGCGCCTTCGATCCTGCGTGCTGGCAAGCCGTCGTGAGCCCTGGGGGGCAGTACTCGGCATTCACCGATGTCGCCATTCTTGAGGCGGTTCGTACCCCGTGGGTCGACCTGGGCGGGGCATTGGCCCAGGTTTCACCGATCGACATGGGGATCAAGGTCGCCCGTGAAGTGCTGGCCCGTGCCGGGCTGGACGGGGGGGCAGTGGACTCGGTACTGGCGGGTTCAATGGCCCAGGCCAGCTTCGATGCGTACATGTTGCCGCGTCATATCGGCCTCTACAGCGGTGTGGCGCAACAGGTGCCTGCCCTGGCGGTGCAGCGTATTTGCGCCACAGGGTTTGAACTGTTGCGCCAGGCTGCCGGGCAGTTGCATGACGGCATGGAACTGGCGCTGTGCGTGGGCACGGAGTCCATGTCCCGCAACCCGATTGCCGCCTACACCCATCGCGGTGGATTCCGCCTGGGGGCGCCGGTCGAGTTCAAGGATTTTCTCTGGGAAGCACTGTACGACCCGGCTCCCGGCGTGGACATGATCGCCACGGCGGAAAACCTGGCCACGGAGTACGGCCTGAGCCGTGAGGCCGTGGACGGCTATGCCCTCAATAGTCACCAGCAGGCACTTCACGCCCAGGCCAGCGGCTGGCTGGGGGATGAAATCGTCACCCTGCGCAATGAAGTGTTTGAGCTGGAAGGCTACCAGCCGCGGGGTATCAGCCTGCCGCGTCGATGTGAGTCGGTCAGCCTCGACAGTCATCCGCGTTCCACCGACGCCGCGGCCCTGGCCAGGCTGGGGGCCATTCACCCGGGGGGTGTGCAGACGGCGGGTAACAGTTGCGCAGTGGTGGATGGCGCTGCTGCCGCGCTGGTCGCCCGTGCATCGGCGGGGCAGCCGGCCCTGGCCAATTTACTGGCGACGGCGGTGGTCGGTGTTGCGCCACAACGGATGGGTATCGGCCCGGTGCCTGCGATCCAGTTGTTGCTCAAACGCAGCGGTTTGGCGCTGGACGCGATTGATCTGTTTGAAATCAACGAGGCGCAGGGCGCACAGGTTCTGGCGGTGGCACAGGCACTGGAACTGGACCGGCAAAAACTCAATTGCCGTGGCGGCTCCATTGCCCTGGGGCATCCCCTGGCCGCCACCGGCCTGCGCCTGGTGCTGACCCTGGCCCGGCAACTGCGCGAGCAGAATCTGCGTTATGGCATTGCCGCTGCGTGTGTCGGGGGTGGCCAGGGCATGGCGGTACTGATCGAGAATCCGCATTTTTCCACGATTTGAGGTTTTCCCATGTGGCAATACCAGGCGCCGCTGCGCGACATGCAATTTGTGATTGAACACTGGCTTGAGGCCCCACGGGCCTGGGCGCAAACAGAGCGCTTCCAGGACCTCGATCTGGCGCTGGCCCGCCAGGTGCTTGAAGAAGCCGGGCGGTTCAGCGCCCAGGTGCTTGCGCCGATCAACAGCAGTGGCGACCGCCAGGGATGTAGTTTCGACGCGGGCCGGGTGACGACGCCCGCCGGATTTGTCGAGGCGTATCGCGCCTACACCGAAGGCGGGTGGTCAGCCCTGGCGTGCGATGAGGCCTACGGCGGGCAGGGCTTGCCGCAGCTGCTCGATGCGGCGCTGCAGGAAATGCTCTATGCCAGCAATCATGGCTGGGCCATGTACACCGGCATCGCCCATGGTGCCTACCTGTGCCTCAAGGCCCATGCCCCGCAGTGGATCAAGGCGCGTTATTTGCCGCAGATTGTCAGCGGTGAAGCCTTGCCCACCATGTGCCTGACCGAGCCGCAGGCAGGCAGCGACGTCGGCCTGCTGCGCTGTCGTGCCGAACCGCAAGACGACGGCAGTTATCGTGTGAGCGGCAGCAAGCTGTTTATCTCTGGCGGCGAACACGACCTGAGCGCAAATATCCTGCATCTGGTGTTGGCACGACTGCCCGGTGCGCCTGCTGGCAGCCGGGGCATTTCGCTGTTTCTGGTGCCCAAGCTGCTGGACCACCATCAGGTCAACAACGTGCGTTGCGACGGTATCGAACACAAGATGGGGATCAAGGGCAGCGCAACCTGTTCGCTGGTGTTCGAGCAGGCACACGGCTGGCTGATTGGCGAGGCCAGTCGCGGTCTGGCGGCGATGTTCGTGATGATGAACTCGGCGCGGCTGCACGTGGGTCTGCAGGGGCTGGGACACGCCGAAGCGGCGTGGCAGAACGCTCGCGACTATGCCCTGGAACGCAAGCAGATGCGTGCGCCGGTGCGGCCTGTCGGGGTCAGTGCCGACGCCGCCGACCCGATCCATTTTCACCCGGCCATGCGCCGCACCTTGCTGGAGTTGCGCGCCTGCACCGAGGGGATGCGGGCCGTGGGCTATTGGGTGGCGCATCTGCTCGATGAGGCTGAGCACCAAGAGAGCCCGGCCGAGCGACAGCGCGCCCTGCAACTGGCAGAACTGCTGACGCCCGTGATCAAGGCGTTTTTCACCGACCAGGGGTTTCGCCAGGCCAGCAACGCTTTGCAGGTGTTCGGCGGTTACGGCTATGTCAGCGAGTTTGCGATCGAGCAAACCCTGCGCGACAGCCGGATCGCGATGATTTATGAGGGCAGCAACGAGATCCAGGCCAATGACTTGCTGTTGCGCAAAGTGCTGGGTGATGACGGCCGGGCGTTTGCCGAGTTGCTGGCGGTGATGCGCCAGGAGTCCGCGCTGGCCCTGGAGGCCTCGGAGTGTGCCGGTTTTGGCACTGAGCTGGAGCGACTGTGCGACAAGCTTGAAGCGGTGGTGGGCGCAGTTCGTGAGCGCGCTGGCGAGGAGATCGAGTATCCCTATCGGGTTGCCGGGGACTTTTTGCGGTTGTGCGGGGTGGCCCTGCTGGGGTTTGCCTGGGTACGAGGGGCGCGGGTGTCCCGTTTGCTGCCCGACAGCGACCCTGTACGCGCCGGCAAGCTACAAACTGCGCAGTTCTTTTTTGCCTATGTATTGCCAGAAGCCGACTACCGAATCGCCTCCATTCGTGGCGCACAGGCGAGCCTGGCGTTTGTCGAGTGATACCCGGAAAACACTGCTTCAGTGGATCCAATAAATCGATTTTCAAGTGACTAAGACTGAGTTCGTGGCCAGACAGGATTTCTGGCTACGAGATTGGTCGATAATCGAACGCTAAAGTGTAGAGGGTCTTTATAATTCAACGTGTTGTATTTAAAGGAAAAAATTAATATCTCTGCGCCGGTTTCAGGATCTGAGGGCAGGGGTTCTTGATATTGTGACAATCCCTCATATTGCCTGTGGATCCATTAACGGGTTGACTAGCGCCCTGGCGATGGCTGGATTCCTTCCTGACCGTCGCCCATAAAAATTACAAAAAAAGGGTCTCGTCATGAAAGGCTTATCCAGAGCACAGAACTGTCAGGGTTCTGTCCGCTTTATGTCTGCGCGCACTGCCGTGTTTTGCGTTTGCCTTGTCCGGGTCGCTTGCGACAGGCAGGTGCAATGATGGATATCGATCTGAAAGCTCGCGTGGATAACGGTCCGATGGTGCGGTTTCAATGGCTCGCCATCGGGATCTGCATCGTGTTGAACATGATCGATGGCTTTGATGTGCTGGTGATGGCGTTCACGGCGGCTTCGGTGTCGGCCGAGTGGGGCCTGAGCGGGGCGCAAATCGGCATGTTGCTCAGTGCCGGGCTGTTTGGCATGGCGGCGGGTTCGCTGTTTCTCGCCCCCTGGGCAGATCGCATCGGTCGACGCCCATTGATCCTGTTGTGCCTGGTGGTCAGCGGCACGGGCATGCTGCTTTCGGCGTTGAGCCAGACACCGGTGCAGTTGGCGCTGCTGCGCGGGCTTGCGGGGCTGGGGATTGGCGGGATTCTGGCCAGCAGCAACGTGATTGCCAGCGAGTACGCCAGCAAGCGCTGGCGCGGCCTGGCAGTGAGTCTGCAATCCACCGGCTATGCCCTGGGTGCCACCCTGGGCGGTTTGCTGGCAGTCTGGTTGTTGACCCATTGGGGCTGGCGTTCGGTGTTTGTCTTCGGCGGGGTTGTGACCTTTGCGGTGATCCCGCTGGTGTTGCTGTGGCTGCCCGAGTCGCTGGACTTTTTGCTTGCGCGCCGCCCGGCCACGGCCTTGCAACGTATCAATAGCCTGGCCCGACGCCTGGGTCAGCCAGCCTTGAACCAGATGCCTGCTGCGGTGGTGAGTCCGGCGGGTGCCAGTACCGGCCTGACCAAGCTTCTGGCGCCCGCCATGCGCCGCACCACGCTGCTGATCTGGCTGTTGTTCTTCCTGGTGATGTTCGGCTTTTACTTTGTGATGAGCTGGACGCCAAAACTGCTGGTGTCGGCCGGGCTTTCGGCGCAACAGGGCATTACCGGCGGCGTGTTGTTGAGCGTTGGCGGGATCTTTGGCGCGGCGCTGATCGGCGGCTTGTCATCGCGCTGGCCGCTGACCCGGGTGCTGTCGCTGTTCATGCTGATTACCGCGGGCTTGCTAGTGCTGTTTGTCGGCTCTGGGTCTTCGGTCATGGCCGCGTTGGGGCTTGGATTGCTGATCGGGCTGTTTTCCAATGGCTGCGTTGCCGGGCTCTATGCATTGTCGCCAGTGGTGTATGACGCTTCCGTACGAGCAACGGGCGTGGGCTGGGGGATCGGCATTGGGCGTATCGGCGCGATCCTGTCGCCCATTGTGGCCGGTTTTCTGCTGGATGCCGGCTGGCAGCCCCTGCACCTGTATGGCGTGTTTGCCATCGTGTTCGTGATCGCGGCCGGTTGCTTGCTGCTGCTCAAACCGTCGACTTCGCAGGCACAACCGGCGCTGGCCCAGGCCTGATTCAACCTTCTGATCAATGCCCGGCCTGGCCGGGCGCATACCCTTATTTATCTGTCTGGGCGGGCTGTATCAGCTGCGGGGAGCGGCTGCGCCCAACAATCGGAGAACAATAATAATGAAGATGCTTACAGGTTTGCTGTCGTTGTCGGTGTGTGCCTCGGCAATGGCCCAGGATGCAGGTTTTTTTGACGGCGCGAAGGCCGATTTGATGCTGCGCAACTACTACTTCAATCGTGATTTTCGTGACCACAGCGCCGGCAAAAGCAAGGTGGATGAATGGGCGCAGGGCTTTATTCTGAAATTCAGCTCCGGTTACACCCCGGGGCCTGTGGGTTTTGGCCTGGAAGGGATTGCCATGCTTGGGGTCAAGCTCGACAGCAGTCGCGTGGCCAGTGGCTCCGAACTGCTGCCGGTGAACAGCGATGGTCGCGCGGCCGATAACTTTGGCCGGGCAGGGCTGGCGGCCAAGGCGCGCTTTTCGGAAACGGAAGTGAAGGTTGGCGAATTGCTGCCGGATGTTCCGGTGTTGCGGTACGACGATGGGCGACTGCTGCCGCAGACCTTCCGTGGCGCCATGCTGGTGTCCAGGGAGATTGAAGGCCTGGGGCTGCAGGCGGGGCAATACCGGGCCGTGAGCCTGCGCAATTCTTCGGACATGCAGGATCTGGCGGCGTGGGCTGCGCCGGGCGTGACCTCCGACCGATTCAACTATGCGGGGGCTGAGTACCGTTTCAATGAGCAGCGTACCCAGGTGGGGGCGTGGCATTCGCAGTTGGCGGATATCTATCAGCAAAGCTATTTCAATCTGCTGCACAAACAGCCGGTGGGTGACTGGGTGCTGGGCGCCAATCTGGGTTACTTCATCGACAAGGACGATGGTAGCGCGCGTATCGGTCGGGTCAGCAGCCGCACGGCGTACGGACTGTTCTCCGCGGCTACGGGCGGGCACACGTTGTACCTGGGGTTGCAGCGGGTCAGCGGGGACAGCGGCTGGATGTCGGTGTACGGCAGCAGCGGGCGCACGCTGGGCAACGACATGTTCAACGGTAACTTCAGCAATGCCGACGAGCGCTCCTGGCAAGCGCGTTACGACTACAACTTTGCCGCGCTCGGGGTGCCTGGATTGCTGGCGATGGTTCGCTATGGTCATGGCGACAACGCCACCACCAAACAGGGGACTAACGGCAAGGAATGGGAGCGCGATACCGAAGTCGGCTATACGTTCCAGAGCGGCACGCTGAAGAATCTCAGCTTGCGCGTCAACAACGCCACCAACCGTCGCAGCTTCAACAGCGACTTCGACCAGACCCGTGTGATCGTGAGTTATCCGTTGTCGATGTAGGGGGGCTGCGATGCAGGCAGTGCGGTGTGTCTGTCGAATCGCGTCGATACCATCGCGAGCAAGCCCGCTCCCACAGGGGGATGTGCCAGGTAGTAGATGCTGAGGGATGTGTGCGCCGCTCAGTCTCTATAGCCGCTCATGCGTTACTATGGCCGCTCACGTTTTCTGGATGCTGCCTGGATGAGCAAACCCGGTCAATTGGTGCTGATTGCACTGCGCAAGATGATTGCCTCAGGCGAGCTTGCCGCTGGCGAACGCCTCATGGAAATTCCCACTGCCGAGTTGTTCGGCGTCTCCCGCATGCCGGTACGCATGGCCTTTCGCACGCTTGAGCAGGAAGGCTTGCTGGTGCGTTTCGGCGGGCGCGGTTTTCAGGTGCGTTCGGTCAGTGCCAATGACATTGCGGGTGCGGTGGAGGTGCGCGGGGTGCTCGAAGGCCTGGCGGCACGTTTGACGGCCGAACGCGGGCTGTCGGGAGAGGCACGGGCCGCCCTGGAGTTGTGCCTGTTGCAAGGGGATGAGCTGTTCGATAAAGGCTTCGTCACCGAGGACGATCTTGAGGTCTATCACGACCTCAATATGCGCTTTCATCAGGTTATCGTTGAGGGCAGTCACAACCCGGCCATTGCCGATGCCCTGGCACGCAATGATCATTTGCCGTTTGCTTCAGTGACGGCGCTGGCGGTTGATCGCAAGGACATGGCCCGTGAATACCGGCGCTTCAACTATGCCCATATGCAGCATCATTCGGTGTTCGATGCGCTGGTCAGTCGCCAGGGTGCCCGCGCCGAAGCGATCATGCGCGAGCACGCCAACGCGACGTTGCGCTATGCCGAAATCTTCGGCTCGGCCACTGCCAATGAGCGGATGAAAGTGATCCACCGCTCCGATTGAAGTTCAGATATCCAGCACCAGCATGGGCGATTTCGAGCGCGAACAGCACGGAGTGAACTGATCGTTGCAAGCCTGCTCCTCTTCGGTGAGGAACATGTCGCGATGATCCGGAACGCCTTCCAGCACGCGGGTCAGGCACGTGCCGCATACCCCTTGCTCGCATGACATGGGTATATCGATGCCGTGACTTTCCAGGACCTGGACCACGGTTTTGTCCGCTGGAATATCGAAGACCTGGCCGGTGCTGCCCACCTTGACCGAAAAGCTGCCGTCGTTGCTGCTGTCAACCGGGGCGGCGGCGAAGTACTCCCGGTGCAGGGCGTGCTCCTGCCAGTCTTGAGCGCGCGCACTGTCCAGAACATGCTGCATGAAGCCGCCCGGGCCGCACACGTACAAATGGGTGCCGGGCTGCGGGCTGGCCAGCACCTGGGCTGCATTCAGGGCGGTCTCTGGCTGCTCGTCGAAGTGCATGAACACCCGGTCGGCAAAAGGCGAGTTGCGCAGGCGCTCGACAAAGGCCGCCCGCTCGCTGGACCGGGCGCAGTAATGCAGTTCGAAATCTGCGCCGCTGTGGGCCAGGCGCTCCGCCATGCACAGAATCGGGGTGATCCCTATGCCCCCTGCAAACAGCAAGCTGCGGCGGGCTTCGTGGATCAGCGGGAACAGGTTGCGCGGTTCACTGATGCGCAGGCTATCGCCACTCTTGATCTGTTCATGCAGGCTTTGCGAGCCGCCCCGTGAAGCCGGATCCCTGAGCACGCCAATCAGGTAGCGATGCTGTTCATCAGGATGGTTGCACAGGGAGTATTGGCGGATCAGTCCGCCGGGCAGGTGCACATCAATGTGCGATCCGGCACTGAACGCGGGGAGGGCGCTGCCATCGGCGTTGGCCAGCTCATAGGTGCAAATGCCCTGTGCTTCGTTGTTGCGAGATACCACCACCACATCAATCATGCTGCTTCCTCAAAGCGTTGCCATTGAGGGGGCTGGCCCACGTGCGCTCGCCCCCGTCCGGGAATTACTGCGCAGTGGCGATCAAGTGTGGCTCGGGTGTGCGTTCGCTGGCGATGATGCGGTCCAGGACGCGGCGTGACTGCACGCCGCCCGAGTCGATATTGAGCTTGAGCAATGCGCGTTGCGGGTGGTCCAGCAGGTTTTGTTGCTGTTGTTCGAGCATCTCCAGGTCTTCGCTGAAAATCTTGCCCTGGCCCTCGCGGATGGTCGCGGTGAGCGCCTGATCCTGAGGGTTGAAGTTGCGTGCCATCCCCCAGAAGTACCAGATCGAGGTGTCTGTTTCAGGGGTGATGAAATCGACCACGATGCTCGATGCCTTGAACTCGGGGGCTGCGTGGTAGCCGCCTTTGCCCGCGTGAGCGACCCCGACTTCGATCAAGACGTGGCTGGGTGGCGAGAAGCGGCAGATCTGCCAGCGGTCCACCGGCACATCGTCGGCCAGATTATTGCCGCGCAAGGCCATGCGCCAGAACGGCGGGGCCATGATGTTTTCCATGTGCCGCGCCGTGACGACTTCGTTGCCTTCAACCGTGGTGGTCGGGGCGACTTCGTCGATTTCCTTCTGGCCAATGCTGGAGGCGTGTACGTAGGTTTCGTGGGTCAGGTCCATCAGGTTGTCGATCATCAGGCGATAGTCGCAACCGATATGAAACAGGCCGCCGCCATAGGCCCATTCATCGCTCACCGCCCACTCCAGGTGGTGGATCAATGCAGGGTCGGCTTGATCCTGATCGCCGGGCCATACCCAGATAAAGCCGTAGCGTTCGACCACGGCATAGGTCTTGTTGCACGGGAAACCGCGTACCCGCTGTCCGGGCATCTCGACGGTTTTGCCGTCGCAGCCCATGACCAGCCCGTGATAGCCGCACACCAGGTTGCCGTTCTCGACATAACCCAGTGACAGGGGAGCACCGCGATGCGGGCAAAAGTTCTCGACAGCGGCGACTTTGTTTTCGTGGCCGCGATAAAAAACCATTTTCTCGCCGCAAATCTGCCGGCCCAAAGGCTTGTCGGTGATTTCATCGGGGGTGCATGCGACGTACCAGGTGTTTTTTGGGTACATGACCAATCTCCAGATCAGGTGTTATTGCTCTTATGGATCCATTAGGCGGCATTGGGATCTTTCAAGTCAATTTCATGTGGGAGTATTGTTGGGTTTGACTGGGGGTTTTGGCGATTATCGAACACAAAATGCAAAGGTGAGCGATAACAGTGGATCCATTAAATAAATATGCAGGGAGAGCCGATGTTCATCAACAGCTCCCCGAGAAGGCTATAAACTACCGTCTGCGTGGTTCTGGCTCGAAGGGTCTGCAAGGGCGGTCGTGTCATGGGCTTGTTAGATCATCGATAGCGAGTAGTGCATTCTTTAAATGACCAACCCCACTTCTACCTCCAATGCCACCTGGCAGCCGGTCATCGCGCTGGCGCTGGCCGCCTTTGTGTTCAACACCACGGAATTTGTGCCTGTGGGGTTGTTGAGTGCGATTGGCGGCAGCTTTGATCTGTCCACTGCCAAGGTCGGACTGATGCTGACCATCTATGCGTGGGTGGTTTCGCTGGCATCGCTGCCGATCATGCTGCTGACCCGCAACGTCGAGCGCCGCAAGTTGTTGCTCGTGCTGTTCGGGCTGTTTATCGCCAGTCATGTGCTGTCGAGCCTGGCGGCCAACTTCGGCATTTTGTTGTTAAGCCGGATCGGGGTAGCGTTGTCTCATGCCCTGTTCTGGTCCATTACGGCGTCACTGGCGGTGAGGCTGGCGCCAGAAGGCAAGGAGGTGCAAGCCTTGGGCCTGTTGGCGACCGGCACGTCGCTGGCGATGGTCATGGGTGTTCCCCTGGGCCGCTTGCTGGGTGAGGCGATGGGCTGGCGCACAACCTTTATCGTGATTGCGGTGCTTGCCGCAGTGCTGGTGTTTTGGCTGGCCAGAACCTTGCCGTTGTTGCCAAGCCAGAACTCGGGCTCCCTCAGAAGCCTGCCGGTATTGTTCAAGCGACCTGCGCTGGTGGCGGTCTATGTGCTGACGGCGGTGGTGATCACGGCACAGTTCACTGCCTACAGCTACGTCGAGCCCTTTGTGCAGGGTGTGGCCGGCATGAGTGGCAGTACCGTTACCCTGATTCTGCTGCTGTTCGGCGGTGCGGGGATTATCGGTTCCCTTTGCTTCAGCTGGTTCCACAAGTACAGCCCGCAGGCTTTCCTGTTGATCGCTGTAGGCCTGATCGCGCTGAGCCTGCTGTTGCTGTTGCCGGCCAGCAACTGGATTGAATCCCTGGGTGTGTTGAGCATTATCTGGGGGATGGCGATCATGGGGTTTGGTTTGGCGATGCAGTCCAGGGTTCTGACACTGGCGCCCGATGCAACGGATGTGGCGATGGCCATGTTCTCGGGTATTTACAACATCGGGATCGGCGGGGGTGCGCTGCTGGGCAGTTCGGTGGGCAGCCATTTCGGCTTTGCCTGGATCGGGCTGGCGGGGGGTTCGCTGGCGGGGCTGGCATTGGTGTTCTACGCCTGGACCATGTACCGGCTAAACCGCAGCGCCGCACAGGCCTGACAAACCGGGGTTCTGGCGCAATGCCAGAGCCCCGGAAGGTATTACACGGCGCTCAGATGCTCGTACAGAATCGTGGCGCCCACGATGATCAACACCACGCCGCCCACGATCTCCGCACGCTTGCCGACGAGGCTGCCCAGCGCCCGGCCAAGCATGGTGCCGATAATGACCATGGTCATGGTGGCCAGGCCGATGGCAGCAGCTGCCACCAGGATATTGACGTCCACAAAAGCCAGGCCGACGCCTACCGCCAGCGCATCGATGCTGGTGGCGATGGCCGTGACCACCAGAATCCAGAAAGAGTGTTGCGACGGTTTGTCTTCGGGCTCGTCTTCATCGGGTTTTACGCCGTTGTAGATCATGTACAGGCCCAGACCCAGCAGCAGGATGAAGGCGATCCAGTGGTCCCACTGAGTGACGTAGCTGCTGGCCGCCTGACCGATGGCCCAGCCGATCACAGGCGTAATGGCTTCGATCACACCAAAGATCAGACCGGTGCGCAGGGCTTCGCTGAAACGGGGTTTGTGCAGGCTTGAGCCTTTGCCGATGGCGGCGGCAAAAGCATCGGTGGACATGGCGAAAGCCAGGAGAATCAGGGCAATTGGGTTCAATTCAGTCATCCAGCCGGGCTTGAGACAACGACATAGCACTGCGCGCCCGACTTCAGCACAGGTATGACGTTGGTCTCGCAAATCCGTATGGATGCCATGGCCACGGCAGGTTGCCGAGAATGTTGACCAGAGCGCCGCCACGCAAGTGACGGCCAGCTACTCCCCAAAGAGGGGCGCAGAATAACAGCAAATGATGCAATTAAGGGAAAAGGCTAAATTTATCGTAGGATTCTTCGTTTATAAGATCGCCTGAAAACCGTGGTCAGCTCCCGCAGGGGGGCATTCAGGCCGACGTGCTGACCATCGACCCCGAGCCGCTGCTGCCCTGGGCTGTCAGTGCCTGCAGCAATGCGGCCGTGGCCGCTTGCAGCGCCGCAGTGGTCGCCGTCACTTGTGCCTGGGCCCCGGCAACGGCAGCGGCCTTGGCGTCCGGGCTCTGGTCGCTGGCCTGAATGCTTTGCAGTGCCTGCATCTGCTGCTGGAGCTGTTTTTGCAGTTGCGCGATCTGTTTTTTCAACTGCTTGACCGTGTCTGAACTGTCGTCACTGCTGTCTGGTGCAGGTGCCGCATTGGCGCCCCTGGACGCTCGCGGCTTGACCTGTTCGGTGGCCGTGGCGCTGGCGTCACTCACGGCGCTGCTGTCCGGCGCGTTGCTGGATGCAGTGCTGGCCACGCTCTGGATATTCAGGCTGGATGCCAAGGGGTTGATGCTGCCGACCATGTCGATTCGTCCTTTAAACCTTATGCCATTCAAGTCCATCGGCAGGGCGCGCCAGTGCTTTAGGCCGTGGCGCGAAATAAGCCGGATCACAGGTCATATGCTTATTCCCTAACGGTATTTAAATTAAATTTCTTATACCTATAAAGTCATACCCCTGCGTACAGGTCGACCAATCGACGCGCCGCACGAAATGAACCAACACGGGACCTCCGTGAGTTTCTGATCGATCAGCGCGCCATTGGGTGTGCTCTGCGTGGGAGTGATTTATGTCTGCACCGTCTGCCTCTGCGATTGCTGTAAGCATCGCCCCTCAGTCTTTTGAGATTCGCCCGTTCAGCGGTGCCGTGGGAGCCGAAATCATCGGGCTTGATCTGGCGTTGCCGGTCAATGACCAGGATTTTGCGCGCATTCACCGCGCGCATCTGGAGCATCACGTAGTGGTGTTCCGCGATCAGCGCATTACCCCGCAGCAACAGATCGCCTTCAGTCGCCGTTTTGGCATTTTGCAGATCCATGTGCTCAAGCAGTTTCTGCTGACCGGGCACCCGGAAATTCTCATCGTCTCCAATATTATCGAGAACGGCCAATCCATCGGCCTGGGGGATGCGGGCAAGTTCTGGCACTCCGATCTTTCCTATAAAGAGCTGCCGAGCCTGGGCTCGATGCTGCATGCCCAGGAGCTGCCGAGCGAAGGCGGGGATACGCTGTTCGCCGACATGCACAAAGCCTGGGACGGCCTGCCGCAAGCCTTGCGCAGTGCCGTGGAAGGCCGCTCGGCCGCGCATTCGTATACGGCGCGCTACAGCGAAACCAAATTTGAAGGCAACTGGCGCCCGACCCTGACCCCGGAGCAATTGGCTCAGGTCAGCGAGGTGGTGCATCCGGTGGTACGGACCCACCCGGAAAACGGCCGCAAGGCCCTGTTTGTCAGCGAGGGTTTCACGACCCGCATTGTGGGCCTGCCCGAGGATGAAAGCCGCCAGTTGCTGGCAGAGCTATTCGCCCACAGCGTGCTGCCTGAAAACATCTACCGCCATCAATGGCAGCCCCATGACCTGGTGTTCTGGGATAACCGTTCGCTGATCCATCTCGCTGCCGGATGCCCAAGCCATCTGCGTCGCAAGCTCTATCGCACCACCATTCAGGGCAACGCCCCTTACTGATCGTCCCTATTTCAAGGAGCATAGCCATGCCCAAATCATTCAAAACCGTCGCTGCCAGTGTAGGCCTGGGCTTGAGTCTGCTTGCCGGCAGCCTGGTCGCACCCACCGTGGCCCATGCCGAAGGCGAGATCCGTATCGCCGAACAGTTCGGCATTGTCTACCTGCTGCTCAACGTGGTGCGCGATCAAAACCTGATCGAGAAACACGGCAAGGAGGAGGGCATCGACATCAAGGTCGACTGGACTCAATTGTCCGGCGGAGCGGCGGTCAACGATGCCTTGCTTTCCGGTTCCATTGACATTGCCGGCGCCGGGGTTGGCCCGCTGCTGACTATCTGGGATCGCACCCACGGCAAGCAGAACGTCAAGGCCGTGGCATCGCTGGGCAACTTTCCGTACTACCTGCTGAGCAATAATCCGAACGTCAAAACCATTGCCGACTTCTCCGAAAAGGACCGCATTGCCGTGCCTGCTGTGGGTGTTTCCGTGCAGTCACGCTTTTTGCAATATGCGGCTGCCAAGCAATGGGGCGACAAGGAGTTCAACCGGCTGGACAAGTACACCATCGCCGTCCCCCATCCTGATGCCACGGCTGCGCTGATTGCCGGTGGTACAGAGCTGAGCGGGCATTTTTCCAACCCGCCGTTCCAGGATCAGGCGCTGAAAAACCCCAACGTACACGTGGTGCTCAATACCTACGACTTGCTCGGCCCCAACTCACCGACCGTGCTGTTTGCCACCGAGAAGTTCCGTAACGACAACCCTAAAACCTACAAGGCCTTCGTCGAGGCGTTGACCGAGGCGGCCGAGTTTGCCCAGAACGACAAGGCTGCTGCCGCTGACACATACATTCGCGTAACCAAGTCCAAAGTCGATCGCGACGAGTTGCTGAAGATCATCGACACCCCGGAGTACGAGTTCAGCGTGACGCCGAAAAACACTTACCCACTGGCTGAGTTTCTGTACCGCGTTGGCGCGATCAAAAACAAACCCGACTCCTGGAAAGATTACTTCTTCCAGGACGCCAAACCGCTGCAGGGGAGCTGACAGCCATGAACGCCTCCGTGCAAGGCCACACGGCCAGCCACTTGAACGCAACAGGGCCTGCCCTGTTGTCGGTCGATCAGGTAAGCCTTGAGTACCGCACGCCGCAACGTGTGGTGAGGGCGACCCACCAGGTCAGTTTTGAAATCGATCCGGCGGACCGTTTTATCCTGCTTGGCCCTTCGGGCTGCGGCAAGTCGACGTTGCTCAAGGCGGTCGCCGGGTTTCACACACCCTGTGAGGGGCAGATCCGTCTCCAGGGCCAGGCCGTCACCGCACCGGGGCCGGACCGTATGGTGGTGTTCCAGGAGTTTGATCAGCTGCCGCCCTGGAAGACGGTCAAGCAAAACGTGATGTTCCCTTTGCTGGCCTCCAAAACCCTGCCACGGCGCGAAGCCGAGGAACGGGCATTGCATTATCTGGACAAGGTCGGCCTGGCAGCGTTTGCCGATGCTTATCCGCACACCTTGTCCGGTGGCATGAAGGCTCGCGTGGCGATCGCCCGGGCCTTGGCGATGCAGCCGAAAATCCTGTTGATGGACGAGCCCTTTGCCGCACTCGACGCCCTGACCCGGCGCAAGATGCAGGAAGAATTGCTGCTGCTCTGGGAGGAGGTGCGCTTTACCTTGCTGTTTGTCACCCACTCCATCGAAGAGGCGCTGGTGGTGGGCAACCGGATCTTGCTGCTATCGCCACACCCCGGGCGTGTGCGGGCTGAAATCAACAGCCATCAGTACGATCTGCACAGCCTGGGTGGTACGGGGTTCCAGCACACGGCGCGGCGCATTCATCGGCTGCTGTTCGATGAAACCGATGCAGGCACTGACGAACAACCCCTGAATTTCGCTGATATCCGTATCGCTTATTGAGCCGTGGAGGATTGCCCGATGAGCCAATCATCATCTGTACGCCAGGAGTATGAAGTGGTCCTGGAGCCGTTGCTGACGGTGCCGCTGGAGCGCGAACTGCCCCTTGGCCAGCGTCTCTGGCAGCAGGGCTGGTTACGCAAAAGCCTGATTCTGGTCGTGCTGGCCGTGCTCTGGGAGCTGCTGGCGCGCTACCAGAACAACGACCTGCTGCTGCCCACGTTCTTGCAAACGAGCAGTGCCCTGTATCACGGCCTGATCAGCGGTGAATTGCTGAGCAAGGTGGGCATTTCCATGGTGGTGCTGCTCAAGGGGTACCTGATCGGGATCCTTCTGGCGTTTGCGCTCACCACGCTGGCGGTCTCGACCCAGTTGGGTCGTGATTTGCTGAGCACCCTGACGTCGATGTTCAACCCGTTGCCGGCCATTGCCCTGTTGCCACTGGCATTGCTGTGGTTCGGGCTGGGGCAGAACAGCCTGATTTTCGTGCTGGTGCATTCGGTGCTCTGGGCGTTGGCCCTGAACACGTATGCGGGTTTTCTCGGCGTCTCGGAAACCCTGCGCATGGCCGGGCGCAACTATGGGTTGAAGGGCATCCGCTTTGTGCTGTTTATCCTGATCCCGGCAGCGCTGCCATCGATCCTCGCCGGTCTGAAAATCGGCTGGGCATTTGCCTGGCGCACGCTGATTGCCGCCGAGCTGGTGTTCGGCGCCACGAGCGGCAAGGGCGGTCTGGGCTGGTATATCTTCCAGAACCGCAATGAGCTGTACACCGACAAGGTGTTTGCCGGGCTGGCGGTGGTGATTCTGATCGGCTTGCTGGTGGAGAACCTGGTGTTCGCTACCCTTGAGCGGGTCACGGTCAAGCGCTGGGGCATGCAGCGTTGATGTGCAAAACCCGGAGCGCTTGAAGGCGATCCGGGTCCCGTCATTGTGTTCTTACTAATTCCCGCCGGCCTGATTCTTCAGGCCTTTGTTCTTTTTGGTCCGTACTGGCCGCAAAACGTTGTCGTTTAAACGCAAAAAATCCCCGTTTTTCAAGCGTATGCATGTGATTGATGGCTATGTGCTACTTATTGCTTGTCATTCATGGCAGGCGTTGGCATGATTTTGACACTAAGGTTATTCCCTAAGTGTTTGCTGTCGGGATCAAGGATCACGCTCTGCTTGATGCAGGCATCATCCTCACCTCGCTGCTTCCTTGATGTATCTCCTGAATTTTCCCGGAATCGCTTGATGGCACTGACGATTGCAGCGAGTTTCAAGCTCGGCCGTTACGTTCAAATCAGTGATTTGGCTTCACGACCTCTTTTTCGGAGCGAACGCCATGCAGTTATTCAAAAAACTGATGAACATTCTGGAGCAGGCTGATCGCAGTCGCGAGCGTACTGGCAATCCTTTATTTGTCCCGCCTGAGTTCGAACACCTGAAACGGGATCTCAACATCGTTGAGCAAGCCCGGCGCCACGGTGAGCAGGGCTATCCCCCTGAGGAAGCAACCCGGCTGACGGCGACGGAAGAGACCATCCGTGTGACCCTTGAGCTGGAGCGGGAAAAGGTTCTGGCGTGGGCCGAGTCGCGGATCGCAGTGGTTCAAAACCGTCTGGATGCTCTGGATATCGGCGCTACGGTGAGCCGCTGTGCTCATGTTGACCAGGATTTCGAACGTGCCATAGACAGCCTGGTGAGCGATTACGCGATACGGCTGCAGCGCCTGGAGTACAGCGTGCGCGAGCGCGAGGCTGAGTTGTGTGCCTACAAGGCAGAGCATCACTCGGGATTTGAAAAACATCAAAAGCGTCGCAATCAAGCATTGGGGATCTATCAGGACGAGATTGCCGACGTGCGCAATGAACTGATGGCGCTCAAACAGCAGTTCCTTGAAAAGCTTGAGTCGGATGTCCTGGCGTGCAATGAGCAACTGGTCAGCTACCAGTCGGCCCTGGACGAAAAGCGCAATGTGAAACCCCGGCTGGCCAGTGGCCTGAACAAGGCCGAAATGATTTTGGCCGGGCTGGTTCAATGCTATCGCGCCGAAAACCAATTGCATCGCAATGGTCGACGAGTGCCTGCTTACTTCAGTGAGCGTATTGCGCTGAAGGCAATCGCTTTGCCCGACAGCGATATGGCTGAGGATGAAATTCGTCTGGCCTCGCAGCAGCAAGCGCTGGTGGATCTGATTGAACAGCTGGAGCAGATTCGCGGCCGGATTCAGTCCTCGTTCTATCAGAAATACAATCAACTGATGCCGCTATCCTGGCTGCCTGAATACCCGCCTGTGATGGAGCAACGCATCACTGCAAGCCCGGTTTGAGGTGAGTGCGGGCTGGTCACTTACGTCCAGCCCAGCGTGACTGCCGTCAACAGCAGATACCTGGCGCCCTTGGCCAGGGTGACGATCAGCACGAAACTCCATAGCGGTTCGCGCATGATGCCGGCAATCATGGTGAGCGGGTCGCCGATTATCGGCACCCAGCTCAGCAGCAGCGACCATCGGCCATAGCGCAGATAGAACGCGCGGGCCTTGTCGAGTTTTTGCTCGCTGACCGGAAACCAGCGTTTGTGTCGAAAGCGCTCGACCGAGCGGCCCAATACCCAATTCAAGACCGAACCCAGGACATTGCCGAGGGTGGCCACGACCAGCAGTGTCAGGGCGACGTACTTGCCGGACAGCATCATGCCGACCAGCACAGCTTCCGATTGCATGGGCAGGAGTGACGCGGCACCGAATGCCGCCAGGAACAGGCCGAAATAGCTGGTTAATTCAAACACGCGAACTTCCACGAGTGATGGGCGCCGGCCTTGTGTTGTGGGAGCGGGCTTGCTCGCGATGAAGGCGCTGTGGTCTTTCTGGCCAACCGGGTCGATGCTATCGCGAGCAAGTCCGCTCCCACAGGGATCGAGGACAGTTGCTCGCGCAAAGGCTTGGTCAGGCGGCCCTTATCGCAGCCTTTTGCAGCGACTACAAGTTTTGTGATGCCTGCAGGTGGCGCTGTGAGGGGGGGCCGGTTCTCCCAGAGGATCTGATCAACTAGAGGTCGGATTCGCACTTAAAAGCCAAGTCAGAAACCCGCCAATACATTGGTCTCTAAATTTCCGCCGCGCAGGCATGAGCAGATGAATATTCAAGAAATTCGTTATTATCTATCAGTGTGCTGCCTGGTATTAGGCTGCTCAATACCCATCATGGGAATAGTTGTCTGGGGAATAACCGAAGTTTTCCCCCTCGAAGGACGAGCCTTATACATTGCCTACGCGTCAACACTATAGTGTGTTGGTCTTGGTTGGCTTGCGTGTTTACATACCAAAATTAAATCGTGTTGCTTAGTTTTCTCTCGCGCCAAGTACAACGTCAGCAAGTGAGCTCAGTGTTCCGTCAGTCGCTTCTGTAACACTATTTCCGCTTCAATTTTCATCCAGCCTGCTAAGACCCCAATACTGTTTTGAGCATGGAATTTTGCCTTGGACTCCAGCTCGGCGCGCTCGGTCCCGATCTCTTGTAGCCCATTCCCTCATCAACGGCTTGTATAACTTGATTACCGTAGGAGGCAACCATCAATAAAATGTCTGGTACCAAGGTAACAACCGACCGCTTAAATAAATCTTTGACGTTTGCCTGTAATGCTCATGTAACTAAGGCTGGCCAACTCTAACGATCCTCGTTTTTGATAGGCGATCCTACAACCTTGACAGGTAACTTAACTCGACAGTCCTTTTTTTATCCTGAAGAGAATGTGGTATAGGGGCAGGATTGACGCGGCATCGAATGCCACCAGGAACAGGCCACAAACAGCTGGTTAATTCAAACACGCGAACTTCCACGAATAATGGGCGAGGGCCTTGTGTTGTGGGAGCGGGCTTGCTCGCGATACAGGCGCTGTGGTCTTTCTGGCCAACCGGGCTGATGCCATCGCGAGCAATCCTGCTCCCACAGGGATCGAGGACAGTTGCTAGCGCAAAGGCGTGGTCGGGCGGCGCTGGGAGGGGGCAGGTTCGCACAGCGGATCTGATCAACTACAGGTCGGATTCGCACAAAAAAACCGTTCTTGTATCTGTTCGAATGATCCTCAACGACCCGCCTGCCGGCGGCTTCTGATGCTCGATCACAGACAAGGACCCAAGACATGCAAATGCCGAAAACCATCCAGATCAAAAACGGTGAAAAGGTCTCTCCCACGTTCTCGGCCCAGGAGTACGCCAACCGTCAGGCGAAGCTGCGTGCCTATATGGCGCAGAACAATATCGACGCTGCGGTATTCACGTCCTATCACAACCTCAACTATTACAGCGATTTCCTGTACTGCTCGTTTGGCCGCAACTATGCGCTGGTGGTGACTCAGGACAGCGCGGTGACCATCAGCGCCAATATTGACGGCGGCCAGCCGTGGCGCCGGACCATGGGCACCGACAATATTGTGTATACCGACTGGCAGCGCGATAACTACTTTGTCGCGATCCAGCAGGCCCTGCCCAAGGCCGGTCGCATCGGGATCGAGTTCGATCACATGAACCTGCTCAATCGTGACAAGCTCGCCAGCCGTTACCCCCAGGCCGAGCTGGTGGATATTGGCGCGCCGTGCATGCGCATGCGCATGATCAAGTCAGCCGAAGAACACGCCATTATTCGCCACGGTGCACGGATCGCCGATATTGGCGGCGCGGCCATCGTGGAAGCGCTGCGTGATCAGGTGCCCGAATATGAAGTGGCGCTGCACGCGACCCAGGCCATGGTGCGGGAAATCGCCCGTACCTTTCCCGATTCCGAGCTGATGGACACCTGGGCCTGGTTCCAGTCGGGGATCAATACCGACGGCGCACACAACCCGGTGACCACCCGCAAAGTGAACAAGGGCGATATTCTGAGCCTCAACTGCTTCCCGATGATTGCCGGTTACTACACGGCATTGGAGCGCACCCTGTTCCTGGACCACTGCTCGGACGAGCATCTGCGGCTGTGGGAAGTTAACGTCAAGGTGCATGAGGCCGGCCTGAAGTTGATCAAGCCCGGCATGCGTTGCTCGGACATCGCCTTGCAACTCAACGAAATCTTCCTGGAGCATGATCTGCTGCAATTCCGCACTTTTGGCTATGGCCACTCGTTTGGCACTCTTAGCCATTACTATGGCCGCGAAGCCGGGCTGGAGCTGCGTGAAGACATCGACACGGTGCTGGAGCCGGGCATGGTGGTGTCCATCGAGCCGATGATCATGATTCCCGAAGGTCGTCCGGGTGCGGGCGGGTATCGCGAGCATGACATCCTGATCGTCAACGAGCAGGGCGGGGAGAACATCACTCATTTCCCGTACGGCCCGCAGCACAACATCATCAAGAAGTAGAGTTGCCTTGACCCTGTGGGAGCGGGCCAGCCCGCTCCCACACAATTGCCAAGCTCGATACCAGCGCATGCGTACGCAGATTACGCAGCGTTTTCTGACCTGTTTACCCCTGCCAAAAAGAACACAATGAGGGTATCTGTCATGTCCCGCGTCCCGACGTTGCTTGCCGTTTTCCTGTCCCGCATCTCTTTCCCCGGAGGTGCTCAATGAGTATCCCAAGTGCAAGTCTGGCATTACCTCTGACAACCGAGCAGGAAACCGAGCGTCTCAGCGAGCGCAAGGCGCTGCGCCGTGCTGCCACGGCCAGCTTTATGGGCAACTTTGTCGAGTGGTTTGACTACGCAGCCTATGGCTATCTGGCGACTGTCATTGCGCTGACGTTCTTCCCGCAAACCGATACCACCACAGGGCTGCTGGCGACCTTCGCGGTATTTGCCCTGTCGTTTATCGTGCGCCCCATCGGTGGCCTGGTCTGGGGTCATTTTGGCGACAAGTACGGGCGGCGCAGTGCCTTGTCCTGGTCGATTCTGATCATGACCCTTTCGACCTTTTGCATCGGCATTCTGCCTACCTACAACCATATCGGCCTGTGGGCTCCGGCGTTGTTGCTGTTGATTCGCCTGGTGCAGGGTTTTTCGGCGTCGGGGGAGTACGCTGGGGCCTCGGCCTTTCTGGCCGAGTATGCGCCCGAGGGCAAGCGTGGTTTCTACACCAGCATTGTGCCCGCGAGTACCGCAGCCGGATTGCTGTTTGGCGCGATGTTTGTTGCCGGAATGCACGCGTTGATGACCGTCGAAAACCTTCACGACTGGGGGTGGCGCCTGCCGTTTTTACTGGCGGCTCCCTTTGGTCTGGTAGGGCGCTATATCCGCGTGCACCTGCAGGACTCACCCAAGTTCCTGGAAATGGAACAGCGACTGGAAGCCAAGGAGTGTGCGACCCATGCCCCGGTCCGTGAATTGCTGACTGTGCATCGTCGGGCAGTGATGATCGGGATTGGCGTGACCTGCCTGAACGCCGTGGCGTTCTACCTGCTGCTCAGTTACATGCCGACCTATCTGTCGACTGAAATGGGCATGAGCGAGAGTGATTCGTTTATTGCCTCGACGGTGTCGCTGGCGACCTATATCGGCCTGATTTTTCTGATGGGCACGCTGTCTGACCGTTATGGCCGAAAGACCATGCTGGTCACCGCGTCGGTGCTGTTTTTGCTGCTGACATTTCCGCTGTTCGGGATGCTTGGCAACCCGTCGCTGCTGGTGATTCTGATGATTCAGATTGCCTTCGGCGCGATGTTGGCCATGAACGACGGTACCTTGCCGTGTTTCCTGGCCGAGATTTTCCCGACCCGGGTCCGTTTCAGCGGATTTGCCTTCAGTTTTAACGTGGCCAACGCGGTGTTCGGCGGGACTGCCCCGTTTATTGCCACCTGGCTGATTCATATGACCGGCAACAAAATGGCCCCGGCCTGGTATTTGCTGGCAGCGGCTGTGGTAGCGCTGGTTGCGATGCTGGCCAGTCGCGAGACGGCGCACACCGCGTTGCAAGACTAAACACACCGCTGAAATACGCCTGTGGGAGCGGGCTTGCTCGCGAATGGATCGATGCGTACTGATTGTCAGACCGCGTCAAAGCCATCGCCAGCAAGCCCGCTCCCACAGGTTTTCTGGCCTGTGGGCAGGGCTCAGTGCAACGCCACTTGCTTGCGCTCACCAATCGGCGACACCCCAAACAACCGGCTATAACATTTCGAAAAATGCGCCGCCGAGACGAAGCCGCAGGCGAGGGCGATGTCGCGCACTTGCGACTCGCTGCGCAGCAACAGGCTTCGCGCTCTGGCCAGGCGCAGTTCCAGGTAATACTGGCTCGGTGTGCGCTGCAGGTGTTTGTGAAACAGGCGCTCCAACTGACGCACCGACACCTCGTTCAAGCGCGCCAGGTCCTCAAGGCTGACCGGCTCTTCAAGGTTGGCTTCCATGATGGCTACCACCTGGCTGAGCTTGGGTTGGGAGGTCCCCAGCTTCTGGCGCAGCGGCACCCGTTGCTGCTCCTGCGCTCCCCGCGCCCGGTCACACAGCAGCAGCTCGGCCGCGTGGGCGGCGATTTCCCGGCCACCCGGCTCTCGAGCGATCAGTTGCAGGGTCATGTCCATCGACGCCACGCCGCCCGAGCAGGTGTAGCGGTCGCGATCCAGTTCAAATAGCTGATTGGAAATGATGATCCCCGGGAAATGGTCCTTGAGGGTTTCGATGTCTTCCCAGTGAATGGTGCAACGATAACCCTTGAGCAAACCGGCCCGTGCCAGCCAGTAGCTTCCGGTGCAAATGCCGCCCAGCGCGACCCCTTCGTGTGCCAGCTTGCGCAGCCAGTTGAGCACGGGCCGGCTACTGAGGTGGGACACGATGGGGTTTGAACCCACCACCAGCAAAATATCCAGTTTTGGCCCATCACCCACCACATGGTCGGGCAGGATGCGCATGCCATTGCTGGCAGTGACCGGATCCAGGGTAGGGGCGATGATCACGGTGCGAAACATTTCACAGCGGGCGGCCATGTTGGCCATGCGCAGGGTTTCGATGGCTGAGGCAAAACCGATGGTGGTGAAGTTTGGTATCACCAGAAAGCCCACGGTTTTTACCGTGGGCATGTTGATCGGTGACGCTGTAACAGGCGTTGCCATCCTTACGCTCCTCTAGATGACCCCGGACGCGTTTAGCGTCGGGGTTCACGCAGGTTGTTGCATCTCCAGGCCGGGGCTGGGGATGCAAGGTTCTGTGCTTTGGGTGTAAGGAAGCATTTGTTGTGCCAGCAGCTAACAGCTTGTTATTGCGGAAAAAAATTATCGCCGTCAGAGGCCCGAGGATGCCCGGCGTGTGTGGCCCCGTCCCGCAGAAGGTGTCGGCGACAGGTACCGCCAGCGCTCGCGCAGCCTTGTTGCCACGGCCATGACCCTGGTCAAACGCCCTGACTTTAAAAGCCGGTACAACCCCTTTGTGAGGAGTCAATAACAATACCAGCACGGCCCGTTTCGAGGGGATCACCCCAGATCGACGCCTTAAAGGAATAACGCGATGCTTTCTACCTTCCCACGTCTGGCGCTGGTCGGCCTGACGTTGTTTTGCACTGTTCAGGTGCAGGCCGGTGAGCCGACAACGGCCCCTGTCCCCGAAAAATCCCTGATCGAGCGGGGCCAGTACGTGGCCAGGCTTGGCGACTGCATAGCCTGTCACACCGCCCAGGGAGGGGCTGTGATGGCAGGCGGGCTGGAACTGAAAACGCCGATGGGCACGATATATTCGAGCAACATCACGCCAGACCCCGAGACCGGCATCGGTCAGTACAGCTTTGAGCAATTTGACCGGGCCATGCGCGAAGGAGTGACGCCTGCGGGGCAGAACCTGTACCCGGCCATGCCGTATCCGTCCTACGCCAAGATGAGCGAAGAGGATATGCGCGCGCTTTACGCCTATCTGATGCAGGACGTAACGCCGGTGAAAGTGGCCAATATTGAGGCAGACATGGGCTTTCCGTTCAACCAGCGCTGGGGCCTGGCGCTATGGAACTGGGCCTTTGTCGACCAACAGCCGTTCGTTGCCGACCCTGGCAAAAGTGTCGAGCTGAACCGGGGTGCTTATCTGGTGCAGGGCCTGGGGCATTGCGGTTCCTGCCACACGCCTCGGGGCATCGCCTTCCAGGAAAAGGCTCTGGACGATGGGGGCCGCAGTGGCAAGCACTACCTGGCGGGTGAAACCGTTGAAGAATGGCGCGCCTTGAGCCTGCGCAACCTGTGGACGGTGGAGGACACGGTGCAGTTGCTCAAAACCGGGCAAAACCGGTTTGCCACGGTCTCGGGCAACATGGCCGACGTCATTCATCACAGTACCCAGCACTTCACCGACGCCGATTTGACCGCCATCGCCAGTTACTTGAAGTCGCTGCCACCGGGCAAGGATGATTTGCCGATGCCTGCTGTGGCAATCGAACCGGCCAAGGCACCGGACACGCTGTTTACCAGCCGTGGCGGGTTGGGCTACACGCAGTTCTGTGCCGACTGCCATCGCCCGGATGGAGGGGGTGTCAAAGGCATGTTCCCGCCGTTGAACGGCAACCCGGGGATCGTGGCGGCTAACCCGACCACCCTGTTGCACATCACCCTGACCGGCTGGAAAACCCCGCAAACTGCAACGCACCCACGGGTTTACACCATGCCCGGGTTTGCGCGCCTGGGGGATGATGAAATTGCCGAAATCCTGAGTTTTGTGCGCAGCAGTTGGGGCAATGACGCCCCGGCGATCAAGCCCGCGCAAGTGGCCAGCATGCGCAAGCAGCTCAACCCCCAGGTCACTGACGAGAGTGCGTTTGTGACGCCGCGACTGGCCAATCTGCTCAGCGCTGCCAATGCCGACCAGGTGGTGCGCGGCATGCGCTTGCACTTGCAAACCAAGGCATTGCTGGCGGACAACGTTGGCAATGCGCTTAATTGCACCAGTTGCCACCTGAACGCGGGCACCGTGGCTGATGGCTCTCCGTTTGTGGGTGTGTCGGCGTTCTTCCCCGGCTATGCGCCGCGTGCGGGCAAGGAAGTGACGCTGGAGGAGCGGATCAATGGGTGTTTTCGCCGTTCGATGGATGGCAAGCCGTTGCCGGTGGCCTCACCTGATATGCAGGCGATGGTGGCGTATTTTGACTGGATGAAAATGAACACCGTCGCGGGCGACAAAGTGGCTGGTCGGGGCGTGGGCAAGGTTGACCCCACCATCAAGCCCGATCCTGAAAACGGCAAGGTGATTTATGCGCAGCAATGTGCGGTGTGCCACGGTGACAACGGCCAGGGCCTGAAGCATGCCGACGGCAGCTTTGTGTACCCGCCGTTGTGGGGGGACGAGTCGTTCAATATCGGCGCGGGCATGGCACGCACGTACACGGCGGCAGCGTTCGTCAAACGCAACATGCCGATCGGCTTCCACGAAAAATTCCCGCTGGGGCAGGGCGGGCTATCGGATCAGGAAGCGGTGGATGTGGCGCAGTACTTCTCCCATCAGCCACGGCCTGACTTTGTCGACAAGGCCAAGGATTGGCCTGAAGGCGGCAAGCCGGTGGATGCACGGTATTGAGGTAAAAGCCCGCGCCCTCTCACGGAAGGAGAGGGCTGGGGTGCTTTTCAAACATGGGGTGTCGGGTGCGCCTTGACCTGCGGGCTGGCGTATTGCGGTTTGAGCACGCCCTGGTTGTCCAGCAGCCAGGCGTCCATCACTTTGCGCACCACAGGGCCCGCTACCCGGCCACCGGCTTCGCCGTTTTCGATCATCACTGAAATCACGATCTGGGGATCTTCGGCTGGTGCAAAGCCCACAAACAAGGCGTTGTCACGATTGCGCTCGGCGGTTTTGAGGCGGTTGTAACGCTCGCCCTGCTTGATCGCCACCACCTGTGCCGTACCACTTTTGCCGGCAATCCGGTATTGCACACCCTGGGCTGCTGCCCGGGCGATGCCGCGCGGGTCGTGCATCACCAGTTGCATGGCGTGGTTGACCTGATCCCAATCCCGGGGATCACGCAGCACCAGATTGGGGATCGGGTGCTCATCCACCGGCGGCGTACCGTCAACGGTTTTGGCCAGGTGCGGACGGTTCCATACACCTTTGTTGGCAATCAGTGCGGTGGCCTGGGCCAGTTGCAGGGGGGTGACCTGCATGTAGCCCTGGCCGATCCCCAGAATGACGGTTTCACCGGGGAACCAGGCCTGGCGGCGGGTGCTGCGCTTCCATTCACGGGACGGCATCAGGCCGGACGACTCTTCAAACATGTCCAGGGACACCTTCTGCCCAAGCCCGAACTCCGCCATGTAGTCATGCATGCGGTCGATGCCCAGTTTGGAGGCCAGGTCATAAAAGTAGGTGTCGTTGGAGCGCATGATTGCCGCGTTCAAGTCCACCCAGCCATCGCCGCTGTGGTTCCAGTTGCGGTACTTGTGATCAACGTTGGGCAGCTGGAAATAGCCCGGGTCAAATACCCGGGTCGAAGCTGAAATCACGCCGCTGTCCAGGCCCGCAATCGCCACTTCGGGCTTGATCGTCGAGCCGGGTGCATACAGGCCACGCAAGGCCCGGTTAAACAGCGGCTTGTCGATGGAATCACGCAGGCTCGAATAGTCCCTGGAGCTGATGCCGGTCACGAACAGGTTGGGGTCGAAGCTGGGTTTGCTGACCATGGCCAGCACTTCGCCTGTTTTCGGGTCCAGGGCAATGATCGAGCCACGACGATCGCCCAAGGCTTCTTCGGCAGCTTCCTGCAGCTTGATATCCAGGCTCAGTACGATGTTTTTACCGGCCACGGCATCGGTGTGGCGCAGTACGCGCATGACCCGGCCCTGGGCGTTGGTTTCGACCTCTTCAAAACCGACCTTGCCGTGCAGTTCATTTTCATAAAAGCGTTCGATGCCGGTCTTGCCTATGGACTGCGTGCCCCGGTACTGGGTGGCATCCAGTTGTTTGGCTTCTTTTTCGTTGATACGCCCCACATAACCGACCGAATGGGCAAAGTGATCGCCCTGGGGGTAATGGCGCACGAACTGTGCCTCGACATCGATACCCGGCAGGCGGAATTGATTCACGGCCAGCAGGGCAATTTGATCTTCCGTCAGCTCGTACAGCAGGGTAGAGGGATCAAACGGGTGGCGCGCCTGCTTCATGGCCTTGGCAAATACCGCACGGTCTTCGTCAGGCAGGTGCAGGATGCTCATCACCGAGTCCAGCACTTTGGCGGTATCCCCGGCCCGTTCCCGGGTAATGGTCATATTGAAGCTGGGTTGGTTATCGGCCAGCAGCACGCCATTGCGGTCGTAGATAAAACCGCGCTCAGGAGGGATTGGCAGCACGTGTACGCGGTTGTTCTCGGAGACCGTGGAGTTGTAGTCAAACTCGGTGACCTGCAAAAAATACATACGGCCGATCAGCGCGCAACTGATGGCCAGCACCAGCCCCGCGCACGCGATCAGTCTTTTATTGACCAGGCGTTTTTCGCTTTCGTGATCTTTAAGAGGGATCGGTTCGGGCATGTGGGGTGTCTCGCGTGAGTCAACAGATAGCAGCAGCCAGCCAGGCTGCGAAATTCGGCGCACACCTTACCAAGAAGCCTGATGTCGAGTCAGGTTATTGGTTGGCTTGTATATGAAAGCCGACGGACTGTTGTGGCTGTAAACTGCACTTTTTCAAACGGAGCCCCCATTAATGCTGCCCTTGATCAACTGGCACCCCCATGCGCCCTTGCAGCGCCTGCACCTTGACTGGCTGGAACAGGCAGGGGTTGAGGTGGCCGTGCTGCGTCTGGACCTGATCGATCCGCTGATCAGCGGCAACAAGTGGTTCAAGCTCACCGAGCACTTGCTGGCGGCCCATGCAGCGGGGGCTGAAGGGTTGATCAGCCTGGGGGGCGCCCATTCCAATCACTTGCATGCCCTGGCGGCAGCCGGTAAGCGTTTTGGTTTTGTCACCGTGGGGCTGTTGCGCGGTCATCCTCAGCAAACCCCCACCACACTGGACCTTGAGCTTTATGGCATGCAGTTGCACTGGCTGGGTTTTGCCGGTTATCGGGCCCGCCATGAACCCGGCTTCTGGCAGCCCTGGCAGACCATGTACCCGAAGCTGCATCAGGTGCCGGAGGGCGGTGGCGGGGTGGCGGGAGCCTCGGGATGCAAGTCGCTGGTCAGCAGGGTACGCAGTCAGCTGGCGGATGTGGGCTGGGATGATTACGACGGCTGGTGGTTGGCGGCAGGCACCGGCACGACCCTGGCCGGGCTGGTGCTGGGCGAGGAGGGCGCGCGGTGTGTGTATGGCGCGCTGGCGGTGCCACTGGATCACGGTGTCGCGCCACAGGTGGAAGCCATTTTGCAGGCGGGCGGGGCAACGGAGCGCAATTTTCAGTTGATAGAGGCCAGTCGCGGTGGCTTTGCCAGGGTCGATGACGATTTGCTGGGGTTTATTCAGGACAGCGAAGCGGCCTGTGGCTTGCCGCTGGAGCCTTTGTATACAGCCAAGGCGTTGATGGCCCTGAAACAGGCAGTCAAGGAAGGGGTCTTTGCGCGGGGGATGCGTCTGGTGTTTGTCCACACCGGCGGCTTGCAAGGCCGCCGGGGGTTTGTTCGGCAGGTTTAACCGCGCCCAGGCAGCATGCGCAGCAGGGTGTTGTCCTTGATCAGGTAGTGGTGCGCGAGCCCTGCAACGGCATGCAGGCCGATCAGCCAGTAACCGATGGTGCCGCCCAGTTCGTGCCAGCTCTTGATCTGCTTGGCGAAGTCAGGGTCCTTGGCGGTGAGCGGCAGGATGTCGAAGCCGTAGAAAAACACCGACTTGTCGTTGTAGCTCAACACCAGGTAGCCCAGTACCGGCATGGCGATCATGAACAGGTACAGCGCCCAGTGCATGAGCGTGGCCAGTGCTGTTTGCCAGGCAGGCGGGGTTGGGGTGATTTTTGGCGCGACGCCCAGGGTTCGGGCCAGCAACCGTAGCCAGACCAGCGCAAAGACGGTCAAACCGAGCATGAAGTGCGCGTCTTTCATCAGGTTGCGACCGGCGCTGTCCTTGGGAAAGATCCCGCGAAACTCAATGGCGGCGTAGATCAAGACAAACAACAGCACCATGAGCCAGTGCAGGGCGATGGACATTCGACTGTAGTGATGGGCGGTGCTTTTCCAGGACATGGTGTTTCCTCACAGTTCAGGTCTGAAGCCTCCGTTCTTGTGTGACGGAGTCCCTCTACTTTAAGCGAGTTGGGCGATTTCGCACTGAGATACGTCAGCTTTCTGGGTTACCCGGCACATTTGGCCAAAGGTCGGACACTAAAAACAAACGTTCGGCTTCTTCCCAGTCGCCCTCACTGTTCTGCACCAGACGGACCAGCAGTTGGGCCGGAGCCTGGGGGTGCAGTTCGGCAAGCCACACGTCGAGCTGTTGCGCCGTCCATATCCCTTCGGGGCCATAGAGTGCCGGGGCAAGCCAGGCATGACGGGGCAAGGGCTGCCAGCAACCGGCAGGGCTTTGGCGGATAAACGCCGGCCAGTCGCGCTGATGCAGCCAGCTGCCGCGCAGGTGCTGGGGGTTGGCGCCTGCCGGGGCCTGTGCCTTGCCCGGCCACGGATACAGCAGGTAGCCACCGAGCCACAGGTGCGCGCTGAACGTCTGGATATCAAGGTTGGCAAGGACTTCGCGGCTTTCGGGGCGGCTGGACATGGGGAGCTGATGCTGGCTGAAATGCTTGAGCTTGCGGTCCAGCCGGTCATTGCTGCCGGGGCCGAGCCATTGGGCAGGGTCCGTGCCGTCTGCGTCCTGAGGCCCTAGGTAGAGCTTGATTGCCAGTTCCAGGTGATGCACGCCTTCGCGGTCACGCACCAGCAGGTCCAGTTCCCCCAGGGTATGCCCGCCCAGGCGGATCGGCAGGTTGGCCGCAATCAACTCGACGCCCGGCGCGTGCTGCACGGCAAATTGCCACAGGCGCTCGTAGTAACGCCCCAGGCGGCGGGTGGTCGCCAGTGCCAGCCAGTGCTGCAGCGGTTCGCTGCACCGGTCCAGCTCGCGCAGCCAGTGCTCAAGCTGCTCCGGGGCCTGTACCCAGTCGCTGCCTGCCAATGGGTGACGTTGGGGCCAGGGTGTGCGGCTCAGCATCGGTGGGGCGAGAATCACCCACGCCAGGTCGCGCACCTCAGGGTGGCGCAATTGGTGGGGCAGGTTGAGCAAGTCGGGAAAGAGTGTCATTGAGCGAGCATAGCTGTTTGCCAGACCCCGGGGCTGAAAGGGTTTTGTCTATCGTCGTCTTTCGCCCATAATCGTTGTTTTCGCACGCATTGAATCCCGCAGGAGCCCCATGGAGCAATTTCGCAATATCGGCATCATAGGTCGTCTGGGCAGCTCCCAAGTGCTCGACACGGTTCGCCGACTGAAAAAATTCCTGCTTGAGCGGCACATGCACGTGATCCTCGAAGACACCATCGCCGAGGTGTTGCCCGGTCATGGCTTGCAAACCTCGTCGCGCAAAATGCTCGGCGAAGTCTGCGACATGGTGATTGTGGTCGGCGGCGATGGCAGCTTGTTGGGCGCGGCCCGCGCACTGGCCCGCCACAACGTCCCGGTATTGGGCATCAACCGTGGCAGCCTGGGCTTTTTGACGGACATCCGTCCGGATGAGCTGGAAGTCAAAGTGGCCGAAGTACTCGACGGTCACTACCTGGTTGAGAACCGCTTCCTGCTGCAAGCCGAAGTTCGCCGTCACGGTGAAGCCATCGGCCAGGGCGACGCCCTGAATGACGTGGTGCTGCACCCTGGCAAATCCACGCGCATGATCGAGTTCGAACTGCATATCGACGGTCAGTTCGTGTGCAGTCAAAAGGCCGACGGCCTGATCGTGGCGACGCCCACCGGCTCCACGGCCTACGCGATGTCAGCGGGCGGCCCGATCATGCACCCCAAGCTCGACGCCATTGTGATCGTGCCCATGTACCCCCATACCCTCAGCAGTCGCCCGATTGTGGTCGATGGCAACAGCGAGCTGAAAATCGTCGTGGCCAAGGACATGCAGATCTACCCGCAAGTCTCGTGCGATGGTCAGAACCATTTCACCTGTGCTCCGGGCGACACCATCAACGTCAGCAAAAAAGCGCAGAAGCTGCGCCTGATTCACCCGTTGGACCACAACTACTATGAAGTGTGTCGGACCAAGCTTGGCTGGGGTAGCCGACTGGGCGGCAGGGCTGACTGATGCTCGATCCAGCGCGCAGTTACGATCTGATCGGTGACGTGCATGGCTGTGCTCATACCCTTGAGCACCTGCTGGAGCGTCTGGGCTATCGCAAACTCGCCGGTATCTGGCGACACCCGCAACGGATGGCGGTGTTCCTGGGTGACATCATTGACCGCGGCCCGCGCATTCGCGAGTCGCTGCATATTGTTTACGACATGGTCAGGTCCGGTCAGGCCCTGTGCCTGATGGGCAACCATGAATTCAACGCGCTGGGCTGGTGCACACCCGCGCCCGTCGCAAGTGGCAGGCAGTTTGTGCGTGAGCACACCCCGCGCCATGCCCGGCTGATCCACGAAACCCTCGAGCAGTTCGACCAGTACCCTGCTGAATGGCGTGAGTTCGTGCAGTGGTTTTATGACATGCCGCTGTTTGTCGACGCCGGGCGTTTCCGGGTGGTGCACGCCTGCTGGGACGCCGAGGTGATTGCCACCTTGCGGGCGCAATACCCCGATGGCTGTATCGACGAGGCGTTTTTGCAGGCGGCCGGGATGCCGGACAGTTTTGCCAACATGAGCTTCAACCGACTGTTGCGCGGTACGGACATGCGCCTGCCGGGCGGCATGACCCTGACGGGTGGTGACGGCCTGACGCGGGCATTCTTTCGCACCAAGTTCTGGGAAGACGACCCCAAAACCTACGGCGATATCGTGTTCCAGCCTGACGCGCTGCCTGATCGCGTGGCGCAACAACCGCTGTCCTCCACCGAGAAGAGCGCCTTGTTGCGCTACGGCATTGATGAGCCGCTGTTGTTTGTCGGTCACTACTGGCGCAGTGGTCGGCCTGCGCCGATCCGCCCCAACCTGGCGTGCCTGGATTACAGCGCGGTGCTGTACGGCAAGCTGGTGGCATACCGTCTGGATCAGGAGACCCGGCTCGATCCGAACAAATTCGTATGGGTGAATGTAGATCGCCCAGAGGCCATTCAATGAGTGCTGTAGCTGTTTTACGTTTGCCGCTGTCCGTCGACCTTAGCGGCTTTGTTGCCTTGCTCAGGCGCATGCAGGTCCCGCATCGGGTCAGCGAGGAAGCGGGCGAGCAGGTGTTGTGGGCGCCCGAGGCCATCGCCGATGATGTGCGCAGTTTGTACCAGCGTTTTCCTGTGGGTGATCCGGAGCACGAACTGCCCATCGTTGAACGTCCGGCGGCCATGCCCCGGCCGGGTTTTGCCCAGCAACTGCGTGCCAGCCCGGCCACGGCGGTGGTGTTGCTGCTGTGTGTGATCGTGGCTGCAGTGACGCAACTGGGTGATAACCTGTCGGCCCTGAGCGGGCTGACCTTTCTCGATTTCAGCATTCGAGGCCAGTACATCCAGTTTGTCCCGCTGTCCGACAGCCTGGCGTCGGGGCAGTGGTGGCGATTGTTCACCCCGATGCTGATTCACTTCGGCTTTCTGCACATTGCCATGAACGGCATGTGGTACTGGGAGCTGGGGCGGCGCATTGAAATGCGCCAGGGCAGCATCAACCTGATTGGCTTGAGCCTGTTGTTCAGCCTGGTATCCAACTTCGCCCAGTACCTGTTTGGTGGCCCGAGCCTGTTTGGCGGGTTGTCCGGGGTGTTGTACGGGCTGCTGGGGCATGTCTGGATTTACCAGATGATGGCGCCAAACCCCTTGTATCACCTGCCTCGCGGGGTACTGGTGATGATGCTGGTGTGGCTGGCGCTGTGCATGTCGGGGCTGGTGTCGATGATCGGTTTTGGCCAGATTGCCAACGCGGCCCATGTGGGCGGTTTGGTGATCGGGTGCCTGACCGGTTTGCTGGGCGGGCTTTGGGCGCGGCGCAAACAGATGGCTTAATTCTGTAGTCGCTGCCGCAGGCGGCGATGGGCTGCGCAGCGGCCCTGCTTTTTTGAAGGTCCTTTGGACCTTATCGCAGCCTGCGGCAGCGACTACAGGTTTACTTTTTAGAGTGGAAACGAACCATGTCCTCTTTCAACGAAATGATTCAAAACATCACCCCCGAGATCTATCAGAGCCTGAAACTGGCCGTTGAAATCGGCAAATGGGCAGACGGCAACAAACTCACCGCCGAACAGCGCGAGCTGTCGTTGCAGGCGATGATTGCCTGGGAAGTGCAGAACCTGCCTGAAGACCAGCGCACCGGTTACATGGGTCCGCAAGAGTGCAGCTCCAAGTCGGCACCAGTGCCTAACATCCTGTTCAAGTCGGATGCCATCCATTGATTGAGATTGGCCGTGGTGCAATCAGCAAGATGTCGGCAAACCTTGAAACGCCGACCGTTCAGTATGCGTTTCGTTTGGGCGATACCGAGGTGCCGGTCAATCCGTTGATCGGTACCAAACTGCGTCTGGAATACCTGGGTGAGATCAACTGCACTCACTGCGGGCGCAAGACCAAAAAGAGCTTCAGCCAGGGCTACTGCTACCCGTGCATGACCAAGCTGGCGCAATGCGATGTGTGCATCATGAGCCCGGAGCGTTGCCACTACGAGGCAGGCACTTGCCGTGATCCGTCGTGGGGCGAGCAGTTTTGCATGACCGATCACGTGGTGTATCTGGCCAACTCCTCGGGGATCAAGGTCGGCATCACCCGTGCCACCCAGTTGCCGACACGCTGGCTCGACCAGGGCGCCAGCCAGGCGCTGCCGATCGTGCGGGTTGCAACCCGTCAGCAATCGGGCTTTGTCGAAGACCTGTTCCGCTCGCAAGTGGGCGACCGAACCAACTGGCGTGCACTGCTCAAGGGCGATGCCGAGCCTGTTGACCTGAGTGCCGTGCGTGAGCAATTGTTCGAGAGCTGTGCCGAAGGCATGAAAACCCTGCAGGAGCGTTTTGGCCTGCAAGCGGTCCAACCCTTGTCAAACGTGGAGCCCATTGAGATTCGCTACCCGGTCGAGCAGTACCCGAGCAAGATCGTCAGCTTCAATCTGGACAAGGATCCGATCGTGGAAGGCACGCTGATGGGGATCAAGGGCCAGTACCTGATCTTTGACACAGGCGTGATCAATATTCGCAAATACACGGCCTATCAACTGGCCGTGCATCAGTAAAAGGACTCCAGCATGCGCACCGAACAACCGCAAATGATCTACCTGAAGGACTACCAGGCGCCCGAGTACCTGATCGACGAGACGCACCTGACCTTCGAGTTGTTCGAGGACCACACGCTGGTCCATGCGCAACTGGTGATGCGTCGCAACCCGGCACGTGGCGCGGGGTTGCCGGCGCTGGTGCTGGACGGTCAGCAGCTTGAGCTGCTGTCGGTCAGCCTCGACGACATCGAACTGGCGGATGATGACTATCAGTTGGGCGACAGTCATCTGATCCTGCACCCGACCGCTGAGCAGTTTGTGGTCGACACCAGCGTCAAGATCCACCCCGAGTCCAACACTGCGCTGGAAGGCCTGTACAAGTCCGGCGGGATGTTCTGCACCCAGTGCGAAGCCGAAGGCTTTCGCAAGATCACCTATTACCTCGATCGTCCCGATGTGATGAGCAAGTTCACCACCACCGTGGTGGCCGAGCAGCACCGCTATCCGATCCTGTTGTCCAATGGCAACCCGATTGCCAGCGGTCCCGACGAAGACGGTCGGCACTGGGCAACCTGGGAAGACCCGTTCATGAAACCGGCCTACCTGTTTGCGCTGGTAGCGGGGGACCTGTGGTGCGTTGAAGACAGCTTCACCACCATGAGCAATCGCGTGGTTGCACTGCGCATTTATGTCGAGCCGGAAAACATCGATAAATGCCAGCACGCCATGGTCAGCCTGAAAAAGTCCATGGCCTGGGATGAAGAAACCTACGGTCGTGAATACGATCTGGATATCTTCATGATCGTCGCCGTGAACGACTTCAACATGGGCGCGATGGAGAACAAGGGCCTCAACATCTTCAACTCCAGCGCCGTACTGGCCCGCGCCGAGACCGCGACCGATGCCGCTCACCAGCGGGTCGAGGCCATCGTGGCCCACGAGTACTTCCACAACTGGTCGGGCAACCGCGTGACCTGCCGCGATTGGTTCCAGCTGTCGCTCAAGGAAGGCTTCACGGTGTTCCGTGATTCGCAGTTCTCGGCAGACATGAACTCGCGCACGGTCAAGCGCATTCAGGACGTGGCCTATCTGCGTACCCACCAGTTCGCTGAAGACGCGGGCCCAATGGCTCACGCGGTACGCCCTGACAGCTTTATCGAAATCTCCAACTTCTACACCCTGACCGTTTACGAAAAGGGTTCTGAAGTGGTGCGCATGATCCACACCTTGCTGGGGGCCGAGGGCTTTCGCAAAGGCAGCGATCTGTACTTCGAGCGCCATGACGGCCAGGCCGTGACCTGCGATGATTTCATCAAGGCCATGGAAGATGCCAACGGCGCCGACCTGAGCCAGTTCAAACGCTGGTACAGCCAGGCAGGCACTCCGCGTCTTGCCGTCAGCGAACACTACGATGCCGCGCAGAAAACCTACAGCCTGACCTTTGCCCAAAGCTGCCCGGCCACCCCGGACAAGGTCGAAAAACTGCCGTTCGTGATTCCGGTCGAGCTGGGCCTGTTGAACGCCCAGGGCACTGAAATTGCCCTGCAACTGGCGGGCGAATCAACTGCCGTGGGCACCAGCCGCGTACTGTCGGTGACTGAGGCCGAGCAGACGTTCACGTTTGTCGGTATCAACGAAAAGCCGTTGCCATCGTTGCTGCGCGGTTTCTCGGCACCGGTGAAACTGAGTTTTGCCTACAGCCGCGACCAACTGATGTTCCTGATGCAGCACGATACCGACGGCTTCAACCGCTGGGATGCAGGCCAGCAACTGTCGGTGCACGTGCTGCAGGAATTGATTGGGCAACATCAGCGCGGTGAAGCACTGGTGATGGATTCGCGTCTGGTAGAAGCCTTGCGCAGTGTGCTGGGCAATCAGGCGCTGGATCAGGCCATGGTCGCTGAAATGCTGTCGTTGCCGGGCGAAGCCTACCTGACTGAAATCAGCGACGTGGCGGACGTTGAAGCGATCCACATCGCTCGTGAGTTCGCTCGCAAGCAACTGGCCGACAGCCTGTTCGACGGTTTGTGGGCCCGCTACAAGACTAACCGTGAAGTGTCGAAAGTCACGCCATACGTGGCTGAAGCCGAACACTTCGCCCGTCGTGCGCTGCAAAACATTGCGCTGTCTTACCTGATGCTTGCCGGTAAGCCAGAGGTGCTGGCGGCGGCTCTGGAGCAGTTCGAGCACAGCGACAACATGACCGAGCGCCTGACGGCGCTGGCGGTACTGGTCAACTCGCCTTACGAGGCTGAAAAAGCCGCGGCGCTGGTCAGCTTTGCCGAGCACTTCAAGGACAATCCACTGGTCATGGATCAGTGGTTCAGCGTTCAGGCCGGCAGCACCCTGCCGGGTGGCCTGCAGCGTGTGCGGGAGTTGATGGAACACCCGGCATTCAACCTCAAGAACCCGAATAAAGTGCGTGCTCTGGTGGGTGCGTTTGCCGGACAGAACCTGATCAACTTCCATGCCGCGGATGGCTCGGGCTATCGCTTCCTGGCGGACCTGGTGATCCAGCTCAACGGCTTCAATCCGCAGATTGCATCGCGGCAACTGGCGCCGTTGACCCGCTGGCGCAAATACGACGGCGCCCGTCAGGCGCTGATGAAAGCGGAACTGGAACGCATCCGCAATTCGGGCGAGCTGTCCAGCGACGTGTTTGAAGTGGTGAGCAAAAGCCTGGCGTAAACCTGTTCACTTTCAAATGTGGGAGCGGGTTTGCTCGCGATGGTCGTTAACGAAGACGCGTATTGGCTGAGTAAATACGGTGTTCTGGAGTCCATCGCGAGCAAGCCCGCTCCCACAGAGGCGCAAATCGCTCAAGTGAACAACCGTGGTCTTGAAAAAGGCGCTGCCCGAGTGATCGGGCAGCGCCTTTTTCATGGCGTCGACTTTTGCTCTTGCAGGGTTACCAGGCGCGATACCGGTACCCCGTTAAACACCAGCGTGTAGTTGATGGGCCCCTTCAACGCCTGGATATCGTTATCGACATAGGAATGTTCATGGTCGGTGAGCCGGGCGATGGGCTGGCCGTCGCGGTAAATCTGCACGGGCTTGCCAGTCGGGGTTTCTGTGCGCCAGGACAGGTTGACCTGGGTGCGATCGGGTTGTTGCTGCGCAGTGAGCTGTCTGACACCCAGGGGCCCGATCAGGGGCAGGCCATCCATTGTGTAACGGGTCAGGTCCGGTTTGACGCCAAGCCAGGCCAGCACGGTGGGGGTGATGTCCGCCTGGCTGGCAAAACCGTACAGGCCCTTGAAATCGGGGTTCAGGGGTTTGCCGATGGGGGCCGTCAGTTGTGCGTTGCCTTTCTTGTTCATGGCGATAAAGGTGGTTTTTTCGCTCAGGGTTTGCTCGCCGTGGTCCTTGCCTTCAGGCAAGTGCCTGCCGTGATCGGGCAACACGATCACCAGCCAGTCTTCTTCGGGATGGGCTTTCTCACGGCGTTGGAGGGCCCGGAGTATCTGCCCGACCTGGGCATCTACGGTCTGAATCGCCTGTTGATACTCGGGTGTGAAGCCGAGTCGGTGGCCGGTGATATCGGGTTCATCGAAGTGGGCGTACAGCAGATCGGGCTGGCCGTTTTCCAGTTCATGACTGACGTTGTCGACGACGCACGGATCAACCCCCGAGCACTTGAAAGCCAGGTCGATGTAGCCCTGGGCAATATCCTCGGTGAAGTTTTCGTGGATCACGTTCCAGCTCACGATGCTGGCCGTCTTGCGGTCAGGGAAGGCCAGCTTGAGCTGTTTGAACAGGCTGGGCGCCTGATTGCGCAGGGCCTCGTCATTGGCGTTGACCTGATGGCGGTCAACCCAACTGCCGGTAAGGATGGTTGTCCAGCCCGGGCCACTGACCGTGGGCTGCTGGGTGGAGGTACCCAGTACCCCGCCGGTGTAGCTTTTGTACAGGTGCAAGCGGGCAATAGTGGGCGCCTTGCCCTGTTGAATGGCCTGTTGCAGCTTTTCGTACTGCATGCCATCCACGCCGATGAGCAAGGCCTTGTGGGTTTTGAGGGTGGGGGTGTCGGCAGCAGGGGCTGCCAGTGCCGTGAATGTGAGGCTCAGACAGACCGTAATCAGGGCACACCTTAGTAACATCATGCTCACCTCCGTGACGTGGATGGTCATCGCTTACATCAGCTTAGTCCTTCTGGTGAGCTGGCTTGCCTGCGATTCAGACGCTGCGGTCTGGCAGGCAGGCTGGGTTGATGCCATCGCGAGCAAGCCCGCTCCCACAAAACAAACACAGTTTTGTGCAGGTTTAGAACTTCCAGCTGACCGATGCCGTGACGTTTCGCGGTGCGCCAAAGTTACTCTGGCCGTAACGAACGCTTTGCAGGTATTTCTCGTTGGTCAGGTTGTCCAGGTTGAGCTGGGTGCTCCAGTGCGGATCAATGTCGTAGCTGGTCATCAAGCCCACCAGCGCATAAGCGGCCTGGTTGGCGGCAGGGGCGTCGTCGTTCTCGATTTTGCTCTGCCATTTGAGGCTGCCGCCGACCTTGACCTTCGGCGCCATCGGCAATCTGTAGGTCATGGAGGAGGTCAGGGCATTGCGCGGGATAAATTTACGTCCGCGCTGGTTGTCGGCATCGGTGATGTAGACATAGGTATAGCCGCCGCTGATTTGCAGACCCGGGGCCAATTCCCCCGAAGCTTCAAGCTCCAGGCCGCTGCTTTTGTACGACATGCCGTCATACAGGTAGCCGCCCAGCGCAGAGTCAAAGCCAGCATAAGTGGCGACGTTGTCCTGTTTGGTGTGGAACACCGCAGCCGAAACGTCCAGTCGCTTGTCCAGCAAATGCCCCTTGATTCCAGCCTCGTAGCTTTTGCCTTCCAGGGGTTCCAGTACCTGGCCCTGGGTGTTGAGGTAGTACTGCGGATTGAAGATCCTGGTGTAGCTGGCATACAGCGAATACTGCGGGGTGAGGTCGTAGACCAGGCCTGCGTATGGCGTGACCTTGCCATGAATCCTCACGTTGCGGCCCGATCCGTAGTTTTCGCCGTCGCTGTCGGCACTGAGCATGCGTGCCCCGGTGATCAGGTGCAGGTCGTCGGTCAGGCTGAAGCGGGCACCGGCGTAGAGGCTTTTCTGGCGGTCCGTGTAGTTGGAGGTTCCGTCGGCATTGGCGATGTTGTAGGTGGGCTTGGGGAGGCTGCCGTTGAGGGCATCTTCCAGCGACACCGGGGTGTAGTACGACGCGCTGCCGTACAGCGACGCCTCCTGGGTGCGCGAGCGTGCCACGTTGGCGCCGAAGGTCAGTTGGTGCTCGCGGCCACCCAGGCTGAAAGGGCCGCTGAACGACAGGTCGCCATCCAGCTCGCGGGTCTTGCCCTTGTATTTGGAAGCCAGGCCCGTGTAGCCAGTGGTCGAGCCATTGTCGCCATAAATGTAGAACATGTCGGTGTCTTCGCGGTGCTCCATGGCCGTCAGGGTCAGCGTTGACTTCCAGTCATTGACAAAGCGGTGCTGCCACTCGGCAAAGGCCCGGGTGGTGCGTACATCCCAGTACACCCAGGGTTGGGCAATGTTGGAGGAGGTGCTGCTGTAGTGCACCGCATTGCCATTGCTGTCGGTGAGTGGCAACGCGCCCCAGCTGGCACCGTTGGCGTCGCTTTTCTGGTCTTCGTAACCGACGGTCAGGGTATCGTCGTCGGTCAGGTCGAAAGCCAGCATGCCACTGAAAATGTTCTTTTCCCGGGAATAGCGGTCCAGATAGGAATTGCCCACTTCGTTGGCATAGATCACACGCCCGCGCACATTGCCCGAGTCGGTCAGCGGCCCGGAAACATCCAGGTCGACCCTGCGCTTGTCCCAGGAACCGGCGCTGACGCTGACCTTGGCTTGCGGCTCATACGTGGGGCGCTTGCGAATGAAGTTGACCGTGGCAGAAGGGTTGCCGGCGCCCGTCATCAGGCCGTTGGCACCGTGCAAAACGTCTACTTGCTCGTAGGGTGCGGTGTCGATATCGCCCACCAGCACGCCGCCGGTAAGCCCCATGCCCATACCGTCGTACTGGAAATTGGTGATATCAAAACCGCGGGCGGTGAAGTACGTGCGGTCGGTCTCGACCTTCTGCACGTTCACCCCCGGAGTGCTCTCCAGCACATCGCGAATGCTGTTGAGCTGAAAGTCATCCAGTTGCTCACGCTTGATACTGGTAATGCCCTGGGGCGTTTGCCCGGCGGTGAGGTTCAAGCGTGTCGTCGTGGCACTCGGCTTGGCCTGATAGCCCTGTGGGGCCTCATCGCTGTCTGCCGTTGAGGTGATGCTGGTGGACGGCAGATTCAGGGTGTTTTCATCGGCCAGGGCAGTATTGCAAATACTCAAGGCGAGCAGCGTGAGGGCTGACGCGGGCAGGGTGAACAGTGGGCGCATGATCTGCGAATACTCCGGACGGGAACTGCGTAAACGAGAATTGGTTACAAAGCTTTACATTTGTATTAATGATAATCAATTCTATTTATCAATCTTTATTATTCGTATTTGTGCGCCCGCGCGGTTTACCGTTTTCGATCGCAGATCGGCTAAGGGCAGATTCTGTATTTACATGGGGTGTGTAGTGGCTGACGAGGAACGAAGGCTGCGTCCGGTTTGGTGCGCCACTGCGACGCAGCGACCGCAAAAACTGCCCCCCGGTTTTTCCTGATTCACCGCAACATCCGGGTTTACGACGGCTTCGCCGCCGAACGCAGCCTTCGTTCCTCGTCAGCGACTACAGATTGAGCCGCGCCCCCCCATAACAGCACCTTGCCCGAAACGTTTTAACGCCCACTTACAAGCCGCTGACGAGCAGTGCCCATTCCGCCCTAGAAATCCCAGCGGGTATTGAGCATCACATTGCGCGGGTCGCCGTAATACGCGGTGTTATAGAAGCCGATGTTGGTGTAGTACTCCTTGTCGAACAGGTTGTTGACGTTGAGTGTGGTGGAGAGGTGCTCGTTGACTTGATAGCGGACCATCGCATCAACCAGCCAGTAGGCATCCTGGCTAAAGTCCTGGTATTGGTCCCTGGCGCGGTTGTAGATGTTCTGCCAGCTGCGATTCTGCCAACGGGCACCGCCGCCGATGGTCAAGCGCTCCAGCGGCCCCTTGAACCTGTAGGTGGTGTACACGCTCAACTGGTCCTCGGGCTCCCAGGTGGAGATTTTTTTGTCTTCGCTGTCACGGATGACCTTGTGCGTAAAACCGGCCTGCGCTTGCCAGCCAGGCGCCAGTTCACCGGATATTTCGGCTTCAAAACCCTTGGCTTTGGCCTTGGTGCCGATCGACGCGTAGAGAATCGACGGGTTGGTCGGGTCTGCGTTGTATTCGGCATCCGGTTCGGCACGGTTGCTTTCATGTACCTCGAAATAGGCCAGGCTGGTGTTCAGCCTGCCACCATAGAATTCACCCTTGATCCCCACTTCGTAGTTTTTGCCTTCATCCGGCTCGAGCACCTTGTTCTTGCGATCACGGTTGTAGGTCTGCGGCATGAAGATGTCGGTGTAGCTGGCATACGCCGTGAAATGGTCGTTCAGGTCGTAAGTGGCGCCCACATAGGGCACCAGCCGGCCAGTTTCGGTGATGTCGTAATCGCCGGTCAGCCAGTAATTGGCGACCCGTGTACCGAGCAACAGATTCAGCTCATCGGTCAGGTTGAAACGGGCGCTGATGTAGCCTGCGGTTTGTCGCGTGGTGGTGTCGTTATATTGGGTGGGTGCGCCCCAGTTCGGCTCCGTGGTCTTGCCATCGAAGTTCCAGAAATCAATCACGTTGGCACTGAGGAAGGTCGGGTTGCCGTAGTCCTTGCCTTGCCAGTGGGCGGTGGAGGCCGACGCTCCGATGACCAGTTCATGTTCGCGGCCGGCCAGGCTGAAGGGGCCGCTGAAGTAGGCGTCGGCGGCGTCGGTGCGGGTGTTGCCGGTAAATTTGTTGGCATAGATCGATGACAGTCCGGTGGCAGGGAATGGCCCGCTCATGACCGAACCCAGCGGGGCATCGTAGCTGTTGACCTGATGGGTCAACTGCGCCTTGCCGACCCAGGCGTTGGCGAAGCTGTGCTCCAGGGTGGCGAACACGCTCTGGGTGGTCTGCTCCCAGCGGCTCCAGTTGGCGCCGTTGTTGTACGAGCGCTTCACGTCGATGCGTTCGCCAGTGCGGTCGAATAACGGGCGACTGCCTGACCAGCCCGAAGCATGGGGGTCGTTGTTCTGATAATCGAAGCCCACGGTCAGCAGGGTGTCATCGCTCAGATCGGCTTCCAGAGTGCCGAAATAGACACCGGTCTTGCGCTCGTAACGCTCCATGAACGAGTTCTTGTCCTGATAGGCAGCCACGGCCCGGCCACGCAGGTTGCCGCTGTCGGTGAGCGGGCCGCTGACGTCGACTTGGGTGCGGTAGTTCTCCCAGCTGCCAGCCCCTGCTTCGATGCTGGCCTTGAAGTCGCGGGTCGGTTTCTTGCGGATCAGGTTGATCGTCGCACCCGGCGCGCCTGCGCCAGTCAGCAGGCCGGTTGCACCCTTGAGGATTTCCACCCGGTCATAGATGGCCATGTCGCTCAGGGTTTGCCCCGAGGAGTAGGCCGAGTTGCGCAGGGTGGGAATGCCGTCGTACTGGAAGTTCTCCACCGAGAAGCCGCGGGCATAGTAGTTGGTGCGCTCGCTGTCAAAGGTCGACACCGTGATGCCCGGGGTGTGGCGCATCACTTCGTCGATGGAGTTGAGGCCAAAATCATCCATGTGCTGACGGGTGATCACCGTGATCGACTGCGGCGTTTCCCGCGGCGTCAGCACCATGCGGGTGGCCGTTGCGATGGTGCCGGGGGTGTAGGAGCCGCTGCCTTCGGTGATGGTGCCCAACTGGTTGGACATGACCTGGGTAGCCTGCAACTCCAGTTGCCCGTTGTTCTGGGGCCCCCGTGCAATAACGCGGTAACCGTCGCCTTCTCTGACCGCTTGCAGGCCCAGAGGCTCAAGGAGTCGCTGCAAGCCTTCACCGACGTCAAAGCTGCCGCTCAGGCCGTCGCTGTGGATGCCGGTGGTCAGCGTCGAATCAACGGCGATCATCACGCCGGCTTGTTGGCCAAAGCTGCCCAGCACCGAGTCCAGACTGCCCGGTGCGATGCGGTAGGCGTGCTCGCTGCCCGGTGCTGCGAATGCCCCGTGGCTGGTCGTGGCAATGGATAAACCAAATACAAGGGTGCGCAATGCACCGGCAAGGGGGGTAAGTCGGCTGTGCATAAAAAACTGTCCATGTGTGAGAAGGGTAGGCATTGCGCTGTTAATCAGCGTCTTCCCTGAACTTGATGCACCAGATGGGAAAAACTGCCTCCTGTGCTGAAAATAAAAAATCTTCAGGCAGGGACGACGTTGGCCCAGTAGCCGAAAACACGCTGCACACGGATCGGCAGCACGTGGGTGAGCAGGTCGAGGCTGGCGTCCGGACGGTCGATGGAGAACGACCCCGACACCTGCAAGGCGGCCACCGCGGGGTTGCAGCGCACCACGCCAGGTCGATAGCGGTTGAGCTGGGCAATGACCTGGGACAGTGGCATGCGCTCGGCGATCAACAGGCCGTTGACCCAGGCATCGGCACCGGCCGACACCTGGCTGCAAGGTCCGGCGCCATGGCGGTCGAACGTCAATTGTTGACCGGCGCCAAGGTTGAAACGGTCACCCCGTGCCAGCTCGATCGAAGCACTGCCGGTCAGTACCTGCACCCGGGTGCCGTCGATCCCGGGCAGGTTCTGGCTGATGACCAGGCGTGAGCGGGCCGCTGGCAGCACCCGGCCATGGACCGTGCTCAGGCAGACGTTGGCCCCAGTGATCAGTACGCGGCCCAGGTTCAGCGTCAGGTCGGTACCGGTGCCCGTGGTTCGGGCATCGAGGGCGGTGTGGGTGTCCAGCGTCAGCTCGACCTGCCGGGCCAGGGAGAATTGCCTGCGCTCACCGGTGGCGGTGCGGTAGTCGCTGAACAGTTCCGGCAGCAGTATCCGTTCACGCACGCTGAAGCCCGTGGCCAGCGCCACCCCTAGACCGGCAAACCCCTTGAGCAGTGTGCGTCGCGATGTGGCATGGCGTGCGCGCAATAACGTGCGCGCTCCTGCGGCGGGGAGCATGCGGGTACTGTCGCGAAAATCAGCGTTCAGCCCGGTCAAGCGTTGCCAGGCCATCTCATGCTGCGCAGATTGCGTGCGCCAGTGCTGGCAGGCCTGACGTTCGGCTTCGGTGCTGACGCCCGATTGCACGATAACCATCCACTGCAGGGCCTGCTCGACCACATCATGGTCCAGGCGCTGGGCATTGCAGGGTTCAAACCGGTTCACCCGGCGTACACCGCGCTGTAACAGTGACGATAGGCCTTGAGCATGGCTTTTTGCACGACGTTGACTGTCAGGTCCATGTGCGTGGCAATTTGCGGGTAGGTCAGGCCGTCCAGTTGCGAGAGCAAGAAGATTTCCCGCACCCGGGTGCCCAGGCCATCGAGGACCTGGCCGACAGCGTCAAGGGCTTCGAGCACCAGCAGGCGTGACTCAGGGGAGGGCACATGCTCTGGTTCAAGGGCTGCCAGCGACTCCATGTACGCCCGCTCCAGTGCCTGGCGGCGAAAATACTGGCCGCACAGGCGGCTGGCAATGGTGGTCAGGTACGCACGGGGCTCACGTAACACCGGTGGCGTGTCAGTGCGCAGCATCCGCAAAAAGGTGTCCTGGGCCAGATCCAGCGCCTGCTCCTGATTGCCCAGTTTGCGGCGCAACAATTGCACCACCCAGCCGTGGTGCTGAACGTAGAGCTCACCCAGGGCACAGCGTGTGGAAGAAGGGGACGTGAGCATCGATTGCAATTCCAGAGCAGACACTGACAAGGATGGCAATGATAGCGCTTCTCATTAGCGTGTGCTCGGGAATGTTGCTGGGTGTGTCGAGTGACGAGGTTTGCGATCGTGAATCCAGGTGGCGGGTTTTACGACTGCTTCGTTGCAGTGGCGCACCAAACTGGACGCAGCCTCGTTCTACTCGTCAGCGACTACAGGCGATTACTGGCGGCTTACTTGTCGGTCAGGATCTTGGGGTTGGAGTTGCCCCACACCGTGTACAGGTCCGCCAGCAGTGCACCGTTGATGTCTTCAACTTCTGCCTGGGTGATTTCGGCTTTGCCTTGATGCCCGAACAGCACCACTTCATCGCCACTCTTCACATCCGGCGCGTCGGTGACGTCGACCATCAGGGTGTTCATCGAAACCTTGCCCACCACTGGCACACGGTGCCCGTTGATCAGCACGATGCCTTTGTTGGTGAAGGCACGACGGTAGCCGTCAGAGTAACCCACGGTGATGTTGGCCAGTTTCGAGTCGCGGCCCAGGGTGTAGGTGCGGTCGTAACCGACGGTGTTGCCCTTGGGGTAGCTGTTGACCGAGGCAACGTGGGATTTGAACTGCATCACGCGCTTGTAGTCGGTGTGGGACGGCACGGTGTCACCGAACAGCGCGCCGCCAGGGCGGACCATGTCCAGGTGCGACTCGGGCACTTCAAGGGTGGCGAACGAGTTGGCCGCGTGCAGGGTGATCTTGCTGCGATCAAGCTGGGCCGTGTCGATCAACCATTGCGCCTGCTGGTTGAAGGCCTTGAGACCGGCGCGCACGTCATCGGCATCTTCGACCGCGAAGTGGGTCATGATCGCCCGCACTTCAAGGTTCGGTACTTTGGTGATGGCGACCGCATCGCGACGGCCTTCAGCCGTGGTCATTTCCACGCCGTTGCGGCTCATGCCACTGGAGTTCAGCCCCAGGTGAACCACCAGCGGACGACCGTGCTGTTCGGCGATCAGGCTGGCCTTGACGGCGAAATCGAGGTTGCCCACCAATTCTTCCATGTTGTACGGCAATGCCGCTTCCAGCTCGCTCAAAGCCGCCGTGCGCACGCGAATCAGCTGGCCCTTGAAGCCGCTTTCACGCACGACGCGTGCTTCTTCATTGCTCGCGACGCCCACACACGGCACACCCATGGCGATGATCGATGGCATCAGCAGGCCGATCCCGTGACCGTAGGCATCAGCCTTGAGCACGGCGCAGATTTTCGACTTGCCGGCGAGGGTGGTTTGCAGCACGCGAATGTTGTTTTCGAACGCGGCTTTGTTGATCTCGACCCAGGCATTGCTGTCCTGTGTGTTGACCTGGGCAACGCCGTCGACCATCGACAGGGGCGGCGCAGCAAAGGCCGGGTTTTGCAGTAAAGCCATGCCCAAAGAGAGGGCAAGAAGGGTACGGGTGAAGGGCATTTTCAGAGTTTCCATACGTTTTTTTTATGGGGCGGGGAGTGATGCGCGGCCATACTAGAATCGGCCTGCTGGAATTGTCACTCCCTCGGCCGCGGATCTGTCTGAAAGTGTCGTGTCAGGCTTATCGGCGCCACGCCAGCAGCACCACGCCCACCGTAATCAGGCTGATCCCTGCCCATTGGCGGATATCGAGCTTTTCACCCAGCAGCGTCACCCCCAGCACGGCAACAATCACCACGCTGAGCTTGTCCACGGGTGCAACCAATGAGGCCTGGCCCAGTTGCAAGGCGCGGTAGTAGCAAATCCACGACGCGCCGGTGGCAAGCCCCGACAACACCAAAAACACATAGCTGCGGGCCGATATCGAGCCCAGGGACTGATATTGGCCGGTCGCATACAGGATCAACGCCAGGCTGACCAAGACCACCACGGTCCGCAGCAACGTGGCGAAGTCGGAGTTGATCCCGGTGATGCCGATCTTCCCGAAAATGGCCGTCATGGCAGCGAACACGGCCGACAGCAGCGCCCAAAATGTCCAGCTTGAATAGAACGAAGTGCCCATAAATTTACCTGAAGGGTCAGAAACGCTGGTTGTGTGTCAGTGCATGTCGGTTTTCAGCCAGACCGAAACCCATAAACCGCTGTGGTTGAGCTTATCCGAAAACGTGAGTTCAACCCTGGCGCCGATACGCCCGGCGATGGCCTTGACGATCGAAAGCCCCAGTCCCGAGCCCGTTTCGCCGGAGCCCAGGCTGCGATAAAACGGATCGAAGATGCGGGCCTGTTCGTCGAGGGCAATGCCCGGCCCGGTGTCCTTGACATACAGGCGTACGCTGCCGTGGATCAGCTCCACGCCAAGATCGACCCTGCCCCCTGGCGGGGTGTAGCGAATGGCGTTGTCCGTGAGGTTTTTGACCAGGGTAAACAGGTCCATGTCATTGATCATGAGCTGCACATCTTCGTCGCCTTCCACCCCGATATCGAGTTGCTTGCGCTGCGCCAGGGGCAACAAGTCTTCCAGCACCCGGCGAAACACGTCATGTACTGAAACCCGGGTGCGTGGGCGTTCAGCGGTAAATTGTGCGGCGGCCAGGCTCAGCAACTGGTCGATCAGTTGCCGGCTGCGCTCAATCCCTCGGGACAAGGGTTCCAGGCGCTCGCGGGCCTGCTCCGGCATCTGGGTCGCGGCCAGTCGTTCGGCCTGCAGTGACAGAGCGGTCATGGGCGAGCGCAGTTCGTGGGCGGCGTCGGCGACAAAGCGCCGCTGGCTGTCCATGGACTGCTCCACGCGGGCGAGCAGGCGATTGATAGCCACCACAAAGGGGCGGATTTCAGTGGGTAGATGCTGCTCGTCAATGGGATGCAATGCTTGCTCGGCACGCTGATCGATTTGCGCGGCGAGGGTCGCGATGGGCCGAAACAGCTTGCGCACCAGGTCACTGACCACCAGGAGCAGCACAGGAAACAAAAACAGGAAGGGCAACACACTGCGCCAGGCACTTTCGCGGGCGTCCTTGTTGCGGGCATCGACCTCCTGGGCGACGGCAATGCGCTCGCCGTTGGCGGTGGTCCTGACCAGCACGCGAAAGGCTTCGCCGCCCACGTCTACCGTGGACAGGCCATCGGCCAGGGTGGTGGGCAATGGCAACGGCAGAGCGTCGTCGGTATTGCCCGGGGCTTTTTTACCATCGACCAGGTATTGAATGATTACCCGGGCCTCTTCGTCATCCCCCGCCGGGCCCAGGCCCTGAGGGTAGTGCAGGGTCATTTGCTGGCGATCGAACAGAAGGGCGATCTGATGCAGGTTTTCGTCCTGCAACTCGTGGGCTTCGTCCAGGGCCGAGAAAAAGGCAAACACGCTGGCGATCACGGCCACCAGCACAATGGTCAGTGACAGTGCCGCCGATAGCCTGAGTTGAACCGACTCCCTCAAGCGTTTTTTGAAACCATCCATCCCATTCCCCTGACGTTCTTGATGATGTGGCTGCCCAATTTTCGGCGCACGGAGTGAATCAGGAACTCGATGGCATTACTTTCGACTTCGTTGCCCCAGCCATACAGACGATCTTCAAGTTCACTGCGCGACAGAATCGCTCCCGGACGCATCAGCAATGCTTGCAGCAGGGCGAATTCGCGGCTGGAAAGGGCGACGCCGTCTTGAGTCTCGGTAGTGGCCAGTTTGGAGACCGGATCCAGGGACACCACACCGTTACTGAGCAGGGGCAGGGCGTTGCCATCCTTGCGCCGCAGAACCGCACGCATGCGCGCCAACAGTTCAGCCATGTCGAAGGGTTTGAGCAGGTAGTCGTCGGCTCCGCCGTCCAGGCCGCGCAGCCGGTCGTCGAGGCTGTCCCGGGCGGTGAGGATCAGCAAGGGCACCGGGTTGTTGCGGGCACGAATGCTGGCCAGGACTTCAAAGCCATCCTTGCCGGGCAGGCCGAGATCCAGCAGCACCATGTCGTAGCGTTGGGTTTCCAGTGCGCTCAGGGCTTTGAGGCCGTTTTTCACCCAGTCCGCTGCATAACTGGCGTCCGTGAGTGCGCCCTGGATCGCATCGCCAATCATGGGATCATCTTCGACCAGCAATATGCGCATGTGCCGCTCCGGAAAATAAAACAGGCGCGCCGGTTTTCACCGTCGCGCCTGTATTGAAGCACCTGTGCCGTGGCTTGTCCGCCCGACGCTTCAGGAATTGCCTTTCATCGAGTCAAATGCCTTGAGCAGGTTGTCCATGGCCGCCTTGCACTCGGCCGTGCTCGGGCTGTCGGCACGCAGGGCATCCAGTGCGTGGTCAATGGCCTTGTCCAGCACATGCCAGTCGCTGGCAGCCCGGGGTTTGATCCCCGCTTCGGCAGAGTCCCAGCTGGTTTCGAGGTCCTTGATACGGGTTTTCGCCCCCGACAGATCATTGTTGGCGACCCGTGCGCTGACGTCAGCGGCGATGCTGTGAAAGGGTGACAGGTCGCCCAGCTTCGAGCCCGTCGTGCTGTATGTGCTGGCGGTGGCGGCACTCAGGTCTGCCGGTTTGTCGGCAGGTTTTGAGCAACCGGCGGTGATGCTCAGCAGCAGGATTGAGGAAACGATGCCAATACGACGAATCAGGGTTTGAGGGTGGCGCATGGTGATGTCCTTGATGGAAATTTAAAGGTTCAGGCCGTAACGGCTTTGCGGTTGTTCGCATTGAACTGGGCGGCGGCCACCAGCAGCACAATCACGCACAGGAACAGGGCGCTGGTCCAGGTGGCACCCATGCCCAGGCCGCCATAGGTTTTGGCCTGGGTCAGCAAGTCGCCCAGCGAAGCACCAAATGGTCGAGTGAGGATGTAGGCGATCCAGAAGCTCAGGACGGGGTTGGCACCCATGCGCCAGGCCATCAGGGTGAGGGCAATCAAGCCTGCGAAGATCACCGCGCCGAGGGTGAAACCCAGGCCCAGGGCTTCGGTTGCCAGATCACCGGCCGCCGTGCCGAGGGCGAATGTGCAGAGCACCGTGGTCCAATAGAACAACTCACGCCTGGGCGTGACAATCTCGCGGATCGACAGGCTGCGTTCGGTGCGGTACCAGGCCATGAAGTTGATCGCCAGCAACCCGGAAAAAATCGCCGTGCTGGTGTACAGACTCACCTCCAGCTTGTCGGTGAGGATGTCGGTGATTTGCGTGCCGACGATGCTCACCAGTACCACGGTCAGCCAGTAGATCCACGGGGTGTAGGCCTTGGTGCGCAGTTGGCAGAACAACGCAATTGCCAGCAGTGCGGCCATGCCGATACTGGTCCAGCCCGCGCCGAAGCCCGCGTCAACGGCCAGGTAATCGGCGCCGGTTTCGCCCACGGTCGTGGACATGATCTTGATCACCCAGAATGACAGCGTCACCTCGGGCACCTTGTTCAGCCATCGGGCTGCAGTGGCATTCATTTGCGTAACCTCTGTGATGCGCGGTCATTGGCGCAGGACAAAAGGTACGGCACGACACTTAGCTGAGACTGAGGGCGTTCAACTTTTCAGGACATGGGCCTGGCCCACAGTGGTCAGTTGCACCGCGCTGCCAATGGCTGGCGCCATCAAACCCGGGCAATGCACCGGTAACGACCGGCCCGGCTCGAGTGTGCCTGCCACCAATGTGACGCTCAGGGTGCAGGTATTGCCGCCAAAATCGCGCTCGGTGACCACCCCTCTACAGCCTGTGCCATCCGGGGATGCCGGGCTGACCTGCAGTTGTTCGGGCCTGAGCATGATCTGCGCCGTTTTGCTGCGGCCCTGATGGTTGACAGCAATCCGGCCCAGGTCGCACTCGGCCCAGCCGTTATCGATCCTGGCGGGTATGAGCACGGCTTCGCCGAGGAACAGTGCGGTCTGCTCGTCCCTGGGGTGCAGGTACAGCGCCATCGGCTGGCCGGCCTGCACCAGGCAACCCTGGCGCATCACCGCGAGCTGATCGGCAAAAGACAGGGCTTCGCCCTGATCGTGGGTCACCAGAATCGCTGTTACCCCTGCATCTGCCAGCAAGCGTGCGACCATTTTGCGCATGGCGGTACGCAACCCGGTGTCCAGGGCTGAAAACGGTTCATCCAGCAGCATCAGGCTGGGCTGTTGCGCCAGCGCACGGGCCAGCGCCACCCGTTGTTGCTGCCCGCCAGACAATTCGTGGGGCCAGCGCGTGGCCATGTTTGAGTCCAGGGCCACGCTGTCCATCAGTTCGGCGATGCGTTCATCTCTGGCGTGGCCCTTGGCAGCCAGCCCAAAGCCAATATTGGCGGCCACGTTCATATGCGGGAACAGGGCGCCATCCTGTGGCACATAACCGATCCGGCGCTGGTGGGCAGGGACGTTCCGGGTGCTGTCCAGGAGGACCTTGCCGTTGAGCGAGAGGCTGCCGGAGTCGGGTGATTCAAAACCGGCAATCATGCGCAGCAGGGTGGTCTTGCCTGAGCCGGACGGCCCGACAATGACTGTTCTGCTGCCGGAGGGCACCGCCAGAGTGATGTTGTCCAGGGCGCGCTGAGAGCCGAAGGTTTTACAGATCGCGTTGAGTTCGAGAGCGTTCATCGGCCAGCCGTGCGTTTGGATTGATGGTAAAGAAGCCCGGTCAACGGCAGTGACAGCAGGATCATGATCAGTGCATAGGGCGCTGCCGCCGCATAGTCGATTTCACTGGTCATGGCCCAGAAACCGGTCGCCAGGGTGCGAGTGCCGTTGGGCGCCAGAAGCAGGGTGGCGGTCAGCTCATTGGTAATGGCCAGAAACACCAGCGCGGCGCCTGCGGCCGCTCCCGGTGCGGCGAGACGCAGGGTGATCAGCCACAAGGCCCGGGCCGGGGAGCGGCCGAGGCTGCGGGCCATGTTCTCCAGTTCAACGGGGGCTTGAGCAATGCCTGCGCGCAGGCTCACCAGTGCCCGGGGGATAAACATCAGCAGGTAGGCGAGCAGCACGGTGAGGGTGGTTTGATAGATCGGTCTGGCGAAGTGGATGGTCACGGTCACCAGCGCCAGCGCGACCACAATGCCGGGCAATGAGCTGGTGATGTAGTTGCAGCTTTCCAGCAGGCGTTGCAGGCGTCCGGGGGCGCGAATCGACAGCCAGGCAATCGGCACCGCCGCACAGGTGGTCAGCAAGGCGCCCGCCACCCCCAGAAACAGGGTCTGCTCCAGTGCCGGGAGCAGATCGCTCCAGTGCCATACCTCCCTTCCTCCCGCGATCAGCCATTTGCCGAGGGTCAGCAACGGGACACCCAGCGCCAGCAGGCAGGTCGCGCTGCACACCCCCAGGGCAAGCAGTGTGGCGGGACGGCCCAGGGGCACGATCCGCTGTTCGCGGGCGCTGCCCGAGCCCACGCGGGCGTAGCGGGCATGCCCCCTGGCGGCAGACTCGGCGGTGAGCATCGCCAGACAGCACAGCGCCAGAACCGCCGCGAGCATATTGGCCCCCGGTCCGTTGAAGGTGGATTTGAACTGGTCGAAGATCGCGGTGGTAAAGGTATCGAAACGGATCATCGCGTACAGGCCGTATTCCGCCAGCAGATGCAGGCCCACCAGCAACGCGCCGCCGCAAATGGCCAGGCGCAATTGCGGCACCACTACGCGCCAGAACACGGTCCAGGGCTTGAGCCCCAGGGATTGGGCAACGTCTTCGATGGCGGGATCGAGTCGACGCAATGTCGCGGCGACCGGCAAGTAGAGAAAAGGGAAGTAGGCGATGACCGAGACCAGCACCCCGGCCGGTAATCCATGAATCGATGGCACCAGGCTGACCCACGCGTAGCTGTGCACAAAGGCAGGCACTGCCAGGGGTGCAACGGCCAGCAATGACCATGCGCGCCGCCCGGGCAGGTTGCTGCGCTCGGTCAGCCAGGCCAGGGCTGTGCCCAGCAGCACGCACAAGGGAAGGGTGATCAGCACCAGCAATACCGTGTTGACCAGCAGTTCGCCTACCCGTGGTCTGAACACGAGCGCTTCGATCTGCTCCCAGCCGACGTGCCAGGACACGCCGATCACAAAGGCAATCGGCAGTAATGACAGCAGCGACACCAGCACCGCCAGCCCCGTCACCCAGGTGCCGCTGCGGCTCAACAAGCGGCGGCGTGAGCGTGATGCGCAAAGGGCGGGCCCAAGGCCCGCCGGCAGGGTTTCAGGCAACAATTAGAGGAGTCCGGCCTGAGTCATGAGGGCCACGGCTTTTTTGCTGTCCAGGCGAGAGGCATCGACCTTGGGGGCGTCAAGTTGCGTCAACGGGACCAGCTTCGGGTTGGACGGGGCGTTCTGGCCCACGGCGTATTCGAACGAATTGCCCTCTTTGAGAACCGCTTGACCGTCCTTGCCGGTGATCCACTTGAGGAACGCCTGGGCCTGCTCCGGGTGCTTACTGGACGCCAGTACGCCGCCCCCGGAAATGCTGACAAAGGCGCCCGGGTCCTGGTGCTTGAAGTAATGCAGGGTGGTGTCCTTGCTGTTTTCGCCCGTCTTGGCCTGATCGACGAAGCTGTAGTAGTGGTAAATCACGCCGCTGTCGACCTGGCCCGCATTGACGGCTTTGAGCACTGCACTGTTGCCACGGTAGATGGCGGCATTGGCTTTCATCCCCTTGAGCCAGTCGAGGGTGGCGGCTTCGCCCTTGAGTTCGAGCACGGCGGCGACAATGGCCTGGAAGTCGGCCCCTGCAGGCGACGCGGCCCAGCGGCCTTTCCAGGCGGGAGCGGCGAGGTCAAGCAGGGACGCCGGCACCTCGGTTGCGGGGAGCTTGCTCGGGTTGAACACAAATACCGTGGACCTTGCAGCAATCCCCAGCCATTTACCTTGGGCCGGACGATAGGCAGAACCGACCTGTTCGAGAGTGGGGGGGGCTACTGGCGCTAGCAGTCCGGCGTTATCCACCAGAACCATGGCCGGGGAGTTTTCGGTCAGGAACACGTCAGCGGGTGAGGCGCTGCCTTCCTGGACGATCTGGTTGCCCATCTCGGTGTCGTCGCCGTTGCGCACGGTGACTTTGATCCCGGTTTGCCTGGTGAACCCCTCGACCCAGGATTTGGTCAGGCTTTCGTGCTGGGCGTTGTAGACCACAATGCCGTCGTCGGCGTTTGCTCCGGTGACGTGTCCGGCGCTGATCAATGCAGCGCTCAACAGGGCGGTTTTAAACAAAGAAGGGAAACGGCTGACCATGATGTGCAACTCCGGTTTTTATGATGTGCGCGCGGCTGACGACGAAGACAGTGCGTAATGGCTCCAGAATCAATGGGAATCATTAGCATGCTCAGGCGCGGCGAATGTAGAACCGGGAATGAGAAAAAAACGTCAAATAAATGGTTAATTGATGTGATGGGCTTTTTGCTGTGCGGCAGTCGTAAGGTCGGCTTCCACGGTTAGTCAGGCATACCGCATGTACCGGTTTTGCGACCGCAGCGCGCTCGATCGCAGCCTCGTTCTACTCGTCAGCGACTACATGCGGTACATGCGGTACATGCGAGATGGGTGCCGAATCTGTAGTCGCTGACGAGCCGTGCGAGGCTGCGATCGTTTTGGTGCGCCACTGCGACGCAGCAGTCGTAAAGTCGGCTTCCTTGGTTAATCTGGCATACCGCGTGCTCCGGTTTTGCGACCGCTACGCGCTCGATCGCAGCCTCGTTCTACTCGTCAGCGACTACATGCGGTACATGCGGGATGGGTGCCGAATCTGTAGTCGCTGACGAGCCGTGCGAGGCTGCGATCGTTTTGGTGCGCCACTGCGACGCAGCAGTCGTAAAGTCGGCTTCCTCGGTTAATCTGGCATACCGCGTGCTCCGGTTTTGCGACCGCTACGCGCTCGATCGCAGCCTCGTTCTACTCGTCAGCGACTACATGCGGTACATGCGAGATGGGTGCCGAATCTGTAGTCGCTGACGAGCCGTGCGAGGCTGCGATCGGCGTGATGCGGCACCCCGACGTAGCCGTCGTAAAGTCAGCCTCGCTCTAAACCCCTGAGCCCTGCCAGTTGCGAGCCAACATGGCGTAGATATACCGGCTGGTCCATTCGCCGTTGACCCACTGGCTTTCAATCAGGCAGCCCTCCTGTTTCCACCCCAGTTTGCTGAACAGGGTGTATGAACCGGTATTGCGGATATCGATGGACGCATACAAACGATGCAAGTCGTAGTGTTCGAAAACCACGCCAATCAACGCTGTCAGCGCTTCCGATGCGATGCCTTGCCGGTGAAACGACGGGGCGAATATGCAACCGATCTCTGCCTGTCTGGACGCCTTGCTGGCCATTCGAATCATCACTTCACCGGTCAGGATTCCTTCTGGATGCTTGACTATGGCCCAGCGCACTTCATCCCCGTCATGTTCAGCCTGGGGGTTCAAGGCGCGCTCGAAGCGCTCCCTGATGGCCTGTGGGTCAGGTTGCACCTTAAATAGGTAGCGGTAGGTTTCAGGCAGTAAGTGATAGCCCAGAAAAGCCGGGAAGTCTTGCTCCGTAAAAGGTCTGAGCAAGAGGCGGCTGGTGTAAATCTGGGGCATTTGCGGTGTGTCGGTCATCGTGTCTCCGTGAGTCTTTTTGTTGTTGTGTATCGGATTTCAATGCTTGCGGTAATACGCAGGCCCGCACGGGCGCGTGTTTACCCCAGCGTCCCGACAATATTGACGCTGACGTTCTCCGGGATTTCGTTTTGCGACAGTACGTGCAACCCCGGGCTGAATACCCGCGCATATCGCGCCAGCAGCGGACGCAGTTGCGGCATGACCGTCAGCACCGGCGGATGACCGTCCTTGCGCAGTTTTTCCTTGACCACCGGCATGGCGTTTTGCAGTTGGTTGAGCAGATTCGGCTCCACGGGAATGTTGTCCAGGCTCACCGGGCCCGCTTGCTGAGCAATGCTCAAGGCTCCCAGCAGGGTGTTTTCCAGGGCATTGTCGAGCACGAACACACTGACTTCATCCCGTCGCCCGGTAATGCTCGAGACGATGTTGCGGCGCAAGGCATAGCGCACGTCGGACGCCAGCAGGACAGGGTCTTTGGTGCTTTCGCTGCTTTCCACCAGTGCCGTGGCCACGGTGACGATGTCGCGCAACGAGATGTTCTCCACCAGCAACTGGCGGTACACCCGGTGCTGCTGGGTATAGGACAGCTGGCCCTTGAGGTTCTCGGTCAGTTTGGGCGCCAGTTCGGTCAGGCGTTGCATCAGGTTGTCGACGTCGTCGTGTTTGAAGATGTCCGCCAGGTTGTCGCGGATCACCTTGTTCAGGTGCGTGGCAATCACCCCGGCGCAGTCAACCACTTGATAACCCAGGTTCAGGGCCCGGCTCTTGTCGACCGGGTTGATCCAGACCACCGGCATTTTGTAGGCCGGGTCGATGCCCAGAATCCCGTCCACTTCGCCGTACAGATCGGCCGAAGGGATGGCCATCAGGTGGTCGGCATGGATTTCTGCACCTTCGATCTGCTCGCCGTTGATATGGATGGAGTAGTGCGCCGCCTTGAGTCGCAGGCTGTCGCGGATCTGGATTTCGGGCAGCAGGAAACCCAGGTTTTCCGAGAGGGTCTGGCGCAAACCGCGCACGCGCTGGGTCAGGGGCGCGCCCGCTGCTTCATTGACCAGCCCCACCAGCTTGTAGCCCAGGGACACTGAAAGCCGCTCCACGTGGGGGATGTCATCCCACGCCAGGCTCTGGCTGCGCTCGTTTTGCATGGCGGCGCTGAGTGCGCTGACCGCTTCAAGCTCAACAGCCTCGGCCGGAGGCTGAAAGCGTGACACGCTCCAGGCCACACCACCGACAATCGCGGCAAAACCCAGGAACGCGATGTGCGGCATGCCGGGCACCAGGCCCAGTACCAGCAGGATCCCGGCCACGGTGTAGAGCAAGGCTGGCGAGGCCAGCAACTGGCGGCGCACCTGGGTGGTGATTTCGGCAGATTCGTTGATCCGCGTCACGATCAAGGCGGCGGCGGTGGACAGCAACAGCGCTGGGATCTGGGCCACCAGGCCGTCACCGATGGTCAGCAGGGCAAATTGCTTGAAGGCCAGCCCGGCGGGCAAGTCGTACACAAACAGGCCGATGGCGAAACCACCAAACAGGTTAATGATCAGGATCAGGATCCCGGCAATTGCATCGCCGCGCACAAATTTCGATGCACCGTCCATGGCGCCGTAAAAGTCGGCTTCCTTGGAGATGGTCTGGCGTCGTTGCTTGGCCTGGTCCTGGGTGATCAGCCCGGCATTGAGGTCGGCATCGATGGCCATCTGTTTGCCGGGCAGAGCATCCAGGGTGAAGCGCGCCGTCACCTCGGAAATCCGCTCGCCGCCCTTGGTGACGACCATGAAGTTGATGATCATCAGGATCACGAACACGATCATCCCGACGATAAAGTTGCCGCCGATCACCACTTCACCGAACGATTCGATGACCTTGCCCGCAGCCCCCGTGCCGTTATGGCCTTCGAGCAGCACGATACGGGTCGAGGCCACGTTCAGCGTCAGGCGCAGCAGGGTGGTGATCAGGATCACCGTGGGGAACAGGGAAAAATCCAGCGGGCTTTTGGACGACACGCTGACCATCAGCACCAGCACGGCCATGGCGATGTTGAAGGTGAACAGGATATCCAGCAGCAACGGCGGCAAGGGCAGGATGATCATCGCCAGGATCGACAGAATCACCAGCGGGATCCCGATGCGGCCACTGCGCAGCGTCGGGAGGAGGTTGTGCAATACGTTCATGTTTATGCCTTGTTCGCCATGCTTTCGGGTATCGGTAGGTTGTCCGGCAACTGCGGTTTGGCCCGCATTCCGCTCTTGTATGCCTTGAGTTGCAGGATGTAGGTCAGCACATGGGCGACGGCGGCATACAGCGGCGCCGGGATCTGCTGGTTGACCTGGGTGGTGAAGTAAATGGCCCGGGCCAGGGGCGGTATTTCAAGCACTTCGAGTTTGTGGGCGGTGGCCATTTTGCGGATATACAGGGCCATGTCATCGACGCCCTTGGCGATCACGAAGGGCGCCTGGGCCTTGTTGGTGTCGTACTTGATGGCCACGGCGTAATGCTGCGGGTTGACGATCACGGCATCGGCGTCCTGGATCACCTTGCTGATCTGGCGCTGGGAAATCTGGCGCTGGATCTGCTTGATCCGGGCCTTGACCTCGGGGCGGCCTTCCTGGTTCTTGTGTTCTTCCTTGCGCTCCTGTTTGGTCATGCGCAGTTTTTTCAGGAAGAAGTAGCGCTGGATCGGAATGTCGATGGCTGCAAACACCACAAATATGCCCATCAGCGCGATCAGGATGTTGAACGTCATGTTGAACGCCGTACCGATGGCCGTGGGCAGGCTGGTGCGCTGCAAGGCGATCAGTTGGGGGACGGCGTCGCTGATCAACAGCCAGGCCACACCGATCAGCACGGCAATTTTGGCCATCGACTTGAGCAGTTCGACCCAGTTCTGTTTCGAGACGATGCGCCCCAGGCCCGTGATCGGGTTGAGCTTGCTGAATTTCGGATAGAAATTCTTGGCCACGAACACCCAGCCCCCCGGGATCAGTGAAAACACCACCACCAGTACGCTGGTGAGCAGCAGGGGGGCGAGTATCTTCACGAACAGGGCCATGTTGTGGCTCAGAATCAGGCCCAGGTCCTCCTGGGTGATTTCACTGGAGTTGAAGTTCAGGAACGAGATCCGGAAGCTTTCTTCAAGCCCGTGGTAGTAGCTGGAAAACACCATCTTGAGGATCAGCAGGGTGGCAATCAGCGACACGGTGGTGGACAGGTCCTTGGAGCGGGTGACCTGACCGTCATCTCGGCTTTTGCGCAGCTTCTGGGGCGTGGCGTCTTCGGTTTTTTCCTGGGCGCTGTTGTTAGACATCCGACCCTCCTTCGAGCATGGCACCGATGTTGTCCAGCAGGTCGCGGGTCAGGTGCAGGTAGTTTTCCGGCAGGTTGGGCAAGGTCAGGTAGATGCACAGCAAGCCCACCAGAATGGTGATCGGGAACCCCAGGGAAAACAGGTTCATCGAGGGTGAGATACGGTTGAGCAGACCAAAGCAGAACTGCACCAGCACCACGCAGAACACCATCGGCAGGGTCAGCAGCACGGCGGCGCTGAATACCCAGGCCACGGCCTGGATGAACACGGTGTAGCTCTGGTAGTTGCCAGAGCTTCAACGAAATGCTGCCTGACGAGGACTCCAGTGCTTTCGAACCGCCTCCCCTGGATTACAGCGTTCCACCGACCAGCAGTGGCGGGCTGTACCGTTCGGGGTTCGGCGGCTCGCTGTACCAGGACAAACGTGCGGTTCGGGTGGGGGACATTCTGACCATCGTGCTCGATGAGTCGACCCAGTCGAGCAAAAGTGCCGGCACCAGCTTTGGCAAGAAATCCGGGGTGGGCATCGACGTGCCGACCATCCTGGGCAAGACCTACCCCAACCTGGAAACCAAGGTGGGGGCGGGGCGCGACTTTTCCGGCTCCTCCAACAGTTCACAGCAGAACACCCTGCGTGGCTCGATTGCGGTGACGGTGCACAAGGTACTGCCCAACGGCACCTTGCTGGTCAAGGGCGAGAAGGCGCTGCGCCTCAATCAGGGCGACGAATTCATCCGTCTGGCCGGGCTGGTGCGCATGGATGACATCAACCGCTACAACCAGGTGTCATCCCAAAGCGTGGCCAACGCCCGTATCTCCTATGCCGGGCGAGGCGTGCTGAACGACAGCAACTCGGCAGGCTGGCTGACGCGCTTCTTCGCCAGCCCCTTGTTTCCGATGTGAGTGGACAGTTTTTTATGCGAAGCATTTTTTATAGCGGGCTGGCGGCGCTGGCCCTGTTGCTGGGCATGCCAGCACACGCGGCGACTTTGATGGATCTGGTGGACATCGAAGGGATCCGCTCCAACCAGGTGATTGGCTATGGCCTGGTGGTGGGGCTGGACGGCAGCGGCGACAAGAATCAGGTCAAGTTCACCAACCAGTCGGTGGCCAACCTGATCAAACAGTTCGGCATCAACCTGCCGCCCAATGTGGATCCCAAGCTGAAAAACGTGGCTGCAGTGACCGTCACCGCGAGCATTCCGGCGTCGTACAGTGCCGGGCAGTCCCTGGACGTGACGGTCTCGTCCCTGGGTGATGCCAAAAGCCTGCGCGGCGGGCAACTGCTGCTGACCCCGCTGATGGGCGTGGACGGCGAAGTCTATGCACTGGCCCAGGGCGCCGTAGTGGTGGGCGGGGTCAAGGCTTCGGGGCGCAGTGGTTCCAGTGTGTCGGTCAACAGCTCCAATTCGGGCCTGATCCCTAACGGGGCGACGGTCGAGCGGATGATCCCCAGCGATTTCAATGAGCGCAGCGATGTGATGCTCAACCTGCGCAAACCCAGCTTCCAGACGGCCAGCCGGGTTGCCGAAGCGGTCAACGCACGTTTTGGCGCCGGCAGCGCCACGGCCCTGAATGGCACCAAGGTGTCGGTCACGGCGCCGATTGCCACCAGCCAGCGCGTCAGCTACATGGCCATTCTTGAGTCCCTGGACGTGCAGGAAGGCAGAACCCGGCCCAAGGTAGTGTTCAACAGCCGCACCGGCACCGTGGTGGTGGGGCAGGGGGTGCGGGTCAAGGCGGCGGCGGTGGCCCACGGCACCTTGACCGTGACCATCAGCGAAACCCCGCAGGTCAGCCAGCCTGGCGCGTTTTCGGGTGGGCAGACCGCCGTTGTACCGCGCTCCGACATTGATGTCAGCCAGCAGCGCAACCCCATGTTCGCCTGGCCCGACGGTGCCGACCTGGACAGCATCATCAAGACGGTGAACAGCCTCGGGGCGACACCGGATGATGTGATGAGCATATTGCAGGCACTGGAACAGGCCGGTGCCCTGAACGCTGAATTGATCGTGATTTAAGGCCCTTTCACCATGAGCATTACCCAAATTTCGCAACACCGAAAATCGGGGCAGGAGCCTTCTGCCGATGTGGCCGTGGCACGCCAGGCACGTCTTGAAAACGTGGCGGAGCAGTTCGAGGCCATGTTCTTGCAGCAGATCCTCAAGCAAATGCGCAAGGCGGGCGATGTGTTGTCCGAGGGCAGCCCGATGCGCAGCCGCCAGGGCGACACCCTGCGTGAGTTCCACGACGAAGCGCTGGCCGAAAAGCTGGCTGGCCATCGCAAAACCGGGATTGCTGACATGCTGGTCAAGCAGCTGTCTCCCGGCATGCCATCTACACCCCCCGCGGCCCCGGCCCAGAGCGGGCAGTGCGGCGCGCCCGAGGCCACGGCTGGCCTGCTGGCCGCCAACAAGGCGCTGACCAGTGCGCGGGCTGCCCACCATGATTTGCCCCCTGCTGCCCCTAAACCGCAGATGGTCGACAGCTTGCTGGCACCCATCGTCAACACCTGGCAGCGCGGTATCGACAGCCTTGGCAAGGGGGCTGCCGGGTTGGTGGCGCTGGTGGAAAAAGTCATCCAGCACGAGTCGGGCGGGCGGGTGGCGGTGGTCTCGCCCAAGGGCGCCCGTGGCCTGATGCAACTGATGCCGGGCACGGCCCGGGAAATGGCCCAGGAGCTGAACCTGCACTACAACGAGCAGCGCCTGACCCGTGATGGCGAGTACAACAAGCAGTTGGGCACGGCGTATCTGGACAAACTGCTCAAGCGCTATGACGGCGCCACGGCGCTGGCGGTGGCGGCGTACAACGCCGGGCCCGGGCGAGTGGATGAGTGGCTCAAGAGCAATGGCGACCCGCGCCAGGGCACGATCAGCGTCAGTCAGTGGGTGGAGCGCATTCCGTTCAAGGAAACCCGCAACTACACCCGTTCGATCCTGGCCGACCTTGGCCAGAGCGGTCTGTCGCCCAGAGCGCCGTCCGCTGCTACGCGCAGCGGGAAGATTGATGGCCTGGCATTTAAGTCGGGCGCCATTGCGGTCGCCTCAAGCACACAGGACCTCACTACCACCGTCAGCCGTGCAGCCGAACTGAGTTCACCGGCCTTTGCCCAGAACATGCGGGTTGCGCGCAAGGAGATTGAAACATGAGCCTCATGGGCCAGATCGGTTATTCCGGTGTATCGGCGGCGCAAGTCGCACTGAACGCGGCGGCACAGAACATTGCCAACATCCGCACCCCGGGTTACAGCCGCTTGTCCGTGCAGACGGGCTCGGTCGGCGGGCAGGGCCAGCAGGTGGGGGGCGGGGTCAACGTAATCGGGGTCAAACGCATCAGCGACAGCTTCAAGACCCAGCAACTGTGGCGTGCCACCACCGACATGAACTACTACCAGGCCGGTCAGGACTACTTCAGTTCGCTGGAAGGCGTGATGTCGGGGGAGGGTTCCAACCTGAGCACCGGGCTCAACAACTTCTATGCTGCCCTGAGCGCTGCCAGCAGCAGCCCCGGTGATATCCCGTTGCGCCAGCAGATCCTGTCCGAGATGAAAAATCTCACCCAGCGCTTCAACGGGCTCAACAGCAATATCGACAATCAGCTCAAGGGCCTGCATGAGCAACGCTCGGCCATGGGCACCGAAATCAACGGTCTGAGCAATAACCTGGCGCTGCTCAACCAGAAAATCGTGCAGGCCGAATCCAACGGTGCCGACAGTTCTGCACTGCGCGATCACCGCGAGTCCCTGGTGGGCGAGCTGAGCAAGTACGCCGATGTGCGCGTGAGCGAAAGCCGCGACGGCTCCCTGACCGTGTCCCTGGCCAACGGCCAGCCACTGGTCAGCGGCAAAACCGCGGGCCAGTTATCGATCACCCTCAACGCTGCAGGTGAACAGGAAGTGGCGCTGAATTTTGCAGGCACCAGTTTCCCTTTGCATCAGGACACCCTGGGCGGCGCGTTCGGCGGGCTCTACAACGTCGAGCACAACAGCTTGCTGCCCGCCCGTGAAAGCCTCAAGGAAATGGCCGGGGCTCTGGCGACCCTGGTCAATGACACCCTGGCGACCGGTTTTGACCTCAATGGCAACCCGGGCAGCCCGCTGCTGACGTTCGACCCCAGCAGCACCAACGGCCTGTTGCAGATGAATAACGTCAGACCCGAAGAGCTGGCGCTGTCCGGTGTTGCGGGCGAGAGCGGCAACAACCAGGTGTTGCTGGACCTGATCGAACTGAAAAACACCCGGGTCACGGTGGGCGGCAACTCGGTGACGTTGAGCGAAGCCTACAGCGGCATGCTGGGGGATGTGGCCAGTGCCAGCCGACAGAACCAGGCCGACCTCAAGTCTGCCACCACCGTCACCGAGCAGGCCCAGAGCCAGCGCGACAGCGTGAGTGCGGTGAGTGATACCGAAGAAGCCCAGGCGGTGATGGATTACAACAAGGCGCTGCAAGCCAACATGAAGGTCATCCAGACCGCCAACAGTATTTTCGACACCATTCTGGCGGCTGTCTGAAGCCCGGCACACCGACTTGAGTAAAGGCCTGAACACATGCGAATCACCAACGTACACACCTCTGCCCTGATGCACAGCAACATGAATCGCAACGCCGAGGCGATCGGCAAGCTGCAGGCACAAATCGGCAGCGGCCTGCGCATCCAGAAACCTTCGGACGACCCGATTGCCAGCGCCCGCCTGATGCGTATCGAGCGCGAGCAGGCCAGCCTGGAACAATACAACCTCAATATCGGCCGGGTATCGGACAACCTCATGGTGCAGGAAACCTATTTGAAGTCCGGCTCCGACGCCATGCTCGGCGTGCGCGATCTGCTGCTGTGGGCCGGTAACGACAGCAACAGCGGCGAGGATCTCTCGGCCATCGCCGATGAAATGTCGAGCCTGGAACAGAGCATCATGAGCTACTTCAACGCCAAGGACGAAGCGAGCAACTACCTGTTTTCGGGCACGCTCAGCAACACCCCGGCCGTGACCTTTGACCCGGCCAGCGGCACCTACAGCGTGACGGGCAACGACCAGCACCGTCAGGCGGTCGTGGGCAATGGCGTGATGATCGATGACAACGTGACGGCCAGGGACATCCTGGGTCCCAATGCCGACCTGCTGAACGATCTGCACAGCCTGGTCGACAGTCTGAAGGCCGCGCCCAACGACCCGGCCACCCGCCAGCAGCTCAAGAACACGCTGGACAGCCTGGACCAGACCCACGGCCGCGTGCTGGGCGGGCTGACCGAGCTGGGCGGGCGCCAGAACACCCTGACCCTGCTGGGTAACGGCAACGCCGATGTGTCGCTGGCCAACCAGAAAGTCCAGGGTGATCTGTCGCAACTGGACCTGGGCGGGGCGTTCCTGCAGGTCAGTGGCTACGAGCTTTCAATGCAGGCCAGCCAGAAGGTCTATACCCGCGTAGCGGCCATTTCCTTGTTTGACCTGATGTAAACCAGAACCGGAACACCCGACATGAAAGTTGTAAACGAACGCTCGGCCATTGCTTCTTATGACCTGGGCATGCGCACTCAGGCCCAGCAGCGCGACACCGTGCCCCAGCAGCGTGTGCGCAATGCCAGGCCGCCCGAATTGGCCAGCGCCCAGCGCCAGCCGGGGAAAATGGCCGGGCTGAGCCTGCAGTTGAACCAGCAGTCGTCTTCCATTCAGGCCGCGCACCTGTACCTGACCCAGGTCACCGAGCAGTTGAGCAGTTTCAAGCGTGATCTTGGCCGCAGCCTCAACGGCTCGGCCAAGGGCGGTCTCGAAGGTGAAACCCTGGCCCGTTCTGTCAATCGCCTCAACGACCTGCTGGAGAACCGCAGCCGGTTATCGGCCGCCAGTGTCGATGCCCAGATGGGCCTTAACCTGGACCTGCCGTTGCGCAGCCGTTTCAGCATTCAGGGGCTTGAATCCCTGAACGAGGTACAGGCCTCGGGCAGCGAAACCCTGCTGTTCAGTGCCGGGCGGCACATGCCGGGGCCGATTGCCGTGGTGCTGGACGACGACATGAACGAGCGCCAGATCCTGCGCCGCTTCAACACCAGCCTGGCCCAGGCCGGGTTGCATGCCGAGGTCAACGGCGAAGCGAAATTGCGCTTCTCGGCCACCGAGTCGCAATGGGGCAAGCTCAAGGGCCAGATGTCGATCCAGGGTGAAGACAAACTCTTCGCCCGGGCCAGTTTTACCCCGGTGCACAGCAAGGAGGAAAACCTGCTGGGCGCACCCTTGATTGCGCCCAAAGGTACGGGCCGGGCCGAGCTGCGTCAGTTGATGGCCACGGTGGACAAAGGGCTGGTGCGGGTCAACGGGGTCATCGAGCAACTCAATCAGCGCCAGGGGCATGTCCGGGAGCAGATCGGTCGCCACGAAAGCAAGGATGAAAAGCGCTGGGCCCACGACTTTGCCGGTCGCGTGTTTGAGGGCGAAGCCGGGCAGGGCAGTGACTACCTGAAAGTGGCGCAACTGGTGCAATGCCAGGCCAATGTGTCGCGGCACCGGGTGGTCGGGTTGATGGGCTGAGTCGAGAGGTCAGCTGGTTTGCAGGTCGCCGGCCCGGATGTCGGTGGTGTAAATGCCCCGTGCCGCCCGCATGGGCACCGGGGGCATGAGCGGCCTGATATCGATCAGCTCCCAGGCCAGCCAACCGTCCTCGTAATAGCTTGCACAGGCCGCTGGCACGTCTTGCGGTTCAAACGGGCGTATGGCCTTGACCCGTACGATGGCCACGGCGATGCCCTCGGGGTCTTCATCACCGTCGATATGCAGAAATCGCTTGTTCTCGACAATCAGCAGGTCTTCGGTCGGGGCCAGTTCGGGGTGCCAGCGCCGCACTTCAAGGGTTTTCTCCCCCGAGGCAATTCGGCTGGCGCCGGGGTGAACAATGGACAGGGTTTTGATGGCACTCTCCTTAGTGGCCTGGTTGCCCGAGCAGTGACTGCTCGTAGGCGGCGGTCATGGTCTGCCAGGTTTTTGGATCGGCAGGGATCAGATGCTCGATGCGCAAAGACGTTACCGTGATGTCGAGCGGCATGCCGAAGGTGGTGAACGTGGACATGAAATTCAGCTCGCCCTGAGGGGAGCGGATACGGGTCAGCACCAGCGGTGGCAGCTCATTGCTCACGGCGGCGCAGGACGGCGGGGCATCGAGGGTTTGCAGCAGTTCGGCCAGGGCCGGGTTGTCCAGCGCCTCGCGGGTAGCCCGCTGCCAGGCAATGCTGCGGATTTGCTCGGGGTTGATCAAGTGGTCGCCCAGGCCGCCGGGTTGCAGCAGGGTGGTCAACAGGTTCAAGCCCTGCGCCGCGTCGGCGGGCAGCCCCAGCAGATTGAACAACACCCGGGTGCTGGCGTTGGCTGCCAGCACCTGCCAATGGCTGCCCAGCACGATCGCCGGAGCAGGGTTATTGGCGTGCAGCACATGGCTGATGGCGTCACGCACGGCGTCCATTGCCGGGGAGGACAGCGGGGTGGTTTCGTAGCGAGGCGCGTAACCTGACGCCAGGAACAGGCTGTTGCACTGCTCCAGCGGGACCTCCAGGGCCATCAGCAAGTTGTGCAGGGTGCCTGGGCCGGGCCGGGCGCGGCCGGTTTCAATGCAGCTCAAATGGCGCTGGGAAATGCCTGCGATCATGGCCAGGTCGAGCTGGCTCAAGCGGGCCTGTCGGCGCAGCAAGCGCAGCTGGGGTCCGGCGGTTGTCGGGGCCGTGGTACGGGGGAAGGGTTGGCTGTTCATGCATCAACTCTGGCAGTGGCCATGATCGGCGTCCATGACCTGTGAGGTCATTGCGGGTGCGGCAAAAGTATCACTAACTGGCGTCCCGTCAGCCCCCGCTAAAGGACAGTACATGAACAAACCCTATCTCGCCCTTGCCGCATTGCTGGGCTTCGCCGGTTACACGGGCTACACGATGTGGACGGCGCAGCAGTCGCTGGTGGCTTTCGGCCTGGGCCTGATGTCCAGCCCCGACACGGCTCAGGTCGTAATTGACCTGTACCTGCTTGCGGTTCTGGCCTGCATCTGGATGTACCGGGATGCTCGCGCCAAAGGCCGTTCGTTGGCATCGGTGCTGCCTTATCTGCTGCTTACCGCCGTTTTTGTTTCCGTGGGGCCGCTGCTGTATATCGTGGTCGATGGGTTCAGGTCGGGCGTCAAAACACCTGCTGATATCTGACAACGCCCTGCCAATAGCGACATTGCGACACCTTTTACACATGCACGCTGTTCTGGATTAGATTCAGGCCCTCATAATGCCAGCATTAAAAAGCGTGTCGTCGTGCAGATGAGGTGATGTCTTGTTGAGTGGTGAAAAAAGCTCGGTCGAGCTGAATTGGAACGAAGTCCGGGACGGCTTCAAACAGCTTTTGCCCATTTCCATGTTTGTGGTGGTGTTCGGCATTGCGTTCGGGCTTGCTGCTGCTCAGACGGGGCTGGACGATGGGGCAAGCCTGCTCATGAGTACCCTGGTGTTTGCCGGTGCGTCGCAGTTCGCAGCGCTGGACCTTTGGGGCGCGCAGGTACCTCTTGTTCCGTTGATCGTGACGGTGTTTGCGATCAATGCCCGGCATCTTTTGATGGGGGCAACCTTGTACCCCTGGCTGCGCGAGCTCCCTACGGCCAAGCGCTACGGGGTGATGATGGTGATATCGGACGCCAACTGGGCGATGTCGATGCAGGCATTCAACAGCGGCAAATCGGGCATCGGCCTGATCCTGGGCGGCGGCATTGCGCTGTGGGCGGCCTGGGTGCTGGGCAGTTGGCTGGGCGTGTACTTTGGCAGCGATATCCAGGACCCGGTCAGTCTGGGGCTGGACATGGTGATGGGCTGCTTTCTGCTGGCCATGGTGGTCGGCGGGCAAAAGAACCTGCGCATGCTGGTGATCTGGAGTGTGGCAGCCGTCTCGTCACTGTTGGCGCACCGGTACTTGCCTGAAAACAGCCATGTGGTGGTCGGGGCACTGGCAGGTGGCGTGCTTGGCGCTGTGTGGATGGAGAAGAAAAAGTGAGCATTGATAGCGCAGGTTACGGCACCTTCATCATCATTCTGATCATGGCCGTGGTCACGTTGGTCACGCGCCTGGGGGGCGTTTTCGTGATGTCCTTCGTTCCCATCAACTACCGGGTGCAACAGTTCATCAGCGCCATGTCGGGCTCAGTGCTGGTCGCGCTGCTGGCGCCTCTGGCGCTTAACGGTGACAACGGTGCACGCCTTGCCTTGCTGACCACGGCAGTTGTGATGCTGGTGCTCAAGAAGCCCCTGCCCGCGATCGCGGCAGGCGTGATTGCAGCGGCGGTGTTCAGGCATTTGTGATAGCACACATGTGTCGCGGCCTTCTGTAGCCGCTGAGCACTGCGACGTAGCAGTCGTAAAGTCGGCTTTTACGGTTAATCAGGCATACCGCGTGTGCCTGTTTTGCGACCGCTACGTCGCAGTGGCGCACCATCTCGATCGCAGCCTCGTACTACTCGTCAGCGACTACACGCGGGATGGGTGAAGAATCTGTAGTCGCTGACGAGCCGTGCGAGGCTGCGTCCGGCTGCGAAGCAGTCGTGAAATCGGCTTCCACGGTTAATCAGGTATACCGCGTGTACCGGTTTTGCGACCGCTTCGCGCTCGATCGCAGCCTCGTACTACTCGTCAGCGACTACACGCGGGTTAGACGACGAATCTGAACCGCTGTGGAGCGCAGCTTTACCCCGCCCAATTCACCGAGCATCATGTGCCGCCCGCACCCACGTCCAGGGTGCCGGGTATTGGCGGTTAAAAGGAACTGAAGTTGAACGAACACACATTGTCCATGCGCCTTGAGCGCGTGGCAGCCCATATGCCAGCCGGTGCGCGCCTGGCCGATATCGGTTCGGACCATGGGTATCTGCCGGTGGCGTTGATGCGCCGTGGTGCCATCACGGCAGCAGTGGCAGGTGAGGTGGCGTTGACGCCCTTTCACGCGGCGCAACACACTGTGCGCGACAACGGCCTGGAACAGCAGATCACCGTGCGCCAGGCCAACGGTCTGGAGGCCATCGAGGCGGCAGACGAGATCACCGCGATCAGTATCTGCGGCATGGGTGGCGAGACTATCCGCGACATCCTTGAGAGCGGCAAGGCGCGGCTGAACGGGCGGGAGCGGCTCATCCTGCAACCCAATGGCGGTGAGCAGCCTCTGCGCCAATGGCTGATGGACAATCACTACAGGATCCTGTGCGAAGAGCTGTTGCAGGAAAACGGCTTCTACTACGAAATCATCGTCGCCGAGCGCGCCGGGCCGGTGCTGTATACGGCCGAGGAACTGTATTTCGGACCCTTGCAGATGCAGGCGCGCAGCCCTGTGTTTCTGGGCAAGTGGCAACGCATGCTGCTCCAGAAGCAGAAGGTCCTGACCAGCTTTGACCAGGCGCGGCAGGCGGTACCCGAGGACAAGGTGCAGGAAATCGCCCGGCAGGCCCGGTGGATCACTCAATTGCTGGCCTAGGCCCGGGCCGCTGATCTCAAACTTTCGTACGCAGCCATGCCAGCAACTGTGCCTGAGGGCTATCGGCAATCAACGGCTGGGGCGAAAGCAGGCAATAACGCGAACCGTCCTCGACGAACCCCCCAGGCGCAGCCAGTACGCCGCTTTCCAGATCGTCGCGCACCAGATGCCAGGGGCCGATGGCCACGCCCAGGCCAGCAACGGCCGCCTGCAGGCTGAAATAGAAGTGCTCGAAGGTTTGCCCCGGTGCCTCAGGCCAGGCCAGGCCTGCCGCTGCGGCCCATTCATGCCAGGCCCCCGGCCGCGTGCGCGTGTGCAGCCGAGGTGCGTCGGCCCGCAATTGCGGACTGGCGTCCTCTGCACAAAACCACTGGGCAACTTTTTCCGGGCGACATACCGGGCCGATTTTTTCCGCAAACAAGGGCTCTGCATGATAACTGTCGGCCCAGGGGAAATCGTCACGGCGGATGGCCAGGTCGATATCACTGGCAAAGCTGAACGGCCCTCCACCCGCGACCAGATGTACGTTTATCTCCGGATGCCGGGCCTGGAAATCAGGCCAGCGCGGGATCAACCAGCGCATCAGCAACGTAGGCTCGCAAGACAGCACCCAGGCCGGTTTCTGGCGGGCGTTGGCGCGCACTGTGTCGATGGCCTGGGCCATCAGCCCCAGTCCATCGCCCACCGCTTTGGCCAGCACGCGGCCGGCATCGGTGAGAAACACCCGGCGGCTGCGGCGCTCGAACAGCTCCACACCGAGCTCGTCTTCGAGCAGGCGCACGGCGCGGCTGACTGCGCCGGGGGTCAGGTGCAGTTCGCTGGCGGCACGACTGAAGTTCTCCTGACGTGCTGCAGCCTCAAAGCAACGCAAGGCCAAAAGGGAAGGCAGCCGCCCATGACTGGTTGGTGAGTCAGACTCACTATTGTTGTCAGATATCATCGTTATTCATCTGCGGTCTGTGCCAATAGCATGGCGTCTGTTCGTTAACAGTCGACAGGATACGCCATGACCGAATTGATAGCTGTAATCACAATAACCCTGCTGGCCATCATCAGTCCGGGGCCCGATTTTGCGATGGTGACGCGCAACAGTCTGATGCTGTCGCGCCGCGCCGGGGTGCTGACCGCCCTGGGCATAGGCCTGGGGGTGATGGTGCATGTGACCTACACTCTGGTGGGTGTGGGCCTGCTGATCCAGCAGTCGCCCTGGGTGTTCAGCACCATCAGGCTGGTGGGTGCGGTTTACCTGATCTATTTGGGTGTGAAGATGTTGCGTGCCAAGCCCGGCAGCGGGTCAGCCGAAAGCCTGGTGGCACCATTGTCGGATCTGGCGGCGCTGCGCACGGGCTTTCTCACCAATGCACTCAACCCTAAAACCACACTGTTTATCGTCAGCCTGTTTATGCAGGTAGTACGCCCGGACACACCGCTGGCCGTGCAGATTGGCTATGGCGGCTTCATTGCAGTGGCCCATATGGTCTGGTTCGCTCTGGTCGCGTTGTGTTTCTCGGCGGGGGCAGTGCAGGGGCGCTTGCTTGCCGTGCGTCACTGGATCGACCGCGTCTTCGGTGGGCTGCTGGTTGGCTTCGGGATCTTGCTCGCAGTTCTACGCTGAACAGGGGCAATTTCCTCTCCTTGAAGTGTTTTTTTCACCTGATGGGAAGCCCGGAATCAGAGCTGACGCTGTACAAAAGTCAGTTACAAATAATAAGATGAGAAGAATTATCATTAGCGCTAAGCGAATCTCACATGTCTCACGACAGGACCGTCTCGCCCGTCGAGCAGCTGTATGCGAATCATCATGGTTGGCTGCGGGGCTGGCTTCATCGGCGACTGGGGCATAGCGCCGATGCCGAGGACCTGGCACACGACACGTTTATCCGTGTACTGCGTTCAAAGCACGATGCGCAGGCGTTGCGTCAGCCCATGGCGTTTCTTGCAACCATTGCCAACGGCCTGCTGATCAACCGCTGGCGGCGTCAGGCAATCGAGCGGGCTTACCTTGAGGCGCTGGCTGCCCGACCGGCAGGCGAGGAGCCTTCCCCCGAAGACCGCTACCTGACGATCGAGACCCTGCTGCAACTCGATTCGCTGTTGATCGGGTTGTCTGCCCGGGTGCGGCAGATTTTCTTTTTGTCCCAGCTCGATGGCTTGACCTACCCGCAGATCGCCGCGCAGTTGAGCCTGAGCGTGGCCCAGGTGCAGCGGGCCATGGGCAAGGCCTTCAGCGTCTGCTACGCGAGCCGTTTCGAATGAGCGGCGTTTCTGTCAATCCCCGTGTGCGGGATATGGCCATCGACTGGATTGTGCGCATGCAGTCCGGGCTCATGGGGGCGGCTGACCATCAGGCCTTGCAGCAATGGCGTCAGGCGAGCGCTGAACACGAATGTGCCTGGCAGCGCGTCAGTAGCCTGGCGCTGTTGCTGCAGCCCGGGGCCGCGCTTTTATCCGATGCCACAGCGCGCAGGGCGCTTGAGTCAGCCGGGGCAGACCCTCAGCAGCGCAGGCAGCTGCTCAAGTGCTTGTTGGCACTGGGCCTGTTTGGCGGGGTTTCCTGGCAAGGTGCGCAATCGACCGTGGTGCGCACAGCCCTGGCCACTTACCGCACCACAACGGGCGAGCGTCGTCAGTGGCGGCTGGCCGACGGCACTTCCTTATGGTTGAACACGGCCAGTGCGGCCAACGTGGAGTGGCGAGAAGACCAGCGCCATGTGCAGTTGATCGAGGGCGAACTGGCTCTGAATGCACAGGCCGAATCAGGTTCGGCGCAACTGGTCACGCCCGATGCCGTGTTGCGTGGCCGTGGGGCCAGCCTGCTGGTGCGCCATGATCGCCAGGGCACTCAGGTGACGGTATTGCGCGGCCTGGTGCAGGTGAACTCGCCTTACAACCGGGCGCCATTGTTGCTGGAGGCGGGTTGGCGAACGCGGGTGGATGCCGGGGGCATTCATCCGGCAAGCCTCACCGATGTGTTTCTGGCCCAGGCGTGGCTGCGGGGCATTTTACCGGCCGAGCGCATGCGCCTGGATGCTTTGCTGGCCGAGCTGTCACGCTACCGGCCCGGTATTTTGCGCTGCAGCGAACAGGTGGCGGCCTTGCGCGTGACGGGCAGTTTCCAGCTGGATGACACGGACGCGGCGCTGGCGCTGGTCGCCCATGCATTGCCAGTCCGTATCGAGCGGCGGACCCGCTATTGGGTCACGGTGGTGGCGGTCTGAATTATTTTTCGTTCTGCGCGACAGTTTTTCGAAACTGGCGGGGCCTATAGGAATAACCCACCGAAACAGGTGGGCCTTCACCTTCAGGAGCCCTGCATGATTTCCCCCGCACGTGTTTTATGCGCCCGCACCTTTGGCCTGCTTTTACTGGGCCTGCAACCGCTTTACAGCGCAGCCGTTTTCGCTGCTGATGAGCGTCAGCACTTCAATATCGATGCCGGCCCCCTGGATCAGGTGCTTTCGCGTTTCGGTGTGCAGGCGCGAATCAGCATGGCCGGGAGTTCGACACTGACGGCGGGCAAGAGCAGCAAGGGGTTGCAGGGCGACTTCAGTACCGAGGCGGGCCTGACACGACTGTTGTCGGGCACCGGCCTGAGCTATCAGCGCCGGGCGGACGGCAGCGTCGAACTGTTTCAGGGGGCAGGGGCGGTCGTGCTGCCCTCGCAGAAGGTCACAGGGGAAGATCCCGCCCTTGAAGAGGTCTATCTGGCGCCTCGATCCACCGTGTATATCTCCAGCGAAGAGATGCAACGTTTTGGCGTGATCTCGGTGGGCGATGTACTCAAGGGCCAGCCGGGTGTACAGGTAGGGGACAGCCGTAATGGCGGTGGCCTGGATGTGAACATTCGTGGCATCCAGGGGCAAAGCCGGGTAGCCGTCACGGTCGATGGCTCGCAACAGGCGCTGGATGTGTACCGCGGCTATGCCGGTACGCAGCAGCGCAGCTACATTGACCCTGACCTGATCAGCGATATCACCATCGACAAAGGCCCGAGCCTGACATCGAGTGCCATCGGCGGCACGGTAAAGATGCGCACCATCGGCGTAGACGACATTTTGCGTGACGGTCAAACCGTTGGCCTGCGCCTCAAAGGCGATGTGTGGAACAACGGCGTTGCTCCCGCCTCCCGTGACGGCCATTCGGCCACTGAGACCCTTTACTCCGAACCGCACCGGGACCGTGGCGGCCTGTTCGGTTCAGAGGCCCAGTCCGGCAGTGCTGCGTTTGCCTGGACCCACGACTACTTCGATGTGGTGGCAGCGTACGCGCATCGCAATCAGGGCAACTATTTCGCTGGCAAGAAGGGTCAGGACCGCTACCGCACGTTTAACCGTTATGGGCGCGAGAACATGACGGTCGCCACGACGTACAACCCCGGTGAAGAGGTGCTCAACTCATCGGCAGAGACCGACTCGTACCTGATCAAAACCACCATTCGCCCGGCCGACGACCATACGCTGGAGTTGGGCTTCAGGCGGTACGACGGCCATATTGGCGAGATCATGCCTTCGGATATTTTCCGGTTCGGCACCGGGGGCATCTACCAGTACCCCCTGAGCCACACGAAAATCGACACCTATACCGCCCGCTACAATTACTTGCCAGACGCCAACCCGTTGGTGGACCTGACGGCCAGCCTGTGGATGACGGACGCTCAAACCAGCAACCTGACGTCGGTGCTGGCGCCGGCTTCGCAGCGTTATCGCTCGGATCGCAACTGGACCCGACAGGCCGACCGGCGCATTGGCGGCGACCTGGCCAATACCTCGCGGTTCACTACGCGCTACGGCGATCTGAAGCTGGATGTGGGCAGCGGGTTCCAGATCGAGGAACTGCGCCCGCAGAAAGGCGTGGTCACCAATCAGGATGACATCAATGCCAACCGCAGCCTGCGCGATGGCTCCCGGCAGGAGTTCAGCCTGCACAGCAAGCTGGAGTACCAGCCGGTCGACAGGCTGACGATCTGGGGGGGCGGTCGTTATACCTATTACCGCACCAAGGATCACGTTGCCCACTCGACGGCGCTGCGCGAGGAGCGCGAGTTGAGGTACCTGAGGGTCTTTAGCCCGCAGAGCTACGGCAACATGATGTGGTTCCCGGATCAGAACGGCCAGTACACCGACGCCACGGACCCGCGGTTGAACAACGGTATCGTGTTCAACAACACCAACTTCCCTTTCGAGGGCACGCGCTACAACGACTTCGGCGCTACCGAGTCGACGGTCTATCCGTCCCAGGTTGGCGAGGTGGTCAGCGGTTACGCGTACTCGGGCAAACAAAGCGACAGCGGCGGTGCTTTTGCGCCTGCCATTGGTTTCAACGTCGAACTGGCGCCGGACACGTTCTTCTATGCCTCATACACCCAGGGCCTGCGCATGCCTTCGCTGTTCGAAACCAGCCAGGGCGTCTTGCAGACCATGCCCGGCAAAGGCCTGAAACCCGAGCGCTCAAGCAACTGGGAGGTCGGTGCCAGCACGCTGCATAAAAGCCTGTGGGTGGACAATGACTCGGCGGCCATCAAGGTTGCCTACTTCAATACCAACATCAAGAACTACATCACCCGCTATTACGATCCAAGCCCGGGGTTGATGGGCCTGATGCAGTTCAGCAATACCGACAGCTTCAAAACCAGCGGCCTGGAGTTGCAATCGCATTACGACGCGGGTCGCGTGTTTGCAGATTTTTCGTCCACTTACTACCTGAAAACCGAAACCTGCGACTCGACCTTCGCGGCACGCTTGCGAGCCAGCTCCAACCCTTATCAGGACTTGAGCAAAACGCCGAACTGCACGCCGGGCAGCTTCATGGGTTCTTACTCCAACACCCAGAACCCGCCACGCTTTGCGGCAAACCTGACCACGGGCCTGCGCTTTTTTGACCAGACGCTCACCGTCGGCGGCCGTGGAACCTATACCTCAGGCCCGACCGTCAAGGCCGACAATGAATGGCAAACCGGTGCTACCACGCCGCAACTGGTCTATGAACAAGTGGCGTTGTTTGATCTGTTCCTCAACTACAAGCTCAAGGACCACACGCAGCTCAATGTGTCGTTGCAGAACCTGACTGACCGCTATTACCTCGACCCGCTGGCCCAGAGTTTCATGCCTGCGCCTGGGCGTACGTTGCGCGTGGGTGTGCAGACCACGTTCTAGTCGGCCCGTTGGCTGGCGCTGTCGAACATGGCGATAAAACGGTTGATCAGCGGTGACGGGTTGTGGGCATGCCAGCTCATGTACAGCCCGATGGCAGGGTTGGCAGATTCTGCCACCGGGCGAATCGGGCGAAACACCACCTTGTCGAGCATGTTCGAGCCGGCAATGGACTCAGGCACCAGCGCCACGCCAAAACCGCAACTCACCAGGCCGATCAGGGTATGGATCTGCGCGGCTTCCTGTACCACCCTGGGGTAAAAACCGGCGGCTTCGCACAGGGCGATCAATTGGTTGTGATAGCCGCTGCCCAGGGCCTGCGGGGTGAACACGAAGTCTTCGTCGGCAAAATCCCGAAGCTCGATCGGGCCTGACTGCGCTTTTGGATGATCAAGGGGCAGCGCCATGACGATGGTTTCTTCGAACAACAGGCGCGATTCGATGTTCTGCGCCGAATGCGGCAGTTTGCGCATGAACGCGATATCGGCTTCTGCGGCCAGAATCGCCTTGGCCTGGCTGGAGGAGGGCATCTCCCTGATGACCAGCTGGACATCGGGAAAGCGTTGGCGAAACCGCCTGAGGGTGCTGAGCAATGGCTCGTAGTACGCGATGGAGACAGCAGTCACCGTGAGGGTGCCCGCAATGCCTTCGGACACCTGGCGGGCGTGTTCAATCCCCCGTTCCAGCGCCTTGAGTGTTTGATAGGCAGCCTGCAAAAAGACAGTGCCTGCGGGTGTCAGTTTGACCTCTCGCTTGTTGCGGGTGAACAGGCTGAAACCCAGTTTGCCTTCCAGCCGATTAATGGCCTGGCTCAGGGGCGGTTGGGCTATATGCAGGCGAATTGCAGCTTTATGAAAGTGCAGCTCTTCAGCCACCGCGATGAACTGCCTGAGCAGTCGGGTTTCGATCATTTTCAGCGTTCCTTGATTTGAACTGATCACTGTTGCCGGAGCAGGGTAACAATTAATTCTATAGAAGGCTTGATTACTCATCGGTTTTAAAGAAGCCGCGTGATAGGCGCAGCGTATCAACTGAGTGCCTGTTTAGTATTAAACAACTTGGCGTCCGATTGATAAGGTGAGGTGATTATCACAAGGAACTACCCATGAACTTTTCCGGAAAAACCGCCGTTGTAACGGGTGCTGGCCGTGGGCTGGGTTTGAGTTATGCACGTGAGTTGGCAAGGTTGGGTGCCAATGTCGTGATCAGTGACAGTGGCGCAGACAAGACGGGTGCAGGCACGGATGCCGCCGTTGCCCTCGATGCCGCCCGAACACTTGCAGCCGAGGGATTCAGCGTGATCGGCCATCATGGCGACCTGGCTGGCGAGCAGGGGTGTCGGCAATTGATCGAGACAGCCATCAATGGGTTCGGGCAACTGGATATTGTGATCCACAACGCGGGCTGGGTTGGTTATCAGTCGATCGAAGAAACGCAACCGGCGTTTATTCAGCGGGCGCTGGATATAAACATCTACAGCCCGATCTGGCTCTGCAAGCATGCCTGGAAATACCTCAGGCACTCTGCAGCTGCACGGGTGGTGCTGACGTCTTCGGACCGCGCCATGTATCAGCAGTATGCGCAGCCGGGGCTGACGGCCTATGCCGCGGGCAAGATGGCCCAGCTTGGGATCATGAATGCACTGAGCATGGAAGGTGCGGCCGATGGCATTCTGGTCAACGCCGTATCGCCGGTGGCCAAAACCCGCCTGTGGGGCGTGAGTGGCGAGCCGGACAACCTGAAACCTGAATGGGTCACTCCCGGCGTGATGTTTCTGGCTTCGCCGTTGTGCCAGGACACGGGCTACATTCTGCGGGCCAGCAATGGCCAGTTCAGCGCGACGCGATTTGTCGAGAACCCGGGAGTCGACTATCCCCTCGACCTGGCGCGGGTCAAGGCCTCAAGCGCCGAGCAGGTTGCCCGGTTGTGGGACCAGATCAAGGAGTGCTGAGGTGCTTGCCCGCGATCATTGAGGAGCATCCGACTTGCAGACCCATGTTTCAAGTGAGCAGAAGGACTGTTAATTGTGCCTATAACTTAAGTATGGGCAGGGAGCAGGGCACGGATAAAACCCTTGTGCAGGTTGATGTTCGTGGCGTTATAAGCGGTTATTACAACTTGAGTATTAGTCCTTAAGTTGGGTCGCGGCGGTGCTATATAGAGTGTTAATACCAAGTTGTGAATTGTGTGTTGAAGCCTATGGAGTTGTTATGTCCTTACGGATGGAATGTCCCTTGATATCAGAACAGGGGGCCTTCGAACTTAAGCACAGCAAGTTCAAGGGAGTTGATGATGAACACTCAACCAAGGTTGAAAACGAGCACCGCTTTATTTTTGGTGATGACCGCCGGCCTGGCGGGTTGCAGCAGCGGTGGAGGTGGCTCCAAGACCACCATCAGTACGACAAACACTACGCCTCCTGTCACCACCACCACGACTACGCCGTTGGTGACAGGTCAGGTCGCCAATGAAGTGGGTACCGGACTGGGCGGTGTCGGTGTACTGGTCAGTGATGTGGGCACTACCCTGACCAAAGTTCCAGTGGTCGGCGCAGCCGGTGGGCTGGTGGTTCACACCGGTGACGCCGTGTCGTCCATTACCGACGGCGTGACCAATGGCCTGGGTTCCCTGGGCACTGATAAAAACTCGCTGGGTATCACCGTTGCCGGTGTCACCAACGGGGTCAGCGACGTCGGCAAGGGTGTTTCGTCACTGGGCACTGGTGTCAGCGGTTTGGTCGATAACACACCGATCAGCCAGATTCCGCTCGTGGGGGGCGTTGTGGGCAAAGTCACCGACACCACGGGTGGTCTGGTGAACAAGGTCGGCACCACCGTCACCATGCTCGGCAATACGCTGACGACCAACGTCACCAGCGGTCAATTGGGCAAGGCGACCGGGGGCCTGAATGACAAAGTCGTAGTGCCCGTGATTTCACTGGTCGAGAACGTAACGGGCAAGGTGGGTACAACAACAGGTTTGGGCAAACCAGTGGACGGTTTGCTGAAACAGGTTGGCGGTGTGGTAGGGGGGCTCGGTGACAAAGTGGCGGATACAGGCAATAACCCGGTAACAAACCTGGTCGGGGGTGTGCTGGGTGGTGTGGGCGGCGTGCTGGATAAATCCGGCGGTTATGTCAATCCGCCAGCAGGTGCAGGCACCGGTACAAACACGGGCGGCCTGGGTGGCTTGCTGGGTCTGGGCGGCAATGGTGGCTTGCTTGGTGGCCTGGGCGGTCTGGGCGGGGCAACGGCCTTGACAGGTGGTCAGGTAAACACCGGCACTACGGGTGCGGGCACTACCACCGGTGGCTTGGGTGGTCTTGGCGGCCTGCTCGGCGGTCTGGGCAACCTGGGCAAGAAAAACTAGGCATTGACCCTCTCCAGGAAGTCTTCGCGAGACGACAGCGCCATGGCTTCGCTCGCGTGGGCCCTGAGGTGCGATTGGGTGAGCTACCGTGCAATGTGCCTGAGTGCAACGCCAGGCATCCCGCGGCCGGAACGTCGGGAATAAGCGCGGTGACGATGGCGGTCCCGGCATGCAGGTGTGAACCTGACACCACGGCTGTGCCGCCATTGCCTGCGTTCATGTGTTGAAGCGGTATCCTCTCCCGGACCAGTTCCTGCTCCCCCGATCAGATCCTTGATAACGGCATAGCCACACGTGGCAAATGTCACAATCCCGAGTTCACGTCAGACTCCGTTTCCCGGATGCCCAGTGTGTAAAGCGCATGAGCCTGATCGAACGCGTGCAACGCGAGAAGAGACCGCTGGCGCCTTCAGACGGCCCCGCGCGTTGGGGTTGTGGCCGATACACGTCTGCTTTAGGTTATTGAAGGTCACCGTATCTCCCTCATCAACAAGGAAAAATGCAATGAAAGGAAGCTGTGCCTGCGGGGCCGTCGGGTATGAAATTGACAGTATCGACATGCCGGTGAGCCACTGCCATTGTCACTCGTGCCGCAAAACCCATGCCGCAGCATTCGTGACCACGGCGGGTGTTTTGCGTGAGCACTTTCGCTGGACGAAGGGGCAGGAACACCTGAGCAGTTACGAGTCTTCCCCCGGGAAATTGCGTCGCTTTTGCTCGCTGTGCGGCTCTCACCTTGTGGCAGAGCGAACCGCAGCACCGGCTGTGATTGTTCGTGTCGCGACGCTGGACGAGGACCCGGGTGTGCGTGTGCAATATCACATTTGGGTTGATCATGATGCTCCATGGCTCAACCATGAGCATCTTGCGATGCACCCGCAATGGCAGCCGGGGCGCTGAGGTTGTTTTGATGTGCCCAGGCGTTTGAAAAATGGAATTTCATTCAGTATCCAGGAGGCAGGCTTTGGCTTTCACATCACCTGTTCGCACGCTTCGAGAAGTGTCTGAACTTGATTACCACGACAGCAGATCGGTCCAGCTACCTGCACCCATCACGGCGCTTGAAGCCTGGAACCTCATGACGGCCGAACAGGGGCTGCCCATGCGCCTGGCTTTCCGGACCCGGGATGCCATTTCCTCCCTGTTTGGCGTGAAGCGCATCGGTGGTTTCTCCGGCACCCGGCGAGAGGCCGTGCAAGAGGGCGACCATCTGGATTTTTTTCTGGTGGAGCACAGTGCTCCCCGGATGCTGGTGCTGACCGAACGTGACCGGCATCTGGATGTGATGATTTGCCTCTCGATAACCACCGATCATGTGCTGGTGGTTACATCCTCGGTCGTGACCCACAACGCCTATGGCCGTCTCTACATGTTGCCGGTGGGCCCGGCGCACAAGCTCATCGTCAACAGCTACCTCAGGCAAGTGAAACGCAAACTCGCACAGAGGGTTTGAACACCGGTGCGCCAACAGGCTGCATTCAGCCGGGGATCAACTCATTTGTTCTTGCAGGCTTGTTTCTATCAGTTCGGCCAGCAGCCTGGCGGCAGGCGTGAGGTGCTCGTTCACAGCATGCAGCACATACCCCAGGGTCGGAACCGCGGGTAACCCGCGAATAATCGCGAGATGACTCGGCAACCCGATGCGGGTGCGCAGGGTCACTCCCAGTCCGGCGGCAACGGCCGCCCAGATCCCCCCCACACCAGGGCTGGTCAGTGCAATCCGCCAGGCAATTTTTGCTTCATCCAGCGCCTTGATCGCCACGCTGCGCATGACGCATGGGGCGTCGAACAGGATCAAGGGCAGTGGCGCGTCGCCAGGCATGTAGCGGGCCGGTGTGTCCCGGGACCCGATCCAGTGCATTTGCGCTTCACCCAGGCGCGTAGCACAGGCGGATGGCTGCCCGGTGTCCCAGGCCAGTGCGAGGTCAAGCCCGTCGCTGTCCATCAGGGCCAGCAGCTGGGCATTGCGCGCGATCCTGACTTCCAGGTTTACCAGGGGATAGCTCATGGCGAACCGGCGCAAAATGTCGCTTAGAAAGTGCTCGCCAAAGTCTTCCTGAAGCCCGAGGCGCACAGTTTCTGGCGTCTGGTGTTCATTTAGCGTCTGGAAAATGCTGTCGTTGAGTTCCAGTAGCCGACGGGCATGAGTCAGCAAGGATTCGCCCATTGGCGTCAGTGCCAGGCCCCGGCCGGATTTGAGCAGGACGGGCGTTCCGATCTGCTCCTCAAGTTTCTTGAGTTGTGCGCTCACGGCAGAGGTCGAACGGCCCAGGCGGTCTGCCGCCTTGGCAAAACTGTTGAGCTCCACGCCGGTCACGAAGGTGCGCAGTACATCGAGGTCGAAGACAGGGCGTCGCATTTGATCATCCACAATTTTGGAACGATGGGCGTCATTTAATCTGATATTCCCAATGGTTGCGACTTGATAGATTTCTCCGGTCAACACTTCACAGGAGCAATGCGCCATGCCGTTTGCACGTATCTCGTTGCACCGGGGCAAGTCTGCCGAGTATTTGCAGGCCCTTTCACAGGGGCTGCACGATGCGTTGGTCGAGAGTTTCGAGGTGCCGCTGGCTGACCGGTTCCAGGTCATTGACCAGCATGAAGCAGGCGAGCTGATTTTCGATCCGGGCTACCTCGGCGGGCCGCGCAGTCATGACTTTGTCTTGATCGCCATAACGGCAGGGCGCCCGCGTTCGACACTGACCAAGCAGCGCTTTTATCAAGACCTGGTCACCAAACTGAACCGTGCCACAGGCCTGGACCCTGAGGATGTCATGGTGATCGTGACCACCACAGAGGCCGAGGCCTGGTCATTCGGGGGCGGGCGGGGCAACTGAACAATGCTGAGGTGGGGCGGGCTTGCTCGCGATGGCATCGCCCCCGCCTCAGAGCCTGCTCAAGGCACTGTTTTCATCTGCACAATCGGCTCATTGCGCGCACGTGCCACGCTCAATCCCAGCAGCCCGCCGATCACCAGGGCGCCGGCCATGAAATACATGGCCGCCTGGGTGTTGCCGGTTAGCTGGGTCAACCAGCCCACCACGATCGTGCTGAAAAACCCGGCGACATTGCCCAGCGAGTTAATCAGTGCGATCCCGGCCGCCGCCGCTGCGCCCCCCACCACGGCGGTGGGCATGCCCCAGAACACCGGCAGACTGCTGATCATCGCCGCGGTGCCGACAGTCAGGCCGATCATCGACAACCACAGGCTGGCCCCGAACAGGGTGCCGAACACCACGCCGCCAGCGCCGATGAACGCGCAGATCGCGAGGTGCCAGCGATACTCGCGAAAGCGGTCGCTGCTGCGCCCGACCAGCACCATGCTCACGGCCGCGACGGAGTAGGGAATGGCGCTGAGCACGCCGATTGCCCAGGGCTCGGCTACACCGTTGTTGCGGATGATGGTCGGCATCCAGAAGCTGATCACGTATTGCCCCAGCACCAGGCAAAAGTAGACCGCCCCCAGCAACCAGATTTTCGGGTTCAGCAAGCCATCGCGCACTGAATGGTGGGCTTTTGCCTTGGCTTCGCGATCCAGCGCGGCCTGCATGCCGCGTTTTTCCTCGCTGCTGAGCCAGTGGGCATCTGCAATGCGGTCGCGCAGCAGGAAGAACACCGCGCCACCCAATGCCACTGCCGGCAATCCTTCAATCACGAACAGCCATTGCCAGCCGGCGTAACCTGCCACGCCATCGAGTGTTTGCATGATCAAACCGGAAATCAGCGAGCCGAGCATGCTGGAGATCGGCAAGGCGGCGATGAACAGTGAAATCATCACCCCGCGACGATGGCTCGGGAACCAGGTGGTGAGGTAGAAAATGATCCCGGGAAAGAAACCGGCTTCAGCGATGCCAATCAGAAAACGCAGCAGGTAGAAGCTCATGGGCGTTTCGACGAACATCATGGCTGCCGACAGCAGGCCCCAGGTCATCATGATCCGGGCAATCCAGCGCCGGGCGCCGAATTTGTGCAGCGCGATATTGCTGGGGATCTCGAACATCAGGTAACCGACGAAGAACACCCCGGCCCCCAACCCGTAGACCGCTTCGCTGAACTTCAAGTCATCGAGCATCTGCAACTTGGCGAAGCCGACATTGACCCGGTCCAGATAAGCGACCAGGTAACAGACCATCAGCAACGGAATGACCCGCCACGCGGTTTTACGGTAGGCCGAATGCAGTGCGTGGTCCGGCATGTCACCGGGGAGCGGCGATAAGGTGTTCATCTCGAGCCTCTTTCTTGTTGTTGTAGGGGCGATGTTGAAATGGCATGGCTTACGGATCGAGTGCACGACCTCCTGGCCAGTCACCGTTCTGGCACATGCCCCCCACGATTTCGCGGATCAGCTCGCTGATCAGGGTTTTAAGATGGCTGGCGGGCATTGAGGCACAGCTGCAGATGCCCAGGATCCGGGACACCCCTTGAGCGGCAATCCGGTGGGCGACCAGGCGGCCGTCCCCGATCTCTCGCATGGCCAGGTTCAGCGGCATGATGGTGTGGCCAATACCGGCCTCGACTGCACTTTTGAGGATGTGTACGGAATTGACCTCCATTGCGATTTGTCCCGCTGCCAACCCGCGCTGTTTTACCGCGTGTTCGACCACGGTGCGGGTGCAGTGACCGTGGGCCTGGCTGGGAAACACCAGGGGGCGGGCCAGTGCCTGCTCCAGAGAGACCTCCCCGGCGGGTGGTGCGTCAGGCGCATTGGCCCGGTGTATCAGGTAAAAATCTTCTTCGATCAACGCGCTGAACAGCACCTGCGGGGGCAAATCAAGGGAGGTAAACAGGGCCAGGTCAACCCGACCGTGGAGCAGTTGGTCCATGACGTTCCCGGTCAGCTCTTCGTTGAGATGGAACGCCACTTGTGGGTAACGGGCCGCCACGGCGCGCATCAGCGGCATGGCCAGAATGGTTGCGACACTTTGTGGCAATGCCACTGTAATCGATCCGCTGACTTGATCCTGACTGCTGCTGACGGCAGCACGGGCGTCGGTCAAATGTTTGAGCATGCCCTGGGCATATTCGTAAAAGACCTTGCCGGCTTCGCTTGCGACGACGCCGTTGTGGCTGCGATGGAACAACTGCACCCCCAGATCATCCTCCAGCGCGGACATCTGCTTGCTCAACGCCGATTGCGCCACATGCACCTGGCGTGCGGCCCTGGACAAGCTGCCGCAATCGATGACGGCGACAAAGTATTTGATCTGGCGGATTTCCATTGAGGCGCTTCCTGCAGGGCTCGAATGTACGGGGGCCGATGATGGTACAGCGCGTCAGCCTGTCGAGTGCCCGCGAGGGAAAATCTTCCCGGGGTTCATCAGTTGCTTGGGGTCCAGTGCTGCCTTGATCGCCTGCATGACGCTCACGGCGTTGGCTCCGTGTTCGACTGCCATAAAGTGTTGCTTGGTCAGCCCTATGCCGTGCTCGCCGGTGCAACTGCCTTGCATGGCAATCGCCCGCTCGGCCAGTCGATGGGCCACCGCTTCGGCGCGCTCGACTTCGTCCGGGTTCAGGGGGTCGACCAGAATCAGCGCGTGGAAGTTGCCATCGCCCACGTGGCCGAAAATCGGGGCGAGAAAACCATTCTCGGCAAGGTCCTCGGCAGTGGCCTCAATGCATTCGGCCAGTCGTGAAATCGGCACCACCGCATCGGTGGTCAGGGAGCGGCAACCGGGACGAAGGGCCAGGGAGGCGAAATAGGCGTCATGCCGTGCCTGCCACAAGCGGCTGCGATCTTCGGGATGGACCGCCCATTCAAAGTCCAGCCCCTGGTGCTCGTCGGCGACCATGCGCACCGTCTCGATCTGCTCCTTCACGCCCGCTTCAGAACCATGCAGTTCAAAGAACAGGGAGGGCGCTTCGCGCAGTTGCGTGCTGCTGTAGGCGTTGAGCGCTCGCATCGTCAAGGCGTCGAGCAATTCGATGCGGGCGATTGGCACGCCCAGCTGGATGGTCTGAATGACCGCGCGTACGGCCAGATCGACACTCGGAAAACGGCACACGGCGGCCGAAATGGCTTCAGGAATCGGGTGCAGCTTGACCGTCAGCTCGGCGATGGTCGCCAGCGTACCGCCCGAGCCCACCAGCAAATGGGTCAAGTCGTATCCCGAAGAAGACTTGCGCGCACGTCCACCGGTATTGATCACTCGACCATCGGCCAGCACTGCAGTCATGGCCAGCACGTTTTCACGCATGGTGCCGTAGCGTACGGCGTTGGTTCCGGAGGCACGCGTGGCTGCCATGCCGCCCAGGGACGCGTCGGCGCCGGGATCGATCGGGAAGAACAACCCGGTGCCATGCAGCGCGGCATTCAACTGCTTGCGCGTCACGCCCGGCTGTACGGTGGCGTCCATATCGTCGACCCGGATATCGATAATCCGGTTCATGCCTGACACATCAATGCTCACGCCGCCGTGGGACGCCTGCAACCAGCCTTCCAGAGAGGTGCCGCTGCCATAGGCGATCATCGGCACATCGTGGCGATAGCACGCGGCGCTGATGTTGACGATATCTTCCAGGCTGTTGGCGTAGGCCACGGCATCCGGCGGCATGGGGTCGAGTGCGGAAATATCGCTGCCATGATGCTCGCGCACGCTGGCCGAAGTGGAGAATCGTGTGCCGAGCAAGTCGCTTAATTGATCGCGCAACATTTCGGGCAGGGGCGGGTGTTCGCAGGCAGCAGGAAGGGACATCAAGCACTCTCCGGTTTTTGTGCGCCGCGTGAAGCTGGCGGCATTTGTAAGGAGTCATGACTTATCTTAGGCAGCCTTTGGTACACACTTGTAGTGCTGATTTCAGATGGTGCCATCTCTTTTGGATATGGCTGATTTACCGCTTGTTGTGCTGTGCCCGCCCGGGCAGATACCCTCTGGCGGATGATAGACAAGGAGCCGTTCATGGAAACGACAGTCAGAATCGCCAATCAGGCAGACATCAGCGCCATCTTTGATATTCGAACCAGTGTCACGGAGAACCACCTCTCCCATGATCAGTTGAGCGAAATGGGCATTACGCCCCAAGCCATCCGAGAGGCTATCCAGGCTTCGCCGTGTGTGTGGGTGGCAGAGGTTGAGGGGGTGCCTGTCGGGTTTTCCATGGCTGACGCTGAAGATGGCTGCGTGTTTGCCGCGTTTGTCCGGCCTGGGTTCGAGGGGCGCGGATTAGGTAGCCGCCTGATGGCCAGGGCCGAGGAACTCCTGTTCCAGCACCACCGCACCATATGGCTTGAAACCGCTGAAAACAGTCGTGCCAGCGGCTTCTATCGAAGCCTGGGCTGGCAGGTGGTGGAGAAACTGCCTGAGGGTGATGTGCGTTTTGAAAAGTCATTGAGCGAGTATCGGCCTGGGCTTTGTGAACCCGTAGCAGGAAAGGACATGGTCATTCGCTTGACGCATACCAGGGACTGGATGCTTTTGAAGCACGTACGCCTTGCAGCGCTTTTGGACGCACCCACAGCGTTTGGAGTGAGCCATGAAACGGCGGCCAATGACACCGATGCCCAGTGGCAAGAGCGCGCTTCGTCAGAAGTCGGGACGAAATTCTGGTTGGCCATCAAGGACGGCAAGCCGGTTGGCATGATCGGGGCCGTGATCCAGGGCCACCGTTACAACGTGATCGCCATGTGGGTCGCACCTGACTTTCGCGGTTCTGGCGCAGCCGCTCAACTGGTGGGCGCTGTCAAACGCCAGGCGTTGCAGGACGGGCATGAGTTCATTTATCTGGACGTATCTGCGGACAACGCAAGGGCCTCCAGCTTCTACCTGAAACACGGTTTCATCTTTATGAATGAGTGGGAAACTTTAGAAAGCCACCCCCATATAAAAGTCCAGACCATGACGTGCGCGGTGCGCAAATAACCGCACTTGCTTCAGTCAAATGAATACTTGGATTCAATTAAAGTATTCATTTGAATTGAAGTTTTTAATTGAACAGTTCGTCAGCAACTTATGCTGTTTTACGTCATGCCCATGTGCAAACCATTGTCAGGGCGAGTGAGCGTAAACGCTTTCATCAATCATGTTTTGCAGGCTCACACTGTTGAGCTGTTTACAGGCGTCTTCAGCGTCTCCTCGGGCTGGATAGCTCTCGGGCAGCCTGCACAGGGCCTCACAGTCATAAATATTGAAACCTATCGGGCCGGTGGTGCAATAAAAGCGCGATCCAATGCGCATTGATCCCGTCTCCTTGGGCACGGCGGGGACAACCACGAATCTAGGCATCACGGTATTCCTGTTTTTTATTTTTTATGTTGGCAGTTGTAAGGAATAGCGCTGCTTTGTAAGTAGATCAAGTAAGCACTTACGGGATCCGATGAGTAACCCTTGCTACCGATAACCATTCTATTTTGCCAATGCGACTCTGACTCGACAGTGCTGTGATGGAGTGTCTTGGAGTGGCCGTTTAAAGTTTGGCGTCAAGTACGCAGGCCGGTTCTGATAACCCACAAAGTTGCCGATTGCAATCCGGTTTACCTGACCACGTTAAAGCGGCAGACCTGCCCGCCACGCACCATGCATTCAAGATGCTCTGCCTTGCCACCGCCCAGGGCACCGATCAATGCCAGGTCCAGTTCGCACACCACGGGATGGGCTTTGGCCAACTGATGAAAAATGCAGTTGTGGGCCACAATCTCCGGTTCGCCCGATGATCTGAAGAACACCTGCGCTTCGTATCCCGAGTGGTTCATGTACTGAACGATGCGCGCTTCATCGACAACTTCAGGTTCAAGATCGCTGGCCAGCTTGCGGCCCAGGCCCTGCATCAACTGGGACAGCGCCTGCTCTCCGAGCAGACCTGCGACCTGATCGATCAGCAAGTTGGCCAGCAGCGGGTATTGGCGCGGGAACAGCTCCTTTGCGTGGTCGGTCAATTGGTGGAGCTGTTCGGGGCGCCGCCCGGTGGGCCTGGTGGCGCCCCGCATGACCAGACCGTCGCGCTCCAGCGCAGCAAGATGCTGGCGAATCGCAGTGCGTGTCACCCCCAGACTGTGGGCAAGCTCATCAATGCTCATTCCCGCAGGTGAGTACAGCAATGCCTTCAACAAGTCCTGTTGGGTTCGCCCCATTCCTTCCAGCATCTGTCCGGCTCCTGCTTGCAGTCAAAATTTATCGGGGAATTGCTTGATCAAGCCCGCCGTCAAGGCATCGGCAAGGGCAAGGATGTGTGTACGCATCATGCCCCAGGTCTGGGCCTCACCTTTGTAATCCTTGGCGGCCAGCTGTTCGATCTGTGTCACATGGTGAGCGCCGTGGGCACTCAGCATGGCTTGCAGCGTGGGCTCGGGCAAATAGGGATTGGCCTTGGCCAGAAAGGCGGCCAACGACTTGGCATTCGCAGACAACTCAGCGATTGCGGCCTGTTGACCGGCTTTGTCGTTGGCGACCCGTGCATCACTGTAGTGTTTTACCGCCCCCCAATGCCCGGCGAGGAGTGTGAGCAACTGGTCGGCCGCCGGTTGCCCATAAAGTGGGGCAATGCTGTTGGCGATGGCCTTGGCATTACTGACGACCTCGTTTTGGGCTATGGCGGCTTGTGCCGCATTGCCGTCCTGATTGGCTATCGCATAATTTCTGATCCAGAAAATATGCTCCACCCACAGGTCGCGAAGGGCCATTCGGGTAGTGAGCGCCGTTGCACTGGTGGCGCTGGCCTGGGGCGGGTTGCTGGCCTGACTCCAGGCCGGTTGGGCAAGCAGGGAAAGCAGGAGCACTATCGCAATCTTGATGTTCATGGCAGGACCCTCTGAGTCGAATAATCCAACAATATTAATTTAAGCATCAAAATATGTTTTTATTGGGTTTGCAGTGCGATTCCGATCTATGGTCGCGGGGAACTCATGTCGCCGCTGACGAGTAGAACGAGGCTGCGATCGAGATGGTGCGCCACTGCGACGTAGCGGTCGCAAATCCGGTACACGCGGTATGCCAGATTAACCGTGGAAGCCGACTTTACGACTGCTTCGCAGCCGATCGCAGCCTCGCACGGCTCGTCAGCGACTACAGATTCTTCACCCATCTCGCGTGTAGTCGCTGACGAGTAGAACGAGGCTGCGATCGAGATGGTGCGCCACTGCGACGTAGCGGTCTCAAAACCTGAGCATGCGGTTTACCTGATAAATCGTGGAAGCCGACTTTACGACTGCTGCGCAGCCGAACGCAGCCTCGCACGGCTCGTCAGCGACTACAGATTCTTCACCCATCTCGCGTGTAGTCGCTGACGAGTAGAACGAGGCTGCGATCGAGATGGTGCGCCACTGCGACGTAGC
>NZ_JAHKRC010000017.1 GCF_019345465.1 Pseudomonas sp. NKUCC02_KPG
GGGGGGGGGGGGGGGGGGCGCCGGCCCCGCCCCCCCCCCCCCGCTCCCACGGGTCAAACCAATAAACCCTGACGCTCGATAAACGCCACGATGGCATCCAGGCCAAGCCCGGTCTTTTGGTTGCTGAACACAAACGGCTTTTCGCCGCGCATGCGCCGCGTGTCGCTGTCCATCAGTTCCAGCGAGGCGCCCACCAGTGGCGCCAGGTCGATCTTGTTGATCACCAGTAAGTCGGATTTACAGATCCCCGGTCCCCCCTTGCGTGGCAATTTGTCCCCGGCGGACACGTCGATCACGTAGATCGTCAGGTCGGACAGTTCCGGGCTGAAGGTGGCCGACAAGTTATCCCCACCCGATTCCACCAGAATCAGGTCCAGCCCCGGAAAACGGCGGTTCAACTGATCCACGGCTTCCAGGTTGATCGACGCATCTTCACGAATCGCCGTGTGCGGGCAACCACCGGTTTCAACCCCGATAATGCGCTCCGGGGCCAGCGCCTCATTGCGCACCAGAAAGTCGGCATCTTCACGGGTATAGATATCGTTGGTGACGACGGCCAGGTTGTACTTATCGCGCAACGCCAGGCACAGGGCCAGGGTGAGTGCGGTTTTGCCGGAGCCCACCGGGCCACCGATGCCAACACGCAAAGGCTGTGTGTTCATTACATTCTCCTAGGAACGAAACAGGCGGCTGTACTGGCGCTCGTGGGCCATGCTCGCCAACGACAGGCCGAAAGCGGCGCTGCCCAAGTGGGATGAGTCGAGGGTGCTGGCGTGTTGCTGTGCCTGTTGCAGGGCGGGCGACAACTCACTGGTCATGCGTTGGGCCGCTTGCTGGCCCAGTGGCAGGGTTTTCATCAGTACCGCCAGTTGGTTTTCCAGCCAGCTCCAGAGCCAGGCGGCCAGCGCGTCTGCAGGACTGATGCCCCAGGCGCGTGCAGCCAATGCCCAGCCAAGCGCCAGATGTGGCTCACGCTGTTGTGCGAGAAACAACCGTGCGGGCTCGTCCAGTTCCGGCAAACCGGTGAGCAACTGTTGCAAGGAATAGCCCATTTGCCGGCTTTCCTGATGCAGTTCGCGGGTTTCACGGCTGGCGCGCTGTTCATCGCACAGCCGCTGCAAGGTGTTCCAGTCCTGGTCGGCCGCCGCCTGGCAATGGGCGAGCAGCAACGGCGCTTCGAAGCGGGCCAGATTGAGCAGCAATTGATCGCTGATCCAGCGCGCGGCCGTCACAGGATCAGTGACACGGCCATTCTCGACGGCCATTTCCAGCCCTTGGGAATAGCTGTAGCCACCGATGGGCAGTTGCGGGCTGGCCAAGCGCAACAGCGCCCAGGCCGGATTCACAGGCGAACGCCAAATTGATGCAGGCGCGGCGCGTAGTTGAAGTCCTCTTCACCCGCACGGGAGTGATGATGGCCGCCGCCATAGGCGCCGTGTTCCGGTTGAAATGGCGCTTCAATGGCCTCGGTGTGTGCACCCAATTGCTCCAGCATGGCCTTGAGCACATAGTCATCGAGCAGGCGCAACCAGCCATCACCCACTTGCAGGGCAACATGGCGGTTGCCCAGGTGATAAGCCGCACGGGTCAGTTCAAAGGCATCGCGGCAGGTGACATGCAGCAGTTTTTCCGGGCTGGCGCACACGCGTACGATTCGTCCGTCCTGGGCCTGGAGAAATTCGCCGTCATTCAAGGGCGCCTGGCCGCGGTCAAGGAACAGTCCCACGTCTTCGCCACTGCTGCTGAAACAGCGCAGGCGGCTTTTGCTCCGGGCTTCGAAGTTGAGGTGTAGCTCGGCGCTCCACACGGGGTGGGGCTGGATTCTGCGATGAATCACCAACATCGGAAGGCATCCTGCAATTGACATTACCCAAGCCAGAGCAAGGGGCTTGCCAACCCGGGTGACGGGTGCAAATACAGGCCCAAAAAGGGTGCAGGACGATGAGGGTGTTCCAAACGGGTGCGCAGGGGGTGCGAAGGCGCACCAACACAGTGCGCCAACGATTACTCCGTGCTGCCCAAACCTTTCCAGTGCTTGAGCCCGATAAAGATAAATCGCAGCTGCTGGCTGATTTTGGCCTGGGGTTGCAGGTGATCGGGCAGGGTGTCAGCAGGCGGATCGATCACGTCGGGCAGGGCGGCAAACACGCTTTTGACCACCAGATCGGCGATCACGGTCAGGCCGGCATGGTCCAGGTGCTGCAACTTGGGCTTGGAGCCAAGATCTGCTGCCAGGTCCGACGTGATGTCTTCACGCAGTGCGCCAATGGCCTGGCGAACCGGTTGGGAACCGCCGTACTGCTCGCGGGCCAAAAACAGAAACTGCGAGCGATTGGCCTCTACCACGTCGAGAAAGATGCGCACCGACGCGTTGATCACGCCGCCCATGAACAGTTCGTTGTGGCGCACCAGGCGAATAGTTTCGCGAAAGGTCTGGCCGACTTCACTGACCAGTGCCAGGCCCAACTGGTCCATGTCGCTGAAGTGACGATAAAAACCGGTAGGCACGATGCCCGCCGTTTTTGCGACTTCGCGCAGGCTCAGGCTGCCAAAGCCGCGGCCCGATTCCATCAAGTGGCGGGCAGCATCCATCAGCGCAAGGCGGGTTTGTTGCTTCTGTTCGGCGCGGGGCAGCATCGGGGCTGGTATTCCAGACAAGTACAGCGGCGCACTCTAGCAAATCGGCTTTGATGGCGTCGAACGGTGTGCTGCACAAAGTGTGGGGGCGGGCTCGCTCTCGATGCAGGCGGCGTGTTCTATCGGGCTATCGACGGGGATGCTGTTGCGAGCAGGCCCGCTCCCACACAAACAGATGACTCAGCTTGCACGTTGATTGCGCTCGGCCAGACGATCAGCGCCACCTTCGGCGACAAACTGATTGCTTGGGGTGCGATCGTAGCCATCTTCAGCGACGCGATTTTGCTGATCCAGGGTACGTTGCGCGCCATCTTCAGCCACCGGGTTGAGGGGTTGGCTCAACGTGCTCGATGCAGGTTGTACCATTGGGGTTGGCTCGTCGTCGGCTGGCAGGGCAAAAGCGTTGACGGCGAAAAGTGAAAGGGTAAGGCCAAGCAGTAATGGGCGTTTCATGGTGTGTGCTCCGTAGCAGTGCAACTAAGTAGGTGTTGTGGCAATGCTACGCTTGGCTACCGGATATCAAAGTTCATACGGGCAATGGTGATAATCGACAGAATTGATTGTTCAGATTCGGGGGCTCTAGCCTGAGGCTTCCGAGGTTTTTTACACGAAAGTCGTACCGGGGTTAAACCTTCAGACGTCTTTGCCAGTCGTACATTTAGAGGCGTCGTAACTGGGACGTTGAGTCGAATTCAAGGAGCCGCGACATGACGCGCACCCGTAAAACCCTTGCCTGGACAGGCGGTATTCTCGTGCTGTTGGTGGCCGTGCTGGTGGTGATTCTCGCTACCTTCGACTGGAACCGCATCAAGCCGACCCTCAACACCAAAGTGTCCGAAATCCTTCATCGCCCGTTTGCCATCAACGGTGATCTGGCCGTGCGCTGGCAGCGTGAAGAGGACGAGGGCGGGTGGCGCGCCTGGGTGCCCTGGCCCCATGTGATTGCCCAAGACCTGACCCTTGGCAATCCTGAATGGTCGAAAACGGCGCAAATGGCCAGCCTCAAGAAAGTCGAGCTGCGCCTGTCGCCGCTGGCACTGCTGACCCAAACGGTGGATATCCCGCGCATCAACCTGACCGAGCCCAGCGCCAACCTTGAGCGTCTGGCCGATGGCCGGGCGAACTGGAACTTCACGTTCGACCCCAAGGACCCGAACGCCGAGCCGTCAGCGTGGACCGTTGATATAGGCGCCATCGGCTTCGACAAGGGCCACGTGACGTTAAATGACCAAACCCTCAAAGCCCGACTGGATGTGCTGATCGATCCACTGGGCAAACCTGTCCCCTTCAGGGAAATCGTCGGCGAAGCGGACGCGAAAAAGGCCCTGGAGAAAGGTGGCCAGGCGCAAGACTATGCCTTCGCCCTCAAGGTCAAAGGCCAGTACCACGACCAGAAACTCAACGGTACGGGCAAGATTGGCGGCCTGCTGGCCTTGCAGGACGCGACCAGGCCTTTCCCGCTGCAAGCCCAGGTCAGCATTGCCGATACACAGGTAGCGCTGGCCGGGACCTTGACCGATCCGCTGAATCTGGGAGCGCTGAACCTGCGCCTGAAGCTGGCCGGTACCAGCCTGAGCAACCTCTATCCGTTGACCGGCGTGACCTTGCCGGATTCACCGCCGTACTCGACCGACGGGCATTTGATCGCCCAATTGCGTGACCCCGGTGGAGCCACCTTCAGCTATGAAAACTTCAACGGCAAAATCGGTAGCAGTGATATTCACGGCGACCTGAAATACGTGGCCAGCCAGCCGCGGCCGAAGCTGTCTGGCAAGCTGGTGTCCAACCAACTGCTGATGGCTGACCTGGCTCCTTTGATCGGCGCCGACTCCAACACCCAGCAAAAGGCCCGGGGCGGTGAAAGCAAGCAGCCAGCGGGTAAAGTGCTGCCGGTCGAAGAATTTCGCACCGAGCGCTGGCGCGACATGGACGCCGACGTTGAACTCACCGGCAAGCGCATCGTGCAGAGCGCCGAGTTGCCGTTTACCGACCTGTTCACCCATCTGGTACTCAATGACGGCGAGCTGAGCCTTGAGCCGCTGCGCTTTGGCGTGGCGGGCGGCAAGCTGGATGCGCAGATCCGCCTCAATGGTCGTGCGACGCCGTTGAAAGGCAGCGCCAAATTGACGGCGCGCAACTTCAAGCTCAAGCAGCTGTTTCCCACGTTTGAACCGATGAAGACCAGCTTCGGTGAACTCAATGGCGATGCCACGATTGCCGGGACCGGCAACTCGGTGGCCAAGTTGTTGGGTACTGCCAATGGTGATTTGAAAATGATCATCAATGATGGCGCCATCAGTCGCAGCCTGATGGAGATAGCTGGCTTGAACGTGGGCAACTACGTGGTGGGCAAGATTTTTGGCGACGAAGACGTCAAAATCAACTGCGCGGCAGCGGACTTCGGGATCAAGAGCGGTCTGGCCAGCTCCCGGCTGTTTGTGTTCGATACCGAGAACGCGATTATCTACATCGACGGTACGGTCAACTTCGCCACCGAGCAGCTCGACTTGAAAATCACCCCTGAGTCCAAGGGCCTGCGCTTGTTTTCGCTGCGTTCACCGCTGTATGTGCGCGGCACCTTCGCCAACCCTTCGGCGGGTGTGCAAGCCGTACCGTTGCTGTTGCGCGGTGCCGGCATGGTGGCGCTGGGCGTGATTGCAGGCCCGGCGGCAGGGTTGCTGGCATTGGTTGCGCCAAGTGGCGGCGAGCCCAACCAGTGCGCGCCACTGCTGCAGCAAATGCAGCAGGGCAAAGTGCCGAAAACGGTGAAATAAGCCCTGCAGAACGGATGTGGCCGCTGCCACCGCAAGGCCTTTGCCTTGAATGCCAAAGAGGGCCGCTGCGCTGCCCATAGCAGCCTGCGGCAGCGGCGACAGGTTGAGACAGAGCGATCAGGCTTTGCGAAGTGGCGTAGTCCACCGTTCCGACAGAATCACACCGCCCAGGGTCAGTGCGCCGCCAATCAGGTGGTAGGCATGCAATTGCTCTTTCAACACCACGGCAGCAATCAGTGCCGTAATCAACGGCAACAGATTGAAAAACAGCGTGGTGCGACTCGGGCCCAGGGTGGCGACGGCTTTCATCCAGGCCAAGGGCGCGATCATCGACGCCAGCACACAGGCGTAGAGCACCAGTCCCATGTTGTGAACGGTCGGGCCGACCTTGGTGGAGGCCAGGTACAGCGGGAACAGCACCACAATCGCCACGAGCACCTGCATGTACAGCATCTGCAGTGGCGGCAGGCGCAGCTGCCATTTTTTCAGCAGCGTGCTGTAAATCGCGTAGGCCAGGGTGGCGACCAGCATCATCGCGTCGCCCAGGTTCAGGCCATGATCGAGCAAGGCCGCAAGACTGCCGCTCGACACCACCACCAGTACCCCGACAAACGACACAATGGCGCCCACCAATGCTCCGGCCGTCAGGCGCTGGCCCAGGCTGATGATCGACATCGCAAGCACCATCAATGGCATCAGCGACAGGATAATGCCCATATTGGTGGCTGAGGTCCGGGCTGCCGCGTAGTAGGCCAGGCTTTGGTAAATCGCCATGCCAAGCACGCCGAGGACGAAGATCTTGCCCAGGTTCGCACGGATGACAGGCCAGTTGGCCATGACCGGTTTGAGCATAAAGGGCGTGAACAGAAGGCCGGCCAGCAGCCAGCGGTAAAAGCCGATTTCGGAGGGGAAGATTGCGCCCACTGCCAACTTGTTAATCACGGTATTGCCGGCCCAGATAAAAATGGCCAGTAGCGGGTAAGCGTATTGCATCAGGACAACCACACGATTAATAAGCGGCGATTATCCACTGTCAGCCAGCAAGTCGCGATGTTTGAGCGCCAGAGGGTGCAACGGATAACGATGTAACAGAGTTTGTCTACACTTCAGTGAATTGCGCTGCCACTTGGCGCGTCAACAAGGAGAAAACTCCATGAAGATGTTGCGTGTTCCTCTGCTGCTGATCGGTCTGCTGCTGTGCTCCCAGGGTTTTGCGGCCACTGCCCAGCAGAACAAAATGACCACCTGTAACGCTGACGCCAGTGCCAAAGCCCTCAAGGGTGATGAGCGCAAAGCCTTTATGAGCACCTGCCTCAAAGCCAAACCGGCCACGCAGCAAGACAAAATGAAAACCTGCAACGCCACCGCCGGTACCCAGGACCTCAAGGGCGATGCGCGCAAAGCCTTCATGAGTGATTGCCTGAAGAAAAAATAAAGCCTGCCTGTGTAGCCGCTGAGGAGCGGAGCGAGGCTGCGATCGAGGACGTAGTCCTCGTAAACCCGTAAAACTCGGCAAGTCTGAAAAGCAGAGTGGCTGCATTTACGACGACTACGTCGCCGATCGCAGCCTCGCTCCGCTCCTCAGCGGCTACAAGGGGTGTGTAAATTCTAGTGCTCCCCGCCGAAGGCTGGCAGACTGCCTTTCCTTTCACGCTGTCAGTTTTGAGGCTGTATGCCATCGTTTTCTCAGCGTCACATCGTGTTGGCCAGCTACATCATCATTGCTGGCGGCTTGCTACTGGTCTTTCCGTTGCGTTTGTTGCCCAGCCTGCTGGCAGGGTTGTTGGTGTTCGAACTGGTCAACATGCTCACCCCCCAACTGCAGCGCCTGATTGCCGGGCGTCGTGCGCGGTGGCTGGCAGTGGCGTTGCTGGGCACGCTGATTGTCAGTGTGCTGGCGCTGATTTTTGCCGGAGCCATCAGCTTTTTGCTGCATGAAGCCGAAAACCCTGGGGCCTCACTCAACAAATTCATGGCCGTGGTTGACCGGGCTCGGGGTCAATTGCCGCCGTTTCTGGACAGTTACCTGCCTGCCAGCGCTGCCGAGTTTCGGATTGCCATCGGGCAGTGGATGAACAAGCACCTCAGCGATCTGCAACTGGTGGGCAAAGACGCGGCACACATGTTCGTGACCCTGCTGATCGGCATGGTGCTGGGGGCCATCATGGCCTTGCAGACCATTCCCGATATCAGCCGTCGCAAGCCGCTGTCTGCCGCGCTGTTCGAGCGTCTGCACCTGCTGGTACAGGCGTTTCGCAATATCGTGTTCGCGCAGATCAAGATTGCGCTGCTCAACACCGCGTTTACCGGAGTCTTTCTGGCTGTGATCCTGCCGCTGCTTGGCGTTCACTTGCCGCTGACCAAAACCCTGATCGTGCTGACCTTCCTGCTGGGCTTGCTGCCGGTGATAGGCAACCTGATCTCCAACACGCTGATCACCATAGTCGGCTTGTCGCTGTCGATCTGGGTGGCGGTGGGTGCGTTGGGCTACCTGATCGTTATCCACAAGCTGGAGTACTTTCTCAACGCCAGAATTGTGGGCGGGCAGATCAGCGCCAAATCGTGGGAATTGCTGCTGGCGATGCTGGTATTCGAGGCCGCCTTCGGCCTGCCCGGTGTGGTAGCCGGGCCGATTTACTATGCGTACCTGAAGAGTGAGTTGAAGCAGGTGGGGCTGGTTTAACAGCTCACCCTGACCCTCTCCCGGTGGGAGAGGGTTGGGGTGAGGGTATTAGCCGTAACGCTTTTTAGCTTCAATCGCCAAACCGCTGCCGATGCTGCCGAAGATGTTGCCTTCAACGTGTCGGGCATTGGGCAGCATGGCCGCTACGCTCTGGCGCAATGCCGGAATGCCGCTCGAACCCCCGGTGAAGAACACTGTATCCACCTGCTCGACACCCACGCCTGCACTGGTGAGCAGGTTGGTCACGCTGTTGCGGATGCGCTCCAGCTGATTGTCGATGGCGGCTTCGAACATCCCGCGGCTCAAGTCCACGCTCAGCCCCGCTTCAACCCGATCCAGCGGCAAGTGACGGCTGTCGTTGTGGGTCAACTGGATCTTGGTTTCTTCGATTTCCATCGCCAGCCAGTGACCGGCACGCTGCTCGATCAGCTTGAACAGACGGTCGATGCCACCGGTGTCTTCAATGTCGTAGCGCATGCTGCCCAGGGCCAACTGGGATTTTTGCGAGTACACCGAGTTGATGGTGTGCCAGGTCGCCAGGTTCATGTGGTGGCTGGTGGGCATGTAGGCCCCGCTTTTCATGCGGCTGCCGTAGCCGAACAGCGGCATCACGCCTTGCAGGCTCAGTTGTTTGTCGAAGTCGGTCCCGCCCACGTGCACACCGCCGGTGGCGAGGATATCGTCCTGGCGGTTGTCCATGCCACGACGCTCGGGCGACAGACGCACCAGCGAGAAGTCGGAGGTACCGCCACCGATGTCGACGATCAGTACCAGCTCTTCGCGTTCGATAGTGGACTCATAGTCGAATGCCGCCGCGATCGGTTCGTACTGGAAGGACACTTCTTTGAACCCGATGGCACGGGCCACGTCGGTCAGGGTGTTTTCGGCTTCCTGGTCGGCCAGGGGATCGTCATCGACGAAAAAAACCGGGCGTCCCAGCACCACTTCTTCAAATTCTCGACCGGCGGTCGCTTCGGCGCGTTTTTTAAGCTGAGCGATAAACAGCCCCAGCAAGTCCTTGAACGGCATCGCCGTGCCCAGAACGCTGGTGTCGTGCTTGATCAGCTTGGAGCCCAGCAGGCTCTTGAGCGAGCGCATCAGGCGGCCTTCGTAGCCTTCCAGGTACTCATGCAGCGCCAGACGGCCATACACCGGGCGGCGTTCTTCAATATTGAAGAACACCACTGAGGGCAGGGTGATCTTGTCGTCCTCCAGCGCGATGAGGGTTTCCACGCCTGGGCGAAGCCAGCCGACGGTGGAGTTGGACGTGCCGAAGTCGATACCGCAGGCACGTGCTGGAGAGGCGCTTTTCATGTCTTTCATGTTCCGGTTAAAAAACGGCCGCGCAGTGTATGTCAGACCGCTGAAGAATCGAAGGGCGACGATTCGCTAATTCGTAGGTTTTAATCCACTTGAAAGACTATCCTTCACCCCCAAACTTCCAGACATTGGCTTGGTAGTTGTCAGGCGATTGAGTGAAGCCCGTAGGCTGCCGATAAACTTTTGCAGCGGCGTTCCGTCACATGATTGAGACCGGTCAATCGACAGGCCGGTCAGCCAGAGCATTTTGGGTGACCTGGAACGGCGCGATATTGATAACGGATGGTGATCCTTACATGGACTTCAAAGACTATTACAAGATCCTGGGTGTCGAGCCCACGGCTGACGACAAGGCGATCAAGACCGCCTATCGCAAGCTGGCGCGCAAATATCACCCGGATGTCAGCAAGGAAAAGGACGCCGAGAGCAAGTTCAAGGACGTCAACGAAGCGTATGAAGCACTGAAAAGTGCCGAAAAACGCGCGGAATACGATGAGATTCGTCAGTACGGCCAGCATGGCCAGCCCTTCCAGGGGCCGCCGGGCTGGCAGGGTCATTCCAGTGGTGGTTTCGAGAATAACGGCGATTTTTCAGACTTTTTCAGCTCGATCTTCGGTTCGCGCGGCAATGGATTTGGTGGGCAATCGGGCCGCAGTGCGGGCCGTCGCGGGCAGGATGTAGAAATGGAATTGCCGATTTTTCTTGAAGAAACCCTGTCTGGTGAGTCGAAGCAGATCAGCTTCCAGATCGGCGATACCAGCAAGACCCTGAGCGTGAAAATTCCTGCCGGTGTGACCGACGGCGAACGCATCCGCCTTAAAGGGCAGGGCGCGCCGGGCATGGGCGGCGGAGCAAACGGTGATCTGTACCTGATCATCCGTTTTGCGCCGCACCCTAAATTCGATGTCGAAGGCCACGACCTGGTCATCACGGTGCCATTGGCCCCGTGGGAAGCTGCGCTGGGCACCAAGGTGGCGATACCGACCCTGACCAGCAAGGTGATGATGACCATTCGCCCTGACAGCCAGAGCGGTCAGCGCTTGCGCATCAAGGGCCACGGCCTGGCGGACAAGAAAGGCCAGCGCGGTGATTTGTATGCCCAATTGAAAGTGGTCATGCCCAAACAGACCGACGAGGCCACCAAAGCACTGTGGCAAGAACTCGCCGACAAAGCTGCATTTGACCCGAGAGAACAATGGAGTAACTGATCATGAGCAGCACCCTGATCGTTCAGCTGGACATGGAAAGGTTCTGCGAAGAGGCCAATATCCCGGCCACTTACGTGATAGAGATTGTCGAACACGGAATTATCGAACCTCAGGGCCGCACGCCTGACGTGTGGCGTTTTGAAGACTACGAATTGGTCATCGCCAGGCGTGCGGCCAAGCTGCGTGATGATCTGCACATAGAGTGGGAAGGCGTCGCCCTGGCGCTGGACCTGCTCGAAGAAGTGCAGCAGTTGCGGGCCGAAAACCAGCGGCTCAAGCAGCAGTTGGGGCGCTTTGTGACGCAATAGAAGCATGCCCACAGGCTTTGTGGGCGCTGGCTTACCTGCGATGCAGACGACGCGGTCTGACGGCACATCGCGGTGATGCCATCGCGAGCAAGCCCGCTCCCACAGATGGCTCAGGTGTTTCTAGGCAACACCACGGTAAACGTCGTGCCCTCGGCTTCGGTCGAGGTCACGTCGATGCTGCCCTTATGGGCGTCCACCACTTCCTTGATGATAAACAGGCCAAGCCCCAGGCTGGTCGACGTGCCCGGCTGGGTGATGTCTTCGCTCGGGCTGCGTACCAGCGGGTCGAACAGGGTGGCAATGGCGTCCTGGGCAATGGGCAGGCCAAGGTTGTGGACGCGCAAGGTCACGTCGCTCGCGTCCCCGCTCAGGCTCAACGTCACCTGGCCTTTGCGGGCACCGTGCTGCAGCGCATTGCCGATCAGGTTCTGAAGCAGCTGCCCCAGCCTGCGCGGATCCCAATGGCCTTGCACATCGCCTTCAACCTGCAGCCTCGGGGCGCGGTCGGGTTGCCCGGCACAGGCTTCGTCCAGCGCTGCCTGGCAGGCGACGGCCAAATCCATGGCCTTGGGTTCAATCGGCAGGTTGCTGCCCAGGCGGCTGCGCACAAACTCCAGCAGGTCATTGACCATCGTCCCCATATGGCGGGCACCATTCTTGATGGCCAGCACATAATTCAACGCATCGGCGTCGAGCCGGGCTTTGCGTTCCAGCATTTCAGTGGACATGCTCACCGCCTGCAGCGGTGCGCGCAGGTCATGGCCGAGGATGGCGAGGAAGATATCCCGCGAGCGGTTTACCTGTTCGGCGTAGGCCGCCGTTGACTCGGCCAGGGCCTGATCGATGGCCTCGTTGAAACGGATCATGTCCTGCATGTGCGAGAGGGCCGGGGCGTCGATGCTGGCGACCCACAGGCGGATCACGCAGGCGCGCAAATGGCGGAACTCCGAGGTCATCTGTACCAGATCAAACCCCACGGTATGGCGCAGTTCGCCGTGGCTGGCGGCGGCTTCATCCAGGGCGGGACTGGTCTCGGGGCCTTCGCCCTCGGCCTTGGCCTGCTGCTCGCTGGCCGTTTGCGCAGTGTTCATGTCCCGGGATGCGGCCAGCAGGATCTCCTTGGCATGGTCGCGCAACGCCAGGCTGGTCATGGAGTCGGCAGCCGGTGTGATGGTTTCGGCAAATTGCTCCCATTCATCGACGATACGATCAACATTGTGAACGATGAATTCAGATAGGCGCATGGCCACAAACCTTGCTGCAAGAGCGGCTGTATTGAAAGGTGACGCATCTTAACGCCAAAAGCAGCTTTTCAATACAACCGCCAATCCCCTGCAAACGCAGGGCATCAGAACAGAAAGTAGCGCTGTGCCATCGGCAACACATCAGCCGGTTCACACCACAGCAACACACCGTCGGCCTTGACCTGATAGGTCTGGGGGTCGACTTCGATCCTGGGCAAATAACCGTTGTGAATCAGGTCGGTTTTTTGCACATCACGGCAGCCCTTGACCACCGCGATTTGCTTTTGCAAACCCAGCGCTGCGGGTACGCCTGCGTCGAAAGCGGCCTGGCTGATAAAGGTCAGGCAGGTGGCATGGCGCGAGCCACCGTAGCTGGCGAACATCGGGCGGTAATGCACGGGTTGCGGGGTGGGGATGGAGGCGTTGGGATCACCCATCAGGCTTGCGGCAATGGCGCCACCCTTGAGGATCAGCGTGGGCTTGACCCCAAAAAACGCCGGGCGCCACAGCACCAGATCGGCCCACTTGCCCACCTCGATCGACCCCACTTCATGGCTCACGCCGTGGGTGATGGCCGGGTTGATGGTGTACTTGGCGATGTAGCGTTTGGCGCGGAAGTTATCGTTGCCCACGGCATCTTCGGGCAATGGGCCGCGCTGCTTCTTCATTTTGTCGGCGGTCTGCCAGGTGCGGGTGATCACTTCGCCCACCCGGCCCATCGCCTGGCTGTCGGAGCTGATCATCGAGAACGCGCCCAAGTCATGGAGGATGTCCTCGGCGGCAATGGTTTCGCGGCGAATACGGCTTTCGGCGAAAGCCACGTCCTCGGCGATGCTCGGGTCGAGGTGATGGCACACCATCAACATGTCGAGGTGTTCGTCGATGGTGTTGCGGGTAAAGGGCCGGGTCGGGTTGGTGGAGCTGGGCAGCACATTGACCAGGCCGCAGGCCTTGATGATGTCCGGCGCATGGCCGCCACCGGCCCCTTCGGTGTGATAGGTGTGGATGGTGCGGCCCTTGAAGGCGGCGAGGGTGGTTTCGACAAAGCCCGACTCGTTCAGGGTGTCGCTGTGAATCGCCACTTGCACGTCATACAGGTCGGCGACATTCAGGCAGTTGTCGATGGACGCGGGGGTGGTGCCCCAGTCTTCGTGCAGCTTGAGGCCGATGGCCCCGGCCTCGACCTGTTCGATCAGCGGTTGCGGCAGGCTGGCGTTGCCCTTGCCGGTAAAGCCCATGTTCATCGGGAACGAATCGGCGGCCTGGAGCATGCGCGCCATATGCCAGGGGCCTGGGGTGCAGGTGGTGGCATTGGTGCCGGTGGCCGGGCCGGTGCCGCCGCCGATCATGGTGGTGACGCCGCTGTTGAGCGCTTCTTCGATCTGCTGCGGGCAGATGAAGTGGATATGGGTGTCGATACCGCCTGCGGTGAGGATCATGCCTTCGCCCGCGATCACTTCGGTGCTGGCGCCGATGGCAATGGTCACATTGGGCTGGATATCCGGGTTGCCGGCTTTGCCGATGGCGTGGATGCGACCGTTCTTGAGGCCCACATCGGCCTTGACGATGCCCCAGTGATCGATGATCAGTGCGTTGGTGATCAGGGTGTCGACCACCTCGCTGGCGAGCAGCTGACTTTGGCCCATACCGTCGCGAATCACTTTGCCGCCGCCAAACTTCACTTCTTCTCCGTAGGTGGTGAAGTCCTGCTCGACCTCGACCCACAGCTCGGTATCGGCCAAACGAACCTTGTCACCTACGGTGGGGCCGAACATGTCGGCGTAGGCCTGACGGGATATTTTCATGGTCGGTTCCTGTGTGTGATTCACTTTGTAGTCGCTGCCGAAGGCTGCGAGCAGATTTGTAAGGAAGTCGGGAAACGGGTTGCGGTGCAACCCTTCGCAGCCTGCGGCAGCGACTACAGCGTGGCGTTGTCCAGATTGCCCATCACCCGCCCGGCAAAGCCGAACACCCGGCGCAACCCGGCCAGTTCCACCAGTTCCACTTCACGGGTTTGCCCCGGCTCGAATCGCACCGCCGTGCCCGCCGGGATGTTCAGGCGCATGCCGCGGCTGTCACCCCGGTCAAAGATCAGGGCGTCGTTGGTTTCGAAAAAGTGATAGTGCGAGCCCACCTGGATCGGCCGGTCTCCACGGTTTGACACGCTCAGGCTCAGGGTGCGCCGGCCCACGTTCAGTTCGATCTCGCCCGCCTCGATGTGGTATTGGCCCGGAATCATTGCGGCTCACTCAAGGTTTTGAAGTAGATGGCCGTCGGGCTGTAATGGCCGCTGGGGCTTTGGCAGTAGTTGGGCAGTTCGCCGACGCGGGTGTAACCCAGGGCACTGTAGAAGTTTTCGGCCGGTGAGCCCGCTTCGGTGTCCAGGTGCAGCAAGCCACGCTTGAGTTCCCGTGCACCTTGTTCCAGCGCGTGGATCAGCACCTGGCCCAGCCCGCGGCGCCGCACTTCGTTGAGCACCAGCAACTTTTGGACTTCGGCGCGGTTCAGGCCGTTGGCCTTTTGGCACAGGATCAGTTGCACGCTGGCCAGCACGCGCTGGTCTTCAACCAGTACCCACAACAGCAGATTGCCTTGCTCCAGTTGGGCGTGAACTTCATTGAAGTAGCGGCTGGCCTGGGGCAGGTCGAGGTCGTTCATGAACCCCACCGATGCGCCGTGTTTGACGGCGTCGAGCAGCAGCACAATCAAGTCTTCGCGGTAGTGGGCAAAATTCTGCGCCGTGACGCGCACCAGTTGTTCGGTCTTCATTGTGCGGGTTCCTTGGGGGGCAGTGCGCCGGGGTTGAGCATCAGTTGCATAAACGTCAGGTCGAGCCAGCGGCCGAACTTTATCCCCACCTGCGGCATGCGCCCGCTGGTGACAAAACCCAGTTGTTTGTGCACGTGGATCGAAGCCGCATTGGCGCTTTCGATGGCCGCCACCATGACGTGCTTGTCGCAGGCCCGGGCACGTTTGATCAATTCGGCCAGCAATTGCGGGCCCAGGCGTTTGCCCCGTTGCTCGGGATGGACATACACCGAATGCTCCACCGTGTGGCGGAACCCTTCAAACGGACGCCAGTCGCCAAACGAGGCATAGCCCAGGGCGATGTTGGCGTCGTCGACAATCACCAGAACCGGATAGCCCTGGGCCTGGCGGGCGTTGAACCATTGCTGGCGGTTGTCCAGATCGACCGTCTGCTCATTCCAGATGGCGAGCGTGTTGAGCACCGCATCGTTGTAGATCTCGCGAATCGCCGGCAGGTCCGCCGCGACAGCATCACGAATGACGTAAGACATGGCGCGGCCTCAGGCGATGGGTTGATGGACAGTGACCAGTTTTGTGCCGTCCGGGAAGGTGGCCTCGACCTGGATGTCGGGGATCATTTCCGGGATGCCTTCCATCACCTGATCGCGGGTCAGCAGGGTGGTGCCGTAGTGCATCAGTTCGGCCACGGTGCGGCCATCGCGGGCGCCTTCGAGCAGGGCGGCCGAGATATAGGCGATGGTTTCCGGGTAATTGAGCATCACACCGCGGGCCAGTCGACGTTCCGCCAGCAGGCCGGCGGTGAAGATCAGCATCTTGTCTTTTTCGCGAGGGGTCAGGTCCATGATCGGGTCCGTGTTCGGCAGTTTAAAAATGTTGAGTGTGGGAGCGGGCGGCTCAAGTACTCCAGATCCTGGGGGCCAGCGCTTCTCGCCCCAGCAGCGCCGGACGCAACAGACGCCATAAATCAATCAGCCAGGCCCGTGCCTGCAAGGCTTCACCCGCCAGGCAGCGGGCTACCAGCAAACCCGGTAACTGGGTCAAGTCGCCGCGCACCGGATTGGGCAGCGAGCGACAGGTTTCCAGTAATTGGGCGCTGATCTCGCCCGTCACCAGCAACGTGGCAAACACCGGGTTGCCGTCCAGGCCAATGGGCGAATCCAGCAGCCCGTCGCCGCCCACAATGCGCTGGCGCTCATGCCAGAGCAGTTGGCCGTCGCGGCGCAGATCCAGCCGCGACTGGAAGTGCCCGTGCTCGAAACGCTCGCCACTGGCCAGTCGACCCAGCGCCACCATGTCCCAGTAAAACAACCGGGCATCGCCCTCAAGTTCGATACGGGTCGAGAGTTCGGCCTGGGCCGCGCTGAAGACGATGGTTTCTTGTGGCAGCCATTCCAGAGTCGCGCCGGGTGCGACCTTCAATGTCAGGTTCTGACAGGCTGGCCCGGCAGCGCGATACCATTTGGCCGCACCGGGGCTGGTCAGTTGTGCCCAGGCATCCGGGCCGACGCTGGCACTGATGTTGAGTTGATCGCCACCGGCAATCCCGCCCGGTGGATGGACGATGATGTGCTGGCAAACCTGCGGCCCTTCGGCGTACAGGTGCTTTTGCACCCGCAACGGGCCGACATGACGACGCAGGGTAGGGCGCGTGCTGTCGCCAAAACGGCCATAGCCCAGCTCCAGCTCGGCGTGCCAGCTGGGGGTGAACAATGGAGCGTTGGCAGGCAGGTTCATATGTAGGACTTTTCACTAAATAGAGACGCAGATTAAATCGTTACCAGCCCGCGTACACCTTCTGTTTGCATATTTTCGCCACGGCCTTGCTGCACGATTTCGCCCCGTGACATCACCAGATACTGGTCAGCCAGTTCCTCGGCAAAATCATAAAACTGCTCCACCAGCAAAATCGCCATATCCCCCCGTGCGGCGAGCATTTTGATCACGGCCCCGATCTCCTTGATCACCGAAGGCTGGATGCCTTCAGTCGGCTCATCGAGGATCAGCAAGCGCGGACGGCTGGCCAGCGCGCGGCCAATGGCCAATTGTTGCTGCTGGCCACCGGACAAATCGCCGCCGCGTCGATGCTTCATTTGCAGCAATACCGGGAACAGCTCGTAGATAAACGCCGGAACCTCCCTGGCCTCGGAACCGGGGAACCGCGAGAGGCCCATGAGCAGGTTTTCCTCCACCGTCAGGCGCCCGAAAATCTCCCGGCCCTGGGGCACGTAAGCGATACCGGAGTGGACCCGCTGGTGGGGTTTGAGCGTGGTGATGGTTTTACCTTCCCACTGCACATCGCCTTCCTTGACCGGCAGCAAGCCCATCAGGCATTTGAGCAATGTGGTTTTGCCCACGCCATTGCGGCCCAGCAGGCAAGTGACCTCGCCGACTTTCACTTCAAACGACAGACCACGCAGGATGTGGCTGCCGCCGTAGTACTGATGCAGTTTCTGGACGTTTAGCATGTTGATTTCCTTTTTGAACTGCGCCGCTTCTGTAGCCGCTGCCGGAGGCTGCGATCGAGCGCGTAGCGGTCGCGCTCTTGAAATGGTTGAAGCCCCTTCGGGCCTTATCGCAGCCTTCGGCAGCGACTACAGGTAATCATTCAGCGGCCCAGATACACCTCGATGACCCGCTCATTCGCCTGAACCTGTTCCAGCGAGCCCTCGGCCAACACGCTGCCTTGGTGCAGCACGGTCACATGGTCGGCAATCGAGCCGACAAACCCCATGTCGTGTTCCACCACCATCAGCGAATGCTTGCCCGCCAGGCTCTTGAACAGTTCGGCGGTGAACTCGGTTTCGGCGTCGGTCATGCCCGCCACCGGTTCGTCGAGCAGCAACAGTTGCGGGTCTTGCATCAACAGCATGCCGATTTCCAGAAACTGCTTCTGGCCGTGGGACAACAACCCGGCAGGTCGATGGGCCGAGCCGCTCAGGCGGATGGTGTGCAGCACTTCGCCGATGCGGTCCTTCTGCTCGCCGCTCAGCGTTGCCCGCAGGCTGGCCCACACCGACTTGTCGGTCTTTTGCGCCAGCTCCAGGTTTTCAAACACGCTCAAGGCTTCGAACACCGTGGGCTTCTGGAACTTGCGCCCGATCCCGGCCTGGGCAATCTGCACTTCACTCATCTGGCGCAGGTCCAGGGTTTCGCCGAACCAGGCCTGCCCTTCGCTGGGCCGGGTCTTGCCGGTGATCACGTCCATCATGGTGGTCTTGCCCGCGCCATTGGGGCCGATGATGCAGCGCAATTCGCCAACGCCGATGTACAGGTTGAGGTTGTTCAGCGCTTTGAAGCCATCGAAGCTGACGCTGATGTCTTCCAGGGTCAGGATGGTGCCGTGGCGGGTGTTCAGGCCCGGTTCAACGCGCTGGCCAAAGCTGATGGCGTCACGGCTGCTGCCCGCGTCTTTGTTGGGGTCGAGGATGGGTTCGAGCATGACATTCCTCATTGGTCGGCCTTTTTCTTCATCAGGCCGATCACGCCTTTGGGCAGGTACAGGGTCACGATGATGAACAGCGCCCCCAGGAAGAACAGCCAGTATTCGGGGAAGGCCACGGTGAACCAGCTTTTCATGCCGTTGACCACGCCTGCACCCAGCAGCGGGCCGATCAGGGTGCCGCGTCCACCCAGGGCTACCCACACGGCGGCTTCGATGGAGTTGGTCGGCGACATTTCGCCGGGGTTGATGATGCCGACTTGCGGCACATACAAGGCACCGGCCAGACCGCACAGCACAGCGCTCAACACCCACACAAACAGCTTGAAGCCACGGGGGTCGTAGCCGCAGAACATCAGGCGGTTTTCCGCATCGCGCAGCGCGGTCAGTACGCGGCCAAACTTGCTGCGCGCCAGCCGCCAGCCGAGAAACAGACTGACCACCAGCAACAGCACCGTGGCGAAGAACAGCGCGGCACGGGTGCCGGGTTCGGTGATGCCAAAGCCCAGGATGCTGCGAAAGTTGGTGAAGCCGTTGTTGCCGCCAAACCCGGTTTCGTTGCGGAAAAACAGCAGCATCCCGGCGAAGGTCAGGGCCTGGGTCATGATCGAGAAATACACGCCCTTGATTCGCGAGCGGAAGGCGAAAAAGCCGAACACCAGTGCCAGCAAGCCGGGAGCCAGTACCACCAGGCACATGGCCCACCAGAAGTGTTCGGTGCCGACCCAGTACCAGGGCAGTTCAGTCCACGACAAAAAGGTCATGAAGGCGGGCAATTCATCGCCCGAGGCCTGGCGCATCAGGTACATGCCCATCGCGTAGCCACCCAGGGCGAAGAACAAACCGTGACCCAGGGACAGCAGCCCGGCGTAGCCCCAGACCAGATCCAGCGCCAGCGCGACAATGGCGTAGCAGAGGATCTTGCCCACCAGCGTGAGGGTGTAGGCCGAGACCTGAAACGGGCTGTCGGCAGGCAACAGGGAGAGCAGCGGCAAGGCCAGCAACACCAGCAGGACCAGGCCACCCACCAGGGTTGTAACGGTGGGCCCGGCTTTTTGTGCCGCAGTGACCATCAGAGGCTGATTCATCAGTCGATCACCCGTCCTTTAAGCGCGAAGAGCCCTTGCGGACGCTTCTGGATAAACAGAATGATCAGCCCCAGGATCAGGATTTTGCCCAGCACGGCGCCGATCTGCGGTTCAAGAATCTTGTTGGCGATGCCCAGGCCAAAGGCCGCGTAAACAGTGCCTGCCAGTTGCCCGACACCGCCCAGCACCACCACCAGGAACGAGTCGATGATGTAGCCCTGGCCCAGGTCCGGGCCGACATTGCCGACCTGGCTCAAGGCCACGCCGCCGAGCCCGGCAATCCCCGAGCCGAGGCCGAAGGCGAGCATGTCCACACGCCCGGTGGGTACGCCGCAGCAGGCGGCCATGTTGCGGTTCTGGGTGACGGCGCGAACATTGAGGCCCAGGCGAGTCTTGTTCAGCAGCAGCCAGGTCAGTACCACCACGGCCAATGCGAAGACGATGATCACCAGGCGGTTGTACGGCAGTACAAGGTTGGGCAGCACTTGCAGCCCGCCCGACAGCCATGCCGGGTTGGCCACTTCAACGTTTTGTGCACCGAACAGGACGCGTACCAGCTGGATCAGGATCAGGCTGATGCCCCAGGTGGCGAGCAGGGTTTCCAGTGGACGGCCGTAGAGGTGACGAATGATCGTGCGCTCCAGCACCATGCCCACGGCAGCGGTGACAAAGAACGCGACCGGCAATGCCAGCAAGGGGTAGAACTCGATGGCGCCAGGAGCAAAGCGCTGGAACAGCAACTGCACGCAGTACGTGGAATAGGCACCGAGCATCAGCATCTCGCCGTGGGCCATATTGATCACCCCCAGCAGGCCGAAGGTAATGGCCAGCCCGAGTGCCGCCAGCAGCAGAATCGACCCCAGGGACAAACCACTGAACGCCTGCCCCAGCAGGTCGCCGATCAGCAGTTTGCGCTTGACCTGGGACAGGCTGGTTTCGGCGGCGGTGTGTACCGTGGCATCGGTTTCGACGCCGGGTTGCAGCAGGGTTTCAAGACGGGTGCGGGCCAGCGGTTCGCCGGTTTCTCCGAGCAGGCGCACGGCGGCCAGACGCACGGCAGGGTCGGGGTCGACCAGTTGCAGATTGGCCAGCGCCAGGCTCAGGGCGGTGTGTACATCGCTGTCGGTTTCGCCAGCCAGTTGCCGGTCGAGGAATGAGAGTTGTGCAGGGCTTGCGGATTTTTGCAGGTGTTGCGCCGCACTCAGGCGCAGCTTGGGATCGCTGGCAAGCAACTGATGGCTGGCCAATGCCGTGTCGATCAGCCCGCGCAGACGGTTGTTCAGGCGCAGGGTTTTGGACTGGCCGTCTACCGTGAGCTGACCTTGTTGCAGGCTGTTGATCAGTTCGACGCGGGCAGGGACGGGGTGCGCGGCCCAGCGTTCGAGCAGTTGGGCCTGCTGTGAATTGTTGGCAGCGGCGAAGTCGCTGGCGTCATCGGCCTGTGCGGCCAGGGGCAGCAACAGCAGTAGCGCGACGATAACGCGGTAAAGGGCAGTGGGCATAGTTATGGCCTTGCACAGATAGAAGCAATTCAACACACCTGTGGGAGCGGGCTTGCTCGCGATTCAGGCAACGCGGTCTTTCAGTGAAACCGTGTTGATTGCATCGCGAGCAAGCCCGCTCCCACAAAAGCACAACGATGAGGCTGGCCTCAGTTACCCTTCACCGCGTAATCCGGCTTTTTGTCGTTGCCCGAGATGTAAGGGCTCCACGGCTGGGCGCGGATCGGGCCTTCGGTCTGCCACACCACGCTGAACTGACCGTCAGGCTGGATCTCGCCGATCATCACCGGCTTGTGCAGGTGGTGGTTGGTCTTGTCCATCGTCAGGGTGTAGCCCGACGGCGCGGCAAACGTCTGGCCGGCAAGGGCTTCGCGCACTTTATCCACGTCGGTGGACTTGGCTTTTTCGGCGGCCTGGGCCCACATGTGAATGCCCACGTAGGTGGCTTCCATCGGGTCGTTGGTCACGGCTTTGTCGGCGCCCGGCAGGTTGTGTTTCTTGGCGTAGGCTTTCCAGTCGGCGACGAACTTATCGTTGGCCGGGTTCTCTACCGACTGGAAGTAGTTCCAGGCGGCCAGGTTGCCCACCAGCGGTTTGGTGTCGATGCCGCGCAGTTCCTCTTCACCCACCGAGAACGCGATCACCGGAACGTCGGTGGCTTTCAGGCCCTGGTTGGCCAGCTCTTTATAGAACGGCACGTTGGAGTCGCCGTTGACCGTGGAGATCACCGCCGTTTTGCCGCCTGCCGAGAACTTTTTGATGTTGGACACGATGGTCTGGTAATCGCTGTGGCCAAACGGGGTGTAGACCTCTTCGATGTCCTTGTCGGCCACGCCTTTGGAGTGCAGGAACGCGCGCAGGATCTTGTTGGTGGTGCGCGGGTACACGTAGTCGGTGCCCAGCAACACAAAGCGCTTGGCACTGCCGCCGTCTTCGCTCATCAGGTATTCAACGGCCGGAATGGCCTGCTGGTTAGGGGCTGCACCGGTGTAGAACACGTTGGGCGACATCTCTTCGCCTTCGTATTGCACCGGGTAAAACAGCAGGCCGTTGAGTTCTTCAAACACCGGCAATACCGATTTGCGCGACACCGACGTCCAGCAACCGAATACCACGGCCACTTTGTCCTGGGTCAGCAACTGGCGGCCCTTTTCGGCAAACAGAGGCCAGTTGGAGGCCGGGTCCACCACCACCGCTTCGAGCATCTTGCCGTTGACGCCGCCCTTGGCATTGATCTCGTCAATGGTCATCAGCGCCATGTCTTTGAGCGAGGTTTCGGAGATCGCCATGGTTCCGGACAGGGAATGCAAAATCCCCACCTTGATGGTCTCGGCGGCTTGCACCGTCCAGGTCAGGCCCAATGCCGCGATGGAGGCGGTCAGGGTGAAAGCCTTGATCAAGCTGCGACGCTTCATGGTGCGATCTCCAGGTATCTGATTTTTAGAGGATTGATCTGAACACTGAGAAGGTCTTAGCAAGGGCTGTGCCGGAGTTGAAATAAGGCTCTGCAACGGGGCTTTGCGCGAAAATCGGGCGTCATGGCGCACCAGTTGGGGGCTTGAGTGCGCTGCCTTGGTGCCAGGCAGGCATAAATCGCCTGCCTGGGGCCGTTCGCCCCAGGAGGGGGCGGTTTCGCAGGGCAACTTAACTATTTACCGCCCGCTCAGCCCACGGCTCTTGATGATGAAAGGAGATCTGGCCTTGGCCGATCTCCCTTCTTTGATCAAGGATGCCATTGCTATGGACTACACCGAGAACCGTGAAAAGCGCAACGCACATCCCAATGTGCGAACCGTATTGCCGACGCTAAGCCCGGCCTTTATCAATGCCGATGATGCCGCCCGCTTTGCCCACCAACTGATCGCGGACTACCGCACCGTCGAGTACGGTGGCGCTATCCTCCAAGACACCCAGGGACGCTATTTCGCAACACGCCCGGTAAGAGGAAGACAAAGCTCGTTTGATCCGACATTGGTCATTTCAACCGATGCCACAGGTATGTTCATCACCCCCCCCGGTTATACCTGCGTGGCCTTGTACCATTCGCACCCGGCGAACTACGACAAGCTGCAAGGTGTTTTAAAATCATGGCCACCCCAGGACATTCAAACCGCCATCAACAGCTTTTCTACTGCGGACATGGTGCTCAATCGGCTCAATGCCTATTTTGCTGTCGCCCATTATTTGTCGGGGGTCAATGGCTCGCTGCTCAAATACATCGCCAGCGGATCGCCTCTGGAAGAAGCGCTCACAGAACGAATTGCCCTCGATACCAGCGAGGGGAAACTGACATTTCCCACCATCGCCCAATACATCCAGGCGGCAGCCAGGGTCGGGACGTTACGGGTGATTCAGTCCACTGAAATATGGGGCGCAAAGCCGGGGCTGTTGCGGGGGGACTTCAAGGTGTTCACACCGTCAGAGTCTCTGGATATTGCCCCGGTGATCGTGCAGCAGCCCGCGTTTGGGCCTATCAGTGAGAGCATCGAGCAGGCCGTCAAAGAGATGCGGGCGCGGGTCAATCAAACCAGTGACAGCGTGTACGGGATCATCCTCGAACACAAAGGCCAGCCCGTGTTTGTCGCTTCGGAACCGGTTTCGGGGGAGCTGGATTTCTCGCTGTCGAAGATTTTCCCCTCGACGGCCTCCACTCCGGGTCTCATACCCCCTTATTACGAGGTGGCAGGCTTGTATTGCCGCGACGGTTTTTACCGCGATCCGAGCCTGGTGCCTGTGCAAGAGCCTTCGGTATTCAAGAATTTCCTGTTTCCCCAGGCCCTGGCCAATGGGGTCAAGGCTGCCCAGGCATTGGCCGGGCCATCGGCCGCGCGCGCAGTGCCGCTGTTTATCTGCACCACCGATGGCGCTGTCCTGAAATACGTCTCGACGTTGACCCCGGCCGAGCAAACCTTGCTGGCGCCGCTCACCCAGGGTGAGGGGTTGGCGATTACGCGGGAGCTGCTCAGCGGCGTGACGCTCACCAGCGCGTTTATTCGCGAGCTTTCCCGCGTGGGCGAGTTAAGCGTGCTGCACACCAGTGACTTGTGGAGCAGGGAGGGGCGGGTGACACCCGTCTGGCAACCCTATGATGGCTTTTACCGGCGGGCCATGAGCCCGTCTTTCATCTCGGCTGATGATGCCGCGCGTTACGCCCACGAACAGATTGCCGGGCGAGATGACAAGGTCTACGGCGGCCTGATCTATCAGCGGCTGGACAATCGTTTTGTCGCCACTGAGCCCCTGGCCTGCCATAACGAGAGCTTCGATCCCGCCTGCGTGCTGCCACCAGAACTCATCGCCCTCACCCCCCACGGGTGTGCCGTGGTGGCGGTTTATCACACCCACCGTGTGCATCCGTTGTGGCTGTGGCGTTCAGCCTCGCAGGAACAGGTGTGGCGCAACATGCTTGAACCCCACGAGCTCAATGCGGCCATCCGGGATCGTGAGTGGGCCAGCATCCGCTATTTTTCGGCGCGCAACGGCACCTTGCTCAAATACACCCCCAGCGACTCTCCCCTTGAACGGGCGCTGCGCACGCAGATCGCGCCGCCTGTGGAGCATCCCGAAAATGTTCGGCGCAACGCGATGCACATGACCCTGCGGGCCAACTCGATCAAACCCGTGGACTACGTTCGTCAGGTCGCTCAGGCGGGGGATTTGCAGGTTGTGGTGGGCAGTGCGTTGTGGGGGCAGCCCGGCAAGGTAGCGGCGGACTTCAAGCCGGGTGCCGTGCCAGCTGCGACAGAGGCGCTACGGCCTCTGGCTTGCAGCCCGGTATTTACTCAATTGGAAGATGCCGTGCGCTATGTGCACAACGGTCTGACGTTTGCGCAAACGTCTCAATACGGGGTGATACTCGCCAGTCTTCACGGGGACGAATACGTAGCGACCCTGCCACTGGAAGGCGGGGAATTTACCCTGGACCGATTGTTTGCCCGGGATGCAGTGACCGACCAGCACCGACTGCCGCCGGGTTTCAAGCTCCAGGCCGTCTATGTGGCAGCCCCCAGGGTGGCGGCAGGCGTGGAAGGGTTGGACACCAGGCGCATTTACGAGGCATTTGTGTCGCCGGTGGATTTCGCCCGGGCACTGGCGCTCAGTGACAGTATCAAGGCGCAAATTGGTTTGGTGCCTGCGGCTGCGGTGCTTTACCTGTCCAGCAGCGACGGTGCGCTGTTGCGCTATATCGACAGGTCATCGCAGGTGCAGTTGGCCAGCGGCGTATTCAGGGAGGGCGGTCAGGCCACGCTTGATCAACTGACAGCCCTGCGGCTCACGCCGCTGGACTATGTGCGCAAGGTGGCGATGGCGGGTGATTTACAGGTGATCAAAACCAACCCGGTCTGGACCCGTGCGGGGCGTGTCAGCGCGGGCTGGCAACCTTATGGTCTGGAAGTGCCCGCTGCGACGGCCAGCAACATCCGGTTCTTTGCCTTGGGCCCCGTGTTCAGTCACCCCGACGATGCGGCGCGGTATGAGCATCAACACCTCAAGCATCCGTGCGTGGCCAATATGATGGGGGGCGTGTTGCGTCACCCCGATTACGACACTTACGTGGCCCTGCAATTGATGGAAAACGATGAGCCGGTGAATGTGGCACAGATGATTCTGGGTACGCACTTGTCGCTGCCGAACGTGCCGGCTGCCAGAACGGTGTTGCCCGGTGGCTATGCCATCAAATCCCTGCATTTCGCCCGTGAAGTCAGCGGGCAGGTGGCGGGCACTGCGATTGAAACCAATCTGCTGAAAAACATGTTTTGGCCGGTCGACATTTGCTACGCCACCCGAACACTTCACCGGGAGTTGAGCGACGTCAGTGTTGATTTTCTGTACCTCTCGACCGATGACGGTGGGCTGTTGAGGTACTGGCGCGGTGACAAAGAGGCCAATGACCGGCTGTGTGAATATGTGAGCGGCGCCAGTGTCACCTACGAGCGCTACTTCATTGAAAACAGCAGCCCGACCCGAACCCCGGCCCTGCCCAGCGATACCCTGACCCGTGTGCTCAACTCAGGCGGTCTGCGGGTATTGGAACCGAGCAGCACCTGGCCGCGAGCCGGGGCGGTCAACACCCGCCTTACCGTGTCGACGCAACCTGTGGCGTTTGACTATGAAGGCACGACCCCCGGTATGCCGGTGGTGCAGTTGAAAGTGGGGCCGGTGCGCGATGAGCTTTAGCGTTTACGCATCAAGCCAATAAAGAACAGCCCGCCTATCGCTGCCGTGGCCACGCCGATGGGCAGGTCCTCGGGAGCGATCAGGGTGCGGGCCGCCACATCGACCCACACCAGAAACACGCTGCCCAGCAGCGCCGACACCGGCAATAAACGCCGGTGTTCGGCGCCCACCAAACGCCGCGCAATGTGCGGGATCATCAGGCCGACAAAGCCGATCGAACCGCTGATAGCCACCAGTACGCCGGTCATCAGCGAGGCGATCAAAAACACCCGCAAGCGTACGTTGCGCGCATTCAGGCCCAGGGTCACGGCGGTCTGCTCGCCAGCCATCAGGGCGTTCAACGGGCGGGCCATGCCCAGCAGCAACACCAGCCCCAGCAGCACGCTGGCGCTGGGGGTGGCCAGCAGTTCCCAGCGCGCCAGGCCCAGCCCGCCGAGCATCCAGAACAGCACGGCGGAGCTGGCGCGATGGTCGCCCAAAAACAGCAGCGTGTTGGCCACAGCCATCATCACAAATGACACCGCGACCCCGCATAACAGCAGGCGGTCACTGTCCAGGCGGCCATGACGGCTGGCGATCGCCAGTACCAGCAGCATGCTCAACAAGGCCCCGATAAACGCGGCGATGGGCAGGGTCAGCAGGCCGACGATTTCGCCCACATGCAGCACAACAATCACAGCACCCAGGGTGGCGCCACTGGTCACGCCGAGCAGGTGCGGGTCAGCCAGCGGGTTGCGGGTGACCGCTTGCAGCACGGCGCCGATCAATGCCAGCCCGGCACCCACCAGCGCTCCCAGCAGCATGCGCGGCACGCGGATCAGCCACACGATGTGCTCCTGCCCCGGGCTCCAGCTCACGTCGCCAAGGCCGAACAGCTTGTTCAGCAAAATGTGCCACACCACGTCCACCGGCACCCGCGCCGGGCCAAAACCCAGCGACACCACGCACGACACCAGCAGCAGTGCGCCGAGGCCGATCAGCAACAGGGCGTAGCGACGAGCCATCATTGTGGGTGAAAGCCTTTGGCCAGAGTTTCGATGGCGAACACGTTGTCGATACCCGGCGTGGCTTGCACATAAGGGATGACGATAAAGCGCTTGTTACGGATGGCGTCCACCGATTGCAGGGCCGGGTTGGTTTCCAGGAAACGTTGTTTCTGCTCGGCCGTGACTTCGCTGTAGTCGACAATCACGATCACCTCGGGGTTGCGCTCGACCACGGTTTCCCAGTTGATGCGGGTCCAGCTGGCGTCGATGTCGCTGAGGATGTCATTGCCGCCTGCCGCTTCGATCAGGGCGTGGGGGATGCCCAGCTTGCCCGAGGTCATGGCACGGTCTTCGCCGCTGTCATACAGAAACACCCGGGGTTTTGTGGCGGGCAAGGAGGCTTGTACCTCGGCGATTTTTTGCTGCATGTGCACGACCACCTCATGGGCGCGGTCTTGCACGTTGAAGATCCTGCCCAGGTTGAGCAAGTCGTCGTAGGTGTCTTGCAGGCTGGCAGGCGGGCGCTTCATCACGAAAGCGCAGGACTCGGTCAGCTCATACACATTGATGCCCAGCGGAGTCAGGGTTTGCGGGGTCAGGTCGCCGCCTACGCGCATGCCGTAATCCCAGCCGGCGAAGAAGAAGTCGACGTTGGCATTGAGCAGGGTTTCCACCGACGGGTATTTGCTGGCCAGTTCCGGCAGGCCGTCGAGGATCACGTTCATCTCGGGCGTCACCGCCTTCCAGCCACTGATGCCGCTGTAGCCGGCCATATGCGGCTTGAGGCCCAGGGCGAGCATCATCCGGGTCATGTTGATGTCGTGGCTGACCGCGTGCTTCGGGGCCTGGGTAAAGGTCACGTCGCGGTTGCAGCTCTTGATCGTCAGCGGGTACTGCGTGGTCTGGGCCTGGGCCAGTTGGGCACCCAATACGGCGCAAAGGCCGAGTGCGAGGCGGATCAGCTTCATGGTTGGGTTATCCAGGTAATGCGCGGGTAGCCGGACAGCGGGTGGTCGTCGATCAATGCCGCTACGCCAAAGACATCGCGCAACAGTTCGACGGTCAGCACTTCGCGCGGGGTGCCGCTGGCGATGATCTTGCCGTGGTTGATCACGTACAGCCGGTCGCAAAACGCGGCGGCCAGGTTGAGGTCATGAATGCTGGCCAGGGTGCCGATCTTCAGGCGCTTGACCAGTTGCAGCAGCTCCAGCTGATAGCGCGGGTCGAGGTGATTGGTCGGCTCGTCGAGGATCAACAGTTCGGGTTGCTGGGTCAGGGCCCGGGCGAGGATCACACGCTGTTTTTCACCCCCCGAGAGGGTGGCGAAGGCGTGGTCTTCAAAGCCGTTGAGGCCGACTGACTGGAGAGCGTTTTTGGCCAGTTCACGGTCGGCTTCGGTGTCGCCGTCGAACAGGCCCTTGTGCGGGGTACGGCCCATGGCGACGACTTCATCGACGGTCAGGCCAAAGGCATCGGGAAATTCCTGCAATACCACCGCAATGCGCCGGGCGCACCAGCGGGGCGATTGCTGCCAGAGGTTGTGCGGGCCCAGATGGACCTCGCCTGACTCGGGTTTGCTGAAGCGATAAGCGCAGCGCAACAGGCTGGTCTTGCCGCTGCCGTTCGGGCCGATCAACCCCACGAACTCACCTGCCGCGACGTGCAGGTTGGCATCACGCAGCTTGAACTGGTGATGACAATGGCCGTGGCCCAAAGGGGTCCAGGCGAGTTGGGTGAGGGTGAGGCGGGTCATAAAAATCCGGGTTGGCCAATATTGAGAAAGATCCCTGTAGTCGCTGACGAGGTACGAGGCTGCGATCGAGTGCGAAGCGCTCGTAAAACCTGAGGTCTCAATGCAACTGATACCCCGAGGCGCCTGGTTTGCGACTGCTTCGCACTCGATCGCAGCCTCGTACCTCGTCAGCGACTACAGATTCGGTCAGAAGGCGTAGTCTGCGGTCACGAAGAGCGAGCGCGGCTCGCCCATGATCCATTGCTGGCCGTTATTGTATTGGGTTACGGCGTACTGGCGGTTGAACAAATTGTTCAGGCGCAGCCCCAGGGTGGTTCCAGGCAACGCTTTCCAGCTGACGGTGGCGTCTACCACGGTGTAGCTCGGCAGCTCGACGGTATTGGCCATGTCGGCATAACGCGAGTCGACATAACGCACGCCAGCCCCTGCGTTCACGTCATCGGTAAAGGCCTTGCTCAACCACAGGTTGGCAGTGCGACGGGGTACGTCGGTGGGGCGATTGCCCTTGCGCGATACCCCTTCGTCATCGAATGTGTCGTACTGCGCGCGCACCACCGAGGCATTGGCCTGCAACTGCCAGCGGTGGGGCAGTTGCAGATCAAGGTTGGCTTCCAGGCCGCTGGAGGACTGCTCGCCGACTTGCTGTGATTTGCCCGGATTGTTCGGGTCGGACGTGATCAGGTCTTTCTTGACGATGTGATACGCTGCCACTGTCCATTCGCCACGCTGGTCCCAGAACATCTGCTTGAAGCCGATTTCGGTCTGGCGGGCGCGGGCCAGGTCGAAGACCTGCTCGTCCGGGTACAGGCTGATCAGCCCGGCCACCCCATCAACGCTGGTGGCCTGCTGTGCATAGATCGACATGTCCGGCGTCAACTCATACACCAGTCCGACTTTCCAGCTGTTGGCCGACAGGCTGCGGTCGCTGCGTGTGTCTTTGACCAGATCATTGTTGTCCAGGTGCACGATGTCGCGCCTCACTCCCGTCACCAACGACAACTGATCCGTCAGCTCGGTGCGGTTTTCGGCAAACAGCGAGACCTGTTGCGTGGTGGTCTTGAACTGGTCGAGGTACGGCGAGCGGCTTTCGAACTGGCCACGATCCGGGTGGTACAGGTCGATCGGCTGGCCGTTGTTCACATCGGTGTACGGCGAGTTGCTGTGCAGGTTGAAGTGGATACGGTTGTAGTCCGCCCCCACCAGGGTTCTGCTTTTGAGGCCGAACAGGTCGTGGTTGAGGGTAAAGGTCTGGCGGTCGCCGACCTGTTCCTGCTCATGTTTGATGCTGAAGTAACCGCTGCGCAGCAAGGTCTGGCGGTCTTCATTCCAGGCATGGCGCTCGGCGTTCTGCCAGCGGCGCTGGGCCTTGAGGTAATAAAGCTCGTTGCTGGCGCTGAGGTCGTCGCTGATCTGCCATTCGGTGTTCAGGCGCGTCCACTGGTCGTTGTAATGCAGCTTGGCATCGCGCACGTTGTAGTTCTTGTCGCGCAGGCTCTTGTGATAACGGCCATTGATCAGCGGCACACCAAAGTCGTTCTGCGGCTCCTGGTCGCCGTAGTCGTGGCTCAGGGTGAATGCCAGGTCGTCGTTGGCCTGCCAGCGCAGGGCGGCACTGATAAAGGTGTTTTCGGAGTCGCCGTGGTCGATCCAGCCATTGCTCTGCGTGTGGTTGATGTTCAACCGGTAGCTCAGGGTGTCGGTGAGCGAGCCTCCACTGTCCAGCGCCTGTTGGCGGGCATCGTAGGAGCCGTAGCCCAGGCGGACATGGTTCTCGATTTCACCGCTGAAGGGTTTTTTCGGGATCACGTTGATCACCGCGCCGGTGGCACCTTCGCCATACAACACTGAGGCCGGGCCGCGGAGCACGTCGATGCGTTCCACCGACCAGTCGTCCACCGGGAACGTTACGGTGCCTGCGCCGCTGTACATGCGAATCCCGTCATACAACTGCATCACCGAACCCTGGCCCACAAAGCCCCGGGCCGAGTACGACGAACCGCCGTTGCCCGGTGTGCCGGTGTTGCTGATGCCGGTGGTACGGGTCACGGCGTCCTGCACACTGCGGTCACCACGGGCACGGATTTGCGCACCGGTCAGGCTTTCGACGCTGGCCGGTGTCTGGAGGCTGTTGAGGTTCAGGCGCGAACCGGCGCTGGTGGCGGTCTTGAGGTCGATGCTTTCACGATCGACTTCAGGGGCGGTAATACTCGCGGCTGGCAATATCAGGGAAGGGGCACTGTCATCGGCCTGGGCGCTGTTCATCGCCAGCAGGCAGAGGCTGGAAAAAAGGTACGTGTTCATCGGGGCAGTGAGTCGCTTATTTCAAGAGGTGTCCCCGCTGCCTCCTGGCGGCGGGTAATGGAGCTTAAATTACTTTGTTATACAGTAACACTTATTTCGGGTGTGATACTGGCGTTCCATTATAGCAATGGCTCTGGAATGCGCCTCTCGGATGCCTCATGCGCATTATGAGAGGTGCTCACGTGGGCGTTTATTGCGGATCAACAGCAGCAAACGATCAAGCACCCACACCGCAACCAGGGAAGCGGCTACCAGCGGGAACACAATTGCCAGGGCGAGCATGATGACCACGCCGGTTTTCCAGGTCGGCAAATCATGACGCAACGGCGGTACGCCCAGGCGACCTTGGGGCCTGCGCTTCCACCAGATCACCAGACCGCTGACCGAGCTGAGCAGGATCATCAGGCACACCACCAGGATTGCGATCTGGTTCAGCGAGCCGAAGAGTTTGCCCTCGTGCAGCATCACCCCCATTTCAGTGGCGCGGGCGACAGGGCCGTAGTGCTGCCAGCGCACATCCGCCAGCACCTGGCCGGTGTATTGATCAACATGCAGGGTGGCATCGTTGCGCGGGTCGTCGGCGAAGACGGCCACGGTAAAGACGCCGGTGGCGGTGGTTGGCAGCGTGATGCTGTAGCCGGGTTCGACCTTGCGCTCGATGGCAGTGTCGACCACGTCCTGCAACGTGATGCCCGGTGCCGCCGGGCCGCTTGGCATGGCGCCGTGGCCCATGTGTTCGGCATGGGCCCCGGAGACCGGCATCGGCGTATTTTCCAGCGCCCAGGGCACGGTTTGGCGAGTGACGGTGTTGAGGCTGCGGGCCTCAATATCCGACGTGGGTACGTTGTTCCACATCGCTGCCGGGAACTGGTTCCACACGTCGGCGTATTGCTTGCCCCAGAAGCCGGTCCAGGTCATGCCGCTGATCAGCATGAACAGCAGCAGGGCAGCGCCCCAGAAACCGGTCACGGCGTGAAAGTCGCGCCACAGCACGCGTCCGCGACGGCTCAGGCGTGGCCACAGTATCCCGGCGGCCGATTGCCCCCTTGGCCACCACAGGTACAGGCCGGAAACCACCAGCACCACGCCCCAGCCTGCAGCCAGCTCCACCAGCCGGTCGCCGAGGGTGCCGATCATCAGCTCGCCATGCAGCGCCCGGGCCACGGCTTGCAGGTTGAGCTTGGCGTCTTGCTCGCCCCGTATGGCGCCGCTGTACGGGTTGATGAACACGTTGAGCTCACGCCCGTCGTTGTGGAGCACGAACTGAGCACTGCGTTCAGGATTGATCGGCGGCAGGTACTGGCTGATGTGGCCTTGTGGATAAGCGGCTTGCACGCGGCTGAGCTGTTCATCGGCGCTGAGGCTGTGATGGGCCGGGGTGACGTTGAGCAGATGGTCGTACATCAGGGAGTCAAGCTGGGGCTTGAACAGGTAGATAATCCCGGTCAGCGCCAGCAGGATCATGAAGGGGGCGACAAACAGGCCGGCATAGAAATGCCAGCGCCAGGCCAGGTTGTAGAAAGACGGTGTTGGTTGGCTCATGTGAGCGGCTCCGCAAGGTTGCATTGTTTATTTTTTAGTGTGGGAGCGGGCTTGCGCGCGATGCCGGCAGCGCGGTCTGTCTGGCTGACCGCGATGATGCAATCGCGAGCAAGCCCGCTCCCACAGAGGGTGGCGACTTGCGTCAGAAACTCACATCCACCTTGGTCCACAAGGTGCGGCCCGGTTCATTGATCGCCCTCGGGTCATTGGCCGGGTAGCCGTAACCGGCGTTGCCCGCCATGTTCAGGTGCTCGCTGTAGTTTTTATCCAGCAGGTTGTCGACGCCGGCGCTGACCTTGAGGTTTTTGTTGATGCGGTAGGCGCCATTGAGCGAGAACACGCCAAAACCTGCACTTTTGTCGAAATCCTTGCCCACTACGTTGCCCGCATTGCGGTCGATACGGCCCTGCGGTGCGACCACCCGCCACAAGGCGCCTGCACTCCAGTCAGCTTCGCTGTAGGTCAGGCCCAGACGGGTGTCCAGCGGCGGCATTTGAGGCAATGCCTTGCCATCGCTGGTGTTCTTGCCCCAAGCGTAGGCCAGGGTGGCGTCGGCTTTCCAGTTGGAGGTCAGCTGATAAGCCGCACCCACTTCACCGCCCATGATCCGGGCGTTGATGTTCTGCGCCTGAGAGTAGCCCTGGGCGTAGTCGAACAAGATGTAGTCCTGGACTATGCCCGCGTAGGCCGATGCCCAAGCTTCCAGATTCTGGGTTTTGTATTGCAGGCCCACGTCCAGCTGGGTGGTTTTTTCGGGCTTGATGGCATCGAACGCGTTCACCGAGCCGGCCGGGCCCGAGCTTGGGGAAAACAGTTCCCAGTAATCCGGGAAGCGTTGGGTGTGGCCCAGACCTGCGTACAGCGTGGTCGGGCTATCGGCCAGGTCGTGCTCATAGCGTACAAAGCCGCTGGGCAGGGTGTCGGCTCGGGTTTTGTCCAGGGTCGGGTTGGGTTTGCTCATCATTCCCGAGCCCAGGCGCGCGCGGTAATCCTTGGCAGAAGCTCGATCCAGGCGGGCGCCGCCGATTACCCGGTCACGCTCGGCGGCGTACCAGGTCAGTTCGCCAAATGCACCATAGTTGTGGAAGTCGGCGTCTTTGCTCCAGTTCTTATCCTTGTAGGTGTCGATGCCCATGCCAGAACGTTTGCGGTGTTCGTTGGTTTGCGCATCGATGCCGCTGATCAACTGGTAGTCAGCCCAGCGCCAGGTGGCCTTGACCCGTGCGCCAAGGGTTCGGCGGTCGACGTTGGACGCCATCGGCCCCGCCATCATGCCGGTGCCCGACGGGGTGCGCAGGGTGTAGTTGTCCATCACATGGTCAGCGTAGTTGTAGTAGACCTGAGCTTCGATCTTGTCGAGAACGTCGCCGATATTGGACTTCTCAAAGCGCAGCCCCAGGCTTTCTCGCTTGTACTGGCTGCCATCCATGCCGCGGCCTGCAGAGCGGGCTTCGCCATCGCCCTTGCCAGCGGTCAGTTCCAGCAGGGTGTCGGCGTCCGGGGTCCAGCCGAGGGCGATATCGCCGTTCCACTTGTCGTAGCGCGAGGGCACGGTGTCGCCATTGCCGTCTTTGTAGTCGTCGGCATGAGCGGTGTTGCCGATCACCCGTACATAACCCAGCGGACCACCGGCGGCGGCATCGATGGTTTTGTCGAAGCGGCCGTTGGAGCCGGCCAGCAGGCTGGCGTTGACCCGTGTGCCGAGTTCGCCGAAGTGCTCGGGCTCACGTTCGAACAGGATGGTGCCCGCGGATGCGCCAGGCCCCCAAAGCACTGTTTGCGGGCCTTTGATCACGGTGAGCTTGTCGTAGGTTTCGGGGGAGATATAGGACGTTGGCGCGTCCATGCGGCCGGGGCAGGCACCGAGCATCATGCCGCCGTTGGTGAGGATGTTCAGGCGCGAACCGAACATGCCGCGCAACACCGGGTCGCCATTGGTACCGCCGTTGCGGATCAGGGCGAAGCCGGGGATGGTTTTCAGGTAATCACCGCCATCACTGGCGGGCACCGGCTGGCGCGGATCTTTGGGGTTGGTGACGACGGTCAGGGGCGAACTGGGCGCGACGGCGGTGATCACCAGCGGGCTCAATTCATGGGTGTGCCCGGCCTGTTCGTCGGCCACGGCGGTGGACGCCAGAATTGCGCAGCTCAGGGTGCCAAGGGCAAAAGGTAAACGGGAGGCAGCAGTAAAACGGGACATAAGCATTCCAATATTCAAGCGAATACAACACGGCCACGCACCTGCGGCTGTCTAAGCAGCGCCTGCAGGTTGGCCGGATGAAGAGTTGTGTCGGTGCTTAAAGGAATACAGGCGGTGCGCGGGAGCGGGCGCCGGGGAAGACCGGTTGCCGGGCATGGCCCAGGCGGGGGTTGGCAGCCAGATAGCTGTTGAGTGTTGGCGCGCTGTGAAGGGCCAGGTCGGGCGTGCCGGGCAGTGCCGGGCAACTGAACAGCAACGTGCAGTAGCCGCACTTTGCCCAGATGGCATGGTGGTCGGTGGAGGGTTGTTTATGTTCGGCGTGCGCAGACATGTCCATGCCCATATCCATCGACATGGGCATTGGCATGGAGTCGTGATGATCCATCGGCATCGACTGGGAAATCAGCGGGCCGATAAAGATCATCAACATGGCAAACAGGCTCAGCCAGCTGCCGCGAATGGGCGACATGGTGTGCCTGGCGCGAGGTTCGCGCACGGGGGTCAGAAACCTTGGCCGTTAGTGGGCGTGCATGTGTTCCATGCTGTCGGCCGGGGCCTGTTTCTGCACATTGACCTCAACCGGTACGGCGCCTGCCTTTTCAAAATGCAGGGTCAGCGGGAAGTGCTTGCCGTCCTGCAGCAGGCTGCGGTCCTTGAGGCCGAACATCATCACGTGGTACGCCATGGGCGCAAACGTGACGGTGCCACCGGGCGGCACGTCGACGCTGGCCACGGGCAGCATTTTCATCAAGTCGCCCTCCATCACGTGCTGATGCAGTTCGGCTTTATCGGCAATGGGCGTGTCGACGCTGACCAGGCGGTCGGCGCTGCTGCCGGTGTTGTGAATGACGAAATAGGCAGCCACGGTCGGGGCGTTGGGCGGCAGTTCTTGCGACCAGGGGTGGGCGATTTCAAGGTCGCCGCTTTTGTATTCATGGGCGTTGGCAAAACAGGCAGGCAGCAACACAGCCGCCGCGATCACGACGTGCTTGAACAGGGAAAGGTTCAACATGGCAATTCTCCGGAACGATTCAAAACGCAAAGGGGTTGCGAGGATGAAGATCAGACCAGGGGTGAGGCGCGGGGGTTGAGGCTCGGCCATTGCTGGCGCGGGGTGGGGCGTTTGAGGTGATCGGGGACCAGGCTGTGGCCGTGCTCGATGGCTGCAAAATACAGCGAGGGAACATGCGCGGGCAACGCCACCAGCGGGGCTGCGCCTGAACAGCACCAGCAATGCTGCATGGTGGAGTGTTCGTCTTTCTGGCTGTCGCCGGCGTCAAGCTTGCCCAGGGAAACGGCGACCATCTTGGTGCCGGTGGAGGAGCAAAAGCTGCTCCACATGAATTGCTCGGTTGCAGCGTTTTTGGCGTCACCCATCGCGCCGGCCGTCGACATGGCGAGCATGTTGAACAGCACTGCAAAGCAGGCGATCCAGGCAAATGCAAACCGTTGTCGGGACATGAGCAATTCCATGAGTGAAGCGATCAGTCGGCTATTTAGCCTGAATGATCGGCGTAAGTAAAAAGAGCAGGTGTGGCGAAGTGTCGCGCAAGTATAGCGGATGCGGGTTTTGTACTCCTCATCGGGCCAATCTGTGGGAGCGGGCTTGCTCGCGATGGCATCTGCTGGTTTTACCAAGCAGACCGCGTCGTTTGCATCGCAGGCAAGCCAGCTCCCACAGGTTGGGGGCTGTTCACAACAAACAACGTTCCTGCGCCAACGCCTCCAGCACGTCCTTGGTCGTCAAAAACTCCCGATCCACCTGTGCCAACACCGGCCGCTTGAGGATCAACACGGGCACCCCGCGTTCACGGGCCACTTCCAGCTTGGGCTCGGTGGCGCTGCTGCCGCTGTTCTTGCTGATCAACACATCGATCCGGCGCTGCTCGAACAAGGCGCGCTCTTCGTCGATCAGGAACGGGCCCCGTGCGCCGATCACTTCGCAACGCTCATTGCTCGGATAGACGTCGAGGGCGCGCAAGGTCCAGAACTGCTGTTCGGGGATCTCATGCACATGCTCCAGCGGCTCGCGGCCCAAGGTGAACAGCGGGCGCTTGAAAGGCTTGAGGGCTTGGACCAGTTCGCTCCAGTGCGCCACTTCGCGCCAGTCATCATCCGGTTGCGCAACCCACGCGGGGCGGCGCAGGGCCCAGCACGGGATAGTGCTGGCGGCCGCGGCGAGGGCCGCGTTCTGGCTGATTTGCGCGGCGTAGGGGTGAGTGGCGTCCAGCAGCAAATCGATACCCTCGTCGCGAATGTATCGGGCCAGACCTTCAGCGCCGCCATAACCGCCCACCCGTACCTCGCAGGTCAGGTCGGTCGGCACCCGGCCTACACCGGCCAGGCTGTAGACATGCTGCGGGCCCAGGGTGCGGGCGATGGCCAGCGCTTCGGTGACGCCACCGAGCAACAGTATCCGTTTCATGCAAAGGCTCCTGCGTGGCCAACGATCCCGCCCTGACGGTCGATGGCAAATACTTCAACCTGCACCTGGGCAGGCACCACGCTGCGGGCAAAATCCAGTGCGTGCTGGCACACCGCATCGCCCAGCGCGATACCTGCCGCGCTGGCCATCGCCAAGGCTTGCTGGCTGGTGTTGGCCTGACGAATCGCCTCTTGCAGCGCCTGGTCTGCACCCATGTCGGCGGCCCACCGGGCCAGTTGTGGCAGGTCGATGCTGGAGTGACGGCTGTGCAGGTCCATATGCCCGGCAGCCAGCTTGCTGATTTTTCCGAAGCCGCCGCAAATGCTCAACTTATCCACAGGGACTTTGCGCAGGTGCTTGAGTACCGCGCCGACGAAGTCACCCATTTCGATCAGGGCGATTTCAGGCAGGTTGTACACCCGGCGCATGGTGTCTTCGCTGGCATTGCCGGTGCAGGCGGCGATATGCAGGTAGCCATTGGTTTTGGCCACGTCGATGCCTTGATGGATCGAGGCGATATAGGCTGCGCAGGAAAACGGGCGGACAATGCCGCTGGTGCCCAGGATCGACAGCCCGCCGAGAATGCCCAGGCGCGGATTCATGGTTTTCAGGGCCAGGGCTTCGCCGTCCTGCACGTTGACGGTCACTTCAAAGCCGCCGTTGTAATTCAGCTCGCTGGCCAGTTGCTGCAAATGGTCGGTGATCATCTTGCGCGGCACCGGATTGATCGCCGGCTCGCCCACGTTCAGCACCAGCCCCGGACGGGTCACGGTGCCGACGCCGCGTCCGGCGACAAAACCGATACCCGGTTCCGGGCGCAGGCGCACCCGCGAGTACAGCAGTGCGCCGTGGGTGACGTCCGGGTCGTCGCCCGCATCCTTGATGGTGCCCGCTTCGGCACCGTCTTCGCTCAGGCGGCAGAACTCCAGGCGCATCTGCACTTTTTTACCCTTGGGCAAGGTGATTTCCACCGCGTCGTGGCTGGCGCCGCCCAGCAGCAAGCGGGCAGCGGCCAGGCTGGTGGCGGTGGCGCAGCTGCCGGTGGTCAGGCCACTGCGCAGCGGAGCGGGTTGTTCGCCGGTTTCGTCACGCATCGAGGGGTTTGGTCACGTCTAGAAGAGTAATGGGCAACGCCTGGCGCCAGGTGTCGAACTCGCCCAAGGGTTGTGCCTGGGCGATGTGGACCCGTGTCAGCTCACCGCCATGGCGCTCACGCCAGCTCATCAAGAGCATTTCACTTTGCAGGGTGACGGCATTGGCCACCAGTCGCCCGCCGGGCTTGAGCTGCTGCCAGCACGTGTCGAGCACACCTTCGCGGGTCACGCCGCCGCCAATAAAGATCGCGTCCGGGCGCTCCAGTCCTTCAAGGGCTTGCGGGGCCTTGCCACGAATCAGTTGCAAGCCGGGTACGCCCAGGGCATCGCGGTTGTGTTCAATCAATTGCTGGCGCCCGGTATCCGCTTCAATCGCCAGGGTGCGGCAGCTGGGCCAGGTGCGCATCCACTCGATGCCAATCGAGCCGCTGCCCGCGCCCACGTCCCAGAGCAATTGGCCGGGCAAGGGGGCAAGGCGGGCAAGGGTGATGGCGCGCACATCGCGCTTGGTCAGCTGGCCGTCATGGGCAAAGGCGCTGTCGGGGAGCCCGCCGGTGCGTGACAGCGGCTGGGCGCTGTCGTCGGCCAGGCAGTCGATGGCAATCAAGTTAAGGGCGGCGATGGGCGGGTCGCTCCAGTCATTGGCACTGGCTTCTACCCGTCGTTCCGCCGGGCCGCCCACGTGTTCCAGCACATGCAGGCGGCTGGGGCCAAAGCCGCGTTCGCGCAGCAGGGCGGCGATGGCGGCCGGGCTTTTACCGTCATTGCTCAAGACCAGCAGGCGTACGCCGCTGTGCAGGTGCGCGTTAAGGGCCGCCACCGGGCGGGCCACCACAGACAGCGTGACCACGTCCTGCAGTGGCCAACCCAGGCGAGCGGCCGCCAGCGAGAAGGATGACGGTGACGACAGCACTTGCATCTCATCGCTGGCAATCACTCGCGCCAGGCTGGCGCCGACCCCAAACAGCATCGGGTCGCCGCTGGCCAGAACGCAGACCGGCTGGCCGCGCAATGCCAGCACTGGCGCCAGGGAAAAGGGACTTGGCCACGCTTGGCGTTCGGCGCGAATACAGGCGGGCAGCAGGTTGAGCTGACGCTGGGCGCCGAACACCGTGGCTGCGCCGAGCAAGGTGCGACGCGCATTTTTGCCCAGCCCGCTAAAGCCGTCTTCACCGATTCCCACAATTGTTAGCCAGGGCGACATGCCAATCCTCTTGTTCAACGCCAAATGTTCCATCCGCCAGCGGGTCTGCATGGCCCGTGGAATCAGGCCGCATGATAGCGCAGCCTTGGGCTGCAGATGCCTTGTGCATTCATTCCGTCCGGCAGGCTTTTCATGAGGCTGTCCAAAGCAGGCATAATGCGCCACCTGCAATAGCGAATTGCCTGCTCTGGATAACCCTTTGATTTTGCCACCTGAACCTTCTGTCACGACGCCTGTGCGCCCTTCGGCGTGCCCGGGGTTACTGCGCATTGTCCAGGCGATGGATGGCGGTATCTGTCGGGTCAAGCTGGACGGCGGCTCTATAACGGCCGCACAGGCGCTCGCGGTGGCCGATGTTAGCCAGCGCTATGCCAGTGGTGTGATCGAGGCGACTAACCGGGGCAACCTGCAAATTCGAGGGGTTGGTCCGCAGCATGCCGCGTTGATCGGTCCCTTGCTGGACGCAGGGCTGGGGCCCGCCACGGCTGCCAGTGATGATGTGCGCAACCTGATGCTCAGCCCCACGGCAGGTATTGACCGGGATCTGTTGATCGATACCTGGCCTCTGGCCCATCAAGTCCTCGACAGCCTGCAAAACACGGCGCATTTTGCCGAGTTGTCCGCCAAGTTCGCCGTGCAACTGGACGGCGGTGAAGCGCTGGCGATGCTTGAACATCATCACGACCTTTGGTTGTCTGCCGTTGACCTAAATGGCCAGACGCTACTGGCCTTTGGTCTGGCAGGCTGCCCGGCACACGATCCTGCCCTGGCTGGCGTGCCCGTCGAGCACGGGCATGCAGTGGTGCTGGCGGTACTTACGCTGTTCCTCGACCTGGCCCGCCCCGAGCACATGCGCATGCGCCACCTGCTCAAAGAGCTGCCGGTCGAGACGTTTATGGCGCAGTTGGCACAGCGCCTGCCGGTACCGCTCATCGCGCTTTCGAGCTGGCGACGGGAGCCCGGCGCGGCGTCCTTGCACATCGGGACGTACCCACAACGCGACACGGACCGGGTCTATATCGGCGCCGCTCCGCCGCTGGGTCGGCTGAGTGCGACCATGCTTGAGGGGTTGGCGCATCTGGCCCGGGAGTATGGTGATGGCACGCTGCGGTTTACCCCGTGGCAAAGTGTGCTGCTGCCCAACCTGCGGGCTGCAGATGCGCCAACCGTCACGCGCCAGTTACACGGGCTGGGGTTGAGCTGTGATGCGGCCCTGCCGCTGGCGCACCTGATCGCCTGCACCGGCTCCAGCGCCTGTGCCAAAGGCCTGGCCGACACCAAGCAGGATGCTCGCCAGTTGGCCGCGTTGTTGACTGCGCCCAAGACGATCCATTTGACCGGCTGCCTGCGTTCTTGCGCGGCAGCCCATGTCGCGCCGGTCACATTGCTGGCCGTGGCGCCCGGTCATTACGACCTTTATTTACGTGCCCCAGAGCAGCCGGGATTCGGTGTTCTGCGTGAGCGCAACCTTACTATTGAAGCGGCAGGCGCCTGGCTTGAGGCCCGCCAACGGAGCAACACCGATGATTGATTACATCCGCGATGGTCAAGAGATCTATCGCAACTCGTTCGCCATTATTCGTGCCGAGGCCAACCTGGACAGCATCCCGGTGGATCTGGAAAAACTCGCGGTGCGGGTGATTCATGCCTGCGGCATGGTCGACGCCATTGAAGACCTGCGCTTTTCTCCGGGTGCAGGCAAGGCCGGGCGCGATGCCCTGGCCGCTGGCGCTGCAATTTTGTGCGATGCGCGCATGGTCTCCGAAGGCGTCACCCGTACCCGCTTGCCGGCCAACAACCCGGTGATTTGTACCCTGCGTGAAGAAGGCGTGCCCGAACTGGCGCTGGAAAAGGGCAACACCCGCTCGGCCGTGGCCCTTGAGCTGTGGCGCCCGTATCTGGAAGGCAGTGTGGTGGTGATCGGCAACGCGCCCACCGCGCTGTTTTACCTGCTGGAAATGATCGACGCAGGCGCGCCCAAACCAGCGCTGATCCTGGGCTTCCCGGTGGGGTTTGTTGGCGCGGCTGAGTCCAAGGCCATGCTGGCGGCAGACAGTCGCGGCGTGCCGTTTGTGATCATGCAGGGCCGCCGTGGCGGCAGCGCGATGGCCGCCGCCGCGGTCAATGCACTGGCAACGGAGATCGAATAATGACGCAGCCAGGACGTTTGATCGGTCTGGGCGTTGGCCCCGGGGACCCGGAGCTGATTACCGTTAAAGCCTTGCGCCTGCTGCGTGAGTCGCCGGTGGTGGCGTACTTCGTCGCCAAGGGCAAAAAGGGCAATGCCTTCGGCATCATCGAAGCTCATCTGCAAGACGCGCAAACCCAGATGCCGCTGGTGTATCCGGTGACCACTGAAGCGTTGCCCGAGCCATTGTCGTACGAGCAGGTGATCAGCGATTTTTACGATCAGGCTGCCGTCGAAGTGGCCGTGCATCTGGACGCCGGTCGCGATGTGGCGGTGATCTGCGAAGGCGACCCGTTCTTCTATGGTTCCTACATGTACCTGCACGACCGTCTGGCCCAGCGTTTTGAAGCGCAGGTAGTGCCGGGCGTGTGCTCGATGCTGGGTGGCGCCTCGGTGCTGGGCGTGCCGCTGGTGTATCGCAATCAGAGCCTGTCGGTGCTCTCGGGCGTGCTGCCCCATGACGAACTCAAGTCGCGCCTGGCGGTTGCCGATGCGGCGGTGATCATGAAACTGGGCCGCAACTTTCATAAGGTGCGTGAAGTGCTGGGTGAACTGGGGCTGGCCGAGCGTGCGCTGTATGTCGAGCGCGCCACCATGAGCAATCAGAAAATCGTCCCACTCAACGAAGTGGAACCGATGTCTTCGCCGTACTTCTCGCTGATCATCGTGCCCGGCGAACGGTGGCAGGGATGAGTCGTCCAGCGCCAGCCATTGTCATTCTGGGCAATGGCAGCCTGAATACCGCGCAGCGTATTCAACAGTGCTATCCCGAGGCGCTGATTTACGGTCTTGCAGGGCGGGTTGAGGACGTTGATCGCGGTTACAGCGATTTTGGCGCCACCCTGCGTGAGCTGTATCAACAGGGCACACCGATTATTGCGCTGTGCGCGGCGGGGATTGTGATCCGCACGCTGGCACCGTTGTTGCTGGAGAAGGGCGCCGAGCCGCCGGTACTGGCCGTGGCCGAAGACGCCAGCGCGGTGGTGCCGCTGCTGGGCGGGCTGGGTGGCGTGAATGATATGGCCCGCAATATCGCTGCAGGCCTGGGTATTGCCCCGGCAATTACCACCAGTGGTGAGCTGCGTTTTGGCACCTGCCTGCTCAATCCGCCAGCGGGTTATGCGCTGGGTGATCTTGAGCTGGGCAAGCGCTTTGTCTCGGACCTGCTGGCGGGCGAGTCGGTGCGGATCGAAGGGGATGCGCCATGGCTGGCCAGCGCTCAACTGCCTGAAAGTCAGCAGGCACGGCTGGCCATTCATATTGGCAGTGCCGAACGTGAACCGGCCGCCGACGAACTGCTGATCTATCCCCGTAATGTGCTGGTGAAAGTGGCTGCTGAAGTGTTGCCACAGGCCATTCGCCAGGCCTTGCATAACGCGAAGCTGGCGTGGCAATCACTGGCGTGCATCGTCGCCGACGATACCTTGATGGCCAGCGCGCAATTGCGTGAAACAGCCCTTGAACTGGCGGTGCCCCTGCGCTTTGTCAGCGCGGGTGAGCCGGTAGTGCCTGCTGTCTGGCGCGAGGTGGGCAATGACATGTCCCTGGGCGTTGCCCCCGCGCCATTGGACCCGTTGCAGCTGGGTCGGGCCCGTGGCCGTCTGGCCGTGATCGGCCTGGGCCCTGGCGCCGCCGAGTTGATGGTGCCTGCGGTCAAGGCCGAGCTGGCGCGGGCCAATGATGTGTTGGGCTATGAGACGTATGTGCGCATGGCCGGCCCGTTTCGCGACGATCAGGTGATGCATTGCACCGATAACCGCGAAGAGATGCAGCGCGCCCGCCATGCGTTTGAGCTGGCGGCCCAGGGTCGTTCGGTGGTGGTGGTGTCTTCGGGGGATCCGGGGGTGTTTGCCATGGCGGCGGCCGTGCTTGAGGCCTTGCACGAGTCCACGGACCCGCAGTGGCACAGCGTTGACCTGGAGATGTTGCCGGGGGTGTCGGCCTCGCTGGCCACGGCGGCGCAGGCGGGAGCGCCGTTGGGGCATGACTTCTGCGTGATGTCGCTGTCGGACAACCTCAAGCCGTGGAGCATCATTGAAAAGCGACTGGACCTGGCCGCTGAGGCGGATCTGGCGCTGGCGTTCTACAACCCGATTTCCCGTTCGCGCCCGTGGCAGCTGGGCGTGGCGCTGGATATCGTCAGGCGCCATCGCACGGCGCAAACACCGGTGGTACTGGGGCGCGATATCGGTCGTCCGGGGCAGACCCTGCGGGTGACTACGCTGGGTGAGTTGACGCCGGATCAGGTGGATATGCGCACGATGGTGCTGGTGGGGTCGTCGACCACCTGCACATTCCCGCGGGTCGATGGCACGCAGTGGGTGTACACGCCGCGCTGGTATGGCGAGAAACCCTGACAAAAGCCTGTAGTCGCTGAGGAGCGGAGCGAGGCTGCGAGGGGTTGCGCAGCGACCCTGCTTGAAGGTCCTTCGGCCCTTATCGCAGCCTGCGGCAGCGACTACACGTGGTGTTCAGGCCTTGGAAATCAGTCATTTCGTACGACGTTTCGCTTTCATTCTCGTGAAACATCCGAGAAGATTCCGCTCGCTTGCGCCTGTCCATTTCGGGGAATAGTCTCGGCCAATCGCTGCAAAATCAGCGATCGGGTTTAGTAGCCCGGCTTTAGTGTTTGGCGCAAGGCGCCACCTTTTCGAGGCGCTTTTTTACGGCCTGCGTTTTATGGTGGCCGTGCGCAGGGTGCCCTCGGGCACGCCGGTTCCCAAACACGCCGGTCTACTAACCTGTGCACGGCTGCCACCCATTTGTTTAGTAGCGAAAAGTGGCAGCTCCCTTAACGTGTTTGGAGTTAAGCCATGAAAAAAATCACCCCCGATCCCCCTGCTTTACCCCTCGATGCTGCTGACAGTCACGACCCGTTGCTGGATCGTGCCGCCGTCGAACGTGCGCTCAATTACTACCTGCAAAACCATAAGCCTTATCGCCCTATAGGCACGGCCATGCTGGCCATCCCGAACAGTGTCAATTCAGAAGCGGCTTTGGCCCAGGCGTCAGACTTGTTGCGCTGTGCGGGTGCCTGCGCGAATGAGGTGGGGAATGGCTTGAGCGGGCCTGCGCGCGATTTGGTGTTGTCGGTCATGCACCTGGTGGAGCTGGCCAAGGGGTATGTCGACAAGTCGCTGGACACGCTGGCAACGCACTAAGGCAGCACGCGCCTGATTGGCGACAGGCGCGTCATTGTCAGGGAACCATGTAGCCCCGGATCCCGGTGAAGATGATCTGGGCCGCCAGGGCGCAGACAAACAGGCCCATCAGGCGACTGACGATCTGCAGCCCCTGTTCGCCCAGTATCCGTTCGATTCGGTTGGAGAGGTAAAGCACCACGCCAACCGTCAGGCTCGCCAGCGCAATACTGGTGATCGCCATCAGCTTGTCGTCCCAATGGGGCTGACTGACCCCCATGACCAGCAACGCACCAATGGTGCCGGGGCCGACGGTCAGCGGAATGGTCAGCGGAACTATGGTCACGTCTTGCTGCACGTTGTCGGTCTGGACGGCCGATTTACCCTGGGCCATGCCCAGTGCCGAAATAAACAGCACGCTGCCGGCACCGATGCGGAAGGCGTCGACGGTAATGCCAAACACATTGAAGATCGCGCGCCCAAACAGGTACAGCAGTACGCTGGAGATCAGCGTTGCCAGCGCCACCTTCCAGGCCAGGCGACGGCGTTCCTTGTTCGAGTAACCCCGGGTCAGGCTGATAAAGCACGACAGCACGAAAAACGGGCTGTAGAGCACCAGCATCTTCAAATACACACTGAACAGCATATGAAGCATGGTCTTGGCTCATATCGAAGGGGGGGCGCCCGAAAGTCTATCAGGGGATCGGCTGTCTGTTAGGACAGTTGTGCCGTGGATTGACGCAACTCACGTTGTTCAACCCAAAACTCCACCAGTTCTCGCAGTTGCGACAGTTCTACGGGTTTGGACATGTGGCCGTCCATGCCGGCCTGACGGGCGCGCTCCTTGTGTTCGGTGAGGATGTGCGCGGTCAATGCGACCACCGGGGTGCGTATGCGCTGATGGCTGACTTCCCAGGCGCGCAATTGCTCCGTGGCTGAGAAACCGTCCAGCACGGGCATTTCACAGTCCATCAGCACCAGATCGTATTGCCGGGCTTTCATGGCTTTGAGTGCTTCTTCACCGTTGCAGGCGGTGTCCGGGTTCAGGTTGAGCTTGCCCAGCATGCCGCGAATGACCTTGGTGGAGATGTTGTTGTCTTCGGCCACCAGGATGCGAAAGTCATTGGGCACTGAAACAGGCACGGCGGCGGGGCCGTTGGCGGTGGTGTGCGCGGTGGCATGGCCCTTGTTGCGTTGGGTCAGCTCATCGGCCAGGGTGGTTTTGAGGGTGTAGCCGGCCACCGGTTTGGCGAGGATGCGTTTGATCCCGCAGTTGCGTGCAATGATCTTGCTCGGTGCGTTGCTGATCCCCGTGAGCATGACCAGCAGGATGTCGTGGTTCAGGCTCGGGTCTTCCTTGATTTTGGCGGCCAGTTGCATGCCGGTCATGCCGGGCATGTTCTGGTCCAGCAGCACGATGTCGAAGTAATCACGCAAGTGGGCCTTGGTGCGCAGCAAGGCCAGGGCTTCCTTGCCCGATGCCGCAGCACTGACATTCAAACCCCAGGCGCAACATTGCTGTACCAGCACTTTGCGGCAGGTGTCATTGTCGTCCACCACCAGCACCCGTGCGCCCTTGAGCGGGCTGTCCAGGTCGGAAGTCGGGTGCTCAAGGTGTTGCGGGTCCAGGGGCAGTGTCAGCCACAGGTTGCTGCCGGTGGTTTGTCCGGGCTTTATGCCGAATTCACCGCCCATCAACATGATCAGCTGGCGAGCGATCACCAGGCCCAGATGGCCTCCCAGGCGGGTCGCGGCGAGGAAGTTCTTGCTGTGCAATTCGGCGTGCAACAGGGCATCACGCTCCTGTTCATCCATCGGTTGGCCAGAGTCCTGAATGGCAATGCGCAGTCGCGGCGGGCCACTGCGTTCCTCCAGTGCGACAACGATGAGGATCTCGCCCTCGTCAGTCTTTTTCAGGGAACTTTCGAGCAGGCTCAGCAGTGTTTGGCGCAAACGCGTAGGGTCACCGCTGATGACCCGTGGCACTTGTGGCTGGATAAAACTGATGAGTTCGACGTTCTGCTGTTCGGCCTTGGTGCGAAAAATACTCAGGCAGTCTTCGATCAGGGCATTGAGATCGAATTGCACGTCATCAAGCTCGATTTGCCCCGATTCGAGCTTGGAAATATCGAGAATTTCGTTAATCAGTGTCAGCAGTTCGTTACCCGCACTGTGGATGGTCTGGACGTAGTCCCGTTGCTTGACCGACAGCGGCGTGCCCAACAGTAGCTCGGTCATGCCCAGCACCCCGTTCATGGGGGTGCGGATTTCATGGCTGATCTTGGCCAGAAACTCGGCCTTGGCATTCACTTCGGCATTACTGGCGGCCAGCTCGCGGCTAATACTGAATTGGGCCTGGGTAATGCTGCGGTTGCGCTCGCTCAGGGCGATGCTCATCAGCAACCCGCTGATGCAGATGATCACCATCAGGGCCAGGACCAGCTCCTGCGGCGCGATAAGGGTCAAGCCCAGCAACGCGGGGAGAATCACCAGGGTGCCGATGTTGAAAATCACCATCGCCATGACAAACATGCGCGCGGGCCGATAGCCCTTTTGCCAGTGGTAGACCGAGACGGCCAGGATGCTGACGCTTGCCAGTCCGACCAGGGCGTAGGTCATCACGTTCAGCGGCAGATTATCGATAAACAGGAGCAACAGGCCGCCGAGGCCGATGATCAGGATATCCAGCAGCAGCAGCTTGTGCAGCCGGTGCGCACCACGGGTCGAGAAAAAGCTGTAGGTAAACATCAGCCCGCAAGGGGCTGTCAGCAGCAGCGTCAGGTACGCGCCGGGGGTCTGGATGGCGTGCCAGTCAGGGAGCCAGGGGTCCAGCAGGTTCAGGAACAGCGCCGAACTGGCCATCAGCAGGATTTCACAGATGGCCAGCCACAGGCTGCTGGGCGAACGGCTGAAGGCGAAGCGAATAAGGTTGTGCAGCAACAGCATCGACATGCAGCCCAGCAGCAAGCCATAGAGCAAGGGCTTGGTCTGGTTGGCAGCCAGCATGACGGCAGTGTCGAGGGTAATGTGGGGGCGCAACTGATGGTCCGAGACCATGCGCAGGTAGACATCCAGAGGTTGTGAGCTTTGGGGCAGGGGCAGCAGGTAGTCGCTGCTGGGCACGGGCTTGCTGTTGATGGGCAATGCCGTGCCGGTGTTGGTCTGGCTGATCAGTTTTTGATCATCGAAGACATACATGTCGAGGTTTGCCAGATCGGGGGCGAATATCCGCAGGATCTGTTCATGCTTGTCGGGTTGCAGGTGTACCCGCAGCCACAGGGCTTCGCCGGGTTCTGCAGCGGCTATTCGGTCGAGTTCGACAGGGCTGAACTGGCTGGATAGCCGGGGTGAGCGCACATCACTCAGTTGCAGGGTAGCCTGAGGGTCTGGCAATACAGACCAACTGGTACCTGATGCAGCCTGCACAGGCATCATGCCGAGCACAGAGCCCAGCAACGTGATGGTAAAAGCTATGGCGATCCTGAGCCAGCGCACGGCGAAATCCCTTCGTAAAGTGAAGCCAGATGATAACTATGCGCGGGCCTGGAATAGTTAGGCAAGGGCAGGCAGCCCCCGCCTATCTATGTGGATTGCTTATTCCTGGTCGTCACCGCGTTCGCGTGCAATAGCTCGGTAGCCAATATCGTTACGGTAGAAGCAACCTTCCCACTCGATGGCCTTGGCCAGTTCGTAGGCCTTGTGTTGTGCCGCTTCAACGGTGTCACCCATTGCGGTTGCGCACAGTACTCGGCCACCCGAGGTTACGACTTCACCGGCTTGATTAAGTGCCGTACCTGCATGGAAAACCTTGCCTTCCAGCTTTGCTGCGGCATCCAGACCGTGGATGACCGTGCCCTTGGCGTAATCGCCAGGGTAGCCACCGGCAGCCAGGACGATGCCCAGGCTTGGGCGCGGATCCCATTGCGCTTCAACCTTGTCCAGCGCCTGGGCCAGTGCGGCCTCAACCAGCAGCACCAGGCTCGATTGCAGACGCAGCATCACCGGTTGGGTTTCAGGGTCGCCGAAGCGGCAGTTGAACTCGATGACTTTCGGGTTGCCGGCTTTGTCGATCATCAGGCCTGCGTACAGGAAACCGGTGTAGACGTTACCTTCGTCAGCCATGCCGCGCACGGTAGGCCAGATCACCAGATCCATCACGCGCTGGTGAACGTCGGCGGTCACGACCGGGGCAGGGGAGTAAGCGCCCATGCCGCCGGTGTTCGGGCCGGTGTCGCCATCGCCAACACGTTTGTGGTCCTGGCTGGTGGCCATTGGCAGAACGTTCTTGCCGTCGACCATCACGATGAAGCTGGCTTCTTCGCCGTCGAGGAACTCTTCGATCACGACCCGTGAACCGGCTTCGCCAAAGGCGTTGCCTGCGAGCATGTCGCGTACGGCGTCTTCGGCTTCGGTCAGGGTCATGGCGACGATTACGCCTTTACCTGCGGCCAGGCCGTCGGCCTTGATCACGATCGGCGCGCCGACTTTCTGCAGATAAGCCAGAGCCGGTTCGATTTCAGTGAAATTCTGGTAGTCGGCGGTCGGGATCTTGTGGCGTGCCAGGAAGTCCTTGGTGAACGCCTTGGAGCCTTCCAGCTGAGCAGCGCCGGCGGTAGGGCCGAAGCAGTCCAGGCCACGGGCGCGGAACAGATCTACCACACCGGCTACCAGAGGTACTTCCGGACCCACGATGGTCAGGGAGACATTCTTCTCGGCGAAATCTGCCAGCTGCTCAAGGGCCAGCACGTCGATGGCGACGTTCTCGCATTTGGCTTCAATGGCGGTGCCGGCGTTGCCCGGGGCAACGAATACTTTAGCGACACGTGGGTCCTGAGCTACTTTCCAGGCCAGTGCGTGTTCGCGGCCACCGCTGCCAATGATCAAAACATTCATTTCAAAAACCTCGGATGACGCTGAATTCTGGTGAGCACCGCAACCTGAGCCTGTAGTCGCTGCCGAAGGCTGCGAAGGGTTGCGAAGCAACCCGTTATCTCAGGCTCCCTGCAAATCCCATCGCAGCCTTCGGCAGCGACTACAGGGTTGCGGTGCGCTCAAAAGTGATTAGTGACGGAAGTGGCGCATGCCGGTGAACACCATGGCAATACCGGCTTCGTCTGCAGCTGCAATCACTTCGCTGTCACGCATCGAGCCGCCCGGCTGGATCACCGCAGTGATACCGGCCTTGGCCGCGTTGTCGATGCCGTCACGGAACGGGAAGAAGGCGTCCGATGCCATGACGGCACCCTGTACTTGCAGACCGGCGTGCTCGGCCTTGATCGCGGCAATACGGGCCGAGTTTACGCGGCTCATCTGGCCCGCGCCGACACCGATGGTCTGACGGCCCTTGGCGTAGACGATGGCGTTGGACTTCACGTACTTGGCTACTTTCCAGGCGAAGATCAGGTCGTTGATCTCTTGCTCGGTCGGTGCGCGCTTGGTCACGACTTTCAGGTCTTCGCTGCCGATCATCTCGATGTCACGGCTTTGAACCAGCAGGCCGCCGTTGACGCGCTTGAAGTCCCAGGCCGGGGCGCGATCTTCGCTCCACTGACCGCAGGCCAGCAGGCGCACGTTGGCTTTGGCCGCGACGATGGCGCGGGCTTCCTCGCTCACGGACGGGGCGATGATCACTTCAACGAACTGACGCTCAACAATGGCCTTGGCCGTTTCGGCGTCCAGTTCACGGTTGAAGGCGATGATGCCGCCGAACGCCGATTCGGTATCCGTGGCGTAAGCCAGTTCGTACGCCTGGCGGATGCCGCCTTCAGCGTCCGGGCTCACGGCTACGCCGCACGGGTTGGCGTGCTTGACGATCACGCAAGCCGGTTTGACGAAGCTTTTTACGCATTCCAGCGCGGCGTCGGTGTCGGCCACGTTGTTGAACGACAGTTCCTTGCCTTGCAGCTGGGTTGCCGTCGCGATGCTGACTTCGGTCGGCTTGGCTTCAACGTAGAACGCCGCTTTCTGGTGCGGGTTCTCGCCGTAGCGCATTTCCTGGGCCTTGATGAACTGGCTGTTGAAGGTGCGCGGGAACAGGCCGCGGTCTTCGGTGCTCAGTACTTCAGCGGCCTGGTTCACGGTGCCCAGGTAGTTGGCGATCATGCCGTCGTAGGCCGCGGTGTGTTCAAACGCCTTGAGCATCAGGTCGAAACGCTGTGCGTAGGTCAGGCCACCGGCCTTGAGGTTTTCCAGAACGTTGGCGTAATCGCTGGCATTCACCACGATGGCCACGTCTTTGTGGTTTTTTGCAGCCGAACGGACCATGGTCGGGCCGCCGATGTCGATGTTCTCGATGGCGGTCGGCAGGTCGCAGCCTGGCTTGGAGATGGTGGCTTCGAACGGGTAGAGGTTAACGGCTACCAGGTCGATCGGCTTGATGCCGTGCTCGCTCATGATGTCGTCATCGATGCCGCGACGGCCCAGAATGCCACCGTGGATTTTCGGGTGCAGGGTTTTCACCCGACCGTCCATCATTTCTGCAAAGCCGGTGTAGTCCGCCACTTCAACGGCGGCTACGCCGTTGTCTTGCAGCAGCTTGAACGTACCGCCAGTGGACAGGATCTCGACGCCGAGGGCTTCCAGTTCACGGGCGAAATCAAGGATTCCGGTTTTGTCGGAAACGCTGATTAGAGCGCGGCGGATCGGCAGGCGGGTAGTCTGATCGGTCATCTCGATTTCCATCAAAAGCAAAGGAGTCAGCAAAAAAGGCGGCCTGTTTTATCAGGACGCCTTTCAGGTTTGATTGAATGCTTACAGCAGATCGTACTGTTTGAGCTTTTTGCGCAAGGTGCCGCGATTGAGGCCCAGCAGCTCGGAGGCCTTGGTCTGGTTGCCCTTGACGTAGTTCATGACGCACTCGAGAAGGGGAGCCTCGACTTCGGAAAGTACCAGGTTGTAGACGTCCGTGACTTCAGCGCCCTCCAGGTGGGCGAAATAATTGTGCAGCGCCTTTTCGACACTCCCGCGAAGGGTCTGGCCTTCTTCGCTCGGTGTATTGAGGTGCTGTTTCAAGTTGACGTTGTCGCTCACGGGCGTTGTTCCACTCACTAATGTCTCGGTCATCATCGTCATGCGGCCACCCATCCTTCGTCCCCTGTTACCAGGCTCTTGTGTCGTTCGGCGAAAAACGCCTGAACGTTGGCGCATTGTGCTTCCGTATCTTCTAAACGATTGAAGTGGGCGCGAAACTCCTTGGCGCCCGGCAAGGTTGCCAGATACCAGCCGACATGCTTGCGGGCAATGCGTACGCCCAGCACCTCCCCATAGAAGGTATGCAATGCAGTCAGGTGCTCCAGCAGAATACGTTCCACTTCACTCAACTGCGGTGCCGGCATCAGTTGCCCGGTGCGCAGAAAGTGATCAATTTCGCGGAAAATCCAGGGCCGCCCTTGAGCCGCCCTGCCTATCAATAGTCCGTCAGCCCCGGTCGCGTTCAACACGTGCAGGGCCTTGTGGGGTGAATCAATGTCGCCGTTGGCAAAGACCGGTATCGACACCGCCTGCTTGATCGCGGCAATGGTGTCGTACTCGGCTTCGCCGGTGTACAGGTCGGCACGGGTTCTGCCGTGCACCGCCAGAGCGGTAATGCCGGCCTGTTCGGCGATCTTTGCCACCGTAATGCCGTTCTTGTTGTCCCGGTCCCAGCCGGTACGGATCTTCAGGGTAACCGGCACATCAACCGCAGCCACGACGGCCTGCAGGATCTCGTTTACCAGTGCTTCATCTTTTAGCAACGCGGAGCCGGCGGCCTTGTTGCAGACCTTTTTTGCCGGGCAACCCATGTTGATGTCAATTATCTGTGCGCCCAGTTCCACATTGGCCCTGGCGGCGTCTGCCAGCATTTGCGCGTCACCGCCGGCGATCTGTACCGAGCGTGGCTCGGGATCACCGTCGTGAATCATGCGCAGGCGCGATTTGCGGCTGTTCCAGAGACTCATGTCACTGGTGACCATTTCCGAAACAACCAGGCCTGCACCCATCCGTCGACAAAGCTGACGAAAGGGCTGGTCGGTGACACCCGCCATAGGGGCGAGAATCAAACCGTTGTGCAATGTATATGGGCCGATGCGTACCGCCGACATAGGACTTCCCTGTTGTGGGGCCGGATCTTGGGAGTTCGAAAAAGGGTTGGCATGATACCCGCTCTCGATGACTGGTTAAAGACGCAATTGGATGAATTTTGAACAATTAGCCGCAAGACACAAACCGCAAGCGGCAAGTGGGGGGCTAAGAGCCCGGCACTTGCCGCTTGCGGTTTGTCACTCAAAGCGTAGCGCGGTTATTCGGGCGAGTGAAAACTCAGGCTGTAGTTCACGGCCTTGGGACCCGGGTCGAGGATGTCCAGCGCAATATGGATGGGGGTTTGCGGGGGCATTTCGGCTTTTGACAAATCCCCGGTCAGGTATTCGCCGGGTTTAAACCGACGACTGGCAATCATTTTGCCGTTGAGGTCGGCAAAACGCAGTTCCAGTAACGGGAAGGGCTGGGAGAACGGTGCGCGGTTGTAGAGGATGGCATCCACCACCAGCGCTCCGGTGAACTCGGGATGGCTGCGCACCACCAGATTGCTGCTTTTGATGCGGTCGATATCGACTTTGGACGGCACCGTGCAGCCGATCTGCGGACACAGTTGCTGGAAGATCGGACGGTATTGATCCTGGCGTGCCAGCTCGTCGAAGTGGTTGGCAATGTACTGCCCGGCCAATGCCGCCGCGGCCAGCAATACCAGCAAGGTCCAGAGCAGGCGCTTGCCCCAGGGGGTACGGCGCTTCTGCCAGTCCAGGTGCAGCGGATCGTCGACCAGATCCATCAACGGATCTTCGCGCATGGCTGGCTCGCTGCGCTTGCGCTTGTCTTTGCTGACCGGCGCAGGTTCAGGGAGCTCGTCGTCATCGTCATCGGTCGCCGACAGGCGCTCGCCCGGCAGCGGCGGCTCAAGGTCGTCGTCCAGCGAAAGCTGGAGCGGCGGTGTGTCGTCCGGTTCGTCGAGGTCCAATGACACTGACGGTTCGGTACGCCCTGTCTTGGAGAGCTCTACGGCTTTTTCGGCATCCTTGGCCGTCTCGGCGCGGTCGGCTGCAGATTCACTGAACAGGCTGTCAGACCATTCGTTTTCTTCAGCGTCATTGCTTTCGCGACGAGCACTCAGTGAGCTGCTTTTGGGCGTGTGGGGCTGGCCGAAGCTTTTGCTGGGCTGTATTTCACGCTCTTCGAGCTTGGCCAGCTCTTCGTCCAGATCCAGATGGTCGAGGTCCATCGCGTTGGCCTGCCACGGTGCCGGGCTGGCCGGCACAGGTGTGGCAGGGGCCTGGACGGGTGTCGGCTCGATTACTTCGGGCGCGGCAACGGCAGGAGTCACCACGGCGGGCGGCTGCTCTGTTTCAGTGCTCTGGTTCAGCAGTTGCTGTGCGGCATTGAACACTTGCAGGCAGGCGCCGCAGCGCACCACTCCGCGAGCCATGCCCAATTGGGCGTGGCGCACGCGAAAGCTGGTTTGGCAATGTGGGCACTGGGTAACGAAGCTATCGTTCATGCGGCCATCCGGATTGAGCAGGCGTGCATTCTAGCGCCGACGGCCACTGATGCGCACCCAGCCATCGCGATTGGCAATCGGATCCAGATCGAAGTCCTTGGCGTACGCCGCAGCCACTTCTTCGCCCTGTTCGGCGAGGATGCCCGACAGTGCCAGGCGGCCACCCGGCTTGACCAGGCTCGACAATTGCGGTGCGAGGGATACCAGCGGGCCTGCCAGGATGTTGGCAACCACCACGTCGGCCTGAACCTGTGGCAGGTCTTCAGGCAGGTACAACGGGAACAGTGCTTCGGCGACATTGTTGCGCCCGGCGTTATCGCGGGAGGCTTCCAGCGCCTGCACGTCGATATCGGTGCCGATGGCTTCCCTGGCGCCCAGCAGCAGGGCGGCAATGGCCAGAATCCCCGAGCCGCAGCCGAAGTCCAGCACGTTGCAGTCTTTCAAATCCTGGCCGTCGAGCCATTCCAGGCACAGTGCGGTGGTCGGGTGGGTGCCGGTGCCGAACGCCAGGCCCGGATCGAGCAGCAGGTTGACCGCATCAGGTTCCGGGGCTGCGTGCCAGCTTGGCACGATCCACAGGCGCTGGCCGAAGCGCATCGGATGGAAGTTGTCCATCCAGCTGCGCTCCCAGTCCTGGTCTTCGATGACTTCGGCGTGGTGTTCAGGCAGTGGCGAGCCGGTGAGCAGTTCCAGATGGGACAGCACGAGGTCGGCTTCGGTGCCGCCTTCGAACAATGCCAGCAAATGGGTGTGCGACCACAGGGGGGTAGTGTTGAGTTCAGGTTCGAAAATCGGTTGATCTTCGGCGTCCATGAACGTCACAGAAACGGCACCGACTTCGAGGAACGCGTCTTCGTAGGTTTCGGCTTGTTCCGGGCTGATGGCGAGGCGTACTTGCAGCCAAGGCATGGCGGGCACCTTTGAAAAATAGGAGTGTGCAGCCGGTCGGGCTGCGAGAAGCGCGCAAGTTTACGCGAGCGGGCAGGCAGGGGGGTAATCAAAAACGATGAAAAGCGATCACGGCTGCGCACCCCATCGCAGCCTCGTACCTCGTCAGCGACTACAGGTATTGCAAACTCAGAAACAACAAAGCCGCTCGAAAGCGGCTTTGTTGATCGGATGACAAACTTACTGGTTAGCCAGTTTGTGTTCCAGGTAGTGAATGTTGACGCCGCCTTTGCAGAAGCCTTCGTCATTCACCAGGTCGCGGTGCAGCGGGATGTTGGTCTTGATACCGTCGACCACGATTTCGTCCAGGGCATTGCGCATGCGCGCCATGGCTTCGTCACGGGTCGACCCCCAGGTGATCAGCTTGCCGATCAGGGAGTCGTAGTTGGACGGAACCTTGTAGCCGCTGTACAGGTGCGAATCGACGCGAACGCCGTTGCCGCCCGGAGCGTGGAAGTGCTTGACCATGCCAGGGCTCGGCATGAACGTCGCAGGGTCTTCAGCGTTGATCCGGCACTCCAGCGAGTGACCGTGAATGTTCACGTCAGCCTGGGTGAAGGACAGCTTGTTACCGGCTGCGATGCTCAACATCTCTTTCAGGATGTCGATGCCAGTAACCATTTCAGACACCGGGTGCTCTACTTGCACACGAGTGTTCATCTCGATGAAGTAGAAGCGACCGTTTTCGTACAGGAACTCGAAAGTACCCGCGCCACGGTAGTTGATGTCGACACAGGCTTTTACGCAGCGAGCCAGAACTTCAGCGCGTGCGGTTTCGTCGATGCCCGGTGCCGGTGCTTCTTCCAGCACTTTCTGGTGACGACGTTGCAGCGAGCAATCGCGGTCGCCCAGGTGGATCGCGTTACCCTGGCCATCGGAAATGACCTGAACTTCCACGTGACGTGGGTTGGTCAGGTATTTTTCGAGGTAGACCATCGGGTTGCTGAACCAGGCGCCGGCTTCTTCGCGGGTCTGCTTGGCAGCTTCGATCAGGTCTTCTTCACGGTGTACAACGCGCATGCCACGGCCACCGCCGCCGCCTGCTGCCTTGATGATCACCGGGTAGCCGACTTCACGGCCGATGCGCAGTGCGGTTTCTTCGTCTTCAGGCAGCGGGCCGTCAGAACCTGGAACCGTAGGTACGCCTGCAGCGATCATGGCGTGCTTGGCCGAAACCTTGTCGCCCATCAGGCGAATGGTGTCGGCTTTCGGGCCGATGAAGGCAAAGCCGGATTTCTCGACTTGCTCGGCGAAATCGGCGTTTTCAGCCAAAAAGCCGTAGCCCGGGTGAATCGCCGTGGCGCCGGTCACTTCAGCGGCCGCGATGATGGCCGGAATGTGCAGGTAAGACAGGTTGGCCGGTGCCGGGCCGATGCAGACGGTTTCGTCTGCCAGACCCAGGTGCATCAGCTCTTTGTCGGCAGTGGAGTACACCGCGACGGTCTTGATCCCCATTTCCTTGCACGCCCGCAGGATGCGCAAAGCAATCTCGCCACGGTTGGCGATCAGGACTTTTTCCAGCTTCTGAGGCTTCAGCATCGTTGGCTCCCCGCGGTTCAAACGATGGTGAACAGCGGTTGGTCGAACTCAACCGGCTGACCGTTTTCGACCAGGATGGATTCGATAACGCCGGCTTTTTCAGCCGTGATGTGGTTCATCATTTTCATCGCTTCAACGATGCAAATGGTGTCGCCAACCTTGACGGTCTGGCCAACTTCAACGAAGGCAGGCGAGGTTGGAGCCGGGGTGCGGTAGAACGTACCGACCATTGGCGACTTGACCACAAAACCGTTCAGTTTTGGTGCAGCAGGCGCTTCGGTCACGGTGGCAACCGGAGCAACAGCAACGGGAGCCGCGGCTGGAGCTTGTTGCATTGGTGCCGGTGCGTAGAACTGCTGAGCTGGAGTCTTGCTGTGACGGCTGATGCGTACGGACTCTTCGCCTTCTTTAATTTCCAGCTCGTCGATGCCGGACTCTTCCAGCAGTTCGATCAGCTTCTTAACTTTACGGATATCCATGAATCGTCAACTCCCAATGGGTCTGTCAGGGGCGTTTAGCTTGTAGTTCAAGCTGTTCCAGGGCGGCCTCCAAGGCCAGTCGATAACCGCTGGCGCCAAGGCCGCAGATCACACCTACCGCAACGTCGGAGAAGTAGGAGTGATGGCGGAAAGGTTCGCGTTTGTGCACGTTAGACAAATGCACTTCGATGAATGGGATGCTCACCGCCAGCAGCGCGTCACGTAATGCCACGCTGGTGTGGGTAAAAGCCGCCGGGTTGATCAGAATAAAGTCCACGCCTTCGTTGCGGGCAGCGTGTACGCGGTCGATCAATTCATACTCGGCATTGCTTTGCAGGTAGAGCAAATGGTGGCCGGCATCACGGGCTCTCTGTTCCAGATCCTGATTGATTTGCGCCAGGGTAGTTGCGCCGTAGACGCCCGGCTCGCGGGTGCCAAGCAGGTTCAGGTTGGGGCCGTGCAGTACCAGAAAAGTCGCCATCTGCTGTTCCTTATTATCTATGTGCAGTTGTCAGTGCCGGGCGACTATGCCGAAAAGCGGATTCGCTGTCCAGTTAACTGCAATAGCCAGCACGATGACCGATGTTCGCGAAAAGTTTGTGACCGGTGCTCTAGATCTGGTCATTCGCGATAGCGACACGTTCGGCGAAGTCTGCGGCATTGATCTCGCCGATGACCCGCTGGTCACTTTTTTCGGCGCCGTTTTTTCCGAAGAACATCAGCGCTGGCGGGCCGAACAATGAGTAGTGATCGAGCAGGGCACGTTGCTCGGCATTGCTGGCAGTGATATCGAAACGCACCAGCCGATAACCTTTGAGCAGATCGACCACGCGGGGGTTGTTCAACACTTCGTGCTCGATCACTTTGCAACTGATGCACCAGTCGGCGTACCAGTCCAGCAACAGTGGCTGACCAGCGGCCTTGGCCTGAGCCAGTGCGCTATCCAGCTCGGCCGGGGTGCTGACGGTCAGCCACTGGTCGGCCGGTTGGGCGCTGGCGGTCACTGCCGTGTTTGCGGGTTGCGACTGGCCGATGGGGTTGAACGGATCACTTTGACCGCTCAGTGCGCCGTACCAGCAGGCCAGTCCATAGACCAGCAAAAACAGCCCGAGTAACTGGGCCAGACGCTGGCGCGGGGCTTTAGCGGTAAATTCCAGGGTGCCGAGAAACACGCTCACGCCCGCCGCCAGCGCACCGATCAGAAGCAAGGTCACGGGCCCCGGCAATACGCGGCTGAGCAAGCCAATGGCCAGGCCGAGCAGCAGCACGCCAATGGCGTTTTTCACATTGACCAGCCAAGGCCCGCTTTTCGGCAGCCAGGCCGCGCCACCGGTGGCGACCAGCAGCAGCGGCGCACCCATGCCCAGACCGAGGGCGAACAGCTTCAAGCCACCCCCCAGCGCATCGCCACTGGCACTGATATAGAGCAAGGCCCCGGCCAGCGGAGCCGACACGCAAGGTGACACCAGCAGGCTGGAGACCACGCCCAGCACGGCGGCTCCCCACAGCGAACCACCCTGAGTGCGATTGGCCACGCGATCGAGGCGATTGCTGATGGCTTGCGGCAATTTCAGCTCAAACACGCCAAACATCGCGAGGGCAAAAACCCCGAAAAACAGGGCAAATGGCACCAGTACCCACACCGATTGCAGGCGTGCCTGCAGATTGAGCTGAGCCCCGAACAGGCCCATCAGGGCGCCCAGCAAGGCAAAGCACGCAGCCATCGGCAGCACGTAGGCCAGTGACAGGCTGAAACCGCGCAAGCCGCCGACCTGGCCCCGCAATACCACGCCGGACAGAATCGGCAGCATCGGCAAGACGCAGGGGGTGAACGTCAGGCCAATACCTGCGAGGAAAAACAGAGCCAGTTCGCGCCAGTTCCACGATTTTTCGGGTTGGCCGGTGGCAGGGGGGGCGGTGCCCTCGATGGTCAGTCGCTCGGTTTCAGGCGGGTAGCACAGGCCCTTGTCGGCGCAGCCCTGGTAGGTGACCACGAGGGTGAAAGGGCGCGAATCGTTGGCCGGGCGCGGGATATCCACATCGAGAATGCCGTGATAGACCTCGACGTTGCCAAAGTATTCGTCGTGTTTTGCTTCGCCGGGAGGCAGTTGCGCGGCGCCCAGGGCGATGTCGGCAGGTTCGGTCTTGAAGGCGAACTTGTGCCGATACAGGTAGTAGCCTTCGGTGGGTACAAAGCGCAGCTTTATCGACTCGGGTGTACTGCTGATCAGGTTGAGCTTGAACGCTTCGCGAACCGGCAAGAAGTCGCTGCTGTTATTGATTGCACCCAGGGTCGCACTGGGTCGGTTATCCAGTAACCCCGCGCCCAGGGCGGGCACGGCAAACAGCAAACACAGAAGCAGAAACAGGCGGCGCATAGGAATCTCGCAAGTCGAACGTGCGGGCATGATAGCGCGGTGCATGGGTATGTGTGTGGGAGCGGGCTTGCTCGCGATTGCATCACCGTAGTCATGGAGGTAGACCGAGTCGTCTGCATCGCGAGCAAGCCCGCTCCCACAAGGGGCGCGGGTTACACCCGAAACGCCTGCACCGCGGTGTTGAGTTCTGACCCCAACGTCAGTAGCTGCTGGCTCTGGTCGCGGGCAATGCCGATGCGTTGCAGGTTTTCGTCCCCCAGCACGTGAATGCGCTCGCTGTGATCGCGAATCTCGCTGACGGCGCCCGTTTGTTGTGCCGTGACGTCGGCAATGCGCACGGCGGTGTCTGAGATGGTTGCAATCGCCCCGACAATCTCATCCAGGGCACCGTCCGCGTCCTGGGCTTGCTGGGCGGTGGCCTGGGCGTGGGTCACTTGCGCACGGATGCCCTCGACCGATTGGCGGGCGGCCAGTTGCAGCCCGCCAATGAGTACCTGTATTTCGTTGGTCGCACCCGCAGTACGTTGCGCCAGGGAACGCACCTCTTCGGCGACCACCGCAAAGCCACGGCCCATTTCACCGGCGCGGGCAGCCTCGATGGCGGCATTGAGCGCCAGCAGATTGGTCTGGTCCGCAATGGAGCGAATCACGGTCAGGACCCCGCCGATGGTGGCCGATTCTTCTGCAAGACGTTCGATGGTCTGCGCATTGCCTTGCACTTCTCCCACCAGGGCGTGCAGCCCGGTCAGGCTCTGGCCGATCACACGTTGCCCTTGTGCCACGGCCAGCCCCGCGCTGCGACTGGCGTCGGCGGCCTGGCTGGCATCGCCAGCCACCTGAGAAATGGTGGCCTCCAGCTCACCCAGTGCGTCGCGGATTTGCGTGGTATCACCTGCCTGGCGTTGTGCGCCGCTGTGCAGGCCCGTGCTCAGTTCGGCCAGGGTCTGGCTGCTGCCGGCAACCTGCTCGGCATTCAGGCGCAGGGTGCCCACCAGATTCACCAGATAGCTGCGCAGCCGGTTGAGTGATGATTCGATGTCGCGCAATTCCCGGTTGGTTTTGCCCAGCTGAATGTCGCGGCTGAAGTCACCCTCGGCCCATGTCGAAAGCAGCGGTGCCAAATACGTCAGCACCCGCGCCAGTTTGCGTTGCAGGGTGTCGATCAGCAGCGCAATCAGCAGGATCAGGCCAATCATCAGTCCCTGAATCAACCGCACTTCGTTCTGGATCTGCCCGTGTTCGGCGCGTACCACCGGCTCCAGCCCGGCGATGGCCTGCTGCACTGCATCGAGTTTCAGGTGGGTGGCGGCGCTGAGTTGAGCGCGTTGTTCTATCTGGTTCCGGGTGCGCTTGAGCTCCGCCGGGTAGCGGCTCAGCAGGCTGTTGAGTTCGCGCTTGAGGCCAATTCCGGCGTCTTCGGCCTGGGCTGTGGCGGTGGATTCCAGGCCCATCATCGCGGCAAAGTCGTCGGTGTCCGAAGCGCTTTTGCTGCTGACCCCCAGCAGGGGCAAGGCGTCGATTTGCCGGACCTGGCGCTCAATGCCGTCCAGCTCACGCGCCACGTCGCCCGCCAGCTCACTGCGCCCGCTACTGACCAGCTTGTCGCGAGCAAGAGACAGCTTGGCCAAGTGTTGCGAGGCGCCAAGCAACCAGGGCAGGTAGGCGCGGGCCTCGGGTGAGGCGGCATCGCTGGCGTACTGGCTGAGTTGTTCGAGGCTGGCGCCCAGCTCGCGTTCGGCTTGCAGCAGCAAGGCCTGGGGATCACCGGCCAATTTGCCGGCAGCCAGCAATTGGGTATTGCTGTAGGTGCTCAGGTCTTCAAGGCTGGGGCGCAGCGCATCGGCCAGCGCCACAGGTAATGGCTTGAGTTCGTCCTTGAGCGTGTCGAGGGCGCTGTTGGCATCGCTCAGGCGCAGGGCATCGCCGCTGGCCAGGTAGTCCTCGATATTGCGTGCCACCTTATTCTGGAACTGCTGCGAGAGGCTCAGGTAGCGTTCCATCAACAGGAAGGGCCGTTCCAGTGCCTGTTGTGACCACCACAAGGTTGCGCCCAGGGCGAGGCACACGGCGACCAGCAACAGTGTGTTGAGATTGGTTAGCAGCTTCAGGCGCATGTGGGATTTTGCCTACAACACAGTCAGAAGCGGCAGAAGTTATTGCACTTAAGTTACAGCGGTATGACGGAAAACTGGGGTTACGAGCAAATAGTGGCAATTGGCCTTGTCTGGGTGAAGCGCTGCACCTGATTGCGGCCGCTGTTCTTGGCCCGGTAAAGGGCTTCGTCTGCCTGTGAGGCCATCAGCAGGCTGTCAGCCTCGTCCTGCATTTGCACCACGCCGGCGCTGAACGAGCACGACAGATCGGTCGGCTGGGCGGGGTAGTGAATCTCCGAAAAACGTTGGCGAATCTGATTGAGCACCTTGTAAGCCGACTCTTGGTCCGTATCGGGCATCACAATCGCAAACTCTTCGCCGCCGTATCGGCCAATAAAGTCGGTTTTACGCAGGCGTTGCTTGAGAAACAACGCCAGGCTTTTGATCACCCGATCGCCCATTGGGTGGCCGTAGCCATCGTTGACGTGTTTGAAGTGGTCCAGGTCGAGCATCGCAAAGCTCAATGGACGATTTTCACGGCGCGCGCGAAAGGTGCAGTCTTCGAGCAGTTGAAGGATATGGGTGTGGTTATACAGCCCGGTCAGGCTGTCCCGCACCATGCGCGCCTTGAGGTGGCGGGCACGGGCGGCCCGATTGCGTACGGTGGTGATCAGATGGCGCGGCTGGATGGGTTTGGTCAGGAAGTCATCGCCGCCTTCGCTCATGGCGTCGAGTTGCTTGTCCATGTCGTCTTCGGCTGACAGATAAATGATCGGCACACTCACATAGCGATCGTTGTGGCGGATGACCTTGGCCAGCTCGGTGCCCGTACAGCTGGGCATGTACATGTCGAGGATGATCAGGTCCGGCTGGAAGTCTGCAAGCTGGGCCATGGTCTGGATCGGATCGGTCAGGGTGCGGGTGACAATTCCCGCGCTGTTGAGCAGGCGCTCGGTAAGCAACGTCTGTGCCCGGGAGTCGTCAATGATCAGCACTTTGTAAGGCTCGTACTGAGCGACACAGGTCAGCACTTCGACCTTTTCCATCAGGCTGGACGCTTCGAGTGTGCCGGTCATGAACGCTTGCCCTCCTGCGCGCACGGCGGCCAGGCGCGTCGGGGTGTCGGTTTCATGCAGGCTGAAAAACAGCAGCGGCAGTTTCTGCTCAAGGCCGACCTGGGCTTCGGCGGCCAGTTCCAGGCCAAGGCCCGGACCGCCGAAATCAACGTCCATCACAATTGCGGCCGGATGGCGCTCGGCCATGGCGTGGCGAAAGCTCATCGGGTTGCTGAAGGCCTGGACGCTGAGTTCAAAAAACTCCAGTTGCCTGGCCAGGCGGTCCGCCCGCTCCAGGTCCTGCAGCAAGATATACACAGGCTTGCGCAGCGGCGGCAGGCGGATGTTGGCGTCCACGTCGCCCTGGCGCAGGCCGGTGCGCGACAGGCGCTGCATCAAACGGTTGAGCTCGGTGATGAGCTGGCTGCTCAGGCGACTTTGATTGGCTGCCATGTCTTGCAGCGCAACGTTGATCGCCCGAGCCAGCTCGGTGTGCTCCGGCTGTTCAAAACGCTTGGCAAAACGCAGCAGGCGCAGGTTGGCGTCGTCGAGTTCGGCCAGGCTTGCGGGTGACCATTCATTAGCTTGTAAACGCTGCCAGAGCTCAAGGATCTGGCGTGCCTGGTGGGTGACACGCTGGGCAAAGTGGTGTTTCAGGCGTTCGCGACTGGGGTCTTCTAGCTCTGTCATATCCTGGCTGCTGGTAAGTGAGCATGCTGAAATGAAATAGTGGCTCTATGCTAGCAGCTCGTTTCAAATGTACGAGTTTCTACTTGAAATTAACGGGTGGGTAGCCATTTTGCCCATCGCCCGCGTGCTTGTTCTATAGTGCCGGGCGTAAATGGCCCCTGCGATACGGCAGGAAGCCCGGCCCCGATTTAAAAGCGTGCACCCAAGGCACGATGGGTTAGGGTTATGGTCGAACCGTTGAATCAAGCAGATGAAAGGACATAGCCATGCTGGACTGGAAAAAACGTGAGGGCAGTGCCCGCGAGTCGGTAAAAGAGACCAAAACACAGTCGCGTGGCTATTTCAAAAGCATTCTGCTGAGCCGCTCCATCGCCGTGCTGGTGGCGATTTTCGTGGTGGTGAACCTGGGGCTTGGCTGGTACTGGAGCCAGGAACCGGACCTGTTCCCTGTGCAGCAAAACGCCCAGCTGGCGGCCGAGAAAGAAGGCAAACAGATGGTGCCGGGCTTCACCACCGTCGAAACCCTCAAGACCGTGGCCGGTACGTTGCTCAACAAGCCGGGCGGGTATCTGTCCAATGACCGTCTTCCACCGGGCATCTTTTTGGACAATATCCCGAGCTGGGAATACGGCGTTCTGGTGCAGGTACGGGACCTGACCCGCGCCCTGCGCAAAGACTTCGCACGCTCGCAATCGCAATCGGCCGAAGATGCGGATCTGGCCAAGGCTGAGCCGCGCTTCAACTTTGACAACAAGAGCTGGATGCTGCCGTCCAGCGAATCCGAATACCAGGAAGGCATCAACTCCCTGAGCCGCTATCAGGCGCGTCTGTCTGATCCGAATCAGAAAAATGCACTGTTCTATGCACGCGCCGATAACCTCAACAACTGGCTGGGTGATGTAGGGACCCGTCTGGGTTCGCTGTCGCAACGCCTGTCGGCCAGTGTCGGGCGGGTAAAGCTCAATAGCGCACTGAAGACCGAATCTCTGCAGCCGGGCCAGGTGCCGGTGGTTGACGAAGAAGTGGTCGAAACGCCGTGGATGCAGATCGACAACGTGTTCTACGAAGCGCGTGGTCAAGCCTGGGCCTTGTCGCACTTGCTGCGTGCCATCGAGGTTGACTTCGCCGACGTGCTGGCCAAAAAGAACGCCACGGTGAGCGTGCGCCAGATCATTCGCGAGCTGGAAGCGGCTCAAGAACCGGTCTGGAGCCCCATGATCCTCAATGGCAGCGGCTATGGCGTCCTGGCTAACCACTCGCTGGTCATGGCCAACTATATTTCCCGCGCCAACGCGGCGGTCATGGACCTTCGTCAATTGCTGTCCCAAGGCTAAGCGATGGCTATTTCAGCTTTGGAGGCCGCACACCGTGCGGCCTCTGATGTCGAGCAAGTTGCCTGGGTCGATCGTGATGATCGCTTGCTGGGCGCCCTGGCGCGCCATGAGTTGCGCGAGCGCGGCCTGATCGGGCGCGGTACGTTCATCCTTTTATTCAATTCTGCCGGGGAACTGTGCGTGCATCAGCGCACCCTCAGCAAAGCGCTGTACCCGGGTTTTTGGGATGTGGCGGCAGGTGGAATGGTGGGGGTGGACGAAACCTACGCCGAGTCGGCTGCCCGGGAACTGGCCGAGGAGCTTGGGGTCAGTGGCGTGGCGCTGACGGCCCATGAGCGGTTTTACTTCGAAGGCCCGCAGAACCACCTGTGGTGCGCGGTGTTTTCGGCGGTGTGGGATGGCCCCTTGCAGGTGCAGCCCGAAGAAGTTCAGCAGGCCTGCTTCATGCCGGTGGACGAGGCACTGCGCTTGAGTACGCACCTGGACTACTGCCCTGACTCACTGGATGCGCTCAAGCGTTATCTGGCGCAAGTCAAAACCCTGTAGTCGCTGCCGCAGGCTGCGAAGGGTTGCGTAGCAACCCGTTTTCTCAAGGTCCCCACAACCCTCAACGCAGCCTGCGGCAGCGACTACAGGGTCCACCAAGATTTTTGCGCCGATTGGCTATTGGGCAGCAGCGATTTTGTCGTTACACTGCGCGACCTTTTTCAGGCTCAGGCGGTTTTCCCGCCTGAGTTGCGCTGCCCCTGCCAGAGTGGGGCTTCGCGGTCGGTATCCCTTGGCGCAACAGCGTCATGCACCGGCCAATTATTTGTCCTCCGAATGAGGATTGCCGGTGGCCAAAAAAGCCGCATCCTTCGCCGCCCTTGGTGGCCTGGTATTTTCCACCGACGCAGGTCGTCACTGTCCGGACTGTCGCCAGCCGGTGGACGCCTGTACCTGCAAACAAACCCTGATCCCCGAAGGTGATGGCATTGCCCGCGTGCGTCGCGAAAGCAAAGGCCGTGGCGGCAAGACGGTGACCACCATCACCGGCGTGCCGCTGGCTGAAGACGCGCTCAAGGAACTGGCCACGACGTTGAAAAAACGCTGTGGCACGGGTGGTGCGTTGAAAGACGGCATCATCGAAATCCAGGGCGATCACGTCGAGCTGTTGCTTGGCGAGTTGATCAAGCACGGGTTCAAAGCCAAGAAATCCGGCGGCTAGCAGCCTCTGTGAAAACCACCGCACAGCCGATCTGGCGCCTCTGAAGGGCTGGCCAGATCGTGCTTGCCATGGTTTTCACAGAGCCTGTTATCACGGGTTTCTAAACTCGGCGCTGTTGTCAGGGTCTGACTAATCGTCACGTTCACACTTTAGACTGCGCCAGCCTGCTTTCAGGCTGGGCTATTTGACTTATTTATAGGGGACTTCGATGTCCGTACGACGCACACGCAAAGACGATGGCAGCCAATGGACAGTTGCGGACAGCCGCAGCGTTTATGGGATTCGCCATTGGGGGGCCGGGTATTTCGCGATCAATGAAGCCGGTCGCGTAGAAGTCCGTCCGAACGGCCCGAACAGCTCGCCCATCGATCTGTACGAGCAGGTCGACGAATTGCGCAAAAACAGTGGCTTGTCCTTGCCGTTGCTGGTGCGGTTCCCGGATATCCTGCAAGACCGTGTACGCCAGTTGACCGGCGCTTTCGATGCCAATATCGAGCGCCTGGAATACCAGAGCAAGTACACCGCGCTGTACCCGATCAAGGTAAACCAGCAAGAAGCGGTGATCGAAAACATCATCGCCACCAAAGACGTGTCCATTGGCCTTGAAGCCGGCTCCAAGCCTGAGCTGCTGGCCGTGCTGGCGCTGGCCCCCAAGGGCGGCACCATCGTCTGCAACGGTTACAAGGACCGCGAGTTCATCCGTCTGGCACTGATGGGCCAGAAGCTGGGCCACAACGTCTTTATCGTGATCGAGAAAGAATCCGAAGTAGACCTGGTGATCGAAGAAGCGGCCTCGCTGAAGGTCAAGCCTCAGGTGGGTCTGCGCGTACGTCTGTCGTCCCTGGCATCGAGCAAGTGGGCTGACACGGGCGGCGAGAAATCCAAGTTTGGTTTGTCTGCCGCGCAATTGCTGTCGGTGGTTGAGCGTTTCCGTGTGGCCGGTCTGGATCAGGGCATCCGCCTGTTGCACTTCCATATGGGCTCGCAGATCGCCAACCTGGCGGACTACCAGCACGGCTTCAAGGAAGCGATTCGTTACTACGGCGAACTGCGCAACCTGGGCCTGCCGGTTGACCACATCGACGTGGGCGGCGGTCTGGGCGTGGACTACGACGGTACGCACTCGCGCAACGCCAGCTCGATCAACTACGACATGGACGATTACGCCGGTGTGGTAGTGGGCATGCTCAAAGAGTTCTGCGACGCGCAGAGCCTGCCGCATCCGCACATCTTCTCCGAGAGCGGCCGTTCCCTGACCGCGCACCACGCCATGCTGGTGGTGCAAGTGACCGACGTCGAGAAACACAACGACGACGTGCCGGTGATCGAGAACAAGGAAAGCCTGCCCGAAACCGTGCAATGGCTGGTTGACCTGCTGGGCCCGACCGACATTGAAATGGTCACCGAAACCTACTGGCGTGCCACGCACTACATGAGCGACATCGCTGCCCAGTACGCCGACGGCAAAATCAATCTGGCTGAAAAAGCCCTGGCCGAGCAGTGCTACTTCGCCGTATGCCGTCGCCTGCACAACTCGCTCAAAGCGCGTCAGCGTTCCCACCGTCAGGTGCTGGACGAACTCAACGACAAGCTGGCCGACAAGTACATCTGCAACTTCTCGGTGTTCCAGAGCCTGCCGGACACCTGGGCGATTGGCCAGGTACTGCCGATCCTGCCGCTGCACCGTCTCAACGAAGAGCCGCTGCGTCGCGCCGTGCTGCAAGACCTGACCTGCGACTCCGACGGCAAGATCAAGCAATACGTCGACGAGCAGAGCATCGAAACCAGCCTGCCGGTTCACGGGCTGAACGAAGGCGAAGACTACCTGCTGGGTATCTTCCTGGTGGGCGCTTACCAGGAAATCCTGGGTGACATGCACAACCTGTTTGGTGACACCGATTCGGTGAACATCTACCAGAACGAAGACGGCAGCGTTTATCACGCCGGTATCGAGACCCACGACACCATCGAAGACATGCTGCGCTACGTGCACTTGTCCCCCGAAGAGCTGATGAACCACTACCGCGACAAAGTGGCCAGCGCCAACATCAGCGTCAAGGAGCGTACCCAGTATCTGGACGCGCTGCGTCTTGGCCTGACCCGTTCGTCGTACCTGTCGAGCCACTGATTGCCCGACATAGTCCTCGTTGACTGAACTACGCTGACCTGTGCATTGCAGGGGTCAGCGTTTTTTTTTGCCCAGAGGTCGCAGGCATGTCCAATACCTTCAAGCGCGTCATCGGGCTGGCCTGTGCGGGACTGATGGGCTGGCTGCTCAGCGCCTGCTCACCGGTGGGGGTCATCAACGGCCTGACGCCCACCGGCAGCTTCGAAAAAACCAGCGACATTGCCTACGGCGCAGACCCACGGCAAACCCTCGATATCTATCGCCCCAGGCAGCCTGCACCCGGCGCGCCGGTGGTGGTGTTCTTCTATGGCGGCAGCTGGAACAGCGGCTCGCGCAGTGACTATCTGTTTGTGGGCGAAGCGCTGGCTTCCCGGGGGATCACCACGGTGATTGCCGATTACCGGCTTTATCCACAGGTGCGATATCCGGAGTTTCTGGTGGACGGTGCGCAGGCGGTGGGCTGGACGTATCGGCACATTGGCGAGTACGGCGGCAATCCCCAGCGTCTGTACTTGATGGGCCACAGCGCCGGGGCCTACAACGTCGCGATGCTGGCCCTCGATGCGCAATGGTTGAAGGCCGTAGGCCTGAGCCCGGCCAATGTCCGCGGCTGGATTGGTCTGGCTGGGCCATACGACTTTTTGCCGATCAAGGATGAGGCCGTCAGGCCGGTATTTTTCTACCCGGACTCACCGCCCGAGTCGCAGCCGATTCGTCATGTCAGCCACGCGTCGCCGCCGACGTTATTGATGGCGGCCGCGACGGATACGCTGGTCAACCCGACCCGAAACACAGGCGGCCTGGCCAATGCACTGCGCGGGGCGCAGGTGCCGGTGCAGGAGCTGTACTTTTCGCGCACCAGTCACGTGACGCTGGTGGCGGCGCTTTCACGGCCGCTGCGCTGGCTGGCACCGGTGCTGGACAACGTCAGCGAGTTTGTCACCGCAACCCCGTAGGCGCAGGTTGCGGGGTCAGGTTGCAGCCTTGGGCGTAAACCACTCGTCCCGGCGCTGCATGCGCCACGCATAAACCGCCAGGGTCAGGCTGCGCAGCACCATAAACAGCAGAAAACTTATCCACAGCCCGTGGTTGCCATAACCGTGCAGTGCCCAGGCGACAGGGAGCGCGATAATCACGCTGATGACCATTGCATCACGCATTTCCCGGGCGCGGGTGGCGCCAATGAACAGCCCGTCGAGCAAATAGCTCCACACCGCAATCAGTGGCAGCACGGCCAGATAAGGCAGGTACTGGAAGGCGGTTTCGCGCACCGCAGGGATGTCGGTCTGCATTTGCACAAACAGATGGCCGCCGAACATGAACAACAGCGCAAACCCCACGCTGGCCAGCAACGACCAGCCACAGGCCACCACCATCGAACGGCGTAACGCATTGCGATCCCGTGCACCGATAGCATGCCCGCACAGTGCCTCGACAGCATGGGCCAGGCCGTCCAGGGCGTGGGCCGCGAGCAGCAGGCCATTGAGCAGCAGCGCATTGGCCGCCACGGTGGCGTCACCCAGGCGGGCGCCTTGCAGGGTGATGGAGAAAAACACCAGTTGCAGCATCAGGCTGCGGATAAAAATATCGCGATTGACCCCCAGCAACGGCTTCCAGTTGTTCCAGATGCGCAACCCGGCCCATGCCAGGGTGCCTGGAAACGTGCGCAGGGCGCCGCGGGTCAGCCATAAACCGAGGAGGGCGCCGCTCCACTCGGCAATCACCGAAGCCCGCGCCGAACCGACCACGCCCCAGTCCAGGCCGAGTACAAACCACAGGTTAAGGGCGATATTGACCAGATTGGTGGTCAGCAGGATCGCCAGTGGCGCGCGGGCGTTCTGCGTCCCCAGGAACCAGCCCACCAAGGCATAACTGGCCAGGGCAGCGGGCAAGCCAAACAGGCGGATATGGAAAAAATCCAGGGTCAGGGCGTGCAGCTCGGACGACGGTTGCATCACGCTCAAGGCTACCCCGCTGAACGGAATCGCAATGGCCCCCAGCAGCATCGACAGCAACGCACTGAGCAGCAAGCCCTGCACCAGAATTTGTCGCAGTGCGGTGCCATCGCCACGCCCTGCGGCCTGCGCGGAGAACCCGGTGGTGCCCATGCGCAAAAAGCCCATCATCCAGGCCAGGAAGATGTACATGCTGGCGCCCACCGCCACTGCGCCCAGCTGATGGGCGTGAGGCAAATGGCCAATGACCGTGCTGTCGACCAGCGCCACCAGGGGCACGGAAATATTCGACAGAATCATGGGCGCCGCCAGCGCCCATACCCGGCGATGGGTTGGGCGATCGCGCCAGTCGGCTGATAGAGAAGATGACATGCAGGCTCCTTTGGGGGGCGCGATTGTAACCTGTGGGAGCGGGCTTGCTCGCGCTGCAGGCAGCGCGGTTTGTCAGGCCAGCCGCAGTGATGCCATCGCGAGCAAGCCCGCTCCCACAATCAGACCAGTGCGCCAGTGGTTCCCCAGCGGCTGTTATATAGTCGCCCTTTATCTGCCCAGTTAACGAGAACACCATGCTTAACAAAGGATTGTTCCTGGCCTGCACGCTGGCGCTGTTGAGCGCTTGCGATTCTTCGAGCGTCGACAAGCCTGCAGCGCCGACCGTTGCAGCGAGCCAGCCCGCCAAGCCGGTGCAGGACGTCAAGGCCCTGGCCCAGCGTTACGCCGGGCGTGAGTTAAGTGTGGTGGATGTGTCCGAGGTGCAACTGGACGGAGCCAGCACCTTGTCCGTGAGCTTTTCGGTGCCGCTCCATCCTGAGCAGAATTTTGCAGACAAGCTGCACCTGGTCGATGCCAAAACCGGCAAGGTCGATGGCGCCTGGGAGTTGTCGGATAACCTGATGGAACTGCGCCTGCGCCATCTTGAGCCACAGCGCAAACTGATCCTCACCGTTGACCCCGGCCTGCGTGCCGTCAACGACGCCACGTTGGCCGCCGAGTACATCAGCCGCCTTGAAACCCGTGACCTGCAACCCACAGTCGGCTTTGCCAGCCGTGGCAACTTGCTGCCCACCCGCCTGGCCGAAGGCTTGCCGGTGATCGCGCTGAACGTCGACAAGGTGGATGTTGAGTTCTTTCGGGTCAAACCCGAGTCCCTGCCAGCGTTTCTCAGTCAATGGGGTCGCAACAGCAGCCTGCAAAGCTACGAAGCCAAGGATCTGCTGAGCATGGCCGAGCTGGTGTACGGCGGCCGTTTTGACTTGAACCCGGCGCGCAATACCCGTGAAACCCTGATCTTGCCGACGTCCGGAATCAAGCCTTTGCAGCAGCCGGGCGTGTATCTGGCGGTGATGACGGCGACGGGCAGCTACAACTATTCGACCCCTGCCACCTTGTTCACCCTCAGCGATATCGGCCTTTCGGTACACCGCTATCAGAAGCGTCTGGATGTGTTCACCCAGGCCCTTGAAGGCGGTAGCGCCCTGGCGGGTGTCGAGCTGGAATTGCTCGACGGTAAAGGCCGGATGCTGGGCCAGGGTAAAACCGGTAAAGACGGTCACGCCGAACTGGCGCTGCCCCCCAAGGCCGAAGTGCTGGTTGCGCGCCAAGGCGATCAAACCAGCTTGCTGCGTCTGAATACGGCGGCGCTGGACCTGGCCGAATTCGATATTGGCGGCCCCCAGGGGCATCCGCTGCAGTTCTTTGTGTTTGGCCCCCGTGACCTGTATCGCCCCGGCGAAACCGTATTGCTCAATGCCTTGTTGCGCGACCGCGATGGCAACCCGGTCAAGCCGCAGCCGGTCAGCGTTGAAGTCCGTCGTCCGGACGAGCAGGTCAGCCGCAAGTTTGTGTGGTCGCCGGACGCTTCTGGGTTGTATCAGTACCCGTTGCAACTGGCCGCTGAAGCCCCGACCGGGCGCTGGCAGCTGGTGTTCGACTTCGGTGACGGCAAGCCGCAGCTGTACGAGTTTTTGGTCGAGGACTTCCTGCCCGAGCGTTTGGCGCTGGAACTAAAGGGCAGCGATACGCCGCTGAGCCCTGAGCAAACCGCTGAAATCCAGGTCAATGGCCGCTACTTGTATGGCGCTCCGGCGGCGGGTAATCGCTTGAGTGGTCAAGTCTATGTGCGGCCATTGCGCGAGGCCGTCAGCACCTTGCCGGGCTATGAGTTCGGATCGGTGACAGAACCCGAGCTGACTCAGGACCTGGAACTGGACGAAAGCGTTCTGGATGCCGAAGGCAAGGAAACCATCAGCCTCGAAAGCCAGTGGAGCGATGCCAAATCCCCGTTGCAACTGATTGTGCAGGCCAGTCTGCAAGAGTCGGGCGGGCGGCCGATTACCCGGCGTCTGGTGCAGGCGGTGTGGCCAGCGGATCGTCTGCCGGGCATTCGCGGCCTGTTTGACGGCACTGAAACCGACGGTGATGGCCCGGTTGAATTCGAGCTGCTGGTTGCCGACAGCCAGGGCAACAAGCTGGCCGCCGACGACCTCATGGTGCGCCTGGTGCGCGAGCGCCGTGACTATTACTGGAACTACTCGGACAGCGACGGCTGGAGCTACCACTACAACGAGAAGTTTCTGAATCTCAACGAAGAAACCCTCAGCCTCAAGGCGGGCGAAACCGCCAAGGTCAGCTTCCCGGTCGAGTGGGGGCCGTATCGCGTTGAAGTTGAAGACCCGAAAACCGGCTTGATCAGCAGCCTGCGCTTCTGGGCCGGTTATCGCGCCCAGGACAACGCCGAAGGCGGCGCCGTACGCCCCGATCAGGTCAAGCTGGCGCTGGACAAGGCTGCCTATGCCGATGGCGACACGGCCAGGGTAACGGTCACGCCGCCAGCGGCAGGCAAAGGCTATTTGCTGGTTGAAGGCAGTGACGGCCCGTTGTGGTGGGAAGAAATCGAGGTGCCTGCCGAGGGCAAGGTCTTCGACGTCAAGCTTGACCCACGCTGGGCGCGGCACGACTTGTACATCAGCGCCCTGGTGATTCGCCCGGGTGAGCGCAAGACCAACATCACTCCCAAGCGTGCCGTGGGCGTGCTGCATTTGCCGATCGATCGCAGCCAGCGCAAGTTGGCACTCACTCTCGATGCCCCTGAGAAAATGCGCCCCAAGCAGCCATTGACGGTGAAAATCCACGCTAAGAACGCCGATGGCAGCATCCCCAAACAGGCCCATGTGCTACTGGCCGCCGTGGATGTGGGCGTGCTCAACATCACCGACTACCCGACTCCGGATCCATTTGCCAGTCTGTTTGGGCGCAAGGCCTATGGCGCGGATCAGCTGGACATCTACGGGCAATTGATCGAAACCGGGCAAGGCCGTTTGGCCAGCCTGGCGTTCGGAGGCGATGCAGCGCTGGCCAAAGGCGGCAAGCGGCCTGCCACCAGTGTGACGATCGTGGCACTGCAAAGCGCACCCGTGACCCTGAACGAGCAGGGCGAAGGTGAAGTCAGTGTGGATATCCCTGACTTCAATGGCGAGCTGCGCCTGATGGCTCAAGCCTGGACCGATGATCGCTACGGCATGGCCGAAGCCAAAACCGTAGTCGCCGCGCCCTTGGTGGCCGAACTGGCGGCACCGCGCTTTTTGGCCGGTGGCGATGAGACACGGCTGGCGCTGGACGTGTCCAACCTCACTGACACGCCGCAAACGCTGCACGTGAAGCTCAACACCGAGGGGCAACTGAGCCTGCCGGGTGACGCGACACAGAACCTGACACTCAGCCCCGGCCAGCGCAGTACCTTGCAGGTTCCGGTCAAGGCGCTGGGCGGGTATGGCACCGGTGTGGTCAAGGTGACGGTCAATGGCCTGGACCTGCCGGGTGAAACCCTGGCGCCGTTCACCCGCGAATGGACGCTGGGCGTGCGCCCGGCGTATCCGGCATTGCTCAAGCATTACCGTGCCGTACTCAACGACCAGCCCTGGAGCCTGCCCGAGGGCGAGCTGCAAGCCTTTGAACCGGCCGGGCGTGAAGCCTTGCTCAGCCTGTCGAGCCGCCCGCCGCTGAACCTGGGCGAGCAGATCCGGGCGCTCAAAGCCTACCCCTACGGCTGCTCCGAGCAGACCACCAGCGGTCTTTACCCGGCGCTGTATGCCGATGCGACCCTGCTCAAACGCCTGGGCCTGGAAGGCGAGCCGGACACCGAGCGCAAACGCAAAATCGAGTTGGGTATCGAGCGCCTGCTGGGCATGCAGCGTTACAACGGCAGCTTCGGCCTGTGGGGCGCGGACGGTCAGGAGGAGTATTGGCTCAGCGCCTATGTCACCGATTTCTTGCTGCGTGCCCGGGATCAAGGCTATGCCGTGCCGCCCGAAGCGCTTAAAAAGGCCAGCGAGCGTTTGCTGCGCTATGTGCAGGAACGCAACCTGATCGAGGCCGATTACAGCGAAAACCTCGAACACACCCGCTTTGCCGTACAGGCCTATGCGGCGATGGTCCTGGCCCGCAGTCAGCAAGCACCGCTGGGTGCATTGCGCAGCATTTTCGAGCGACGCAGCGATGCCCGTTCCGGCCTGCCGTTGGTGCAGTTGTCGATTGCCTTGCAGAAGATGGGCGACCAACCACGGGCTGATCAGGCGCTGGTGGCGGGCCTGGCAGTGACCCGTAAAGCCGATCAATGGCTGGGCGATTACGGCAGCCCGTTGCGGGATCAGGCTCTGATTCTGGCCTTGCTGGAAGAAAACAACTTGATGGCCGGCCAGCGCGAGCAACGGGTGTTCGACCTGTCCGATCAACTGGCGGCGAGCCAGTGGCTGTCGACCCAGGAGCGCAACGCGCTGTTCCTTGCCGGTCGCGATCTGTTGAGCCAGCCTGAAGCCAAGTGGTCGGTGCAGTTTGCCAGTGGCGACCAGACCCGCGAGCTGAACAATGCCCAGTCGGGCCTCAAGCTCGACGGGCCGCTGCTCGCTTCGCCACTGACCTTGCGCAACGAAGGCAGTGCGCCGGTTTATCAACAACTGACGATTTCAGGTTATCCACAACAAGCCCCGGCGGCGGGCGGCGAGAACATGAGCATTCGCCGTGACTACCTGGGCATGAACGGGGAGCCGTTGAACCTCAAGGCCCTGAAAAGTGGTGATCTGGTGCTGGTGCACCTGGCCGTGACGGCCAAGCAGCAGGTGCCGGATGCGCTGGTGGTCGATTTGCTGCCAGCGGGCCTGGAACTTGAAAACCAGAATCTGGGCCAAAGCGCCGCTAGCCTTGAAAACGCCAGCACCCAGGTCAAGCAATGGCGCGAGTCGATGCAGAACGCCAGCGTGCAGCACCAGGAATATCGGGATGATCGGTATGTGGCAGCGTTGAAACTGGATGGCTACGGCACCACGCACCTGCTGTACCTGGCCCGTGCCGTGACCCCTGGCACCTACCGCGTCCCGCCGCCGCAAGTGGAGTCGATGTACCGCCCCAACTGGCAGGCCGTGGGCGAAACACCGGGGGACATGGTGATTAAGGGCCGCTGACCGGAGTGGGAGCGGGCTTGCTCAGTTGATGATCCAGCTCAGCACCCACAGGCCCAGCAGCAGCCAGATCACGCCACCGATGACCGAGGCGCGCATGAAGGCGCGCACGGCGTTGTACAGAAACAGCAAGCCGATGATCAGTACCGCAATGCTGATGATCGAGGTGTCCATGCCCAACGCGCGCGCCATGCCTTCGACAAAGCTGCTGCCTGCCTCTGTGATGGCGCCAAACAGGCCGTTCAGGCTCTCCACGATAAAACGAACCAGTGTGCCCAGCCAGAGGCCAAGATTTCCGATAAAACTTTCGACGTGCATGGTCATGTTCCGATGAGTAAGGTGGCCACTGTGCCAGATTAGGCATCCATCCATGCCGCAAGTTGCGTAGAGAGTGAGAGTCAGTGGGGGCAAGGATCAAAAAAATAGTCGGCTGGACGCTCGCCGGTCTGCTGCTGGCGTGCGCATTGCTGTGGTTGGCCGACAGGATCTGGCCGTTGCCCTTGCCCCGGGATGATCTGGCCCGTGTGGTATTGGCCGAAGACGGCACGCCCCTGTGGCGGTTTGCCGATGCCAATGGCGTGTGGCGCTATCCGGTGCAAACCGGTGAAGTATCACCGTTGTACCTGGACGCTTTGCTGACCTACGAAGACCGCTGGTTTTTTCAGCACCCCGGGATCAATCCCTTGGCGTTGGGCCGTGCGGCCTGGCAAAACCTGACGGGCGGACGGGTGTTGTCAGGCGGCAGCACGTTGTCGATGCAGGTGGCGCGTTTGCTCGATCCCCATGAGCGCACGCTGCCCGGCAAGCTGCGCCAGTTGTGGCGTACGGCGCAGCTGGAATGGCACTTGTCCAAGGACCAGATTCTTGCGCTGTACCTCAACCGGGCTCCGTTCGGCGGCACGTTACAGGGGGTCGCGGCGGCCAGTTGGGCTTATCTGGGCAAGTCTCCGCTCCAGCTCACCCATTCCGAGGCGGCGCTGCTCGCCGTGTTGCCCCAGGCGCCGAGCCGCTTGCGTCCCGACCGTCATCCGGGGCGGGCACAAGTGGCGCGGGACAAGGTGTTGCGCCGCTTGGCCGAATACCGGGTGTGGCCGCAATCGGCGGTTGACGAGGCGCAGGAAGAACCGCTGTTACTGGCGCCGCGCCTGGAACCGAGCTTGGCGCCGTTGTTGGCACGACGGCTCAACCGCCCGGACAGCCCGCCGCTGATTCGTACCACGATCGACGCCAGCCTGCAGCGCCGTCTCGAAGACTTGCTGCTGGGCTGGCGCGCCCGTTTACCCGATCACACCTCGGCCGCCATCGTGGTGGTCGAGACCGAGAGCATGGCGGTACGCGCCTATCTGGGGTCGGTGGATATCAACGATGCGCGCCGTTTTGGCCATGTCGACATGATCACCGCCATGCGCTCGCCGGGCTCCACCCTCAAGCCGTTTTTGTATGGCATGGCAATGGATGCGGGGCTGATCCACTCCGAGTCGTTGCTGCAGGATGTGCCCCGGCGCTATGGCGACTATCGACCGGGTAATTTCTCCACGGGGTTTAGCGGGCCGGTATCGGCCAGTGCGGCGCTGGTGACGTCCCTTAACTTGCCCGCCGTGCAGTTGCTGGAGGCTTATGGCCCCAAGCGTTTTGCCGCCGATATGCGCAATGGCGGCGTGCCGTTGAGCCTGCCGGCACTCGCGCAACCCAATCTGGCGCTGATTCTGGGCGGCGCCGGCACTCGCCTGGAGGATCTGGTCAGCGGCTACAGCGCACTGGCGCGAGAAGGGCGCAGCGCCAATTTACGTCTGCAGCCGAGTGACGAATTACACGATCGCCCCATGCTGTCCCCAGGAGCGGCGTGGATTATCCGGCGCATTCTCAGCGGTCAGGCGCGCCCGGATCGTGACCCCCATGCCGATCTGGTGCAGCGCCCGCAATTGGCCTGGAAGACCGGTACCAGCTATGGCTTTCGCGATGCGCTGGCGATCGGCGTTGGACCGCGTTATCTGATCGGTGTGTGGATCGGTCGCCCGGATGGCACGCCTGTGCCGGGGCAGTTTGGCCTGGCGTCGGCGGCCCCTTTGATGCTGCAAGTCCACGATGTGCTGAGTAACCGCGACAACCAGCGCGGTATTGTGGCGCCGGTGCAGGCCGTACCTGACAGCGTCGGGGTGGCTGCGATCTGCTGGCCATTGGGCCAACCCATGAACAAGAGTGACCCCAATTGCCGTCGTCAACGCTTTGCCTGGACGTTGGATCACACCACTCCCCCGACCTTGCTTGCGGCGGACCAGCCGTTGGGGGTGGGGCTCAAGGAAACCATCCGGGTCAACTCCCGGGGCCTGCGCGTGGGGGCGCAATGCCCGGATGCGCAAGTGCGTGAGGTGGCGTTGTGGCCTGCTCCGCTTGAACCGTGGCTACCCCGTGTTGAACGGCGTGAGGTGCGACTGCCAGACGCCTCACGCCAATGCCCGCCACCGCCCTTGAGTGCAGTGACACCGCTGTCGATTTCGGGCGTGCGCGAAGGCGACCGCCTGCGCCGCCCGGCTGCGAGCCAGTCGCTGTTGCGGCTGGCATTGACGACCCTGGGCGGAGAGGGGCGGCGGTGGTGGTTTATCAACGGCGCCCCTTTGGGGGACAGCCTGCCACTGGAGGTATTCAGCACCACCCTGGAACACGTGGGGCGTTATGAGCTCAGCGTGCTTGACGAAAGCGGGCAAACCGCCCGTGTCGAGTTCAGTGTGGTGGAGTGAGGTAATCAAAGCGTTTTTGCGGGATAAAGCGCTTATAAAACGCTGTTAATTGTATATATACCTAAAGTTTGGTGGTGGGTTTTTTACTTTGGTGGGCAGTCCCTGACCTTGATAAATAGCGTTTTTAATAAGTTCTTAACGCTAAAGTATTAGTTCTCAAGCAGGGTATCGGCCTCTTTATATAAGGGGTTAATACCAAGTTGTGAATTGTTTGATATGACCCTTGAGGTTGTTATGTACCCAACGGATGAATGTATCCCTGACGCAGAGCAGGGAACTTCGAACTCAGGCGTAACAGGTGCAAGGGAATTAATCATGAACACTCAACTGTGGTTTAGAACCAGTACAGCATTATTGTTGGTCATGACTGTCAGCCTGGCGGGCTGCAGCAGTGGCGGTGGCGGCTCCAAAAGCTATGTGACCACAACCAATACCGGTTCGGGCAGCGGTGCAAACGGCGGCACGGGGGGTACAGGTGGCACAGGCGGCACAGGCGGCACGGGTGGTACAGGCGGTACCGGTGGCACTGGCGGTACAGATGGTGGCGGGACTGGCGGCAGTGTGACTACGCCTCTGGTTACAGGCCAGGTTGTAGGTCAAGTCGGTACCGCCCTGGGTGGCGTAGGCACCACTGTCAGTGGTCTGGGCACTGCCCTGACCCCGGTGCCGGTAGTCGGCACCCTGGGTGGCGGCCTGGTGGTCAAAACCGGCGATGCCGTGAGCTCCGTCACCACTGGCCTGACGAATGGCCTGGGTACGTTGGGCACAGACAAGAATTCCCTGGGCATCACCGTAGCGGGTGCGACCAATGCAGTCAGCGAGCTGGGTAAAGGCGTTTCGTCCGTTGGTACTGGCTTGAGCACAGTGCTCGATAACACGCCAATCAGCCAGATCCCGCTGGCCGGTGGCCTGGTGGGCAAAGTGACTGACACCACAGGTGGGCTGGTCAACAAAGTCGGTACAACCGTGACCATGCTCGGTGACACATTGACCACCAATGTGAACAGTGGCCAATTGGGCAAGGTGACCGGGGGCGTGAATGACAAGGTCCTGGTACCGGTCATTTCCCTGGCAGAAAACGTCACGGGCAAAGTGGGTACCACCACAGGCCTTGGAGCCCCGGTGGATGGGCTGCTGACCAAGGTCGGTGGCACCGTGAGCGGTCTTGGCACCAAGGTGTCTACAACCGGCGACAAAAATCCGGTGACCTCGCTGGTAGGTGGCGTGCTGGTGGGCGTGGGCGGTGCGGTCGACAAGGCGGGCGGCCTGCTGAATCCGGCTGCAAACACGGGCACCGGCTCGGGTCTGGGTGGTGGTCTTGGCGGCCTGCTGGGTGTGGGTGCAAGCACGGGTAATGGTTCAGGTGCCGGTGCAGGCATTGGTGGCGGTCTTGGCGGCCTGTTGGGTGCAGGTGCAAGCACAGGTGGCGGTACAAGTGCCGGTTTGGGTCTTGGCGGTCTGTTGGGAGTGGGCGCAAGCACGGGTGGCAGTACCGGCGCAGGCGCAGGTCTGAGCGGCGCTCTCGGCGGCTTGTTGGGTGCAGGCACCGGCACAGGTAGTAACACGGGCGCCAATACAGGTCTGGGTGGTGCTCTTGGGGGAGTGCTGGGTGGGCTGGGCAATCTGGGCAAGAAAAACTGACGATTAATTGCACCTGGCCGGTTCGACGGCCTTACCTACAGCGCCTACGCTTGGTTGGGACGAGAGATTCAGATGAGTCTCTCGTCTTTTTTCATGTGCAGGATGTAGGCGTGATGCTCGGGCAGCTTCGCGAATCATTCAAAGATGAAGCCCCCCTCGTTATGCCGCTGTAGTTGAACATGGAGTGTCATATGCGTAATTGCGTTCCCTTTTTGTTATTGGCCCTGGCCCCGTATGCGGGGGCCGAGTCCCTTCCGCGCTTTCTCAATAGCAACGACAGCATGCAAACCTTGCCCACACCCAACTTGCCGGTGGATGCCTATCGCCCGCCGGCGCCTGCGCTGGAATTGCCCAAGCCGGCAGTCGGGGAGGCTCAGCCACTGGTCATGGGCACGCGCCTGACCATTCGCAAGTTGCAGATCGAAGGTGGCACGATTTACCCGCTGCCCGAGTTGGGTGCGGTGTTCAAGCCGCTGCTGGGCCATGAAATCACCCTGGGTGAATTAATCGAGGCCACGCGCGGCATCACCAAGCGTTACCAGGACGATGGCTATTTATTGTCGTATGCGTTTTTGCCTCAACAGGACTTCGATCAAGGCCTGGTGCGTGTTGTGCTGGTCGAAGGCTATGTCAGCAATTACGAGATCGACGGGGATATAGGGCGGGTCAAGGGGTATATCGATGAGCTGGTAGACAAGCTCAAGGGCGAGCGCCCGCTGACCCGTAAAACATTTGATCGCTACAGCACCCTGATGAGCCGGATTCCCGGTGTGACCTTGCAGGCGCAAGTGCCGCCACCGGGTACCACCGACGGTGCTTCGACACTGCGCGTCAGTGCCAGTCGCAAACCGTTCACCACCAGCATGAGCCTTGTCGAGGGCAGCCGTAACAGTACCCAGGCACTGTTCGGGGCCAGCAGTAACTCGCAAACGGCCATGGCGGAGCAGTTGACCCTGAGCGGCTTGTTTCCGCCGGGTCGCGACAAGGAGCACTACTACCGTCTCGATTACAGCCAGTACCTGAATGCCGAAGGCACGCAACTGAGCCTGTATGGCTCCAGTTATCGCAGTGATCCGAGCACCAGCATTGCTACCGATGATGGTTTTGAACTCAAGCCTCACCGTGAGAATGACCGCTTCTCGATTGGCGTCAGCCACCCGCTGATTGCCGCGCCGGATCAATGGCTCAGTGCCGGTGCCCGGTTGTATGGCGTCAACGACAATACCGACTATGAGGTGGCAGGCTTCGGCCAGACCATCAGCGAAAAAACCAACGTGCGCGCACTGGCGTTTGAAGGTGACTGGCGCAAGTCCGATGCCAGGCAGTTGCGTATTGTCAGTGCCGGTATGTATCAGGGCATGGACGCGATGGGTGCCAAGAGCGAAACCACCCTGACTGGCAGCCGTTATGACCTGGACTTCTTCCGCTTGCGTTTGTCGGGCGTGCAGAGTGACGGCTATTTCGATAACTGGCAGGGCGTGGTGTCGGGGGCGTTGTACTGGAGTGATGACACGTTGCCTGACAGCGAGCGGGCAGTGTTTGGCGGGCAGAACTTCGGTCGTGGTTATCCGGATGACCAGGCGTCGGGGGACAAGGGCTGGGGCGTGGCCTATGAGCTCAACTACAGCTTTAACCGCGACGGGGATTGGGTCAAGTTGCTGCAGCCTTATGCGATCGTGGACAGGGCCAAGGCCTGGTACAACGAACTGCCATTAAAAGGCTCGGACATGTCCTCCGCAGCACTGGGGTTGCGTTTTGGGGACAAACGTTACTACAACATTGCCCTGGAAGTTGCAAAACCCATGTCTGATATCGCGCTGGACAGTTTTAATCGCAGGCCGCGCTATACACTAAGTTTTAGTTATCAGTTGTAAGCTTTATATGTAAAAAACCCCGCAGTGCTAACTAAGACTGCGGGGTTTTTATGGGGCGGGTTTTATGTTCTGGCCAGTTGTAGCTGTGCGGGTTTTGGAAAGAGATTGTCGAGGGTGTCGAGCAGGCGCACGTGGTAGATGGGTTTGCGAAACAGGTCCAGTACCTGCAACCGCAGCAAGTCGCTGACATCGCTCATATCGGCGTGCCCCGAGATGACAATCACCGGTAAATGCTGGCGCGATGTGTGCTCACGCAGGCGCCTGATCAGCGCAATCCCGCTTTCCTCCGGCATGCGCAGGTCAGTGATGACCAGCGCAATATCCGGATGCCGGGTCAACTGCGAAAGGGCGAGTGTGACTGATGTTGCCGTAAAGCAACAAAAGCCCTCGCCCTCAAGCAGTTCGGCCAACTCCAGCAGTGCGTCCTCTTCGTCATCCACCAGAAGCAGTTGTTGCCGTGATGGGGAGAGGGGCATTTTAAAAGCTCGGGGTAATTAAAGGGTTACTCTTTGGTCTTAGGTAAAGCGCTAACAATTTCAGCAAACAAATTCTTTATTGCTGTTCCTACACCGGGTGAAAGACCCGCAATAACTACCGCTACCATCGCCGCAATAATCGCGTATTCAATACCCGAAGCACCCTCTGTTCTTTTTGCAAATAATTTGGCTTGGCGCGCCAGAAGCACCTGTGCAGGTACGTACACTTTCAGAACAGTATCTAACATCATCTGACTTCTCCTTGAGTGCACCGGGTCGGGCACTGCGTAACAATGGTGCAGGTTGATCTCCATCTGCCATCATAGGATTGGCAATAAATCACTTCCATACAACTGTAACAATGGACTAATCACAAAGTATTAGTCCAAATGATCATTTTTAAAAATGTGTGCTAAATCAAACTATTCACAATTAATTAGAGCTTTTTATTGTTGCTAATGGCATTTTGCTTCAACTGAGCTATTTTTAAATAGCGAATGGTTTCAATAGCCTTGATGTTTTATGGCTGCCTGTGTGAATGGGTTTATTAGTCTGCCGTGCGCAGTGAAAAAGGGAGTTTGTGCATGAACAATCGACGCAGTTTAATACTGGCCGCCATACTGTTTGTAGGGGCAATTGCCGCCGGTTACTGGGGGCTGGTATTAAGTCGACAGCAGCCAGTTGCCGAAGTTCCGGTGGCCCAGGTTGTGGAGCAAGGTGTAACGGCAGTTGATGACAAAACCCGTCAATCGGTAGTGGTGCTGGCCCGTGATGTACCTCCGAATGTGGCCTTGACGGCTGACGATGTGACCCTGGAAAAGCTCCGTACCGCGCCTGCAGGCAGCCTCACTGCAATCGATCAGGCGGTAGGTCGTACCCCCTGGCGCAGCCTGAGTGCGGGCACTTGGCTCAATGAACAAAGCTTTGAAATGGGTGGACCACTGGCACGCATGATCCGCCCTGATGAGCGGGCACTGGCAGTGATGATTGACGAAGTTTCTGCCGCTGGAGGGCAGTTAACCCCGGGTGACTACGTCGATATTCTGCTATTTCTGCGCCAGGACGCCGGGAATCCACAGCAGTCGGCTCAAGTGGTGTTGCCTGCCGTGCGTGTGCTGAGTGTCGGTGCCGAGCTGGGTTTGACCCGCGATGGCCAGTTGGCCAGCCAGCCGAAAAATGCCGAAGAAGCACTCAGGCTGGAGCAGAGCCGGATCAATGCGCGCTCCGCAGTGCTGGCGATTCCCGAGCTTCTGCTCAATCAACTGATGCTCGCAACCCAGGCCGGTACGCTGCGTCTGGCTGTGCGCAGTGCCGATGAACAACGGTTGAGTAAATATTGGGCGGGTGAGCAGCAATCTGAGACTAACCTTGAGAATGCCAAACGCAGTCTTTATCAATTCAACCAGTTAGCCATGGCCAGTCCAGCCAGGGCGCCCGTCAGCAGTCCCTCTGGCGCTCCTCGAGTGCGCGGTATTGAAGTTATTCGCGGCAATCAAACGGCTCAGCAGTCGGCCCAATAAAAATCCTGATCTATAAGGACATCGAACATGAGCCAACGTCGCGCTCCGTTTTATAAACGTGCTGCCTGGACATTGATCCTGAGCAGTTTGCCTCTGGAAATGGCCCTGGCCGCTGCTGACAATTGCGCCGCATTCAACGCATTGCCATCGGTACTGGAAGTGCCCCAGGGGGCCCAGAAGGCCATGAGCTTCCCGGTCAACATTTCTCGCATCGCTGTGGGTGATCCCACGGTTGCCGATGTTCGCACCAATGGCCAAAACGCCTTTTTGCTGACCGGCGTTGCGTCGGGCACTACCAGTCTGATGGTCTGGAGCGCCTGTTCGAAAGAGCCACACCAGACCATGCTGTTCGTCAAGGGCAAGGCCACTTCGGGTTTGGCCGGTGCGTCGTTGTCGCCGACCGAAGACCCGACGTTGCCCATTCAGGTGCAAACGGACATTCGGTTTGTAGAAGTCAGCCGTACCAAACTGCAAGAGGCCAGTACCTCTATCTTCGGCATGGGCAGCAACTTTCTGTTCGGCTCGCCGAACTCATTCCTCAGTACGGCTGAAGGGGTGATCACGGGCGGTCCGGTTGCCAACAGCAAGTATTTCAACATTGGCTTTGGCGGCGGCAAGGTCAAAGCGATGATCAATGCCCTGGAAGGCAGCGGTTTTGCCTACACCCTTGCACGACCAAGCCTGGTGGCCATGAGCGGGCAGAGTGCAACCTTCCTCGCGGGTGGTGAAGTGCCGATCCCGGTACCCAGCAGCGGCAGCGACAACGTATCGATCGAGTACAAGGAGTTCGGTATCCGTCTGACCCTGACCCCTACCGTGGTTGGACGTGATCGCATCATGCTGAAAGTGGCACCTGAGGTGAGTGATCTGGATTACACCAATGCGGTGAATATCGCCGGGACTTTGGTACCGGGCCTGACAGTTCGACGCACCGACACCAGTATTTCCCTGGCCGATGGCGAAAGTTTTGTGATCAGTGGCTTGATCAGTTCGCGCAACAGCTCACAGGTCAACAAGTTCCCTGGCTTGGGGGATATCCCGATTCTTGGCGCGTTCTTCCGCGACTCCAATATCAGCCGCGAAGAGAAAGAGTTGCTGATGATCGTGACCCCGCATCTGGTTCAGCCATTGGCTGCCAATGCGCCATTGCCATCGATGCCCGGGGAGAAACTGCGTAACTACGACCCTAACTGGTATCGCCTGTACTTCCTGGAAAACGGCAAATTCAACAGCCGTAGCGGGTTATCCCAATGAGCCAAAGCCTGAGCCAGACATTTCTCGCGCTGACGCGCAACAACACCGATCTTGAATGGCTGCAAGGTGCCTTGGCGCCGTTGGGTCAAGTGGTGGGTGCAGGCACCAGTAGCCTGGATGAACTGCTGGCACTGGTTGACGTGACGTTTGCCGGTTTGATTTTTGTAGGCCTGGACCGGGATAAGGTGGTCAACCAGTGCGCGCTGATTGAAGGCGCGCTGGAAGCCAAGCCCATGCTGGCCATTGTTGCCTTGGGCGACGGCATGGATAACCAGCTGGTGCTCAACGCCATGCGCGCCGGGGCAAGGGATTTTGTCGCCTACGGTTCGCGCTCCAGTGAAGTGGCGGGGCTGGTTCGCCGTCTGAGCAAACGCTTGCCGCCGGTGGCGCCCAACGCCGAACTGGGCGGGTTGAGCGTGTTGTTCAGCGCCCAATGCAATGCCGATGGCGCACTGGTTGCCAGCCACCTTGGGCTGGTCGTGCAAAAACACGATCAAAAAACCCTGTTTCTGGACCTGGGCGTGCCCCGTGGCGATGGTCTGGCCGTGCTGGGGCTTGAGAGTACGTTCTTCTTTGGTGATGCCCTGCGCCATTTACGACGCCTGGACAGCACCTTGATTGACAGTGCCTTTACCAAGACAGCGAGTGGTTTGCGGGTATTGGCCCACAGCGAAAGTGATGAGCCGCTGGAGCACACCAGTGCCGCCGAGCTGTATATGTTGCTCAGCGCCTTGCGCCAGCATTTCCAGCACATTGTGGTCAACCTCACGGGGCAGCCAGACAGTGAAGCGCTGCGCACCTTTGCCACCCATTGCGACAGCTTGCTGTGGTACACCGACCAGAGCGTGCTTGATTGCCGCCGCAACCTGGACGTGCTCGCTCGCTGGCGGGCCAAGGGCATGAAGTTTGAGCATACGGGGTTGTTGATCGATCGTTACATGGGGGGCGTTGCCCCGAATGCCGATGCCCTGGGCAAGAGCTTTGGCCTGCCGGTGATGGCGACACTGGCGCTCAGCCCTGAGCTACGCATCAATGCCAAGAATCAGGCCACCACCCTGTTTGATCTGGCTCCGCGGGAAGCCCTGAGCCTGGCGTTGAAAAAACTGGGTGAGCGATTGACCAAGCGCTCGCAGTCGTCCGAGCAAACGGTTTCCAAGTCTGGCGCGTGGTTAAACCGCCTGTGGGGGGCCAAATGAACAACGAACAGTTGTTTGGCTCCGGCCTGTACAAGGACGGGCGTGCTGACCATGACGGTCTTAAGCTGGTACTGCATCGCTACATCATCGATGCCATTGAAGAGACCGGGGTTAACCTGCTGGAAGGCTCCCGTGTGTCCCTGGCCCAGTTTGTCACCGAGCGGGTGGCTGAATATGTGTCGCGCCTGCACCTGGCGATTTCCCGTTATGAAATGGAGCGTCTGGCTGAAGAAATCGTCGACGAGCTGACGGGGTTCGGCCCGCTTGAAGTCTTGCTGCGAGATCCTGCCGTCACGGAAATTTTGGTCAACGGCCCCCATCGCGTGTTTGTTGAGCGCGAGGGTCTGCTTAGCCAGAGCGATTTGCGTTTTATCGACGATCATCACGTTGAACGGGTCATGCAGCGCATTCTGGCGCCGCTGGGGCGACGCCTGGATGAGTCTTCGCCGATGGTGGATGCACGTCTGCCGGATGGCAGCCGGGTCAACGCGATCATTCCGCCCATTGCGCTGGACGGGCCGTGCCTGTCGATCCGGAAGTTTCGCAAGGACATGCTCAAAAGCAGCGACCTGGTGGCGATGCAAACCATCGACCAGGCAATCTATGAGTTTTTTCAGGAGTCGGTGGGCAAGCGCTGCAATATCTTGATCAGCGGCGGTACCGGTACCGGTAAAACTACGCTGCTCAATATCCTGAGCCAGTTGATCAACCCCCACGAACGTTTGGTCACCATCGAAGACGTGGCCGAGCTGCAGTTGGGGCACCCCCATGTGGTGCGCCTGGAAACACGCCCGCCCAATGCCGAAGGGCATGGTGAAGTGAAGTCCAGCGACCTGATTCGCAACGCCCTGCGGATGCGTCCGGACCGCATCATCCTCGGCGAAATTCGTGGGGTGGAAGTGCTCGACGTATTGACCGCGATGAACACCGGTCACGATGGCTCGATGAGCACTGTCCACGCCAACACGGCACAGGATGCATTGCTGCGTCTGGAAACCCTGGTCGGCCTGACGGGTCGCACCGTGGCGGAAAAAACCCTGCGCCAGATGATCTGCGCTGCACTGGACGTAATTATCCAGCTCACGCGCATGCCTGATGGTCGCCGTTGCGTCAGTGAAGTCCTGGAAGTGGTCGGGGTGCGTGACGATGTGTACGTGACCAACACCCTGTTCCGCCTGGACAAGCGCACCGGTTTTGGTTTTATGCGCGAAGCCTTGAACCCGGCAGGCGACAAGTTGCGTCGTGACCCTATTCTGAATGCACACGGCTGAGGCGCTGATCATGATCCCGGCCTTACTGCTTTTTACCATCAGTTTTCTTATGTTCGTGCTATCGCTGAGTCTGGTGTATCGGGCTCTGACGGATCCGACAACCAGTCGCGTGCTGGACCGTTTGGGGGAAGGGCAGCCGCAGTCCTCGGAAAAATTAAAGGGCGTAGCTTGGCTTGACCGGGCTTTCTTGCAGGCGGGGTTGGGGCGTCCTTCTGAGCGCCTGGGTTTATGGCTGTCGCTGTGGGCGGGAGCAGTGGTGCTGGCTGGCCTGATCGGTGGCTGGGTATTTTTTCTCGCGCTGCTGGTGTTGCCGCCACTGTTGCTCAAGCTATTTGTCAGTTGGCGTTACCACCGCCGGGTACGGCGCATGGTTGAGCAACTGCCGCTCTTGCTTGATCACAGCGTTCGCAGCCTGAAGGCGGGCCGGACCTTGGCCGATGCAGTGCTGAACGCAATCGAGGCATCCAGTGATCCGCTCAAAACCAGTATCAGCCGGGTGTCACGTAACGTGCAGATGGGGGTAAGTCTGCCGGAAGCTGTAAGCGATTTTGCCGAGCTGTATGAGCGCGACGAGTTTCGCATGTTCGCCCTTGGCCTGAAGGTGAACCATCGCTATGGCGGCAATGCCAGTGAACTGCTGGAAAACCTGATTGTATTGATTCGTGAACGTGAACAAGGAGCTCGCAAGTTGAGGGCCATGACTGGCGAAACCCGTATGACTGCTGTGGTACTTGGTTTGTTGCCGGTTTTTGTGGTGGGCTTTTTTATGGTCACTAATCCAAATTACATGCTCAAAATGTGGGCGGACGGGGGAGGGCAGCAGATGCTGCTTACTGCGTTGGCGATGCAAGTAATAGGCAGTCTTGCGTTGTGGCGCATGGTACGGAGCGTATGACATGGCGTATTTGATTTGCGCAGTTTTGCTGTTGGGCGCCATGGCGCTGCTGATCAATAACGTGGTTCAGGACCGTTTGGCTCAGCAGCGGGTGATGCAGCGCCTGGAGGGTGACAAGAGCGGCCCGGGCAAGCTCAGTCTCTGGATGCGGACGGTGGGCAACAGCAAGTTTGGCCAACGTTCGATCACGATGGACAGCGAAACCCAGACCCTGCTCAACCGTCTTGGCTGGCGTACCGCCAGTCAGCGTTCGCTGTTTGCAGCGTTTCAGATCGGTACGCCGTTTGCGTTTGCCGGGCTGGTGTTTTTGGGGCATGAATTGTTCTTTCCCAGGTCCGGCAACCTATTGGTTGTTTTGTTGTTCTCACTGGCGCTGGGGTATCTGATCCCCAAGCGAATGCTGGCCTACGCTGCAAAGAGGCGGCAACAAGAAGTAGCGGTAGAGGTGTCTACCTTTATCCCGTTGCTGCGCATCCTGTTTGAGTCCGGCATGGCCGTTGAACAGGCGCTACGGGTGCTGAGCCAGGATGCTCGGGAGCTGCTGCCAGTGCTTACAGGCGAGTTGCGGGTAGTGCTGTCGCGAGTTGATTCGGGGCTGGAGCTGAGCCAGGAACTGAGCAAAACCGCAAGCTTGCTGGACGTGGACGAATTCAATGACACCTGCGTGATTCTTCAACAATTGATTCAGCAGGGCGGTGGCGCGATGAAGTCATTGCAAGCACTCAAAGAGCTGCTGGATGACCGTCGTCTGACTCGCATGGAAGAGTACATCTCCAAAATGTCCGCCAAGATGTCGGTAGTGATGATGGTGTTTCTGTTCCCGGCACTCATGATTGTGTTGGCCGGGCCGAGCTTTGTCGCTATCTCGCGAGCCTTTCAGTCTTGATCAGGGGAATGAACATGAAAGCTGTCATCGTCGTATGTGGGCTGCTGATGCTGGGCGGCTGTGCAACAGGAGGCCAGAGCAATCCGCCGTGGATGGTCATGGGCGGCAGTTGTACAAAACTGAGTGCTGATCAGGATCTGTCGCTGAACCTGGCCGATGACATGGCCAAGGAGGGCAAGCTGCACGCCAGCCTGGCCAACCTGCAAAACCTGCCCGAGCGATCCGCGCAGGTGCAGCTGCGCAAGGCGCGGATCTACCGTCAGTTGGGGCGCAGTGAGGCCGAGCCATTGTTCCAGGGGCTTTTGGGGTCGTGTCTGGCGGCAGAAGGGGAGCATGGCCTTGGGCAATTGGCCGCCGGGCGTGGCGACAACGCATTGGCGACAGCCCACCTTGAGCGTGCGGCGAAACTGGCTCCGACCGACGCCAAGATCCGCAATGACCTGGGTGTGGTCTATCTCAACCAGCGCCGTGTCGATGATGCCCGGTTCGAGTTTTTGACCGCGCTGGAACTCAAACAGGATGACTCGTTGGCGGCGCTGAACCTGGTGACTTTGCTGATTTATCAGGACCAGTGGACCCAGGCGGCCGAACTGGTCACCCGCGCCGAATTAACGCCCGATCAAGTGAGTGATGCCCAGTCCCGGGCGCAAGCGCTGAAGGCTCAAGCCAAGGCAGCCAGCAACCAGGTGGCTGTCATCAAATAATGCATTGGAGGTTTGCAATGACTTTTTCTATTCGTGTGGGAATGCTGCTGGCCCTTATCCCGCTGGGTGCGGTGGCCATCGAGGCCGGCCCCGCTTCAAAAAGCCAACAGGAAACCGAGAACTGGCTGCAGCTTCAGGTCAGTGGCAGCGTGCAGTCGCCGATACGCCAAACGGCTACTCCGGCCGAGCGTGAGCTCAGCCTGCAGCGTTGGCTGGATAGCTACAAGCATGAGATCCCTGAGTACTATAAACAGGATGAGGGCGGCAGGGCCAAGCAGAACTGAATGAGCCGGACTTGTCGCGGGCAAGCCTGTTACTCACAGGTGTTGCCAGCGATTAAGGTGAGGCCGGATCAGCGATTAATGCGCACTCTGGCGATGTTGTGCGGGGGCGTTAGGGGACAGCGCGAGGGCCAGTTGAGTGCGGTTGTTCATGTGGGTCAGGCGCAGAACCTGGGACACGTAAAGCTTTACCGTGTTTTCGGTTATGCCCAGATCGCAGGCGATCTGATAGTTGGTCTGGCCTTTGCTCACCAGCTTGGCAACGTCCAGTTGACGGGGCGACAGCTGTTTGAAAATCGTCGGGATCTGCTGCCAGGGGCCCTCGTTTGAGTCCTGCGGGTTTGAAGGTTGAGTGGCCGACTGAGGGGGGCGTCTAGCGGACTCCATGTCCTGATACAGGTCGTCAATGGATTCGGCCAGATACTGAAGTTTTTGGTTCAGGTGGCCCAACTGATCGCTCTTGTGCTTTTCGCGCAAGATGGCTTCCTGGCGCTGGATGCCCTCAAGCAGTTCATTGAGGTCGACCGGTTTTTGATAGTAATCGGCAATGCCGATGCGCAGGGCCTTGATCACATCCTGCTTGTCTGCTCGACCGGTCAACAAAATGCTTTCAAAGGAGCGGTGCTTGCCAGCGATTTTTTGCAAGTGCTGGGTCAGTTCAATGCCGTTCATCTCGGGCATGTGCAGGTCGCACAGCACCAGGCCAATCTCTGGATCGCCGATGAAAGCACTGATGGCTTCGCGTGTTGAATGGCAGGGCACACAACGGTAGCCACTGCTTTCAAGAAATTCGCACAGTTCTTCGACAATCAACGACTGGTCGTCGACTACGAGAATTTTTATCAGGGGGGTAGATGTATGCACGCGGTTCTCCTTCCTGGTAAACCAATCAGGGACTTCTGGGTCCACTTGTTTACTGCGTTTGGGTTAAACGTAGACCTACTTTACGACTATGTACAAGGTATTAATCCCTCCAAACGATTAGCGAAGGAGCGCCATTGTCAGGGTAAACCCGCCCAACAGGAAGGGTGCAAATGGAAGCTTTTTTGACACTGGGACGTGATGGGCAAGGCAAGGGATCTTAACTCGTTGATTCATTGACGGCAGGATTTTTGACGCAAATAGCCACCAGACGGTAGTACAAAGGCCTGCACCGATGATAGTGCCAAGAATTGTCGGACGATCGGTTGCCAGTGCCAGGGCCATCAACAGCTTTACGTCGCCCGCTCCAAGCTTGTTCAGTGCATAGCCGGGCAGTGTCAGTACCAGCGCGACCAGCAATGCCCAACCACCTTCGGCTGCGCTTGCGCCGAGCCAGGTGTGCCCTGTCCATAACAGATACAGCAATGCCAGCGCCGCCGCGCCAAAGGTCAGGACATTGGAAATATGACGCTGGAGCAGGTCTTGAATGGAACACGCAGCAAACCACACGAACACAACACATAACTGGATCACGTAAAGAACCTCCCTTTTTTACCAATGATTCTATGATGATATTACTGTCGACAGTCAGGGTAGACACAGTCATGAAAACAAGGCTTCCCAGAAAGCAGAAAGGCGCTGCGGCGATTGAGTTCGCGCTGGTGTTTATGATTTTTTTTGCGGTGCTCTATGGCGTTGTCAGCTACAGCTTGCCGCTTTTGTTGGTGCAATCATTCAATAATGCGACGGCAGAGGCTGCGCGTCGCGGTATGGCGGTCGATCCTGAGACGAAGGCAGACTATGCGGGTACTGTAAAAAAAGTGACCGAGGAGGTGTTGGAGCAAAAGTTGGGTTGGGTGAGAAAGATTGTGAAAACTGGTCTGGATCCTGACGGTGGTTACGACACTTCAACCCGAGAGATTTATGCCACGGTCAATCTTGATACCAATGCGTTGAAAAGCATCATGCCAGTACTCAATCTGGGTGTAATCACGGTGCCTGATTTACCAGAGTACTTGACCGCAGAGTCGAGAATTCAGGTTGAAAACTTTGAAAAGCAGTGAAGGGCTGTTCGGGCGTTTGTTGGGACGGACCGACGAGCGCTTGCCTGAATCCAATGATCCGCAATTGCACAATCATGCGGGCATCCAATTGATGCTCGATCAACACGGGTACGTGACCGACATTCACGGTCTGCAGCGTTATGGCCTGGCGCGCTCAAGCGGCGACGGCGCACCGCGCCTGCTGCTGAGCTACATGGTGCCGGGCAGCACGCTGGCGCTCGAAGGCGTGCCGGCAGACTGGGTGGGCCACAGCCTCGACCTGGACTTTCAATGCGCCGGGCTGCGCGTGGTGCATACCCGAGGTTGGGTTCAGCCCCAGGGTGATGGCTGGCTTTTACAGCTGCTGGATATCAGTGACTTGCGCCTTGGCAGCGAGCAGGCGCGCAACCGTGAGCGCTGCACGCAACTGACCCTTAGCCTGGGCGAGCAATTGCGTCAGTGCAGTGTGCAGCGCCTGCCGGAAGTGATGCACGAAGCGCTGCGCAGCGTGGCCCAGCATGGTCGTGTGCCTTGCATGGCGCTGGCCGTGCGCGATGATGGGCAGTCCTCCTGGTATATGCACAGCACGTATCACTCGTTTGATGCGCCGCAACTCTGGTTGCCAGAGCAAAGCCTGGGCAGCCTGCTCGACCCGTTGGGCGGCAACTCGCCCCAGCGTGTCGAGCGCGACGGCAACCCGCGGCTGAACGATTTATTTGGCAATGCCGACGGTGTACTGGTGCCGTACAGCGACCAACAAGGCTTGTGTGCCTGGTTGATGCTGGGGTTTTATCCCGCGTCCCTGCATGGGCCGCAGATGAGTGAAAGCGACTGGATGCAGGTGTGCGCGGCATTGGCCGCCCCCCTGCTGGATCGCTTGCGCGAGCAACAGCACCTGCAGCAGCGAGAGCGCATGGAAGCCCTTCAAGGCTTGCTGGGCACGGGTTGGTGGGAGTGGTCGATCACTAACGAATTGATGCAACTGGCCCCCCAACTGGCCGCCAACCTGACAGAGGCCATCGAACCGCAGTCAATGACCCGAGATACCTGGCTGGCGCTGTTTCATCCTGCAGATCGGGATGAGCTCTGCGGCCGTTTTAATGAATTGCTGGAGCATGGCAAGGAGTTGTTGCTGTTTGCGCGGGTGCATCAGCCCCAAAGCACCCAACCTGCCCAGTGGTATCGAGTTCAGGGCCAGATGCTGGGGACCGGCACCCGGCGGCGCATCGTGGGTTTTATGCTGGATGTCAGCGACATCAAGAATCAACAGCAGCAAGTTGCAGCCGCCCATGCGCGGCTGGACAACCTTATCGCCAGTTCGCCTGCGGTGATTTACGTGCAGCGTTATGTCGAAGGCGCTCTGTTGCCTGCGTTTTTCAGTGACAGCCTCAAGCCCTTGCTGGGCTGGACGCTGGAGGAGTGCACGAGCGCGACCTTGATCGAGTGGGTCCACCCCGATGATCGGGAGCACTATTTTGAGCGCACCCGCCAGTTGCTGCGCGAAGGCAGCACCCGGCGTCGTTATCGCCTTCGCGACCGAGGAGGTGATTACCACTGGCTGCTGGATGAAGCCAAGTTGCTACGTGACGACCTGGGCTTGCCGGTGGAAGTCGTCGGGCTGTGGCTGGACATCACCGAGGCCACCGAAGCGGCCGAACGGGTCAAGAGCAGCGAAGAACGCTATCGAATCCTGGTCGAAGATTCACCCGCCATGATCTGCCGTTACCTGCCCGACCTGACCCTGACCTTTGGCAACCAGCCCCTTGCCAGCTACCTGGAGTGCACGACCGAGCAGTTGCCGGGCATCAACCTGAGCAGTTGGCTGTCCGACGAACAGCGTGAAGCCTTTGTGCAGCGTATTGCGGGTTTGACTCCACAGTCTCCGGTGAGCTCCGCTGAAATCAGCCTGCAACTGCCGGGTCGCGAATATGCCTGGTGGGTGTGGTCGGACCGGGGGATTTTCGACGAACAGGGCAACTTGCTGGAAGTACAAGCCGTTGGCCGCGACAACACCGAGGTACGTCGCTCGCAGCAGCAACTGACCCACAGTGCGAAAATGGCTACCCTTGGTGAAATGGCCACGGGGCTGGCCCACGAAATCAACCAGCCGTTGAACGTCATGCGCATGGCCGTGGCGAACGTCCTCAAGCGTCTGAGCAACGGCGATGCACAGATCGAGTACCTGCAGGAAAAGCTTGCCCGTATCGACGGGCAAGTCCAGCGTGCGGCGCGGGTGGTAGATCACTTGCGGGTGTTTGGTCGTCGCTCGGAAATCGAGCAGCAGGTGTTCAACCCTTCGCAGGCGATGGAAGGCTCCGTGGCCTTGCTCAGCGAAGGCCTGCGCGGCAAAGGCGTAGAGTTGCGCAGTGAAGGCCAGGTGTGTGGTGTGCAAGTGCGTGGCCATGTCGACCAGCTTGAGCAAGTGCTGATCAACCTGATGGTCAATGCCCGTGATGCGCTGATGAGCAAGCGAGAAACCGATCGCGACTTTGAACCCTGGATAGCCCTGAGTATCGAGTCCGATGCACAGCGTGTGTGCCTGAGAGTGGACGACAACGCAGGCGGTATTGACCCGCGTCTGCTGGAGCGGATCTTCGAGCCTTTCTTCACTACCAAGCCCATTGGTCTTGGCACGGGCCTGGGGTTGTCCGTGAGCTACGGCATCATCGACAACATGGGCGGGCGGTTGAGCGTCAGCAACACCGGGCACGGCGCCCGGTTTTGCGTGGAGTTGCCGGTGGTTGAAGTGCCGGAGTGAGGAGCGAAGCGAGGCTGCGATCGGCTGCGCAGCAGTCGTAAGATCATGAGCCCCGGTGTATCTGATACACCGGGGCTTCTGCGTTCAGGTGGAGTCAAAGCACCAGTTGAGCGCGCCCCCCTTGGCCGCAGGAAAGGTTGGCGCCGACTTCGGCTACGGCTATATTCACGCCTAGGGCGCTTAATAAAGTATTGATGATTGGGTTGACTAGAGAAGCCAATACTTTATTTAAGGCCGAGACTACATCTTTGGTGAGTGTTGTGATCAATTCAGCGACTGTTTCAAGAAGGGCGCTTGTGACCGATTTTCCAGTTGGGGGGGAGTAGGAAGTGGTAATGATACTCTCAGGTGCACTCCCAATCTTAAGGGCGTTGGCGTTGGATCCAAAGGTTTGGAAGTAGGTGGTTTTTTTAATGCTCAGTAGTCTTGGTGATGTGTACAGCAGGCTCTGGGTGGTTGGTGATATATTTGTTTGAACCTTTAAATTAAAACTTCCGCCGTCGCCAATGCCCGGCGAGCAACCAGCAAGTCCTAGAAGATTACATGTTTCGATGTCGATACTAATAAGCTTGACAGGTTCGACATTCAAGTTATTAGTTTTTGTGTCTGTCGAAGGGAATACTCCTTTGTCAGGGGATGCGCCGACACTGATTTTGGCAAGTGCAGTATTAGCTTGTACTTTTAAGGTTTTTGAGTTCTCAGTTGTGCATTGGTAGTCTGTGATATAGCTGTTGGCGCTGGCAGCTTCTAAATAGATATTGATGTCATTTGTTAATCTTAGTGTTGGGGTGGAGTCACATTTGAGTGTGCATGATATTGCGCCAAATAAGTTTAGCTTTAAAAGTTTTCCTACAATTTCTATGACGGTTGATGCCGCGTTTGTTACGAGAGTTGTTAGTGGCTCCAAGGCTTTTAGTACGGTTAGCCCGATGTGTATTCTTGTTTGTACCTGTGCCGTGCGAACGGATATTTGATCTGGTCCGGTGGGGTTGTTTTTTATTAAATCAGGGTTGCCAATGGCTGAGAGTTGTGGAGGTTGAATGATTTTGGTGTAAATATTGATGTCGATAATATTGAATGGGTTGATTTGTACATTTGCAGTAATACCACTTTTCCCATTTGAAAGCTGGACGATGCCCTGCAAGAGGTCGAATACTCTCATATTTGCATCGAGGCCAGCACTGGATGCTCCACTCTGAACTTTAAGTAGATCTCCCAATTTCAATACCTGAGTGGAACTGATAATTGCTCGTATCGCAGTAAGGCCATTTACTGCTACTTCAGCAGTAGGTCCATTTTTTTTCAATACCGTAATGGCCGCATCTATAAGCTGAGTAGTGTGGAGCTCAGTTTTTAATAGTTGGTCGTAACTGGCCACATTCGCATTCAATGAGATTAGCTGATTTAGATAGCTTAATAGGTTGATGTTGGTGTCGACCAACCCCTGCCAAGATACTAAATCTGCACTTATAGTGCCTCCTAGTAATCCGCCGAAAAGTTGATCCAGAATGACTGATTGAGCAGTGTTGATAGTTACTAGTGAGCTACGAATTGTCAATTGCGCCAACGGCGGCCCACCATTGCTCCCTACCGCACTCGCTGTCAGATTCGTATTCGAGTCAAATTTTCCATTGAAAATGCTCCACAATCCTCCAGCTACGCTGGTGGGAACAGTGCTAGTGGCTATCACTTGGATAACATAACCTGAGTTATTCTGACCTTGAGCGAATTTACGCACCTGTGTGGCTTTATCAGTTTCCAAGGTGCCGCAGGTCGGGCTTATACGATGTGCGCCCCCACGAATGAAGCCGTTACGCTCGGCGCTTTCTTTAACGTAGTCATCGGCAGTATTGGGGCCGGTACAAGTCCCTTGCCTACTAACCGCCTCCAACGCAGCCATATCCGCCACCCGTTGCAATTTTCGTTGCTCCAGGTACAAACGCCCGCTGTCGACCACCAGCAGCATAAACAACAGCACCATGCCGAGGGTCACGGCAGCCATCAAGCCGATTGCGCCACGCTGTTGCTGTGGGCCCGTAAAACCAATACCGCGTAGTTGGGGAGACATCGAGCACTCCTGTTGCTGGAACATAGCCCAGCGCTAACTCTCCAAAGTTTGATCGAGTGTAGCCAGAAAGTGATCGTCGCGCTGGCCAGTTGCCAGTTTTATAGGCGTGATGTGAACAGTTAATCAAAAGCCGATGATAAATAGCCGAAAACCGAGTGTGGAAACTAACTTGCTCACGAAAGTATTAATACCAACTTACATATATACAGTGTGAGCAAGTGAGTGTCCTGAAACTTACTTCGGTGGATAGGCGCTCAAGATTTTAGTGACCGCCTCCTGAATTGCCGCGCTGCGTTCAGCCGGAGTAGGGCTGGTGTCGACGACTTTTTCAGCACTGCCGCGCCACACCAGTTTCCCGTCCTTGGCATCGATCAGGTCGATTTGCAGCGTGCCAACCTGATAGACCACGTTGCGTACTTCGTTATACATCGGTGGGCCCCAGTAGCCTTCCCACGGGCCACCCCAGTACCCCCCCCACGGTCCGCCCCAAGGGCCGCCGTAGCCGTAGTTGGTCACGACCTGCTCCTGGCGGTTGGCAACGATCAACCAGGCTTGCACGAGCAAGTCCGGCTTGCTGCCTGCCGCAACCGGGCGCAGACCCCGTTGGTCCAGCTGGCCACTGATGGCCTGAACGATCCGTTGCTCGGTCAGGCTGCTTCGCAGCATCGGGTTATTGGGGTGATATTGCACAGCAGGGTCTTTCCAGGCCCAGGACTGGAACTTGGCGAAATCGACCGCAGGGTTGTAATCGCTGCTGACCTGCATGGTTTCGCAAGCGCTGAGCAGCAGGGCGATGCCCAGTAATGCCAGGCGACGTAGCATGATGATTTCTCCGCTTCAACAATAAGTCTTAATGGGGAGGATAAGCCTGTACTGCCTTGTTCAGTGATTCGCGCAGAGCATCACTGCGTTCGCCCAGGCTGCCTTTACTGCTGGTTTCTGCACTGGAACTCCACACCGGTTGACCGGTTTTGCCGTCATACAGATTGAGTCGTACCACCATGACCTCAACTTCGTAGGTACGCACCACGGGCACAGAGTTGTACATCCCGTACTGGCTGCCGTAACGGCCATAGCCGCTGCCGTAGCCCGCTCCGTAACCATAGTCGTCCTGAACCTGACGCAAGCGTTTTTCGGTGTGCAAGTCGGCACTGACCCACAGATCCGCTGGACGGTTGGGCTGCGCCGGGCGCAAGCCCCGCTGGTCCAGTGCATTGTTCACCGCTTCGGCGATCTGGGCAGAGTCGGCCCACGCGGTCCCGACCGGCAGGCGACCATTGAGCCAGGCCCAACTCTGGTAGCGCCCGTAATCGCGAGGCGGTGCCGGATAGGCGCTCAAATCCAGGCTATTGGCCGCTTGTGCCGGGGCTGGCGGCATGGGCAGGGCGCTCGGGGTGTAAGGGTTGGGGCTTTGGCAAGCGCCCAGCCCCAGGCTTAAAACGACTAAGGCAACGCGGCGATACATGATGGTCTCCCCCGCAGGGCGATTCAAACCGGGCGGCACACCCAATGCAGATAACGTCCAAGCCCGGCAAAGGCTGGATGGCGACGATGGGCCAGTTCCATTTCAACCAGCGCCTCAAGCTCGGCTCGTGCCTGGAACTCAACGGGCATGTAGTCGTGAAACACACGCACACCGCTTTGGGTTTGGACCTGCCACAGGCCTTCGAGTGCCGTGGCCAGTTCTCGAGGGTCGAGTGGTTGTTGAGGGGTCAGGCTCTGTTTTTCGCCGGCCATGTCGTTCTTGCGCATTTTGCGGAAGTGGCCCTTGAGCAGGTTGCGATAGATCAACGCGTCGCGGTTGTAGAACGCCAGGGACAACCAGCCGTCCCTGGCGGTCAGCTGATGCAGCACCGGCAGGATCGCGTGGGGTTCAGCCAGCCATTCCAGCACGGCGTGGCACAGCACCAGATCGTAGGGCTCGGTCAGTTGCCCCAGCAGCTCTTGCCACGGCGCCTGGATAAAGGTGCCGGTCTGGCCTGCCTCGGCAAAACGCTGGCGGGCGCCTTCAAGCATTGGCGCGGCCGGTTCGGCCAGGGTCACATCATGACCTTGCTGGGCCAGCCACAACGACATATGACCCAGGCCTGCACCGATATCCAGTACCCGCAACGGGCGTTTTGGCAGTGATTCTTCAAGGTCGGCCTGAAGCACGGCCAGACGAATGGCACCCTTGGCGCCGCCGTAGATTTTCTCGGCGAAACGGGTGGCCAGTTGATCGAAGTGACGGTCACTCATGGGTTGAAACGCCTTTCATTGTCAGCCAATTTGCTGCGCACCACTTCGTTCATGTCCAACCCCAGTTCGGCGCACAGCAACACCAGATACAGCACGATATCGCCTACCTCCTGGCCTGCGTGGGCGAGCTTGTCGGCGGGGAGCTGGCGGGACTGGTCCTCGCTTAGCCACTGAAAGATTTCCACCAGCTCAGCCATTTCGACACTGGCGGCCATGGCCAGGTTTTTCGGGCTGTGGAATTGTTTCCAGTCGTTGTTATCGCGGATGCGGTGCATGCGTTGCGTGAGTTCGTCGAGGTTCATCGAGGGTGTGCTCTCCAGAAGGCGCAAAGCTTGCGACTGAACGGCCTTTGGCGCAAGCGAAAGGCACAGGCGCGTGCTGGTGTGGCGCGCAATTCTTTGTAGTCGCTGACGAGGAACGAAGGCTGCGTTATCGATCGCAGCCTCGCTACGCTCCTCAGCGGCTACAGGGCAAGTGCCGGCTCAACTGATCGGTCGCCAATTACCGGTCATGTGCACCAGATCGCCATGCCCGCTCAGCTGGAAATCACCACTGGAACCCGCTTCGCTGCAGCGCAAAATCACTTCGCTGGGTAGACGTACCGGCTTTTTGAACGCGACAAAGATCTCGACATTGGCGGCTGGCAGGTGCGAATTCAATGCCGCCAGGGCACGGGTTTTTATCCACAGGCCATGGGCGATGGCGCTGGGCAGGCCAAACAGTTTGGCGCTGGCCGCACTGAGGTGAATGGGGTTGTAGTCGCCCGACACCTTGGCGTAGCGGCGGCCAATGTCGGTGGGGGCATACCAGCGCGTCAGCTCGTTCAGCACCACCGGCCCGGGGGCGGCGGTTTCAGGGGGGGCCCCCGGCAGCTCGACGCCTTTGCACAGCAGCGTGCTTTCGGCCTCCCACAGCGGCCCGAGCATGTCGTCCATCTGGGTGATCACCTCAAAGGTCGCCCCCTTGGGGTGCTTTTGCAGGTTGTGCACAAACACGCCGATGCGTAGCTGCGTCACGCTGCCCATGGGCCGCAGCAACCGTACCCGATTGGTCAGGTGAATCAGCCCAAGCAGTGGGAAGGGGAAGTCCTTGCTGGTCAGTAATTGCATTTGCAGCCCGAAGGCCAGGACATGGGGGTAGGTGGGCGGGAGTAGTGGGCTTGGCGCCAGGGCGCACACCTCCCTGAAGGCAGCCAGTGACGTGGGTTCAACTTCCACCCAGCAGCGCAAACCCTGTTCCGGCAAGGTGCTGCCGGTGATTTTGCGCCGGGCTGCGGCGTGGGCGTACAGCGCGGGCAAGTGCGGTGGGCTGGCGAGGTCGAGCCACTTCACGGTCATGGTTCATGCTCCCAGAATGCTTTGTCCGCACACCCGCAGCGCTTGACCGCTGACGGCGCCCGACCCCGGCTGCCCGAGCCAGGCCACGGCTTCGGCCACGTCTTGCGGCAGTCCGCCCTGGCCCAGGGAGCTCATGCGTCGACCCGCTTCGCGCAAAGCGAAGGGAATATGCGCAGTCATCCGGGTTTCGATAAACCCGGGGGCCACGGCGTTGATGCTGATGCCGCGCTGGCCCAGCAAGGGGGCCCAGGCTTGAGCCAGGCCAATCAGCCCGGCCTTGCTGGCGGCGTAGTTGGTCTGACCGCGATTACCGGCGATACCGCTGATGGAGGCGAGCAGAATCACCCGGCCGTTATCGCGCAAGGTGCCACTGTCGAGCAGGGCTTTGGTCAGCACCTGCGGGGCGTTGAGGTTGACCGTGAGCACGGAGTCCCAGAACTCGGGCGTCATGTTGGCCAAGGTCTTGTCACGGGTGATGCCTGCGTTGTGCACCACGATGTCGACACCGTCAGCCAGGTGCTCGACCAGTTCTTCAGCGGCATTGGCGGCACAGATATCCAGCGCGATGCTGTGCCCGCCCAAACGGGCGGCCAGCGCATCCAGGTCGGCCTTGGCGGATGGCACGTCGAGCAGGATCAGTTGGGCGCCATCCCGGGCCAGGGTTTCGGCAATCGAGGCGCCAATTCCTCGGGCCGCCCCGGTCACCAATGCCTTGCACCCGGCCAGGGGGCGGGTCCAGTCCTGTACCTGGGAGGCGCAGGTCGTGAGGCGCAGCACTTGCCCACTGATAAATGCACTTTTGGGCGAAAGGAAAAACCGCAGTGCACCTTCAAGTTGATCTTCAGCGCCTTCACCGACATACAGCAGTTGCAGGGTGCTGGCGTTGCGCAGTTCTTTAGCCAGTGACCGGCTGAAACCCTCAAGCGCACGCTGGGCGCTGGCAGCAAATGGGTCACTTAATGTTTCAGGTGCACGGCCCAGAATCACCATGTGGGTGCTGTGTTCCAGGCTGCGCAGCAGTGGCTGGAAAAACTCGCGCAGTTGTTTGAGTTGGTCGGTGTGCAGCAGCTCGCTGGCGTCGAACACCACGGCCTTGAGCTTTGGTCCCTGGCCAGGAATCCAGGGGGTTGCGAGCAACGGTTCGGGGCCGTAGCTGTAGACGGCGTCGGTGAGTTTGCTGGCAAAACGGTTCACCTGTTCGGCCAGTGCCCCGCCGCCAATCAATAGCGGGCCTTCGACGGGGCGCAGGCGCCCGGCTTGCCAGCGTTCCAGTCGTCCCGGTGACGGCAGCCCCAACGCGCCGACCAGACGCTGGCCGAGGGATGAGTTGACGAAGTCGATATAACGGTCTGACATGGAACACTCTCCGACAGGTGGGGTTCAAAGGGTTGACCACAAACAGGCCGTGGTCGTTCGTTATCAGCGATAAGACCTACGCTTGTAACGATTAATGGATTCAAAAGAATAGGGGCAATCGTATGAGTCTGCGTCGTGTAGCAATTATTGGTGGTAACCGAATCCCGTTTGCCCGCTCCAACGGGCCGTATGCGACCGCCAGTAATCAGGACATGTTGACGGCCGCGCTGGAGGGGTTGATCGAGCGTTACAACCTGCACGGGCTGCGCATGGGGGAGGTTGTGGCCGGGGCGGTGCTCAAGGATTCTCGGGATTTCAGCATGACCCGTGAGTGCGTGCTGGGCTCACGGCTGTCGCCGAAAACACCGGCCTATGACCTGCAGCAGGCCTGCGGGACGGGGCTTGAAGCGGTATTGCTGGTGGCCAACAAGATTGCCCTGGGGCAGATCGACTGTGCGGTTGCCGGGGGAGTGGACACCACATCCGATGCGCCGATTGGCCTTAATGACGGCCTGCGTAAATGGTTGCTGCAGTTCAATCGCACCAAGGCGCCTCTGGATAAGCTCAAGACCTTGCTGCAATTGCGTCCGGGTTTTCTGAAACCCGAGTTTCCCCGTAATGGCGAGCCCCGCACCGGGCTGTCGATGGGCCAGCACTGCGAACTGATGGCGCAAGCCTGGAGCATCCCAAGGCTTGAACAGGACGAACTGGCGCTGCACAGCCATCAGGCGTTGACGGCGGCCTATCACGCAGGCTGGGAAGATGACTTGCTCACGCCTTTCCGGGGTTTGAGCCGCGATAACAATCTGCGTGCCGACTTGACCCTGGAGAAGCTGGCCGCCCTTAAGCCTGTGTTCGAGCGCAGTGCCAAAGGCACGTTGACGGCGGGCAACTCCACGCCACTGACCGATGGCGCTGCCGTGGTGCTGTTGGGCAGCGAAGAGTGGGCCAGGGAACGCGGCTTGCCGATTTTGGCGTACTTGCGTGATGGCGAAACTGCCGCTGTGGATTTCGTGCATGGAGCGGAAGGTTTGCTCATGGCGCCGGTGTATGCCGTCCCACGGTTGCTGGCGCGCAATGGCCTGACTTTGCAGGATTTTGACTACTACGAAATTCACGAGGCTTTTGCTGCGCAGGTGCTGTGTACGTTGAAGGCCTGGGAGGATGCGGCCTACTGCAAAAGCCGGCTCGACCTGGATGCACCGCTGGGCTCGATTGATCGCAGCAAGCTCAACGTCAAGGGCAGCTCGCTGGCGGTGGGGCATCCGTTTGCGGCGACAGGAGGGCGGATCGTGACCAATATGTCCAAGCTGCTCGCCACTGCCGGGCAGGGACGAGGGCTGATCTCGATCTGCGCGGCAGGTGGGCAGGGCGTTACCGCAATCATTGAGCGGTAGCCGCATGTGGGTGGGAGCGGGCTTGCTCGCGATGGCATCACCGCGGTGTGGCTGTTACACCGCGGCGTCTGCATCGCGAGCAAGCCCGCTCCCACTCATGTTGTATTTGCGAGTGGCGTAGCTTTCTGCCATCACCGAGCACACGATCAACTGCAGCGGGTGGTAGATCATGATCGGCAGCAAAATCAGGCCCAGGCCGGGGTTGGCGCCAAAGATCAGGGCGGCCATCGGCGCGCCGGCAGCCAGGGATTTTTTGCTGGCGCAGAACACTGCGGCAATTTCATCGCTGGTGCTGAACTTCAAGGCACGGGCAGTGCGGGTGGTCATCCACAGGATGACGGCGAGCAGGACGGCACTGCCGATCACGGCGCTGATAATCACCGAGGTGCCTTGTTGTTGCCACATGCCCGAGACCATCGAGTTGCAGAACGCTGCGTAAACCAGCAGCAGAATCACCACTTTGTCGCAGATGTTGGTGTAGCGCTTGTGGCGGGCGAAAAAACGTCCGAACAGCGGGCGTACCAGTTGGCCAAGGACCAGGGGCAACAGGAGCATGGCGCACAGGTCGAGCAGGGTTGAGCCCAGGTCGATACCGCCCGCGCCGCTGCCAACCACCAGGCTGACGAGCAATGGGGTGATGAAAATCCCCAATACGCTGGACAGGCTGGCGTTGAGAATCGCCGCCGGTACGTTGCCGCCTGCGCTGCCGGTGAGTGCGACCGAGGAGGAGATGGTCGAAGGCAATGCGCACAGGTAGAAGAAGCCCAGCATCAGCAGCGGCGGAACATGGGTGCCCAGCAGCTTGTCGGCGATGACCCAGATCAGCGGGAAAACGATGAAGGTGAAGCCCTGAACCATGAAGTGCAGGCGGATGTTTTTCAGGCCGTGGCGGATTTGCTCGCTGGACAGGTTGACCCCGTGCAGGAAAAACACCAGGAACACACCGATGTTGATTACCCACTCAGCGTGCATCCCGCCGCCAGTACTGCCGAAATGCGGAAACACATAGGCCAGAAATGTCGCTAGCAGCATGCCGCACAGAAACCAGTCGGTGAACATTCGTTTGAGATGTTTGAGCACAGGCATCGTGGGCACCGGGACATTGTAAGAATTAGTAACTTAGCCTAACGTCGCAGGTATCTGACGTCTTGCGATATAAGGCCAATCAATGCCGCCAAACGGACAACGTGGACTCCAGCGCGCCATTCCAGTGCTTGATGCACTGCCACGGCCACTGTATGCCCGGGCCGAAAGCCTGGGCGCAGGTTCCTGGACGCCACGTCATCGGCATGATTGGGTGCAGTTTTCATACGCGATCAGTGGCGTGTTGGGGGTGCATACCGACGAGGGCAGCTTTTTTGCACCGCCGCAGTGGGGGATCTGGATTCCCGCCGGGCTGGAGCATGAGGTCATCACCTCGATGCGTGCCGAAATGCGCAGCCTGTATGTACGTCGTGAGGATTGCCTTTGGGCGCCCGGCCAGTGCCGGGTGCTGGAGGTCACGCCGCTGGCACGGGAGCTGATCAAAGGTTTTTGTGCATTGCCCGCCGAATACCCCGAGGGCGGCAGCCCTGAGCAAAGGTTGGTGGCTGTGTTGCTGGATCAATTGGCGAGCCTGCCTGAGGTGGGTTTTTCGCTGCCGCTGCCACGCCATGGGCGTTTGCTGGTGCTGTGCAATGAATTGATCGAAACCCCCGATGCCGACGTCAGCCTGAGCCTGTGGTCGGATCGTCTGGGCATGTCTGAAAAAACCCTGATGCGGTTGTTCCTGCGTGAAACGGGCTTGAGTTTTCGCAGTTGGCGTCAGCGGGTACGACTGCTGTCTTCGTTGCAGGTGCTGGAGGAGGGTGGTCATGTCACGCGTGCGGCGTTGTCGTGCGGGTATGAGTCGACGTCGGCATTCATCGCGGCATTTAAAAAGATGTTCGGCTATACGCCCGGCGAGTTATTTCGCCAGGGCTAGGCAGCGGGCCCATTAGTCGGTGCTCTTGACGGATTGCTCGTCTATCATTCAAATCGTTTGCCCTCTCCCCGTGGTGAGTGGATTGCCGTATAACGAGTGACATTCGCGTGTTTGGTAATAAAGGACCCACAATAAAAGCTGATGAAGACTCCAAAACGCTTAGAACCCCTGATCGAGGACGGTCTGATCGACGAGGTGCTGCGCCCACTCATGAGTGGCAAAGAAGCAGCTGTGTACGTAGTCCGCTGCGGCAATGAGCTGCGATGCGCCAAGGTTTATAAGGAGGCTAACAAACGAAGTTTCCGCCAGGCCGCCGAATATCAGGAGGGTCGCAAGGTTCGCAACAGCCGTCAGGCCCGAGCGATGGCCAAGGGCTCCAAGTTCGGTCGTAAAGAAACCGAGGATGCCTGGCAGAACGCCGAAGTGGCTGCGCTGTTTCGTCTGGCGGGCGCCGGTGTTCGGGTTCCAAAACCGTTCGACTTCCTTGAAGGCGTGCTGTTGATGGAACTGGTGGCGGATGAGTACGGCGATGCAGCCCCCCGACTCAATGACGTGGTGCTGGAACCGGACCAGGCTCGCGAGTATCACGCGTTCCTGATTCAGCAGATTGTGCTGATGCTGTGTACCGGTCTGGTCCACGGAGATTTGTCCGAGTTCAACGTACTGCTGACGCCGACCGGCCCGGTGATTATCGATCTGCCACAGGCTGTCGATGCCGCGGGTAACAACCACGCATTCAGCATGCTGGAGCGTGACGTGGGCAACATGGCTTCTTACTTCGGGCGTTTTGCGCCGGAACTTAAAGGAACCAAATACGCCAAGGAAATGTGGGCGCTTTACGAAGCTGCCACCTTGCACCCTGGCAGCGTGTTGACGGGCGAGTTTGACGAGCCGGACGAGCTGGCCGATGTGGGCGGTGTCATGCGCGAGATCGAAGCTGCCCGTCTGGACGAAGCGTTCCGTCAGGCCGTGCGTGCTGCAGATGATGCGCCACCGAGCAAGTCTGAAGAGCCGCCTCCACCGTGGATGCAGTGATTGGCTAAATAAAAAATCCGGCTCAGGCCGGATTTTTTTTACTTCAATGCAGCCCGCTCCCACACACACACACACAATAATTGTGCGGCTAAAAACGGTTCAGCGGCACCTTAAGGCTGCACAGGCCGGTTTCATCGGCGGGCGGCAGGTTACCGGCCCGAATGTTGATTTGAATGGCCGGAATCAGCAGTGCCGGAACCCCCAGCGTCGCGTCGCGGGCGGTGCGCATCTCGACGAAGCCCGTCAGGTCGACGCTGTCGTTGACATGAATATTGTTGGCTCGCTGCTCACCCACCGTGGTTGACCATGTGGCCTCACGCCCTGCTGGCGGATAGTCATGGCACATGAACAGTCGGGTCTGGACTGGAAAGGCCAGCAGACGCTTGATCGATTGGTACAACTGGTGCGGATCGCCTCCCGGGAAGTCGCAGCGGGCCGTGCCAACGTCGGGCATAAACAATGTGTCGCCCACAAACAGACAGTCGCCCTCAACCTGATACGCCATGTCGGCCGGGGTGTGCCCCGGCACGTGCAGTGCGCGTACCTGTAGCCGTCCAATGTGGAACAGCTCGTCCGGTTCCAGCAGCCGGTCGAACTGCGAACCGTCGAGCTTGAACTCGGGCTCAAGGTTGTAGATGTCGCGAAACACCCCTTGTACCTGGGTGATTGCCGCGCCAATACCAATCTGGCCGCCCAGCTTTCGCTTCAGGTAAGCGCTGGCAGACAGGTGATCGGCGTGGGCGTGGGTTTCCAATAGCCATTGCACCTTCAGGCCCTGTGCCTGCACGTAAGCAGCAATGATGTCTGCACCGGTGGTACTGATGCGCCCGGCGGCGGCATCGTAGTCGAGCACCGGATCGATGATTGCGCACTCGCTGGCGCCGGCTTCATGAACCACGTAGCTCACGGTCGACGTTGCAGGGTCGAAAAATCCTTGAATTTCGGGGTGCATGACGGGCCTCGTGTTTGTCAAAAAATGCTCAATATATTGAAACATATATTATCGGGTCGTAGACTGTCGACTATCACGTCCCGGAGCTTTTCATGACTGCTCAGTTAACCAGCGAAGAAATCGGACTTCTGCGCGACTCTGCATCCAAAGCCTGCACCCTTCTCAAAGCCCTGGCCAATGAAGACCGACTGCTGTTGCTCTGCCAGTTGACCCAAGGTGAGCGCAATGTCGGCGAACTTGAAGCCCTGACGGGCATCCGGCAGCCCACCCTTTCGCAACAGCTTGGTGTGTTGCGCGATGAGGGCATGGTCAATACCCGAAGGATGGGAAAGTACATTTTCTATTCCCTTGCCAGCTTTGAAGTGGTGTCTGTGATGCAAACCCTGTCAGGCCTGTATTGCGGCCAGGCGCTTAAAAAATAGCGCAACCTCATTCCTCTGGCTGACATCGCCCAACCTATTCCATTCATTTTTGTTGTGCCTGGAGTGCTCAATGGAGCAAAGCATCAAGCGAATCGACACGTCATTTTCTGTGGCCGGTCAAATCGGGCAGTCTGATCTCCAGTCTTTGGCAGCACTGGGTTTTGCCAGTGTGATCTGTAACCGTCCGGATCATGAAGGCGGCCCAGACCAACCCGGGCACGCATCGATACAGCAGGCGGCGCAGGCCCTGGGGCTGAGCTTTGCTTACCTGCCGGTACTCAGCACGGGTGCGACCCCTGAGCAGGCGCAGCAGTTGCGTCAGTTGCTCAATGAGCTGCCAAAACCCGTTCTGGCGTATTGCCGTACAGGCAATCGCTCATCAAAGCTCTATCAGGCGGCGACTCAAGCCTCGCGTGAGGCCAGGCTGTACGATGTTGTCGTGGTCGGTGGTGGCTCGGCCGGTATCTCGGTGTCGGCCAGCTTGCTCAAGCGCAACGCGTCATTGCGCATCGCCGTGATCGAACCCAATACAGAGCACTACTACCAGCCCGCGTGGACGCTGGTTGGCGGCGGTGCCTTTGATGTCAAGGACACGGTTCGCCCGACTGCAGCCGTAATGCCCAAAGGTGTTGTCTGGATCAAGGCGTCGCTGTGCGCCTTCGCCCCGCAACGCAAGGTTGTGCTGCTCAGTGATGGTACTGAACTGGGTTATCAGCAATTGATCGTTTGCCCGGGGTTGCAACTGGCCTGGGAGCATATCGAGGGCCTTGAAGAGACCTTGGGCAAGAACGGCGTGACGTCCAACTATCGCCATGACCTGGCGCCCTATACCTGGGAGCTGGTGCGCACCCTGAAGGGCGGCAAAGCGCTGTTCACCCAGCCGGGAATGCCGATCAAGTGCGCGGGGGCTCCACAAAAAGCCATGTACCTGTCCTGTGATCATTGGCGCAAGCGTGGCGTTCTGGATTCGATGGCCGTTGAGTTCAATCTGGCGGGGGCGGTGCTGTTTGGCGTGCCGACCTTCGTTCCTCCACTGATGAAATACGTTGAGGCCTATAAGGCCCAATTGGTCTTCCAGTCCAATCTGGTCAAGGTCGACGGGCTAGGCAAGACCGCCTGGTTTGATGTGACCGACGCAGACGGTGGCGTGACCCGCGTTGAGAAAACGTTCGACATGTTGCATGTGGTGCCACCCCAGCAAGCGCCCGACGTTATCCGTCGCAGCGAGTTGGCGGACAAGGCGGGCTGGTTCGAGACCGATCCGGCTACACTGCAACACCCACGCTACCCCGACATTTTCGCCCTTGGCGATGTCTGCAACACACCCAATGCCAAAACCGCGGCAGCGACTCGCAAGCAAGTGGTCGTGGTGGCCGAGAACCTGCTCGCCCTGCGCAAGGGGGCGGTTTTGCCCAAGCGCTACGATGGCTATGGCTCATGCCCGCTGACCGTCGAAAACGGCAAGGTGATCCTGGCCGAATTTGGTTATGGCGCAAAACTGCTGCCCACCTTTGCCCTGGACCCGACCGTGGCCCGCAAGTCGGCCTGGTGGCTCAAGGCAACGTTTCTGCCCTGGTTCTACTGGCAAGGCATGCTTAAAGGTCGCGAGTGGTTCACTGACTGCAAACCGGACTGAACCTGACCATGTTGATTATTCTGTTAGGCATGTTGGTGGGTGTAGTGCTGGGTTTGACGGGGGCGGGTGGCGGTATTCTGGCCATACCGGCGTTGACCCTGGGCCTGGGGTGGACACTGGCGCAAGCCACGCCGGTGGCATTGCTGGCGGTCGGTACGGCAGCGGCACTGGGCGCGCTGGACGGGCTGCGCAAAGGCCTGGTGCGCTACAAGGCCGCCGCGCTGATGGCGATTGTGGGTTCGATGACTTCGCCGATCGGGCTGCACCTCGCCAGATTGATCCCCGCCAGGGCGCTGGTGTTGATGTTCAGCGGGGTCATGATGTTCGTCTCCGTGCGTATGTTTTTGCAGGCCAGAGCTGATGCGCGCGAGAGTGGCAGCCTGGGGGCGATAGAAAAAAACTGCATGCTCAATCCTGCTACCGGGCGGCTGACCTGGAATGCCCGCTGCAGCATGACGCTGGTATCGATTGGTGCCACCTCGGGTTTGCTGACGGGGTTGTTGAGTGTGGGAGGCGGATTCCTGATCGTACCTGCGTTTCGAAAATTCAGTGACGTGCGCATTCATGCCGTGGTCTCCACCTCGCTGATGGTGGTGGCACTGGTATCGCTGGGCACCTTGGGCAATCTGATGAGCCAGGGTGTGAGCTTGTCGAGCGAAGGCGTGATGTTCATCGGCGCCACCCTGACCGGCATGATTGCCGGTCGGGTGATTGCCCCCAGGGTTTCGGCCCAATGGCTACAGCAAGGCTTCGCGACGTTATGTGCGGTGATAGGTCTGTTGATGCTCGCCAAGGCAGTCCTGTCGTAAGCCCCGAATTTCCGTCGGCAGTGGATACGGGGCTTTTTGTTCAGCCGACACAACAAGCACTCTCAAGATCCTTGAGAATCGGGCAGTCAGGGCGATGGTCGCCCTGACAGCTCTCGACCAGTTCGTGCAACGTATCGCGCAGGCTGGTCAGTTCGGCGATTTTTTGATTCAACTCATCAATGTGCTGACGCGCCAGCGCCTTCACATCGCCGCTGGCGCGCTGGCGGTCTTGCCAGAGTGTCAGCAGCTTGCCGACTTCTTCCAGTGAAAACCCAAGGTCACGGGAGCGTTTGATAAACGCCAGGGTGTGCAGGTCGTCACTGCTGTAGAGGCGGTAGCCGCTGTCGCTGCGGCTGGCGGGTTTGAGCAGGCCGATGGACTCGTAATAACGAATCATCTTGGCGCTCAAGCCGCTTTGTTTGGCGGCTTGGCCAATATTCATGGGGTTGCCTCCTTATTCAAGATCCTTGGGCTTCCAGAATTTAAGCAGCAATGCGTTGCTGACCACACTGACGCTGGAAAATGCCATGGCCGCACCCGCCAGTACCGGGTTCAAAAAGCCGAAGGCGGCCAGTGGAATACCGATCACGTTATAGATAAACGCCCAGAACAGGTTTTGACGAATCTTGGCGTAGGTCTTGCGGCTGATCTCCAGTGCGGCCGGTACCAGTCGCGGGTCGCCGCGCATCAGGGTGATACCCGCTGCATGCATGGCCACGTCGGTGCCGCCACCCATGGCGATGCCAATGTCGGCGGCGGCAAGTGCCGGGGCGTCGTTGATGCCGTCGCCAACCATGGCCACCACGCCGGTTTTTTTCAGTTCAGTTACCGTTGCGGCCTTGTCAGCGGGCAACACTTCGGCGTGAACATCGGTAATTCCCAGCGCCTCGGCAACCACTTTCGCGCTGCCACGGTTGTCGCCTGTCAGCAGATGGCTACTGATGTGGCGTGCACTGAGCTGCTGGATCGCCGAGAGGGCGCCGGTTTTCAGTGTGTCACCAAAGGCAAAGAGGCCCAGCACTTGCGGCTGCGGGCTTTGCTCTATCAGCCAGGACAGCGTGCGGCCTTCGGTTTCCCAGGCCTTGGCGGATGCGGCGAGCGAACCCGGACTGAGGCCGGTTTCTTCCAGCAGGCGGCGGTTGCCCAGCGCCAGGCGACGGCCTTGCAGGGTGCCAGCAATACCTCGCCCGGTAAGCGACTGGCTGTCCATGACATCCGGTACTTTCAGGTTGCGTGCGGCGCAGGCATCCAGAACGGCTTTGGCCAGCGGGTGTTCGCTGCCGCGTTGCAGGGCGCCAGCGGCTTGCAACAACTGCGCTTCATCGCCGTCCAGTGCGCTGAAGTGGGCAATTTGCGGGGCGCCAGAGGTCAGGGTGCCGGTTTTGTCGAAAACCACGGCGCTGACTTCATGGGCGCGTTCGAGGGCTTCGGCATCCTTGATCAAAATCCCGTAACGGGCCGCAACACCAGTGCCGGCCATGATCGCAGTGGGCGTTGCCAGGCCCAGGGCACAAGGGCAGGCGATAACCAGCACAGCCACGGCGTTGATCAACGCGGTTTCAATCGGTGCGCCATAAAGCCACCAACCGAGTAGTGTCGCGAGGGCAATCAGCAGGACCACGGGTACGAACACCTGGCTGACTTTATCCACCAGTTTCTGGATCGGGGCTTTCGCGGACTGAGCGTCTTCGACCAGGCGGATAATGCGCGCCAGTACGGTTTCAGTGCCCAGGGCCAGGGTTTTAATGATCAACCGGCCCTCGCCATTAATGGCGCCTCCGGTGACTTTATCCCCAGGCTGTTTGGGGACTGGCAGGCTTTCACCGCTGATCAGGGCTTCGTCGGCATGGCTTTGGCCTTCGACAACTTCGCCATCTACGGGAAAGCGCTCACCAGGTTTGACCAGGACCCGATCATTCAGGCGCAGGTCACTGATGGCGACGTCTTGCTCCTGCCCGTCGACCACACGCAGGGCGCGCTCTGGGCGCAAGGCTTCCAGGGCGCGGATGGCGCTGGCAGTCTGGCGTTTGGCGCGGCTTTCGAGGTATTTGCCCAGCAGCACCAGTGCAATCACCACCGCCGAAGCTTCGAAATACAGATGGGGCATGCTGCCGGGCTCGGCAATCGCCCACTCGTAAAGGCTCAGGCCATAACCGGCGCTGGTGCCCAGTGCCACCAGCAGGTCCATATTGCCGGCACCGGCTTTGACGGCTTTCCAGGCGGCCACGTAAAAGCGTGCGCCGAGGATAAATTGTACCGGGGTGGCGAGGACGAACTGGGCCCAGGCGGGCAGCATCCAGTGCACGCCCAATGGTGCGAGCAACATCGGTAATACCAGCGGCAACGCCAGCACAATGGCCAGTGTCAGCGCCCAGCGCTCGCGGTGCAGACGTTTTTGCTGATCATCCTCGCTCGCTTTGGCAGAGTGGTGGACGCTGGCGCCATAACCGGCCTGACTGACAGCGTTTATCAGCAGGGCGGTATCGACCTGGCCGAGCAGCTCGACATGGGCACGTTCGCTGGCGAGGTTAACGCTGACGCTCTTGACTCCCGGCACCCTGGCCAGGGCTTTTTCGACGCGGCCTGCGCAAGAGGCGCACGTCATGCCGCTGATGTCCAGTTCCAGGCTGTGGGCAGGTACGCTGTAACCTGCCTGTTTCACGGCCTCGACCAATGCCGGCAAACTGTCCACAGGCGCCTCGATGCGGGCCTGTTCAGTGGCCAGATTGACGCTTACCGAACGCACGCCGGGTACTTTGGTCAGGGCTTTTTCCACACGCCCCGCGCAACTGGCGCAAGTCATACCATCAATAGGCAGATCGAATTGGGTGGGCACGAGCAATCCTCCTCAAGAAGTTATCTATCCATAGAATCGACCTTGACCCCATGGGAAGGTCAAGGGCTCTTGCTGTTCGTCAGGTTTTCCTTAGTGCTGCGCTCAATATTCCAGTTTCGCGGGCTTGAGGTACATGCCTTGCTTGCCAAGGGCGATACGGTATTTGCGCACGTCCCCGGCCTTCAGGCTGAATTGCTGCGCGGGCGGTACCAGCATGCCGGGCAAGCAACCGGGGGCTTGTCCGGGTAGAAGTTTGAGGCGGATATCAACGCTGGCCGCCGGCAAGTTGAAAGCCAGCGCTTGTTCCTGAAACAGTCGACCGGCCAGTTGATCATCGATGTACACACCGACCTCGCAGTTGGTCGGCACTTCAAGGCGCTCGCGGGAAATGATCAATACACCGTAGTCCTGATCGGCATTTACCCACAGCGGCAAACTGGCGAGACCCAAAAGGCTGACTAGGCTCAAAGCGGTCCGGCGCATGACTAAGTATCCTGTTTTATATCCCGAGGCTTGCAGCTTGGCCGAGCAGGGCATGGATTGCCAGTCAGCGCGTGAAACAACGGGCTTGACCTTGCCACAATGGAAAGGTTGAAGCTGTAGCCATATCTCAGACAGGAGGCGTGATCATGCAAACGTTCAAAGTAGAGGGTATGACCTGTGGCGGCTGTGTTGGCGCGGTGACCCGTGCGGTTCAGGCTGTGGATAAAGACGCGAAGGTCGAAGTGGATCTGGCGGGCAAAACCGTAAAGGTAGACAGCAAGGTGTCCCCTTTGCAGATTATTGATGTGATCACCAATGCAGGTTTTGAAGCGCGTACAGCGCATTGATATGCAGGTAATCACTAGATTGCGGGGTATCGTTATTCCGACAAGGCCAAAGCGGTTTATTAGCTAGCTGGCTATCTTTATGTTCAAGTTCGGTATCCACGGCTAGACTATCGGGCTGCGCTAATTGCAGCCCGATCTGGATACCTGATGAACCTTCGAACAATCTTGATTCTTGGTGCCTTGAGCGCCTTCGGTCCCCTGGCGATCGATTTCTACCTGCCCGGCTTTCCGGCAATGGCACAAGCCTTTGCGACAGATGAAACTCAAATTCAACTCACTCTGGCGGTGTACTTCCTGGGCCTGTCTATCGGGCAACTGGCGTATGGACCTGTGGCAGACCGCTTTGGGCGGCGCGTGCCACTGCTGGTGGGTGTTGGCCTGTTCACGGTTGCATCGCTGGCGTGCGCCTTTGCCCCGACATTGGAGTGGCTGATTGGCGCGCGGTTTGTCCAGGCACTCGGCGGCTGTGCTGGCATGGTGCTCTCGCGGGCAATTGTCAGTGACAAATGCGATGCCGTGCAGTCGGCCAAAGTGTTTTCGCAGTTGATGTTGGTGATGGGCCTGGCGCCGATCCTGGCGCCGATGCTGGGCGGATTGCTGGTCAACCTGTATGGCTGGCAGTCGATTTTCCTGGTGTTGACGGTATTCAGTGCGTTGGCGGCAACAGCCGTAGCGCTGGGCCTGCCTGAAAGCCTGCCTGCCAACGTGCCGCGCCAGCCGCTGTCCGGCGCATTGCGTCAATACGGGCGGCTGCTCAAGGACCGCGAGTTCCTGGGGCATGCGCTGACCGGGGGGATTGCAATGGCCGGGATGTTTGCCTACATCGCAGGTTCGCCTTTCGTCTTTATCAAACTGTATGGCGTACCCGCCGAGCATTACGGCTGGCTGTTTGGTACCAACGCAGCCGGTTTTATTCTGGTGGCGCAACTGAACGCCCGCCTGTTGGCCAAGCGTGGCCCGGCCTTTTTGCTGGCGCGCATGGTGTGGGTGTATCTGGCGGCCGGGCTGGTCTTGCTGGGTGTCAGCACCTTGCATACCGCGCAACTGTGGCCGTTACTGATCCCGTTGTTTATCTGTATCGCCAGTTTGGGCTGCATCATTCCCAATGCTTCGGCCTGCGCCATGAGCGGGCAGGGTGCCCGAGCCGGCAGTGCATCGGCGATGCTGGGTTGTCTGCAGTTCAGCGTAGCGGCGGGAGCGGCGTCATTGGTGGGAGTGTTGCACGATGGCAGCGCGATGCCGATGGCGATTGTCATCACCTTGTGCGGAGTGCTGGCGGTCGGGCTGGCGATGGCGACCCGGCGCCTCTACACCGCCCGGATCGCCGCCCAGCAGTCGATCTGATTCAGCCTGCCAAACGTGCAGGCAGGCTATGGGGGGCTTGCAGGCGAGATTGCAACGTGTCCACAAAGGCTCGGGCCTCGGACTCGCTGCGAAAATTGACGGATTGTTGGTCGATTTGAACCTGCCATTGGCAGTTACGGGATCTTGCTAACGCTCGTATCAGGATTTTCATGACTGGCCTCCTTCGGTTCGCAAAGGAGGCCAGTGTATGCCGAAATACTTGGGTAAATATGTCCGGGGTCAAGTCTCTGACTGACGGTTGAAAGTTGGCTGCATCAGTCCCGTGTCGCGTTAATCAGAACCCTTCGAGCACAATTTTGCCTTTGGATTTGCCGCTTTCAAGCAGCGTATGGGCGCGACGCAGGTTGGCGGCGTTGATGGTGCCGAAATGCTCGCCGACGGTGGTGCGCAGGATGCCTGCATCGATCAGGTCGGCGACCCGATTGAGCAAGTGATGCTGCTCGATCATGTCCGCGGTTTCGAACAGTGAGCGGGTGTACATGAACTCCCAGTGCAGTGACAGGCTCTTGCGCTTGAGCTTGGTAACGTCAAGCGCCTTGGGATCGTCAATCAGTGCCAGCTTGCCTTGAGGTGCCAGGGCTTCGACCAACTGATCCAGATGCTGGTCGGTCTGGGTCAGGCTGGCGACGTGGGTGACGGCATTGATGCCGTGGCGCTTGAGTTCCTCGCTCAGTGCCTGGCTATGGTCGACAACGATGTCGGCGCCCAGCTCGCGGACCCAGGCTTGGGTTTCGGGGCGCGATGCGCTGCCAATCACCTTGAGTGCGGTCAGTTTGCTGGCCAGTTGCGTGAGGATCGAGCCTACCCCGCCTGCTGCGCCGACAATCAGCAGGCTCTGCTGCTCATCATTTCCACCTTCGGCCACACCCAGTCGCTCAAACAACAGCTCCCATGCGGTGATGGCGGTCAGCGGCAGCGCGGCTGCCTGGGCAAAGTCGAGGCTTTTTGGCATGTGACCCACAATTCGCTCATCGACCACATGGCGCTCGCTGTTGGCCCCGGCCCGGGCGATGGATCCGGCGTAAAACACCTTGTCGCCAACCTTGAACAGGCTGACGTCACGGCCCACCGCCTTGACGACCCCGGCCACGTCCCACCCCAGAACTTTGGCAGCGTCGGCTTCTGGCTGGACGTTCTGGCGGACCTTGGTGTCCACCGGGTTGACGGAGATGGCTTTGACCTCGACCAGCAAGTCCCTTGGGCCGGCGACCGGCTCAGGCAATTCAATATCTTGCAGGGCCAGCGGGTCTTGAATGGGCAGCGAATTGTAGTAAGCGACAGCTTTCATCGGACATGTCCTGAAGAGGGGTAAGAATCTGGTAGTGATAATTCGCTATTTCGCAGCACGATAAAACCGGCTAAAAGAGCAGTCTCTTTCAATATTTTTTTGATAATGGCCGAGTGAACCCTGGATGCTGCGTTTTGATGATCTGCAATTGTTCGTTCGCGCGGCTGATTTGGGCAGCCTGTCGGCCGCCGCCCGAGTGATGGACATGTCGCCTGCGGTGGCCAGCGCGGCACTCAAGCGGATAGAGGTGCAACTGGGCGCTCGATTGCTGGCGCGCTCAACTCGCAGTTTGCGTCTGACGGCCGAAGGCGAAGGCTTTCTCGAATATGCCCGTACGGCATTGAGCAGTCTTGACGAAGGGCGGCGCTTGTTGGCGCGTGGGCAAGATCAAGTCAGCGGTGTGTTGCAGTTGTCGGCCCCTTCGGATTTCGGACGTAATCTGCTGCTGCCCTGGCTGGATGAGTTTCAACGTGAGCATCCGCAACTGACCGTGCGCCTGTTATTGGGCGACCGGATTGCCGATCTGTTTCGCCAGCCTGTGGACATCGCTTTGCGTTACGGCGAACCGGAAGACTCCAGCCTGGTGGCACTGCCAGTTGCCCCGGACAATCGGCGGGTCTTGTGTGCATCGCCCGACTACCTGGCGCGCAAGGGGGAACCGCTTCAGCTCGAACAACTGCTGCAACACAATTGCCTGTTGTACATGCTAGGCACGCGGGTCCACGACCATTGGCAATTCAATGATGGCAAGCGTGAGTTGGGGCTGACCGTGACCGGCAATCGTTTTAGCGATGATGCTGACGTGGTGCGTTTGTGGGCAGTCGCCGGGGAGGGCATTGCCTGCAAGTCATGGCTGGATGTGGCGGGCGATGTGACTGCGGGCAGGCTCAGGGTGCTATTGCCTGAGTTGGTGTGCGAACGGGCGCCGCTCAATCTGCTGTGTGGTCATCGTGCACAGTTGAGCAAGCCGGTGCGTTTGTTGCGCGACATGCTCAGTGAGCGGTGTGCGGTGTTGAGCAAGTTGTACCCGGGAAAACAGTAAAACTGCTGTGGTACTGACGGTGATGCAGTTTCAGATGTCTGTGGGAGCGGGCAAGCCCGCGATGGCATCAACTCGATCAGGCAGACACACCTGATGGTCAGCATCGCGAGCAAGCCCGCTCCCACAGGGGGTGTTACGGTTTGACCAACCGCGCATCCAGGCCGTTTTGCGCCAGGCGTTTGGCCTGGTCCTGGGTCATGCCCAGGTCGGTGTACAGCGCGTGGAAGTTCTCGGTCATGTAACCGCCGAAGTAGGCCGGGTCATCGGAGTTGACCGTGACTTTCACGCCCCGCTCAAGCATGTCGAGAATGTTGTGCTGCGACATGTGATCAAACACGCAGAGCTTGGTGTTGGACAGCGGGCACACGGTCAACGGGATTTGCTCGTCGATAATGCGCTGCATCAAGCGTTCGTCTTCAATGGCGCGCACGCCGTGATCGATGCGCTGAATTTTCAGCAGATCGAGGGCTTCCCAGATGTACTCCGGTGGACCTTCTTCACCGGCGTGGGCGACAGTCAGGAAGCCTTCGTGGCGTGCCCGGTCGAATACGCGCTGGAACTTGCTGGGCGGGTGGCCCATTTCTGAACTGTCGAGACCAACGGCGACAAATGCATCGCGAAACGGCAGTGCCTGGTCGAGGGTTTTTTCTGCTTCTTCTTCGCTCAAATGGCGCAGGAAGCTCAGGATCAGGCCGCTGGTGATGCCCAGTTGCTGTTCGCCATCCTTGAGTGCGCTGGCAATGCCATTGAGCACGACTTCGAACGGAACACCACGGTCGGTGTGGGTTTGCGGGTCGAAGAACGGTTCGGTGTGAATGACGTTCTGTGCCTTGCAGCGCAACAGGTAGGCCCAGGTCAGGTCGTAGAAGTCCTGAGAGGTGCGCAGTACGTCGGCGCCTTTGTAGTAAAGGTCGAGGAATTCTTGCAGGTTGTTGAAGGCATACGCCTTGCGCAAGGTTTCAACGTCGTTCCAGGGCAAGGCGATTTTGTTGCGCTCTGCCAGCGAGAACAGCAACTCGGGCTCTAAAGAGCCCTCAAGGTGCATGTGCAGTTCAGCTTTCGGCAGGGCATTGAGCCAGTCATACATAAAAGTTTTTCTCATCAAATCGGGTGCAGATGGCGCCATTCTACAGGCGGGAGGCGACGTAACCCGTAAAAAACCTCCCGCCATTTGTCGCAGGCGGCTTACCAGGGAATCGTCTGGCCCTTGTAATCGATAAAGTGATGACCGCCTTTGCCGGCAAACGCCTTGACCTGATCGACCAGGCCGCGAGTGCTGGTCTGGACGTCAATGTCCGCGCCTTCGCCCCCCATATCGGTTTTCACCCAGCCCGGATGCATGGACAGCACGGTTGGGTTGTTGTCGCCCAGTTCGTAGCGCACAAACGTACTGGTCATAGAGTTGAGTGCAGCTTTGCTGGCCTTGTAGAGGGCCATCTCAGGGGCGTCAGGATGAGTGACGCTGCCGAGCACAGAACTCATAAAGGCCAGTACGCCACTGTCTTTACGGACCTTGCTGACAAACTCGCGGGCCAGATTGATCGGCGCCACGCTGTTGGTGAAAAACAGCTGCCCCACCTCGGCCAGCGTCGCGTTGCCCGACAGTTGATCGTCCGGGCCTTTGACACCGGCGTTCACAAACAGCAGGTCGAAGACCTCGTTGCTTAACGTGTTGCTCAATGCCTTGATGGCTTGCTGGCTGTCCATGTCCAGTCGCTCTATGCGAACTGGACCCAGGGCATTCAGGGCTTCCGCTTTTTTGGGATCGCGAACAGTCGCAGTGACGGTCCAGCCATCAGCGAGCAACTCTTTGACCAGACCCAGGCCCAGGCCACGTGAAGCTCCGATGATCAGTGCATGTTTTGCCGTCATGAGTAGCGTCCTATAGAAAGGTGATAAGAGTTGGCTAAAAAGCGTACAAGTGCTTGAAACCTATGGTGTGCAAGGGTTGCAGCGCTATGTGCTCAGGTTATCCACAGGCGGGTGCACAGTGAATGTGGGCAACTATGGATGCAGGAAAGTAGCACTTTTACTCGTCAGCTTTGAAGGTGTGGCGGTGCAGTAAAATTCTGCCGCGGCTGAGGTCAGCCAGTTGTTGCTGTGCAGGGGCAATCTGTTCTTCGGCCAGTGCCAGTTGCAGGTCAACGCCATTGGCGGTGAATGTTTCATCGATGATCAGGCCGTTCAGTTCGCAGATGCGCAGTTTGACCAGAGCAAGCTCACTGAAACTGCAGGCGCAGGAGAGGGCTACTCGACTGACTAGGGGCAGCTTTTCGGCACTTTGCAGGCATTTGTTAGCGCCACCGCCATAGGCGCGAGCCAGTCCGCCGGTGCCCAACTGAATTCCGCCATACCAGCGGATGACCAGCACCGCGACCTGGTCGCAGTCCTGGGCGTCAATGGCTGAGAGTATCGGGCGACCGGCTGTACCGCCTGGCTCGCCATCATCGCTGCTTCGGTATTGGTCCCCGAGCTTCCAGGCCCAGCAATTGTGCGACGCATCAAGATCGCTGTATTGCTCGATAAAATCGAAGGCTTGCTGGGCACTGGTGATGGGCGCAGCGAAAGTAATAAAGCGGCTTTTACGGATTTCTTCGCGGTATTCGCAAAGTCCCGTGAGGGTCGAAGGCATGTCGGTTCCAGGCTTAGACAGTGGGCATCAGGCCGCAGCCTTTGAGAATGATACGAATCAGGTTGTCGCTAGCCGCTTGCATGTCCTGTTTGCTCAGGTGGGTGCGGCCTGATACGCGGCAAATCTGTGTCGAAAAATCAGCGTAATGCTGCGTACTGCCCCATAACAGGAAAATCAGGTGCACGGGATCCACCGGGTCCATTTTGCCCGCATCGATCCAGGCTTGAAACACGGCGGCCCGGCCTTGAAACCAGGCTCTGTAGTCTTGAGTGAAGTACTCGGTCAGGCAGGCGCCACCGCTGATGATTTCCATGGCAAATACACGGGAGGCCTGAGGCTGTCGGCGGGAAAACTCCATCTTGGCGCGGATGTACTGTGTCAGGGCTTGAGCGGGGTCGTCTTCAGCGGTCAGGGCATTAAAGGTGCTGTCCCACAACTCGATGATATTGCTGAGAACCGCGATGTACAGGCCCAACTTGTTAGTGAAGTAATAGTGCAGGTTGGCCTTTGGCAGCCCGGCGCTGAGTGCGATGGCGTTCATGCTGGTGCCTTTGAAACCGTGGCGGGCAAACTCGTCCTCAGCGGCCTTGAGAATGGCCTCTTCGTTTTTTTGTCGAATGCGGCTGGGAGGCTTGCCATCGTGGGCGGGGACGTCAAAGGTCATAGGTGTTCCAGGCAATCTGTGTGGGAGCATTCTGCACCGTAGCGAGACTTTTCACGTTAACGCGTCGCCTCAAGGCTCTCAAGGAAACTTTCCAGTACAAGATGCGGGCGACGCCCCTTACGCGTGACGGATGCGAGGCTCAGATCGTAGAAGCGTGTTTTTGCCTTCAGCGCCCGTAACCGGCCTTGCTGAACCCACAGGCTGGCGTAGTGATCGGGCAGATAACCGATGTAGCGTCCGGTCAAAATCAAAAAGGCCATGCCTTCGCGGTCCGACGCACTGGCGGTGCAGTTGAGCGCTTGGTAGTGAGCCTGAATATCGGAGGGCAGGCGAAAGGTGGGAGCGATGGCATCTTGATCATTAAGCCGCGCATCCGCCAATTGCCGGTCATCGACATAAAACAACGGATGGCCAACGGCGCAGTACAGCAAGGAGCGCTCGCTGTAGAGCGGTTGATATTCCAGTCCGGACAACGTGCTGGCCTGGGGCACGACGCCCACGTGCAGGCGCCCGTCGAGTACTCCCTGTTCCACCTCGTGGGGCGAAATCATGCGGATATGGATTTGCACATCCGGGCCGCGCTCTTTGAGTTGGGCCAGGGCATGGGTGATGCGCATATGGGGCAGGGTGACGAGGTTGTCTGTGAGGCCAATGGTCAGTTCGCCGCGCAAGTGCTGGTGCAGGCCGTTGACCTCTGTGCGAAAACTTTCAAGTGCCCCCAATAACTGTAGAGCCGACTGATAGACCTCTCGTCCTTCTTCTGTCAGCGAGAACCCCGCGCGACCACGCTGGCAAAGGCGCAAACCCAGGCGTTGCTCAAGGTCGCTCATTTGCTGACTGATGGCCGAGCGCCCGATACCCAGCACGGTCTCTGCCGCCGAGAACCCGCCGCACTCAACTACGCTGCGAAAAATGCGCAGCAATCGAATATCAAAGTCGCTGACCTGGGCCAGTGCATCGGGACGACGGCTGCTCATAGTTTAGTGCACGCCTAACTAAAGGTTAGAAGAGTTGGATTTCATCGACTTTATAGGCGTGGCAATTTAGGTGCAACAACGCTTTCAACATCCGACGCCGCTTTCGCCTTGCGAGGTTTTGCTGATGAACATGCCCGAGAATGCCGAATTGAACCTGACCAGCCAGCTCAAACTGGATGCTCACTGGATGCCTTACACCGCCAACCGTAACTTCCATCGCGATCCGCGTTTTATCGTGGCCGCCAAAGGCAGTTATCTGACGGACGATAAGGGTCGGCAAATCTACGATTCGCTGTCAGGTTTGTGGACTTGTGGCGCAGGGCATACCCGCACAGAAATCCAGGAAGCCGTTGCCAAGCAATTGGGCACCCTCGATTACTCCCCGGCGTTCCAGTACGGCCACCCACTGTCCTTCAAATTGGCAGAAAAGATCACCGAACTGACACCGGGCAATCTCAATCACGTGTTCTTCACTGACTCGGGTTCGGAGTGTGCGGATACAGCGGTCAAAATGGTGCGTGCCTACTGGCGCCTGAAAGGTCAGTCGACCAAGACCAAAATGATTGGCCGTGCGCGTGGCTATCACGGTGTGAACATCGCCGGTACCAGCCTGGGTGGAGTGAACGGCAACCGTAAAATGTTTGGCCAGGCGATGATGGATGTCGATCACTTGCCGCACACACTGCTGGCAAGCAACGCGTTTTCTCGCGGCATGCCGGAGCTGGGCGGGATCGCCTTGGCTGATGAGTTGCTCAAGTTGATCGAACTGCACGATGCCTCGAACATTGCGGCGGTGTTTGTGGAGCCTATGGCCGGTTCGGCCGGTGTGCTGGTTCCGCCTCAGGGGTATCTGAAACGCCTGCGTGAAATCTGCGATCAGCACAACATACTGTTGGTGTTCGATGAGGTGATTACCGGGTTTGGTCGTACAGGTTCGATGTTCGGAGCTGACAGCTTCGGTGTAACGCCTGACTTGATGTGTATTGCCAAGCAAGTGACTAACGGTGCGATCCCTATGGGCGCCGTGATTGCCACCAGCGAGATTTATCACACATTCATGAATCAGCCGACGCCTGAGTATGCGGTTGAATTCCCTCATGGCTATACCTATTCGGCTCACCCTGTGGCCTGTGCTGCAGGCCTTGCAGCGCTCGATCTGCTGCAAAAAGAAAACCTGGTGCAGAGCGTGGCTGAAGTGGCACCGCATTTTGAGAACGCACTGCACGGTTTGAAGGGTGTGAAGAACGTCATTGATATCCGTAACTATGGTCTGGCGGGTGCAATTCAGATTGCACCGCGTGATGGCGATGCGATTGTGCGTCCGTTCGATGCTGCGATGAAGCTGTGGAAAGCCGGCTTCTACGTACGCTTTGGCGGTGACACCCTGCAGTTCGGGCCAACCTTCAACAGCAAGCCGCAAGACCTGGATCGTTTGTTCGATGCGGTCGGCGAAGCACTGAATCAGATCGACTGATCGCTTCTATATAGAAGCGACACTAATTGCATTCACCCAGGCGCGCAGCGTTCGCGCCTGTGGACAACTTTTCTGGAGTATCCATGAGCACCATTCAACACTTGATCAATGGCGAGTTGCTGAACGATTCCGGTCGCACCGCTGATGTGTTTAACCCGTCCACCGGTAAAGTGATTCATCAGGTTCCGTTGGCCAGTCGCGAGACAATTCAGCAAGCCATTGATGCGGCGAAAGCAGCCTTCCCGGCGTGGCGTAACACTCCGCCTGCCAAGCGTGCCCAGGTGATGTTCCGTTTCAAGCAATTGCTGGAGCAGAACGAAGCACGTATCTCCCAGTTGATCAGCGAAGAACACGGCAAGACGCTGGAAGATGCTGCAGGTGAATTGAAGCGTGGGATCGAAAACGTTGAGTACGCCTGTTCAGCTCCTGAAATCCTGAAGGGTGAGTACAGCCGCAACGTAGGACCTAATATTGATGCCTGGTCGGATTTTCAGCCGCTGGGTGTGGTTGCAGGGATTACGCCTTTCAACTTCCCGGCCATGGTTCCTCTATGGATGTATCCATTGGCGATCGTGTGCGGTAACTGTTTCATTCTGAAGCCGTCGGAGCGTGATCCAAGCTCGACACTGCTGATCGCCCAGTTGTTGCAGGAAGCCGGCTTGCCCAAAGGCGTCATGAACGTGGTTCACGGAGACAAGTCTGCCGTTGACGCATTGATCGAGGCGCCGGAAGTTAAAGCGTTGAGCTTTGTGGGTTCAACTCCGATTGCCGAGTACATCTATGCGGAAGGCACCAAGCGTGGCAAGCGCGTTCAGGCACTGGGCGGGGCGAAGAACCATGCGGTACTGATGCCGGATGCGGATCTTGATAACGCGGTCAGTGCACTGATGGGTGCCGCTTATGGTTCGTGCGGCGAACGCTGCATGGCTATTTCGGTAGCGGTGTGTGTGGGCGATCAAGTGGCAGATGCCCTGGTAGCCAAGCTGGTTCCACAAATCAAGGCGCTTAAAATCGGTGCGGGTACTTCCTGCGGTCTGGACATGGGGCCATTGGTTACAGGGCAGGCGCGTGACAAAGTGAGCGGTTATGTCGACGATGGCGTGGCGGCGGGCGCCGAGCTGGTGGTTGATGGTCGCGGCCTGAGCATTAAGGGTCACGAAGAAGGCTTCTTCCTGGGAGGTTGCCTGTTTGATCGCGTGACGCCTGAGATGCGTATCTATAAAGAAGAAATCTTCGGTCCGGTATTGTGCATCGTGCGGGTCAAGAGCCTGGAAGAGGCAATGCAACTGATCAATGATCACGAGTACGGCAACGGCACCTGTATCTTCACTCGCGATGGCGAGGCGGCTCGCTTGTTCTGCGATGAAATTGAAGTCGGCATGGTGGGGGTGAACGTTCCGTTGCCTGTGCCGGTTGCCTATCACAGCTTCGGCGGCTGGAAGCGTTCGCTGTTTGGCGATTTGCATGCTTATGGCCCGGACGGTGTGCGCTTTTACACGCGTCGCAAGGCAATCACCCAGCGCTGGCCGCAGCGGGCCAGCCATGAGGCATCGCAGTTTGCCTTTCCGAGCCTGTAAGGCTGGCGGTAGCTCTATATAGAAGAAGAGAGGCCAGCCGTCAGGCTGGCCTCTGCTTTTAGGGGCTTTAAAGGTTATATGACAGAAATGTGAAACAAGTGCTTGACCCAGAATTGTGACGGCCTATAATGCGCCCACTTCCGGCGCAGTCGAAACGGAAAACTCCTTGAGTTTCAATGAGTTGGATTGGTTTTCGGCAGTGTCAGCTTTAAGTCATCGAAGCAGGAAGTGAGGTGTTGACAGCAGCGTGTAACGCTGTAGAATTCGCCTCCCGCTAACGAGAGATCGAAAGCGCAAGTGGTTGATGTTACAGAGGAAACTTTGAAAACATCTTAAAATA
>NZ_JAHKRC010000018.1 GCF_019345465.1 Pseudomonas sp. NKUCC02_KPG
CCTGGCGGCGCGTTCGGCCTGCGCGGCGTTATCGATCATGGCCAGTTTTTGAGCGCTCATGCACGGGGTTCCTTGTTGGTGAGCAACTGGTACGTCAGCTCGGTGTTCAGGTTATCCAGACGTTGTTCGGGGGTTACGCCGGGCTCAGCCAGTATCAGGCGATAAGCACCATGGGCCGGGCCTTGAGGAAAGTCCGTCCCCAGCACCGCTTGAAAACGCGCCCACAAAAAAATCTCATCGGCGGCGCTGTAGCCGTATCGCTCGGCAGTGTTTATGCAGTGGGCGACCCATTGTTCTGCGGTCATGTCCTGACCTTGCAGATAGTCGGGGAAGTAAGTGTCGCAATGTTCGATCAAGCGCCGGGTAAAGCCCTGTTGCTTGGCACTGTTCAAGTGATCCAGTTGTTCTGCGGGCAGACGCAGCCAGGGCGTGTCTGCATACCGCGCTGCGGGCTGATCAGGTTGGGCCTGATGAATTACTGAGTGCGCCAGTCGTATTAGTTGTATTGGCCCCATCAAGGGGGCGCGCTCATGGGCAGGCAAGTCGGCTAGCCACAAGGCGGTAATCCGGGGGTCGTAGAAACGGAATAACACCGTGACCTCGCCCTGGACGCGGGCATGGACGAGGCTGCGCACATGCTCGACTACGGTTTTTTCATCAGCCAGTGATTCCAGCCAGATCCCCGCCGTGGCGCTCCACTGCTCGGTAAAGGTGTGAGCCAGAGGGCTGTTGGGCGTCACTGGGACCAGTACTGGGCTGACTTCATCCAGCGCGCTGTAGGCGGTGCGTTGATACAGGGAATGCAATTGCACGCCGGGCGCGACCTCGAACAACCGGTGCGCCAGATTGTCGATTTGGGTGCGATCAAGTAACAGGTACGCCTGACTCATACCTTCGACTCCTCAAGCTTCTGACACACCGCACAAATAGAGGTGACCTGTTGCGTGGCCTGCCTCACGGCTGTTTTTTGCGCAGGCAATGAAGGCATCCCCCACGCACCCGCCACTACCGGAACCACCGAAGCCGCAGGCATGGCCCCTATTCCCACCGCCGGTGCGCCGCCCACGACGATGGGTTGGCTGCTGAAAATACCGCCGGCACTGATGACGATGTGTTGGCCGCCCGCTGCCAGCGTGAGGCTCATGCCTGCATCGATCACTACGTTGGCGGCGCTGAGGTGTGCCTGGCTGGTTGCCTGTATCACCAGTGAGCCATCGGCCGTGGTGCTGCTGTTACCGCGGATGGACAACAGCTCGTTGCCGCCGATCACAGTGTTGCGCAGGCCCTGGGTGGTGTGCAGTTCGTCGCCTTCAATCAGGCTGGAGCTGTTGCGGTCGACCTGCTCGAAGCGGTCGTGTTCGATCAGGCTGTGGCTGTCTCGGGTGATGTGCTCGCGGCGGTCGTTGCCAATGGTGGTGTCGCTGTTGTTGAGGATTACCTGCTCAAGGTCACGTTGGGCCCGCAGGTAGATTTTTTCCTGGCCTGCACGGTCTTCGATCAACAGTTCGTTATAGCCACCGGTGTGTGGCGAGCTTTGGCTGCGCAGCACGGTTTTGGTTTTGTGCGCCGGTAACGGGTAAGGCATCGGGTTGGTCTTATTGGGGACGCAACCGGTGATCAGCGGTTTGTCGGGGTCGCCTTCGACGTAGCTGATGACCACTTCCATGCCGATGCGCGGGATCGTCACGGCGCCGAAGTTTTCCCCGGCCCAGCTGGATGAAACCCTGACCCAGCAGCTGCTTTTTTCGCTGTTGAGTTCAGCTCGGTCCCAGGGCAGTTCAATCTTTACCCGTCCTAGCTCGTCGCAATAGATCTCTTGACCTTGGGGGCCGGTCACGCGGGCGGTTTGCGCGACCAGTGGCGCGCGGGCGGGTGGCAGGGGTGGGCGGAAGAACACGTCCCACGGTATCGCACTGAACGTGTTGCGGTAGCCCTGGGTGAAGCCGTCAGCGGGTGTTGCATCGCGGGTGATCGATTCTTCCAGCGCCTGGGGCTGCTTGCCTTCGTGGTTCACGCTGAGCAATAGCCACAGGTCGTTGCAGGCTTTGCGCGGGTGTTCGCTCAGGGTGAACAAGTGGCCACTGCGCAACGTGGGCTGATCGCTTTTGCCTTCGGCCAGTTGGTAGTCGGTTCGATGGCGTTCGAGGGCTTGCCGGGCCAACTGTTGGCCGCGCTTTTCGGTACTGATCAGTACCGGGTAGTGGTAATCCTCCAGCGCGGGGGTGAACTTGGCGGTGAAGGCATTTTCGATCAGCAGGCTTGGCCGGTTCAGGTCGTAATCACGACGGGTAACCGTGCTGGTGCGGGTACTGAAACGTTGGGAAAACTGCTCAACCACCGGGTAATCGGCGACGTTTCCGGTGCCTTGCTGGTAGGGCGTTTCGCCCAGCGCAGGAAAATAGGCCTGGCTGTCAGTGAATACCAGCAGGTGGCCGTCTTTCGTATGCTGGTGATGCCAGGCAATACCGTCTTCGGCACACAGGCGTTGCAGGAATGAATAATCGCTTTCGCCGTATTGAGTGCAGTACTCGCGCACAGGGCTGGTGCGGACATTAAAGCTAAATGCGTCAGCCTGAATACCATGGCCTTGCAGGACTTTTGCGATGATCTGCGGCACGCTGTGGTGTTGGAAGATTCGCTGGTCGTAGCTGAACTGCAAATAGTGGAGTGCGGGGACCAGGGTCAAGTGATAGTGGGTCAGGCGCTTGCCGGATTCGCCCACGCAAACATCTTCGATGCGCCCGTGTATGCCTTCGCCGTTGAGGCCAAATTGCAAAAAGGCAGGCAGGCTGAGCAATGATTCAAGATTGATGTCTGGGTTTTCACTGACCAGTTCAATGTTGATTTCGTAGAGTTGGCTGATGGCTTCAAATCCTTCAAAGCCGAGCACTTTGAAGTCGTTGCGGATATCGGGAATGTGCAGCGAGAAGTGTGCCGTGTTGGCCGGTACGAACATGCAATGACCTTCGGGGTGGGAGTTTAAATAAGGGCATTGAAAGCCTGTGGGTCAAAGAGTATGACCGATGGTTATTTGTTGTTGAAGTGCCTGGCTATATATAAAGATTTGTTTAATCTATATAAAAATTCATGCTTATCAATGGCTTGCATAAATTCAGAGGGCTGAAGTTTATTTAAATTATTTGAATTATTTTATAAAGTGCGCAAGATGTTGCGCACTTTCTACCGGTTAATAACGGCTTGATTAGTAGCGGTAAATAAGCAAGTGGTCTTTATCCAAGTGTGCAACAAGTTGCGCACTTGGATAGATAGGGTTTGTTTTCGATGGCCATGGTGTGTCGTGTTGCAGCGTGATCAAGGGCACATTTCACTGCCGGTGAAAGCAGGTCGTGGGTGGTTTTTACCGCTTGAAACGTGCCTCTGGGTCACCGGGCGGGGAACTGAGTAGCAAATAGGCAGTCTTTAAGGCGGGTAAAGCAAGGTCGCCGCTAGCTTAGGCGGTGACTTTTCTTTATCGTACGCGCCCTCCGAAACTGCTTGAGAACACCACCATGATTGAGTCATCCCTTAGCAAACTGGAACAACTGGTCAGCGACCTGGTTCAGCAAAAGCAAGAACTGCTGGACGCCAACGAACAGCTGAGCGCTGAACTGGCTCTGGCCAAAGACGAAAACGAAAGCCTGCAACTGACCCTGATGGAACAGGAAGAGAAACAAGGCGCAACCGCAGCCCGCATTCAGGCACTGGTTGAGCGCGCGAGCCCTGTCAGCGCATGAGCGTGGACAGAGACGGAGTAAATGTCGTCTCGATTTTGGGTAACGACTACACGATCAAAGCGCCGGAGGGGGAGCAAAAGACCCTGATGGCGGCCACGGTCATGTTGAAAGCCGCCCTGGCCGAAACGAAAAGAAAGTACCCGAGCCTGATCGGGGACAAGCTGTTGGTGCTGGCAGCGCTGAATCTGTGTTCCAAGCAGATTGAGCTGCAACTGAGCCACAAACAGGAACTCGACCGTTATCAAGAGCAAGTCAGCGCCACGGTCGATGTGATTGAGCGAACGTTAGGGCAATCCTGACACTTCGCAATACTCTGTAGTCGCTGCCCAAGGCTGAAGGTCCTGCGGACCTTATCGCAGCCTTCGGCAGCGACTACAGGGAATCAGGCTGTTTTTACCCCGCCATCACTTCGCGAATATCCGCCGCCAGTTCCCGTACCCGTGCCTCTTCGGTGTCCCAGGAACACATGAAACGTGCGCCGCCTTTGCCGATAAAGGTATAGAAGCGCCAGCCCTTGGCGGTCAGCGCAGCCACGGCCGGTTCCGACAGTTGCAGGAACACGCCATTGGCTTCCACGGGGAACATCAGTTCAACCCCCGGAATGTCACTCACCAACTGGCTCAGCAACTGCGCGCAGTGGTTGGCGTGGCGTGAGTGTTTGAGCCATGCGTCGTTTTCCAGCAAGCCCACCCAGGGTGCCGACAAAAAGCGCATCTTCGACGCCAGTTGACCGGCCTGTTTGCAGCGGTAGTCGAAGTCCACCGACAGGGTGTGGTCGAAGAACAGAATCGCTTCACCCACCGCCATGCCATTTTTGGTCCCGCCAAAGCACAGTACATCCACACCGGCTTTCCAGCTCAGCTCTGCGGGCGTGCAGCCGAGGAAGGCGCATGCGTTGGAGAAGCGGGCACCGTCCATGTGCAGCAACAGGCCCAGCTCCTTGCAGGTGTCGCTGATGGCGCGAATTTCTTCAGGGCGGTACACGCTGCCGACTTCCGTGGCCTGGGTGATGGTCACCACTCGCGGCTTTGGATAGTGGATGTCTTTGCGCTTGAGGGCGATTTCGCGGATCGATTCGGGGGTGATCTTGCCGTTTTCAGTGCGGGCGATCAGCAGCTTGGAGCCGTTGGAAAAGAATTCAGGCGCGCCGCATTCGTCGGTCTCGACGTGGGCGGTCTCGGAGCAGATCACGCTGTGGAAACTCTGGCACAACGATGACAGGGCCAGGGAGTTGGCCGCAGTACCGTTGAAGGCAAAATAGACTTCGCAGTCGGTTTCGAACAGTTTGCGAAAGTCGTTGGCAGCGCGCAGGGTCCACTCGTCATCGCCATAAGAGCGTTGATGACCGTGGTTGGCCAGTTCCATGGCGGTCCAGACTTCAGGGCAGATACCGGAGTAGTTGTCGCTGGCGAATTGTTGGCTCTTGTCAGTCATTTCCCGGTTCCTTGGTCGAATTGTGTCGTGCACTTTATCCAAGATTTTGTCGGGTGCACAGGCACGACTCAAAGTGCGGAAAACCCTTACAAAAGAATAGCTCAAAGTCCCGTAATAAAAGTGTGGGAGGGGGCTCGCTCGCGGTGGCATCGCCCGGGTTTGCCAGGCAAACCGCGCCGCCAGTATCGCGAGCAAGCCCGCTCTCACAGGGTTATGCGAAACCATGTCGTAAACGCACCATTGCGTGGCGTCCATAGGCATTTGATCTGCCTGCGCCAGCTCTACCATCTGGCTCAAAGGGCATACGCCCCACCGAGACCAAAGGCGCGCTGGCGCTGGGAGACACGCAATGTTCAGCAAGCAGGATCAGATCCAGGGTTACGACGATGCCTTGTTAGCGGCCATGAATGCCGAAGATCAGCGCCAGGAAGATCACATCGAGCTGATTGCCTCCGAGAACTACACCAGCCAGCGTGTGATGGAGGCCCAAGGCAGCGGCCTGACCAACAAGTACGCCGAAGGCTATCCGGGCAAGCGCTATTACGGCGGCTGCGAACATGTGGATAAAGTCGAGCAGCTGGCCATCGACCGCGCCAAACAACTGTTCGGCGCCGATTATGCCAACGTGCAACCACACTCCGGCAGCCAGGCCAACGCGGCGGTGTACCTGGCGTTGCTCAATGCCGGTGACACCGTGCTGGGCATGAGCCTGGCCCACGGCGGGCACTTGACCCACGGCGCCAGCGTCAGCTTCTCCGGCAAGTTGTACAACGCCGTGCAGTACGGCATCGACACCACCACCGGGCTGATCGACTACGACGAAGTAGAACGTCTGGCCGTTGAGCATCAGCCAAAGATGATCATTGCCGGCTTCTCGGCTTACTCCAAATTTCTCGACTTTCCACGCTTTCGCCAGATTGCCGACAAGGTGGGTGCCTACTTGTTTGTCGACATGGCCCACGTGGCCGGCCTGGTCGCGGCGGGGCTGTACCCCAACCCGCTGCCCTACGCCGACGTGGTCACCACCACTACCCACAAAACCCTGCGCGGCCCCCGCGGCGGGTTGATCCTGGCCAAGTCCAACGAAGCCCTGGAAAAGAAACTCAACTCGGCCGTGTTCCCCGGTGGCCAGGGCGGTCCGCTGATGCATGTGATCGCGGCCAAGGCGGTGTGCTTTAAAGAAGCCCTGGAGCCGGGCTTCAAGACCTATCAAAAGCAGGTCATCGACAACGCTCAGGCGATGGCCGAAGTGTTTATCAAGCGTGGCTTCGACGTGGTCTCGGGCGGCACCGACAACCATCTGTTCCTGCTCAGCCTGATCCGTCAGGGCCTGACCGGCAAAGACGCCGACGCAGCCCTGGGCCGTGCTCATATCACGGTCAATAAAAATGCGGTGCCCAATGACCCGCAATCACCGTTCGTGACGTCGGGCCTGCGCATCGGTACCCCGGCAGTGACCACGCGCGGTTTCAAAGTGGCGCAGTGCACGGAACTGGCGGGCTGGATCTGCGACATCCTCGATCACCTCGGCGATGCCGATATCGAGGCCGACGTGGCACGCCAGGTGACCTCGCTGTGCAAAGACTTCCCGGTTTATCGCTGAGCGCGTTTTTGGAGTAAACCCTATGCAACGGTATTCAGGCTTCGGCCTCTTCAAACACTCCCTCAGCCACCATGAAAACTGGCAGAAGATGTGGCGCACGCCGACCCCTAAAAAGGTCTACGACGTGGTCATCGTCGGCGGTGGCGGCCACGGGCTGGCCACTGCCTACTATCTGGCCAAGGAGCACGGCATCACTAACGTGGCCGTGGTCGAGAAGGGCTGGCTGGGCGGCGGCAACACGGCGCGCAACACCACCATCGTGCGTTCCAACTATTTGTGGGACGAGTCGGCGCACCTGTACGAACACGCGATGAAGCTTTGGGAAGGCTTGTCCCAGGACTTGAACTACAACGTCATGTTCTCCCAGCGCGGTGTCTACAACCTGTGCCATACCTTGCAAGACATACGTGACTCGGAGCGCCGGGTCAGCGCCAACCGCCTCAACGGCGTGGATGGTGAACTGCTTGACGCCAAGCAAGTGGCGGACGAGATCCCGTACCTCGATTGCTCAAAAAATACCCGCTACCCGATTATCGGCGCCACCGTACAGCGCCGTGGCGGTGTGGCCCGTCACGATGCCGTGGCCTGGGGTTTTGCCCGGGCTGCGGATGCGCTGGGTGTAGACCTGATCCAGCAAACCGAAGTGCTCGGTTTTCGCAAGGAAAACGGCGTGTGCATCGGCGTTGAAACCAGCAAGGGTTTTATCGGTGCCAAGCGCGTAGGCGTGGTGACGGCCGGTAACTCCGGGCACATGGCCCGTCAGGCCGGTTTCCGCCTGCCGATTGAATCCCACCCGCTGCAAGCGCTGGTGTCGGAGCCGATCAAGCCAATCATCGACAGCGTGATCATGTCCAACGCGGTTCACGGCTACATCAGCCAGTCCGACAAGGGCGACCTGGTGATCGGTGCCGGGATCGACGGCTACAACGGCTACGGTCAGCGCGGCTCGTACCCGGTGATCGAGCACACGATTCAGGCCATTGTGGAAATGTTCCCGGTGTTGTCCCGCGTGCGCATGAACCGCCAGTGGGGCGGCATCGTCGACACCACTCCCGATGCTTGCCCGATCATCTCCAAGACCCCGGTGCCGAATCTGTTCTTCAACTGCGGCTGGGGTACGGGTGGCTTCAAGGCCACGCCGGGCTCGGGCAACGTGTTTGCCGCCAGTCTGGCCAAGGGCGAGATGCACCCATTGGCTGCACCGTTTTCCATTGACCGGTTCCACACCGGCGCCCTGATCGACGAACACGGCGCTGCCGCTGTCGCCCACTAACAGGAGAAACACTCATGCTTCATATCTTCTGTCCCCATTGCGGCGAACTGCGCTCCGAAGAGGAATTCCATGCCAGCGGCCAGGCGCACATCCCGCGCCCGCTGGACCCCGCGGCCTGCACCGACGCCGAGTGGGGCGACTACCTGTTCTTTCGCGACAACCCTCGCGGCCTGCACCACGAACTGTGGAACCACGTCGCCGGTTGCCGCCAGTTCTTCAACGCCACGCGCAACACCGTGACCTACGAAATTCTTGAAACCTACCTGATTGGCACCCAGCCGCAGTTCACTGAACAGGCGGCACCACTGATCACCACGGCCACCCGCGAGCAGGGAGAAAAGGTATGAGCCAGACCCATCGCTTGCCTAATGGCGGCCGCGTAGACCGCAGCAAAGTGCTGACCTTTACCTTCAACGGTCAACAATACAAAGGCTACGAGGGCGACAGCCTGGCCGCAGCGCTGCTGGCCAATGGTGTCGACGTCATTGGTCGCAGCTTTAAATATTCCCGGCCTCGGGGCATTTATGCTGCCGGTGCCGAAGAGCCCAACGCGGTGCTGCAGATCGGCGCCACCGAAGCGACCCAGATTCCTAACGTGCGCGCTACGCAGCAGGCGTTGTACCAGGGCCTGGTTGCCACCAGCACCAACGGCTGGCCCAACGTCAACAATGATGTGATGGGGATCCTGGGCAAGGTTGGCGGCAAGCTGATGCCGCCGGGCTTCTACTACAAAACGTTCATGTACCCGCAATCGTTCTGGATGACGTACGAGAAGTACATCCGCAAGGCGGCAGGCCTGGGCCGTTCGCCGACCCAGAACGACCCCGACACCTACGACTACATGAACCATCACTGCGACGTACTGATCGTCGGCGCAGGGCCTTCAGGCCTGGCGGCGGCACTGGCTGCAGCACGCAGCGGCGCGCGGGTGATCGTGGCCGATGAGCAGGAAGAGTTTGGCGGCAGCCTGCTCGACAGCCGCGAAAGCCTGGACGGCAAACCGGCGATGGAATGGGTTGCTAAAGTCATCGCTGAACTCAAGGCATTGCCGGGCGTGACGCTTTTGCCTCGGGCGACAGTCAACGGCTATCACGACCACAACTTCCTGACCATCCACGAGCGCCTCACCGACCATCTGGGTGATCGCGCACCGATTGGCCAGGTTCGTCAGCGCATTCACCGGGTTCGGGCCAAGCGTGTAGTCCTGGCGACCGGCGCCTGCGAGCGGCCATTGGTGTACGGCAACAACGACGTGCCGGGCAATATGCTGGCGGGCGCAGTGTCGACTTACGTGCGCCGTTACGGCGTGGCACCGGGTAAAAAACTGGTGCTCAGTACCAACAATGACCACGCCTACCGCGTTGCTCTGGACTGGATCGATGCAGGCCAGCAAGTGGTGGCTGTCGCCGATGCGCGCAGCAACCCTCGCGGCGCACTGGTAGAAGCGGCGCGGGCCAAGGGCATCCGTATTCTGACCGCCAGCGCGGTGATCGAAACCCGTGGCAGCAAACACGTGACCGGTGCCCGTGTGGCCGCGATTGACCTTAAAACCAACAGTGTCGCCAGCCCCGGCGAATGGCTGGAATGCGATCTGGTTGCCACTTCGGGCGGTTACAGCCCGGTGGTGCATCTGGCCTCGCACCTGGGCGGTAAACCCACCTGGCGCGAAGATATTCTGGGTTTCGTACCCGGCGAAGCACCGCAAAAACGTGTGTGCGTAGGCGGCATCAACGGTGTCTACGGGCTGGGCGACAGCCTGGCCGATGGGTTCGAAGGGGGCGTGCGTGCTGCCAGCGAAGCCGGCTTCAAAGCGGTAGAGGGCGTGTTGCCCAAAGCCCTGAACCAGCACCAGGAGCCAACACTGGCACTGTTTCACGTGCCCCATGAAAAGGGCACTGCACGGGCGCCCAAACAATTTGTCGACCTGCAGAACGACGTCACCGCCGCGGCCATCGAACTGGCAACCCGTGAAGGTTTCGAGTCGGTCGAACACGTAAAACGCTACACCGCGCTGGGCTTCGGTACCGATCAGGGCAAGCTGGGCAACGTCAACGGGCTGGCCATCGCCGCACGCTCGCTGAATGTAACCATCCCGCAGATGGGCACCACCATGTTCCGCCCCAACTACACGCCGGTGACGTTCGGCGCCGTGGCGGGTCGCCATTGCGGGCATATTTTCGAACCGGTGCGTTACACCGCGCTGCAAGCCTGGCACGTCAAGCAGGGTGCCGAGTTTGAAGATGTGGGCCAATGGAAGCGTCCGTGGTACTTCCCGCGTAATGGCGAAGACCTGCACACAGCGGTCAAGCGCGAGTGCCAGGCGGTGCGTGACAGCGTCGGTATTCTCGATGCCTCCACCCTGGGCAAAATCGACATTCAGGGCCCGGATGCGCGGGAATTCCTTAACCGCATTTACACCAACGCCTGGACCAAGCTCGATGTGGGCAAGGCTCGCTACGGCCTGATGTGCAAAGAAGACGGCATGGTGTTCGACGACGGCGTAACGGCCTGTCTGGCCGACAATCACTTTGTCATGACCACCACCACCGGTGGCGCAGCACGGGTACTGCAATGGCTGGAAATCTACCAGCAGACCGAATGGCCTGAACTGAAGGTGTACTTCACTTCCGTGACCGATCACTACGCGACGCTGACCCTGTCCGGGCCCAACAGCCGCAAGCTGCTGAGCGAAGTCACGGATATCGATCTGGACCGTGAAGCGTTCCCGTTCATGACCTGGAAAGAAGGGCTGGTAGGCGGTGTTCCGGCGCGGGTGTTCCGCATCTCGTTTACGGGTGAGCTGTCGTATGAGGTCAATATCCAGGCGGACTACGCGATGGGCGTGCTGGAAAAAATCGTCGAGGCGGGCAAGCAATACAACCTCACCCCCTATGGCACCGAGACCATGCACGTGCTGCGGGCCGAGAAGGGTTTCATCATTGTCGGCCAGGACACCGACGGGTCCATGACCCCGGACGACTTGAACATGGGCTGGTGTGTGGGTCGTACCAAGCCGTTCTCGTGGCTCGGCTGGCGTGGCATGAACCGCGAAGACTGCGTGCGTGAACAACGCAAACAGCTGGTGGGCCTCAAGCCGGTAGATCCGACCAAGTGGCTGCCTGAGGGCGCGCAGCTGGTGTTCGATCCCAAGCAGGCAATCCCGATGACGATGGTGGGTCACGTGACCTCCAGCTATGCCCACAACTCACTGGGTTATTCGTTTGCAATGGGTGTGGTCAAGGGCGGCTTGAAGCGCATCGGCGAACGTGTGTTTTCGCCCCAGGCCGACGGCAGCGTGATCGAGGCTGAAATCGTGTCTTCGGTGTTCTTCGACCCGAAAGGCGAGCGCCAGAATATTTGAGTGACACCTGTGGCAGCGGGCTTGCCCGCGATGACGGCAGACCAAACTACACAGAATTGAGCGGGTGACCCATGACCACAGCCAACGTATACCAACAGCGCCCGGACTCGGGCGCCAAAGCCGAGTCATCGTTACACCAGGCCAATCTCGCGGGCCTGATCGGCAAGGGCCGCAAAAACCCTGGCGTGACCGTGCGCGAGAAGAAACTGCTGGGCCATTTGACCCTTCGCGGCGACGCCAAAGACCCGGCCTTTGCCGAAGGCGTGCACAAGGCCCTGGGCCTGGAATTGCCGGTGGCCCTGAGCCTGGTGGCCAAAGACGAGACATCGTTGCAATGGATGGGGCCGGATGAGTGGTTGCTGATCGTACCCGGAGGCCAGGAATTCGCCGTGGAGCAAGCGTTGCGTGCAGCACTGGTCGGGCTGCATATCTCGGTGGTCAACGTCAGCGGCGGGCAACAACTGCTGGAACTGAGCGGGCCAAAGGTGCGCGAAGTGCTGATGAAGTCCACCAGCTATGACGTCCATCCGGACAACTTCCCGGTGGGCAAGGCGGTGGGCACCGTGTTCGCCAAGTCGCAGCTGGTGATTCGCCACACGGCTGAAGACACATGGGAGCTGCTTATCCGCCGCAGCTTTTCGGACTACTGGTGGTTATGGTTGCAGGATGCAGCAGCGGAGTACGGGCTGAACGTCGAAGCGTAAATATGATCCTGCCTGCGCCTCTGTGGGAGCGGGCTTGCTCGCGATTGCAGCACCACGGTCATCCGGATGTACCGTGTTGTTTGCAGCGCGAGCAAGCCCGCTCCCACACAGGTCGTGTGCGTTCCAATACCCATCAAGGAGCACCCCATGAGCCGCGCGCCCGATACCTGGATTCTCACCGCGGACTGCCCGAGCCTGCTGGGCACGGTGGATGCGGTCACGCGTTATCTGTTCGAGCACAGTTGCTACGTCACCGAGCACCATTCCTTCGACGATCAGCGCTCGGCGCGATTCTTTATTCGCGTGGAGTTTCGTCAGCCCGACAGGTTTGACGAGCACGCCTTTCGCGCAGGCCTGGCCGAGCGTGGCCAGGCGTTCGGCATGACGTTCGAACTGACGCCACCCCATCACCGGCCCAAAGTGCTGATCATGGTGTCCAAGGCCGATCACTGCCTCAACGACCTGCTCTATCGCCAGCGCATCGGCCAGTTGTCGATGGACGTGGTGGCCGTGGTGTCCAATCACCCCGACCTGGAGCCGCTGGCAAGCTGGCACGGCATCCCTTACCACCACTTCGCTCTGGACCCGCTCAACAAACCGGCGCAAGAAGCAAAGGTGTGGCAGGTGATCGAAGACACTGGCGCCGAACTGGTGATCCTCGCCCGTTACATGCAAGTGCTGTCTCCTGAGCTGTGTCGCAAGCTCGACGGCAAGGCGATCAATATTCACCACTCCCTGCTGCCCGGTTTCAAGGGCGCCAAGCCCTACCACCAGGCCTACGAAAAGGGCGTCAAGCTGGTGGGTGCTACGGCGCACTACATCAATAACGACCTGGACGAAGGCCCGATCATTGCCCAGGGCGTGGAAGTGGTCGACCACAGCCACTATCCCGAAGACCTGATCGCCAAGGGCCGCGACATCGAGGCCCAGACGCTGGCTCGCGGTGTGGGCTATCACATAGAGCGGCGCGTTTTCCTAAATGGAGGTCGTACGGTGGTGCTGTAGGGGCGCGGCACGTTCTAAGCTGGCTGCAGCAAGTAATCTCTCCAATAACAACAAGGGTGAATACGATGGCTGACAATCGCGGTGTGGTGTACCTGGGCAATGGCCAGGTTGAAGTGCAAAGCATTCCTTTCCCGAAGATGCAAAACCCTCAAGGCAAGCCCATCCACCACGGCGTGATCCTGCGTGTGGTATCGACCAACATCTGTGGCTCCGATCAGCATATGGTGCGTGGCCGTACCACGGCGCAAACCGGGCTGGTGCTGGGCCATGAGATCACGGGCGAGGTGATCGAGGCCGGGCGCGATGTGGAGCATCTGAAAGTCGGCGACCTGGTATCGGTGCCGTTCAACGTGGCGTGCGGGCGTTGCCGCAGTTGCAAGGAGCAAAACACCGGCGTCTGTCTGACCGTCAACCCGGCCCGTCCCGGCGGTGCCTATGGGTATGTGGACATGGGCGATTGGGTCGGCGGTCAGGCTGAATATGTATTGGTGCCTTATGCCGATTTCAACCTGCTCAAGCTGCCTTATCGTGACGCGTCGATGGAAAAGATTCGTGACCTGACGTGCCTCTCCGACATCCTGCCCACCGGCTATCACGGTGCTGTCACCGCAGGTGTTGGCCCTGGCAGTACGGTGTATATCGCCGGCGCCGGCCCCGTAGGCCTGGCCGCGGCGGCTTCGGCGCGTTTGCTGGGCGCTGCGGTCGTGATCGTGGGTGACGTGAATCCGATTCGCCTGGCTCACGCCAAGGCACAGGGGTTTGAAATTGCCGACCTGTCCAAAGACACGCCATTGCACGAACAGATTGCCGAGCTGCTGGGCGAGCCGGAAGTGGATTGCGCCGTCGATGCCGTGGGCTTTGAAGCCCGGGGTCATGGGCATGACGGGGTGAAACACGAGGCGCCGGCCACGGTGCTCAACTCACTGATGGGCGTGGTGCGGGTTGCGGGCAAAATCGGTATTCCGGGGCTGTACGTCACCGAAGATCCGGGTGCCGTCGATGCAGCCGCGAAAATGGGCAGCCTGAGCATCCGCTTTGGTCTGGGCTGGGCCAAATCCCACAGCTTCCATACCGGGCAGACCCCGGTCATGAAATACAACCGCCAACTGATGCAGGCCATCATGTGGGACCGGATCAAGATCGCCGATATCGTGGGCGTTGAGGTGATCAGCCTGGACGAGGCACCACGGGGCTATGGCGAGTTCGATGCCGGTGTGCCGAAGAAGTTTGTGATCGATCCGCACCGGATGTTCAGCAAGGCTTAAAAGCCACAACTGACTGTGTAGTCGCTGCCGCAGGCTGCGATGGATTGCGCAGCGATCCTGCCTTGAAGGGCCTGAGGCCCTTATCGCAGCCTGCGGCAGCGACTACAGGTTGGTTTACAGTGTCGCCAGCGGCCCCTGATACAACACGGGGCCGGTTGGCTGCCCGGTTGGTGAGCCGCCCTGCGGCTCAAGACTCACCGCCAGTACCACCGGAACCCTGATCAATTGCTGCTGGCTCTGGCTCAGGGCTATCCGACCATCGCCATCCGCGGGGATCAGCCCCAGGGACACCGGCTTGCCCTCAACCGGAATCGCCCACAATTCCAGACTGCGTCCTGCCTCAACCGCGCTCAGCTCAAGCGGTCGAACCTTCAGGTAATCGGCGTGGGCCTCGATCCTGAGGCCGGGCTGAGCGGTGCCGCTGAGCAGAGTTGCCTTGTACTGGACGCTGTCGTGGTTGTAGAGCAGGCCCACGGTCAAGGCGACCAGCAACGAACAGGCAACCGCACCCAACCGCAGCCAGTTCCAGAACGCACGCTTTGGCGGTACATGGAGTGTTTGCGGTTCAATGCGCGCCACGATGGCGTGCCACACGTGCTCGGGCACAGGTTGCTCGATCAGGGGCTCGGTCAGTTGGGTGAGGTGGTTCTGCCAGTGGGCCAGCTCGCTACGCAGGTCGGTATCGTCCAGCAGCAGGTTTTCGAAACGTTTGCGGGCGGTGGGCGGCATCAGGCCGATGGCGTAATCGGCGGCCAGCGCACGGCGCCGTTCAGGGGTTTGATAGTTCATGATTCAAGGCACCTGCGCAGCCGCTCCATGCCCCGGCGGATCCAGGATTTGACCGACCCCAGCGGTGCATCAAGGGTGTGCGCCAGTTCGCTGGCACTCAGCCCCTGAAAATAGGCGATGGTGATGCTCTGGCGCTGCATGCCTTCCAGTCGTTCAAGGCAATGGCCAAGGGCGCTGGCCGCCCGGGCGCTGTCCAGTTGCTCATGGGCGCTGGGGCTCTCATCGGCCAAGGTGTCTTGCTGCAGGTCACTCAAGGGCAGTTCGCGATGTTTGCGCAGCTGGTCGATGGCCAGGTTGCGAGTGATGGTGATCATCCAGGTCAGAGGGGCCGACAAGTGAGCTTCATAGCGGGGGGCGTTGTGCCAGATGCGCACAAAGCTTTCCTGTACCACGTCTTGCGCCAGGTCGCTGCGGCCCATGCAGCGCAGTGCCACGCTGTGCAGGCGCGGCGCCACGGTTCGGTAGAGGGTTTCGAAGGCGCGGCGATTGCCCAGTGAACATTGGGCCAAGAGCGTTGCAAGGTCATCGGCATCGGTAATTAAAATAGCCACTCTCCCGTCAAACACAGTCAGGGCATCAGACCAGTCGTCGGTTGAGGTTAGTTCAGGCTGTGTGGTTGTTCCAATCATGTGGCACCTCTGTGTCCTGTATACGCAGGCAAGGGCACAGCGGATGCAGCGGTTTTCAATTAAGATTGCGGCCCGTTTGATCCGATAGTGGCACCTGGGAACATCTGCTGGGGTTTTGGGTCATAGACATAGTTTTACCGCTCTATTGCAGGCGGTTTTTTGGTTCTGGAGGTTGAAGCGATGAATAAGTTGAGCGGCGTGGCACTGGCAACATTGATGACCGTGGCAGCGAGCCCGGTGTTTGCAGGTTTCAGCCTGAGCGACGTGGCCAACGTGGCGGCGCAAGTGCAGGGTGCCAATGGCAATGGCGCGACCACCGACAAGTCGGCGCAAGCGGTGCAAATGCTGACCAAAGTCAACGAGCTGGGTGTAAAGCCTGAGCAGGCGGCGGGCGGTATCGGCGCGATGTTGAGCCTGGCGAAAAACCAGCTGACCTCCAGCGACTATTCCGAACTGACCCAGCAAGTGCCGGGCGTCAACAAACTGGCTGGCGCCGGTGCACTGGGCCAGTTGAGCCAGTTGGGCGGCCTGCTGGGCAAATCCAGTGGCGTGTCCGAGACCGCGACCAGCGCCGTCAGCAACGTGGCCAACACCGACCAGTTGAACAGTGCATTCACAGCCCTGGGCATGCAGGACGGCATGGTTGCCAAGTTTGCCCCGGTATTGCTGGAGTACTTCAAGGGCCAGAACGTCAGCACTTCGCTGCTGAGCAAGCTGGGCAGCGCCTGGGGCGTTTAAGGCTGGCAACTTTCACACCGTATTCTCTTTAAAAGGAAGTGCCCGTATGAGGTCTGTTTTTGTGTTGCTGTCTGTATTGGCGTTGCCGGTGATGGCGGCCGAGCCGACCCTGTACGGGCGTTACGAATACATCAAGTTGCCGGAAATTGGTGAAACCCTTAAAGCCAAGATGGACACCGGAGCCCTGACGGCGTCGCTGTCGGCCAAGAACATTCAGACCTTTACCCGTGATGGTGACGAGTGGGTCCGCTTCCAACTGGCGACCGAAGGCGCGAGCAGCAAGGTGTACGAGCATAAAGTGGCGCGCATCAGCAAAATCAAGAGCCGCGCCGATGAAGATGATGAGAAAGAAGTCCCCGAAAGTGCCAAGCGCCCGGTGGTCGACCTGGAGATGTGCCTGGGTAACGTCAAGCGCACCGTGGAGGTCAACCTCACCGATCGCAGCAGCTTCAACTATCCGTTGCTGATCGGCGCCAAGGCGCTGCGCGAGTTTGGTGCCGCGGTGAACCCGGCCCGTCGTTACACGGCAGACAAGCCCGATTGCTGATTTAGGTGGGAGCGGGCTTGCTCGCGATGGTATCGACGCGCTTTAACTGCAAGACCGAGTCGATTGCATCGCAGGCAAGCCAGCTCCCGCCTGCTCAGCGCTTGAGCAAACCGCGCACACTGATCCACACCGGGATCCCCAGCCCGATCCAGCTCAAGATGTCCCACGCGCCGTCACCCAGTAGCGCGCTGAACAATCCGGTCACGCTCACAAGCCCAATGGCCAGCGGGATGGAAAACACCTTCCAGAAGTTCGACTGACGCGGCCTCATCGAGCGTTCTCCCTGGCCGCACGTCGACGCACCCACCACAGGTACAAGCCGCTGGCGAGCACCACGATGGTCAGCAGGTCGAGGGCTGCCCAGAGGACTTTCATCGGCATGCCGCCGTAGTCGCCAAAGTGCAGCGGCTGGGACATGCCCATCGCATCCATGTACCACGGCCGTCCGGCCACCGCAGTGACGGCCAGGGTGCTGGCATCGATCAATACCGGTGTCAGCAGGTGCGAGGTCAGGTGCGTGCTGCCTTTCATGAATACGGCGTAATGGTGTTCGCTGGAGAAGCGTGTGCCGGGGAAGGCGATAAAGTCCGGGCGCATGTCGGGCGCGGCTTTTGCGGCGATCTCCAGCAGTTGGCTGGCCGGGGCGAGACGGGTCAGGGGCGGGGCCTCGCGGTAGGGTTCGATCATGGCGCTGAGGCTGTCATTGCGCCAGGCGGCGATGATCAGGTCGGCGCAGGCGCTGATCACGCCGGTCACGCCCACCACCAAGGCCCAGGTCAGGGTCACGGCGCCAAGCAGGTTGTGCAGGTCGAGCCAGCGCAAGCGGGTGGACTTGTCGGTGCGCACCGTCGCGAATTCGTGGCGGCGCATGAAGGGTAGATACAGCACCGTGCCGGAGATGATCGCCAGCACAAACAGCAGACCCATGAAGGCCAGCAGCAGCTTGCCGGGCAGCCCGGCGAACATGTCTACGTGAAGGCGCAGCATGACCATCATGATCCCGCCATTGGCTGACGGAACCTCTATGGCCTCGCCGGTGCGCGCATCGAGCATAAAGGTGTGGGACGAGTTGGGCTCGGTGCCCGCGGTGGCCGCCATGATCGTGAGGACGGCATTGGGTTCGTCTTCTTCCCAGCCGAAGTACTGCATGACCTCGCCAGGCCGATGAGCTTCGGCGGCGCGTACCAGTTGTTGCAGGTCGAGCGTCGGGGTGTCGGAGGGCAGTTCCTTGACCTGCGGCGCATCGCCCAGCAGGTGGTCGATTTCATGGTGAAAAATCAACGGCAAACCGGTCAGAGCCAGCATCAGCAAAAACGCGGTGCAAATCAGGCTGGTCCAGGTGTGGACAAAGGACCAGCGGCGGATGGTTTTGCTTTTCATGAAAATCCTGAATGCGTAAACCCTCTGTGGGAGCGGGCAAGCCCATTCCCACAGGAGTCAGGTGTCCCTTGGCGGGTTACCACTTGTAGTTGACGCTGGCCATTACGTTGCGGCGATCGCCGTAGTAGCAGTAGAAACCGTCGCAGGTCGACAGGTATTCCTTGTCGAATACGTTGTTGGCATTAACCGAGACCGTGGCACCCTTGAGCGTTTTACTGACCTTGGAGAGGTCGTAATGCACGGCTGCGTCGTAGACGGTGTAAGCATCGGTGTGCCCGTAGGAAGCATCCGGCACATAGGCCATGCTGCCGATCGCAATGTTGTCGGTTTCACCAATGTAGCGAGCGCCAAAGCCCACGCCGAAGCCATCCAGCACGCCTTTGTGCCAGGTGTAGTCAGCCCAGATGGACGCCTGATGTTCAGGCGTCAGTGGCAGTGGACGGTTCTTGTCCAGCGGGTCGGACACCTTGGTCATTTTGGTGTTGGCGTAGGTGTAGGCGGCTGTCAGCTTCAGGTTGTCGTTGACGTTGCCCACGGCCTCCAGTTCTACACCGCGTACGTTGGCTTCACCCAGTGGTCGGCTGACACCCAGGGTATCGCTGAGCACAATGTTTTTGCGGGTCAGGTCATACACGGCTGCCGTGAACAGCATCTCGGTGCCGGGTGGCTGGTACTTGAGACCCACTTCGTATTGCTTGCCTGTGCCGGGTTTGAAGGCCTTGCCGCCAAAGCCACCCGGCTCGGCCTGGAACGATTCGGCATAGGAAACGTAAGGTGTGAAGCCTGAATCGAACACATAGCTCAGCGCGGCATTGCCGGTGAAAGCGCTGTCGTCACGTTTGTCGCGAGCGTTGTTTTCGTTGTAGAACGTGGTGTCGGTGTGCAGCCAGTCCTGGCGTCCGCCCAGGGTCAAACGCCAGTTATCCAGCGCCATCTGGTCTTGCAGGTAGAGGCCGGTATCACGGGTTTTCTGGTTGTAGTCGTTATAGGCGGTGTATTGGACGTTGCTGAAGTCTTGCCCGTAGATCGGGTTGATTATGTTGCTGGCCGGGGCAGCGCCGTATTGCCATTTATAGTTGGTGTTGACGCGCTGGTGGTCGAGCCCGATCAGTACCGTGTGCTTGAGGGTGCCGGTGTTGAAGTCCGCCTGGAAGTTGTTATCCACGGCGAATTGACTGATGTCCTCGTTCACGATGTTGGCGCCGCGCTGCAGAGTGCCGTCGTCGGCAACCGAACCGTAATAACCGCCTGCCGTGATGCCCTGGAAGGACAGATCACTTTTTGTGTAGCGCAGGTTCTGGCGGAACTGCCACACATCATCAAAACGGTGCTCAAAGGCGTAGCCGAGTGCGTAGTAGGTTTTGTCGTAGAACTCCCACTTTGGATCACCCAGGTTCTCGTGAAACTTCACCTTGCCCGCTGGTGAGTCCACTTTGGTGCCCTGGATCGGCAAGAACTGGCTGGTGATGCCGGTGTCGTCACGATTGAACTGGCTGAGGAACGTCAGCTTGGTGTCTTCGTTGATGTTCCAGGTCAGGCTGGGCGCGATGTTGTAGCGTTTGTCTTCGTTATGATCGATTGCAGTGTTGCTGTCGCGTACCACGCCGCTGACTCGATACAAGAATTGCCCTTCATCATCAATCGGGCCGGTGCTGTCGAAGCTGATCTGCTTGCGCTGGTAGCTGCCGACTTGTACCTGCACTTCATGGCTTGGGGTGTCTTGCGGGCGACGGCTGACCATGTCCAGCAAGCCGCCAGCAGGTGTCTGGCCGTAAACCGATGATGCCGGGCCACGGAGCAGGGCTACGCGCTCCAGGTCCCAGGTTTCCAGCTTGGGCATGGTGTAGGAACCCTTGGGCAGCGGCAGGCCGTCCAGAAACTGGGTCGGTTCAAAACCACGTACCTTCAGCCACTCCGAGCGGCTGTCGCTGCCGTAACTGCTGGCCGTAACGCCGGGCATATAGCGCACCGCGTCATCCAGGTTCTGCACTGCCCTGTCCTGCATCTGGCTGCGTGTGGCAACGGAGATGGAGCGCGGAGCTTCTGCCAAAGAGGTATCGGTTTTGGTGCCCGACGCTGTGCGCTGGGCCAGGTAGCCATCAACCGGGCCCCAGGCGCTTTCGTAATTGCCCTGGCCAGAGATAGTCGTTGCCTCCAGGGCCAACGCACCCTGGGGGATTTCGATCAGTGTGAAGCTGCCAGCAGTGCCGGGCACCAGCTGCAACCCGCTCCCCTGCAATGCTTCACGCAATGCAGTCGTGGCCTCGAACGTACCTTTGACCGGCGCCGAAGTTTTGCCCGCCAGCAAGGACGAGTCGATGGCCAGGGTGATGCCGGCCTGGCTGGCGATCTGATTCAGGGTGGCCGCCAAGGGTCCGGCGGGCAGGTTGTAGCTGCGCGCAGACGATGCCTGCTCGCCAGCAACCAGAACGGTACTGGTCAACGGGGCGCAGAGGGCGATGGCGATGGCTAACAGGCTGGGGCGCAACAACGTGTCGAGGGAGCGGGACATTCGGCGGGTTCCTGAATGGAAATGTTTCTGATGCCTCTCTGCCGGATGAGAGTTGAAAAGTGATAGGGCTGATTGAAAATAATTTAGATTCAGTTCGCCGACGGCTTGGCGCTGACGGTGATCCACCACGGGGTACGTTGCTCGATACGCACTGGCAAGGTCGGCTGCAAGGCATTGAGCGACCGTTCGATGTTGTTCAGTGGAAAGCTGCCGGTGATGCGCAGGTCGGCGACTTCGGGGCCTACGCCCAGATGGCCGACGTGATAGCGACTGAGTTCGCTGACCATGTCGGCCAGGCGCACGTTGTCCAGCACCAGCATGCCCCGCGTCCAGGCGTCTGCCCCCGGGCTGAGGGTGAGCATCTGGCCCAGGTGGTCGCGGCGCATCAGGACCTGCTGGCCTTCGCTATAGATGATGTGGTCTGCGCTGTTCTCTGGGTGTGCTTCGACTCGCGATTGCAGCACGCTCAGGCGCGTGCCGTCGTCTTCGCGCTTGACCATGAACCGTGTGCCCAGTGCGCGCAGGCTGCCGTCGCGGGTTTGCACGATAAACGGTCGAGGGTCGCCATGGCCGGTCTCAACCATGATCTCGCCTTCCTGCAGGATGATGCGTCGGGTCGTTTCATCAAACTGCACATCGACTGCGCTGTGGGTGTTGAGGTTGAGCAGCGTGCCATCGGCCAGGCGCAACTGGCGTTGTTCGCCGGTGGCGGTGCGCTGGTCGGCCATCCAGTAATCAATGGGCAGGTAGTTTTTACCGGCGAACAAGGCCAGCCCACATACCAGCGCGATACTGGCCAGGCCACTGCCGATTTTGCGCACCTGTCCCTGTGCGCCGTTGCGGGCATTGAGCAAGGCGTTGCGCGCCGGGATGCTGGTAGTGCTGAAGCGCTGATCGAGCATGCCCAGTTGCAGCCACGCGCGGGCGTGTTCTTCGCTGGCGCTGTACCACTTGGCAAATTCGGCCTGCTCCACGGCACTGCCGCTGCCGCAATCCAGGCACAACTGCCAGGCGATGGCGGCGTCCAGCACCTGAGAGGAAACCGGTTTGGTGTTGGCCTGGCTCATGTCGGTTCGCCATACAAGGCGATATAGCACTGGCGGATGCCCTGGGCCAGATACTGGCGTACGCGGGGCACAGACACGCCAAGGCGTTCGGCGATTTCAGCGTGGGTCAGTCCATCCAGACGGCTGTGAAGGAAGGCTGCACGGGACTTGCTCGACAGCTTGCCCAGCAGGCGATCGATGGCCCTGAGGTCTTCAAGGATCAGGTGCTGGGCTTCGGGTGAGGGGTGTTCGGCCTCGGGGATCAGCATCAGCTCGTTGAGCCAGGCCTGCTCCAGTGCCACGCGGCGAAAATAGTCGAACAGCAGGCCCTTGGCGATGGCCGCCAGCAATGCCCGTGGTTCGCGGGGGGCTTGCAGTCCTGGGCGGCCGAGCAGGCGCACAAACGTGTCCTGACTCAGGTCTTCGGCCCGCTGCGGGCAGGCCACGTTACGCCGCAACCACGCCAGCAGCCAGCCGCGATGGTCGCGATAAAGCGCTCCAACCAGCTCACTGTGTGGGTTTTGGACTGACGACAAAGACATCACCGACGGCAAGTTTTAACTAACGATAATTATTCGCGATTGTGTCAGAGGGAATGGTCCTACGCAATTGACGCTCATCGGATGGCAGACCGGGAGGGGTAAAAACCATTTTTTGTGGGAGCGGGCTTGCTCGCGATGAAATCGCTGCGGTGTGTCTGATGGACCGGGTTGTTTGAATCGCGAGCAAGCCCGCTCCCACAGATTAAAAACCGTGCATCTGCTTGCGCCGTTGCCACTGGTTCAGCCGCTGTTGCAGGGCCTGGGGGGTGTCGATGCCTTGGGTGCGGGCACGGCTGAACAGGATCAACGCCAGTTCGGCGGTGGCCAGGGCATCTGCGCTGGCGTTGTGGCGGTCTTCGACCTGCAGGTTGAAGTGGTTGATCCATTGATCAAGTCCGGCTTCGCGCAGATTCACCTGGGGACAAAGCATGGGTGCCAGTGCCGCCACATCCAGAAACGGATGCTGCAAGCGGTAGCCCAGGCTGTCCTTGAGGGCACGGGCGAGCATGTGCTGGTCAAACGGCGCATGGAACGCCAGCACCGGGCTGTCGCCAACAAAATCCATGAAGTCGAGCAGGGCATCGACCGGGTCGCTGCCTGCGGCAATGGCGGCAGGCCCCAGCTCATGGAGCAACATGCTGGGGCTCAAGGGGTTGTCGGGGCGCAGCAGGGTGCGTTCAAACCCCTGGCTGAAGTCAATGGCGCCGTCCTCAATGACCACCGCACCGATCGACAGCACTTGGTCGCGATTGAGGTTCAGGCCGGTGGTTTCCAGATCGACCACCACCCAGCGTTGCGTGCGCATGGGTGTCTCGCTCAACCCGCAGGCGGTCGGCAGTCGCAGCAGGCGCTGATGCTGCTCAAGGCTGAGCACCGGTTTTTTGCGTGGCAACAACCATGACAGCAGGCTCATAGCTGATACCGCAGGGCCAGGCTGCTTTGCAGGCGCTGGGCCTGGCGCAGGGCTTCACGCAGGATGCGTCGGTCCAGCTGGTTGAGGCTGTCAGGGTCGACGCGGTTGGAGTACGCACGGTTTTCCCGGGTTTGCAGCTGGTGCTGCTGCATGCGGGTTTGCTGGATGAAGTGATAGGCCTCTTCATAGGCGGCCCCGTCCAGTGGCTCGATCACGTGCAGGGTGACCAGCTGGCGCAGACGTTCCAGGGTATTGTTGGCTTCGACCCCGTTGGCCAGCGCCAGCAAGCGCGCGCCGTCAACGAAAGGCGTGAGGCCCTGGATCTTGAGGTCGAGGGTGGCCTTGTCGCCGCCTTTGCGTTCCAGCACAAACTCACGAAAGCGCCCCACGGGCGGGCGATGACGCAGTGCGTTGTCGGCCATCATGCGCTGGAACAGACGGTTGTCGGCGACCTGTCCAAGCATGCCGCGGCGCAGTTGCTCACAGCCCTGTTCATCGCCCCAGACCACCCGCAGGTCGAAATAAATGGTGGAGGCCAGCAGGTTTTCAGGGGTGGCTTCGCGGATAAATGCGGCAAAACGGCGGGCCCACTCGGCGCGTGACAGGCACAGGTCGGGGTTGCCGGCCATGATGTTGCCCTTGCACAGGGTGAAGCCGCAGGCTGCCAAGTGCTGGTTGATCTGCTGGGCGATGGGTAGCAGGCGCTGGCGAATCTCGGCGGCCTGGGCGTCATCCCTGGCCTCGAACAGAATGCCGTTGTCCTGGTCGGTGTGCAGGGTTTGCTCGCGTCGGCCTTCACTGCCAAAACACAGCCAGGTAAACGGTACGCCGGGGTCGCCCTTGTCAGCCAGCACCAGTTCGATTACCCGGCATACGGTGTGGTCGTTGAGCTGGGTGATGATGTGGGTGATCTGCGTGGAGGACGCACCGTGGGCCAGCATGCGCTCCACCAGTTGGCCGATTTCACCGCGCAGGTTGATCAGGGTATCCAGCCGTGGCGCGTGGCGGATGGTGCGCGCCAGATGGACCAGATCGACCCGTTGCAGAGAGAACAGATCGCGTTCGGACACCACGCCACACAGGCGCTGGTCCTTGACCAGGCACACGTGGGCAATGTGCCGTTCAGTCATGGCGATGGCGGCGTCGAAGGCGCTGTTATCCGGGCTCAGGTAGAACGGGTCGGGTGTCATGTGCAGTTCGATGGCTTGCGCAAAATCCTCAATGCCATTGGCCACCACCTGACGCAGGTCGCGCAGGGTGAAAATCCCCAGGGGCGATTTGTGTTCGTCGACGATCACAATGCTGCCCACTTGCTGTTCGTGCATCAGCCGTACGGCTTCGCGCAGCGAGACGGTGGGCGCACAGGTCACAGGGTGGCGCATGGCCAGTTCGCCCAGGCGGGTATTGAGCGAGTATTGGGTGCCCAGGGTTTCAGCCGCTTTTTGCTGAACCTGCTGATTGACCTTGTCGAGCAGGCTGCTGACGCCACGCAGGGCAAAGTCGCGGAACTCGTCGGACAGGCCAAACAGTTTGATAAATGCGAGTTTGTTCAGTTGCAGGCAAAACGTGTCTTCGGCGGCGCGGTGTTCAGTGCGGGTGGCGCGCTCGCCCAGCAAGGCGGCAAGCGGGAAGCACTCGCCAGCGGTGATCTCGAAGGTGGTCTGGGCTTCTTCGCGGCCCACGTGGGTGCGCTCGCCCACCACACGGCCCTGCTTGACGATATAGAAGTGTTCCACCGGGCCGTCGGTCGGTCGGATGATGCTTTCGCCGGGGGCATAGAAGCGCAGTTGGCACTGCTCGACCAGATACGCCAGGTGAGTGTTTTCCATTTGGTTAAAGGGCGGGAATCGCTGCAAAAACTGCATGGTGCCGTGAATGTTCTGTAGCACCGCGGTTTTCCCTGCCTGGAGAAACGCATCCGATTTACTCATTACTGATACCGCGTTGTTGGTGGTTAACCGTTGTTGTTATGACCGGACAGGGCTTCGCCCCATGGCGTACTTCTATCCCTCATGCTCGGCGGTCTGCACGCGGGTGCCCATTGGACGTAAGTCTATGGGGCCAGGGTTCTGAGACGGCTTTCAAAAAGGCGGACAGGTTTTTGTACATTATTTGTACTGCAAGGCTTGGAAATGCGAATGGCTAAGTGCACATTGGCAAATGGTCAGGGATAACCGACTACGCTCTTAGGATATTTCGCCGACAAGTTTGCTTTAGAGAAACATATGACTGAGCACGACATTTTGACTGACGCCGAACGTGAGGCCTTGAAAGAGGTCATGCTGACCCCTGCTTCGGCTTCATCATGTGTGTTGATTGTTGAGGACGATCCAGTGGCTCGGGAGTTGTTGGCGGAGCTTCTGGAACTCAATGCAATCGAAAGCCTCACGGCCAGCAATGAAGAGCAGGCGCTGGCGCTGTTGGCATCGGACAAGCCGATTAACCTGATGATCACCGATTTACGCATGCTGCCCCACGATGGCTTGCACTTGATTCGCAAAGTGCGCGAGTCGGATCAGGCCACCTTGCCGATTATCATCATGTCGGGGGATGCGAGTGTGCGCGATGCCATCGATGCCATGCATCTGCATGTGGTGGACTTTCTGCTCAAGCCGATTGATACCGCCAAGTTGCTCAAGCTGATCCGTCAGGAACTGGGGATCTAGGGCTTGCTGCGGGAAGGTGGGTCAAGGCAATAAAAAAAGCCCCGAATGTTCGGGGCTTTTTTTATCGTGACGGGTTACAGGCCGTTTTTGGCCTTGAACTCGCGACGACGACGGTGCAGTACCGGCTCGGTGTAGCCGTTTGGCTGCTGGGTGCCTTCGATCACCAGTTCGATGGCCGCCTGGAAGGCGATGTTGCTGTCGAAGTTTGGCGCCAGCGGACGGTACAGCGCGTCGTTGGCGTTTTGACGATCGACCACAGGCGCCATGCGCTTGAGGCTTTCCAGGACCTGGGTTTCGCTGACGATGTCATGACGCAGCCAGTTGGCGATGTGCTGGCTGGAAATACGCAGCGTGGCACGGTCTTCCATCAGGCCGATGTCGTTAATATCCGGCACCTTCGAACAACCTACGCCCTGGTCGATCCAGCGCACCACGTAGCCCAGGATGCCCTGGGAGTTGTTGTCCAGTTCGTTCTGGATCTGTTCCGGCGTCCACTGGGGGTTCACTGCCAGCGGGATGGTCAGGATATCGTCCACCGACGCAGGGGCGCGCTTGGCCAGTTCGGCCTGACGGGCGAACACGTCAACCTTGTGGTAGTGCAGCGCGTGCAAGGCGGCGGCGGTCGGCGATGGCACCCAGGCGGTGTTGGCACCGGCCAGCGGGTGAGCGATTTTCTGCTCCAGCATCGCGGCCATCAGGTCGGGCATGGCCCACATGCCTTTGCCAATTTGCGCACGGCCTTGCAGGCCAGTGCTCAAGCCGACATCGACGTTGTTGTTTTCGTAGGCCGAAATCCACTTCTCGGCTTTCATGTCGGCCTTGCGCACCATCGGCCCGGCTTCCATCGAGGTATGAATCTCATCGCCAGTACGATCCAGGAAACCGGTGTTGATGAACACCACGCGCTCGCTGGCAGCCTTGATGCACGCCTTGAGGTTGATCGTGGTGCGCCGCTCTTCGTCCATGATCCCGACTTTGAGCGTGTTGCGTGGCAACTTGAGTACGTCTTCGATACGGCCGAACAGCTCGTTGGTGAACGCGGCTTCTTCAGCGCCGTGCATCTTCGGTTTGACGATGTAGACCGAACCGGTGCGGCTGTTGCTGCGCGTGGCCTTGCCGTTGAGGCTGTGGATCGCGGCCAGGCTGGTCAGCAGGCCGTCGAGGATGCCTTCGGGTACTTCGTTGCCGTCCTTGTCGAGGATCGCATCGATGGTCATCAGGTGACCCACGTTGCGTACGAACAACAGCGAGCGGCCGTGCAGGCTGACGGTACCGCCATTTGGCGCGGTGTACTCGCGGTCCGGGTTCATGGTGCGGGTGAAGGTTTCGCCGCCCTTGGACACCTGTTCGCTGAGGTCGCCTTTCATCAGGCCCAGCCAGTTGCGGTAGATCACCACCTTGTCATCGGCATCAACGGCGGCAACCGAGTCTTCGCAGTCCATGATGGTGGTCAGGGCCGCTTCCATCAGCACGTCTTTGACGCCTGCGGCATCGGTCTGGCCGACAGGGCTTGCGGCATCGATCTGGATTTCGAAGTGCAGGCCGTTGTGCTTGAGCAGCACGGCGGTCGGTGCCGCGGTTGAGCCGTGGTAGCCGATCAGTTGCGCGGTGTCGCGCAGGCCGGTGCTGGCGCCGCCCTTGAGGGTGACCTGCAAGGCGCCGTCAACGATGGCGTAGCCGGTGGAGTCAACGTGAGTGCCGCTGGCCAGAGGCGCGGCTTCGTCGAGAAAGGCGCGGGCGAAGGCGATGACCTTGTCGCCGCGAACCTTGTTGTAGCCGCGACCCTTGGTGGCGCCATCGGCTTCGCTGATGGCATCGGTGCCGTACAGCGCGTCGTACAGCGAGCCCCAGCGGGCGTTCGAAGCGTTGAGGGCGAAGCGCGCATTCATGACCGGCACGACTAATTGCGGGCCTGCCATGCGGGCGATTTCGTCATCGACGTTTTGTGTCGTTGCCTGGAAATCTGCGGCTTCTGGCTGCAGATACCCAATATCCTGGAGGAAGGCTTTATAAGCCACGGCGTCATGGGCCTTGCCGGCCTGAGCCTGGTGCCAGGCGTCGATCCGCGCCTGCAAATCATCGCGTTTGGCGAGCAGTGCTTTGTTCTTGGGTGCCAGGTCATTGATGACCTTGTCGGCACCGGCCCAGAACTGATCGGCGGTGAGGCCGGTACCGGGGATAGCTTCGTTGTTTACGAAGTCGAACAGGACTTTGGCGACCTGCAGGCCACCGACGTGAACGTGTTCAGTCATTGCTTGCCTCACTCATTTTTATTTAAAGCCTGGAGCGCTTCTTAAAACACCGCGTGGCTCATGCTGGCGGGGTTGGACGGGGTACAGCAGACACCTTGGCGGACCATGTTGCAAGTTATGTAGTGGTCGCCGAGGCATACTACATGATCAATTGCAGATGTGAAAATCAGACCAATCACGTCGTTCTGCGACCGTTTTTACGCTATCGGTCACGCAGAAGAACAGGATGTTCTCAAGAAACATGCAGGTTGTTCCAGATAATTCTAAAAACAGTACACAATTTAATGTTTAGCGATCGGGTTTTATCTGTGTAGTCGCTGCCGAAGGCTGCGAAGGGTTGCGGAGCAACCCGTTTTCCATAGAGCGACACAACCCGCTTCGCAGCCCTCGGCAGCGACTACGAGCATTTGATGGCGGCCTATACTCATTCGATCCCCCCAACAAGAGAGACCCCCGCCATGAACCATCTTGTGATTACGGTGTTTGCCCAGGACAAGGCCGGGCAGGTCGAGCGCATTGCTCAATGCATCGCCGAGCATGGCGGTAACTGGCTGGAGAGTCGAATGTCGCGCATGGCCGGGCAATTTGCCGGAATCCTGCGCGTGGGTGTGCCCGCCGAAGCTCACGATGAGCTGGTCGATGCGTTGCAGCATCTGGGCAAGGAAGGGATTCGGGTGTTGATTGCCGAAAGCGGCATCGAGCAGTCCTGCACCTGGAAGCCCATCGCCATGGAGCTGGTGGGCAACGACCGCCCCGGCATTGTGCGCGACATCACCCGGGTGCTGACGGAGCAGGGCGTGAGTCTGGAGCGGCTGGTGACAGACGTGCGGCCCGCGCCGATGAGCAACGAGCCGCTGTTTCATGCCGAGGCCATTTTGGCGGTGCCCCTGACCTTGTCCCTGGATGTGCTGCAAAAACGTCTGGAAACCCTGGCGGATGAGCTGCTGGTGGATTTGAAGTTCAGCACCGAGGAGTAACGTCGCCGGTTCAGCTGCGCTTGCGCAGGCTGAACCAGGCATCGAGGCTGTACACCACCAGGCCGGCCCAGATAAATGCAAAGGCGATCAAGGTGCTTTCGGACAAGTGCTCGCCGTAAACCGATACCGCCAGAATCAAGACCAGCGTCGGCGCGATGTACTGCATAAAGCCCAGGGTTGTGTAGGGCAGATGCCGTGCGGCGGCGTTGAAACACACCAGGGGTATCAGCGTGGCCGGGCCTGCGGCGACCAGCAACCAGGCCTCTGAGGTGCTCCAGAAGTCGGCATGGGCGCTGTTGGCCTCGGGGTGCAGCAGCAACCAGACGATGGCCACCGGGACCAGAATCCATGTTTCGACCACGAGCCCCGGCAATGCCTTGACCGGGGCCTGTTTGCGGATCAGCCCGTAAAAACCGAAGCTCAGTGCCAGCGCCAGGGACACCCAGGGCAGACTGCCCACTTGCCATACCTGTTGTGCCACACCGACAACGGCCAGGCCCACTGCAATCCACTGCAGGCGGCGCAGGCGTTCCCCCAGCAACAACATGCCGAGCAATACGTTGACCAGTGGGTTGATGTAGTACCCCAGGCTGGCTTCGAGCATGCGGTCGTTGTTCACGGCCCACACATACGTCAGCCAGTTGGCGGCAATCAGCAGGCCACTGAAGGTCAAAACGCCAATGCGCTTGGGGTTGTCGCGCAGTTCCTGCCACCAGCCGGGGTGTTTCCACACCAGTAGCAACAGTGAACCGAACAACGCGGACCAGAGCACCCGGTTCACGATGATTTCGGCAGCCGGAACGCTGGCCAGCAGTTTGAAGTAGAGCGGGAAAAGGCCCCAGATGACATAGGCCGTGAGGCCTAAAATATACCCGCGACGCGGGTTTGCGGCTTGCATGCAGAATCCTTGCTTAGGCAACTAACAGACACGGAAGAAGCTGTGAGTGTAAGCAGGTTTTGCAGGCGTGTCCGGTGTGAGGCGGGACGTTTTCTGTAGTCGCTGCCGAAGGCTGCGAGGGGTGGCCGGCGCTCCCGGGAAAACGGGTTGCTTCGCAGCCCTTCGCAGCCTTCGGCAGCGACTACAGTGTTCACCCGGCTTTCTTAAAACAGCTTCAGCGGCTCTTCATTCAATGCCGAAAGCTGCTCGCGCAATGCCAGGATCTGGTCGCCCCAATAACGCTCGCTGCCAAACCACGGGAAGCTGTGGGGGAAGGCCGGGTCGTCCCAGCGCCGAGCCAGCCAGGCGCTGTAGTGCATCAGGCGCAAGGCGCGCAGCGGCTCGATCAGCGCCAGTTCGCGGGGGTTGAAGTCATGGAACTCGCTGTAGCCGTCCATCAGCTCTGACAGCTGGCCCAGGCATTCCTGGCGATCCCCGGCCAGCATCATCCACAGGTCCTGCACTGCAGGGCCCATGCGGCAATCGTCGAGGTCGACGATATGGAACACTTCGTCGCGGCACATCATGTTGCCGGGGTGGCAATCGCCGTGCATGCGGATGCTGGTGTGGGGGGTGGCGGCGTAGACGTCTTCGACCCGCTTGAGCAGGTCGCGGGCGACGGACTCGTAGGCCGGGAGCAGGCTGCGCGGAATGAAGTTGCCTTCAAGCAGGGTGGTCAGCGAGTCGTGACCGAAGTTTTTCACCCCCAGTGCTTCGCGGTGCTCGAACGGCTTGGTCGCGCCTACGGCATGCAGGCGACCGAGCAGTTGCCCGAGGCGATACAGCTGGTCGAGATTGCCCGGTTCTGGCGCGCGGCCACCTCGGCGTGGAAACAGGGTGAAGCGGAAACCTGCGTGTTCGAACAGGCTTTCACCGTTGTGAATCATCGGTGCGACCACCGGGACATCAAGCTCGGCCAGTTCGAAGGTGAAACGGTGTTCTTCGAGGATGGCTTCGTTGGTCCAGCGCTGCGGTCGATAGAATTTGGCGATCAGCGGTTCCGAGTCTTCGATACCTACCTGGTACACGCGATTTTCGTAGCTGTTGAGCGCGAGCACACGGGCGTCGCTCAGGAAGCCGATGCTCTCGACGGCGTCGAGCACCAGATCAGGGGTAAGTGTTGCAAACGGATGAGACATGCTGACTCCTGCGCGCAGCAGGCTGCCGCGTCCGGCCATGCATGTTAGCGCAGACCGGGGTATGGAAGGGCAGGTTAATGCACCGGCCTGTGGGAGCGGGCTTGGTCGCGATGCAGTCCTTGCGGTGTATCAGGCAAACCGCGTCGACACTGTCGCGGGCAAGCCCGCTCCCACAAAAGCGGGTTCAAGCTTTTACGCGCCGACGATACCGCCGTCTTCCCGGCTGATGGCCATGACCGATGAGCGCGGTTTGCCGTTGGGCAGGTGTTCGGGGAAGGTGGAACCGCCGTTCTCGCCAGGGTGCTGAATGCCCACGAACAAGGTTTTGTGGTCGGGCGAGAAGCTGATACCGGTGACTTCGCAGCCCACCGGGCCAACCATAAAACGGCGGATTTCACCGCTGACCGGGTCGGCGCACAGCATCTGGTTATTGCCCATGCCTGCAAAGTCGCCGCTGTTGCTGGCATCACCGTCGGTCAGGATCCACAGGCGCCCTGCGTCATCGAATCCCAGGCCGTCGGGGCTGTTGAACATGTTCTGCGGGTTGATATTGGCGGAGCCGCCCTTGGGTTGTTTACCGTGAACGGCCGGATTGCCCGCCACGACGAACAGGTCCCAGTCGAAGGTGTCTGAGCCGTGATCGGCATTGCGCGCTTTCCAGCGCAGGATCTGCCCGTAGACGTTTTTCTCACGGGGATTGGGGCCGCCGACCGGTTGCCCGTCTTCGCCGCGCTTGACGTTGTTGGTCAGGGTGCAATAGACCTGGCCGTCCTTGGGGCTGACCACGATCCATTCCGGGCGGTCCATGCGGGTGGCGCCGACGGCGCTGGCGGCCATGCGTGCATGGATCAACACGTCGGCCTGGCTGGCAAAGCCGTTCGCGGCATCAACGCCGTTTTTGCCGTGGGTCAGTTCAATCCACTGACCGTGACCCTTGGGGCGATCAGGGTTGCTGTCGCCAGCGTCAAAGCGCGCCACATACAGCGTGCCGTGGTCCAGCAGGTCGCGATTGGCCTTGGGGTTCTGGTGGTCGATCTTGTCGCGGCTGATGAATTTGTAGATGAACTCGCCGCGCTCGTCGTCGCCCATGTACACCACGGCACGGCCGTCGCCGGTTTCGGCCAGGGCGGCGTTTTCGTGTTTGAAACGGCCCAGTGCGGTGCGTTTGACCGGTGTTGAAAGCGGGTCGAACGGATCGATTTCAACGACCCAGCCGTGGCGATTGAGTTCGTTGGGGTTGAGTGCCATATCGAAGCGCGGGTCGTGCTGGTGCCAGTTGATGTCTTTGCTGGCCGCGACCACGCCATAGCGCTTTTGCGCGGCATCGAACGCTTGCTTCGGGTCGGAGCTGCCGAAGCAATCGGTGAAGTTTTCTTCGCAGGTCAGGTAGGTGCCCCACGGGGTTTTGCCATTGGCGCAGTTCTGGAAGGTGCCCAGTGCGCGGGTGCCGGTCGCGTCGGCCTGGGTGCGCAGCAACTCATGACCGGCAGCGGGGCCGCTCAGGCGAATGGGCGTGTTGGCGTGGATACGTCGGTTGAAGGGAGAGCCCTGGACAAACTGCCAGCCGTCGCCCTTGCGCTGGATCTCGATCACCGACACGCCTTCAGTGGCCTGGGCCTTGTGCACTTCTTCTGCAGAAACAGGTGAACCGCCATGGGGGAAGAGGTAGCGGTAGTTGGTGTATTCGTTGTTGATCGCCATCAGGGCGCGGTTCGGATCATCCGCGAAGGCGAACAGGCTCATGCCGTCGTTGTTGTCGCCAAACTGTACTTCCTGGGCGCTGGCAGTGCCGTTGCCGGAAGGATCAAACACCGGGCCGTCGGCTTGCAGCGGCTGCCCCCAACTGATGAGCACCGAGGAGCGATAGCCGGGTGGCAGGCTGATGGTGTCAGTGGTGGCCGCATTGATGCTGTCGAAGCCCAGCAGGTTGCTGTTGGCGGCGCTGACACCGGCTGCCAGGGCACTGCGACTGAGCAGGCCACCGCCTAGAAACATCGCTGCGCCGCACAGGGCGCCAGCACTGATAAAGCCGCGACGACTCAGGCCAATGATCTGCTCAAGGTCGGTGGATTGGTTTTCTTCTAATAGGCTCATGGCTGGCTTGGCTCTTGACGGTTTTGGCAAACACCATAAGCAGCGGGTATGACAGAGATGTTTCAGTCGGGAGCGGATGCGGGAGCTGGTGACACTTACAGCGCGGTGCCCAGCAATACCAGCGATGGCGCAAAGTGCACTTGGGCCTCGCTACCCTCGGTCAGCCCAAGTGTTTCGAGGTGTTGCGGTTCGGTCAGGGCACACAGGGTCTGGCCGCTGGGCAGGGTGATACGGACTTCGCTGGGGCCGTTGTCGATGTGCAGGATCTGCTCGATGCGTCCGTGCAGGTGATTGTGCTCGGCGTTGGAAGGGGATGCGGCATCCTGCAGTTGCAGCCAGCCTGCCTTGATCAACGCCACTGCCTGGCTGCCGATTGCCAGTTCCAGGCGCAGGGTGCTGTCGCGGGTGATTTGTGCGTGAAGGGTCAGGCCACCGGGCAGTTCCAGCTGAATCAGATCGTTATGGCCGTGGCGGTGGATGGCAATGACGGTGCCGTGCAACTGGTTGCGGGCGCTGGTGCGCAGCATCAGGCGTCCCAGCAGGTCGAGGTCCTGAATGTCTTCGGCGGCGTCCAGCACCTGGGTTTGCAGCGCCTGCAGACGCTGATATAGCCGCAACACCCGCTCACCGGCCACGGACAGTCGAGCGCCGCCGCCGCCTTTGCCGCCGATGCTGCGCTCAACCAAGGGGGTTTGCGCCAGGTTGTTCAGTTCATCAATGGCATCCCACGCGGCTTTGTAGCTGATACCGGCGCTTTTGGCGGCGGCCGTGATCGAGCCTTGGTCAACAATGTGCTGCAGCAGCGCGATGCGTTGCGGGCGACGGACCATGTGTTGGGCGAGGAGGGCGGGCAGGTGCATGACGGAGAATTCACAAGGCAGGACGTGCCCGGAAAGTGCCTGCTCAACCGGGTGGCGTCAAGGAGGCCCGTCGGGTTTTGGCGTGCGGGCCAGGCAATACACATCGACCCGCCTGGCCCCGGCCTTGACCAGCAGCCGGGCCAGGCTCTGCGCCGTGGCGCCGGTGGTCAGCACGTCATCTACCAGCGCCAGGTGCAACCCGGTGACCTGCACGCCCGGTGCCAGCCTGAATGCTTGCAACACGTTGCGCTTGCGGTTTTTGGCGTCCAGGACTTGTTGCGCGTCCGTGTCCTGGGTACGCAGCAGCCAGTGCTCGTGTCGAGGGATGTTCAGCGCAGCACTTAGCCACTGGGCGAGCAGGGCGGCCTGGTTATAGCCGCGCTGGCGCAGACGTTTGCTGGACAAGGGCACCGGCAGCAGGAAGTCGGGTCGCGGGCTGCCGGAGTTGAAGGCATCGAGCAGCGATTGGCCGAGAAGTTCGGCTAAAAGTCGTCCATAAGGCCACTTGCTGTGATGTTTGAAACGGATGATCAGACTGTCGATCGGAAAGCCGTACACCCAGGGTGCATGCACTTGCTCATAGGCTGGCGGCTGCTTGATGCAGTGGGCGCATACCAGCCCGGCCATCGGTAATGGCAATGCGCAGCGCTTGCAGCGATCAACCAGCCAGGGCAATTCCAGTTCGCAGGCGGCACACAGGGCATAGGGTGTGCAGCAGTGCTCATCACACAACAAACAGGATTGGTTATTAAATAACCAGATGTAAACCAGCTTGATCCATTGTGGTTGACAGTTCATGTCACATCCTTAAACATGCCGACATCCGTGCCGTGCCTGGGGCGTTTGCCTCAGGTTCAAGTCTAAGCATAAACAAGAGAAACGCCGATGAGCGCCAGCAGCCTTGCCAACGTGCGACATGATTGGTCTTTAGCCGAGGTCCGGGCGATGTTTACCCAGCCCTTCAATGACCTGCTTTTCGAAGCGCAGACCGTTCATCGCAAGCACTTCAATGCCAACCGGGTACAGGTTTCGACGCTGCTGTCGATCAAGACCGGCGCCTGCCCGGAAGATTGCAAATATTGTCCGCAGTCGGGCCACTACAACACTGGCCTGGCTAAAGAGAAGTTGATGCAGGTGCAGAAGGTGCTGGAAGAAGCACAGCGGGCCAAGTCCATCGGCGCTACCCGTTTCTGCATGGGCGCCGCGTGGAAGCACCCGTCGGCCAAAGACATGCCCTACGTACTGGAAATGGTCAAAGGGGTGAAGGCCATGGGGCTGGAAACCTGCATGACCCTGGGCAAGCTCGATCAGGAGCAAACCGCAGCGTTGGCCCACGCAGGTCTGGATTACTACAACCACAACCTCGACACCTCGCCCGAGTTCTACACCAGCATCATCACCACCCGTACTTACAGCGAACGCCTGCAAACCTTGAGTTACGTGCGTGATAGCGGGATGAAAATCTGCTCCGGCGGGATTCTGGGCATGGGCGAGTCGCTGGACGACCGCGCCAACCTGCTGATCCAGTTGGCCAATCTGCCTGAGCACCCCGAGTCGGTGCCGATCAACATGCTGGTGAAAGTGGCCGGCACGCCGATGGAAAACGCAGAAGACATCGACCCGTTTGACTTCATCCGCATGCTGGCGGTGGCGCGGATCATGATGCCGCACAGCCATGTACGCCTGTCGGCGGGCCGTGAGGCAATGAACGAGCAAATGCAGGCACTGGCGTTCTTTGCCGGGGCCAACTCGATTTTCTACGGCGACAAATTGCTGACCACGGCCAACCCTCAGGCGGACAAGGACATGCAGCTGTTCAGCCGTCTGGGCATCTTGCCCGAGGCGGGTGAAGACCATGCGGACGAGGTGCATCAGGCCGTGATCGAGCATGCGCTCAGGGATCAGAAATCCAGCGAGCAGTTTTATAACGCTGTGGTTTAACCCACACATTCCCGTAGCCGCTGCCGCAGGACCTTAGCTTTCAATACCGAAGCCGGGGCCGCTTCGCTGCCCATCGCAGCGTGCGGCAGCGGCTACAAGGGATTACAGTCAGCATGCCATTTGATCTAAACGCCCGCCTGGCCGTTCGCCGTGCCGACAATCTGTACCGTCATCGACCGCTGCTGGAAAGCCCTCAAGGGCCGCAAGTGGTGGTCGACGGGCAGCCTTTGCTCGCCTTCTGCAACAACGACTATCTGGGGCTGGCCAATCATCCGCAGGTCATCGAAGCCTGGCAGGCCGGTGCTTCACGCTGGGGGGTGGGGGGAGGGGCGTCCCATCTGGTCATCGGCCACAGCACCCCGCATCACGCACTGGAAGAAGCCCTCGCCGAGTTCACCGGCCGTGAGCGGGCACTGCTGTTCAGCAACGGCTATATGGCCAATATGGGCGCCGTCACGGCGCTGGTGGGCCAGGGCGATACGGTGCTGGAAGACCGTCTGAACCATGCCTCGTTACTGGATGCCGGTTTGCTGAGCGGCGCGCGCTTCAATCGCTATTTGCATAACGACGCGGTCAGCCTGACCAAGCGCCTTGAGAAAGCCTGCGGCAATACGCTGGTGGTGACGGATGGCGTATTCAGCATGGACGGCGATCTGGCCGACTTGCCTGCGCTGGCCCGTGAAGCCAGGGCCAAAGGCGCCTGGTTGATGGTGGACGATGCCCACGGCTTTGGCCCCTTGGGTGCCAATGGCGGCGGGATTGTCGAGCACTTCGGCTTGAGTGCGGACGATGTGCCGGTGCTGGTCGGGACGCTCGGCAAGGCATTTGGCACCAGCGGTGCATTTGTCGCGGGCAGCGAAGAGCTGATCGAAAGCTTGATCCAGTTCGCCCGGCCTTACATCTACACCACCAGCCAGCCCCCTGCCCTGGCCTGCGCAACGTTGAAAAGCCTTGAACTGCTGCGCACCGAGCATTGGCGACGTGAGCACCTGAACACCTTGATAGGCCAGTTTCGTCGTGGCGCCGAGCAAATCGGCTTGCAGTTGATGGACAGCTTTACCCCGATCCAGCCGATCATGGTGGGCGACAGTGGCCGGGCCATTCGCCTGTCGCAGAGGCTGCGCGAGCGCGGTTTGCTGGTGACGGCCATTCGTCCGCCAACCGTGCCTGCAGGCAGTGCACGCTTGCGCGTGACCTTGTCGGCCGCTCACACAGAGGCACAGGTGCAGCTATTGTTAAGTGCACTCGAAGACTGTTGGCAGACGTTGGAGCCAGATCATGCGTGATCGTTTGGTTTTGTTGCCGGGCTGGGGCCTGGGGGTGTCACCCCTGGAGCCTCTGGCCCAGGCATTGCGCGCTCTGGACGAGCACTTGCGGGTTGAGATCGAACCGCTGCCGGTGCTGCTGTCTGTCGATCTTGAAGACTGGCTCGACGAGCTCGATTCGACCCTGCCCGACAACGTATGGCTGGGCGGCTGGTCACTGGGCGGGATGCTCGCCAGTGAGTTGGCGGCACGCCGGGGCGACCGTTGCTGTGGCCTGGTGACATTGGCCAGCAACCCGAGTTTTGTCAGTCGCGAGGACTGGCCGAGCGCCATGCCCGTGTCGACGTTCGAACCGTTCCTCAGCGGTTTTCGCGATGCACCCAACACCACCCTCAAACGCTTTTGCCTGTTGTGCAGCCAAGGCTCGCCTGAGTCTCGGGCACTGGCCGGGCTGCTGTTGGGCGCAGCGCCCCACGCTCAACCCGATACCCTGCTGGCCGGTCTTGAACTGTTGGGCAAGCTGGATGCCCGTGATGCCTTGCAACGTTTTAGCGGGCCGCAACTGCATCTGTTTGCCGGGCTTGATGCGCTGGTGCCGGTGCAGGCAGCGACCGATGTGCTGGCGTTATTACCCGATGTCGAAGTGGGTCTGATTGAACAGGCCTGTCATGCTTTTTTACTGGAGGCTCCCCACGAATTGGCGGCGGCAATCCAGGCGTTTTTACACGAGTCGGGCGATGAATGATTTAAGTATTGCGATGCTTGCGGCCAGTTTGCCGGACAAGCGTCAGGTAGCGGTCTCGTTTTCCCGTGCGGCTGCCAGTTACGACAGTGTCGCCGAGCTGCAACGGGCCGTTGGCCATGAATTGATCGCCCGGCTGCCGGCCGGTCTCAGTCCGCAACGCTGGCTGGACCTGGGCAGTGGCACGGGCTATTTCAGTCGCGTGTTGGGTCAGCGTTTTGTCGATAGCCAGGGGCTGGCGGTAGACATTGCCCAGGGCATGCTGGCGTACGCCCGCCCACTGGGAGGTGCGCAACACTTCATTGCTGGCGATGCCGAAAGCCTGCCGCTGCAATCCAATAGTTGCGATGTGATTTTCTCCAGCCTCGCGCTGCAATGGTGTGCGGACTTCAGGGCGGTACTGAACGAGGCCCACCGTGTACTCAAGCCTGGCGGGGTGCTGGCGTTTGCCAGTTTGTGTGCGGGCACCTTGAGTGAGTTGCGCGACAGTTGGCGAGCGGTCGACGGTCAGGTTCACGTCAATCGTTTCCGTGAGTTCCAGACCTATGAGCAGTTGTGTGCCAACAGTGGAATGCAGGTGCTCGGCTTGCACAAACAGCCCCATGTGCTGCACTACGCTCAGGTTCGCCAGTTAACCCATGAACTTAAAGCGCTGGGTGCGCACAATCTGAACCCCGGTCGTCCTGAAGGATTGAGTGGCCGGGCGCGGCTTCAGGGGATGGTTGGCGCCTATGAGAAATTTCGTCAGCCGCTCGGGTTGCCGGCGACGTATCAAGTGGTCTACGGCATTTTGGAGAAAGCGCGATGAGCCCTGCGTACTTCATTACCGGTACTGATACCGATGTGGGTAAAACCACGGTGGCGGCAGGTCTTCTGTATGCCGCCCGCATCTCAGGGCTGAGCACTGCGGCGGGCAAGCCGGTGGCGTCCGGGTGTGAAATCACGCCACAGGGCCTGCGCAATGCAGACGCGCTGGCGCTGATGGCCGAAAGCTCGATCAAGCTCAGTTATGACGAGGTCAATCCGATAGCCTTCGAACCGGCTATCGCTCCGCATATCGCTGCGCGCGAAGCCGGGGTGGTGTTGACGGTTCGTTCGCTGCTGGAACCCATGCAGCACATTTTGGCCAGGCAGGCAGATTTCACCCTGATCGAAGGCGCGGGTGGCTGGCGCGTGCCGCTTTCAGGGCAAGACAGCTTGTCGGATTTGGCTCAAGCGCTGGATCTCCCGGTGATTTTGGTGGTGGGCGTGCGTTTGGGGTGTATCAGCCATGCGTTACTGACCGCCGAAGCGATTGCACGGGATGGCCTGCAACTGGCTGGCTGGGTGGCCAATATCATTGGTCCGAAAACTTCACGCCTGGAAGAGAACCTCGCCACGTTGGCCGAGCGTTTGCCCGCACCCTGCCTGGGTCGTGTGCCAAAGCTGAAATCGGCATCGGCGCAGTCCGTGGCTGAATATCTGCAACTGGATCTGCTGGACTGACAGCAGTTCCCACAAATCAATCCTCCTTTGCCTACGAGCCGACCTAAGACGAACGGCGGCTTCGCGCTGCTTGACAATAAATAGGCGTAAACGTATGTTTCAAACACCTGTTTGACCGCCATAACAAATCCACGCGGTCGTTCATCCCCGGATTCATCAGCAGAGGTTTATCGCTATGCCTGACTACAAGGCCCCCTTGCGTGATATTCGCTTCGTTCGTGACGAACTGCTCGGTTACGAAGCGCATTATCAGAGCCTGCCGGCTTGCCAGGACGCTACTCCAGATATGGTTGACGCCATTCTTGAAGAAGGCGCCAAGTTTTGTGAGCAGGTGCTGGCACCTCTGAACCGCGTGGGTGACATCGAAGGCTGCACCTGGAGTGAATCCGGCGTTAAAACCCCTACCGGTTTTAAAGAAGCCTACAAACAATTCGTTGAAGGCGGCTGGCCGAGCCTGGCCCATGACGTAGAACACGGCGGCCAGGGCCTGCCGGAGTCGCTGGGTCTGGCAGTCAGTGAAATGGTTGGCGCTGCCAACTGGTCGTGGGGCATGTACCCGGGCCTGTCCCACGGTGCGATGAACACCATCTCCGAGCACGGTACTCCCGAGCAGCAAGCCACTTACCTGAGCAAGCTGGTGACTGGCGAGTGGACCGGCACCATGTGCCTGACCGAATCCCATTGCGGTACTGACCTGGGCCTGTTGCGCACCAAGGCCGAACCTCAGGCTGACGGTTCATACAAGATTTCGGGCACCAAGATCTTCATCTCGGCTGGCGAGCACGACATGGCCGACAACATCGTCCATATCGTTCTGGCCCGCCTGCCGGATGCACCGGCTGGCACCAAAGGCATTTCGCTGTTCATCGTTCCCAAGTTCAACGCCAACGCCGATGGCAGCCTGGGTGAGCGCAACGCCGTGTCCTGTGGTTCGCTTGAGCACAAAATGGGCATCCACGGTAACGCGACCTGCGTGATGAACTTCGACGGCGCGACAGGTTTCCTGATCGGCCCGCCGAACAAAGGCCTGAACTGCATGTTCACCTTTATGAACACCGCACGTCTGGGCACCGCTTTGCAGGGCTTGTCCCACGCCGAAATCGGTTTCCAGGGCGGCCTGAAATACGCCCGTGACCGTCTGCAAATGCGTTCGCTGACCGGACCAAAAGCCCCTGAAAAGGCGGCTGACCCGATCATCGTTCACCCGGACGTACGTCGCATGCTGTTGACCATGAAGGCATTCGCCGAAGGCAACCGTGCGATGGTTTACTTCACCGCAAAGCAAGTCGACATCGTGAAATACGGCGTTGATGAAGAAGAGAAAAAGAAAGCCGACGCACTGCTGGCCTTCATGACTCCGATCGCCAAAGCGTTCATGACTGAAGTAGGTTTTGAGTCCGCCAACCACGGCGTTCAAATCTACGGCGGCCACGGCTTTATCGCTGAGTGGGGCATGGAGCAGAACGTTCGCGACAGCCGCATTTCGATGCTGTACGAAGGCACCACCGGTATCCAGGCACTCGACCTGCTGGGCCGTAAAGTGTTGATGACCCAAGGCGAAGCCCTCAAGGGTTTCACCAAAACCGTCCACAAGTTTTGCCAGAGCAACGAAGGCAATGAAGCGCTGAATGAATTCGTCACGCCACTGGCTGCACTGAACAAGGAATGGGGCGAGCTGACCATGAAGGTCGGTATGGCAGCCATGAAGGACCGTGAAGAAGTGGGTGCGGCTTCGGTCGATTACCTGATGTATTCCGGTTATGCATGCCTGGCGTACTTCTGGGCTGACATGGCCCGTCTGGCGGCTGAAAAGCTGGCGGCCGGCACGTCCGAAGAAGCGTTCTACAAAGCCAAGCTGCAAACTGCGCGCTTCTACTTCCAGCGCATCCTGCCGCGCACACGCGCACACGTTGCCACCATGCTGTCGGGCGCTGCCAACCTGATGGACATGAAAGAAGAAGACTTCGACCTGGGCTACTAAGTCCTGGCGGGTCATCTTGCAAAGCCGCTTCTCCTTTTGGGGAGGCGGCTTTTTTTTGGGTGGGCACATGTGGGAGCGGGCTTGCTCGCGATGGCATCACCACGGTCTTCCTGAAACACCGCGCCGCCTGAATCGCGAGCAAGCCCGCTCCCACAAAAAATATATGACCGTATGTATGTTTTCGGTCACAGCATGACCCTATGTATCGCCGTTGTCGTTAAGCTAGACTGGGTCCTACATTAATCGCCGTTTACAGATTACGAGGTTTGCCATGGCTGACTACAAAGCGCCCCTGCGCGATATGCGCTTCGTCCTCAATGAAGTGTTCGAGGTCGCTACACTTTGGGCGCAATTACCTGCGTTGGCAGACACCGTGGATGCTGAAACGGTAGAAGCCATTCTTGAAGAGGCGGGCAAGGTCACCGCTAAAAGCATCGCGCCGCTGAGCCGAAGCGGTGATGAAGAAGGTTGTCACTGGGACAACGGTGCGGTGACCACCCCCGCAGGTTTCGTCGATGCCTATCGCACCTACGCCGAAGGCGGCTGGGTCGGCGTAGGCGGTGATCCACAGTTCGGCGGCATGGGGATGCCCAAGGCGGTGTCGGCCCAGGTCGAAGAAATGATCAACTCCTCCGGCCTGTCCTTCGGCCTGTATCCGATGTTGACCGCCGGCGCCTGTGTGTCGATCAACGCCCACGCCAGCGAAGAACTGAAAGCCACCTATCTGCCCAATATGTATTCGGGCGTGTGGGCCGGTTCCATGTGCTTGACCGAACCCCATGCCGGGACGGATCTGGGGATCATTCGCACCAAAGCCGAACCTCAAGTGGATGGCTCTTATAAAGTCAGTGGCACCAAAATCTTCATCACTGGCGGCGAACACGACCTGACGGAAAACATCATCCACCTGGTGCTGGCCAAATTGCCGGATGCGCCTGCCGGGCCCAAAGGCATTTCGCTGTTCCTGGTGCCGAAGTTCATGGTCAACGCCGATGGCAGCCTGGGTGATCGCAACCCGGTTACCTGCGGCTCGATTGAACACAAAATGGGCATTCAGGCGTCTGCCACCTGCGTGATGAACTTCGATGAAGCCGTCGGCTACCTGGTGGGCGAGCCCAACCGTGGCCTGGCTGCGATGTTCACCATGATGAATTATGAACGCCTGGGGGTTGGCATTCAGGGTCTTGCCTGCGGCGAGCGCTCATACCAGAACGCGGTTGAATATGCCCGCGACCGCCTTCAAGGGCGTGCTGCAACCGGCGCTCAAGCCCCGGGCAAAGTGGCGGATCCGATCATCGTGCACGCGGACGTGCGCCGCATGCTGCTGACCATGAAGGCTTCGAACGAAGGGGGTCGAGCCTTTTCGACGTATGTTGCCAATCAGTTGGACATTGCCAAGTTCAGCGAAGACCCATCGGCGCGTGAGCGGGCTGATGGCCTGGTTGCCTTGCTGACGCCTGTGGCCAAAGCCTTCCTGACGGATCTTGGGCTTGAAACCACGGTGCACGGTCAGCAAGTGTTCGGCGGTCATGGCTACATTCGTGAGTGGGGCCAGGAGCAACTGGTGCGTGATGTGCGTATTACCCAGATCTACGAAGGCACCAATGGTATCCAGGCGCTGGATCTGGTGGGGCGCAAGATCGTGGGTAACCAGGGTGTTTACTATCGCCAGTTCGCTGACGAGATTCGTCAGTTCATCGCCTCGGCCAACAGCGATCTGAATGAGTTCACCCAGCCATTGGCGTCGGCTTTGGACACACTTGATCAGTTGACAGCCTGGGTGCTGGACCGCTCGCAAAACAACCCGAACGAGATCGGAGCCGCATCGGTCGAGTACCTTCAAGTTTTTGGTTACACGACGTATGCGTACATGTGGGCGTTGATGGCCAGGGCCGCGTTGGGCAAAGAGGCCGATGAAGCCTTTTATGCCAGCAAACTGGGCACTGCACGCTTCTACTTCGCACGTTTGCTGCCGCGGATCCATTCATTGAGCGCGTCGGTGAAGGCGGGCAGCGATTCCCTTTATCTGCTGGACGAGGCACATTTTTAAAGGGTTTATTAATTTGTAAGCATTTGCTTACATTGCATGCTGACAATCTCCCATATCGCCAGATTGGATCCAGAGGTAATCTACTTTCCATGGACGTAGAGCAGGAAGCTCAAAGCAACAACAGGGACACGTAGGATTCTGCCAGGATGGCGGAGTGAAAAGGATGTCAGGGAAACAGTCTGTAAAACCCCGCCTCGGCGGGGTTTTCTTTTTTGTGCGTCAGAATTTTTACTTTGACGTTAGATCCCTCCGTAGCAGCTGCTACGCGGCTACAACGTTTGTTCATTGCTCTGCATCACATCCTCAAGCAGCGTGCGTAATAGCCCCAATGTGGCTTGCTGACGCTGCACATCACGGCACACCAGCCCGACCTTCAGCGGTACGCGAGGCTCACTCAGGGGTTTCCACAGCAATGTCTGGTCGTCATGTTGATGGCGCGAGCGCCCCGGCAATACGGTGGCCAGTTTGCTGTGGGGCAGGCTGTCGAGGATCCCGGCCATGGTATTCAACTCGGCCTGGACCTGCGGTCGACGGCCGAGGTTGGCGAGCTGGGTTTGCCAGATCTGGCGCACCTGAAACTCTTCCCCCAGCAACAGCATCGGCAGCTCTGCGGCCTGGCTCAGTGAAACCTTCTTGAATTCACGCAGCGGATGATCAGCCGGGATGACCAATTGAAGCTCGTCTTCGTACAGCATCATGCCGTGCAGGCCTGGCTGGCGTGGCGGCAGGTAGCTGATACCAATATCGAGTGAGCCATTGAGCAGGCGCCGTTCGATCTCGATGCCGGTCAACTCGTAAATCTGTACCACCAAATGGGGTTGGGCCTGGCGCACACGCTCCAGCATGTGCGGGACGAGGCTGGTGTGCACGGTTTGCAACACGCCGATGGCAATCGTGCGCAGGGCCTGGCCCTGGAAATGGTGCAAGGCCTCCTTGGCCCGCTGCAAACCATCGAGCAGTGGCAAGGCGTGGTTGTACAACGTGTGCGCTGCAAGCGTGGGCAGCAGGCGTTTGCTGCTGCGCTCAAAAAGGCTGACATCGAGGTTGTGTTCGAGCTGGCGGATCTGCTGCGAAAGGGCTGGCTGCGAGATAGAAAGACGCTCGGCAGCACGGCCCACATGGCCTTCTTCATAGACCGCGACGAAATAACGCAGTTGCTTGAAATCCATAAGTAATACTTATCGAAAATGCTTAAAAAACGAAATGGCCCATTGGCCTTGAGGCGCCTAGTCTACGCCCATTCCACAAGGCTCATCGAGCCAGAGAGGCTGATGTGCAGCGGCGTTTTACATAGGCAGGGCAATAAACCCATCGAGAGGTTTACCTTCTATATGAACAGCCGCAGGTTGCAAATCGAATCTGTTTATGGTCACAAGGTCCGCGTGCATGAACCTGTTTAACCTGCGTCGTCATTCCCCCAGTCTTGAAGAGATGGCTGCGCATTCGACACCCTCGATATCTGGCAACCACCCTTCCCGTGAGTACCTTATGCCTTGCGTTGAGCGCGAAGCCCATGTGTTTGTGCGCGGACAAGGTTCGTGGATGTGGGACAGCGACAGCCGTGCGTACCTGGATTTCACCCAGGGCGGGGCGGCCAATAGCCTGGGCCATAGCCCGGCGGTGCTGGTCAAGGCGATGGCTGACCAAGCGCAATCCTTGATGAACCCAGGTGCGGGTTTTTTAAACCGGGGGATGCTGGATTTGGCGCATCGTTTGTGTGAAAGCACTGGCAGCGATCAAGTGCATTTGCTCAATACCGGGGCTGAGGCCAACGAGGGCGCAATCAAGCTGGCGCGCAAATGGGGGCAACTGCATCGCGGGGGCGCACACCGGATTATCACGGCCAGCCGCAGTTGTCATGGTCGCAGTTTTGGTGCGATGTCGGCCTCGGGCAGCGCGACGGTGGATAACCGTTTCGAGCCGCAACTGCCGGGTTTTATCAATGTGCCGTTCAACGACTTGCCCGCGTTGCATGCGGCCGTCGATGCACAGACCGTGGCAATCATGCTGGAACCGGTGCAAAGCGAAGCCGGCGTGATCCCGGCAACCGAGCATTACCTCAAGGGTGTGGAGCGTTTGTGCCGCGAGTTGGGGATTTTGCTGATTCTGGATGAAGTCCAGACCGGTATGGGCCGTTGCGGCACGTTGCTGGCGGAGCAGAATTACGGCATTCGCGCCGACATCATCACCCTGGGCAAGGGCCTGGGCGGGGGAGTGCCACTGGCTGCGCTGCTGGCTCGCGGCAAGGCATGCTGCCTGGCGCCAGGCGAACTGGGCGGCACCCATCATGGCAATGCCTTGATGACCGCAGCAGGCTTGGCAGTGCTCGACACGATGCTGGAGAAGGGCTTTTTGCAGCAGGTCCGTGACGCGGGGCAGCACTTGCGCGAAGGCCTGGGCCGTTTGGCCAATAGTTATGCACAGGGTGAATTGCGTGGGCAGGGTCTGCTGTGGGGGCTGACCTTATCGGACGACTCGGCCCAGGCGGTGGTCAAGGCGGCGCTGTACGAGGGGCTGCTGATCAGCGCGCCGCAACCTGATTGCCTGCGGTTTACCCCGGCACTGTGCGTCAGCAAGGGCAATATAGATGAAATGCTGCTGCGTCTGGCCCGGGCCTTTGCCCGTGTTCGCACGGCTCAGTTGCAGTGCCGTCGCGGTGTTGCGGTCTGACTGCATCTGCCACACAGAATTTAAAGAACCGTCTCGCGGTATAACGCGTCGCCCTGTGCCTGATTTCTTCGGCACGGGGCGTTTTTTTTGTCTGTGGATAAGTGCTGACTGAACCTTTGGCCTGAGCTCGCAGTCGATTGTCGGTAGGGCTTGATTGAGCCCGCCAATCATTGGGAGCTGTGAATATGGACCTTATCAAAATCATCTTCGCCATCCTGCTTCCGCCGTTGGGCGTATTTATGCAAGTGGGTTTTGCAGGGGCATTTTGGCTGAATATTCTGCTGACGTTGTGCGGTTACATTCCGGGGATCGTGCACGCGGTGTGGATTATCGCCAAGCGCTAGTGCGGCAACTGATTCGGGTGGGAGCGGGCTTGCTCGCGATTCAGGCAACTCGGTCTATCAGGCAGGTTGAGTTGATGCTATCGCGAGCAGCCCGCTCCCACGGGATCAGTGCGTCAATAATTGGCTGTAAAACAACCATTCCTGTTCCAGTGCGTGGGCCTGGTTGCTGGCCTTGCGAAAACCGTGGCGCTCGTCGGGGTAGTAATGGGCCTTGGCCGGGATGCCGTTGGCTTGCAAGGCCAGGAGCATGTCCCGGGTTTGTTGCGGCACCACGACAGCGTCCAGTTCACCCTGGAAGAAAATCACCGGCACCCTGATCTGGCTGGCGTGTAACAGTGGGGTGCGAGCCGCGTAGCGCTGGGCATCGCGCTCCGGATCGCCGATCAGCCAGTCCAGGTAATCACCTTCAAACTTGTGTGTGGCACGGGCCAGGGCAATCGGGTCGCTGACGCCATACAGGCTGGCACCTGCCCGAAATACGTTGTTGAACGCCAACGCGCACAGCGTGGTGTAACCACCTGCACTGCCACCGCGAATAAATGCCTTGCCGGGGTCAATCAGTCCTTGGTCGGCGAGATAGCTGACCACCGCGCAGGCGTCTTCCACATCCACCTCTCCCCATTTCAGATGCAGGGATTGCCGATAGGCACGGCCATAGCCGCTGCTGCCGCGATAGTTGAGGTCGGCCACGGCAAAGCCGCGCTGGGTCCAGTATTGGATACGCGGGTCGAGCATCGGGTAGCAGGCAGACGTCGGGCCGCCGTGGATAAACACCACCACGGGCGGTTTGATTTCGCCCTGCATCGAGGGGTAGAAAAAACCGTGTGCCTGGCCCCCGCCTGAGGGATAGCACAGGGTCTGCGGACGGCTGATGTGCTCGGGAGGCAGCGGCGCAACGCCACCGGCCAGCACGTCGACGCGGTGGTCGGTGCGACTGATGCGCACCACTGCCGATGGGTAGACAGGCGACGCGGCAATGCAATAGATGAACTCATCATTCAGTGCCAGGCTGCGAAAGCGACTGTATTCGCCGGTGAAGTCGTCAATGGTGCCGTCAGCCGTGCGGATGCCCAAATGCCCGAAACCAGCCTCGGTCCAACTGGCGAGGTAGGCCTGCTCGCCCATCGGCAGCCAGGTGCTGGCGCCCAATTGCCAAGGTGCAGGGGCATGATCGGCGTGGGCGCTGGGTGCAGGCATCAGGCCCTCACCCGACTCGGCCCACGGCTGCCAGAACCCCGCGCGGTCGGTCAGGCAATGCAGGCGATTGTGTTCGTCGAAGCGCGGTTGTTGCAGCGATTCTTCTGCGAGATCGCCCGCCAGGCAATGCGCGGGGTTCCAGCGCCCAGCGGTTTGGCCTTCAGCCAGCATCAAGCGGGTCGAGGTCCACGGCTGATGGGGACGACTCCATTCGATCCAGGCCAGGCGCTGGCCGTCGGGGCTCGGTGTGGGCGCTGCGTAGAAGTCGGCCCCTTCGGCCAGAACCTGGCGCTCCAGGGTGCTCAGGTCGATGCTGACCAGTCGATGTTGATCGAGGTGTTCTTCGACAGCCAGCACCTGGTCCGCAGCAAACTGCACGTCGCCATAACGGCAGGCGCCCTGGGTCAGGGGCTGCGGGGCAGTGCCGTCCAGAGCTTGCCGGTACAGCTGCTGGTCGGCCTCGTTGACGAACACCACGGCGTCATCACTCAGGCAAAACGCGCCGCCGCCGTACTCGTAGACCCGGCTGCGTACGCTGAAACCGTCGGGCGTCAGGCAGCGGGCCTCGCCGTCGCGCCAGTGCCAGATGCGACAGGCAGCATCCTGTGGTCGGTATTCGTTCCAGAACAGGCCCTGTAGGCCGACGCGCAATTCTGCGAAATCGACCCCGGCGGCCACAGCGAGCGCGGCGCTGAACGGTTCAGCCTTTAGCGATGAGACGTGAGTTTCGTTCATTTCGGAAGGCCAATTGTTCAATGGTCTGGGTGGCGTGCTCTGCTTCTTCGCGCGCCTTGAGAATCAGGTCGTGTTGGGGCGATTTACTGCAGACCGGGTCGGCGTTGCTGGCGTCCCCGGTGAGCATAAAGGCCTGGCAACGGCAGCCGCCGAAGTCCTTTTCTTTCTCGTCGCACGAGCGGCAAGGCTCGGGCATCCAGTCATAACCGCGAAAACGGTTGAAGCCAAACGAGTCGTACCAGATGTGCTGCATGGTGTGGTCGCGCACATTGGGAAATTCGATCGGCATTTGCCGTGCACCATGACACGGCAGGGCCGTACCGTCAGGCGTTACGGTCAAAAAGATGCTGCCCCAGCCGTTCATGCAGGCTTTTGGGCGTTCTTCGTAATAATCCGGGGTGACGAAAATCAGCTTGCAGGGGTGGCCCTGGGCTTCAAGTTTGGCCCGGTATTCATTGGTGATGCGCTCAGCACGGACAAGCTGCTCTTTGGTCGGCAGCAAGCCGACGCGGTTGAGCTGGGCCCAGCCGTAAAACTGACAGGTGGCAAGCTCAACAAAGTCGGCCTCAAGGGCGATGCACAGCTCGATGATGCGGTCGATTTTGTCGATATTGTGCCGATGGGTGACGAAGTTCAGCACCATCGGATAGCCGTGTGCCTTCACGGCGCGGGCCATTTCGAGCTTTTGCGCGAAGGCTTTTTTCGAGCCGGCCAGCAGGTTGTTCACTTGCTCGTCACTGGCCTGGAAGCTGATCTGGATGTGGTCCAGCCCGGCTTTTTTGAAGTCGCTGATCTTTTGCTCGGTCAAGCCAATGCCCGAGGTGATCAGGTTGGTGTAAAAGCCCAGCTTGCGGGCTTCGCCGATCAGCTCGGCCAGGTCCTGACGTACCAGTGGCTCGCCCCCGGAGAAGCCCAGTTGGGCAGCCCCCATCTCCCGTGCCTCACGAAAAACCTTGATCCACTGCTCGGTGCTCAGCTCTTTGCCTTGCTGGGCAAAGTCCAGCGGGTTGGAGCAGTACGGGCATTGCAGCGGGCAGCGATAGGTCAGTTCGGCCAGCAACCACAGCGGCAAGCCCACTTCGGGCTTGGGTGGCAACGCCATCGGGCTGTCAGGCGAGTTCGATCCAGTGCTCTGCACGAGCGACCTCCATAAATTGCTCGATGTCTGCACCGAGCTCGGGTACGCCGGGGAACTGTTTGTCCAGTTCGCCAATGATGGCCGCGACATCGCGCTGGCCGTCGATCAGGCCGCCAATCAGTGCGGCACTGTCATTGAGTTTGATCATGCCTTCGGGGTACAGCAGCACGTGGCCTTTTTGCGCCGGTTCGTACTGAAAACGGTAGCCGGTGCGCCAGGTCGGGACTTTGCTGCGATCAAAGCTCATAGGGTGATTCCTTTATGCCAGACACGTTCGCGGGTCACGCTGTGGTACGGCGGGCGGTCAAGCTCGTAGGCCATGGTCATGGCATCGAGCATGCTCCAAAGAATGTCGAGTTTGAACTGCAGAATTTCCAGCATGCGCTGCTGGCCTTCGTAGGTGGTGTAGTGCTGCAGGGTAATCGCCAGCCCGTGCTCCACGTCGCGCCGAGCCTGGCCCAGGCGGGTGCGGAAGTACTCGTAGCCGGCCGGGTCGATCCACGGATAGTGCTGGGGCCAACTGTCCAGGCGCGACTGATGGATCTGCGGCGCGAACATCTCGGTCAGCGAGCTGCTGGCGGCTTCCTCCCAACTGGCGCGGCGGGCGAAGTTGACGTAGGCGTCCACCGCGAAGCGCACGCCGGGCAGTACCAGTTCCTGGGATCGCAGTTGGTCCGGGTCCAGGCCGACGGCCTGGCCCAAACGCAGCCAGGCCTCGATGCCGCCGTCTTCGCCGGGGGCTCCGTCGTGATCGAGCAGGCGCTGAATCCACTCGCGGCGCACTTCGCGGTCCGGGCAGTTGGCCAGAATGGCGGCGTCCTTGAGCGGAATATTGACCTGATAGTAGAAGCGGTTGGCGACCCAGCCCTGAATCTGCTCGCGGGTCGCGCGGCCTTCGTACATCGCCACCTGATAGGGGTGGTAGATGTGGTAATAAGCGCCTTTGGCACGCAGCGCGGCCTCGAATTCGGCGGTGGAGAGTGGGGCTTGGGTCATCTGGTGCCTCCGGAAAGTATTCTATGTAGTCGCTGCCGCAGGCTGCGATATGGACCGCAGGGTCTTCGAGAAAACGGGTTGCTGCGCAACCCTTCGCAGCCTTCGGCAGCGACTACAAGGTTCAGCTTTTACAACTCGATACTCATGCCATCAAAGGCGACTTCAACACCCCGGCGGGCCAGTTCGGCACGCTCGGCGGAGTCTTCGTCGAGGATCGGATTGGTGTTGTTGATGTGGATAAGGACTTTGCGCTGCCCGGGCAGTTGCTCAAGCACTTCGAGCATGCCGCCGGGGCCATTTTGCGCCAGGTGGCCCATCTCGCGGCCGGTGCGGGTGCCGACGCCACGACGCTGCATCTCGTCGTCGTCCCACATCGTGCCGTCCACCAGCAGGCAATCGCTGCCCGCCATGATGTCCAGCAACGGTGCATCGACTTTGCCCAGCCCCGGGGCGTAGAACAGTTTGCCGCCGGTGCGCAGGTCTTCGACGATCAGGCCAATGTTGTCGCCCGGGTGCGGGTCGAAACGGTGCGGCGAATACGGCGGCGCCGCACTGCGCAACGGCAGCGGGCTGAAACGCAGGTTGGGGCAGGCCGGGATGGTGAACGAGCCTTCAAGCTCGATACGGTTCCAGTTCAGGCCACCGTTCCAGTGCTTGAGCATGGTGAACAGCGGGAAGCCTGTGCTCAGGTCTTCGTGGACCATGTCGGTGCACCACACATCATGGGGGCAACCTTCGCGCAGGCTGAGCAGGCCGGTGGTGTGATCGATCTGGCTGTCCATCAGGATGATCGCGCTGATCCCGGTATCACGCAGGGCGCGGCCCGGCTGCATCGGGGCGAAGCTTTGCAGTTGCGCACGAATATCGGGCGAGGTGTTGCACAGTACCCAGTTCACACCGTCATCGGAAATCGCAATGGAGGACTGAGTGCGGGCGGTGGCACGCAGGGTGCCATCACGAAAACCCGCGCAGTTGACGCAGTTGCAGTTCCACTGCGGGAATCCACCGCCAGCGGCGGAGCCTAGAATCTGGACGAACATGGCGTGTTCTCTTGCGATGCTGAAAATAAAAACGCCCCGGCGAACCGAGGCGTTGGGCTGCTCTGCTGGGCTCTTTTACTCAAGAGGCCGGGCAGATCAACGGCTTGCGAAGTACATGGTGACTTCAAAGCCAATGCGCAGATCGGTGTAAGCAGGTTTAGTCCAAGCCATGAGGTGACTCCTTCAGTGAGTGGGTGAATGGGTGTCTCTTGATTAGTCCAGCTCCCGAGGGAGTTGTTCAAACGCTTAGGTGACCATGTTACTAAATTTGACGGTTTTTGAACGCTCAATGTCGAAGAAAGCCCGTTACGTGGTTGGTAACGATCAGCTTCTCCCTTGATAAAACGTTTCAGTCTCCGGACTTGTGGCCAAGCATAACCAACGGCTTTGCGGCGAGTTAATGTGCTCGGCCGCCTTCAGTGTAGTGCCTTGATCCAGCGCCATAAGTGCTGTGTAGAGGGCTGTCAGGTAATCCGACGGGTGGCCCGCCAGTTTGGCTTGCCATAACAATTCACCGGCCTGGAACACCCCCAGGGCCTCGGTCGAGAATTGTTGTGCCAAGGCAGTACGGGCTTGGGTGAAAGATATTTCATCTAGCGTCGAGATCAATTTCGGCAACTCCACGAGGAAATTCTGGATGTGCTCAAAGATCTGCGTCGTTGAGGCGTGAGGCGATTGCACCCCGAACAGCAGCCCGGTTTGACCATTAATTTGGCGCAGGCCGCTGAACACGGCATAACCCAATTGCAACTCGACCCGCAGGCGTTGATAAAACGGGGTTTGCATCACTTGGGCGAGCATGCGCCAGGCGGCTTCGTCAGCCAGCGTTGCCTTGGGGGTCGGGCAAAACAGGATGAGCGCGTGTTCGCTGGAATCACTGGCTTCGGTGTGCCAATGGCGTTGGGCTGGCTGCTCGCCATGCTGCGCCAGATGCGCATCCGGGGTGCCGGGAACCTTGTGCAGTACAGGTGTGATCAAGGCCTGCGTGGTGGCGGGCAGGCCGACCGCCAAGCCGTCCCAGTGCGCCTTGGACCAGCCGTGTTGCAGATCGTTGAGTGCTGGCTCGCTGGCTGGCTGGCACAGCTCGGGCAGGCGTTTGATCAGTTGGCGAATCGGCATCAAGGTGGCGCCAGGGGACAGGTTGCCCGGCGGCTTGGCCGATGGTGCGCTGAGCACACGCAGCGCGTGCTCGAGAATGGCGGGCATTGGCTCGTGGAAACCGGACATTTTCAGCAGCCAGTCATTGCCTGACCCATTGAGCGACACTTCAACCCCAGCCTGTCTGGCATCGAGTATCAGCGAGCGCAGGCTGTTTTCCAGTGACGCCGGCAGATCGTCAGCTGGCTTTGCGGGCAGACGCCAGCGCAGGTAAATCGCCGCTTCGCCGCTGTGACTGGGCACTGCGGTGCTGAAACTCATGGCAGACACGTCGCGGCGAGTGCGCAAGCGGTCCTGGGCAAAAGTACGCAAGCCACGGTGAGCGCTGGTTTGTCCGCGAATCAGGCCGGCGCTGACCGGCTCTTTCGCCGCGTGCAGATACGGATTGGGTGCAGGCAAATGCCAGGCCTGTTGCGATGACGGCATGGGCGCAGGTTGTATCTGCTCGAGCACAGCCTTGAGGGTTATTACGCCCTGATCCGACAGGCCGGGGGCACGTTGCTCGCAATCACGGCGGGCCAGTTCCAGCGCGCCACTGACGTCTTGCTGACGCTGCTGCAGAAGGTGGAACTCCTCACGCAGCGTGGGCCAGTCCTGCTGTGCGCTGAAAAACGCCAGCCAGTCATGGAACGTGTCGCGAATCTGCATGGCCTGCGGGGCAATATCGGTGGTGGCTTTGAACTCGATCTGCAGCAGTGCCTGGCTCTTGAAGTGATAGAGCGGTGTGGCTTTCAGGGTGTCGACCAACCTCTGTTCGCGTAATTGTGCGAGCAGGCCGCCGGGCTTGTCTGCGTTGATCCAGTGGCACAGAAAATCCAGGGCCTGGGCGGACTCTGGCGGCAACTGTTCCAAGGCGAACATCAGGCTCAGGTACGGGCCGTCCATGTATTGATACTGGGGTTCAACGCGGGTCAGCAGCGCTGGCGGGCAAGCCTGCAGCAGGGTGTCGCCTGGGCGCAACACAGCGCTGCAACGTTCAGCCAGGACGATCAAGTCTTGGGTTGATTGCGGACCGCTCAGGCTCAAGGTCATTTGCCCGGTCTGATAGAACCCTTGGTAAAAGTCTTCCAGGGCTTGCTGAAAGTTTGCGCGCGGCACGGGCAGGCTGTAACGGTTGCCTGCGTGGAATGCCCGCAGCGGATGAGCCGGGTTCAGTGGCTGAAACAACTTCATTTCCCGCTGCGCAGACGTTTCGCGGGCCCAGGCGATAAATTCGGCGTGCAGTACTTCACGTTCGCGAAGCTGGTCATCCAGAGCCATGCGCGGATGGGCGAGCATGTCGCACAAGCGCTCAAGCCCGCCGTCAAAGGCGGCCGGTGGCAGCTCGAAAAAGAAGTCGGTATGTCGTTCGCAGGTTTTGGCATTGACCTGGCCGCCGTGGCGCTGCACGTAAGCCATCAGGTTGTCTGCCGCCGGGAAGCGCGCGGTGCCCAGAAACAGCAAGTGCTCCAGGAAATGCGCGAGGCCGGGCCACGCGGCGGGCACATCGTGGCTGCCTGCGACAACCCGTATAACGGCCGCACAACGCTTGAGGCGCGGCTCATGGCGCACGCAGAGGGTCAGACCGTTTTCAAGTGTCTGACGTTGGGGGTGAGGGTGATTCAGCGCAGGCATGGGCACTTCCGGAACAGAGATGCGCTCATGCTAGCGGATTTAGCGCTTGCTCAGCTCGCGATAAAGTTCGGGGCGACGGTCCGCCAGGTAAAAATTCCCGGTTTTGGCATCCGCCAGTTGCTGACGTTGCAGGGTCGCAATCAGCAGGCTTTGCTCATGCCCGGCCAGCGCTATTTGCTTGCCGTCGGGCGCGGCGATACTGCTTTGGCCGCAGTAATGGATCTCGCCTTCATGCCCGCAATAGTTGGCGTAGGCCACATAGCACTGGTTCTCGAAGGCGCGGCAGCGCACCGTGACATCGGCGATGAAGTCGTAGGGCGCCATATTGGCGGTGGGTACCACAATCAACTCGGCACCGGCCAGCGCCAGGCGGCGGGTGTTCTCCGGGAATTCAAGGTCGTAGCAAATCAGCAGGCCAAGCTTCCAGCCATTGAGTTCGATGACCGGGAATGAATCGGGGCCTTTGCTGAACATCGAGTGATCGAGTTTGCCGAACAGGTGGGTTTTACGGTAGTTGCACAGGCTTTTGCCGTGGGCGTCGATCAACTGCACGCTGTTGTAGATCTGCCCGTCTGCACCGCGTTCGGGGTAGCCGTAGGCAATGGCCATGCCAGTGGCTTTTGCCAGTTCGCCAATCTGTCTGGCGGCGTCGCCGTCGTGGGTTTGCGCGAGTCTGGCCACGGCCTGGGCGCCGATGTTGTAGCCCGTGAGGAACATTTCGGGCAGAACCAGCAGGTCGATGTTTTCGGCTTGCCGTGCAATGTCATTCAAACGCTGCAGATTGCCCGCGACATCCAGGGGCAGAGGCGTGCATTGGTAAAGGGCGACGCGCATGGGGTTCTCCTGGTGGTCAAATTTCCCGTTGAAACTGGCGCTGACAAATTTCGTAGCAACTGCCGAAGGCTGCGTCCGGCGACGCAGTCGTCGTAAATCAAGGTACTGCGGTGTGACAGATGGATCTGGGACTTGGATTTTACGATTGCTACGCAATCGGACGTAGCCTTCGGCAACGGCTACGAAAGCGGTTTGAGGTCTCCCACAGGGATCAATCCGGCAATGCAATCGGGCCGATTTCGTGGAACACATCGCCCGGCCCGGGGTTGGCCGCGTGGGTACTGCCGCCAAAGTGGGTCATGATGCCCCACACCGCGTTCAATGAAGTCTGTACTGCACCTTCCACCCAGGCCGGGGTCCACGATACGTCGTCGCCAGCGATAAAGATCCCCCGCTGTTCGCCGGGCATGTCCTGCTGCATGAAGTGCGCGTACATGCGCTGGTTGTAACGGTAATGCCCCGGCAGTGCGCCCTTGAAGGCACCCAGAAAGTGCGGGTCGGCTTCCCACGACACCGTGATTGGATCGCCGATGATGCGGCTGGCGATGTCCACTTTGGGGTAAATCTTTTTCAACGAATCGAGGGCCAGCTTCACGCGCTTTTCCACCGGGTGCGGGAGCATTTTCAGCGCATCGCTCATCCACGAGTACGACAGGCAAATCACCCCCGGCTTGTCGTCACCGTTGTCGAACAGGTAAGTGCCGCGGGTCAGGCGATCGGTGAGAGTCATGCTCATCAGGTCACGGCCAGTCTCGGGGTCTTTGTCTTTCCAGAACGGGCGGTCGACCATGACAAAGGTTTTGGAGGATTGCATGTAGCGTGTACGGTCCAGTGCCATCCACACTTTTTGGGAGAACAGCGACTCTTCACATTCGATCTGGGTGGTCAGCAGCCAGCTTTGACAGGTCACCAGCACCGCTTCATATGGACGAGTCACCCCGAGTATGTCGGTGACGGAAAACATCCCGTCCTCTGAACGAGAGATGGCCTTGACCCCGGTACGTGGTGCGCCGTGGTGGAGCGAACTCAGACTGGTGCCAGCAGGCCAATGGGCGCAGCGCTCGGGCGCGTGACGCCAGATCCCCAGGGGTACTTGCTCAACACCACCAACCACCAGGTGTTGGTGATCGTCGCAGTTGGTCATCACCACACGGAAAATCTCGAGCATCGAGTTGGGGAAGTCGGAGTCCCAGCCACCGGTGCCGAACCCCACCTGGCCAAACACTTCGCGGTGCTGGAACGACAGCTTGGCGAAGGCCTTGGACGTGGCGACGAAGTCGTAGAACGTGCGGTCGTCCCACAGGGGAACCAGGGTGTTCCACAGCTCTTTCAGGCGAGGCACGTCTCGGTCGCGGATGGCCTGCTGAATATCGCCAAAGCGCGAGCCCGCTTCCAGTGCGTCTGCCCAGGCATCGGCCACTTCCTGAAACAGCGCAGGCAGGTCTGCCAGTTTTTGTGCGTAGAAGGTCTGGCCTTCAAGGTCAATCACGGTGCTGCCCGAAGCGGGCGTCAGCGGGTTGGGGAAGGGTTTGGTCTCCAGGCCCAGCTTGTCGACGTAGTGATAAAACGCCGTGGAAGACACCGGGAAACGCATGCCGCCGAGTTCGGCGATAACCCCTTCGCTGCCCTCAAAGGCTTGCGAGCGCAGACGTCCGCCCATCTTCGACGCTTCATACACCACGGGTTTGAGGCCCAGTTTCATCAGCTCATAAGCCGCCACCATCCCGGCCATCCCGGCGCCGACAATCGCCACCTCAGCCCCCAGCTTGTGTGCCGGGATGCTGCCCAGGCCCGCCGGGTGTTCGATCCAGTCATCAAAGGCAAACGGAAAGTCCGGGCCGAAGATGGTGATGGGTTTTTTGCCGTCGTTAGGGTGGCGATTATTCTTGTTCATGGCTGACCTTGCTGGCGACTCACGCATAACGTTGAGTATAGGAAAAGACAGGCACCATGATAGGGAGCGTGGAACACGGTAATAAGACGCAAACTGTCGTCGTTATGGCTTTTGTTTAGTCAATGTGACGAAGATGGCAGTCGAAGTGACTTATCCGCGATCAACTTTGCTGCTGAGAATGATGGAGGTGGTGGTTTTCTCGACGCCCTCGACGCTGCCGATCTGGTCGAGCAATTGGTCCAGTTGCTCGGGAGAATCACTGCGCAGCCAGGCCACGTAATCGAACTCGCCACTGACCGCGCACAGTTGCTGCACCTGGGCCATTGCGCTCAAGCGCCGGACCACCTCTTTGCCTGAGCGTGGCTGTACGGTAATCCCGACATAAGCCTGCAAACCGCCATCAATCAAGCGCTGCCCCAGGCGAACCCCGTAACCGGTGATCACCGACGTTTTCTCCAGTCGTGCCAGCCGAGATGTCACGGTGGTGCGCGCAATTCCCAACTGGCGAGCCAGCATCGCAACGCTTTCCCGTGCATTGAGCTGCAAGGCCGCAATCAATTGGCGGTCGATTTCATCCAGCGCGGGAGGGCGGGTATCAGGCACGTGAAGCTCCAAAGGCATGGGCGTGGTGGGCGGTCATGGTACAGGGCTGCGGCACCACTTTGCTGGCGGGCGGATTTTAAGATTGAGCGCCGAGGGTTGTCACACTTTGTCCAATCTACAGGGGTGTAGATGATTACGATTCTCTTTTAAGTTGAATCATAAGGACGCTTCATGCATTCGTCTCTTCGCTTTCACCCATTGCCCCTGTGGGTTCGTCTGGCCTTGGCTGCAGGCGCATCCGGCACGCTGGTGACTTCTGCCCAGGCGGCAGATCCGCAAGCACTGACCCTTGATGAAATGGTCGTTACGGCTTCCGGTTACGAGCAGAGCATCGAGGATGCGCCCGCCTCGATCACGGTGATTGATGGGGAGACGCTTCGCCGCAAATCCTATCGGGACCTAGGCGACGCCGTGCGTGACGTTGAAGGTGTAGTGGTCAACGGCGGGGCCAATGAGACGGATATCTCCATTCGTGGCATGCCAGCCGATTACACCCTGATTCTGGTCGATGGCAAACGCCAGAGCGCCCGTGAGTCGCGGGTCAACGGCAACAGCGGTTATGAGCAGAGCTTCGTGCCGCCAGCCGCGGCCATTGAGCGCATCGAGGTGGTTCGAGGGCCGATGTCATCGCTGTATGGCTCGGATGCCATTGGCGGGGTGATTAACGTGATCACCCGCAAAGTGTCGCCCCAGTGGGGCGGCTCTGTGGGCTACGACTACTCGGCGCGCCAGCACAGCGACCAGGGGAATGCCCGCCAGACCCAGTTCTACCTCAGTGGTCCGCTGCGCGAGGATTTTCTAGGTTTGCAGGTCTGGGGCCGTTATCTGGACCGCCAGGCGGACGACGACATCGAGCAAACCAATGGTTTCAGCAATGCCGATCATCGTGACCTGACCGCGCGGCTGGCATTCACCCCGACAGTCGACCACGACATCCTGCTGGAAGCGGGCGCCACGCGCCTCAAGAACGGCGATGGCGTGAGCGCAAACTGGGCCACCCGCGAACAAGAGAACAATCGTGATCACTGGTCGCTGTCACACCAGGGGCGCTGGGGCTGGGCGACGTCGGACATGGCGTTGTTCCAGGAAACGTCCAGCCGCGAGGGCAAGGCGACACCTGCGCAAACGGATATCTACGGCCGCAAGCCCGAGATCAAGAGCACGGTGTTTGACGCCAAACTGGTGCTGCCGACCGCGCACAATGTCAGCACCGTCGGCGTGCAGTGGAATGAAAGCCAGTTGACCGACTGGAACCAGGGCCTGGGTGATCGCGTCGATTACGAGTTCTCAGTGGTACAGAAGGCCGTGTTTGCCGAAAACGAATGGGCGATGACCGATACCTTTGCCCTGACCACAGGATTGCGCCTGGACCACCACGAACAGTACGGCACCCACGCCAATCCGCGAATCTACGGGGTGTGGCGCGCAACCGACAACTGGACCCTCAAGGGCGGCATCGCCCGTGGCTTCAAGGCGCCGGAGCTGCGTGCCGTGGTCAAGGACTACGCCTACCTGCGCCGCAATCGCTTCGTGATGTTTGGCAACCCGGACCTCAAGCCCGAGTCGAGCACCAACTACGAAATGTCCGCGCTGTGGTCCAATCGCGACAATTTGTCGGCAGGCGCGACGGTGTTTTACAACGACTTCAAAGACAAACTCTCTACCGTCACCACTGATGAGCGATGGAATGGCTACATCGTCATGGATCGCGTCAATGTCGACAAGGCCGTGATCCAGGGCGTTGAGCTGACCGGTCAATGGGATGTCAGCGACAGCGTCTTGCTCAAGGCCAACTACACCTACACCGACTCTGAACAGAAAAGCGGCGCCAACGCCGGCGCCCCACTGGCGTTGACGCCCAAACAGAAAGCCAACGTGCGCGGCGAGTGGGTGGTGACGGACCGTGCCCAGGCCTGGGCGTCCGTCAGCTATTACGGTGAAGAAACCGGCAACACCCTGGCTGACGTGCCTGCACCGGGTTACACCACGGCTGATATCGGCGGCTCTTACGAACTCACAGACTCGATCACGTTGAACAGCTCACTGAACAACCTGACGGACAAGCGTCTGGACGACGAAACCTACGGCACGGTGAACTACGGTCGCACCTTGTGGATGGGGGCTACGCTGAACTTCTGACCAGGGCCATCGGCAGCCTGACCACGGCGCACAACCCGGCGGGCGGTCGATTTTCCAGCAGCAGTTCGCCGCCGTGGGCTTGCACGCAGGCGCGGGCGATGGCCAGGCCCAGGCCGATGCCGCCATTGTGAGAACCGTCGGCGGCGCCAAACTGTACGAAGGGCTCGAACACTTTGCTGAGCCATTCTTGCGGCAGGCCCTGGCCGTGATCGAGAATTTCCAGTCGCAGGGTGCCGGGGTCCTCCTGGTACAGCGTCAACGTGGCATCTGCGGCGTGACGCAGTGCGTTGTCGATCAGGTTGGTCAAGGCCCGCTTCAACGCCAGGGGACGGCAGGTGAGCATGATCGGCGCCGAGCCTGACCAGGTGACCGGCTGCTTCATGAGTCGGTAGCGCTTGGCCAGATCCTCCAGCATGTCATTCAGCACGATTGTCAGCGTGGGCTCCTGCACGGCATCGTCACGAACGAAGTTGAGGGTTGCGCCCACCATCGCACTCAACTCATCCAGGCTTTCGAGCATGTCCTCGCGGGCAGGGCTCTCTTCCAGCAGTTCCAGCAGCAGCCGCAGTTCAGTGATGGGCGTGTTCAGGTCGTGGCTGAGCGCCGCGAGCATTCGGGTACGGCCTTCGACATGGCGGGCGATATTGGCTTGCATGGTGTTAAAGGCCGCCGTCAGGTCACGTGCTTCTTGTGGGCCGGTCAGAGGCAGTGGCGCAATCCATTCCCCGCGGCTGACGCGTTCGGTGGCCTGGGCCAGGGTCTTGACCGGGCGCACTACGCGGCTGATGCAGAACATCACGATCAACAGCACCGGAACGGTCGTCACCGGCAGACTGTACGCCAGCATATTTCCCCATTCGTAGGCGCCTGCCGGATGTTGCAGGGCGTTGAGGTAGCGGCCGTCGGGCAATTCGATACTGCTGCGCAGCCGCAGGGGGGCCCAGCCGTCGGGGCTGAACACGCGCCCCCGGGCATGGTCGCCGCTGACCCGTTCCAGTTGCATGGCCACGCGCACGTCCTGGGCCAGTTGCAGCTGCTCGCGCAGGGCGCTGGCCATTCGCTGTTCTTCGGCACGCATGGCAAAGGGTTCGACGTCGGCCTGGGTGGAGATCCAGAAACGTGCATCTGCGCTGGTGATCGCCCCCAGCAGCCGGTCGAAGACCTCGTCCTTGGCTTCCATGGCCACATGATGGGCGGTCACCAATCGCTCCAGGCTCATGGTGCGCGACAGGGGATGGATCAACGCGCCGGTGTGTTGCACAAACACAATGGCGATGACATTGGAGGCGAGCAGCGCGAGCAACAACAACGCACTGAGTTGATGCAGCATCTTGCGGGGCCACAGGGCGCGCAGACGATTCATGGCGCTTGCAACGTGACATCGGCCGCAAACAGATAACCGCCACCCCAGACTGTGCGCAGTAACTCGGGCTCCCCGGCGCTGTTCGCCAGCTTGCGGCGCAGGCGACTGACCTGGCGGTCGATGGCGCGATCGCTGACATCGCTGTCGGTGGCGGTCGTGAGGTCAATCAGGCGTTCGCGAGGCAGCAGCGTATTGGGTTGGTCGAGAAACACCTGCAGCAGTTTGCTCTCCACCGTGCTGAGCACAATCTGCGCCCCTTGATCACGGGTCAGCGTGGCGTGACTGGGGTTATACAGCCAGCCAGCGAACCGATAACAGGGGCTCATCTTCAGGGCGCTTGTCGATGCAACCTGCTTCGCGGCGCCAGGACGGTGGCGACGCAACACACTGTTGATCCGCGCAACCAGCTCCCTCGGTTCAAAGGGTTTGGTCACATAGTCGTCTGCTCCCAGGTCGAGGCCCCGTACCCGATCTGCCGAAGTGTCCCGGGCGGTCAGCAGAATCACCGGAGTGTCGGCGCGCCGATGCAGCCTGCTGCACAAGTCAAAGCCATCGCCATCGGGTAACGACACATCGAGAATGATCACGTCAAAGGCGTGTTGCTTGAGCAATTGCCACATGCCCGCGGCGTCCGCTGCCGTGCGCACATCAAACGTGTGGCGGCGTAGGTACGCGGCCAGCGGTTCGCGAATTTTGCGGCTGTCGTCGACGATGAGTACGCAGGGCGCCGTGTTCGGGGGAAGGGGGGTCATGGCGGGTAGAAACACCGGGAGAAACAGATGGCAATGATACTACTAGCATTTCTCAGTTGTATCTCTGTGCGCAGAGGCTACGGGGCGCTGATCCCCTGCCTCAACGAGCCTGCCAAAGCTCGTTTCTAAGGGGGCAGGGAGTTGTAACCAAGTATTGAAGTGGCGAACGTCCTGCGGGTAAGATTGAGAATAATTCGCACTTACATCTGGTGGGCCGCTCGGTGCAACCTCCTTCGACCAGCAAGTTGGGCTTTTTTTTCAGCGATCATCATCGTTGGCTGCTGTCCCATATCCAGCGGCATTTGCGCAATCACGCCGATGCCGAGGACACGGTTGCCGATACGTTTTGCCAGTTACTGGTGGCACGGGTAGACCCGGACGCCATCGAGCAGCCCCGTGCCTACCTGTCGACCATTGCCCGACGCCTGATCTTCGATCGTCATCGTCGGCGCAAGCTGGAGTTGGCCTACCTCGAACGCCTGTCCATGTTGCCCGAAGCGCTGGCGCCGTCCCCGGAAGAACAATTGCTGTTGATCGAAGCCCTGGTGGCCATCGATCGGGCGATTGACGGCCTGCCGATGCTGGTCAAGGCGGCCTTCCTCTACAGCCAGCTGGATGGCCTGAGCTACGTGGAGATTGCCCGCAAGCTTGAGCTGTCCGAGCGCACGGTGAGCCGCTACATGAAGCAGGCTTTGCGTCAGTGCTATCTGAGCGAAGGTGCATCATGAGCAAGCGGCGTCTTGACCCCGTCAGCGAGCAGGCGATCGACTGGATGGTGCGCCTGCGTGCGGGCGAACCGGATGTGTCGCTGCAGAAGCGTTTCAATGCCTGGCTGGTACTCGATCCCGCCCACGCCCAGGCCTGGGCCACTTTGCAGGAGCGACTGGGTACTTCCTTCGGTGCCGTTCGCACACTGGATCGACGGGTGCCCGGCCAGGCCGCAGAAGCGCGCCAACTATTGCTCCAACCCAAGGCTTCGCGCCGCGATGCGCTCAGGGTAATTGCAGGGCTTGGCTTGCTCGGCGGGGCTACCTGGGTCGGTGCGCGCAGCCCGTGGGGTGACTCGCTGCTGGCTGACCTGCACACCGGGCGCGGCCAGCGTCAGGACTTCACCCTGGCCGACGGCAGTCGCCTGAGCCTGAATGCCGAGAGTTCGGTGGACCTGCGCTTCGATACCCAGCGCCGCCTGGTGATTTTGCGCCACGGCGAGCTGGTGATCCAGGTCGCCGCCGATCCTCTTCGTCCGCTGAGCGTGCGCACCGCAGAAGGTGAAATTCGCGCACTGGGGACTCGATTCCTCGTGGCCCAGGAACACGGCGCCACGCGGGTAGTGGTATTGCAGCACTCGGTCAACGTCCGGCTGTTCGACGGCACCAGCATTGATTTGCAGGAAGGCCAGTCAGCCGTCATGCAAGCCGGCAACATTGCTCCGCTCGCCGGTGATCAACATCATCGGGCTGACTGGATGATCGGGCGCTTGAACGTGCTGGACGACCCGCTGGAGGCAGTCGTCAACGCACTGCGCCCTTACAGTCGCGGCTTTGTGCGGGTGGCTCCCGAGGTTCGCAACCTTCGTGTCCAGGGGGTATTCCCGCTAGAAAATCCGGATCGGGTGTTTGCGGCACTGGCAGAAACCCTGCCGATTCGTGTTGATCGCTACAGCCCCTGGTTGACATTAATTCGTGGGAAATAGCACGGCTGAAGCGTTATTTTTGAAAATCGCTCTCATTCGTGTCTGGTTTTCATTTCTCGCCCCACCTATCTCCTGACACTTTCACATTTTCAGGAGAACGCTGTGTTCAACCCGTGGCCCCATCCCCTTTGCGTTGCCGTCACCCTGGCTGCGCTGGCCAGTTCCACTCTGGCGCAAGCGCAGGATCTGACCTTCAATCTGCCGTCCGGCCCGCTCGCCAGCACCCTGAATGCCATTGCCAGCCAGAGTGGACACATCGTTTCGCTGGAGCCGTCGCTGGTAAAGGGCAAGCAGGCGCCTGCGGTGGTCGGCAAGATGCCCGCCGAGCAGGCGATGCAACAGGCATTGTCGGGCAGCGGCTTGCAACTGCGAGTGACGGGCCAGGGCAACTTCAGCGTCGAGCCGGTCATGGACAGCAATGCCGCGCTGCAACTGGGGGCTACCAACATCGTTGAACTCAGCACCGACGCCACCACTGAAGGTTCTGGCTCCTACACCTCGCGGGCGGTGACCATCGGCAAGGGCACCCACACCCTCAAGGAAATCCCTCAGTCGATCACGGTAGTGACCCGCAAGCAGCTGGACGATCAAGGTCTGACAGACCTCAAGGACGCGGCCAACAAGACCACCGGACTGGTCGGCGCACAAGGCGTGGGTAAAGGCATGATCCTCAGTTCGCGCGGGTTCCAGATCGACGACTGGCAATACGACGGTGTACCGATCCCGCGCAACACCTATGCACTGGGCAACTGGGCAACCCAGGACCTGATCTTCTTCGATCGCATGGAAGTGCTGCGTGGCGCATCCGGTCTGCTGCAAGGCACCGGCAGCCCTGGTGGCGCGGTGAATCTGGTGCGCAAACGCGGGCAGATCGCACCCACTGTGACCCTCACCGGCAAGGCGGGCTCCTGGGATCATTACGGCTTGCAACTGGACGCCGGCGGCCCGCTGAACCAGACCGGCACGGTCCGTGGACGCTTCGTGGCCGACCAGGACGACAGCCACTCGTTCGTCGATTCCGCCTGGAGTAAAACCACCTCGCTGTACGGTGCCCTGGACTTCGATTTGCGTGACGACACCACCCTGGGCCTGGCGGTCAGCCACTCCAGCGGCGAATCACGGCCGATGGTTCGCGGCTTCCCGCGTTACGCTGACAGCAAGGCAATCGATCTGCCGCGCAGCACCTACACCGGCGCGAAGTGGAACCACTCTCAGATCGATGTCACCACCCTTTATGCCGATCTGGAGCACAGATTCAACGACGACTGGGCTTTCAAGGTCGGCGCCGTGCGCCAGACCGAGAGCAATATAGCCAAGAACCAGCGGGTGCAATCCACCCTCAAGGGCTTGGCCGCGGATGGCAGCGGCGTGCAGTACGCCGATTTTTACTCGGACTTCGACTCCACCAAAATCGGTCTGGACATGAACCTCACCGGCAAATTCGAAGCCTGGTCCATGCAGCAGGAGATCATGGTCGGCGGTAACTACTCGAAGCTGACCACGGACGACCAATACGCCCGTACTTTCAATGACAGCACTGACACTATTTTCGGTATCGACCATGACCGTCCTGACATCAGCTACGAAGGCCTGATTAATTCCCCAGGGGGGCAGGGCACTCCGAGCAACTATGACATTCGTCAAAAAGGGCTCTATGGCAGTTGGCGAGTCAAGCCGGTCGACTCCCTGACCCTGGTGCTGGGTTCCCGGGTCAGTTGGTACGACTACAGCTACAAGTATTGGACCCAGAAAGCGTCCGGCATTACCGCCAACCCGGACAGCACCACCAACGAAACCGGGCAAGTCACCCCTTACGCAGGCATCGTCTATGACCTGAGCCGCGAGTGGGCCGTCTACGCCAGCTACACCGACGTTTTCGAACCACAGACTGCCCGCACCGTAACGGGCCCTGTGCTCAAGCCGGTGATCGGCAGCAACTACGAAGTCGGCATCAAGGGTGAGTTGATGGACGGCCGGGTCAACACCTCCCTGGCGGTGTTCCGTTATGACCAGGAAAACCGTGCCGTCCCTGACATGCAATCGCCCCAGCTCTGCGACGGTTGGTACTGCTCAATCGCGTCAGGGAAAGTGCGCAGCCAGGGGATCGAGGCTGAAATCAGCGGTGAAGTGACCGACAGCCTGCAACTGTTTGCGGGCTACACCTACAACACCACCAAATACCTCAAAGACCCGGAAAGCGAAGGCAAAATCTTCAGTTGGTGGACGCCAAAACACATGCTGCGGGTGTGGAGCAACTACCAGTTCAGCGGTGACTGGAGCCGCGTGAGCACGGGCCTTGGCTTCACCGCTCAAACCCATACGATTGGCTATGACAGCTCCGTGAACGTGCCGGGTTACGCCGTGTGGAATGCCCGTGTCGGCTACCAGATGACGCCGGAGATCGAACTGGCGATGAACGCCAACAACCTGTTCGACAAAACCTACTTCACTGCGGGCTATAACCAGCTCAATGGCAACAACAACTACGGTGATCCGCGTAACGTAATGTTCAGCGTGAAATACACGCCAACGTTCTGATGCCGCGAATCAAGGGTGTGGACGGTTTGTGGACGGAAAGCGGTTTTCAGGGTGTTTTGAAAAGCAAAATCCCAAACCCCGGAAACACAAAAGCCGCGCAGTGCGCGGCTTTGAGTATGGTGGGCCCAGTAGGACTCGAACCTACGACCAAGGGATTATGAGTCCCCTGCTCTAACCAACTGAGCTATAGGCCCTCAGTAGGCCGCGGATTATAACGACGGTTTCTCGGTAGTGCTATCCGAAAAATCTGAAATAGGCATACGAAGGAAGGTTGCTGCGAATTTTTCAGCAGACAGAGGGGGGCTGACGATGGCGCCCTGGATTTGTTCGCAACCGGCTTGGGCCAGGAATGTACGCTGTGCCCCGGTTTCTACGCCGTCCGCGATGATGGTCAATTGCAGGCTGTGCCCCAGTGTAATGATGGCGCGAACAATAGCGGCATCGTGTGCGTCATCGGGCAGGCCCTTGATAAAAGACGAGTCGATTTTCAGCGTGTCCAGCGGCAAGCGCTTGAGGTAGCTGAGGGACGAGTTGCCGGTGCCGAAATCGTCAATGGACAGTCTTACCCCCAGTTGTTTGAGTCGATGCAGGGCTTCACAGGCTTCTTCGGCCTGGCACGTAATAAAGCTTTCAGTGATTTTAAGTTGCAGGTAGCCGGGCTTGAGCATGCAAGTCTTGAGCAGGTGCTGTACGTGCTCCAGTAACCCGGGTTGGTGCAGTTGAGCGCTTGCGAGGTTGACTGAGATCGCTCCAAAGGGGACGTACACCTGGTTCCATGAGTGCAGTTGCTGGCAGGCGCGTTCAAGCATCCAATCCCCTATTTGTATGATCATGCCGTTTTCTTCGGCCAGATGAATCAAGCGCTCGTGGGGGATTTCTCCGAGTATGGGGTGGATCCAGTGCAGCAGAGCTTCGGCCCCGACCACGCTGCAGTCATCCAGGCTGATTTTGGGTAGGTACAACAGTGATACCTGGCCGCGTTCCAGGGCTCGGCGCAGCTCATGGCTCAGGACGACCCGCGCACTGGCTTGTGAACCAAGGTCGTGGCTGTAGCGTTCGACGCGGTTGCGCCCTTTGAGTTTGGAGTGGTACATCGCCAGGTCGGCATTTTTGACGAGTGTGGCGACGTCGTCGCCATCGTCCGGGAATACGCTGGTGCCGATGCTGGCGCTGATGAAAAGCTCGTGCTCGCCTGCCAGGAAGGGTGCGTTGAAACACGCCAGCAACTTGTTGGCAATCATTTGCGCATCGTTGGCTTGTTTGAGCCCGGGCAGCAAAATGATGAACTCATCCCCGCCCAGACGGGCCACTGTGTCGATGTCGCGCAGCTGTTCCTTGAGGCGGGTTGCGATGCCTTTCAGCAGAAGGTCGCCCACTGGATGCCCGAGGCTGTCGTTGATGTTTTTGAATCGATCAAGGTCCAGAAACAGCACGGCACTGCGCTGGCCGTTTCGCCTCTGATCGGCCAGTACTTCGCATAACCGGTTTTCAAACAGTAAACGGTTGGGAAGGTTGGTCAGCGGGTCGTGATGGGCCTGGTGGTCAAGGCGTGCCTGAGCATGTTTGAGGCTGGAAATATCAGAAAATACGGCCACAAAGTGGGTGATCAGGTTGTCGCTGTTGCGAACGGCGCTAATGGTCAACCAGTTGGGGTAGATTTCGCCATTTTTGCGTTTGTTGCTGATTTCGCCCTGCCAGTTGTCGGCGTTCGACAGTTGATGCCACATGGCTGCAAAAAATACCCTGTCGTGTTGGCCTGACGCCAGGATTCTCGGGGTCTGACCCACTGCTTCACTCTCGCTGTAGCCGGTGATTTCGGTGAAGGCCCGGTTCACTGCAGTGATTTTTTGCTGGGGGTCGGTAAAGATGATGCCTTCGGCCGTGCTTTCAAAGACGGTGGCCGTTTGCAGGAGTTTTTCCTGCATCTGGTGACGTTCGGTGATGTCGTGAATGATGGTCAGAATGCAGTGTTCAGCTCCGATCATCAGTGGGTAGCTGGAAATCTCACAGAGGCGAATGTGCCCGTCTTTATGACGGAAGTTACAGCTGAAGTCCCGTACAAAACCGTCCTGTTCCAGTAGTCGCAGCACTTCGCGCCGCTGCTGGAAATCTACCCATAGATGCAGGTCAAACGTTGAGTGGTGCAAGGCGCTGGTACTGTCATAACCACTGAGACGGCTGAAGCCTTCGTTTATCTCTATCAGCAGGCCGTCACTTTTTCGGCTCACTAACAGGCCATTGGGTGAGGCATGGAATACTTTGGCGAACTTCTCTTCGGATAAGCGCAAGGCCTCTTCGGTCTGCTTGGTTTCGCTGATATTGATCATCAGGCCGCGCAGTACGACCTGCAGGTTATGGGTTGTGATGCTGGCGATGTCGCGCAGCCACAGCGTGTTGCCGTCAGCGGTGATCACGCGATAGTCCAGGCTGTGGTCGCAGTTGGCGTTGACTTCCTTTTCGCGGAATTCCCGGGCTCGGGCCAGGTCGTCGGGATGCAGGATTCGATTCCAGAAGCCCAGACTTAGCCAGTCTGCAATCGGGTAGCCCAGCAACGCTTCGGCCTGGGGGGAGACATAGGTATAGGTGCCGCCGCCCAGTGGTGCCTCCCAGGCGATAGCTGAAAGGCTTTCAATCATTCCCCTGTAGTGATGCTCGCTGCTGCGCAGCTCCTGTTCCAGGGCCGTTCGCCGGGAAATTTCAGAGCTCAGGTGCCGATTGATGCGCACGACGATGAGCAGCACGGTGATCAATAGCAGCGCGCCGGGAAGGACATACACCAGCAAGGTGCGCCACAAGGCCCGGTAGTCACTGATGTTGCCGACCCAGTGCTGCTGAATGCTTTCGGTTTCACTGGGGCTTATGTCAGCCAGTACTTTGTCCAGCAGTTCGAGCAGCACGGTCTGACTTTTGGGAACGGCCATTGCCAGTTGAAAGCGAAAAGGCGTTTCGCCACTGACGTAAAGACCATCGAGTTTGAGCTGGCGCAGGCTCCATACGCTGGAAGCCAGGTCGCCGACCATCGCATCGACCTGGTCCGTGGCCAGCGCCTGCAGGGCCGAACTGACGTTGGGCAGTGCGACGATGTTCAGGTCCGGGTATTGCGCGCGCAGAAGCTCATGGGGGGCGTAGTTTTCAATGACGCCGACCCTGAGGCCGTAGAGGTCTTCGATGTTTTTCGGTGACGCGCCACCCTTGTGGGCGAGGATGACGATGGGGAAGTCCAGATAGGGCCGGGTAAACGCCAGGTACTTTTGACGTTCAGGTGTCGACATGATGCCGGGCAGCAAGTCGATCTTGCCTTCTTTGGTCTGTTCCAGCACTTCGCTCCAGCTTGGAGCTGCCACCGGTTTGAAGGTTATACCCAGCCGGTCGCTGATCAGCTGTATGTAATCGGCGGCAAGGCCTTTGTAGTTGCCTTCCTGATCGCGGAACTCAAAGGGCGGCCACGTGGTGTCGATACCAAGGAGCAGCTCAGGATGGTCTTTGAGCCACTGTTGTTCATTATCGGTGAACGTCAGGGCGTGGGAGCCCGTAGTCCAAACGACAAGCGACAGTAGCAGGATGGCCAGCAATCGTGACATGCGCGTCTCTTCAAAACGCCTGGATGCATCCAGTGTAGTCGGGCTGTGGCAGGGGGAGGGAGCAGGAAGGGTCTTGGCTATAAAGCAAAACCCCCGGCAGGGCCGGGGGTTTTGTTATCACTCGTCGAGGAAGGAGCGCAAATGCTCGCTTCTCGTCGGGTGGCGCAGCTTGCGCAACGCTTTGGCTTCGATCTGACGAATCCGTTCACGGGTAACGTCGAACTGTTTACCAACCTCCTCGAGGGTGTGGTCGGTATTCATGTCGATACCGAAACGCATGCGCAGTACCTTGGCTTCACGGGCTGTGAGGCCGCCGAGTACATCGCGTGTCGCTTCTTTAAGGCTCTCAACAGTGGCTACATCGATTGGCGACTGCATGGTCGAGTCTTCGATGAAGTCACCCAGATGGGAGTCTTCGTCATCACCGATCGGGGTTTCCATGGAGATCGGCTCTTTAGCGATCTTCAATACCTTACGGATTTTATCCTCAGGCATTTCCATGCGTTCGCCCAGCTCTTCCGGGGTCGGTTCGCGACCCATTTCCTGCAACATCTGGCGGGAAATACGGTTGAGCTTGTTGATCGTCTCGATCATGTGCACCGGAATACGGATGGTGCGGGCCTGGTCGGCGATCGAGCGAGTGATCGCCTGACGGATCCACCAGGTGGCATAAGTCGAGAATTTGTAGCCGCGGCGGTATTCAAACTTGTCTACCGCTTTCATCAAGCCGATGTTGCCTTCCTGGATCAGATCGAGGAACTGCAAGCCACGGTTGGTGTACTTCTTGGCGATGGAGATAACCAGACGCAAGTTGGCTTCAACCATTTCTTTCTTCGCGCGGCGGGCCTTGGCCTCACCGATCGACATACGACGGTTGATGTCCTTGATCTCGGCAATCTTCAGGCCGGTTTCTGCTTCCAGGGCAGACAGCTTTTGCTGGCAACGGATGATGTCCGGTTGCAGGCGACCAATGGCTTCAGCATATTTGCTTTTGCCTTTGGCCAGCGCGTCGCTCCAGCTTTCGTCGACTTCGTTGCCCGGGAACAGGCGCAGGAAATCGGTACGCGGCATGCGTGCATCACGTACACACAGCTGCATGATGGCGCGCTCTTGTGCACGCAGACGCTCCAGGGCGCTGCGAACACGCTCAACCAGGCCTTCGAATTGCTTCGGGACCAGTTTGATCGGCATGAACAGCTCTGCCAGTGCAACCAGCTCGGCAATTGCCTGCTTGCTGCCACGACCGTGCTTTTTCAGTGCCTTGCGAGCGAGTTCCATCTGATCGGAAACGGCGCCAAAGCGCTGAGCCGCGATGATCGGATCGGGGCCGCTTTCGACCTCTTCCTCTTCTTCGCTGGACTCTTCCTTATCGTCCTCTTCGTCATCACCTTCGGCTTTCACCTTTGGGTCGACAGGAGGCGGCACTTCGGCTGCAGGCGGCGCAATACCATCGTCCGGGTCGATATAACCGCTCAGAACGTCGGACAGGCGACCACCTTCGGTGGTGACGCGAGTGTACTCGGAGAGAATATGGTCAACCGTGCCAGGGAAGTGCGCAATTGCGCCCATCACTTCACGGATGCCTTCTTCGATACGCTTGGCGATTTCGATTTCGCCTTCACGTGTCAGCAGTTCTACCGTGCCCATTTCACGCATATACATGCGCACAGGGTCGGTAGTACGACCAATGTCGGTCTCTACTGCCGCCAACGCGGCAGCTGCTTCTTCAGCAGCTGCTTCGTCGGTGTCGGCATCGGCCAACATAAGGGCGTCCGCATCCGGAGCACTCTCGTGTACGGGGATCCCCATGTCATTAATCATGCGGATGATGTCTTCCACTTGCTCCGGATCTGAAATATCTTCGGGCAGGTGGTCGTTGACCTCTGCGTAAGTCAGATACTTCTGCTCACGGCCGAGGGTGATCAACTCTTTGATACGAGACTGCTGTTGCGCTTTTCCGGACATAACACCCTATCCACTGAAGGTCTTGGCGGGCAAAAAACAAGCCGAGGATTATACCTTAGCTATGACCTCACGCGCCAGTTGAGGTCGGGTTTGATGCGGGATTATTGCGACTTAGAAGGTCGCGTAACTGATTTTTTTCCTCGCTACTTAGCTCGCCTTGACGTGCTTTTCGAAGAAGTTGCTCTAGATTTCGCTCGCGTTGACGAGCTGACAAGCTAGTTATGGTGTCGAAAAACTGTTGTTCAAGGTTATCGGCATCAATTAGCCATTCCTTTTCCAGCAGTCTTTGCAGCAAGCGGCCCTGTTCAGTGCCGTGCCAGCGGGACAGTAGCTGTATAGAGCTTAGCTTAGGATTTTTCTGTACGGCCTCTACCAGCGCAATCAGTAACTGATTGTTAGTCTGGTCTTCTGCAGCAAAGTGCCCGGCATCCTCAACTTTTTTGGCCAGTTGCGGATGGTGCAGCAGGGTGCGCAGGGCTGTCAGTGTAGGCGGTTCAACGCCTACGGGGATCCAGGCCTGCTCGCGTTCGCCGCCACGCTTGCCTTTTTTGTCCCAGGGTTTGTTTTCCCACTTTTTACCGCCAGCGCCAGGCTTTTTCGGCGTCCATTCCTGTTGCGGGATGTACATGTCCGGTTGCTGGAAGTCGCTGTAGTCGGGCATTGCATCGTAATCAATGCCGGGGTCGTAGGTCGGTTGAGCCTGGGGCTTCGAAGGTGCGTTTTGCGCCAGCTGGCTGACGGTCTCGCTGGTCAGGCCGGTAATTTCGCTCAGGCGCTGGCGCATCAAGGTCCGCAGGTTGGCACCCGGGACTTTGTCGATCAGCGGTGCTGCCAGCGTGGCCATATGGGCTTTGCCTTCTAGCGAGCGCGGGTCTGCTTCTTCGGTTAACTGCTGGAAGAAGTAATCGGCCAGTGGTTGTGCGTGCTGGTTGATGCGTGCCTTGAAGGCGTCGGTACCTTCGGAGCGCACCAGTGTGTCCGGGTCCTCGCCTTCAGGCAGAAACAAAAAGCGCGCGCGCCGTCCATCCTGCAGGCAAGGGAGTGTGGCCTCCAGTGCGCGCCAGGCAGCATTGCGGCCTGCCTGGTCGCCGTCAAAGCAGAACAAAACACTGGGTACCACGCGGAACAAGCGCTTCATGTGTTCTTCACTGGTGGCGGTGCCCAGTGTTGCGACGGCATTGCGCAGGCCTTGCTGGGCCAGGGCAATGACGTCCATGTAGCCTTCAACCACGATGATTTCGTCGAGGCTGCGATTGAACTTGCGTGCTTCGAACAGCCCGTACAGTTCCTGGCCTTTATGAAAGACCGGCGTTTCCGGGGAGTTCAGGTATTTGGGTTTGTCATCGCCCAGGACCCTGCCACCAAAGGCGATGATGCGGCCACGACTGTCGCGGATCGGAAACATGACGCGATCACGAAAGCGGTCATAGCGCTTGCCGGTCTCGGCGTTTTCCACCAGCAAGCCCGCATCGATCATGGCTTTTTGCTGCAGTGTGTCGCTGCTTAGGTGTTTGTACAGATTGTCCCAGCCTGGCGGGGCGAATCCGAGACCGAAGTCGCGGGCGATTTCGCCGGTCAGGCCGCGGCCCTTCAGGTAGTCCACAGCAGCTTTGCGTGCAGGATGGGTTTTTAATGCCTGGCGATAAAAATCGGCAGCCGCGGTCAGAAGTGGATAGAGCGGAGAGTCAGTTGGCTGCCGCGGCTTGTGTGGGCGGCCACTTTCTTCTCGCGGGATCTCCATGCCGGCGGCTTTGGCCAGTTCTTCGACGGCCTGGGGGAAATCCAGGTTGTCGTGGTCCATGATGAAGCCGAGGGCGTTGCCGCCCGCGCCGCAGCCAAAGCAGTAATAGAACTGTTTGTCGGGGCTGACGCTGAAAGACGGCGTTTTTTCTTTGTGGAAGGGGCAGCAGGCCGTGTAATTTTTGCCGGCTTTCTTCATTTGCACGCGAGAGCTGACGACATCGACGATATCGGTACGGTTCAGAAGGTCGTCAATAAAGCTCTGGGGGATTAACCCGGCCATGGCGTTCTCGTCATCACTGCGCAGAAATGGGTCCGTATAAAGGGCTTGGACATCGCGCGTGCAGGCGAATGCACTGCTCGATCGTGGGGCGTCAGCTCAATTATTTCGGGGAAGTGTATCTGTCGAAACCCGGTCTGCTCATTTTAAACAGAGTGAATGGGATCGGTAATTTTCACGCTCTGAGTCCGGCACTGACCAATGGCTGGTCTCGGATAGCTCATAAGCAGACACTGGAGAGGTGCCTTGGGCTGATCGTCTTTAGGGAAAATCAGAGAGGTGTGCTCGTCGGTAGCCTTGGAAGGCTCGTCAGTAAAGACGTGCACCGCTGGCTATTAGGCCAGGTCTGACGTGATGTAACGCTTGTCGCGGTCGCATCTGCGGCCTTGACGATAAAGCATGTAACCTTCAACAACTGCCTACGGCCCGGCTTTAGGCCGGGCTTGGCAGAAGCGTGCTACGAACGTCTGTGTATTAGTACAGACGAACGGCGCGGCGCTGCTCGCGCTGAACTTTCTTCGCGTGACGCTTAACAGCAGCTGCTGCTTTGCGTTTACGCTCGGAAGTCGGCTTCTCGTAAAATTCGCGGCTGCGAACTTCAGCCAGAACACCGGCTTTTTCGCAGGAGCGCTTGAAACGACGCAGAGCTACGTCGAAGGGTTCGTTCTCTTTTACTTTGACGGCTGGCATCCAGAGCTACCTTCATTCATTACCGGGGTCAACGTCTCAAGGCAAAAATTGCGTTGAAAGACGTCGGTTTTTAAGGGTTGCGGATGTTAACCCCTCATCGCCCGGAATGCAAAGCCTCTGATCGAAAACCGCTGGCCGGGGGCGGGAGTGGCGACTATTATGCGCGCCTTCGAATTTAGCCTCTACAAGGCGTAAACCCATGCTAGTACTGGGATTAGAAACCTCCTGCGACGAAACCGGCGTCGCGCTATACGACAGTGAGCGCGGGCTTTTGGCCGATGCACTGTTCAGTCAGATCGACCTTCACCGCGCCTATGGCGGTGTGGTGCCGGAGCTGGCTTCAAGGGATCACGTCAAGCGCATGCTGCCCTTGATTCGTCAGGTGCTGGCCGAAGCCGATTGTGTGCCGACCGAGATCGACGCAATAGCCTACACGGCGGGTCCAGGATTGGTCGGAGCCCTTCTGGTTGGGGCTTCTTGCGCTCAGGCGCTGGCTTTTGCCTGGGGTATTCCGGCCCTCGGTGTCCATCACATGGAAGGCCATTTATTGGCTCCGATGCTGGAAGAACAGCCTCCGGAATTTCCGTTCGTCGCTTTGTTGGTATCGGGCGGTCACACGCAGCTGGTTCGCGTTGATGGTATCGGCCAGTACGAGTTGCTGGGCGAGACGCTGGACGATGCTGCGGGTGAGGCGTTCGACAAGACCGCGAAGATGATGGGGCTCAACTATCCAGGTGGCCCTGAGATCGCGCGTCTGGCCGCTCAGGGCGTTGCGGGGCGTTTTGTATTCCCTCGCCCCATGACTGATCGTCCGGGGCTGCAGTTCAGCTTCAGCGGCCTCAAAACCTTCGCCCTGAACACTTGGCAGCGCTGTGTGGCCGCGGGCGACGATACCGAGCAAACCCGTTGCGATATTTCCCTGGCGTTCCAGCAGGCTGTGGTCGAGACGCTGACGATCAAGTGCAAGCGCGCCTTGAAGCACGCGGGCATGAAGCGCCTGGTGATTGCTGGTGGTGTGAGCGCCAACAAGGCGTTGCGTGTATCCCTGGAAAAAATGCTCGGCGAGATGAAGGGTAACGTTTACTACGCTCGCCCGGAATTTTGCACGGATAATGGCGCGATGATTGCGTTTGCTGGTTGCCAGCGTTTGCAGGCTGGCCAGCACGAAACATTGGCAATCAGCGTGCAGGCACGCTGGCCGATGGAGCAGTTGAAGCCCCTGTGAGAGCCGGGGTTGGATCGAGCGTGAGGTTTTTTCACGGGCAAGATTCAGAAATGGCGTTCGCGCCCAGCCATCAGGTCGCGTAAATTGCCGCGGTGGCGCCAGACAATCAGTGCCGTCAGGACGCTCATGGGCAGCAGGGCGGCAGGCTCTTGCCAGGCCAGCAATGGCAGGGTCAGGGGTGTGGCGATCAACGCCGCCAGTGAGCTGGTACGGGTCAGCTGAAAGGTTAGCAGCCATGCTGCGACAGCCAGCAATGCCGCGGGAGGGTATAGCCCCAGTAGCATGCCGGCAGCCGTGGCGACACCTTTGCCGCCGCGAAAGCGGAAGTACGCAGGGTACATGTGGCCTACGACGGCGCAGCTACCGATCCAGGCTTGGTCCTGGAGCGAGAAATCCAGTTGGCAGGCCAGAAGGACGGGTAAAAGCCCCTTGCACAGGTCGCCGAGCAAGGTCAGGACGGCAAGTTTTTTGCCAGCCAGACGCAACATGTTGGTTGCGCCGGCATTGCCGGAGCCACTCATTCGCGGATCGGGAGTTCCCGTCAGGCGGCTGAGCAAAATGGCAAAGGACAGAGAGCCAAGCAGGTAGGCGAGGATCGCCAGTAACCAAAACATGCTAACTATTCCGGGCGAGGACGCCCTGATTCTAACGGCGCATTGCGCCCTTGTCGTGCTGCGGAGAAGAGTGCTTGGACAGAGTGTTTATCGAAGGCCTGGAAGTCGACACCGTAATTGGTGCTTATGACTGGGAGCGCGGCATCCGTCAGTGCCTGCGTCTTGACCTGAGTTTTGCGTGGGATAACCGTCCGGCTGCCGCTGGCGATGACCTGACGCTGGCTCTCGATTATGCGAGCGTTTCCACGCGTATTCAGGCATTTGCCGAGCACGCTCAATTTCAACTGGTGGAAACCTTTGCGGAGCGTCTGGCAGAGGTGTTGATGAGTGAGTTCAACATTCCCTGGCTGCACCTCAAGCTGACCAAGCCCGGCGCCGTTGCGGCGGCCACAGGGGTTGGCGTGGAGATTGAGCGCGGATGTCGCTAACTCAGGTTTATCTCGGGCTGGGCAGTAATGTCGAGCGCGAAAAGCATTTGCTGGCGGGGCTTGATGCACTGACCGGTTTTTTGCGCGATATGTGTTGCTCTGCGGTTTTCGAAAGTCAGCCTGTGGGTATCAAAAGCGGGCCTTTTTTCAATCTGGTGGTGGCGGCGAAAACCGATTTTCCACTGATTGAGTTGAGTCGGCGATTGAAGCTGATCGAAGCTGATAACGGACGTTATGCTCAAGATCGTAAAGGATTGCCACTGGATATCGACGTGCTGTTTTACGGTGACCTGGTGGGGAGTTTTGACGGATTGACCTTGCCCCGTGCCGAGATTCTCAAGAATGCTTTTGTGTTGTGGCCGCTATCGTTGATAGCGCCAGACAAAGTGCATCCAGGTGTGGGCAAGACCCTTGCTCAGTTGTGGGCAGAGGCACAGATCGATCAAGTGCTCGCACCTGCTGCGTTTGAATGGCGGGGTGAGCAGTTGACGCCGCTGGAGATGCTGGCAGGCTGAAGGTCGTTTGAATGTGCAGCAGGGTGCTGCTTTTTTGTGGGAGCGGGCTTGCTCGCGATACTGGCGCTGCGGTCTTTGCGTCAGACCGCATTGATGCCATCGCGAGCAAACCCGCTCCCACAATATTTGCGCTACACGGCATCCTTGTAGGCTTGCAGTGCCTTGAGCCGCTCGTGCTTCAGGGCCTCACCCAGTTCTGGGCCTTTGAAGCCCTGCTCCAGCAGTGGTTGCACGGCCACGGCCAGTGCGGCCCGTGCAGCGCCGCGCAGGTAGTCAGCTTGCGGATACGGCCGGTTTTCCAGGCCAAGACGCCCTTTGGCGTCCATCTCGCATGCCACGATAAACTCCTCGAATCGCTGCGGGCGGCGGTACACGTCAAAGCGCTGCAGTAACTCGAGTAGCGTCGAAGCCTTGAGCTCAAGAGCACGATGGCCGTGGGTGTGGTACTCGCCCACCAGCAATGCCAATTCCTGGCAATCCCTTGGCACTTTGTAGCGATCATTTACGGCTTTGATCAGGCGTAGTCCTTTGTGCTCGTGGGCAATGTGTCTGGGCCAGTCTTTCTCCGGCGTAAGCCCCTTGCCAAGGTCGTGCAGAAGGCACGCCCAGCGAACGGTCAGCGGTTGCTTGTGCAGCGCCGATTGCTCCAGCACGCTCAGGGTATGCACGCCGCTGTCGATTTCCGGGTGGTGGGCAGGGGGTTGTGGCACACCAAACAGTGCATTCACCTCTGGCAGCAGCACCTCCAGTGCGTCACAACTGCGCAGCACTTCAATAAATACCTGAGGTTGGTCTTCCATCAGGGCGCGGGAAATTTCTTTCCAGCAGCGCTCGGGGGTCAAGGCTTGCAGCTCGCCGGATCTGGACAGCTGGCGCATCAATTCCAGCGTTTCTGGTGCGATGTTGAAACCAAGGCTCGCGTAGCGTGCTGCGAAGCGGGCCACACGCAGGACTCTGAGAGGATCTTCGGCAAATGCGGGGGAAACGTGGCGTAAAACACGGTCTTCAAGATCGCGCTGACCATTGTAAGGGTCAGTTATATTGCCAGCATCGTCCTCAGCCATTGCGTTGATGGTCAGGTCGCGGCGTATCAGGTCTTCTTCCAGGGTGACGTCGGGGCTGGCATGAAAAATAAAGCCGCCATAACCATGACCGCTTTTACGCTCTGTACGTGCCAGAGCGTATTCGTCGCCGGTTTTGGGGTGAAGAAATACCGGGAAGTCTGAACCTACAGGGCGATACCCCAAGGCTTGCATTTGTTCGGCTGTTGCGCCAACGACTACCCAGTCAATATCGGTGACAGGCTTGCCCAGCAGGCGATCACGTACAGCGCCGCCAACTTTATAGATCTGCATAAAAAACCTCCGTTAGCACGACAGGATAGCGCGTGTGCCGTGTTAACGGAGGCTTGTGTGCATTACAGGTGAATGGCGCCCATATCCAGTCGGCCGCGATCATTGTCGCCGTGATCGCCTTTTGGTGGGACATGATGGACTTTCACGACCTGGTCGCCTTGCAGTGTTTCAAGATGGATATCGAAGCCCCACAAGCGGTGCAGGTGTTTCAAGACCTCGTCGGTTGATTCGCCCAAGGGTTTGCGGTCATGTTGCTGGTGGCGCAGGGTCAGGGAGCGGTCGCCACGGCGGTCGATACTCCAGATTTGTATGTTGGGTTCACGATTGCCCAGGTTGTACTGGGCAGCCAGGGTTTCACGAATGATGCGGTAACCGTTCTCGTCGTGAATGGCGGGTACCAGCAAGTCGTCTTTTTGATCGTCGTCCATGATGCTGAACAATTTCAGATCGCGGATTACTTTGGGTGACAGGTATTGCAGGATAAAACTCTCGTCCTTGAAACTGCTCATGGCGAACTTGATGCTTGATAGCCAGTCGCTGCCTGCCAGGTCAGGGAACCAGTAACGGTCCTCGTCGGTTGGGTGTTCGCAAATGCGCCGGATGTCGCAATACATTGCAAACCCCAGTGCGTAGGGGTTGATGCCGCTGTAGTAAGGGCTGTCAAAGCCGGGTTGGAACACCACGCTGGTGTGGGAAATGAGGAACTCCATCATGAAGCCTTCGGTCACCAGGCCTTCGTCGTAGAGGTCGTTCATCAAGGTGTAGTGCCAGAAAGTAGCCCAGCCCTCGTTCATCACTTGCGTTTGCCGTTGTGGGTAAAAGTATTGTGCAATCTTGCGCACGATACGCACAACTTCGCGTTGCCAGGGCTCCAGCAGCGGCGCGTGTTTTTCTATGAAATAGAGGATGTTTTCCTGAGGTTCGTCGGGGAAGCGCGCGTTATCTTTCTCGCTTAGTTTGTCTGCGCTTTTAGGGATGGTGCGCCACAAATCGTTAATCTGCTTTTGCAGATGCTCTTCGCGCTCTTTTTGGCGACGGCGTTCCTCTTCAGCTGAAATCGGATCGGGTCGTTTGTAGCGGTCTACACCGTAGTTCATCAAGGCATGGCAGGAGTCGAGCAGGTCCTCGACCGCATCGATGCCGTGGCGCTCCTCACATTGCATGATGTACTGCTTGGCGAACACCAGGTAGTCGATGATCGAACTGGCGTCCGTCCAGGTGCGAAACAGGTAGTTACCCTTGAAGAAGCTGTTATGCCCATAGCACGCATGGGCCACCACCAGTGCTTGCATGCAGATGGTGTTTTCTTCCATCAGGTAAGCAATGCACGGGTCAGAGTTGATGACGATTTCGTAGGCCAGCCCCATCTGCCCACGGGTGTATGACTTTTCGGTGCTCAAAAAGTGTTTGCCATAGGACCAGTGGTGATACCCCAGCGGCATGCCCACTGAAGCGTAGGCGTCCATCATCTGTTCGGCAGTAATCACTTCGATCTGGTTGGGATAGGTATCCAGCGCATAGCGTTCGGCCAGGCGACCGATTTCACGGTCGTAAGCCTGGATCAGGTCAAAGGTCCACTCTGAGCCAGTGGAGATGGGTTGGCGTTTATTCTCTTTGGCGGTCATGTCACTAACCTGCGCTGGAAGAGTTCACGGAAGACCGGATAAATATCGCCGGCCGAGACCAGTTGTTGCTGCGCGAAGGTGTCGGAAAACGCCTCGCTGATGCGTTCGTATTCGTACCAGAGGGCCTGATGTTCGCGCGGTGTAATCTCTACATAAGTGTAGTACTGCACGAATGGCATGATCTGGTTGATCAGAATGTCGCGGCAAATGGGTGAGTCATCGTTCCAGTTATCCCCGTCAGAGGCTTGCGCTGCGTAGATATTCCACTCGTTGGTGGGGTAGCGCTCGGCCATGATCTCCTGCATCAGTTTGAGTGCGCTTGAGACGATGGTGCCGCCGGTTTCTCTTGAGTAGAAAAACTCCTCTTCATCCACTTCGCGTGCACTGGTGTGGTGGCGAATAAACACGACGTCGATTTTGTCGTAGTTCCGCTTCAGGAACAGGTACAGCAAGATGAAAAATCGTTTGGCGATGTCTTTCGTGGCTTGGGTCATGGAGCCAGAAACGTCCATCAGGCAGAACATGACGGCCTTGGAGCTGGGGTTGGGTTGCTTGACCAGCAGGTTGTACTTGAGGTCAAAGGTATCGAGGAAAGGTACGCGGTGAATTCGTGCGCTAAGTTTCTCGATTTCGGCCTCTACGGCTTTGATATCGCCGAAGTTATCGGGCTCTTCGCGCTTTAATCGTTCCAGCTCAGCCTTGGCCTCCCTGAGTTTTGCCCGACTGCTGCCTGAAAGGGCAATGCGCCGGGCGTGAGCTGAGCGCAAGGTACGAATGATATTGATGCGAGACGGGTTGCCCTCGTTGCTGATACCGGCGCGTACGGTTTTAAAGGTGTCAGTTCCGGTCAGGTTGCGTTTGACCAGATTGGGGAGTTCAAGGTCTTCGAACATGAATTCGAGGAACTCTTCCTGGGTAATCTGGAATACGAACTCATCCATGCCTTCGCCGGAATTGCCAGCTTTTCCGGGCCCACCGCCGCCGCCCGCTCCGCCTTGAGGCCGGGGAATGTGTTCGCCGCTGGTGAACTCCTTGTTGCCAGGGTGAACTACGGTTTGCTTGCCACCGCGCCCATGGTGAAGCACCGGCTCATCGATATCGCGGCCGGGAATGCTGATTTGCTCGCCATGTTCCATATCCGTTATGGAGCGGCGGCCCACGGCCTCTTCTACGGCCTTTTTGATGTGGTCACGGTAGCGCCGCAGAAAGCGCTGACGGTTTACCGTGCTCTTGTTCTTGCCATTGAGGCGTCGGTCGATCACATAGCTCATTAGGCCCTCCGGGCAGCTTCAAGTTGTGAGCTGCAAGCTGCAAGTCCAGGCAATTGCGCGTGCCTGGTCCTTGCAGCTTGAGGCTTGAGGCTTACAGCTGCCTCACTGCGACTTGCGGACCCGCAGGTACCACTCGGAGAGCAGCCGTACTTGTTTGTCGGTATAGCCGCGTTCGACCATTCGAGTGACGAAGTCGTTGTGTTTCTGTTGGTCCTCTTTGCTCGCCTTGGCGTTGAAACTGATAACCGGCAGCAGGTCCTCGGTGTTGGAGAACATTTTCTTCTCGATCACCACGCGCAACTTCTCGTAGCTGAGCCAGGTAGGGTTCTTGCCGTTGTTGTTGGCGCGGGCACGCAGAACGAAATTGACGATTTCGTTGCGGAAATCTTTCGGGTTGCTGATGCCGGCCGGTTTTTCGATTTTTTCCAGTTCTTCGTTCAGGGCTACGCGGTTGAGGATCTCACCGGTTTCCGGATCGCGGTATTCCTGGTCCTGAATCCAGAAGTCGGCGTACAGCACGTAGCGATCGAAGATGTTTTGCCCGTATTCGCTGTAGGACTCCAGGTAAGCCGTCTGGATTTCCTTGCCGATAAACTCGATGTAGCGCGGCGCCAGGTATTCCTTGAGGAAGCGCAGGTAGCGCTCACGGGTTTCGGCCTGGAACTGTTCCTGCTCGATCTGCTGTTCGAGTACATAGAGCAGGTGAACGGGGTTTGCTGCAATTTCGTGGGGATCGAAGTTGAATACCTTGGACAGGATCTTGAACGCGAATCGGGTCGAAAGCCCGTTCATGCCTTCGTCGACGCCCGCGTTGTCGCGGTATTCCTGAATGGATTTGGCTTTCGGATCGGTGTCCTTGAGGTTCTCACCGTCATATACCCGCATCTTGGAGTAGATGTTGGAGTTTTCCGGCTCTTTGAGGCGCGAAAGAACAGTGAACTGGGCCAGCATTTTCAAGGTGTCGGGTGCGCAATGGGCTTTGGCCAGTGAGCTGTTGAACAGCAGTTTGTCGTAGATTTTTACTTCGTCACTGACGCGCAGGCAGTACGGCACTTTGACGATGTAGATCCGGTCGATAAACGCTTCGTTGTTCTTGTTGTTGCGGAAGGTGTGCCACTCCGATTCGTTTGAGTGGGCCAACAGGATACCGGTAAACGGAATGGCCCCCAGACCTTCGGTACTGTTGTAGTTGCCTTCTTGAGTGGCAGTCAGCAGTGGGTGCAGCACCTTGATCGGCGCCTTGAACATCTCCACGAATTCCATCAGGCCCTGGTTGGACCGGCACAGCGCGCCCGAATAGCTGTAGGCATCGGCGTCGTTCTGCGGGAATTCTTCCAGTTTTCGAATATCAACCTTGCCGACCAGGGCTGAAATGTCCTGGTTGTTTTCATCGCCGGGTTCGGTTTTGGCGACACCGATCTGGTTGAGAATCGAGGGATAGAGTTTCACTACGCGGAACTGGCTGATGTCACCACCAAATTCGGCCAGACGCTTGGTGGCCCACGGCGACATGATGGTACTCAAGTAGCGTTTCGGGATGCCGAAATCTTCTTCGAGGATCGCGCCATCTTCTGTGGCGTTGAACAGCCCCAAAGGCGATTCGAAGACCGGCGAGCCCTTGATCGCATAGAAGGGCACCTTTTCGATCAGTTGCTTTAGCTTTTCGGCAAGGGATGACTTGCCGCCCCCGACCGGGCCCAGCAGGTAGAGGATTTGTTTCTTCTCTTCCAGGCCCTGCGCAGCATGGCGGAAGTAGGAGACGATCTGGTCAATGCATTCTTCCATCCCATGGAAGTCTTCAAAGGCCGGATAACGACGAATCACCTTGTTGGAGAAGATTCGTGACAGACGAGAGTCGTTTGAGGTGTCCAGCAGTTCCGGTTCACCAATGGCCAGCAGTAGCCTTTCAGCAGCAGAGGCATAAGTGCTTTTGTCTTGCTTGCACAGCTCCAGATACTCCTGGAGCGTGAGCTCTTCCTGGCGTGTGGATTCAAAGCGTTGTTGGAAGTGGCTAAAAATACTCATGACGTCACCTCGCTCGATACGTGGAGTCGGCGATAGATCGGTCAGTTCGAGTGCTGGCATGCAGCAGCATTTCAGCTGCTGTGTACCCCCCAGGACACCATCAAGGTGGCTAAGCCCTTGAAGTTACTACCGATGATCCATTCGCCGGTGTACCGGCTCTCCCCAGATTTGGATGGCCTGAGGTAAAGGATAGTTGGTAATCCGGGAGGTCAAGGCGAGATGCATGAATTGTTGCGCCTGACCGTTGGTCAGGAAGGGCGCCAGCCCTCTGATACCGGGGGCTGGCGCTGAAAAAAATATTATTCGGCAGTGCTTTGCGCGGTTTCGTTCGGATAAGTTGCACGCCACAGCTCGAAGCCGCCATCAAGGCTGTAGACCTCGCTAAAACCCTGGCTCACCAAATACGCCGCGGCGCTTTGGCTGGAGTTGCCGTGGTAACAGGCAACGATCAGGGGGGCGTCGAGGTCGGCGTTGGCGATGAAGTCATGCAGTGAGTGGTTGTCCAGGTGCTTCGCGCCGCTGATATGACTGGCGGCAAAGGCCTGTGGATCACGCACATCAACTACGACGGCGCCTTGTTCGCGCAAGGCCTGGGCCTGCTCTGGCGGGATACGTTTGAATTCGGTCATGGGGAGATTCCTGTGGCCTGACAGCGGGCGCGGTTAGCTGGCGCCCAAGGGTTGGGAAGGTGGGGCGGTTTGCACGGCGATGGAGGGCGCCGCAAGGGCCGGGTCGTCGCAATCGCAGATCAGGCGCTGACCGGTATCGACGTTGAGCAGAGTCATGGCGCCTCCCCAGACACAGCCAGTATCGAGAGCGAAGATGCCAGGCTCCTTGCAGTTGCCTTCCAGCGCTGCCCAATGCCCAAAGATGATCTTGAGCCCTTGGGTTTTGCGTTCTTTATAACTGAACCAAGGCGCGTAGCCTGGCGGTGCGCTACCGATGCCTTCTTTGCTTTTGAGGTCGAGCTTGCCTTCTCGGGTACAAAAACGCATCCGGGTGAAATAGTTGGTGATAACCCGTAAACGGGTGACGCCCGTCAGCTCGTTGTCCCACTTGGCAGGGTCGTTGCCGTACATTCCGTCCAGGTAAGGCCCGATGAGGTTGTCATCACGCAACGCATGTTCAACTTCACTGGCACACTTGAGGGCTTTCTTCAGTGTCCACTGCGGCGGTATTCCTGCATGCACCAGTGCAATATTGCGCTCGGCATCGTGATGCAGAAGAGGTTGCTGGCGTAACCAGCTCAGCAGTTCATCACAATCGGGAGCCTGGAGGATTTCACGCAGGGTATCGCCTTTTTTCAGGCGCTCGGCGTTATGGCCGACGGCCAGCAGGTGTAGGTCATGGTTGCCCAGCACGCACACCAGTGATTCTCGCATGCGGTACAAAAAGCGCAGGGTTTCCAGCGATTCCGGGCCACGGTTGACCAGGTCGCCCACCAGCCAGAGCTTGTCTCTGTCAGGGGCGAAGGCTACGCGTTCGAGCAGGCGTTTGAGAGGCTTCAGGCAGCCTTGCAGATCGCCAACGGCATATACCGCCATCAGTGCAGGGCCCCGGGGACCGCAAGGCGGAAGGGCGCAATGACGGCTTTGAACTCATGACCGTCGTCGGCATGCATCAGGTAGCTGCCTTGCATGGTGCCGACTTTGGTCGTGATGACCGAACCGCTGCTGTAGGAGTGCTCGCTACCGGGGGCGATTGTAGGTTGCAAACCCACAACGCCAGCGCCACGAACTTCTTCTACATGGCCATCGCCGTCGGTGATTACCCAATGCCGGGACAGCAGTTTTGCGGGTATTGAGCCGTTATTGCGCACCGTGATGGTATAGGCAAAGGCAAAACGCTGATGTTCAGGCTGCGATTGTTCTGGCAGGTAACGCGTGACGACACTGACGTCGACCAGGTAGCGGGGATCGTGCATGCGAGAGGCCTTACGTGAAAGCGAAGACACAGTTCGGGATAAAACTGATGCCTGAGTCTAGGCCAAACAACGTGTACTAGGCCAGACGTTGCGTCCGGCCCAGTACCCGTTTTTCTCGGCAATCAGTCGGCAGAGGGCGCTACGACAGGCTGTTCGCTGAGCTTGTCGGCCAGGCGCACAAAGGCGGCAAGGTCGAGTTGCTCCGGACGTTTGCTGCCATCAACGCCAGCGGCTTCGATTTCATCGTTGCTGAGCAAGGCTTTGAGGGTGTTGCGCAGGGTTTTACGACGCTGGTTGAATGCTTCACGAACCACGCGTTCAAGCAGTCGATGGTCCTTGGCTGGATGTGGCAGCACTTCGTGCGGCACCAGTCGGACAATTGCCGAATCAACTTTTGGCGGCGGATTGAATGCACCTGGGCCTACGTTGAACAGGTGTTCGACGCGGCAGTGGTACTGGACCATGATCGAAAGACGACCCCAGTCGCCACCGCCAGGACCGGCGGCCATGCGTTCAACCACTTCTTTTTGCAGCATGAAGTGCATGTCGCGGATCAGGTCGGCATTTTTCAGCAGGTGAAAAATCAGCGGTGTGGAGATGTTGTACGGCAGGTTGCCGACTACTCGCAGAGTACGGGGTGCAGCGTTGAGGCTTTTGAAGTCGAACTTCAGCGCGTCACCCTGGTGCAGGGTGAAGTTGCTCATCCCTGCGAACTGCCGATTGAGGATCGGGATCAGGTCTTTGTCGAGTTCCACGACGTCAAGTTGACCACCGCTGTTGAGAATGCCTTCGGTCAGGGCCCCCTGGCCCGGGCCGATTTCCAGCAGGCGATCGTCAGCCTTGGCGTGGATGGCGCGCAGGATACGGTCAATAACGCCTGCATCGTGCAGGAAGTTCTGGCCAAAGCGCTTGCGCGCCTTGTGTTGGTATTGCTCGTTCATATACGGGTCTCGGCCATCTGGTAGGCGGTTTCCAGGGCGACTTGCAGGCTGCCGGTGTCGATTTTGCCGCTACCTGCCAGATCCAGGGCGGTACCGTGGTCGACAGAGGTGCGGATAATCGGTAAGCCCAGGGTGATGTTGACTGCGGCACCAAACCCTTTGTACTTGAGTACGGGCAGGCCTTGGTCGTGGTACATCGCCAGCACTGCGTCGCAGTGTTCCAGATATTTGGGGGTAAACAGAGTGTCGGCAGGCAGCGGGCCACGCAGGTCCATGCCCTCGCTGCGCAGGCGCTCCAGGGTTGGTTCGATGATGTCGATTTCTTCATGGCCCAAGTGCCCGCCTTCACCGGCATGGGGGTTTAGCCCGCAGACCAGGATACGCGGTTGGGCAATGCCGAATTTTTGTTGCAGGTCGGCGTGCAGGATACGGGTAACCCGCATCAGTCGCTCGGAGGTGATTGCATCGCTGACCTGACGAAGTGGCAGGTGAGTCGTGACCAGAGCTACGCGCAGTCCGCGAGTGGCAAGCATCATTACCACTTGCTCGGTATGAGTCAGGTCAGCGAGGAATTCGGTGTGGCCAGAAAACGGAATGCCCGCTTCGTTAATCACGCCTTTGTGCACGGGGGCGGTGATCATTCCTGCAAAGTCGCCACTCAGGCAGCCTTGGGCGGCGCGGGTCAGGGTTTGCAGCACAAAGGCTGCGTTGGCCTTGTCCAGCGTGCCAGCGGTGACGGTGGCATTCAGGGGGGTATCCCACACGTACAAACTGCCTGCAGGCGCCGGTTGTTCGGGCCAGTTGCCAGGCCCTACAGACAGCAGGCTGACAGCCACACCGAGCTGCGCTGCCCGCTCAAGGAGCAGGTCGCGGCTGGTGATGGCAATCAGGGGGTGTGGCTGTTGCTGCGAGGCGAGCAGCAGGCACAGGTCTGGACCTATGCCTGCCGGTTCACCGGGTGTCAGGGCAAAGCGCTGTGCTTTCACTGCGCGGCCTGATCTGCGCTGTCAGTTCCGGTTGCGCCTGGCAGCTTGATTTCAACGTAGGCTTCGTCGCGGATCTGACGCAGCCAGGATTGCAGCTCTTCGTCGTACTTGCGGTTACGCAAAGCGTTCATTGCCTGTTGCTCGCGTGCCTGGGTGGTGCTGTCAGTGGCGCGACGGCCAAGGACTTCCAGTACATGCCAGCCGTATTGGCTTTTGAAGGGTTTGGACAGCACGCCTTGTGGTGTGTCGGCCATTGCTTCGCGGAACTCGGGTACCAGCGAGTTGGGGTCAACCCAGTTCAGATCGCCGCCGTTAAGAGCGGAACCCGGGTCTTCGGAGTAGTTTTTAGCCAACTCTGCAAAGTCTTCGCCGGCGCTGATGCGCTCGTAAAGTTTCTCTGCCAGCGCCTTGGTGGCCGCTTCGCTGCGAATTTCGCTTGGTTTGATCAGGATGTGGCGAACATGCACTTCGTCCACAACCACTGTTTCGCCGCCGCGTTTTGCATTCAGCTTGAGGATGATGAAGCCGCCAGGCGTACGCACTGGCGGTGTTACGTCACCCACAGGCATCTCGCTGAGCATGCGGTCAAAAGGAGGTGGCAGTTGAGCTGCTTTACGCCAGCCCATGTCGCCGCCTTCCAGTGCAGTGTCGCTGCCGGAGCGAGCGATAGCCATTTGCCCGAAGTCCGCGCCTTGCTTGAGCTTGTTGTAGACATCTTCGGCTTGCTTGGCGGCGTTCTGGATGGCATCTGAACTCGCGCTCTCAGGCGTTGGAATCAGGATGTTGGCCAGGTTGTATTCTTCGGACATCTGCATTTTGCCCAGATCCGAAGCCAGGAAGTTTTTCACTTCCTGATCCGTTACCTGGATGCGCTCAGCCACACGGCGTTGACGCACACGGCTGATGATCATCTCGCGACGTACCTGCTCGCGGGCATCTTCATAAGACAGGCCGTCGCGGGCCAAAGCCTGGCGGAACTGTTCGATGGTCATGTTATTGCGCTGGGCAATGGTGCCGATGGCCTGGTTCAGTTCTTCATCCGTGATACGGATGCCTGAACGCTCGCCGATCTGCAGTTGCAGGTTTTCGACGATCAGGCGTTCAAGCACCTGCTGGTCCAGAACGCTGGCAGGGGGAACACCCTGGCCACGCTTGGCGATGGTTTGCTGAACTTCGTGGACGCGCTGATCCAGTTGGCTCTGCATGATCACGTCGTTATCGACAATGGCCACCACTTTATCCAGGGGTTGTACCGCAGCGCTGGCTGCAGTACCCAGGAACAACGCGCCCAGCATTAGCGGGCGCAGACACTCAGAAAGCTTGATCTTCACGTTCACGATAACCTTGGATGCCTTTGTCGAGGAAGCTCTCTACTTTGGTGCCAACAACGCCACCGAGACCTTTCAGCACAACTTGGAGGAAGAGACCATGGTCGCCCTTCTCGTTAAGAGGGGCTGCTTGGGTGTACTCGTCGTTGGATACCCAATAACGGCTGATCAGACGAAGCTTCCAGCAGCAGTTGTCGTACTCGAAACCACCGAAGGCTTCCAGGGTACGGTTGCGGTTGTAGTCGTACTGCCAGCGGCTGATGGCATTCCATTGAGGCACGATCGGCCAGATAACCGAGAAGTCGTGCTGCTGAATTTTGTAGTAATCCTTGATGTAACCCGGTTGACCCGGGGTTCCGAAATCACCACCACCAACGATCCACTTGCCGGTGTACTGGTCGTAGCGAACCTGGTCGTTGCGATAGCGATAGCCGATGTTGACGACCTTGTTCGGGTTGTCTTCAGGCTGGTAATGCATCATCGCACTGCCAGAACGCGGGCTGCGGCTTTCCGGGTCCCAGTTGTAGTCGGCAGTGGCCCGCCAGTCGCGGTTGAAGCGATAGGCGTACTCCAGCGCATACGGCGACATGCTGGAAGTTGCATCCTTGCGGTCGTCTTCAATGCCAGGCAACTGAACCTTGCGGTCCTTGAAGTAGTAGGCCTGGCCCACGCTGATGCGTTGACGTTCAAAACCGTTGTCTTCGATCAGGCGGCTGGTCAGACCCAGCGACAGCTTGTTCTCGTCACCGACGCGGTCAGTACCGGTGAAGCGGTTGTCACGCCACAACGAGGAATAGCTGAAGGTGCTTTCGCTGGTGTCGAAAATCGGGATGTTGTCTTGATTGCGCTCAGGGACATACAGATAGAACGCACGCGGCTCCAGGGTCTGGCGGTAGTTGGTGCCGAACCAGTTGGTGTTGCGGTCGAAGTACAGCCCGCTGTCGACGCTTGCGATTGGCACACTGCGGCTAACCGAACTGTCGAATTTTCCACCTGCAGTGGCCAATTGGGTCTTGCCGGTACCATCCAGATCCAGGTCGTACTGGGTGTACATGTACTTGAGGGACGGCGTGAGGTAGCCGTAGCTCCAGTTCAGCGGCAGGCTGACACTCGGGGCCAGGTTCATGCGCGTACCGTTGGCTCGAGCCAGACCCGTTACGTTAGTGTCCAGGCGATCATCAGTAGTACCATTTTCGTTGGTGTACTGACCGTTTTCGAGGCTGCGATCGAATCGAACCAGCTCGGTGTTGTAGGCGATGTTCAGGCCGCCCGGTTGCTGTGGCAGTTCACCATTAAGGGTCAGTTGCGGCAGCATGTTGTAAGGCGTGATCTGAGTAACAGTGGCCAGTTGATAGGCCTGTGCGTTCAGCTTGGCGGTATAGCTGTCGCCACGATAGCTGACAGCACCTTGCTGGTTAACGTAATCACGGCTTTCAACGCCGATCTGATCACTTTCCAGGTCCTGGAAGTAATACGGGTCGCTGATTTTGGTGTAGTCGACTTCGGTCAGTACACGGGAATCGAGGCCACTCTTGTGCTGCCAGTTGAGCATGTAGCGCTTGTCGGTGTAGTCGGTCTGGCGCTTGCGGTCGTCGTTATCGTCGTTGAGGTACGCGGCACCGAACTGGCCTTCGCTGGACTCGGTCAGGTAACGGAACTCGCCTTCCATCAACAAGCCGCGCTTGGTCATGTAGCGCGGGTACAACGTGGCATCGTAGTTGGGTGCCAGGTTGAAGTAGTACGGGGTCACGAGCATGAAGCCGGTGTCGGAGCTGCTGCTGAAGGACGGCGGCAGGAAACCGGACTGACGGCGATCGTCGATCGGGAAGTAGATGTACGGGGTGTAGAACACCGGAATGTCCTTGACCCGCAGCGTCACGTTGGTCGCCGTACCGAAACCGGTAGCCGGGTTCAACGTGATGTTGTTGCCCTTGAGTTGCCAGGCGTTGCTGCTGGGTTCGCACGTGGTGTACGTACCATCCTTGAGGCGGATGATCGAGTCTTCGGCACGCTTGGCGTACAGCGCACTGCCGCGAATGCGCGACTTGTGCAGCACGTATTCGGCGTTGTCGACCTTGGCCGCACCCGTGTCCAGTTGAACATCGGCGTGGTCGCCTACGATCAGGGCCCCGTTGTCGCGCAGGCGAACCTTGCCATTGAGCTCGCCACGGCTTTCAGCCTGATACAGGCTGGCTTCGTCGGCTTCGATCTGCATGCTGCCCTGACGCATTACGACGTCACCGGCCAGGGTCGCGACCTGCTCTTCCTGCTGATAGCGGGAGGCCTTGGCGCCGATAAAGGTCGGGGAATCGCTTTTGCTGGTCGTGTCGTTCATGCCCGGACGGATGGGCTCTACGTACGAACCGGCGCAGTACGGACCGGTTTCGGCCAGTTGCGCTGCGGTCAGTTTGTCACGTGGCACCCAGTCGAGATGGCTGTAGTCGTCACTGCGCGCTTTTAGCGCACGGCCTTTGGCCTCAGTCACCAGCGGGGCCTGTTTGACCTGCTCGCTGGTTTCACCGCTTGCACCTACAGACCCGTCGGCATGGGCCGGACGCGGTGGCAGTTGCGCCACGCTGTTTTTTGGTGCGCAATCCCAGCCACCCGAAGCCGACACGGAACAGTCATACTGCTCCTCGGCAAACGCGAACGGCGTGGCTAGAGGTTGCATGGCCAGCAAACTGCCGGTTACCAGCAACGGAAATTTTTTACGAAACGCGGGGGATTTCAATGCCATCTTATTAGTCCGGGCTTCCTGCGTGCCATCAGCCCGCGGTGGGGGACCGCACGCCTATCGATGGTCTGGAAAAGATTCTGGATAATAAAGCATGACCCGCTTGACGGCTAGCACCGTCGGAGACCCTTGTAATGCCTGACCAAGATGTACGCTTGCAACACCTGAAAGTTTGGCTGGATGAGCAGTTGGCAACCTTGTTCGCGAATGAGGGGTGGGGTGCTGTGCCCCCGGCCACGCTGACTGCTGCCAGTAGCGATGCGAGTTTCAGACGCTATTTTCGCTGGGAAGGCGAGGGTCGCAGTTTTGTCGTCATGGATGCGCCGCCGCCCCAGGAAAACTGCAAACCTTTCGTCGATATTGCCGATTTGTTGCGTACTTGCCAGATAAACGTACCGAAAGTTTATGCTCAGGACCTCGATCGCGGCTTTCTTTTGCTCAACGATCTGGGCAATAAAACCTTTCTCGACGTGATTAACAGCACCAATGCCGATGAGCTGTTCAAGGATGCGATCGAAGCCTTGCTGGCGTTTCAGCAACTGCCGATGGTCGAGCCGTTGCCCAGCTATGACGTGGCCTTGTTGCGCCGCGAGCTTGAGCTGTTCCCCGAGTGGTACGTACGGGCTCACCTGGGTGTTGACTTCAATGAACAGCAACTGGCTGCCTGGCAACGGGTCAGCACACTGCTGATCGACAGTGCGCTGGCACAGCCCAAGGTGCTGGTGCACCGCGACTTTATGCCACGCAACCTGATGCTCAGTATTCCCAATCCCGGTGTGCTGGACTTTCAGGACGCCGTGTATGGCCCGGTGACGTATGACATCACCTGCCTGTTCAAGGACGCCTTTCTGAGCTGGCCCGAAGAGCGCGTGCGTGCCTGGCTGCAGGATTACTGGAAGCTGGCATTGCCCCTGGGCATCCCGGTGCAATCGAACTTTGAAGAGTTCCTGCGCGCCAGCGACCTGATGGGTGTGCAGCGGCACTTGAAAGTGATCGGCATTTTTGCCCGCATTTGTCACCGTGATGGCAAACCGCGCTACCTGGCCGATGTGCCGCGCTTCTTCTCTTATATAGAAGGCGTGTTGGCGCGGCGTCCTGAGTTGGCCGAGTTGGGTGAGCTGTTCGCCAGCCTTGGACTCGTCAGCGAGGCCGATGCATGAAAGCGATGATTCTGGCTGCCGGCAAGGGCGAGCGCTTGCGGCCACTGACCCTGCACACACCAAAGCCATTGATTTGCGCTGGCGGTGTGCCACTTATCGAGTACCACTTGCGGGCACTGGCGGCGGCGGGGTTTACCGAGATCGTGATCAATCACGCTTGGCTGGGCCAGCAAATTGAAGATCACCTGGGGGACGGTTCGCGCTTTGGCGTCAGCATCCGTTACTCCCCTGAGGGCGAGCCACTTGAAACCGGGGGCGGGATTTTCAAGGCGTTGCCATTGTTGGGTACTGAACCTTTTGCGGTAGTGAACGGTGATATCTGGACCGATTACGACTTTGGCGCCTTGCGTCAACCGCTGACGGGGCTGGCCCACCTGGTATTGGTGGATAACCCGGCGCATCACCCCAGCGGTGATTTCTGCCTGAACGGCAAGCAGGTTGAAGATGGTGTGTCTGGTAGCGATACGTTGACCTACAGCGGTATTGCCGTGCTCCACCCGGAGTTGTTCAGGGAATGCACGGCAGGTGCTTTCAAGCTGGCACCTCTGTTGCGCAAGGCGATGGTTGCAGGGCAAGTAACGGGTGAGCGTTTGCTCGGGCACTGGGTCGATGTGGGCACACATGAACGTCTGGCCGAGGTCGAGTCGCTGATTGAGAGCTCCCGCTAAAATGCTGTGGCCAGGGACTCTCGTTGGAGCCGGAGCGGGTTTTTTTATAGCCAGCATTCCGGGGGCCATGCTCGGAGCTTTATTGGGGCAAGCGCTGGACCGGCGCTTGCAGCTGCACAGTTGGGCGCATTTGCTTGAGCGCCTGGGTGCCCGGCCGGTGTTGCGCAACGATGAGCTGTTATTTGTGCTGCTCGGTCGACTGGCGAAAAGTGGAGGGCGAGTCGTGGACAGGCACATCGAGCAGGCGCGGCTTGAAATGCGTCAGCTCGACATGGAGCCCGCAGCCCAGAAGCGTGCCATTGCGGCGTTCAATCGCGGCAAGTCAGGTAATGATTCGTTGCGCGGCTACCTGCGGCGTCTTAAAGCTCAGCCCCATGCGGCAGAAGGTGTGTTGCGCGCCTGCTGGCGGATGATACTGGCTGATGGCCGCGTTGCGCCCCAGGAGCGTGAGTTGATCACGCGCTGGGGGAGCTGGCTGGGCTGGACACGGCAACAGGTTCTGGCACTGGGGGGCGAATATGACGCCCCTAAAAAGCCGGTGACGACTCGCGGCTGGACTTATCAGCAATCGCTGACCTTGCTTGGGGTTACGGCTACCAGTGATCCTGCGCAGATCAAACGTGCCTATCGACGATTGCTCAGCCGTCACCATCCGGACAAGGTTGCTGGCACAGGTGCCAGTACGCTGCAGGTAAGAGAGGCCACGGAAAAAACCCGTGAGCTGCATCAGGCCTACGCCTTTATCCGTGAACAGCACGGTTTTTAACGGCGCTTACTTGTCCACAGGCTGGGGGCTGAGCCAGCCGCGAACACGACGAAACAGTTGCTCCTGTTCGCCATCCCGATTTCCCGGGATGGCGAATAATCCTACCTGCTTGAAATTCGAACCGTTGGCTCGCTTGCTTGCCTGCAATCGTTGCAAGGCGGCTTCGCGGGCAAGTGGCTGGTCCTTGTAGAAAATATCCAGCAGTGCCACGTCGAGGGCGGGTGTCAGTTGGCTCAGCTCTGACTTTGCCTGGGCGGGTGTGTGCGCAGAAATCATGACCAGTTTCTGAATCTGGGCCGGGTGCTTTGCGCTGATATAGCGCGATGCCCAGTAGGCGCCTGAGCCGTGGCCGAGCAAAACAATACTGCGCATGTTTTGTTTCTGGGCAAAGGAGATGGCCGCGTCGATGCGGGCAAAGATGCGCTCGGCATCCGCTTCGCTCAAAGCATCAACGGTTTCAATGCTCTTGGGCTCCGGGCTTTCGGTGCCTGCACTGGCCGCCTGCTCGATGGGTTTGGCTGTGGTGCTGGCTGCTTTGCTGCTACTGTCTGTCGCTAATGTCGTAGGAGTTTTTTCTGGTTCGTCTTCCCGCGCCTGACTGGCTTCGCTTTGCATGTCCGGCAAGCTCAGGCTCAGGCTGGCCCAGTTGGCGTCCGGAAGCTTGTTGCGCAGAGGGCCGACAACCAGCGGCCAGTCGGCGGTTTCACCGGCCCCGGGAATAATGATCACCGCACCTTGAGGGGCGGTGCTGTTGGCGGGTTTCCAGAGGGCAAGAAAGCTGTCGCCCGGGGCTTGAAGCTGTTGCTGTTCGTGTTGCGGAACCTGTCGCTCAAGAGCCGCCGCGTCTTCCTGGCTACGCTCGGGCAGCGGTTCACGCACGGCAGGTTTGGGCTGGGCCTCGGCCTCGGCTTCTGTTGCAAACACTGGCGAGGCGAGTGGCAATAGCAGCGACATGTACAAGGCCGGTAGTACCAGACGATAAGAAAACATCAGTGATTCCAGGCCAGAAGTAGTCCCGGCAGCGTAATGGGTTGATCAGTATTTGTCAGGGTGTGAGCGTTTAGATGAGACGTTTTTGCTATCTGTGGGTTATCGGCTGGTTATGGCTGCCCTTAATGGGCAATGCGGTGCCTGTGCCTGCGGCCCAATTGTCGGCGGATCAGCGCGAGTGGCTGGCCCAGCACAAGGAGCTTCGGGTAGGGCTTGTCTTGCAGGCGCCCTATGCCAAGTTTGATCAACGGTTACAGCAGCTTTCGGGCGCCAACGTCGAGCTGATGAAGTGGCTGGCCCAGGCGCTGGATGTTGAGCTGATATGGCGTAACTATCAGGACCTGGCGCAACTTGAGCAAGCTGCCCGCGCCGGTGAAATCGATCTTGTGCCCGGCTTGACCCAGACCCCGGCCGGTTTGCGGTTGTGGCAGTTTTCCGATCCTTACATGCGTGTGCCGCAGTTGTTGGTGGGCACACGTAATGGCACCGGTTCGGTGGACCTGGAACGAGTCGACAGCCAGACCCGGGTCGCGGTGCGCATGCCCAGCGCCACGGCCGATTTTTTGCGCAGCAGTTACCCCGGCCTCAACCTGCAAGGTGTGCCGCTGGAGCGTCAGGCTCTGCAACTGCTGCTCAGTCAGCAAGCGACTTATGCCGTTATCGATGAGGCCCAGCTCAGTCGTTTGTCGGTCGAGCCGGAGTTCGCGGAGCTGGCCGTGGTGGGTGATGTCGGCTTGCCGCAGCTGTTGCGGGTTGCGACGCGCCGCGACTGGCCCCAATTGGCCGACATCGTTGAGCGCGGGCTGCATGCAATCCCGGCGCGGGACATGGAGCAACTGCACAGCCGCTGGCTGCAGCCCAAGTATCCGCACCTTGGGCCATCGCCCGGCTTTTGGCAGAACCTGAGTTTACTGATGGGTGCGTTGTTGCTGGCCAGCATGGCGATTGTGGTGTGGCAGCGTCGCCAGCAAACGGCCCTGGAGCGCGCGTTACTCAGCGCCCGCGAAGATCTTGTCGTGCGCACGGCCAGTGCCCAGGCGCTGCGCTTGAGCCAGTTCTCAATCGACCAAAGCCCGGTGGGTATCTTGTGGGTCAATTGGGACAGCCACGTGCGCTATGCCAATCGAGCGGCTGAAGACATGCTCGGCTATCAGCCGGGTGCCGTGCTGGATCGACCGTTAAGCGATTTTGAACCGGGTCTGAACATGGACCGTTGGCTGAATATGTGGCGGCGTGCGCGCAATCACAAAGAGGGTGTTCACCGCAGTGAAACCCTATGCGTGCGGGCCGATGGCAGTGAGTTTCCCGCCGATGTGACCTTGAGCTTTCTGCGCTTTCAGACGTCGGAGTACTTGGTCGTGTACCTCAATGACATCACTGAGCGGCACCGGGTACAGGCCGCCTTGCAAGAAAGTGATGCGCGCTTGCAGGGCATTGCTGCCAACGTACCGGGGCTGGTCTTTCGTCTGGAGCGTTCGTTGCTGACGGGTGAACTGGATTTCCCCTATATCAGTGAGGGCAGCGAAAGCCTTGCCGGTTTTTCTCCGGCAACACTGCGCCTGCGCGAGGTAGGCCTGCGTAGCCTGGTGCATCCTGATGACAGGGCTGACTACCATCGTGTGCAGGACATGGCGCTCGACAGCGACAGTGACTGGTCATGGCAGGGTCGGATATTGACCCGTCAGGGGCAGCAGCGTTGGGCCGAAATCAAGGCGATAACCCGTCGCCTGGATGATGGCACCGTAGTATGGGATGGCATTGTCTGGGATATCAGCGAAAGCAAGCGCATTGAACTTGAGCTGGACAGTTCCCGCGGGCAGTTGCGTGAATTGTCGGCGCACCTCGAAAGTGTGCGCGAAGAAGAGAAAGCGCGCATCGCCCGTGAGGTTCATGATGAGCTGGGGCAGATGTTGACGGTGCTTAAACTGGAAACCTCGATGTGCGAGCTGGCTTACGCGCAGCTTGATCCGGGGTTGAATGAGCGGCTCAACAGCATGAAAAGGCTGATTGCCCAGCTCTTTCAGTTGGTGCGCGATGTGGCCACGTCACTGCGACCACCGATTCTGGATGCAGGTATCAGTTCGGCCATCGAGTGGCAGGCCAGGCGCTTTGAAGCGCGCACGCACATCCCGTGTCTGGTGCAGGTGCCGGAGCACTTGCCGCCGCTTGGAGCGGCCAAGGAAGTGGGCTTGTTTCGTATCTTGCAAGAAGCGCTGACCAATGTGATGCGCCATGCTCACGCGCACACGGTTGAGCTGACCTTGAGTGTGGAAGGCAAGGAGCTGTGCCTGAACATCAGTGATGATGGGCAAGGCTTTGTGCCTGACACTGGCAGGCCGACGTCCTTCGGCGTCGTGGGGATGCGTGAGCGGGTCTTGATGCTGGGCGGAACCTTGTCTCTGCACAGTGTTCCGGGGGAGGGGACGACCCTGATTGTACGCGTGCCTTTGGTTGATAAAAGTTGATGAGGAATTGCCCGTGATTCGTGTACTGGTAGCGGAAGACCACACCATTGTGCGTGAAGGGATCAAGCAATTGATCGGCCTGGCCAAAGACCTGCTGGTGGTGGGTGAGGCCAGCAATGGGGAGCAGTTGCTGGAAACCTTGCGTCATGTGCCGTGCGAAGTCGTGCTGCTGGACATCTCCATGCCTGGGGTCAATGGCCTTGAGGCGATACCGCGTATTCGGGCCTTGAACAATCCACCGGCAATCCTGGTGTTGTCGATGCACGATGAAGCGCAAATGGCGGCGCGGGCGCTGAAGTTTGGGGCGGCGGGTTATGCCACTAAAGACAGCGACCCGGCGCTATTACTGATGGCGATCCGCAAGGTGGCGGCAGGGGGGCGCTATATCGACCCGGACCTGGCTGACCGCATGGTGTTTGAAGTGGGCCTGACCGATTCGCGCCCTTTGCATGCCTTGCTGTCCGAGCGTGAATTTTCGGTGTTCAAGCGCCTGGCCCAGGGCGTTAACGTCAATGACATTGCCCAGCAGCTGGCGCTGAGCAGCAAGACCATCAGCACCCACAAGGCGCGCCTGATGCAAAAGCTCAACGTCACGTCGCTGGCCGAGTTGGTGAAATACGCGATGGAGCACAAGTTGTTGTAACGACTTGCCTTGTTCCCGTAGTCGCTGCCGAAGGCTGCGAAGGAGATCGCAGGGTCTTCAAGAAAACGGGTTGCTCCGCAACCCTTCGCAGCCTTCGGCAGCGACTACAGGGACAAGGGTCATGCCTGTTTGCGACATTTTTGGCTGCCAGCCTTTAGCAAGTGCGTACGGGTGTCCTGATCACCATCCTGATCACGACATCTCTGTAGGGCAATCCCTACCCAAAGCCTTCCAGACTCCTGATGTGAATCTCTCTCACCCCCCGATTTCTGTGGGGTAGCCGCTTCTTTAGTCTTGGGCTACGGCAGTCCAAAACAAAAGGTGTGGTTATGAGTGAGGTCGGTGCAAGCGCTGGGGCGGATGAGATTCTGGTCAGCTTTCGTGGCGTGCAAAAGAGCTACGACGGTGAAAACCTGATCGTCAAAGATCTCAATCTGGAGATTCGCAAAGGCGAGTTCCTGACCTTGCTCGGGCCTTCCGGTTCGGGCAAAACCACCAGCCTGATGATGCTGGCCGGTTTCGAGACGCCAACCGCCGGTGAGATTTTGCTGGCCGGACGTTCGATCAATAACGTGCCGCCGCACAAGCGCGACATCGGCATGGTGTTTCAAAACTATGCGCTGTTCCCGCACATGACCGTGGCCGAAAACCTCGGCTTTCCCCTGTCGGTACGCGGGCTGAACCGAACCGATATCAGTGAGCGGGTCAAGCGGGTACTGAGCATGGTTCAGCTCGACGCCTTCGCCCAGCGTTACCCGGCCCAGCTGTCTGGCGGCCAGCAACAGCGTGTGGCGCTGGCCCGTGCGCTGGTGTTCGAGCCACAGCTGGTGCTGATGGACGAACCTTTGGGGGCTCTGGACAAGCAACTGCGTGAACACATGCAGATGGAAATCAAACACCTGCACCAACGCCTGGGCGTGACCGTGGTCTACGTGACCCACGACCAGGGTGAAGCGCTGACCATGTCCGACCGCGTTGCCGTGTTCCACCAGGGTGAAATCCAGCAAATCGCCCCGCCGCGCATGCTCTATGAAGAGCCAAAAAATACTTTTGTTGCCAACTTTATCGGCGAGAACAACCGCCTCAATGGCCGCCTGCTCAGCCAGGACGGCGATCGCTGCGTAGTCGAGCTGAGCCGGGGCGAGAAAGTCCAGGCACTGGCGGTGAATGTCGGTCGTACAGGTGATCCGGTCACCCTGTCGATTCGCCCTGAACGTATCAGCCTCAATGGTTCCAGCGAGTCGTGCGCCAATCGGTTCTCGGGTCGGGTTGAGGAGTTTATCTACCTGGGCGACCACGTCCGGGTGCGCCTGGAAGTCTGCGGCATGAACGATTTCTTTGTGAAACAGCCGATTGCCGAGCTGGACCCCACCCTGGCCGTCGGCGACGTCGTGCCGCTGGGCTGGCAGGTCGAACATGTACGTGCGCTGGACCCTCTCTTAGAGGCGAATTGATCGCCCCGGCTTCACCAACCCTGCACAGTGGAGAATAACAATGCATACATCCTTCAAGTTCACGGCCTTAAGTCTGGGCCTGATGTTTGCGGCCAATGCACTGGCCGCAACCGATCTGACCGTGGTGTCGTTTGGCGGCGCAAACAAGGCCGCCCAGGTCAAAGCGTTTTACGCCCCTTGGGAAGCCAAGGGCGACGGCAAGATCATTGCCGGGGAATACAACGGTGAAATGGCCAAGATCAAGGCCATGGTCGACACCAAAAGCATCTCCTGGGACCTGGTAGAAGTGGAATCTCCAGAGCTGTCCCGCGGTTGCGACGAGGATATGTTCGAACCCCTGGACCCGGCGTTGTTCGGCAATCCTGATCAATACGTCAAAGGCGCGATTCAGTCCTGTGGGGCGGGCTTCTTTGTGTGGTCCACCGTTCTGGCCTACAACGCCGACAAACTGAAAACCGCGCCAACCAGCTGGGTGGATTTCTGGGACACCAAGACCTTCCCGGGTAAACGCGGGCTGCGCAAAGGCGCCAAGTACACCCTGGAATTCGCGTTGATGGCTGATGGCGTCGCGCCCAAGGATGTGTACACCGTGCTGGCGAGCAAGGACGGTCAGAACCGTGCCTTTAAAAAGCTCGATGAGCTCAAGCCGAGCATTCAATGGTGGGAAGCGGGCGCTCAGCCGCCTCAATACCTGGCCTCTGGCGATGTGGTGATGAGCTCGGCCTACAACGGTCGAATCGCTGCCGTGCAAAAAGAAAGCAATCTGAAAATCGTGTGGAACGGCGGCATCTACGATTTTGATGCATGGGCCATCCCTAAAGGCCTGGGCAAAGCCAAGGCGGACGCGGCGAAGAAGTTCATGGCGTTCACCCTGCTGCCACAACAGCAAAGCGTCTATTCGCAAAACATCGCTTACGGCCCGGCCAACAAGGAGGCGATGCCATTGCTGCCTAAAGAGGTTCAGGCCGACATGCCTACAGCCCCGCAAAACATCGCCAACCAGGTGCAGATCGATGTCAGCTTCTGGGCTGACAACGGCGAGCAACTGGAACAGCGTTTCAACGCCTGGGCTGCCAAGTAAGCAGCGCTGAAATGCGGTGCGATCCATTGGGTCGCACCGCCATCGTTTAAAGTTTTTCGGAGTTCGCCATGGCCGTCGCCGTTCCCCTGAACGAGGTCTCCAGCCCCACCTTGAAGAAGCGCCTGGCGCATGCCGAGCGGATCAACCGCTGGAAGGCGCAGGCGCTGATTGCCCCCTTGGTGATCTTTTTACTGCTGGTGTTTCTGGTACCGATTGCGGCATTGCTCTACAAAAGTGTCGGTAACCCGGAGGTGGTCGAAGGTTTGCCGCGCACGGTGGTTGCCGTGGAGAGCTGGGATGGCAAGGGCTTGCCCGCCGAGCCTGTGTACAAGGCCCTGAGTGAAGACTTGGCCGAAGCCCGCAAGAATCAAGTCTTGGGCGATTTGTCCAAGCGTCTGAATATGGAATTGGCCGGCTATCGCAGCCTGTTGATGAAAACCGCCAAGGCGCTGCCATTCAAGGCGGCCCCTGAGTCTTACAAAGATGCGATGGAAGTGATTGATGAACGTTGGGGCGACCCGGCGTACTGGCAGGCGATCAAGCGCAACAGCTCCAGTGTGACTACGTTTTATCTGCTGGCGGCGGTCGATCACCGCATCGATGATCTGGGTGAAATCGCCCAGGCCACTCCCGATCAGTCGATCTACCTGGACATCTTCGCCCGTACCTTCTGGATGGGCTTTGTGATCACCTGTATTTGTCTGGTGCTGGCCTACCCGTTGGCGTATTTGCTGGCCAACCTGCCAACACGGCAAAGCAACCTGTTGATGATTCTGGTGCTGTTGCCATTCTGGACCTCGGTGCTGGTGCGGGTCGCGTCCTGGATTGTGTTGCTGCAGTCAGGCGGTCTGATCAACAGCGCGTTGCTCAGCATGGGTTTGATCGACAAGCCGCTGGAGCTGGTGTTTAACCGCACCGGGGTTTACATCGCGATGGTGCACATTCTTTTGCCGTTCATGATCCTGCCAATCTACAGCGTGATGAAAGGCATATCGCCTACCTATATGCGTGCAGCCATCTCGCTGGGTTGTCATCCGTTTGCGAGCTTCTGGCGGGTGTACTTCCCGCAGACCTACGCCGGTATAGGAGCAGGTTGCTTGCTGGTGTTCATCATTGCTATTGGCTACTACATCACCCCGGCCTTGCTCGGCAGCCCGAATGACCAGATGGTCAGCTACTTCGTGGCGTTCTACACCAACACCAGCATCAACTGGGGCATGGCGACAGCATTGGGCGGCTTGTTATTGCTGGCTACCGTCGTGCTGTACCTGATGTACAACTGGCTGGTAGGCGCCAGCCGCCTGCGTTTGAGTTAAGGAGAGCGCCATGCTGAGCCCCTATATGTCACCCGTTGAGCGGGTCTGGTTCTACAGCTTGCGCATTCTTTGCGGGCTGATTCTGTTGTTCCTGATTTTACCGGTGCTGGTGATTATTCCGTTGTCGTTCAACTCGGGCAGTTTCCTGGTGTATCCGTTGCAGGGTTTTTCGCTGCACTGGTATCAGGATTTCTTCGCCTCAGCGGAGTGGATGCGTGCCCTGAAAAACAGCGTGATCGTGGCCCCGTTGGCGACCGTGCTGGCGATGGTATTCGGCACGCTGGCGGCGATCGGCCTGACCCGAAGTGACTTTCCGGGCAAGGCACTGGTGATGGCCCTGGTGATTTCGCCGATGGTGGTGCCGGTGGTGATCATTGGTGTGGCCAGTTACCTGTTTTTTGCGCCGCTGGGACTGGGTAACAGCTACATCTCGCTGATCGTGGTGCATGCGGTCTTGGGTGTGCCGTTTGTGATCATTACCGTGTCGGCGACATTGCAGGGCTTCAACCACAATCTGGTTCGGGCGGCTGCCAGCCTGGGAGCTTCACCGTTGACGGCCTTTCGCCGAGTGACATTGCCACTCATTGCCCCGGGGGTGATTTCGGGGGCGTTGTTTGCCTTTGCGACCTCGTTTGATGAAGTAGTGGTCACCCTGTTTCTGGCTGGCCCTGAACAGGCGACCTTGCCACGGCAGATGTTCAGCGGCATCCGCGAAAACCTCAGCCCGACCATTGCTGCGGCTGCGACCTTGCTGATTGCGTTTTCGGTGGTGTTGTTGCTTACGCTTGAATGGCTGCGCGGGCGTAGCGAGAAGCTACGCACGGCACAGGCCTAGAACCAGCAAGCATCCCACAAGGGGTAATCACCGATCCGCGTGGTCAATTGGGCGCGGATCGGGTTTTTGATGATGTAGCGGGCGGCGGCCTTGAGGTCATCTTCCTGGCGCAAAGCGCGGTCGTGGTAACCCTTTTGCCATAACCGGCTTGCGGATTGGGCGGCCCGGTTGACGGCGACGCTGCTGCGCGACTTGATGCGGCACATCAGTTCACCCAGGGTTTTACGGCGTAGCTCTACCAGCCAATGACAATGGTCGGGCATGACCACCCAGGCGATTGAATGGACGATGCCTTCGTCATGGGCTTGCCTGAGTTGTGTGACGACGAGACGCCCTAAATGGAAATCGCTGAAAATCGGGCGTCTGCGATCGGTGACGGTTGTGAGCAGGTAAATACGGCCAGGTTCGGAGTAGCGGCCTTTTAGTAGTTGGTTGCTGGTAAATACTCGTGGCATTCCTTTGCCCTCGACGCAGTGGGTATTTGTTTAACCTAGATGGCTAACGAGGGAGTGGCCTGATCCTTTATTCGCAAAATATTGCAGAAAGGTGCTTCGGTCCTTTTCGCAGCCTTCGGCAGCGACTACAGATTATGTGTGTCTTTGTAGTCGCTGCCGAAGGCTGCGATCGGTCGCGAAGCGACCGTAAGGCGGTGTGCGGCACATAGCCAGCGGTATACAATGTGCGCCACCGTGTTTAGCCCACTAAAAGGTGCGTCATGCAGCCCTTCGCTATTGCCCCATCGATTCTTTCCGCCGATTTCGCCCGCCTTGGCGAAGAAGTGGACAACGTACTCGCCGCGGGTGCTGATATCGTTCACTTCGATGTCATGGACAATCATTACGTACCCAACCTGACCATCGGCCCGATGGTCTGCTCCGCCCTGCGCAAGTACGGCGTCACTGCCCCTATCGATGCGCATCTGATGGTCAGCCCGGTTGACCGGATCATCGGCGACTTTATCGAAGCCGGCGCCACTTACATCACGTTCCACCCCGAAGCGACCCAGCACATCGACCGCTCCCTGCAACTGATCCGCGAAGGCGGCTGCAAGGCAGGTCTGGTGTTCAACCCGGCAACGCCGCTGGATGTGCTCAAGTACGTGATGGACAAGGTCGACATGATCTTGCTGATGAGCGTCAACCCGGGCTTTGGCGGGCAAAAATTCATCCCCGGCACCCTGAACAAGCTGCGTGAAGCCCGCGCGCTGATCGATGCATCCGGCCGCGAGATTCGCCTGGAAATCGACGGCGGCGTGAACGTTGGCAATATCCGTGAAATCGCTGAAGCCGGTGCCGACACCTTTGTCGCCGGTTCCGCCATTTTCAACACGCCAAACTACGAAGAAGTCATTCAGAAAATGCGTGCCGAGCTTGCGTTGGCCCGCCCATGAGCCGCTTTGAGCAGCTACTTCAGGGCCAGCTGCCAAAATTGGTGATGTTCGATCTGGATGGCACCCTGATTGACTCGGTACCGGATTTGGCAGAGGCCGTGGAGACCATGCTGCTCAAGCTGGGTCGACCACCCGCCGGGATTGAAAGCGTGCGGTTGTGGATCGGTAATGGTGCGCCGATGCTGGTGCGCCGTGCCCTGGCCGGCAATATGGACGGCAGCGGTGTTGATGACGCGCAGGCCGAGCAGGCACTGGAGATTTTCATGGAGGCCTACGACGGCGGCCATGAACACACCAAGGTCTATCCCGGTGTGCGCGAAAGCCTCAAGTGGCTGCAAAAGCAGGGCGTTGAAATGGCCCTGATCACCAACAAGCCCGAGCGCTTTGTTGCGCCCTTGCTCGATGAGCTGAAGCTGGGGCGGTTTTTTCGCTGGATTATCGGTGGCGACACCCTGCCACAGAAAAAACCTGACCCGGCCGCGCTGTTGTTCGTGATGAAAATGGCTGGCGCCACCCCGGCCCAGTCGATGTTTGTCGGCGACTCACGCAATGACGTACTGGCGGCCAAGGCTGCCGGCGTTCGTTGTGTCGCGTTGAGCTACGGCTACAACCACGGTCGTCCGATTGAAGAAGAGTCACCGGATATGGTGATTGGCAACCTGCAAGAACTGATAGCCGGTTGCTTAGATTCTGCGCCTGAGATAACGTTGGGCAATTCTGTTTCCCCCTCTCGAAGAGATTCTATCGTGGTGGTCACTCGCAAACTCTGGATGAAAGTTATCAAGGCCCTGGCCCGTTGGCGTTGGCGCGCCTGACTTGAATCTGGCCGCATAGTCGGCACGTTTGCATACCTGACCGTTTTACCCTCAGACCACGAGGCACCTCATGATCCGCGAAGAATTCCTGCGTTTGGCCGCTGCCGGCTACAACCGTATCCCCCTTGCACGCGAAACCCTGGCTGATTTCGACACACCGCTGTCGATCTACCTGAAGCTGGCCGATAAGCCCAACTCCTATTTGCTGGAGTCGGTGCAGGGCGGCGAAAAGTGGGGGCGTTATTCGATCATTGGCTTGCCATGCCGCACGGTGCTGCGGGTGCATGATCACCAGATCAGCGTGACCCATGACGGTGTCGAGATTGAAGCCTGCGAAGCGCAAGATCCGCTGACGTTCGTTGAAGAATTCAAGGCCCGTTACAACGTGCCGACCATTGCCGGTTTGCCGCGCTTCAACGGTGGCCTGGTGGGCTATTTCGGTTATGACTGCGTGCGTTATGTGGAGAAGCGTCTGGGCAAATGCCCGAACCCTGATCCACTGGGCGTGCCGGATATCCTGCTGATGGTGTCTGACGCCGTGGTGGTGTTCGATAACCTGGCCGGCAAGATGCACGCGATCGTGCTGGTCGATCCGGCGCAGCCTGATGCTTATGAAGAAGGTCAGGCCCGGCTCGAGGCCCTGCTTGAACAGCTGCGTCAGCCGATTACCCCGCGTCGTGGCCTGGACTTCACAGCACAGCAAGCGGCTGATCCGGTGTTCCGTTCCAGCTTCACCCAGAACGACTACGAGAAAGCCGTCGACACGATCAAGGACTACATCCTCGCAGGCGATTGCATGCAAGTGGTGCCGTCGCAGCGCATGTCCATCGACTTCAAGGCCGCGCCGATCGATTTGTATCGCGCGCTGCGTTGCTTCAACCCGACGCCTTACATGTACTTCTTCAACTTTGGCGACTTCCACGTCGTGGGCAGCTCGCCAGAAGTGCTGGTGCGGGTTGAAGACAACCTGATTACCGTGCGCCCGATTGCCGGAACCCGCCCCCGTGGTGCCACCGAAGAGGCCGATCTGGCGCTCGAAGAGGACTTGCTCAGTGATGACAAGGAAATCGCCGAGCACTTGATGCTGATCGACCTGGGGCGTAACGACACGGGCCGTGTCTCTGAAATCGGCTCGGTCAAGCTCACCGAAAAAATGGTGATCGAGCGTTACTCCAACGTGATGCACATTGTGTCCAACGTGACAGGCCAGCTGAAAAGCGGGCTGACGGCGATGGATGCATTGCGGGCAATTCTGCCGGCGGGTACGTTGTCCGGCGCGCCTAAAATCCGTGCGATGGAAATCATCGACGAGCTGGAACCGGTCAAGCGTGGTGTCTATGGCGGCGCGGTCGGTTATTTCGCCTGGAACGGCAATATGGACACGGCAATCGCCATCCGCACGGCTGTGATCAAGAACGGTGAACTGCACGTGCAGGCTGGCGGCGGCATTGTCGCTGACTCGGTCCCGGCCCTTGAGTGGGAAGAGACGCTGAACAAGCGTCGCGCCATGTTCCGGGCCGTGGCACTGGCCGAGCAGACTCCACGGGATTGATGTGGGAGCGGGCTTGCTCGCGATGCTGGTCCCCGGTCTGTCTGATTGACCGAGGCGATGCCAGCGCGAGCAAGTCCCCTCCTGCTGGTTGTGTCATCAGAAGTTCAGGCTGACCCCGAGGTTGGCTCCCTGTTGAGCCACCCCATCACCCTTCCTCACGTGATAAGCCGCCTGCAGCATAAGGTCGGCGGTCAGTCTGTGGCTGATCCCCAGGCTGACACGGTCAAGGTTGCTTTGCGGTGTATAGCCTTCGAGTGTGAAGCTGTTGTTGGGCAGGCTGTTCAGCGCGATGCTCAGGCGCTGGGTCGCATTCTGGAACTCGTGCTCGTGGACGGCTTCGCCAAACACCCGGGTCTGCGGGGTGAACTGGTAGCTGGCGAGTACGCCCGCGCCAAGTCGATTTGAAACGAGTGTCTGCTCTTCGTAGTTCAATGCGGTCGAACGCCGCCCTTTTTCTGCATAGCGATTAACCTCTACTCGCGAGTAGTCGGCGCTGATAAAAGGCGACAGGTGCCACGAAGCCGAGGCCTGTGCGATGTCATAACCCAGACGTGTGCTCAATGCCCGGAGGTGGCCGTCGGCTTGCCCTTTCTCCACCCCCTCACTCACGCCTAGCGCGAACTTTCGGTTGAGGCTGTCGTAATCGAGCCTGCCCAAGGTCAGGGCGGCGTCACCCCACCAATGATTGTGTTGGTACTGAGCAAAGACACTGCCCAGGTAGCTATTGAGTTTGTAGTCCGATTCGTTGGCGCCCGTTTCGAGGCGTTGTCGGTAAAATCCGGATGCCACGCCCAGTCGCCAGTGTTCATCCAGTCGATAGCTGGTGCCGATATTGACGTTATAGCCCCGGCCATCCGCACTGACTGAGGTGTGCTGCTCGTCAATATTCAAACGTTGCCCGCCACCCGCAACGAACGCTCTCCATTGCCCTGTGGCTTGCCATTGAAGGTTGTCGCTGCCCCACTGGGTGCGCAGTTGGTCCTGGTGGGCATTCAGCGTGCCTTGGGCCATCACGGGTAACAGCGTCACCTCCCACGGGGCGGCCAGCAATGAGTAGGCATAGTCGGCGATTAAGCGTTGTCCCGCTTCGGTGGGGTGGACCGAGTCATTGAACAACAGCCTGGCTGGGTCGGGGGTCGGGCTGTTGATGCCGTACTGCGGGTTCTCTGTGCATTCGTCACCGCTGAAACAAGTGGCCACGAGGTTGTGCCCGGTGGCCAGGCCAAAACGGGCGGGATCGGAGACCGCTTCCCGGAACAGGAGCGGGACGTTGAGGGGGATGATTTCGGCATCTATCTGGCTGAGTTGATGGGCCAGTTCGGTGTTGAACACCGCGCTGAGGTAGCTGCTGCCAGCTTGTGCCGGTGTGTCGTAAATAGCCGGGGTCAGGCCCAGGTCAGGCAACAGCCAGACCATGATGTAACGCGCCCCGGCCTGTTGCAGGGCGAAGGCGCTGTCTGCCAGATTCTGCGCGGCTTTAGCTGCCTCGGCGGGGTTTCTTACTCTCTCATCGAGGAAGTCGTTGCCGCCGCCCGAGATGAAATACAACGCTTTGGGGTCGGCTTTGAAACCGTTCTCCACAAGGTAGCCGCGTCGGCTGCGTAATACGGTCCCCCCAAGAAACCAGCCTTGCGGTACGGCTACCTTCGATACTTTGGTAATGGAGTTAAAAATCTGGTCCGTACGGTAGCCGCCGACCGCCCAGTTGTTACCATCGGGATCGCCGGTGAATGCGTTGCCCGGTGATGTGGACGGGCTCAAGTCGCCGGGCGCGATGCTCAGTTTTGCACCCAAAATCATCGGTGCTACTGCCGAGTAAGCTTCACCCCTGTAGGTAGGCCCGCTGCGATTGGTAAAACGCATGCCGCTGCCGGTATCAGGAAAATGCCCCGAGTCACTCAAACTGTCGCCGAACACGATCATCGTGGAGTAGGGGGTTGGGGCGGCGAGTACGCGTTCGCTAACGAAGGACAGGATGCATCCCGCCAGGGGGATGAGTAGTGAAAGTCTGCGCATGAGGAGGTCTATTTTTATTGTTGGGAGCGCGGACACTATCAAAACAATTCGTATTAAGTGTTTCGTGTCAAATAAAGACACAAAGTATTGTCTGTATGTTTTTCCCCGTATTTGCTGCCCCGTGTTGCGCCTTCTGCGAGGCTACGTTACTGTGCCCTGACGTAGAAATGAGACCCTTCCTGTGTTGATCATCAGCAAACTCTTTATGCGAGTTCTCAAGGCCCACGGCCGTTGGCGTTGGCGCGCCTAATATTTCTCTGCCGGCCACGCCGGACCTGCCCCCTGCGTTTTCATGAATGGCTGCCCCTCGGTTGGTGTGTTCAAACCAGCAACTGAAACTGCGGGCACAGGGTTCTGAAAACAGTTTTGAATGTCAGTGAATTCAGAGGTTTAGCAACATGCTGCTGATGATCGATAATTACGACTCTTTTACTTACAACGTTGTGCAATACCTCGGCGAGCTGGGTGCAGAGGTCAAGGTGGTGCGCAACGATGAATTGACCGTGGCCCAGATCGAAGCGCTCAAGCCCGAGCGCATTGTGGTCTCGCCCGGCCCTTGCACGCCGAACGAGGCGGGTATTTCCCTCGAAGCCATCAAGCACTTTGCCGGCAAGCTGCCGATCCTGGGCGTGTGCCTAGGCCATCAGTCCATCGGCCAGGCATTTGGCGGCGATGTGGTCCGCGCCCGGCAAGTGATGCATGGCAAGACCAGCCCGGTGTATCACCTCGATACAGGGGTATTCCAGGGCCTGAACAATCCGCTGACCGTGACCCGTTACCACTCGCTGGTGGTCAAGCGTGAAACCCTGCCGGACTGCCTTGAGCTCACCGCCTGGACTCAGCTTGAAGATGGCTCGGTGGACGAGATCATGGGCCTGCGCCACAAGACGCTGAATATCGAAGGGGTGCAATTTCACCCTGAGTCGATCCTGACCGAGCAAGGTCATGAGCTGTTTGCGAACTTTCTAAAACAAACCGGCGGCACGCGCTAAGGACTTTTTATGGATATCAAGACAGCCCTGAGCCGTATCGTCGGCCACCTCGACCTGACCACCGATGAGATGCGCGACGTAATGCGCGACATCATGACCGGTCAATGCACCGAAGCGCAGATTGGCGCATTCATGATGGGCATGCGCATGAAAAGCGAAAGCATCGACGAAATCGTAGGTGCCGTGACTGTCATGCGCGAACTGGCAGACAAGGTTGAGCTCAAGACGCTGGACGGCGTGGTCGATATCGTTGGTACCGGCGGCGATGGCGCGAACATTTTCAACGTGTCCACCGCTTCGGCGCTGGTGATTTCCGCGGCGGGTTGCACGGTGGCCAAGCATGGCAACCGCGCGGTGTCCGGTAAAAGCGGCAGTGCTGACCTGCTGGAAGCGGCCGGTGTGTATTTGAACCTGACCCCGGTTCAAGTCGCCCGATGCATCGACAGCGTGGGCATCGGCTTTATGTTTGCTCAGTGCCATCATGGCGCCATGAAGCATGCGGCCATTCCGCGTCGCGACCTTGGCTTGCGAACCCTGTTCAATATGCTTGGCCCGCTTACGAATCCGGCTGGTGTGTTGCATCAAGTGGTCGGTGTGTTCAACCAGGCGCTGTGCCGTCCCTTGGCTGAAGTGCTGCAGCGTCTGGGCAGCAAACATGTGCTGGTGGTGCACTCGCAAGACGGCCTGGATGAATTCAGCCTGGCAGCGCCGACCTTTGTGGCAGAGCTGAAAAACGGTGAGATCACCGAGTATTGGGTTCAGCCTGAAGATTTTGGCATCAAGAGCCAGAGCCTGTTCGGCCTGGTAGTAGACAGCCCCGAGCAATCGTTGGAGTTGATCCGCGATGCGTTGGGTCGTCGCAAAACCGAAGCGGGCCAGAAAGCCGCCGAAATGATTGTGCTCAATGCTGGCGCAGCGCTTTATGCCGCGGACCTTGCCTACACTCTCAAAGAGGGTGTGGAGTTGGCCCATGATGCGCTCCACACCGGATTGGCCCGCGAGAAGCTCGAAGAGCTGGGCGCGTTTACCGCGATTTTCAAGCAGGAGAATGAAGCATGAGTGTGCCAACCGTTCTGGAAAATATTCTGGCGCGTAAAGTTCAAGAGGTTGCCGAGCGCAGCGCGCGCGTGAGCCTGGCCGAGCTTGAACGTTTGGCCGCTCAGGCGGATCCTGTTCGCGGCTTTGCCAATGCCTTGCTGGCGCAGGCCAAGAAAAAACAGCCTGCAGTGATTGCCGAAATCAAAAAGGCTTCACCGAGCAAAGGCGTGATTCGCGAGCACTTCGTTCCTGCCGACATTGCCAGGAGCTATCAGTCGGGCGGTGCGACGTGTCTATCCGTGCTGACTGATATCGATTACTTCCAGGGTGCCGACGCGTACCTGCAGCAGGCCCGTGCGGCCTGTACCTTGCCGGTGATCCGCAAGGATTTCATGATCGACCCTTATCAAATCGTCGAAGCCCGTGCCTTGGGGGCCGATTGCGTGCTGTTGATCGTGTCCGCCCTGGACGACGTGAAGATGGCAGAGCTGGCAGCCGTCGCCAAAAGCGTCGGGCTTGATGTGTTGGTTGAAGTGCATGATGGCGACGAGCTTGAGCGCGCACTTAAAACCCTTGATACGCCGTTGGTGGGCATCAACAACCGCAACCTGCACACTTTTGAAGTCAGCCTGGAAACGACTCTGGATCTGTTGCCCCGTGTACCGCGTGATCGCCTGGTGATTACCGAGAGCGGGATTTTCAACCGTGCGGATGTCGAGCTGATGGAAATCAGCGAGGTGTATTCGTTCCTCGTTGGTGAAGCCTTTATGCGCGCCGAGAACCCGGGCAATGAACTGCAGCGTCTGTTTTTCCCGGAGCGCGTTGTGCCAGTGACGGGTTCGACTCTGGATTGACTCATCCCCTTGTGGGAGCGGGCTTGCTCGCGATAGCAGCCCCGCGATTTTCCTGGCAGGCTGCGGCGCCTCAAGCCCGCTCCAACAGCGATCGAACCTGTATCTGCAGCGTCTGACAAGGAATCCCATGGCACCCATCCAGCACCTCACCGTCGAAGCCGGCCTCAAGGCCGAGCAGGATTTACTGGCCTCGGTCTGTGCCGCAGAGCTGGAGGCAGGGGTGCTGTTCTGGCAGCCCACGGATCGGGCGCTGGTCATGCCGCGGCGACTGAGTCGCTTGCCGGGTTTTGAGCAGGCCAGTATTGAGTTGGCTGCCAGCGGCTGGCCGGTTCTGTTGCGTGAGACGGGCGGAGAGCCTGTCCCGCAGTCCGCCTCGACGGTCAATATTGCACTGGTTTATGCGCCTTTACGCAGTGAAGGCGATCATGGGCGTATCGAAACGGCCTATCGCCGTTTGTGCGAGCCGATTTGCGATTTGCTGATGCAGTTGGGTGGCACCGCTTCTTTGGGCGAAGTTGAGGGTGCGTTCTGTGATGGGCGTTTTAACGTCAATCTCAATGCCCGGAAACTGGTGGGTACCGCTCAGCGCTGGCGTCAGAGTCAAGGCGGGCAGCGGCCTGTCGGTTTGGTTCATGGTGCATTGCTGGTAGAGAACGAGCGTGAGTCGATGGTGGCGGCGGTCAATCGTTTCAATCAGTTGTGTGATCTTGAGCAACGCTGTCTTGCCGACAGTCACATCGCTTTGCACGAAGCGTTTGCGGCCCCCGACTTCTTTGAGCGCTTGAGTGCCAGTTATCAACAGATCCTGGCGCCCTTGCTCAAGTCTTAACGTGTACCGAACACCACCATGGTTTTGCCTTTGACGTTTACCAGGTTCTGTTCTTCCAGACCTTTTAGTACGCGTCCTACCATCTCTCGAGAACAACCGACGATTCTACCGATTTCCTGACGGGTGATCTTGATTTGCATGCCGTCCGGATGGGTCATGGCATCGGGTTGTTTGCACAGCTCAAGCAGGCAGCGCGCAACCCTTCCTGTGACATCAAAGAATGCCAAGTCACCGACCTTGCGCGTAGTGTTGCGCAGGCGTTGCGCTATTTGGCCACTTAGCGCGTAAAGAATCTCTGGCTCTTGCTGAGTGTATTCTCTGAACTTTGGATAGCTGATCTCTGCAACTTCGCACTCGGTCTTGGCTCGAACCCATGCGCTGCGTGACTGCTCTTGTCCCGCTTGTTCAAACAGGCCCAATTCGCCAATAAAGTCTCCGCTGTTGAGATAGGCAATGATCATTTCACGACCTTCCTCGTCTTCAATCAAAACCGTTACCGAGCCTTTGATAATGAAGAACAGGGTGTGTGAAGACTCACCTGCACAAATGATATTACTCTTGGCTGGATATCGTTTGCGTTGGCAAAAAGTCAAAAACTTGTCGAGGTTCTTGATCTTGGGTATGGGAGTAAGAGCAACCATGGTTGTATCCCGAGAAGCGTACACAGTAAGGATTAAATCTATTTTTATATAGAGCGCTTTCTGGCAGGCGCCAGCGATTTGGCGCCAGCTTACCAGACAGGTTCTGTACGGATTGCAGAATTTTCGGAGTGCCAGGCCAGAGAAACGCTTCAGTGTGGTGAGTTATCAGTTTCTGACCCTGTGCTAAGCTGGCGCCCCTTTTAAATCAGTGGAGTCTGGGTGATGAAGGCACGCATTCAATGGGCTGGCGAAGCCATGTTTCTGGGCGAGTCAGGCAGCGGCCACGTCGTTGTGATGGATGGCCCGCCTGAAAGCGGTGGTCGCAATCTGGGCGTACGCCCTATGGAGATGCTGTTGTTAGGTCTCGGGGGTTGCAGCAACTTTGACGTTGTCAGCATTCTCAAGAAGTCGCGTCAGGCGGTTGAGAGCTGTGAAGCGTTTCTGGAGGCAGAACGCGCCACTGAAGATCCAAAGGTTTTCACCAAAATCCATCTGCACTTTGTGGTCAAGGGCCGTGGCTTGAAAGAAGCCCAGGTCAAGCGTGCTATCGAGTTGTCGGCCGAGAAGTATTGCTCGGCATCCATCATGCTTGGCGCAGCGGGTGTTGCCATCAGCCACGATTACGAAATTATCGAGCTGGGCTGAGTCAATAAGGGTCTTGATTTAGCTAATGCCAGTCAGTAAATCGGGAAGCTGGCTCTTATGGGAGCGGTCTTGCCCTCGATGGGAGCCGCGCGGTTTGACTCTCAGGCCGCGTCGCCTGCATCGCGAGCAAGCCCGCTCCCACAGTGCCCCTTAACTGACACGCACATAGCCTATGTGCAAAGTCCCGCTAAAGTGGCGGTCTCTACCGAAGCTGCGATCAGATACGGTACGTACTTTTTGTCATCACCTTGGCCATCAAGCTCATGCCGAATTTGACCGGGGCAGGGAAGCGGAAGCCGCCAGCATCGAGCGCAGATTCTGCGTGCTGCTCTTCGTCGATACGCATTTGCTCAAGAATCGCCCGGGACTTTTCATCTTCGACCGGCAGTTGCTCAAGATGCTCGTTCAGGTGCTTGCAAACCTGGTCTTCGGTGGCCGCCACAAACCCCAGGCTGACTTTGTCGCTGATCAGTCCTGCTGCTGCGCCGATCCCGAAGGACATGCCGTAAAACAGCGGGTTCAGCACGCTGGGATGGCTACCCAGTTGGCGAATGCGTTGCTCACACCAGGCCAGGTGATCGATTTCTTCTTCAGCGGCATGTTCCATCGCTTCGCGCACGTGCGGGAGCTTGGCTGTCAGTGCCTGACCTTGATACAAGGCTTGAGCACAGACTTCACCGGTGTGGTTGATACGCATCAGACCGGCAACATGGCGTGTAGCTTGCGGGTCTAGCGGGTTTTCAGGTTTGACTATGGCCGGTGATGGCCGATGAGGCTGGCCGCTGAATGGCAGCAGAGTGCGCAGGGCGGTATCGGCTTGTAACAGAAGACGGTCAATCGGCGAGTAGTGACGTTGGTTAGTCATGCTTACCTCCGGAAAAAATCACGGCGGTCAGTTTACCCCAATCGCGGGGGTGGAGTTTGCGTTGGATCATGGATGGATGTGGGAACCGTGCGGCTCCCACGTCAGAATCGTCTAGCAATCAGCCCGGCGGCCAATTCATCTGGCGTTGACCCAGAACGTGCATATGAATGTGGTAAACCGTTTGGCCACCCTTTTCATTGCAGTTCATCACTACGCGGAAACCGTCTTCGCAGCCCAGTTCTTTGGCAAGGCGCTGTGCCGTGAAGAGGATATGGCCTGCCAGCAGCTTGTCTTCTTCGGCCAGGTCGTTAAGCGTGCGTATCGGCTTTTTCGGGATAACCAGAAAGTGGACCGGTGCTTGTGGTGCGATGTCGTGAAAAGCGAGCACTTGATCATCTTCATAGATGATCTTTGCGGGTATTTCACGGTTGATGATCTTGGTAAACAAAGTATCCAAAGCTGTGTCTCCGTGAGTGAAGTCCGGTCTGAGTGTACTCAGGGCTGTGAGTTACGCCCAGTCGTCGTTAACGAGGGCAGTAGGATTTGTTGACCGAGGCGGCTATTTTTCGTGTCATCCAGCGAGAGAGAACACGCGGGAAGCGAGAGAGCCAGCGGTTGCGACGTCCTGGAATGATGATCGCCTTGTTTTTATCGAGCGCACGCACGGTGTAAAGCGCAACTTCTTCGGGGCTCATGGCTCCGGTGCTTTGCTTGATGGCGTCGGTATTCATTTTGGCTGCATCGAAAAAACGGGTTCGGGTAATGCCGGGGCAGAGTACCGAGACTTTAATCCCGGTTTTTTTCACTTCTTCGCGCAGGCCTTCAGAAAAATGCAGGACATACGCTTTGCTGGCGAAGTAGGTGCTCAGCCAAGGCCCGGGCTTGAAGGCAGCAATTGAGGACACATTGAGAATCTGCCCGCCGCCTTGCACGGCCATCATGTTGCCAATGGCATGGCACAACCGGGTGAGTGCCAGCACGTTAAGTTCAATCAGGTCTTGTTCGGCGCTCCAGTCGTGGGCCAGGAAAGGACCGCAGGTGCCGATACCCGCGCAATTGACCAACAGGTCAATCTGACGGTCGCCTTCTTCAAGCTCCAGCAAAAAGCCTGACAGGCGCAGGGGCTCACCCAGATCGCAGGCGCGGAACAACACCTCGACGCCGAAACGCTGGGTCAACTCAAGTGCAATGGTTTCCAGCGCATCCCGCTGGCGGGCCACCAGAATCAAACTGCGCCCGCGTCGGGCAAGAGCCTCAGCCAGCGCCAGGCCAATGCCGCTGGAGGCGCCGGTGATTAAAGCGTAACGGGTCATGCTGTTCTCCATTGCAACGGTACAGTCCGGTGACAATGATGTCCCTGGCGTTAACGCGTTCATTAAGGCGGGCAGTCTACATGCTGTTGCTGTTGACTGCGTTGATCAACGCAGTCAGCAGGCCCAAAGCAAAGAGGGCAATCATTACGCAGATGCCCAGTCCAATCAAAAAGATGGTAATCGCAGCCAGAACATTGACTGCACGGCTGTTCGGCGGTGGCGGTGGCCCGTATTTATTGGGACCGGGTGTGCCGGGCATCAAGAGCATCATGAGGGACAGGATCAGATTGGCCACGGGCACCAAATGCAGTAACAGCATCCACGCGGACCAGTTGAGGTCATGCAGGCGCTGGGCGCTGATTCTCAGGCTGATGATGAAGTAGGCAAGTGTGAGCGTTGCGCCACAGGTAATGCCCAGGGTGGGGGAAACCTTGACTGCGAGCAAAACCAGAAGTGATGTCACCATGGCGATGACGGTGATTATCATGCTCCAGGCCAGCAGTCGTAAACGCCCGATCCTCCCGCTGAACCCCACAGGGTCAAGCGGCGCGTACTGTTCTTGAGGTGTTTTGTTCAGGCTAAGCTCGGGCACGGTGGCTTCCTTGTCCGGGTGGAGTTAACAAAAACCCGCCGTAATGGCGGGCTTGGCAATATCAGTGATGCGGCCAATGCTGGGCGAGTTTTGAGGTGCGGCTTAGCGCCTTGCGATATTCCTCATCCAGGCGTGCGATCAACTGGTCGATTGTGGGCAGGTCGTGGATTTCTCCTGCGCCCTGGCCAGCGGACCAGACTGTTTTCCACGCCTTGGCCTCATCGGTCAGCGGCTTGAGTTTGTTACCTGCCCCCGTGTCGTTTTTGCCTTGGAGTGCAGCCAGGTCGAAACCTGCATTTTCAAGGCTTTGGCGCATAAAACTGGCGGGCACACCCGATACAGCGGGGGTGTGAATGATATCGGCGGCGCGGGATGCCAGCAGCATCTCTTTGTAAGCGTCAGGCGCATGGCTTTCTTGGGTGGCGATAAAGCGTGTACCGAGGTAGGCAAGATCAGCGCCCAGAACCTGAGTCGCGAGGATTTCGTGGCCGTGATTCAGGCACCCTGCCAAGAGTAAGGTTTTGTCGAAAAACTGCCGTATTTCGGCGACCAATGCAAAAGGGCTCCAGGTACCTGCATGTCCACCAGCGCCGGCTGCGACTGCAATCAAGCCGTCTACCCCGGCCTCTACTGCTTTCTCGGCATGACGTCGGGTGGTGACATCGTGAAATACCAGGCCACCATAGCTGTGCACGGCATCAACGACTTCTTTGACTGCCCCCAGGCTTGTGATGACGATAGGCACTTTATGTTCGATGCAAATCGCCAGATCCGCCTGCAGCCGTGGGTTGCTGTTATGCACAATCAGGTTCACGGCGTAGGGGGCAGGGTTATCCAGTCCGGCGAGTCCTGATTCTATTTCCTCAAGCCATGCCTTGAAACCGCTGCTCTCGCGCTGGTTGAGTGCAGGGAAACTGCCTACAACACCATTGCGACAGCAGGCCAGGACAAGTTGAGGGTTGGAAATCAGAAACATGGGGGCGGCTACTACCGGCAGGCGCAAGCGTTGTTCAAGCAGAGCGGGCAGTGACATGGATAACCTCGGATCGTTAAGAAGTGAGTTTAAAACGGTTTGACCACGGCCAGAATTACGATCGCCAGCAGAAACACGACCGGCACTTCGTTGAACCAGCGATAGAACACGTGGCTACGTTTGTTTTCGCCGCGGGCAAAGCGTTTTACCTGCGCCCCACACATGTGGTGATAACCAATCAACAGGATCACCAGTGTCAGCTTGACGTGCATCCAGCCCTGGCTGAAATAGCCGCTCGGGTTGAGGCTGATCAACCAGCCGCCAAAAATCAGGGTCGCAATCATTGCCGGGCCCATGATGCCGCGATACAGCTTGCGCTCCATGATGCTGAATCGCTCTTTGCTAACGGAATCTTCGCTTTGTGCGTGGTAAACAAACAGGCGAGGCAGGTAAAAGAGGCCAGCAAACCAGCAGACGATGCTGATGAGGTGGAAGGCTTTGAGCCATAGATAAAGCATTTTTAGTTATTCCCAGGTTCACGGTAGATCAAATAGTAGTAGTAGAGCGTCCGGGAGTCACCTTGGCGGTTGTCGCAGGGGCCAGGTATCCCTATTATCGAAGGCTTTCCAGTGGTTTCGTTGAGGGCAGGTTATGGTCAAGGTCGGTATTGTCGGCGGCACGGGTTACACCGGAGTCGAATTGCTGCGTTTGCTGGCACAGCACCCGCAGGCTGAAGTGGTTGTCATCACTTCTCGATCCGAGGCTGGCCTGCCAGTTGCCGATATGTATCCCAACCTGCGCGGTCATTACGACGGTTTGGCCTTCAGCGTGCCGGACACGCAAACCCTGGGAGCGTGTGATGTGGTGTTTTTTGCAACGCCCCACGGCGTAGCCCATGCGCTGGCTGGCGAACTGCTGGCTGCAGGCACCAAGGTTATCGACCTCTCGGCAGACTTCCGCTTGCAGGATGCGGATGAGTGGGCCAAGTGGTACGGCCAGCCGCACGGTGCGCCAGAGCTGCTGGATGAGGCTGTCTATGGCCTGCCGGAAGTGAACCGTGAACAGATCAAGAAGGCGCGGCTTATCGCGGTGCCGGGTTGCTATCCGACTTCTGCCCAACTGGGTTTTCTGCCTTTGCTGGAAGCCGGCCTGGCCGAGACTTCGCAGTTGATCGCTGACTGCAAGTCGGGTGTGAGCGGCGCTGGCCGGGGTGCCAGTGTAGGAGCTCTGTATGCCGAAACGTCTGAAAGCATGAAGGCGTATGCCGTGAAAGGCCATCGGCACTTGCCGGAGATCCGTCAGGGTCTGCGCCGCGCGGCAGGTAAAGAGGTGGGCCTGACCTTTGTTCCGCATCTGACGCCGATGATCCGCGGTATTCACTCCACGTTGTATGCAACCGTTGTTGATCGTTCTGTCGACTTGCAGGCTTTGTACGAAAAGCGTTACGCCAACGAGCCTTTCGTCGATGTGATGCCTGCCGGCAGCCATCCAGAAACCCGTAGCGTGCGCGGTGCCAACGTGTGCCGGATTGCGGTACATCGTCCACAGGATGGTGACCTTGTCGTGGTGTTGTCGGTGATCGACAATCTGGTCAAGGGCGCCTCTGGCCAGGCGGTGCAGAACATGAACATCATGTTCGGCCTGGATGAGCGTCTGGGCTTGTCCCACGCCGGGATGTTGCCTTAAAGCATCTGCAGGTACCCAGCTACAAGCTGCAAGTGAAGAGCTCTTCACTTGCAGCTGCTACTTATGAATAGTTGACCGCTTTTCTAGGAGAAGCGGATAATGCGCGTCATCACGCATTATGGCGGCATAACGCCGGGAGATAGTCAGCATGAGCGTCGAATCCTTCACCCCCATGGCTTTGCAATTCACCGAAGGTGCTGCGCACAAGGTGAAGAGCCTGGTCGATGAAGAGGGTAATGATCGTTTGAAGTTGCGCGTTTTTGTTACGGGCGGCGGTTGTTCCGGTTTTCAGTACGGTTTCACCTTCGATGAAGAAGTGGCCGATGACGACACCCTGGTGGAGCGCGAAGGCGTGAGCCTGGTGGTCGATCCAATGAGCTTCCAGTACCTGGCGGGTGCCGAGGTGGATTATCAGGAAGGTCTGGAAGGGTCGCGTTTTGTGATCAAGAACCCCAATGCCACCACAACGTGTGGTTGCGGATCATCGTTCTCGATCTAAGCGTGTCGTACAGGCTTCAAACTCAACGCCGCGTAGATTCGCGGCGTTTTGCTGTCTGTACTTTGAGGTAGGCGGTCAGGCGGGGTAGATGGCGCCCAATATGCGCAAGCCGCGTGCGCCAGTGACGCTGGGGCGGTTGGTAGGGATGCTTTCCAGGCAGCAGTGCGCGAGCCATGCAAAGGCCATTGCTTCGACCCAGTCAGGGTCTACACCTTTGGCCTGTGTGCTGTTCACTTGGGCGGGAGCCAGCAAGTCTGCCAGTCGGGCCATCAATGCGGCATTGTGGGCTCCGCCACCGCATACCAGTAGCTCGTCCGTGTGTTGCTGGGCTGCCTTCAGGGATTGCGCGATGGTCTGTGCTGTAAGCTCCAGCAGGGTTGCCTGGACGTCTTCAGCAGGGAAAGTGGGCAGGTTGAACAGATGCTGTTTCAACCATGCGAGGTTGAATACCTCGCGGCCTGTACTCTTTGGGCCCTTGGTCTGGAAGAAAGGGTCGCTGAGCAGGGCGTTGAGCAGCAGCGGCTCAACCTTGCCGCTTGCAGCCCAGTCACCGTTGCGGTCATAGAGCTCACCGCGCTGCTCTTGTATCCAGGCATCCAGCAGGACATTACCCGGGCCGCAGTCGAATCCTGCAACGGGAGCGGTAGAAGTTATCAGGCTAAGGTTGCTGAATCCGCCTACGTTAAGCACTGCCCTGTTACCGACTTGATCCGTAAACAATGCTTCGTGGAAGGCAGGAACCAAAGGTGCTCCCTGACCTCCGGCAGCCACGTCGCGACGGCGGAAGTCACCTACGACGCAGATGTTGGTCAATTCGGCCAAGAGTGCCGGATTACCAATCTGTACGGTAAAACCGCGGGCGGGTTCGTGCCGTATGGTCTGGCCATGACTGCCGATTGCGCGGATATCTGCCGGGGACAAATGCTGTTGCTCAAGGAGCGCGTTGACGCCCTGTGCGGCCAGTTCGACCCAGTGATTCTCGGCAATTGCACAGCGGGCCACTTCATCCGGGCCGCTGGCGCACAAACCAAGTAGCTCGCTGCGCAAGGTATTCGGCATGGGAATGTAATGGGTGGCCAGCAGCCTGATGCCAGCCCCCAGCTCTATAAGGGCGATGTCCATACCGTCCAGGCTGGTTCCGGACATCACACCTATATAGAGGGCCATGGCTTAGCGCTTGCTCGAGGCCAGGAGGGTGGCCTTTTCCTGATTCATGCGAGCCATCAATGGCTGGCTTTGTTGCAGGAAGCGAGTGCGTTCAGCTTTGGCAATCGGGTCGGCCATCGGTAGTTTCTGTCCTAGTGGATCAACGTGTACGCCATTGACCTGGAACTCGTAGTGCAGATGCGGACCGGTCGAAAGGCCAGTTGTCCCGATGTAGCCAATCACTTGGCCCTGCTTGACCGAACCGCCGGTTTTGACGCCTTTGGCGAAGCCCTGCATGTGCCCGTAAAGCGTGCGGTAAGTGTTACCGTGCTGAATGATGACGGTATTGCCGTAGCCGCCACGACGACCAGCCAGCAGTACTTTGCCATCGCCGGTTGCTTTGATTGGGGTCCCGCGTGGCGCTGCGTAATCAACGCCTTTGTGGGCGCGGATCTTGTTCAGGATCGGATGCTTGCGACCTGACGAGAAACGCGAGCTGATGCGGGCAAAATCTACCGGGGTGCGGATGAATGCTTTACGCATGCTGTTGCCGTCGGCGGTGTAGTAATTGCTGTTGCCTTGCTTGTTGGTGTAACGAACGGCGGTAAAGGTTTTACCGCGGTTGGTAAAGCGCGCAGAGAGAATGTTGCCAGTGCCGACGGTTTTACCGTTGATCACTTTCTGCTCATAGATCACTTCAAACTGATCGCCTGGGCGGATGTCTTGAGCGAAGTCGATGTCGTAACCAAACACCTTGGCCATATCCATCGTTGTGCTGTGCGGCAAGCCTGCGCGCTGGCCCGATACGGAAAGCGAGCTGCTGATCACGCCGTGGGCGTACGCCGTGCGCATGGTAGGCAGGGTCGTGACACGGCGAAAGGTATAACCCTTGGCGCTTTTGTTGAGGGTTATGGTCTCAAGATCGCTGACCTGACTATGCAGCTTGTTCAGTTGCAAGCCGTCAGGGCTCATTTCAAATTCGAGCTTCTGGCCGTGCTTGAGCTGGCTAAATTGCTTGGCTTGCTTGTCGCTGGCCAGTACTTCATGCACGGAGGTAGCTGGCAGGCCGACCTTCTGGAACAAGGTTGATAGCGTGTCACCCTTACTCACGATCACTTCGCGGTGGGTGGGGGCGGGTGGCGCTGCTGGTTCGACTTTGGCAGTCGCAACCGGTGCGTTGTCCTGCTGTTCAATCTGGGCAAATGGCGATGGATTCGCTTCATTTGTGGCTTGAACGAGCTCGGCAGCGTCTTGATCTTGTGTCAGTTGTTCAGCAGGTGTTTCCAGCTCCAGATTAAGCGTTGTTCTTTTGGCTTCTACTTCGCTGGAGGGAAATACCAGCAAGGCCAAGCTTAAGAGAGCGGCGATACCACTTGCGGCAAGCAGGTGGGTCTTCGGATAAAGCGGCGGCGCTTTAGGCGGTTGACTGGTCATAGATGATTTTGACTTTGAGATAAAGGATGAATTGGAAAAGATGACTGGCACAATGAATATGAAATAACTGTATAAAATATAACCAAATCGCCCTTGAAGCAAGTCCGCGAGCCATTCGCGCGCGGATAGACCGCCGTATGCCTGCCGGAACTTGTAATTAGTCCCTGATCTTGTATCGTTGGTTCCCTTTGAATTTGAGCCTTACGGGTCTGATATGAAGTCGGTTGAAGAGCAGCTAGCGCTAATAAAGCGGGGTGCCGAAGAGGTACTGGTCGAGTCTGAATTGGTCGAGAAACTCAAGCGCGGTCAGCCGTTGCGTATCAAGGCCGGATTCGACCCGACCGCACCCGATCTGCACTTGGGTCATACCGTACTCATTAACAAGCTGCGCCAGTTCCAGGAACTGGGCCATCAGGTGATCTTCCTTATAGGTGATTTCACCGGGATGATCGGTGATCCGAGCGGCAAGAGTGCTACGCGTCCACCGCTGACGCGCGAGCAGGTACTTGAAAACGCCGAGACGTATAAAACTCAGGTTTTCAAGATTCTAGATCCGGCTAAAACCGAGGTGGCATTCAACTCCACCTGGATGGATCAAATGGGGCCTGCCGACTTCATTCGCCTGACTTCCCAGTACACCGTTGCTCGCATGCTTGAGCGCGATGACTTCGACAAGCGCTACACCACCAATCAGCCAATCGCGATCCATGAGTTCCTTTACCCGTTAGTACAAGGGTATGACTCGGTTGCATTGAAGGCGGACATTGAGCTGGGCGGTACAGATCAAAAATTCAATTTGCTGATGGGGCGTGAGCTGCAGCGCGGCTACGGTCAGGAAGCGCAATGCATTGTGACAATGCCTTTGCTTGAAGGTCTGGACGGCGTCAAGAAGATGTCCAAGTCCTTGGGTAACTATGTTGGTATCCAGGAAGCGCCGGGTGTGATGTACAGCAAGCTGGTGTCCATACCTGATGCGTTGATGTGGCGCTACTTCGAACTGCTGAGCTTTCGCTCGATGGATGAAATCGATGCGTTCAAGGCTGACGTGGAGGCGGGGGCTAACCCGCGTGATATCAAGATCAAGCTCGCCGAAGAGATCGTGGCTCGATTCCATGGTGAAGAGGCTGCGGCCAATGCGCATCGTGGCGCCGGCAATCGGATGAAGGATGGCGAGTTGCCAGACGATCTGCCCGAGGTGGAGTTGACTGCTACTGAGGATATGCCGATTGCAGCTGTTCTTAATAAAGCTGGGCTGGTTAAGAACTCAGCGGTGGCCAGAGACCTGCTGGGTTCGGGTGGTGTGCGTATAGATGGTGAGGTGGTTGATCGCTCCTATATATATGCACTGGGTTCTACCCACGTTTGTCAGGCTGGGAAGAAGGCTTTTGCGCGAATTACGCTAAAAGCTGAATAAGTAGGAAATTAGTGCTGGACGGCGCATTTTATTAGTCTATAATGCGCCCACTTCCGGCGCAGTCGAAACGGAAAACTCCTTGAGTTTCAATGAGTTGGATTGGTTTTCGGCAGTGTCAGCTTCAAGTCATCGAAGCAGGAAATGAGGTGTTGACAGCAGCGTGTAACGCTGTAGAATTCGCCTCCCGCTAACGAGAGATCGAAAGCGCAAGTGGTTGATGTTACAGAGGAAACTTTGAAAAC
>NZ_JAHKRC010000019.1 GCF_019345465.1 Pseudomonas sp. NKUCC02_KPG
CGATGGCATCAGCGCGGTTGTGCAGACAGACCGCGGTGCTGCCATCGCGAGCAAGCCCGCTCCCACATTAATTCGGTTCGACGCCCGGCAAGCCGGGCGTCGAGGTCACACTCAGGCTTGCGTCAGATTCTTTACGGCGCGTTCGAAGCGGTTCAGGCCCTCTTCGATATCGGCTTCTTCTACCACCAGGCTTGGCGCAAAGCGCACCACGTCGGGGCCAGCCTGCAAAATCATCAGGTTTTCTTTTTCGCAGGCGTTAAAAATGTCTTTGGCGCGGCCTTTCCAGGCATCGTTCAACACGCAGCCGATCAACAGGCCCATGCCACGCACTTCAGTGAACAGGCCGTATTGCTGGCCGATCTGCTCAAGACGGGTTTTGAACTGATCGTGTTTGGTTTTGACGCCAGCCAGCACTTCAGGGGTGTTGATCACATCAATCACCGCATTGCCCACCGCGCATGCCAGCGGGTTGCCGCCGTAGGTGGTGCCGTGGGTGCCGACAACCAGATGCTTGGCCAGTGCTTCGGTGGTCAGCATGGCTGCGATCGGGAAACCGCCGCCCAGGCTCTTGGCGCTGGTCAGGATGTCCGGGGTCACGCCGTAATGCATGTAGGCAAACAGCTGGCCGGTACGGCCCATGCCGGTCTGCACTTCGTCGAACACCAGCAGCGCGTTGTGCTCGTCGCACAGCTCGCGGGCGCCTTGCAGGTAAGCCTGCTCGGCTGGCAGCACGCCGCCTTCACCTTGAATCGGCTCCAGTACCACCGCGCAGGTCTTGTCCGAAATGGCCGCTTTGAGTGCGTCAAGATCGTTGAACGGAATGTGGGTAATGCCGGTGATTTTCGGACCGAAGCCGTCGGAGTACTTCGACTGCCCGCCGACGTTCACGGTAAACAGCGTACGACCGTGGAAGCTGTTGAGTGCGGCGATGATTTCGTACTTCTCGCTGCCGAACCGATCAAAGGCCACACGACGGGCCAGCTTGAAGGCGGCTTCGTTGGCTTCGGCACCGGAGTTACAGAAGAACACACGCTCGGCAAAGGTCGAGTCCACCAGCTTTTTGGCCAGGCGCAGCGCCGGCTCGTTGGTGAAAACGTTGGATACGTGCCACAGGGTATTGGCCTGCTCGGTCAGCGCGCCGACCAGTGCCGGATGCGCATGCCCCAACACGTTAACGGCAATGCCGCCAGCGAAGTCGATCAGTTCACGACCGGCCTGGTCCCACACTCGGGAACCGGCGCCGCGCACAGGAATAAAGGCTGCAGGCGCGTAGTTGGGAACCATGACCTGATCGAAATCGGCGCGTTGCACCGGGGCTTGCTCAACGGACATCGGAGTCTCCTGAAGAGGAACGCCTGCCTAAACTGGCGAGCGATGGGAGGATTGTAGGGACACACGGGGGGCACGCCTTGTCGCCAAGCGACAACTTCTTATAGCGCCCAACCATGATTTTCCAAGGCATTACGACAATGCGACATATTCCGTCACAAAGGCGCAGTTTAAACGCTGAGGCACTTTTACGGCAGCACTCTGGCGTTTTGTTTGCGCGAAAAGCGTGAGCGTTTCCAGAGCGGCTTAGGCGGACCGCTTTCGGGTGCCAAATGTGTATCGGCTGAACGCTGTTTATTGATCGGAACCCCAGTGGGTTGAGCAGGTATTTGCGCTTTTTTTCAGTCCCGGGCTGGCCGATCTTGATGGCCATTCTTCGAGGCAATTGCAAGGTGTCGACTTGGGCCAGGGCCTGGGCAACGACGCCAGGCTAATGCGCACCCTCTTGTTCCACTCTCTGAAAATGGACTCATCATGAGCAGCATTCCCGAAACCCCGCCGCCCCCCCGAACAGCTGTTTCACTACAGCCCTCACTTCACCCATGTGAGCAAGGCCCTTCCGAGCTGGGCAGAGCACTTGAAAAACCCCGATTTGCAGCGCCTGAAAACAATCAAACCAACCCTGCACCGCTCCCTTGCAGCCCTCACCGCCACTCAAAACCGCACCTTCAAAAACACACTGACCGAGCGCTGGGCCGCGCACGGCGCTGTGAACCAGCAACTTGAGCACATCCTCGATGTGCGCGCCTTTGCCGAACCGTTGCTCAAGCGACTGATCAAGCAACGCCACGGCCTGGACCTGGACGTCAACCAGACCTACATCAACCTTTACATCCCTACCTACCTGCCAGTGATCGGCCTTCGGGACAGCGGTGCTACAACGTGGCGCGTGTCGCTACTGGACGCCGCCCTGCACAACTTTGAACTGCATGAAACCTTGCCCTATGCCTACGAGCCTGACTCCGGCTATATCACTCGCCCCGACGAGCTGGGTCATTACAAACTCAGGGACGATATCACCGAAAAAATGCCGGTACTGGCCTTCACCGCCCTCTGCCGCGCACTCAACCTTGGCGCCCGCTATGACGCTCATTTGAGAACCCATCTGGGGCTCAATGACCGTGCCAGGCAATTACGGCTAAAAACCACCCTGGGCGAATGCCATCAGGCCGATCTAAAGGCTGACCTGCTCCATGGGGTTCTCACCCGGCAAATGCACGCGCCCCTGTACGAGTCTTTGAATGGCTTTATGAGCGGCACGAGCGACAAGTGGCTGACCTACAGCCTCTCGGTGTGCGCATTGGCGGCAGAGGGACCGGTCATCTTCATTCCCGAGGATCAGCGTTCCATTGTGGTTTACCTCCCCCACGATCCGCTGCACCCGATAAAGGAATACTCATCCATTGGCCGCTTTGTTGAGCACCTGACCGCACGCCTGAGCGCTGACGACTACCAGCATTTCTTCAGTCGCTTCATCCCTCACGAGCATCTGGCGACGTACTTTTCAGCATTGAAAAGAACCTACTTCCACATCATCACCGACGCCCCCAATGCCCCCGACCTGGAAGACCGCGACTTCGGGGTCGGACAATCCCTGATCCCGATCGACAACCCCCTGCTCGATTGTTCGATTGAGCCGATCACTGAAGACCTGTGGGAAACCCTCTACAGCAGAAAGCTGGCCAGGATATTCAGTGACGCCAAGAGCATTGCCGTCTCTACCGACGCAGAAGACCGCAAGACCCGCCAGGATCGACTGGAGCGCTGGAAGCGCATCGGCCTGGCCCTGTTCAATGCGGCAGCCTTTGTCATCGCCCCGTTTGTGCCGGTGGTCGGCGAGTTGATGCTGCTACAAATGGCCTATCAACTGCTGGATGACGTCTATGAGGGCGTGCACGACTGGGTGGAAGGCCAGACAACCGAGGCCTTCGAGCATTTGATAGCAGTGCTGGAAAGCACAGTACAGGCAGGGCTGTTTGCCGCGGGAGGACACATCGTCAGTGACCTGCTGCCAAAATCGTCAGCCTTCGTAGAGGGCATGACACCCGTGACGGGCAGCGACGGCAACACCCGCCTATGGAATCCTGACATCAGCGTCTACAACCATGAGTTGAATGTGCCCGACAGCGTAGTCACTGACGAACTGGGCCTGCGGCACCACAACGATCAAATGCTGCTGACACTCAACAGCACCGCCCTGGCTGAGCACACTCTGGTACTTGAGAAAGCCGAAGGCGCGCAACAGTTCACCCTGCGCCACCCCTCTCGCCCGCACGCGTACCGGCCCAAAATCCTGCATAACGGCGAAGGGGCCTGGCTGATGGAGGGCGAGCGCCCGCAGACCTGGGAGGATGCCACCTTGATGCGGCGACTGGGGCATGCAACGGACGGACTCAGCGACACGGAACTGCAAAACCTGCGACGTGTCAGTGCGACCTCCAATGGGGTCTTGCGCCGGGTACACATGAACAGCGAGAAGATCCCGCCCTTGCTCAAAGACAGCCTGACGCGCTTGAAGCTGCACAAACAAAACATCAAGGATATTGAGCATGTGCGCCAGGGCCTGACCACGTCAGAGAAGAGCAACTGGCTTGAAAGCCTGCCAACCGAGTTGCAAGGCTGGCCTGAGGAAAAGGCACTGGCCATCTACTCGGATCAAACACTGTCCGGCCAGCCCCATGTGTACGGCAACCGTCACGCCCTGCCTGAAGACACGTTGAAAATATCCCAGGGCGAGGTCAAGCAGGGACAGCTTTGGCCACTGATTGTCGACAGCCTCGACTCAAGCCAGCTCAACGCATTGCTGGGCCCCGAGACCGTCAAGGCGGATGCCGTGAAAGCACTCCACGCCAAAGTGGCCGATTACGCCTATCAGCGCCGGGAAGATATTTTCAACCACACCTACGCCAAAGAGCGACTCACACATAGCCCCCAGGCCCGCTTGATTGAAACCGCCTTTGCGCAGCTTCCCGCCCCCGCGACCCAGGCCATGCTCGATACCGCCAGCACCCTTGAAAAGAAAGACTTGCTGATGGGTCATAACCTGCCGCTACGGATCAGGAACCTGGCCACGGAGCTGCAATTCCAGACAAGGATCGCCCACGCACAGGAGGGGCTGTTTGAAGAAGACCTGGTCAGCCCCGACGCCGAGAAAGCCGCCATTAACACGCTGAGAATGCACACCGACGCCATCAGCGACCTTAAGCTCGATGTTCGTGAATCAGTCGTGGACGGGGCTTTGCGCCATGCCCATCACCCGGAGGGGGCCAGTCAGTCACGAGTCATCGTGCGGCTGGGGCCGGGCAAGTACGAAGTTTATGATGAGCATGGGGCTTTGCTCCACCCGGCCTCGGGCTTCTACAGCGCCCTTCAGAAATCACTGCCCGAGACCAGCCTTGAACACGTGAGATCACACCTCAAGCCTGGGCAAAACTTCAAGCAATGGCTCATCGAAAAATACCAGCTCAACAATCAGGTGCGAACCGCCCTGGAGTTTGGTAATGCCAATCGCTCCGTGACCCTGGAGACTGAAACGCTACTGCGCGGCATCGGCAGCAGCCATATAGATCCCAACTCCCCGTCCAGCCCCCTGAAAAACCAGGTCAGAGCGCTTTACCCGATGCGCGATGAGGCCGAAATCGGGCTGATAACCGCACGCATCAACACCGAACAGGCGTTGACCCAGCTCAATGTTCTTATGGATGAAAAAAACCTGTTGTTTCGCGAACTGGATGAGTGGGTACAGTCGCCCCGCGCCAGCTCAGCATCAGACACCAACGGCCTCGAAATTCACGAAACCCGCAAATATGTCAGTGCCAGGATCAAGGACTCATGGCACACGGCAGATAAACCACACATCAATAAGGCCGGCAGAATCGAGATACGTGCAGTGCTCGACTTTAGCCACGCCGAGCTGGGCGCTATCGAACTCGACAGCCTGAACTTGAGCAGCCCCTTGCGTCATGTCGCCGGGCTGTTTCTCGATGATTGCCAGTTGTCGTCCTCCAGTGAAGAGTTCCTGAATCACTTTCCGAACCTGCGGGTGCTTTCTCTGGCGTCCAATCAGCTGGAACGCTTTCCACCAGCCCTGACCAGGCTGCGCCGACTCAGGCAATTGACACTCCCCAACAACAAGCTGGTGATGACCCGCGAGGCACAGGATCGTCTCAATGGCCTGACGCGGCTTTTGCATCTGGACCTGAGTAACAATCCCCTTGGACAACCTCCGGCCATTGGCCAAATGCCTGAGCTCCTGACATTGACCCTGAACAGAACCGGTATCACCCAGTGGCCAGAAGGCCTTCTTTCAGTGGGCAGGCCCCGAACCTTCAATTTGAGTCTGCTGGGTAACGAGATAGCAACAGTGCCTGATTACTTGCCCGAGTCCGCAGAGTCCTGGGTGGTCGCCAATACCCGTCTGGAGCGACAAAAACTCGATCTGGACAACCAGGACCGGATTATCCGGTACCGTCAGGCACAAGGCCTTGACCCCCATCGCACCTACCCGCCACGAGGCCTGGAAGGCAGCAAGTTTTGGCTCGACGGCACACCCGCTGAACAGGCCTCGATGCAAAGCAGCTGGGATAACGTCGAAAAAGAGCACGGATCCCAGGGCTTTTTTGAAGTCATTTCCAGAATGGAAGTCCAGCCAGAGGTATTTGAGACCGAAAGTGACAGGATCAACTATGAAGAAGCTTGGGAGGATCTGGCCAGCAAAGTGTGGCGACTGATCGATGCCGCCCATAACGATACCCTTATGCGCGAAAAACTCTTCACCCTTGCCAGCGCCCCCACACATTGCGCGGATGCCGGGGCACAGATTTTCAATGCGATGGGCCTTGAGGTCATGGCCTACGAATACTACGAAGCAGCAACCCCTGCCAGGGAACTGAAAAACAACCTCATCACCCTGGCACGGGGCAAGGCCCGGCTGGCGAAAATCCATGATATCGCCCGCGCTGATGTCGCTCAGCGAGTAAAGCCTGTCAGCGAGGGCGGCCTGGGCTTGAGGTTCAGCTCTGAAGTCATCGATGGTGTACCCGGCACCGTGGATGAGGTCGAAGTACACACCGGCTATCAGGCTCGCCTGAGCTCCAGCCTCGAACTGCCCTGGGTGCCCAATTACATGGTGTACCGCCTCACCGCAGGGGTGGGGAACGCAGAATTTACGCGGGCCTACAACCTGATCAAGGAGGGCGAAAAAGGTGATGGCCTGGTTAACCAGATCCTGGCAGAAGCGCCGTTCTGGGAAACATACTTGAACAAAACCTATCCGGGACCGCTTGAAGACAACGCACGGATATTCGACGAGCGCGTGGACTGGCTAAACCAGTTGCTGGAACTACAAAACGCCTGGATCAAGTCACAGGAGCAACTGCAAAATCGCGATCCGGTGTTGAGAGCTTCGCTGGTAGAAATAGCCGCAAAACTGAAGGTCACTGAAGCTGAAGTGCTGACCCAAGAGCCCCTCAGCGACAGCCTGTATAACCGGATTTACCTGCAACTCGCCGATGAGCGCCTGGAAGTAAGCCGGAATATGACCCGCATCGCCCTTGCCCAGGCCAAGCGGCTCTGACTTCAGCCACGCTCGGCAGGAGCCGAAGACAACTCGAACGGGCTGCTGCTTCGGCGCTGATTGCGGTCTTCACGGGGTGTCGCGCCAAAGAAGTTGCGATACGCACTGGAGAAATGCGGCCCCGATGAAAAGCCGCAGGACAAGCCGATCTGGATAATCGACTTGCTGGTTTGCATCAGCATTTGCCGAGCCTTGTTCAGGCGCAGTTCCAGGTAATACTGGCTAGGCACGCGGTTGAGGTATTGCTTGAAAATCCGCTCCAACTGCCGACGGGATACGCACACATGCTGGGCGATTTCGTCGGTGGTCAGGGGTTCTTCGATGTTGGCCTCCATCAGCAACACGGCCTGGGTCAGCTTGGGATGGCTGGAGCCAAGACGGTTTTGCAGCGGAATACGCTGGCGCTCGCCACCTTCGCGGATGCGCTCCACCACCAGCTCTTCGGACACCGCACCGGCCAGTTCAGCCCCGTGATCGCGAGCCAGAACAGCCAGCAACAAATCGAGCACCGACAACCCGCCACAGGCGCTCAGACGATCACGGTCCCAGTCAAACAAGTGACTGGTGGCAATCACCTTGGGGAAACGCTCGGCAAAATCGTCCTGCCAGCGCCAATGCACTGCAGCACGATAACCATCAAGCAAACCTAATTGCGCCAGCGGATACACCCCGGCCGACAGCCCGCCAATCACACACCCTGCCCGCACCAGTTGCTTGAGCGCACTGCTCAAGGCCGGAGCCAGGGTGGTCGGGGGCTCATCAGCCAACAGGAACAGCTTTTGGCAGCCTTCAAGCTTGCCGTTCCAGGGCTCGCCGGGCAATTTCCAGGCGCCCTCGGGCGCAGGTTCTGCCTGCAGGAACAACAACTCGTAGACGACTTCAGGATGCACGCGCTGAGCAACACGCAACGCTTCCTCGGCCAGCGCCAGGGTCAAGGCTTTGGTGCTGGGCCAAATGAGGAAACCAATTCGATGGGCGGTCATAGCGTGCTATCCGGAACGAAAACGGGAATAAAACATGTGCACCTGACCTAAGCCAACTGCGCTGGATGCGGAGCATGACCTATTTTGGTGCACAGAGGCAGTCTTAAAATTGCAGTTACTTCAAGCTGCCCGACAGAAACTGCTGCAACCGCTCACACTGTGGATTAACCAGCACTTCACGGGGGTTGCCGCTTTCCTCAACAATACCTTTGTGCAGGAATACCAACTGGTTCGACACTTCACGGGCAAAGCCCATTTCGTGGGTCACTACCACCATGGTCCGGCCTTCCAGAGCCAGGTCCTGCATCACCTTCAGCACATCACCCACAAGCTCCGGGTCGAGGGCCGAGGTCGGCTCATCAAACAGCATGACCTCAGGCTCCATCGCCAGTGCGCGGGCAATCGCCACACGCTGCTGCTCACCGCCGGACATATGCCCCGGGTAGGCATCCTTGCGATGGGACACACCTACCTTGTTGAGGTAGTGCTCGGCTTTTTCACGGGCTTCGGATTTGGTCATCCCCAGCACATGCACCGGCGCTTCCATGATGTTTTCCAGTGCGGTCATGTGCGACCACAGGTTGAAATGCTGAAACACCATCGACAAACGCGAGCGCATGCGCTGCAGCTGCTTGGGATCAGCGGCCTTGAGAGCGCCGTCCTTGTTGGCAATCAGCTTGAGCTCTTCGCCATTGAGCAGGATCTTGCCGGCATGGGGCTGCTCGAGCAGGTTGATGCAACGCAAAAAGGTACTTTTGCCGGAGCCACTGGAGCCGATGATGCTGATCACATCGCCTGCCTTGGCGGCCAGTGAAACGCCTTTGAGCACTTCATGACTGCCATAGCGTTTATGCAGGTCTTGGACTTCAAGTTTGTACATGCTGTCGGTTCTCACAAAAACAGTCAGTCGTTGAGCAAGCGCCCGTGGCGCAAAGGCTCGCGCCCCGCCACTTTAGCCAGCCAGAAACCGGGTTGGGCATAACGCAGTCGCTCAACGGCAAATAACACGCCGGAGGTGCCTGCGCATACCGTACTGACCCGGTCAGATAAAGGATCAATCACTTCGAACAGCGGCTCGCCAGTTTCTACCCAGGCGCCCACCGGTCGTAAAAAACTCACCACACCGGGGTGCGGCGCAAATAACAGCTCAGTGCCTTCAAACGGCATCCCTTCGCACGTTTCATACTGCGCAGCAGGCCATTGGCCCGTGATCAGCCCCTGCTCGGCCAGAAACGCCAGAATGCCCTCGGCATAAGCTTCGGCCTCTGGGCGTCCGGTGTCGGCCTGCCCTCCCAGCTCCAGCGTGGTCGACATGCAAGCCAAAGGGATCTGCGCGTCGCTGAACTGGCGCTGCAACCGCAACCAGGGCACCGAACAGGCTTCATCGAAGGAACTGCCGCCCGAATCTTCGGCCAACAGCCCTACACGCACATCCAGCTGCGCAGCCAGAGAACGCCACTGCGGCCAATGCTGAGGCAAGGCGTACATGTGCAGTGCGGCGTCGGTCTCGCAATGCAAGTCGAGCACAATGTCAGCACTGCAGGCATAGCTGAGCAACACACGCTGCATACCTTGCAACTGACTGGTCGCAGGGGGCAGTTCAGACAATACATCCATCATCGCCTGACGGATCAGTCGGGTGTTGGCGTGGGGGTCATCCCCCAGGCACCCGGCCAGTCTCTGCGCTACCGGCTCGCTCAACTCAACGAAATCACGGTTGAAATTCTTGCCGCTGCCAAACTCAAAGCGCCCCTGATGGCTGCCCTGCAGCAATTGGCCAAGCCCCAGGGGATTGGCCACGGGCACCAGCTCGATCACACCGTTCAAGGCGCCTTGTGCTTCAAGCTCGGCCAGACGTTTCTTCAGCTCCCAGGCACACCGCATGCCCGGCAGTTCGTCGGCATGCAAGCTGGCCTGGATATAGGCCTTGCGCTCACCTGCACCGAAACGAAACACCGTCAAGTGGCGCTCAGAACCCAGGGTACTCCACGGCAACACGTGATCAATACGTTCCATGGGTCAGGCCTTGCGCGGGGCCATGTAGCCCAGCCAGCGGCGCTCGGCCAGTTTGAACAGGCGCACCAGAATGAAGGTCAGGCACAGGTAGAAAGCACCTGCCGTGATGTAGGCCTCAAACGGCAAGTAGTACTGCGCATTGACGGTACGTGCAGCGCCCGTAATGTCGATGAGGGTCACGATGGAGGCCAGACTGGTGGTCTGCAACATCATGATCACTTCGTTGCTGTATTGCGGCAGCGCCCGGCGCATGGCCGACGGCAGCAAAATACGGCGGTACATTTTGGACCGCGACATCCCCATGGCCTTGGCCGCCTCAATCTCGCCATTAGGCGTGGCCCTGAGGCTACCGGCAATGATTTCTGCAGTATAGGCGCTGGTGTTGATAGCAAACGCCAGGCATGCGCAGAAGGTTGCGCTGGACAGCAGTGGCCACATGAAGCTGTCACGAATGACTTCGAATTGGGCCAGGCCGTAGTAGATCAAAAACAGCTGTACCAGCATCGGCGTGCCGCGAATCACGTAGGTAAACAGCCAGGCCGGGAAGTTGACCCACGCCTGCTTGGAAACCCGCATCAGCCCCAGTGGCACTGCTGCGAGCAGACCGAAAAAGAGTGAAATGCCCAGCAATTTCACGGTTTCCAGCAACCCGCTCAAGTACAGCGGCATGCTGGCCCAGATGACGTTGTAGTCAAAGATCATAGCTCAGCCGCCCTTACGCCTACCGAGTAGCGCTTCTCAAGTTGTCGCAACGCCAGCAGCGAAACACTGGTCAACACCAGATACATCGCTGCTACGGCCAGGAAGAAGGTGAACGGCTCGCGGGTGGCATCAGCCGCCTGCTTGGCCTTGAACATCATGTCTTGCAAGCCGACCACCGAAATCAGGGCCGTGGCTTTGGTCAATACCAGCCAGTTATTGGTAAAGCCCGGAATCGCCAGGCGAATCATCTGCGGCACCAATACCCGGAAAAACACCTGAAACGAACTCATGCCATACGCCATGCCGGCCTCAGCCTGCCCCTTGGGGATGGCCATGAACGCACCACGAAAGGTTTCGGACAGGTAGGCACCGAAAATGAAGCCCAGGGTGCCGATACCGGCCGCCAGCGGATTCAAGTCGATATAGTCGTCGTAGCCCAGCATCGGCGCCACGCGATTGAGCAAATCCTGGCCACCGTAAAAAATCAGCAAAATCAGCACCAGATCGGGAATCCCGCGGATTACCGTCGAATACAGATCGCCCATCCAGGCCAGCCAGCGTACCGGCGACAAGCGTAACGAAACACCGATCAGACCTAGAACAATGGCCAGGGCCATGGACGACAAGGCGAGCTGAAGCGTCAGCCAAGCGCCATCGAGGATGACAGCCCCGTAGCCTTTCAACATGATTCAGGTCCTCAGAAATGGGGATGAAAAAATGGCGCAAACTTCAGAGAATCTGTTGCTTGCGCCATTTCGGACTTACCGCTGCGATGTATTACTGACCGTAAATATCGAAGTTGAAGTATTTGTCCTGGATTTGCTTGTACTTGCCGTTTTCACGGATAGCGGTAATTGCAGTGTTGATCTTGTCTTTGAGGGCATCGCCCTTGCGCACTGCGATACCTACGCCGTCACCAAAATATTTGACGTCGGTGAATGCCGGACCCGCAAATGCATAGCCTTTACCCGCCGGGGTTTTCAGGAAACCGTCTTCGAGCAGGGTGGCGTCTGCAACGGTGCCATCAAGGCGGCCCGCTTCAACGTCCAGATAGATTTCGTTCTGCGAACCGTAAGGAACAACGGTTGCACCTTTAGGCGCCAGAACTTCCTTGGCGAAACGGTCGTGGATCGAACCGCGCTGTACGCCGATTTTCTTGCCCTTGAGCTCTTCAAGGTTATCGCCGACCACAGTGCCTTCCTTCATCACCAGACGTGCCGGAGTGAGGTAGTACTTGTTGGTGAAATCAACCGACTTTTTGCGGTCTTCGGTAATCGACATCGAGGACAGGATGGCATCGATCTTGCGCACTTTCAGCGCAGGGATCAGACCGTCGAATTCTTGTTCGACCCACACACACTTGACCTGCATCTGCTCGCACAGAGCATTACCGATGTCGTAGTCAAAACCCACGATACTGCCATCCGGGGCCTTGGAGGCGAACGGAGGGTACGCCGCTTCAATACCAATCTTCAGAGGTTTATCAGCAGCAAAAGCCTGCAGGGACAGCACGGACAGTGCCAGGGCGCCAAGAAGCACGAGTTTCTTCATCTTAGGACTCCATCGGTAAAGGGCAATAAATGCAGAGTGAGCCTAGGCCCAATATGCGGAGGTTAAACCGGGAATGCGGCGCCACGTCCTACTGGCGTTGCACTGGGATCAGCACAACAACGACGAGCGAGTGATCGGCATTCTAACGACAGGCTTCAAGCCGTAATTTCTTCAATGCGACAACTAATTACAGATGCACCGAAAAAGGCGACCATAGGCATTGACAGCTCTCCAAAATAATGCAAGAGCAAAAGATGTAGAACCTATATGAGTTGCAAATAGCGGGCCTATTATTCGCAAACCCTTCTATTCCGGCAAGTGTAGCGTTTCATCTTATTTTATGACGGGCTGAAAAGGGCTCTAAATCAGTGCTTTGGGTATCGCAAAGCCCCACCTTGGAGCAGCCGGTTACACATTCGGTAACACTGAGGGCCTACACCTACAGGAGCAACCGTCTTACTGGCCCTAAATGCCCCTGTGGGAGCGGGCTTGCTCGCGATACAGGCGATGCGGTGTGCCAGACAAACCGAACTGCTGCCATCGCGAGCAAGCCCGCTCCCACTGCAGATTCCAGGCCACCATAAAAAAGCCCCGCCAGGCAACGCCGGACGGGGCTCGATGACACTCAGCACGTGTTATGCGACTTTCATGCCTTTGTGGGTTTCAATCAAGTGCTGCACCACACCCGGGTCAGCCAGGGTAGAGATATCACCCAGACCATCGTATTCACCGGTGGCAATCTTGCGCAAAATGCGGCGCATGATTTTGCCCGAGCGGGTTTTCGGCAGCCCCGGTGCCCACTGGATGACATCCGGCGAGGCGATCGGGCCGATCTCCTTGCGCACCCAGTTTTTCAACTCAAGGCGCAGCGCTTCACTCGGCTCTTCGCCACCATTGAGCGTGACGTAGACATAGATCCCCTGCCCCTTGATGTCATGCGGCACGCCGACAACTGCGGCCTCGGCAACTTTAGGGTGCGCCACCATCGCGCTTTCGATTTCGGCGGTACCCATCCGGTGGCCGGACACGTTGAGCACGTCATCCACGCGACCCGTGATCCAGTAGTAGCCATCCTCATCGCGACGCGCGCCGTCACCGGTGAAGTACATGCCACGGAAGGTCTTGAAGTAGGTATCGACGAAACGGTCGTGATCGCCATACAGGGTCCGCGCCTGCCCCGGCCACGAATCCAGAATCACCAGGTTGCCTTCGGCAGCCCCTTCTATAAGGTTACCCAGGTTATCCACCAGCCCCGGCACCACGCCGAAGAACGGACGCGCCGCAGAGCCAGGCTTGAGTGCGTGCGCCCCCGGCAGCGGGCTCATCATGCAAGCACCAGTCTCGGTCTGCCACCAGGTATCCACGATCGGGCAACGCTCCTTGCCCACGGTTGTGTAGTACCAGTTCCAGGCCTCAGGGTTAATCGGTTCGCCCACCGAACCCAGCAAACGCAAGCTGGAGCCATCGGCATCCTTAACCGCAGCCTGACCTTCAGCCATCATGGCGCGAATGGCGGTTGGCGCGGTGTAGAGAATGTTGACCTTGTGCTTGTCGACAATTTTCGACACGCGGGTGATGTCCGGATAGTTCGGCACACCTTCAAACAACAGGGTGGTCGCGCCATTGGCCAACGGCCCGTAGACAATATAGGTGTGACCGGTCACCCAGCCCACATCGGCCGTGCACCAGTAAATCTCGCCAGGACGGTAATCGAACACGCGCTCGTGGGTCAGTGCCGCATAGAGCAGATAGCCGCCCGTGGTGTGCTGAACGCCCTTGGGCTTGCCGGTTGAGCCAGAGGTATACAGGATGAACAGGGCTTCTTCGGCCCCCATTTCTTTCGGAGCGCAGTGCTTCGAAGCAACGGCCATCAAGTCGTGGTACCAGATGTCACGGTGCTTGTACCAGGCGATGTCGCCACCGGTACGCTTGAACACAATGATCTTCTGCACACTGGAAGTGTCCGGGTTGGTCAATGCCACATCGACATTGGCCTTGAGCGCTGTGCGCTTGCCACCACGCAGACCTTCGTCAGCGGTAATGACCACCTTGGATTTGCAATCGATGATCCGTCCGGCCAGTGCCTCAGGCGAGAAACCACCAAACACCACGGAGTGAATCGCGCCGATCCGGGTACAGGCCAGCATGGCGACTACGGCTTCAGGCACCATCGGCATATAGATAGTAACGACATCACCACGGTGCACATCCTGACCGCGCAGGGCGTTGGCCAGCTTGCACACTTCTTCGTGCAGTTCGCGGTAGGTGATGTTGCGCTGTTCGGAAGGGTCATCCCCTTCCCAGATGATAGCGACCTGATCGCCGCGCTCGGCAAGGTGGCGATCCAGGCAGTTGTAGGAAACGTTGAGCGTGCCATCTGCAAACCATTTGATGTCGACATGATGGTCGTCGAAGGACGTCTGCTTGACGGTAGTAAAAGGCTTGATCCAGTCGAGACGCTTTGCTTGTTCGCGCCAGAAGCCATCCGGGTTGACGACGGACTGCTGGTACATCGCCTTGTAGGTCGCCTCGTCAGTCAGCGTGTTGGCAGCGACTTCAGGGCGTACGGGATACAGGGAAGCGGCACTCATGTTTCATACCTCAATGCTTGTAGTTGTTGTTTTATGACCCTGTTTTAGCCGGGCCAAGCCGTGAGATCCATTCGACGTTGGTAGTAAGAAACACGCAAAAAAACTATGGTTTTCCTGCGCAAGGCTCAAGCACAGTACTTACAGCCCGTTACGGCTGGGTGCCCACCTTGCAAACGTCCAAAACCAACCCTGTTTTCGACGATTGTTGCAGAAACTGTCAACAGTCTTTATCAAAACCCCCTCTATATGCCCGTGCGGCGCAGGCCTAAAATTCATCTCGCCAACCAAGGCACCGCGATTAACCCAAGTTACAGCCCCCACGAAGGCAAGTTTAGTCGCTCTTCATCACTCAGTTTCACACACAGCCTCATAAGGGCTGTGTGACCCCACTCGACCTAAAACAGGTAATTTCGAAATGAAAGCGTTGTTAGTTCTGGCTCTGAGCAGTGTGTGTTTAACCGCCATGGCGGATGAAACAAGCACACAGGCTACGCACCAGCAACCTGCCGTTGAACAGTATTCCTACTCTTCCGAACTGGACATTGCCAAAGTGATTTCCATGAGCGAAATCCCCAGCGTCTGCGAAGTCGTACCGGCGCAAATGGTCTACGAAGACTCCCAGGGCATGCAGCACACCCTCGAATACCGCGTGATGGGTAACGGTTGTTCCAACGGCTGATTCATCGCACCCGGTTTATTAAAGCGTTAATCAACTTACTTATATAAGCGATCCCTCGCGGCACTTAATTGCAACTTTCAACGCAACTTATATCGCCCTTGAACAGTTGTGCGCCTGCGCCTGTATCGCACGGGAATTATTAAATGAAACGCTCCTTGATAGTGGCTTTTAGTTTGTCAGTTCTGGCCAGCGCAGCGTTTGCCGCTGACGGTTATGACCGCACTCACGCAGCCAGCTTTACAGAAGACGGCTACAACAGCACACGCTCGGCCAGCTTTGCAGAAGACGGTTACGACAGCACACGCTCGGCCAGCTTTGCCGAAGATGGCTATGACAACACCCGCTCGGCAGGTTTTGCCGAAGATGGTTATGACCGTACCAACGGCCATCGCCTCAGCTGACACCGCATCGACTTAACGCCCGGTTTCGGCCGGGCTTGATCCTGCCTCGCACCAAAACCCGACTCATTCCCCCTCTAGCCACAGGTCATTCGACCTCTTGGCCCCATGACAAAAAAACTTCTGCTCCTGTAAACCCTCGCCCAGCCCCAGCCTTCCTTAAGCCCAGGATAAATTTAGGGCGTTTCGTCGCATCCCCGGAAAAAAAACTGGCTGAAATACCTTGTGCAAAAGCCGTATACTGCGGCCATCAAAAAGGCTTGATATATCCCCTTGGCGGGCTGTAAATCCACGCTGCTACGGCCTCAAGGCCCAGGGTGAGTGCAGGTAAAACCTCCTCCCCTGAGCGACAGCGGTACAAGCCAACGTACACATTCATGTTTTTGCGTGAGCACAACGCTACTGCAAGCAACATTTCTTAGATCCAAGTGGCCTATGGCCGTGTAAAAACCAAACCATCAGTGTTTTCACACAGCCAACAGGCCCTCACGCAGGAGACGATACGTCATGCTGAGCTGGGACGAATTCGACAAAGAAGACGAAGGCGAAGTCGCTGTTAAAGGCGCCAACGCAGGCCACGCAACCGAAGCCAACATGGACCGCCTCGACGCCGCCGGCGGCGTAGCAGCCCAGGAAGCCCGTGCAGTGACCGCCAGCGACTCGGCCGCGATCATTCGCGCCAAGGCTGCCCTGGACAACCTCGACATCGCTGAAGGTCTGGCCGAACTCGAAGGCGCTTCCGCCCGTGTTGCGGTTGACGAAAAGATGATGATCAACTGCCGCGCCGACCTCAACCAGCTCGTGCCGTTCAAGTACGACTGGGCCTGGCAGAAGTACCTGGACGGTTGCGCAAACCACTGGATGCCGCAAGAAGTCAACATGACCGCCGACATCGCCCTCTGGAAAAACCCGGAAGGCCTGACCGACGACGAGCGCCGCATCGTGATGCGCAACCTGGGCTTCTTCTCCACCGCCGACTCCCTGGTTGCCAACAACCTGGTGCTGGCCGTGTACCGCCTGATCACCAACCCTGAATGCCGCCAGTACATCCTGCGCCAGGCATTCGAAGAGGCGATCCACACCCACGCCTACCAGTACTGCATCGAATCGCTGGCCATGGATGAAGGCGAGATCTTCAACATGTACCACGAGATCCCGTCGGTCGCTAAAAAAGCCACCTGGGGCCTCAAATACACCCGTTCGATCTCCGATCCGAAGTTCGAAACCGGCACCGTTGAGACCGATAAAGAGCTGCTGCGCAACCTGATCGCCTACTACTGCGTTCTGGAAGGCATCTTCTTCTATTGCGGCTTTACCCAGATCCTGTCGATGGGCCGTCGCAACAAAATGACCGGTGTCGCCGAGCAGTTCCAATACATCCTGCGCGACGAATCCATGCACCTGAACTTCGGCATCGATGTGATCAACCAGATCAAAATCGAAAACCCGCATCTGTGGGACGCTGAAATGAAGGAAGAAGCTTCGCAGATGATCCTGCAAGGCACCCAACTGGAAATCGAATACGCTCGCGACACCATGCCGCGCGGCGTACTGGGCATGAACGCCGCGATGATGGAGGACTACCTCAAATTCATCGCCAACCGCCGCCTGTCGCAAATCGGCCTGAAAGAAGAATACCCGGGCACGACCAACCCGTTCCCATGGATGAGCGAAATCATGGACTTGAAGAAAGAGAAAAATTTCTTCGAAACGCGGGTAATTGAATACCAAACCGGTGGTGCATTGAGCTGGGATTGATACGAGGCTTGAGTTAAGCCATACGTAGCAAACAAGAAGGGCCAACGATTGTTGGCCCTTTTTTTTGTGAAAAAATTAACTGCGTGTGGCCAACAGATACGACACCCGTGAATCGACTGGGGGCAGTCCAACCGAGTGGTCGGTATCTTGAGAGGAGATAAATGAGGCGACTTTTCCGGTCGGGACTTATCAGAAAACGAGTTTGATCCACGCCAAAAATAACTGTATAAAAACACAGTATATTTTCAAGCACTGACTCAGCCCTGGAGAACACCCATGCCTCATTCAGCCACGCGCAGTACGTTTGAACGCATTGTCATTAATCAATTTACCCCGCTGCACTGCGCGCAAGCCCGCGAAATGCTTGGCTGGAATCTCGAGTATCTGAGCCAGCAGTCCGGGGTTTCAGTCCCGGCAATTGAACGCTTCGAAGCCCAAGGCCCTGTGCGCGACGTTACCCGGCTGGCCCTCGCCTACAGCCTGGAGGCGCAAGGGCTGGTGTTCTTTCCCGGGTTTGCGCCCGGTCGCGGGGGCAATGTTCGCGGCACTACACCCGACCCGATGGGCCGCGAAGACTTTGCCATGATCGAGTAAACCCCGGCCCTACTACTCCGGGGTGTGTACTTCAAGCCACCAGGCACGCCCTTTGTGGGGCTGCATCAGGTTGAACACTTCCCCCATTTGTGGCGTTGTAATGAGTACATTGCGTTGCTCCGCCAACGCCACAATACGGTCAAACGGCTCGGACCAGGCATGGAAAGCCAGATCAAAGGTGCCGTTGTGAATCGGCATTAGCCAACGTCCATTGAGGTCGATGTGGGCTTGCAGGCTGTGCTCGGGCTGCATGTGTACATGTGGCCAATCGACGTTGTAGGCCCCCGTTTCCATTAGAGTCAGGTCGAATGGTCCCAACTGTTCACCAATCAGCTTGAAGCCGTCGAAGTACCCCGAATCTCCACTGAAGAAAATCCGCACCCCATCAATGATCATCACCCAGGATGCCCAAAGCGTCTGGTTGTGATCAAACAGGCCGCGGCCTGAAAAGTGCTGGGATGGAGTGGCGATAAAACGAATGCCTGCAACATGGGTGTCTTGCCACCAATCCAGTTGCTGAACTTTGCTGGCCTGTACTCCCCATTTGATCAACAGGTCGCCGACACCCAGCGGCGCCAAAAAATGCTGCGTTTTAGCCGCAAGTTGCAACACGGTTTTTTGGTCCAGGTGATCGTAGTGATTATGGGAAAGAATCACGGCCTCCAACGGTGGAAGCTCTTGAAGGCTGATGGGGGGAGCATGGAAACGCTTGGGGCCAATCCACTGCAGCGGTGAGGCACGCTGCGCGTAGACAGGATCGGTCAGCCAGTACTTGCCATTGAGCTTGAGCAGCAAGGTCGAGTGCCCCAATCGATAGACACTGAAGTCAGGTGCCGCGGCCAACTGTTCACAGGTTAACGGCTTGACCGGAATCACACCTGCAGGACGTGTACTCGCAGGCTTTTGAAAAAGCATTCTCCAAAAAATACCCAAGGTCTTGCCAAGACTGGAGGACGGCCGGGCGCCATCATTTCGAAATGCACCTTGATAACGCTCAGCGGGTTTAAGCCGCTCAGCACTGCGTGAGTCGAGTGCCATGGCATGAAGCCTCCGGTGAAAAAATGAGTATTATCTTGCTTTCCGGCCTGTTAGCGGTTGATCGTCATTCTATAAGAACTAACAGTGGCCACAGACATTGTCACCAACGCTGACTCGCCTTCGACTTAATAGAGCTAGTCTGCATCCATAACCGTTCCAAAAATGTGCGGAATATGTGCGATGTATTCTCGACAACGGGTGTCAGCAAGCAATCGGCGGCCCGGATACCCAGCGGTATCCGGACTCATGGTCCAAACATCTCACGCAGATAACCATGGACAATAAAAGAGGCAAAGGCTTGTCGTTTGCCAAGCGTATTTATACGCCACGTGCCATAGGTTCAGGGTTTGGCGGGCTCAGTCTGGTAGCCGCCCTGTACCCTCTCGACAAGCCCATCTGGCTATGGGGACTGCTGCTGTTCAATGCACTCGTATGGCCACACCTGGCACTCCAATTGTCTTCACGTGCGACCTATCCGTATCGGACTGAGCGGCGAAACATCTTGATTGACTCGCTGTGCGGGGGGGTCTGGGCAGCAACCATCCAGTTCAACGCGCTGCCGACAGTCATTATTGTGTCCATGATGATGATGCATAACGTCGCGGCAGGAGGGCCAAGATTTCTCCTGTACGGTGTGTTGGCGCAGCTGGCAGGGGTCCTGATTTCGCTTCTGTTTCTGGGAGCTGCCTTCACGCCTGAAACCAACAGCCTGCAAGTCTATGCCTGCATACCGGTGCTGATTCTTTACCCGTTTTCTGTAGGCATGGTCAGCTATCGCCTGGCGATAACCTTGGCCGAGCATAAACGCGCACTGAGCACCCTGAGCCGCACCGACAGCCTGACCGGGCTGCTCAATCACGGCTCATGGAAAGACCTGCTGCACCTGAGCTTCCTGCAAAGCCGGGAGAGTCGTTCGCCCGCCACCCTGGCCCTGATTGATATCGACCATTTCAAGAAGATCAATGATACCTACGGGCATATCGTCGGTGATTGTGTATTGCGCCAGCTCAGCAAGGAGCTCAAGGACAACTTGCGCGCTCAAGACCTGGCTGGTCGGTATGGCGGTGATGAATTCTGCATCATCCTGCCCAACCGCTCTCTGCATCAGGCCCAGGAAATCATGGAGCGACTGCGTCAGGTATTTTGCAACTTTCAACACGCGGACGAGCCTGAACTGCGGATAAGCGTAAGCCTGAGCATTGGACTGGCCTCTTGCCGCCCCGAGTTTCAAAACGCTTCCACTTGGTTGAATGAAGCCGATAAAGCACTGTATATCGCAAAAAATACGGGCCGTAACAAAATCAGTATCAGCGCTGCAGACACTCTTTCACAGCCGTATTGAATAGCAGCCCAGGAAAAAATAGTGTCCTGGGCTGCTCCACTCAATTGACGCAACGGCGTACAGCCGAAATCTCAGGCACGTCCAGACGCTGCATGTACACACGCAATGGCTCGGTGATGTTCAAACGATCATCAATATTTTGATCCAGTAATAACTGAATCAGCTCGCGCTTGAGGGTCATGGTGTCTGCGCCATCGGCGTGCCAGACAAACTCGCTGGCGGGCGTAATGTTGTCGTCAGCGACATCCATCCCGAAGGAATCCTCACTGAAACGGACAATGTGCTGGCCTGTCTTGCGATTTAAACCGACAAAGCCGTTTAGCTGGTCGGCGGCCTGGCAGATTAGTTGCGAAGTGATACGCATGGTAAACCTCACTGACGAGCCCAGAGGCTCTGGAACGATGGTTTACACGCAAGATTTAACGCCTGCCCCTCTGCCGGGGGCACTGATGTGGCCAAGAATACTGCACATTTGTAAGAAAAAACGCTTAAAACCGAACAAGACACTCGTTTGTGTCAGATTCTTGATAGTACCCATGGCTGCCGTGTTGTTAAAAAAGCGGCCTCTATTTTTCTGATTGAAAGGAACTCAACCCATGCCTGACCCTTTTGGCAAAACCGCCCTGCTACTGAGCCTGCTTCTGGGCATGGGCGGCGCACAGGCCGCCAGCGCATCCAGCACGACCGAGGCGGCACTGGCCAACGCTCATGGCATACCGCGTCCTGCAGTGATTGCACATCGGGGTGCCTCCTTCGACGCCCCGGAATCAACAGCAGCAGCCTATACCCTCGCCCGGGACCTGGGCGCCGACTATCTGGAAATGGACCTTCAACGCAGCAAGGACGGGGTTCTGTTTGCGTTACATGACAACAGCCTGTTACGCACCACCGACGTGGCCAAAAAATTCCCGGAACGCAAGGACAGTCCCGCCAGCGCCTTCACGCTGGCCGAGCTTAAAACCCTGGATGCCGGTAGCTGGTTCAATCAGGCTTATCCCGATCGTGCGCGCCCATCCTATGTTGGGCTGCCCATTCTGACGCTGGACGAAATAATCGATATTGCCCAAGGCAACCCGCAACACAAGCCTGGCCTGTACATCGAAACCAAAGAGCCCAAACAGTTCCCGGGGCTTGAGCACGACCTGAAAAACAAACTGAGCGAACGTGGCTGGCTCGAACCGGCAACAACAACGGCAGAGCCTCTGGTCGGCCAGGGAAAAGGCCGGATAATGTTGCAAACCTTTGACAAAAACAGCCTCGAACTGCTGCAAAAAGAAATGCCCAACACACCAAAAATCCTGCTGTTATGGGTCGGTGAAGGCGGTATGACACCGAACACCACTCAGCGCTTCGCCGACTCGGGCGAGAAGGATAAAGCTGCGTATTACGCCAAGCTGCAGCCTAAGGACAAGGCCGAGTTCATCCAGTGGCTCGACTTTGCCAAGGCCAACGGAGCCATCGGTACAGGCCCTTCGGCAGCGTTGACCCGCGGCGGTGACCAGAGCTACTTCGACCTGATCAAGCCGTGGATGAACAAGGCGACCCACGACAAGGGCTTGCTGGTACACGTGTACACCCTCGACGAACCCGTGGACTTCAAGAAGGCAATGGACGCAGGCGTCGACGGTATTTTCACTAACCGCGCAAGCGAACTGCTCACGTACTACCAGCGATCGGCTCCACACAGCGTCAACCAAGTGCTGGAAAAGAATGGCTACTGAAACCGCTAACCTGTAACGGGGTGGAAATTAAGGATGAGTTAAGTTGCGCCGGATAATCTGATCCCACTTAAACACCTCAACCCCAAGGGATTAAACATGAAAGCACTGAATATAGTATTCGCCACTCTTGCCCTGGCACTGACTGCCGGTGTTGCCCAGGCAGATGTACGCCCAGACCATATTCCAGGGCTGATCAAGTCGGGTGAAATCACCTCATTTGAAAAGTTGAATCAAGCGGCGCTGGATAAACACCCAGGCGCAACCATTCTCGATACAGAGCTTGATCATTCCTACGGCAAACTGGTTTATGAAGTTGAATTACGCGATACCAAAGGCGTTAAGTGGGACGTTGATCTCGACGCCAAAACAGCTGAGGTCCTGCAGGACAAACAAGACACTTGAGTTGATTTAAATAAAAAGGCCGCCCCTTATTTATGAAGGAGGCGGCCTTTTTTATTGGCCCAACTCAGGCCTGTATACAAATCCTCCAGGAATTTGTGCCACGCTCAGTGTTATGACTAGAATCAATTTTTTAAGCAAGAGCATCCACCATGGCGCAAGGCGCGATTGACGATATCGCAACGATTAACCGGATCAGTGCTGTTCCAGCGATCCTCAAGGTCATTACTGAAATGACCGGAATGCGCTTTGCCGCCGTTGCCCGTGTCACCCAAACAACCTGGACCGCCTGCGCGGTACTCGACAATCTGAACTTTGGTTTGCAGCCGGGTGGAGAGCTGGACCTGGTCAGTACCCTGTGCTTTGAAAGCATGAACTCGCACCTGCCGATCGTCATCGACAACGCCAGCGAAGATCCGCTGTACCAGAACCATCACACGCCAAAAATGTATCGTTTCAAGAGCTACATCACGATTCCGGTGTGGCGTACCGACGGCAGTTTTTTCGGCACCCTGTGTGCACTTGACCCAGAGCCTGCACGCCTCAGGGACAGCACCATCCAGTCGACAATGGAGTCTTTTTCACGCCTGCTATCGCTGCAAATCGAAGCAGAAGAAAACCTGCAGCGCACAGAAACAGCGCTGCAGCAGGAGCGAGAAAATGCTGAGTTGCGCGAACAATTTATCGCCGTTATCGGCCATGACTTGCGCAACCCGTTATTCGCCATTACGGCCGCCGCCGAGCGCTTGCTGCGCAAGCACTCCAACCCACAGACCGACGTTCTGGTGCAGCACATCCTGACCTCTGGCCATCGGGCCTCGCAGCTGGTCAATGACGTCCTGGACTTTGCCCGGGGACGGCTCGGCAGCGGAATCCCCGTGACCTTGAGCGAATGCCGGGATCTGAATCAGGTATTCAGCCACGTGATTTCAGAGATACAAAATGTTCATCCCGAGCGGTTGATCCTCTCGCAGATAGGTCAACTCAAAGGTCTTCAATGTGACAGTGGCCGCTTGGCACAACTGCTCTCCAACCTGTTGATCAACGCCATCACCCATGGCTCTTCCACCGGCACGGTGCGCGTCGCCATCCAGACCCAGGATGGCGTGTTCAGTATCAGGGTGGCCAACCAGGGCAAGACCATTCCGGCTGATGTGCTGCCACACTTGTTCAAACCCTATTCACGTCCGGCCAACCACATCCCGCAAGCCGGTCTTGGACTTGGGTTGTACATTGCCAGCCAGATCGCCCTGTCCCATGGAGGCCAACTCGAAGTCGCCTCCGATGAAGTTCATGGCACGGTTTTCACCTTCAGCTTGCCGACGAACTGAAAACCGATAAACGAATAAATCTGTATTTGGCCCCCTGATGGGTAGAAACTGACGTGCTGCTCAGCAGTAACTGATCCAACCCGTCAGTTGCCCCCTATTGCGCCTCGACAGAATCCAGATATGAACACCCGCCTCTGCGCTTATGAAGACCTTACCCCCCTGCAACGCGAGCAACTGCGCAAGATTGAGGTAGCTCCTGAGCAAATCGCTTTTTGCGGCGACATTGCTTCGGCCTTGCACTCACTGCCTGCTCAGCCGCACGCGGGGATCAAGGGATTGGCGCTGCTCAGTGAGGAGTTTCCGGTTGCCTTTATGCTGCTCAAGCGTGAGCCGCTTTTGGCCCATTGGGCTGAGCCTGGCAGCGCAACCTTGCATGCGTTTCAAGTCGACAGCGGCGTTCAGGGCCTGGGGTTGGGTAAAGCCTGCCTGCGCGAACTCCCCCGGGCCATTCGACAGTTCTGGCCCGAAATTCGGCTATTGATGCTGTCGGTAAGCCCGTTCAACGCCAGCGCCCTGGCTTTTTATCTGAGCCAGGGCTGGATCGAACAAGGCGAAGCCTACCGTGGCGAGCGACGCCTGGTACTGCCCCTGATATCACCGTCGCAGCCCCAACTGCGCGCAAGCTAAATCGGCTTTTTAACAGGCAACCAGATTTCTAACAGCCCTGCGCCGGTGTCCGGATTGAAGTCCGCGCTGTAACGTTCAAACTCGGGCGCATCAGCAGCTTCGTAGCCCGAATGAGGCAACCAGTCTTGCCAGATTGCCTGAAACGTCTGCGCAAGGGTGTCCAGTGGGCCGCGATGTTCAAAGACCGCATACGACTGCTCTTGCAGTTCGATCCAGCGATACCGTTCAGGCAGGTCGTCCAACTTGCTGATGGCCACGCCGGCAATGTATTCGAAGCCCCCTTCGCCATCAGGGTTACAACAAACGCCGTAGGTTTCATCGCCAATTTGACTTGGCACTTTTCCGATTTCCGGGATGAATTTTTCCCACAATTGTGGAATTCGATCAGCGGTCTCCTCAGTGAAACGGCCACCCAAACCCGCGATCAGTTGAAACTGACCTTTGGCAAATCGCGGAGCTGACAGTTCGAACTTTTCTATTTGATCCATGGGGCATGCTCGATAGAGTAAGTAGGAAACTTAGCAGCTGAGTATAGGAACAAATATACAGCTGGGTCGGATCAGCGGAAAAATAGACCCCGACAGCATCTAGACAAAAGGCCATCACCGCCCGTATTGTTTTGCCCGGACCACCGCAGTGGTCAACGTCGCTCGGACGGTTCCGGGCGCTTACGTATCAGAGGCTCACATGGCAGACCAAGGTTCGCCGCGCCGTTTTGCGCGCATCGATCGACTCCCCCCTTACGTTTTCAACATCACGGCTGAGCTGAAGATGGCCGCCCGACGTCGTGGCGAAGACATCATCGACTTCAGCATGGGCAACCCTGACGGCCCGACGCCTCCTCATATCGTCGAAAAACTCTGCACCGTCGCACAGCGTGAAGACACTCACGGCTACTCGACTTCGCGGGGTATTCCCCGTCTGCGCCGGGCTATTTCTCGTTGGTATGCCGACCGTTACAACGTTGAGATCGATCCGGAACACGAAGCCATCGTCACCATCGGCTCCAAAGAGGGCCTGGCACACTTGATGCTGGCCACCCTGGATCAGGGCGATACCGTGCTGGTGCCTAATCCCAGCTACCCGATCCACATTTACGGTGCCGTGATTGCCGGCGCCCAGGTGCGTTCGGTGCCGCTGATCCCCGGTGTGGACTTTTTTGCCGAGCTGGAAAAAGCCATTCGCGGTTCGATCCCCAAGCCAAAAATGATGATTCTGGGCTTCCCGTCCAATCCGACGGCGCAATGCGTGGAGCTGGACTTTTTCGAGCGCGTGGTGGCCCTGGCCAAGCAATACGATGTGTTGGTGGTTCACGATCTGGCTTACGCCGATATCGTCTACGACGGCTGGAAAGCACCTTCGATCATGCAAGTACCTGGCGCCAAGGACGTAGCCGTGGAGTTCTTCACGCTGTCCAAAAGCTACAACATGGCAGGCTGGCGTATTGGTTTCATGGTGGGCAATCCGGAGTTGGTCAACGCTCTGGCGCGGATCAAGAGCTACCACGACTATGGCACCTTCACTCCGCTGCAAGTGGCCGCGATCGCTGCGCTCGAAGGCGACCAGCAGTGCGTCAAGGATATTGCCGAGCAGTACCGCCAGCGCCGTAACGTCATCGTCAAAGGGCTGCACGAACTGGGCTGGATGGTCGAAAACCCGAAAGCTTCGATGTATATCTGGGCCAAGATCCCGGAGGCTTATGCACACATGGGCTCACTGGAATTCGCCAAGAAGTTGCTGGCGGATGCCAAAGTCTGTGTGTCCCCAGGCGTAGGATTTGGTGAATACGGCGACGATCATGTGCGTTTTGCCCTGATTGAAAACCAGGACCGCATTCGCCAGGCGCTACGTGGTATCCGCGCCATGTTCCGGGCTGACGGCTTTAACCCGGGCTAAGCCATAAACCCGTGTGGGAGCGGGCTGGCTCGCGATTGGATCGCCGCGGTGCAATAGATACACCGCGTTGCGCTTATCGCGAGCCAGCCCGCTCCCACAGGTTTGGTGGCGCTTAAACCACCAACGACAGCAGCAGAATAAAGATCAAACCTACAATCGACAGGATGGTTTCCATCGCGGTCCAGGTCTTGAACGTTTCAGCCACTGTCATGTTGAAGTACTGCTTCACCAACCAGAAACCGGCATCGTTGACGTGAGACAGAATCAACGAGCCCGCCCCTGTTGCCAGCACCAGCAGTTCGCGGTTAACGCCCGGAATCATATCCACTACCGGCAATACAATCCCCGCCCCGGTAATCGTTGCCACGGTCGCAGAACCTGTTGCAATACGAATCACCGCCGCCACCAGCCAGGCCAGCAGGATTGGCGAAATTTGCGCGTTCACCGCCATATGGCCGATCACGTCACCCACACCGCTGGCTACCAGCATTTGCTTGAACCCGCCGCCCGCGCCGATGATCAGAATGATCGCTGCGGTAGGGGCCAGGCTCGCGTCCAGCAGTTTGAGGATGCGCTTGGAGTCGATCCCCTGGCGCGCGCCAAAGGTGTACAACGCCAGCAGCAATGCCAGCAACAGGGCACTGATCGGGTGACCGATCATGTCCATCCAGACACGGAAGAAGTTGCCATCAGGCAGCGCAACGTCGGCAAACGTCTTGAGCAGCATCAGGAATACTGGCAGCAGCACAGTGATCAAGGTGATGGAGAAGCTCGGCAGCGTGCTGGATTCCGGCTCGCTCGCCAATTGGTCCATCAACTCCTGGGAAGCGTGACCCGGGATGTACTTGGAGATGAACGTGCCATAAATCGGACCGGCAATGATCGCGGTAGGCAGTGCAACGATCAGGCCGTACAAAATGGTCTTGCCGATGTCAGCACCGAATACACCAATGGCCAGCAGCGGCCCCGGGTGCGGCGGCACCAGACCGTGAACGGCTGACAAACCTGCGAGCAACGGAATACCGATTTTGATGATCGACACGCCGGTACGACGCGCAACGATAAACACCAACGGAATCAGCAGCACAAAGCCGATTTCGAAGAACAACGGAATACCCACCAGGAAGGCGGCAAACATCATTGCCCATTGCACCTTTTCCTTGCCGAAGGCACGGATCAGGGTTCGGGCGATCTGGTCAGCCCCCCCGGAGTCGGCCATCATTTTGCCAAGCATGGTGCCCAGCGCCAGGATGATCCCGACAAAGCCCAATACACCACCAAAACCGTCCTGGAACGACTTGATGATCAGGTTGGCAGGCATGCCGGCGGTCAAGCCAAGAAACGCCGAGGCAATGATCAAGGCAATAAACGGGTGCAGCTTGAATCGGGTGATCAATACGATCAGGCCGATGATGGTGACCACTGCATCGAGCAGCAGAAACGTATTGTGGGACATGCCTAGCATGGGGCGTCTCCTGCCTTTTTGTTCTTATCAAGTACGTAGGTGCCGCTACAGCCGAGGCAGGTAGCGCTATCTGTTTGAAACAACATCATGAGGTTGCCATTACCGTCTGCTCGCACCACCAATCCCGGGCAGCGCTCGCTAATTGCTTAATGTTCATCTCGGCTGCATTCAAGGTCAGCACCAATGACTCATTGGTCGGAGACTCAAGTGCAGCGAACTGACTGTCAATCAGGGTCTTGGGCATGAAGTGCCCCGGACGATCGGCCACTCGCGCAGCGGCAACCTCGGGGGTCAGCTCCAGAAAAACAAAGCCCAGACCGTCAACCGCATCACGCAAACGCTCGCGATAACGCAGTTTTAGCGCCGAGCAGGTCAAGACCGGACGCTGGCCACTGGCAACCGCACGACGCAATTCATCGCACAGGCTGTCTAACCAGCCGGCACGATCTTCATCGGTCAGGGGAATACCGGCACTCATTTTGTCGATGTTGGCCGCAGGGTGAAACGCATCGCCTTCAATCGGGGTCGCGCCATTGAGCTGGCACAGTGCCTGGCTAACGCTGGACTTGCCGCAGCCGGCAACGCCCATGATGACCAGAGCAGTGATAGGTTGACTCATGAAACACCTCAGTCCGTAGACAGCGCTGTCTTTGTCCATGCGTTCAATACTTGAAAGCAAAGCACAAAGCCTAGGCTACCGACGTCTATTTCTCATTTTTATGGGGAGACGCGGTGACGCTCTCGACATACAAAGCTGGGGTAACTGATTTACACACAATCAGGCAATTGCGGGCACGTCAGGACAGCGCTACCTTAGTGACTTGTTTTTTGTTTGGCAAGCCGCCCCGATGACCACCTCTAAAAACGATAAAAACACCCGAACCACGGGTCGCCCCACCCTTAACGAAGTAGCCCGCCTGGCCGGGGTCAGCCCCATCACTGCCTCCCGTGCCTTGCGCGGTATCAGCAGCGTCGCCACAGACCTTGCCGAAAAGGTGCGAATTGCCGCCGATGAGCTGAACTACGTGGTCAACCCGGCCGCCCGGGCACTGGCTTCAGCACAGAGCCACTCCGTCGTGGTGCTGGTTCCGTCCTTGTCCAACCTGCTGTTTATCGACACCCTCGAAGCCATACATGACGTATTGCGTCCTCGAGGTTTTGAGGTGCTGATCGGCAACTTTCACTACTCCCGGGATGAAGAAGAGAACCTGCTGCGCAACTATATGGCCTATCAGCCGCGCGGCCTCCTGCTGACCGGATTTGACCGTTCCGAAAGCTCACGACGGATGATTGAAAGCAGCAATGTACCCTGCGTGTACATGATGGAGCTGGATGCCGCCGAGGGCCTGAACTGCGTCGGGTTCTCCCAATTGAAGGCCGGTGAAACCGCTGCCCGGCACCTGATCTCCCGTGGCCGCAAGCGCCTGGCCTATATAGGCGCCCAACTTGATCAGCGCACGCTGTTGCGTGGCGAAGGTTTTCGCCGCGCCTTGCAGCAGGCGGGTTTGTACAACCCGGAGCTTGAACTGCTGACGCCGCGCCCGTCCTCTGTTGGCCTTGGTGGCGAACTGTTCCTGCAGTTGCTGGCCAGCCATCCGCAGGTAGATGCGATCTTTTTCGGCAACGATGACCTTGCCCAGGGCGCACTGCTGGAAGCCGCACGCACCGGCATTAAAATCCCGGAGCAAATCGCCATATTAGGTTTTAACGACCTGCCGTCCTCGGAATTCATGGTGCCGCGCTTAAGCAGTATTCGTACCCCCCGAGAAGCCATCGGCCGTCGTGCGGCCGAGCAGATGCTCACACTGATGGCCGGCAACAAAGTGGCCAATCCGGTGCAAGACATGGGTTTTGAACTGATGGTGCGTGAGAGCAGCTAAGGCCCCTGCTCCCGCAGTTAATTAATGCAGTTGCAACGTTGAGTTGAACTGGCTGATGGCATCGACCACATGCCTGGAGCCTTGCTGGATTTCCAGAATCGCCTCCCCGGCTTCATTCGCCAGTTCGACCCCCAGGCCGGTTCGACTCAGACTTGACTGCATACTGGTCACTGCACTCAGCGAGAGGTCATGGTTTCTGCGGACCACTTCGACAATCTCCAGGGTGGCCGCACTGGTACGCGCCGCCAGACTTCTCACTTCATCCGCCACCACGGCAAACCCGCGACCATGCTCCCCTGCCCTCGCCGCTTCGATCGCGGCATTGAGCGCCAGCAAATTGGTTTGATCGGCAATCCCGCGAATGGTCTGCACAATCTTCCCGATGCTGTCCGACTGCTTGCTCACCGCATCAATGCTTTGCGCCGCCTCGTTGAGGTCTTTGGAGATGGCTTCAATGATTTGCACAGTCTGCTGAACCACCTGTGAGCCTTTCTGCGCACAGGCGTCGTTTTGCACCGACGTGCTGTGGGCCGATTCGGCGGCAGTTTGCAGATTGGTGACTTGAGCTGTGATATCACTGGCAAACTTCACCACCTTGTACAAACGGCCCTTGGCATCAAAAATCGGGTTGTAGGAGGCTTCGAGATAAACCGTGTGCCCATGTTTGTCGACCCGTTCAAAACGCCTGGAGTGATACTCGCCACGATTGAGCGAAGCCCAAAATGCTTTATAACCCGATGATTCGGCCTCATGGGGCCGACAGAACATGCCGTGGTGCTGACCGACGATTTCACTCAGCGAGTAATGCATGGTATTGAGAAAGTTCTGATTGGCATTGATCACCCGGCCATCAGGAGAAAACTCGATCATTGCCATCGAGCGGCTCAAGGCGTTCACAATGCTCTGGTTTTCGTGCTCTTTGTTGATTCGAACGGTGATATCCGAAGCCACCTTGATCACGCGGGTGACGTGCTGATCTGCGCCGACAATGGGCATGTAACTGGCTTCAAGCCACACCTCGCGCCCGGCCTTGTCGAGCCGTGAAAAGGTACCGTTCAACGGTTCTCCACGGGCCAGATCACTCCAGAAATGACTGTAGTCGCTGGACCTCTGGTAACTATCTTCGCAAAAAATCCGGTGATGCTTACCCCGGATTTCGTCAGCGCAATAGCCCATTACCCTGCAAAAGTTCTCGTTGGCATCAAGAATGGTGCCATCCGGAGCGAATTCAATAATGGCCATGGACCGACTGATGGCCTGCACCTTCGCTAACGTGTCATTCAATGAGCCGTTTAGACGTTTGTTCTCAAGCAGGTCGGCTTTGTTATGCAAATTAAACATGGCTCAATCCCTGGAGGTGCTGTCTATTGATAATTCAAAAGTTTCAAGGCTGCGCTTTAAACTTTTAACGTTAGAGCTGTACGCACTTCGAGGGTTAAAGCATTTATCGCCTACGCCCCGTAACGGTGGAGCATAGCTAGGCAAATGATACGTGCAAGCACATAGCCATCAAGCTGCGACGGAGCGCTCACGCTTTAAAAAATAGCTAAATGGAGGATGTGCACTTTAAAACTGGCAGGGGCCCAAGAACTGAGCCCCCGGCAAATTACTTAATGCCCAAACAATCCAGTATCGGATTTCTTGGATTTTTTATCAGCGCGTTTTTCATCCGCTGTTTTGGCCGGCTTTTTCTTCGCCGCCTTTTTTGAATCCATGCCTTTAGCCATGTCGTGCGCTCCAGTGTTCAAGGATGTGAACTCAGGTATAACACTGATCCGTTGCGAACTTTTAATTAAAACCCGTTATTCAAAAAAGAATGAATGCTCTTGCGTTTTAATTTCGAATAACCCTTTCCAGTAAAAACCGACAACGGCACAAAACCACTCCGTTGTTTGTTTATACTGCGAGCCCTTCCCTGAAGCCTGTGGACTTATGACTGCGATTGTTTACGCCCCGCTTGATGCACCTTTATGGCCGTTAATGAACAAGTTTTACCGTACCCATCAATCGTCGATGAAAGCGGTCAAGGACGCACAATTATGGGTCGCTCGCCAAGAGGACATTGTCGCCGGATTGTGTCTGCGGCCAATGGCTCACGGCCACTGGCTGACCGGGTTGTTTGTCGCGCCAGCACTGCGCGGCCAAGGCGTTGCAGGGGAGCTGGTGAGGCATGCGGTGAAAGCCTGCGAAGGACCGGTCTGGTTGTTCTGCGATCCCGAGCTGCAAGGGTTCTATGAAAAGCTGGGGTTCAGCCTGGACGTGGAGTTGCCCCACGCCCTGCACGAGCGGCTGGTTCGCTATCAACGCAACAAGGCGATGATAGCGCTGGGATCCACTACTCCTGGGTACCCGGCTCCAGATCAGGAAACAGCACCTCGATAAAACCGAACCTGCTGAAATCCTTGATCCGTGACGGATAAAGGCGACCTATCAGGTGATCACACTCATGCTGTACCACCCGCGCATGAAAACCTTCGGCCACCCGTACGATCGGCTCACCCTTGGGCGTGAAGCCTTCGTAGCGGATCTTGTGAAAACGCTCAACGACCCCACGCAGACCGGGTACTGACAGGCACCCCTCCCAGTCTTCTTCAAGGGCCGGGCTCAGAGGCGTGATCAACGGATTGATCAGGATGGTCTGAGGCACGGCTTCAGCATCCGGGTAACGCTCGCTGTGCTCGAATCCAAAGATGACCAATTGCAGGTCAACCCCGATTTGCGGAGCCGCCAGGCCCACGCCTCCTGCGTGCTCCATGGTCTGCAGCATGTCGTCGATCAATTGCCAGAGTTCTGGCGTGTCGAACATTTCATCCGGCACTGGCTCTGCGACACGCAATAGACGCTCATCGCCCATTTTCAAGATTTCACGAATCATGGTCAGTATTCATCAGAAGTGGGTTTAAGGGAGTGGTCGCGCCCAAGGCCGGAGACATGCTTCTTTGGATCAGGGTCGTCAGACTCATCGAACGTCTTCTCACCCGGATTCTTGCCTTCAGCCGACATGTGTTCAATCACAGCATTCATTTCAGCGCCCAACAACAGCACTGCGGACGAAATGTAGAAGTACAGCAACAGCACGATGATTGCCCCGATACTGCCATACATGGCGTTGTAGTCCGCGAAGGTTTTGACATAAAAGGCAAAACCCAATGACGCGATGATCCATACCACCACTGCCAGCACCGAGCCCGGCGTAATGAAGCGAAACTTCTGCTCCACGTCGGGCATCACGTAATACATCAACGCCACGGCCACCATCAGCAGCAGGATGATCACCGGCCAGCGCAGGATGGTCCACAACGTCACCACAAAGTCTTCAAGGCCTACCTGCCCCGCGAGCCAGCTCATCACCTGTGGCCCGAGCACCATCAGTGCCGCAGCAACCAGCAGCATGCCGGCAATACCGATGGTGTAAAAAATCGACAGCGGAAAACGCTTCCAGATGGGACGCCCTTCTACCACGTCATAAGCGGCATTCATTGCACTCATCATCAGCCGCACGCCTGCGGAAGCTGTCCACAACGCAATCACGATACCCACCGACAGCAATCCGCCCTTGGATTGCTGTAATTGATCGATCACCGGATTGACCTGTTCCAGCGCTTGCGGTGGCAGCACCAGTTCGGACTGCAGGCGCAGCCAGGTAAAGAAATCGGGAAGATGCAAAAAGCCGATCAATGCAATCAGAAACAGAATGAATGGAAATAACGAAAACAGCATTTGATAGGCCAACGCCGAGGCATAGGTCGACATCTCATCGTCGATAAATTCCTTGACCGTTCTGATCAAGACTTTGCCCAAAGGCAGGCCGTTCAAGCCTGGAAAAAACATAGCGTCTCCTTTCGCCGCTGAGTTATTGAGATCACACGCCTCCAAGCGAAGGGTTGTACCTAAAAGTAGTCCAATTGGCGACTTTGAAAGCACTTGATCGCCAAACCTGTGAAAAGCCCGCTCCAAGGTTGACCCCCCGGCCCGGCAGCGAGTTTCATTTAATTCTGCCGATCATTTCGTCGATCAGAGCAGGTTGGGCTTTATGTTTGCTCGCTAACCCCCGAGAATACGCGACGTATTCAGGCTATGGCGCTGAAGATCCGCAATTGTAGGAAGTTTATGAAACTCGATAAAAAGCTGGCTATTGCCCGCAGAAACCAGGAACTCGGCGGCGCGGTACTCGGCGTCAACAACTGCCATTTCGCCGCACTGAACACCAACAAGAACATCTGGTGGTTCGATATTCCGCTGGCCCGCCTGGCCATCGGTCAATACGAATGGGTGCACCTGTTGCTGCACACCCCAAGCACCGACGAACTGCTCCACCTGAAGGTGACCACTGCATTCCTGCGTGAAAAACGCGAAGGCATGGTCGTTCGCGCAACGCACAAACGTACGCCGACCATGAGCCTTGAGCTGAGCGCGGACAAAGACTCCTACTTGCAGGACGTGCGTCCGACAGGTACCGGCGTCAACTTCGCACAGTTTGTGTTGTAGTCGCTGCCAAAGGCTGCGAAGGGTTGCGTAGCAGCCCGTTTTTTGAACGCCACACACCTGCATCGCAGCCTTCGGCAGCGACTACAAGCGTTGCGTTCAAAACAAAAAAGCCCCGCAATGCGGGGCTTTTTCGTATCCAGGTCCGTTACTTCTTGAGGCCCAGTTTCTTCAGTTCTTCGTCTCGCAGTTCACGTCGCAGAATCTTGCCTACGTTGGTAGTCGGCAAACTGTCGCGGAACTCGACGAATTTCGGTGCCTTATAGGCAGTCAGATTGGCACGCATGTGCGCCATGACCTGATCCTTGGTCAGCGTCATGCCCGGCTTGACCACGATAAACACCTTGATCAATTCACCGGTCTTTTCATCCGGAATGCCGATTGCTGCTGACTGCAATACGCCAGGCAAGGAAGCCATCACATCTTCCAGTTCGTTCGGGTAAACATTGAAACCCGACACCAGGATCATGTCTTTCTTGCGGTCGACGATACGCATGTAGCCATCAGGCTGAATGACCGCAATATCACCGGACTTCAACCAGCCATCGCTGTCCATGATCTCGGCGGTCGCGTCAGGACGCTGCCAGTAACCCTTCATGACCTGCGGGCCCTTGATGCACAGCTCGCCAATTTCGCCCAGCGGCAGTTCTTCACCGGCATCATTGATCACTTTGCACAGGGTCGAAGGCATCGGAATGCCGATAGTGCCTACCTGAATGTTCTGGATCGGGTTCACCGAAGCCACAGGGCTGGTTTCGGTCATGCCATAACCTTCGCAGATCGGGCTGCCCGTCACGGTTTTCCAGCGTTCAGCTACCGACAGTTGCAAGGCCATGCCGCCCGACAACGTCATCTTTAGGGCCGAAAAGTCCAGCTTGCGGAACGCCTCGTTATTGCATAGAGCAACAAACAGGGTGTTAAGACCGACAAAACCGCTGAACTTCCACTTGGACAGTTCCTTGACCATCGCAGGCAAATCACGGGGATTGCTGATCAGCACGTTGTGGTTGCCGAGCAACATCATTGCCATGCAGTGAAAGGTAAATGCGTAGATGTGATAAAGCGGCAATGGCGTAATCAGGATTTCACTGCCCTCGTTGAGGTTGGAACCCATCAACGCCTTGCACTGCAGCATGTTGGCGATCAGGTTGCGATGGCTCAGCATCGCGCCCTTGGCCACACCCGTGGTACCACCGGTGTATTGCAGCACGGCAACTTCACTGCTTACCGGGTTCGCTTCCTTGACCGGCTGGCCACGGCCTTTGCTCAACACGTCGTTGAACTTGATGGCCTGAGGCAAGTAATAGGCCGGGACCATCTTTTTCACATACTTGATGACAGCGTTGATCAGCACACGCTTGAAGGGCGCCAGCATGTCAGCCACTTCGGTGACAATCACATACTTGACCGAGGTCTGCGGTACGACCTTCTCGGCCAGGTGCGCCATGTTCGCCAGGCATACCAGCGCTTTGGCGCCGGAGTCCTTGAATTGGTGCTCCATTTCCCGCGCGGTGTACAGCGGGTTGGTGTTGACCACGATCAAGCCGGCGCGGATGGCTCCGAACACAGCGATCGGGTATTGCAACAGGTTGGGCAACTGCACGGCGATGCGATCGCCGGGTTGCAGGTCGGTGTGCTGCTGCAACCAGGCAGCAAATGCGCCGGACTGCTCGTAAAGCTCACCGTAGGTGATGGTTTTGCCGAGGTTACTGAACGCCGGTTTATCAGCGAAACGCTGGCAAGACTCTCGCAGTACCGTCTGAATATTTGGATATTCATCGGGATTGATTTCAGCAGCAATCCCAGCTGGGTACTTATCCTTCCAAAAACCTTCAATCATGGAAGCCCACTCCTCAGCGTCGCGAATTCTTCACCGCATCGGGTGCGGTTCTTATTTGTTTGATTTTTATAATGGACAGATCTGGCTTTTACTTACCTAGAAGTCACAAAGCGCGCCGAGAGTAGCAGCTTTGCCAAAGGCCGCCTAGAGCCAAAAACAGGGTTTAGAGTCACCAACCTGACTGTAGGACAATCCAAAGTCATCATTAGTGCAAAAACTCTATTAACGACAAAACCCCTCTATATCGGGCCTCACAGATCATTCATTTGGGGCTATCGATAACGATTGGTCATTTTCATGGCTGAAAAAAACGCCCACTGCCTCAAGGCAAGCGGGCGTCTGTCGCCAGGCTGAACGAATCAGGCGATATCTCGTAACTCGCGACGCAGGATTTTGCCCACCGGGGTCATGGGCAAGGAATCGCGCAACACGATTTGCTTGGGCACCTTATAACCGGTGAAGTTGTCCTTGCAGTAAGCCTTCAGTTCTTCAACGGTCACTCCGCCTGCACGAGGCACGACAAACAATTTGACCGCCTCCCCGGTGCGATCGTCCGGTACGCCAATGACCGCGCAATTGGCCACTTTTGGATGGGCCATCACGATGTCTTCAATTTCGTTGGGGTACACATTGAAACCGGAGACGATGATCAGGTCTTTTTTGCGATCGACAATACGGACAAAACCATCCGGATCAATCACTGCGATATCACCGGTCCTGAACCAGCCCTCGGCATCCAGTACTTCGGCCGTGGCCTCGGGGTTTTGCCAGTAGCCTTTCATCACTTGAGGGCCTTTGACGCACAACTCGCCTCTCTCGCCCAGGCCCAGGTCGACACCTTCGTCGCTGATCACCTTCATGGCCGTACCGGGAACCGGCATGCCCACCGTCCCCAGCCTTGCCAGTGAACCGCAAGGGTTGGCACTGGCCACCGGGGAGGTTTCAGTGAGCCCGTAACCTTCAACAATCCGGCACCCCGTGAGTTTTTCCCAACGCTCTGCCGTGGCCTTGACCAGCGCCGTGCCGCCCGAGTTGGTGATTTTGAGCCCGGAGAAATCCACGGTCTTGAAGTCAGGGTGATCCATGAGCGCAACAAACAAGGTGTTAAGGCCCAGGAAACCAGTGAATTTCCAGTTTTTGAGCTCCTTGATAAACCCTTTGATGTCGCGCGGATTGGTGATCAGGACGTTATGGTTGCCCGTGACCATCATCCCCATGCAATTGGCGGTGAAAGCATAGATATGGTAGAGCGGCAATGGGCCGATCATGATCTCGCGGCCGTCCTTGAGCATCGGCTGACCATCCGGGCCATGCTGGGACAGGCAGGCACGCAGTTGCAGCATGTTGGCGATCAGATTGCCATGGGTCAGCATCGCGCCCTTGGGCAAGCCGGTGGTGCCGCCGGTGTATTGCAGCACCGCGGTGTCATCCAGGGATGTCGTCAGCGGGCGGATAACCTGACCCGCGCCACGGCGCAAAACATTTTTGAAGGGGATCGCCTGGGGTAACTGATAGGCCGGCACCAGCTTTTTAACCTTGTCGACCACCAGATTTGTGACCCAGCCTTTTACGGCCGGCATCATGTCGCCCATTCTGGCTTCGATCAGGTAGTCGATTTCGATGTCTTGCAGCACTTCCTGCACGCGCTTGCCAAACATGTTCAAGTACACCAGCGCACGAATCCCGGCGCTCTTGAACTGATGGTGCATCTCGCGCGAGGTGTAGAGCGGGTTGGTGTTGACCACCACCAGCCCCGCACGCATCGCACCAAATACGGCAATCGGGTACTGCAGGGTATTGGGCATTTGCACGGCGATACGATCGCCGGGCTTGAGATCGGTGTGTTCCTGCAGGTAACCGGCAAAAGCAGCACTGTAGCGCTCCAGTTCGGCATAGCTGATGGTCACGCCCAGATTGCTGAAGGCCGGGCGGTCCGCGAATTTCTTGCAGGAGCGCTCAAACACGTCAACGACCGATTTGTAGGTCGTCATATCGATATCCAGCGGTACCCCGGCGGGACGTTTGTCATTCCAGAAATCAGGTTGCATTATTTTTATCCTCGTACCTGAGCGTGTCTTGCCGCAACTTTCACTTCGTGAAAAGCGGAACTTGCGGACGGTAACAGTTATCAAGTTGTAGGCAAATACAGCGATCTTCGCCATTTACATCTTGAATCTTATTACAACACGACTCCTTGATAAGTGGCCGCTCTGCAAATGCGCTATACACTGCTACGACAACAAATGAAGGAACTGCCATGACCCCTGAGACTTTTTGGCTGGACGCGAATGACCGAAGTGGTCTTTTCGTTAACCAGTGGCTGCCTGCTGGCACGCCCAAGGCCATAGTCCTGCTGGCTCATGGCATGGCCGAGCACAGTGGTCGTTATTCCCTCCTGGGCAAAACCCTGAATGATGCCGGTTTTGGACTGTATGCCCATGACCAGCGCGGACACGGCAAAACGGCCGAACAGGGGACTCTGGGGTACTTTGCCGACAATGATGGCTGGTGCGCAGTCGTCAGCGATGTGGCCAGCCTTGCTCAACACATCGGCCAGGCTCACACCGGGGTGCCGATTTTCCTGCTGGGCCACAGCATGGGCAGCTACATCGCCCAGGCGTACTTGATGCATCACAGTGCCAGCCTGCAAGGCGCCATTCTCAGCGCCTCAAATTTCCAGCCGGTGGCGCTCTATCGTGCAGCCAGCCTGATCGCCCGCTTCGAGCGTTTGCGCCAGGGACCAAAAGGTCGAAGTGCGTTGATCGAGTGGCTGTCCTTCGGCTCTTTCAATAAAGCCTTCAAGCCCAATCGCACACCTTATGACTGGCTTAGCCGTGATCCGGCGCAGGTCGATGCCTATGCCAGCGACCCTCTGTGCGGGTTTCGGTGCACCAACCAGCTATGGATCGATTTGCTTGGCGGGTTGCAGCAAATCAGCAAAGCGTCCAATCTCGCTCAGATCGATCCAGGCCTGCCTTTACTGATAATGGGCGGCGAATGTGATCCGGTGAGTGAAGGCAAGCGTCTCACTGATCTGGCCAAGGCTTTGCGAGATGCCGGCAATCGCCAGTTGCAGCTGAATCTGTATCCGCAAGCGCGGCACGAACTCTTCAACGAAACCAATCGCGACGCAGTGATGGCGGATGTGATCGCCTGGCTCAATCATGCATTGAGCCATACCCGCCCGCTGCGCAGCGAATGAGCAACCACAATTTCGCTATAAAGTACTTTAAAATCAATATCTTAAAACCGAATACTCGTCACAGGACATGCGCTAGATGACCCAGGTTACCAACACCCCGTACGAAGCCCTCGAAGTCGGCCAGACTGCCAGCTACAGCAAGACCGTCGGAGAGCGCGACATTCAGCTTTTTGCGGCCATGTCCGGCGACCACAACCCTGTGCACCTCGATCCTGAGTTCGCGGCTGCGACCATGTTCAAAGAGCGCATTGCCCATGGCATGTTCAGTGGCGCACTGATCAGTGCTGCCGTGGCCTGCGAACTTCCGGGCCCTGGCACTATCTATGTCGGCCAGCAAATGAGCTTTCAGAAACCGGTAAAAATCGGTGACACCCTCACCGTGCGTCTGGAAATTCTGGAAAAGCTGCCAAAATTTCGCGTGCGCATTGCGACCCGTGTCTTCAATCAGCGCGATGAAATTGTCGTTGATGGCGAGGCTGAAATCATTGCGCCACGCAAACAACAAACCGTGACCTTGCCGGTGCTACCGGCAATCAGCATTGGCTAAAACCCAATGCATGCGGGAGCGGGCTTGCTTGCGATGCAATCAACCCGGTACATGCCTCATACCGGGTTATTGCTGTCGCGAGCAAGCCCGCTCCCGCTGTAGATCTAAACTGGATCTACCCGCCCCGGGCTAATCAAGCCCGGGCACGTGCCTCGTTACGCAAGGCCTTGACCTGATCGTGATTGCGTTGCACGCCATGCAACTGACGCTCTACCAGATCACGAATACCTACCAGATTGTGCTTGCTGATTTTTTCCAGCGCTTCCTTGTAGGCTTTCAGGGCATGATCTTCGCCGCGCTCGGCTTCGTTGAGCACCGCTTCTTCATCCTTGCCTGTAAACACGGATTTCACGTCTACCCAACGGCGGTGCAAATCACCGGCCACGCTGGTGCTGGTTTCAGGATCGCCGCCCAAAGCGCGTACCTGAGCCTGCAACTCGGCAGCAGCGGCTGCACATTCGGCTGAGCGCTTGGCAAACAGCGCCTTGAGCTCTGGGTGCTTGATGTCTTCGGCGCAGGTTTTAAACCCTTCCTGACCGTCTTTGCTGGTTTCGATCAAATCGTTCAGGACGCTAATGGCTTCTTTATTGAGGTCAGTCATTGTTCAATTCCTTACAAGGTTGAGGATCGTGCAATAGAGACTGCAGGGCTCGTGCCAGTTTTTGAATTAAATAAAATGCTTGAATATCAATACCTTAAAAAAACACAAAAAAACTGTATCCGGTTTATATGCATGATCTGTCAATTGGCCTTCATGCAAATTGCCTGTATTTTCATTCCATCGCGTTACGCTCCTGAAGGCCTTTGCATGAACCCCGAAAAACTCGAACTCCTGATCACTCGCGAGATGCCCTTCGGCAAATACAAGGGCCGAATCATCGCCGACCTGCCCGGCCAGTACCTGAACTGGTTTGCCCGCCAGGGCTTCCCCCACGGTGAACTGGGCGGCTTGCTGGCCCTGATGCAAGAGATCGATCACAACGGCCTGTCGGACCTGCTCGACCCATTACGCGCCAAACACTCGAAACCCAAACCCCGTCACTAATAGAGTTGCCCATGCCAAGGATTGAAGATAACGCCCGCGACGAAAACTTCTGGCACGCCATCGCCGAGCGCTACGACGTAGCTCCCGGCCCGATCAATCTGGAGAACGGCTACTTCGGGCGCATGACTCGCGACGTGGCGCAGGACTATCAGCGCACTGTCGACTTTATTAACCGCAACAACTCGCTACCGGTGCGCCAGCACTTCGATGAGACTCAGAGCATTGAGATCCGCGACCAGCTCGCTGACCTGCTGGGCGTTGCCCCGTCCGGCGTCGCGTTGACTTCGCGCGCGTCCGATGCCCTGCAATCGCTGATTCGCAACTACAACCGCCTGCAGCCCGGCGATCAGTTACTGATCTGCGACCTGGAGTACCACAGCGTCGAATATGCGATGCGCTGGGTCGCACAGCAGCGCGGGCTTGAGGTCATTGAAATATCCCACAAGCACCCCGCCACCCATGAAAGTCTGGTGGCCAGTTATCGCGAAGCCTTTGACCGTCACCCACGGATCAAACTGATGGCGCTCACCCACGTCACCCACCGCACCGGGCTTGTATTACCCGTGCAGGACATTGTCGCGGCGGCCACATCTCATGGTGTGGACGTGATCCTTGACGGCGCCCACGCCCTGGGCCAGATCGAGTTCGACCTGCAGGCTCTGGGCGTCGCCTTTGCGGGGTACAACCTGCACAAATGGATCGGCGGACCGCTGACCCTGGGCTTCATGTACATCGACCCCCGGCGCCTGGCCGATATTGACCCCGACATGGGCAACCAGCATTACCCCGAGCCGGACATTCGCAACCGCTCACCCTATGGCACGCCAAACATACCGGCCTGGCTGACCCTGCCCAAAGTGTTGCAGGAGCACCAGGACATGGGAGGCACACAGGCCAAAGGGGCACGACTGAACTACCTGCGCGACCTGTGGGTCAGTGAAGCGCGAAAAATGCTGGGGATTGAAGTGCTGATCGAGGATGATCCGCGACTGCGCTGCGCGATTACCTCGCTGCGCTTTACCCATGTGCAGGATCAGCAGCCGATGGTTGAGCGCCTGCTCAAGGACTACAACCTGTTCACCGTCGCGCGCAATGGCTCGGCGTGTGGCAGCTGCATCCGGATTACCGTTGGGTTCACTACCACCCTGGATGACATCAATCAGCTGGTCAACGCGTTGCGAGAGCTGTCGCAGGGCAATTAGTCGCTCCCACATCACCGACCATGTGTTTTTCAGGCAAAAAAAAGGTGCGCCGACCAAGCGCACCAAAAACCGTAGAACACACAACTATTCGTACTAAAACATCAATCCAGCAGAGCAAGCGCCTCAGCGGTGCATTCCTGGATACGGGCCCAATCGCCGTTTTTGATCCACTCGCTGTCCAGCATCCAGCTACCACCCACGCACATCACGTTTTTCAACGCCATGTAGCTGCGGATATTGGCCGGACCGACACCGCCAGTCGGGCAGAATTTCACTTCACCGAACGGGCCGCCCAATGCCTTGATCGCGGCCACACCGCCACTGACTTCAGCCGGGAACAGTTTGAAACGACGGTAGCCCAACCCGTAGCCTTCCATGATCCCGGAGGCATTGCTGATACCCGGCAGCAGCGGGATGTCGCTGGCAACGCTGGCCTGGAGCAGGTCACGGGTGATGCCTGGGGTGACAATAAATTGCGAACCGGCTTCTTCAGCCGCCGCCAGCATGTGCCGATCCAGCACAGTACCCGCTCCCGTCACCAGTTCAGGGCGCTGGTCTCGCAAAATGCGGATGGCCTTGAGGCCGAACGCCGAGCGCAGAGTCACCTCAAGGGCCGTCAGGCCACCTGCCGCCAGCGCATCTGCCAATGGCAGAATGTCTTGTTCGCGAGCAATGGTAATCACCGGCAGAATGCGTGCACGGTCACAGAGGCTGTCGATCAGGGCGACTTTATCCGCCATCGATACGTTCGCAATTGTTGTTGTCATGGCAGCTGATCCTTGGCTCATGGGCACCAGTAAATCTCTAACGTAGGTTGCAGAAAGGCACGAATCGGCAAGGCGGCAACATCGTTGCTCCCCAGCGCTTCGTTGAGGGTGTTCAATTTGGACTGTCCCTGAATCGACAGCACCTTGTGCCTGGCGCTCGCCAGCAGGCTGCGGCTCATGCTCAGGCGTTGATGCGGCACCGTAGGCGCCAGCATCGCCCAGCAACGACGAGGGTTGTCCAGTTGCAGGGCTTCGGTCAGGTTCGGGCTGTTGGGGAACAACGACGCGGTATGCCCGTCATCGCCCATGCCCAGAATAAGGACATCAATCGGCGGCAGCTCGGCCAGGCCCTGATCCGCTTCCAGTGCAGCCTTTTCAACTGTCGCAGCCGCGTTGTACAAGCCGACAAAACGGGCCTTGGTAGCCGGGCCTCGCAGCAGATGCTTCTTGAGCAGGCCAGCGTTGCTGTCGGCATGTTCAACCGGCACCCAGCGTTCATCGGCAAGGCTGACGACCACTTTCGACCAGTCGATCGGTTGTTTGATCAAGCTCTCGAAAAACGCCACCGGGCTGCGACCACCAGACACCACCAGCGTCGCAACGCCCTGACTGGCAATGGCCTGGTTCAATTGCCCGGCAACGCTTATTGCCAGCCCCTCGGCCATGGACGCCGGGTTCTTGAAGGTGTGCGCATGGACACCCTCAGGCAGTTTCAAATCAGATATCGCCATACCAAGACCTCCCGTCCCGCGTAATCAATGCAATGGAACTCATCGGTCCCCAGGAACCCGCCGCGTACGGCTTGGGCGCATCACCGGACTTTTTCCAGCCCGCGATCAACTGGTCGCACCATTTCCATGCCGCTTCAATTTCATCTTTGCGTACAAACAGGTTCTGGTTGCCACGCATGACTTCGAGTAACAGACGCTCGTAGGCATCCGGGATCCGCGCACTGCGATAAGTGTCGGAAAAATTCAATTGCAACGGACCGCTGCGCAGTTGCATGCCTTTGTCCAGGCCCTGCTCCTTGGTCATCACACGCAAGGAAATACCCTCGTCCGGCTGCAGGCGAATGATCAGCTTGTTGCCGATTTGCAAACGCTGCTCCGGGGCGAAGATGTAGTGCGACGGTTCCTTGAAGTGGATCACGATCTGCGACAGCTTTTGTGGCATGCGCTTGCCGGTACGCAGGTAGAACGGCACACCCGCCCAACGCCAGTTACGGATATCGGCACGCAGCGCAACGAAGGTTTCGGTGTCGCTCTGGGTGTTGGAGTTTTCTTCCTCCAGATAACCCGGCACTGACTGGCCTTCGCTGTAACCTGCGATGTACTGGCCGCGCACCACTTGGGTGGTCAGGCCTTCGGCGCTGATCGGGGCCAGGGCCTTGAGCACTTTTACCTTTTCGTCGCGAATGCTGTCAGCCGACAGGTCCGCTGGCGGGTCCATCGCAATCAGGCACAGCAACTGCAGCAGGTGGTTTTGAATCATGTCGCGCAGCTGGCCGGCCTTGTCGAAATAACCCCAACGACCTTCGATGCCCACTTTCTCGGCCACGGTGATTTCAACGTGGGAGATGTAGCGCTGGTTCCACTGGGTTTCGAACAGGCTGTTGGCAAAGCGCAATGCAATCAGGTTCTGGACCGTTTCTTTGCCCAGATAGTGGTCGATGCGGTAGGTGCGGTTCTCGGGGAAGAACTGCGCCACGGAGTCGTTTACCTTGCGCGACGACTCGAGGTCCGAGCCGATGGGCTTTTCCAGCACCACGCGGGTATTTTCAGCCAGGCCGACTTTCGACAGGTTCTCGCAAATGGCGCCGTAAACCGCAGCCGGTGTGGCGAAGTAGGCAATCAGGCGTTGTTCTGTTCCGGCAAGCTCTGCCAGAGGCACATAATCTTCAGTCTTGAAAAAATCCACATGCAGGTAGCTCAACCGAGCCAGGAAGCGGGTCAGCGCCTCAACTTCGATTTCCTTCTCGCCCAGATACTGGCGCAACTGGCTGTCGATGTGCGCCAGATGCGCAGTGGCTTCGCCCGGCTCACGGGCCAGGGCGAGAATGCGCGTATCCGCATGGAGCAGACCGGCGCGGTCCAGTTGGTATAAAGCAGGAAACAGCTTGCGCAAGGCCAAATCGCCAAGGGCGCCGAACAAGGCAAAGGTGCACGGTTCAACCGTAATCGAAGGCATGATGTTTGTTCTTTTATCAAGTTAAGCTACAAATACCTTTTTTCAAGGCATCACTCAAGGAAAAATGTAGTAATAAACACAACATTTTCTCAAAATACAGATTCCTGCTAGTGGTCATCACAGGCCACCAGTAGGATAGGCCACCTTCCAGAACCGCTTTAGAGCGGTTCTTGCATCGCTGACCCAAGGATCATAAATGGACCGCGTGCGAAATTTACTCGAACAGATCAAGGGCCGCCTCGAAGACCTGAACAAGGCCGAGCGCAAAGTGGCTGAAATCATTTTGCAGAACCCGCAGCAGGCAACCCGATTCAGCATCGCAGCACTGGCTCAGGCGGCTTCGGTCAGCGAGCCGACGGTTAACCGTTTCTGCCGTTCATTTGGCGTCAGCGGCTACCCTGAACTGAAGCTGCAACTGGCACAAAGCCTGGCCAGCGGCGCAGCCTATGTCAGCCGCGCGGTCGAAGCCGACGACAATCCCGAAGCCTACACCCAAAAGATTTTCGGCAGCGCCATTGCCTCACTGGACAGCGCTTGCCAGGCATTGGACCCGAACCTTATCAGCCGCGCCGTCGACTTGCTGATCCAGGCCCGGCAAATCCACTTTTTTGGCCTGGGTGCTTCGGCTCCGGTGGCGCTGGATGCACAACACAAGTTCTTTCGTTTCAACCTGGCGGTCACCGCCCATGCCGACGTATTGATGCAACGCATGATCGCGTCCGTGGCCCATACCGGTGAGTTGTTCGTGATTATTTCCTACACCGGACGCACCCGCGAGCTGGTGGAAGTGGCGCGCATTGCGCGAGCCAACGGCGCTTCAGTGCTGGGCCTGACGGCAGAAAACTCGCCACTGGCCAAGGCCAGTACCCTGAGCCTGAACATTCCACTGCCCGAAGACACCGACATCTATATGCCGATGACCTCGCGCATCATCCAGCTCACCGTACTCGATGTACTTGCCACCGGCATGACCCTGCGCCGGGGCGTGGACTTCCAGCCGCACCTGCGCAAAATCAAGGAAAGCCTCAATGCCAGCCGCTACCCGGTAGGCGACGAGTTCAACTGATAGCCTCGCTACGTTCCTAAGCGGCTACACATTCACCGCCTGCCCGCTTTTGTAGCCGCTGCCGCAGGCTGCGATCGGCCGCGTAGCGGTCGTTAAACCGCAATACACGGTTTGCCTGATTAAACTGGGAGGCTGACTTTACGACGGCTGCGCCGCCGATCGCAGCCTCGCTACGCTCCTCGGCGGCTACAAATACGACTACCGTGCCAGCCGACAAGCGGCAGCGCCCTGCTCTTCCCCCCCTCCTCTTTCCAGCCCCTGTTTTCTAAAGCAATCGCTCCCTTACCGCCTATAAAGCTGTAGTTCCAAAGACGTTTAACTGTCAGATATGACAGGTTACAGCTGTCGAAAACAGTCATAACGTGAACACCTCGGGGTCATTTTTTGAAACGGGGTTCAGACGTTGCTGCGTCTGCTGCTCCTGCCCCTACACATTCAGATCGATCTATCTGAAAAGTCCCCGTGGCAGGAGCTCATGATCATGGCCCAAGAACCGCTCAGTATTTCCGCACCCTCACTGCCTAAAGGCGGCGGCGCCATTCAAAGCATTGGCAAGGGCTGGGGAGCCGTAGGTTTTACCGGTGCCGCTTCATTGGCAATCCCGCTGCCCATTACTCCAGGTCGCGGTTATGCCCCCGCACTAAGCCTGAGCTACAGCAGTGGCGGTGGGCGCACCGAGTTTGGTCAGGGCTGGTCCATCAACCGCCCCTCGATCAGCCGGCAAACCAGTCTGCAAACACCTCAGTTCGAGCCCGACTCCAATGGCCATTTGGCCGAGCCGGTTTACCTCTCCTCCAGTGGCGATGTGTTATTGGCGCAACGGGATGCCAGCGGCCAGATCATCACCCGAGACACTTCACTGTTTCGCGACCGACAGCTGCCTGAAAACTATCAAGTGACCGCTTACCGTCCACGGGTAGAAGGCGACTTCAGCACGTTCGAACACTATGTCGGTGCAACCGACTCGTTCTGGTTGATCCAGCTCGCGGACGGCAGCGTTCATGTGTACGGCCACAGTCACAACGCCCGCCTGCAACACCTGCGGGGCGCCTCGACCTGGGTGGCCGAGTGGCTTCTTGAAGAGTCGGTCGCCGCCAATGGCGAGCACGTGCTGTACGAATACATCTCTGAGAACGATGCATCGCTGAACACACTGACCGGTCCAGTAGCCGATACCTGGCTAGGCCGCGACAGCAGCACCCATCGTTACCTGCAACGGGTGCGATACGGCAACCTGACAGGGGATCGGGTGCCCTTCTTGCTGCAAAAGCCGGTGGTACCCACCTGGCTGTTTGATCTGGTCTTCGACTATGGCGAATGTGATGCCCGACTGACGGTCAAGCCCCTGTACCCCCAAACCCCGGGTACGCAGTGGCCGCTGCGGGCCGATCCGGTCAGCAATTACCGCTACGGGTTCGAAGAGCGCACGCTGCGACTGTGCCATCAGGTGCTGATGTTCCATTGGTGCGCCGATGGTCCGGACAATAGCGGCCCTGTCCTGCTCCAGGGCGAGCCCTCGCTGGTACAGCGCCTGCAACTGGAATACCGCCAGGAACCGGCCGTGTCCTTGCTGACCGCGGCCCACGTCATCGGCTATGTCGGGCAAGAAGCGCAATTCAACCCGCCGCAAGAGTTCGACTACACCCCCTTCACTTTCACCCCGGAGTCCGCAACGTTCTCACCGTTTTTTACCGAGCAGACGCCCCCCCAGAGCCCTGGCATCGATGCCGATAACTACCAGTTGGTGGATCTGTTTGGCGACGGATTGGCCGGGATCCTCTATCGCCTGCAAAACGCCTGGTACTACCGTCGCCCCATCCGTCATCCGATGCCCGGCCCGAATAAAAACGCGGTGAGTTACGCGGCCCAGGAGCAGCTCAAACAGATTCCGGTCGCCAACAACAACTCGCCAACGCTGCAGGTGCTCACCGACATCAACGGTGACGGCAAGCTCGACTGGCTGGTGGCCCAACCGTCCTTAGCGGGGTTTTTCACCCTGGATACCGACCAGCAATGGAACCACTTCACGCCCTACGCGGCCTTCCCCACCGAGTTTTTCCACCCGCAGGCACAGCTGGCCAGCCTGATGGGAAACGGCCTGTCGGACCTGGCAATGATCGGGACCCGCAGCGTGCGCTTGTATGTGAATTTGAAAGACAAGGGCTTCGACAACCCCGTCGACGTCAGCCGCTCAAGCTCTGAGACGCCTTTGCCCGCGGTCAGTGACCAACGCTGCGAACTGATGGCGTTCAGTGACATGCTGGGCTCCGGGCAGCAGCATTTGATCCATATCACCGCCCAATCCGTGCGCTGCTTCCCGAACCTGGGGCGCGGCCGATTTGGCGAACCGGTCAACTTTGGCAAGCTGGACTTTGCGGGCGAGTTCAACCCTGCCCATGTCCGCCTCGCCGACCTGGACGGTTCGGGCGCGGTCGACATCCTGTACCTGCAAAGTGATTCGGTGCAGGTTTTCATGAACCTCAGCGGACACGGGTTCGCCGCCCCTGTCACGATCACTTTGCCTGAAGGACTGAAGTACGAGTCCTTGACCCGAGTCAGCGTGGCCGACCTGCAAGGGCTGGGCTGCTCCAGCCTGGTCGTGACCAGCAGTACCCACAGCACCCAGCTGCGACCCGAGCATTGGCGCTGTGACTTTGTCGCTGGCAACAAACCGTATTTGCTGTGTGCCTCGGACAACAACATGGGCGCCGGGGGCGAGGTGGTGTATCGCTCATCGGCGCAGGAATGGCTGGACGAAAAAGCCCTGCTGCCAGATCCGTCCCTGGCCGTATCGGAATTGCCCTTCGCAATGCATCTGGTCAGCGAGCAGCGCCAGTTCGACCAGATTACCGGCAACCATTTGTCCCAGTTCTTTAGCTATCGGCACGGCTATTACGATGGCGTGGAACGGGAATTTCGCGGGTTTGGACTGCTGCTGCAAACCGACACCGAGGCTGTCACCAGCGATACCGAGGGCTACAGCGCACCCGTACAGAGCAAGACCTGGTTCCACACCGGCAAAACCTTGCATATGGACGTGCCTGATGCCTGGGCCGGTGATATCCAACTGGCACCGCTGGGCAACACCCTGTGTACCCAACACATTGATGGCACCGAGCAAACGCACACTGACTGGGATGCCCCGACACTGCGCGACGCGGCCAGAACCTTGAGCGGCTCGGTGTTACGCGCCGAAACTCTGGGCGTCGATGGCAACGCCGTGCCTTACAGCGTCACGCAAAGCCGGTTTGGCGTTCGCCTGCTGCAAGCGCGCTCCGACGTTGCGCCTTACAGCGTCATGCTGGGGTTTGTCATCGAGCAACGCAGCCTGCAGTACGAGCGCCTGGCCGATGACCCGCTTTGCCAGCACCAAATCACCCTGGCCATTGATGACTATGGCACTGTCAGCCACGGCGTCAGCGTCGCCTATGCCCGCCGTGCCAGCGCACAACCGCCCTATCCCGACGATGAAGAGCACGCCCATTTGCGGCGCTGGTGGATGGATGCCAGGGATGACGCCCAACTGTGCTTCTACCTGAGCGAGATGCGTGAACGGGTCTTGCATATCCACCAGACCGATTACCTGCGATTGGGCCTGCCCTACCGCAGCCAGGCGAGCGCCTATGTTGTGCCCGCTGACGATCCGTCGGTCGACGTCATCGGTTACGAAGCCTTTCTTGGTCCGCAATCGCCATTGGGCAAAGACCCGGCCAACGGCCAGCGCATGCTGGCGGGCCAGAGCCGCGTGCAATACCAGGGCTGCACGGACGGCACGGTGAACTTCGATGCGCTGCCTGAATACAGCGAACAGGGCCAGCTGGATGCCGCTGCCCTGCAAGCCTACGTCGTGAAAGATGATCAGGGCGCAGACAAAAACCTGTTGGGCAGCACCCCTGGCGAGGTGAAAGCCCGACTCGAAACAGCGGGCTATGTCGATGTCGGACTGTGGCGGCCAACCAGCAATACCGTTGACACGTCCACCAGCCTTTGGGCAGCGCGCACGGGATACACAACCTTTGCCGGGGTCGAGCATTTCAACACGGTGCTTGAGCAAAAAGCGGTCGCATGGGTCAAGCCATCGAAGGTCAGTTATGACAGCCTCTGGCTATTGCCTGTCAGATTCACGGCACCTGACGACGGCGTGACCGATGCAGTCCATGACTACAGCACGTTGCAGGTCAAATGGATTCGCGACCCCAATCAGAATGTCAGCCAGGCCCGCTACGACGGGATGGGCCGTGTGGTGCTGACCACCTTCTGGGGCACCGAATGGGACGAAGGCACCCAAGCCGTTAAAGAGGTCGGCTTTGGCAACATGGACAGTCATTCGTGGGTGCCGGCAAGCGCCGCCCAGGCCATTGCCGACAGCTCGGTCATGGGCGATCTGGCAACCGCACTCTTCTACGAAAGCAGTAGCTGGATGGGCCAAGCCCCGCCGGACCTGTTACCCAACGGAGTTGAGCTGGGCGTGCTGATGCCCTCCGGACATTTGCGTGCCAGTGCGCGCAAGCGCCTGGCCAAGGGTGATTACCCTGTAAGCCAGATTCCGGCCCAGACCTGCTCAGCCTTGCTGGCCCTGCCTCGCGAACCGGCACACAGTGCCGTTCTGCAAGCTGACCGCTATCCGGGGGATCCCGATAAACAGGTGAGGATGTCGCTGAGCGCCTCGGATGGTTTTGGCCGTGCCTTGCAAAGCAAACAGAAAGTCGAACCGGGCCTGGCCTACGCCGTCGACGACGACAAGGGCAACCTGATAACCCAGGGCGGTGAACCGGTTCAAGTGCAGGCCACCGAGCGCTGGTGCGTCAGTGAGCGTGTGGAATACAACAACAAAGGGCTGGCCGTTCGCATCTACCGGCCTTATTTCGCGAACCAATACCGTTACATCAACGATGAGTCGTTCCGCCAGTTCGGCTACAGCGACCAGCAGTTCTATGACCCCCTGGGGCGCCCCACCAAAACCATTACCGCCAGTGGCTATTGGCGCCGCCAGACGTACATGAACTGGTACACCATTGCCGAGGATGAGAACGACCTGTATCAAGAGGCACTGGAACACCCGAGAGTCGCCAGCGTATTGCAGGCGCGCGGCAACCGGCTCGATCCGATGCAAGCCCTTGAAGGCGCAACGGTGCGGGTTGAGTACCCGGGCATGCTGGCCACCGACAGCATTACGATGAGCTGGAGTGGTGTCGCCGGTGCAGGCTCACCTTCGCTGGCAGCAAAACAAGGCAGTGCGACAGGTCGAGTGCTGTTTGATATTCCAAAAACAGCCGTGGCTGCCAACATCGGCAAAACGGTGGAAGTGGCCTATACCGTGACACGCACAAGCGAGGTGCTCAATTCGCAGGTCCTTGATCTGAACATTGCGACGTCCCCCCCGCCAGCTACCTGATGCAACTGGCTGACGGCAGCACGTTCACGGTGATTTTCAAAGTCGCATTCTCGGGTAGCGATGAAACACAGGCGTTAGCGCTCCCCTTGAAAAAACTGGTCATTCTTGACAGTACAAATGCCTCGTAATGGACGACGAGTCTCGATAGCCAACGCAACAATCAGGTATGGCAACGATGACTTATCAATTGCACCAAAAAACGCCATTACTGATCTCGATAGATCCGCGGGCAGCCCTGCTGCGCAGCGTGGCTTACCATCGCCGGGACATCAGTCAGACACCATCGGCCCACACCACGCGGCAACGGTATAACGCGCTGGGTCATCTCACCGAACAATGGGATGCGCGACTGTCGGTGGCCAATCAGCAAACTCGCTTCAGCCTGACGGGGCAGGAGCTATGCAGTGATTCGGTGGATGAAGGCTGGCGCGTGCGTTTCTACAACGCGGCCGCACAGGCCGTGCACAGTTGGGACGGGCGTGAAAGCTTTATGCGCCTGGACTACGATGAGCAACTGCGACCTGTTGCACTGTTTGAAAAAGGGGCTGATGAAAACGTAGAGCAGTGCGTCGAACGCTTTACCTATGCCGCAAACAATACTGAAGATGCTCAACGCAACCGGTGTGGCCGCATGCTGCGTCACGACGATCCAGCCGGCAGTGTGTGGCATGAAGCGTTCGCCGTAACCGGCCAGCCACTGATTGAGACCCGGCGCTTTTGCGTCTCGCTGACCGCTCCCCACTGGCCGGATGCCCCGCTTCAGACCGTCAGCTACAGCACCCGCTGGCAGTACGACGCACTGGGCGCGGTGATCGCGCAAACCGATGCAGCAAACCACGTAAGCTCGATAAACGTCGACATTACCGGCCGGCCCTGCGCGTCACAGCTGGACGGTATAGCACTGCTCAAAAGCTGCGAATACAACGCCTTCGATCAGGTGGAGACAGAGCAAGCTGGCAACAATGTACTGACCATCGCGAGCTACTCAGCGGCAAATGGTCGGTTGCAACGGCTCAAGGCCAGCACTCTGACCGGGCATTTACTGCAAGACCTGCACTACCAGTACGACCCGGTGGGCAATATCGAGCGCATCGAAGATCTGGCCCAGCCCGTACAGTGGTTTGCCCAACAACAGGTTGAGGCAATCAGCACCTACCGTTACGACTCCCTCTACCAACTGATCGAAGCCACGGGCCGGGAAAACGCCAGCCAACGTATCGGACCTGAACTGCCCGGGCTGGAGATTTTCGGCGCCAGGGATGACAGCCACTGGCGCAACTACACCCAGACCTACACCTATGACAGCGGCGCCAACCTGACTTCACTCAAACATGATGCTGGCGCCGGTAACACCTATCTGCGCCAGATGGTGGTGGCAGAACACAGCAACCGCAGCCTGTTCAAGGGTGAAGCACCCGCGGAGTTTGCCAGTGGTTTCGATGCCAACGGCAATCAACAGGCACTGGCACCGGGGCAGCTCATGCACTGGAATACTCGCAATCAATTGCATCAGGTCACGCAGGTGGTGCGCGAGGCACCTGATGGCCGGGACGACGATGTCGAGACTTATATCTATGACGGCACGGGTCAGCGCGTGCGCAAGGTACGCCGGGCCAAGACCGGCGGTGGTGAACAGGTCATTGAGGTGCTGTATTTGCCGTGTCTGGAAATCCGCACACCCACCACGGGCGAGCAGTTACATGTCGTGACGACCCAGGCCGGTCGCAACCAGGTCCGGGTGCTGCATTGGGCGACCGAGCCCGATCAGTGGCGCTACAGTTTGGGTGATCATCTGGGCAGCAGCACCCTGGAGCTGGATCACGCGGGCGAACTGATCAGCCAGGAAAGTTACTACCCCTACGGCGGTACATCCTGGTGGGCCGCACGCAGTGCCGTGCAGGCCAGATACAAGACCCTGCGTTATTCCGGCAAAGAGCGCGATGCCACAGGGTTGTATTACTACGGCGCACGGTATTACGCACCGTGGTTGCAGCGGTGGATTTGCCCGGATCCGGCGGGCAGTGTCGATGGGCTTAATGTGTACTCAATGGTCAATAACAATCCTGTCACTCACCGGGACTTGCACGGACTGGCCAAAGAAAAATCAGTACCGAACGTTATCCATCACTTCTGGCAAGGAGAACTCAAAAATCTTGAGCAGCATCATTCCAACTTGAAAAAAATAGCGCTCACCAACAGTGCCTATAAAGTTGAATTGCACGTCCTGCCAAATCCGGGGGAAGACACTCAGCTCAAGGCCCTGCAAAGCAGCCTTGGCAGTGGTGTAAAAGTGATTAATATCAAAGAGGAAAAGTGGTTTAAAAAATTCCAGACCAAGGAGCGTTACACACAATTTGAAGCATCAAGAAGCGGAGAGCGCGCCCATCTGGCATCCGGTTCGGACATTTTAAAAACCGAGCTGACTTATAAATTGGGTGGCGTGTTCAATGATGTGGACAACGTGCCTATCGCACCTCTGCCCGCCTCCCTGCAGCACCAGGAAAAAACATTAATGACTGCAGGCCCGACTCAATTCAATCGTTGGGGCGGAGAAAAAGGCATTCATTCCAGTACGTTTGCCACTTACAAAAAAAATCCGATCTTGAAAGAGATGAACAAAGAAAGCTTCAAAAAGTTCAAAGCAATTCAGCACATCATTTACCGTAAAAATGATATGACAGCCAACCCTGACGACCACTTCAAAATGGTTTCGGAAACCGCAGGTTCTTTACATTTTTCCCGCGAATTGAAGAGACTCGATACGGGCTTTAATTCCGCGCTGGAAAATCTGATGCTGACTAGCAACAAATATGATGAAGGCAACATCGTATTCGATAAATACTTCAAGCCCACCACCACCACGGGAGCAGGGGATCTTGATGAGGATCAAATGATTGCACTTTTTAATGCCATGTCCGCACCCGGCCATGTAATGATTTGAGCATCTCTGAGGTTGGGTTAATAAAACCCGACCTCAGACTCTCTTGTCGCTGCTCTGGCCTGCCGACTTCACAAAGCTCTCAAACCCCCACCAACCTCGCCCGCGCCTGCAAACTCAAATGCGCCTGCTCCCCCGGCGCCAGGGTTTGGTTGTGGATGCCACCGCTGGTGGACTCCACGCACACAAAACCCATCACCTCATTCCAGCTCACGCCCAGCAAGGGTCGTTTGCCCGGGTGCCAGACCACCGTATTGGCCTGATGCCCGGTATCGATACTCAGCGCCCTTTGCCAGGCGTGATCATTGAGCTGCATTTCTCCGTCATGCTGGAACACGCGCTGACAACCGCCCGCCACCCGCAACTCACCCTGCTGCTGGCAAACCTCACGATTCAACTGATCGTAGCCGTGAACACCGTCCAGACCAGACAGCGCTACCTTGGCAACATCTCCGATGCGCCAGTAAGCACGTAAGGCTTGGCTGACCTGGCAAGGCTCATCATCCTGATGCTCGGTGCTCAAGCGCAGTTCCATTTCTTCGCCCAGTCGTGCATGTAAATCGACCTGCCAATCGCACAACTTCAAGCGCCAGTGCAGGGTCACCCCTTCTTCGTCGCTGCTGCTATCGAGCAGTTTCCAGTCGATCAACCGCGCCCAGCCATGGGATGGCCATGCATTTTCACTGGGGTGGCGACCATACCAGGGCCAGAAAATCGGCACTCCACCGCGAATCGCACCCACCTGCGGCCACTTGGCAGCGCACCACAACCAGGGCTTTTGCCCGGTTGGCTTAAAATGCAGCAGCTGCGCGCCCTGACGGCTGAACACCGCCTGACAATGGGGGTGATCGATCACCAGCACGTCGCGCTGCTGAAAACGCTCCCATTGGAAGACCGGCTGCTCGCGCCTGGATTTGAAAAAACGGTGAAGCGGATGCTCATGCATGTGCCGCAGTCCTGAAAATCATGCGCCGAGGTGTGCAGCCCCGAAAAAAAGCGGATAGCCAAAGCTATCCGCTGGAAAAACAAGGAGCTTAGCGCATTTAGAACGTCGACTGAATCTTCAGACCGGCCACCAGTGCGTTGTCAACCTTGTCCACACCACCCGGGTGAGTGATGTACTGCAGGTTTGGACGCACGGTCAGCCAGTTGGTCACGTGAAAACCGTAGTTGAGTTCGTAGTTGTACTCGGTGGAGCGCAGTGGCGAGTACAGCGGATCGTTGTAATCGGTGGCACCAATGGAGGCGTTGATCTGCTCGGCGCTTTTCTTCACGTCATCATTGACGTGGATGCGGGCGGCGCCAATGCCGATGTCATCCTTGGGACGGGCATCGAAAGGCCCCTTGTACACAAACATCAGCGACTGGTAGTTGTCGACGATGTTGGTGGCCTTGTCGTGAAAAGTGGCGTTGGCCGCGATATTCAGACCGCGCGACGGGTCACCGTTGTGGCTGGTGAGTTGCTGCTGCACCACAAACCAGTAACCGTGCTTGCTGTCGCGTACACGATAGTCCTGACCAGTGCTGGTGATGTCGACGCGCACGTCATCGGCAGGCGCCGTGCTCTTGTAGTAACCAACACGGTATTCGCCCGGCAGGTCGTTGACCTTCGGCGACCAGACCAGCTCGACCGGCAACACCGTACCCTTGGTGCCGCTGCCGCTGAGTTTGAAGCCGTTGCCGTGTTCCAGTTGCGACGGGTTCTGGTTGTACGCGCCGATCTGGGCATACAACTCAGGGGTGATGTTGTATTTCACCCGCAGTGCCGCCTGGCTGACCGGCCAGTTGTACCAGACGTTGGTGGCCCAGTTACCCACCTGGGAGCCACAGAACGCCAGGTTCTGGAATTCGCACGGGAAGGTGTTGAAGTCTTCGCCTTCACCGAAGTAACCGGCCTTGACGTCCAGTTTGCCGTCGAGGAACTGGTGCTGAATCCACAATTGGGTCAAACGCACCATATGGCCACGGCCATAGACTTCCTGCGAGGAGCTCAGGGTACCGGCACGGGGGTCGCCGATACGGTCATTGGAGATGTTCTGGCCATTACGGTTGGTGAGCTGGATCTTGGCCTGGGTGTTGTCCCAGCCCCACAGCTTTTGCAGGTCCAGCGCGACGCCCAGACCGAACTGGTCACTGTAGCGCGCTGTCTTGTCATCGTTGTAACCGCCATGCAGGTTGGCGCCGACTTCACCGACGTAATCGGCCTTGATGTCGATGCCCTGCTCGATCAGTCTGGTTCGCTCACCGCCCCAGTCGCCGGTCATCCATTTCGAATCGGCACTGAACGCTTCGTCAGCGTAGACACTGCTTGCACCCAGGCTTAGCGCGACAATCGCCGATAGCTGGCAGGCCAGACGGGTACGGGTCATTCTGTTAGTCATCCCTTAAATCCTCGTTGTTTTCTTATTGGCTTTCTATAACGCGGCACCACCCAAGGAGGCCCGGCAACAGGCTCCCTGTTGACTTAACGACCCTTGAATTGCGCCACGTTATCAGCCCGGCCGAGCGTCTGAGGCGAACCCATCGCCCCCAGACGCTCGCCCGTATTCGCATCAAACAGTAGCACTTTGGCTGGATCGAACTGCAAATTGAGGCTCTGACCCACCTGAGGCGCATCATCAGGGGCCATTCGGCAGCAGACCTTGCTCCCGTTCAGGTTTACAAAAACCAGGGTGTCCGGGCCGGTAGGCTCGATGACTTGGGCTTCGGCGCGAATGACGGGCAAGCCGTTGGGCTCTGCGGGCGCCAGTACAATCTGCTCGGCGCGTATGCCCACAATCACATCACGGTCCTCAAGCCCCGCGTCCTGCATGCTCAACGGCAGCTCGCAGCGTGCCTGGCCGCTGTCGAGCAAGGCCAGCAAGCGGCCCTCGCGGCGTTGCAGGCGCAGGGGAATGAAGTTCATCGGTGGCGAGCCAATAAAGCTCGCCACAAACAGGTTGGCCGGATCGTTATAGATCTGCTTGGGCGTACCGAACTGCTGAATGATCCCGTCCTTCATCACGGCCACTTTGTCGCCCAGGGTCATGGCTTCAATCTGGTCATGGGTGACGTAGACGGTGGTGGTTTTCAGGCGCTGGTGCATCAGTTTCATTTCGGTGCGCATCTCGACCCGCAGCTTGGCATCGAGGTTGGACAGCGGCTCGTCAAACAGGTAGATCTTGGGCCGCCGCGCCAGCGCCCGGCCCATGGCCACGCGCTGTTGCTGACCACCCGACAGTTGGCCGGGCTTGCGGGTCAGCAGGTGTTCGATTTGCAGCAGCTTGGAAACCCGCGCCACCTCTTCATCGATCGCCGCCGCGCTCATCTTGCGGATCTTGAGACCGAAGGCAATGTTGTCCCGCACATTCATGGTCGGGTACAGCGCGTAGGACTGGAACACCATGGCGATATCACGGTCTTTGGGGCTCATGCCGCTGATATCGGCATCGTCCACCAGGATCGCCCCGCCGCTGATGGTTTCAAGACCGGCGATGCAGTTCATCAGGGTCGATTTACCGCAGCCCGAAGGCCCCACCAGAATCAGGAACTCGCCGTCATCGATTTTCAGTTCGATGTTTTTCAGCGTGTCGGGCAAACCCTTGCCGTAGGATTTATTCACGTTGCGTAATTCGAGAGTCGCCATGCCTTACCCCTTGACCGCGCCGGACGTCAGCCCGCGCAGAAAATACTTGCCCGCAAAGATGTAAACCAGCAGCGTCGGCAGCCCCGCGATCATGGCCGCAGCCATATCAACGTTGTATTCCTTGGCGCCGGTGCTGGTATTGACCAGGTTGTTCAACGCCACCGTAATCGGCTGCGCATCACCACTGGCAAACACCACACCAAACAGAAAGTCGTTCCAGATTTGAGTGAACTGCCAGATCAGGCAGACCATCACGATCGGCACCGACATCGGCAGCAGGATTCGCCCGAAAATCGTGAAGAAACCCGCGCCATCCAGCCGTGCAGCCTTGACCAGCGCATCCGGGATGCTCACGTAGTAGTTGCGGAAAAACAGCGTGGTGAAGGCCAGGCCATACACCACGTGCACCAGCACCAGGCCGGTGGTGGTATTGGCCAGCCCGAGCTTGCCGATGGTGAACGAGGCCGGGAGCAACACGGTTTGAAACGGCAGGAAGCAGCCGAACAGCAGCAAGCCAAAAAACAGCTGTGAGCCGCGAAAACGCCACATCGACAGCACATAGCCGTTCATGGCCCCGATAAAAGTCGAGATCAATACCGCAGGCACGGTGATCTTGACCGAGTTCCAGAAATACCCGCCCACCGTGTCCCAGGCCTTGATCCAGCCAATGCCGTCAATCACTTGCGGCCAGCTCAACAGGTTGCCGGTACGGATGTCTTCCGGGCTTTTGAAGCTGGTGAGCAGCATCACCACCAAGGGGATCAAATAGACCGCCGCAGCAAGAACCAGGGTGGCGTAAATGGCCAGGCGGCTGAAGGTGAATCGGGACGCGCCGATGCCGCTTGTCATGTTAGTCATGGCGTTTGTTCCTCAGCTCGGAATACAGATACGGCACGAGGATGGCCAGAATCGCTCCCAGCATCATGATCGCGCTGGCAGAACCAATGCCCATTTGCCCACGGCTGAAGGTGAAGGAGTACATGAACATGGCTGGCAAGTCGGAGGAATATCCCGGACCACCGGCGGTCATTGCCGACACCAGATCGAAGCTCTTGATGGCAATGTGCGCAAGGATCATGAAGGCGCTGAAAAACACCGGGCGCAGGCTCGGCAACACAATGCGCAGGTAGATGGTCGGCAAGCTCGCACCGTCGACCTGGGCCGCACGAATGATCGACTGATCGACCCCGCGCAATCCGGCCAGGAACATCGCCATCACAAATCCCGAAGCCTGCCACACCGCAGCGATCACCAGGCAGTACACCACCCGGTCCTGATCCAGCAGCCAGTCAAAACGAAAACCTTCCCAGCCCCAGTCACGGAGCATTTTGTCCAGGCCCAGGCCCGGGTTGAGCAGCCACTTCCAGGCCGTACCGGTGACGATCATCGACAGTGCCATCGGGTACAGGTAGATCGTGCGGATGAAACCTTCCTTGCGAATCCGCTGGTCGAGCAGGATGGCCAGAAACACGCCGATCACCAGGCTGATGACGATGAACATCCCGCCAAAAACCGCCAGGTTTTTGCTGGCGACCCACCAGCGGTCGTTGTCCATCAGTCGTGCGTATTGCTGCAAGCCAACCCATTTGTAGCTGGGCATAAAGCTGGAATTGGTGAACGAGAGCAGGAACGTCCAAAAAATGTAGCCATAAAAGCCAACCAATACGATCAGCATGCTCGGTGCCAGGACCAGCTTGGGCAACCAGCGTTGCAGCGCATCAAACGGCGAGGCCTTGCTGAACACAGCCACGGAACTCATCGAAATACTCCCGAGAGGGTATGCCGGCATCTGCACACGCAGATGCCGCACAACCAGGGATAAGGGGGAGCCACGCGCAGGCGTGGCAGGTCAGATCAACGAATTACTGTGCGGACTTGATGGCCGAGTAGAGCTTTTTACCGGCCGTGGCCGGATCAGCACTCTTGTCGCTCATAAAGTTGCTGACGGTGTCGAAAATCGCGCCTTGCACCGCCAGTGAAGTGGCCATGTTGTGCGCCATGCTCGGCAGCTGGCTGTTGGCCTTGCCCGCTTGGGCGAAGTCTTTGGCTGAGGCCTGGCCACAGCTGTCGAACTTGCTCATGTCCAGGTCACTGCGTACCGGGATCGAGCCTTTGTTCTGGTTGAACACGTACTGGAATTCAGGCTCAAGCGCGACTTTGGCCACGTCGTTTTGCGCGGCGATATTGCCTGGCGTGTTGTTCTTGGCCGACAGCTTGAACATCGCCAGCGAGTCGATGTTGTAGGTAAAGCTGCCCTGAGTGCCCGGGAATGGCACGCACTCAAAATCAGTGCCGGCCTTTTTACCCGCAGCAGCCCACTCGCTTTTCGCCCAGTCACCCATGATCTGCATACCGGCCTTGCCGTTGATCACCTTGGCGGCTTCCAGGTTCCAGTCCTGACCGGTGCCATCCGGGTCCATGTAGCCCTGCAGTTTTTTCAGGTGGGTGAAAACTTCAGCCATCTGGGGGCCGGCCAGGGTTTTCTCGTCAAGATCGACGAAGGCTTTCTTGTAGCCATCTGGCCCCATGACGCTGAGCACCAGGTCTTCAAAGACCGTGCTGTCCTGCCACGGCTGACCACCGTGGGCCAGAGGGATAAAGCCCGCGGCCTTGAGTTTGTCGCCTGCCGCGTAGAGTTCATCAAGAGTGGTTGGCGCTTTGTCGATGCCTGCCTTCTTGAAGACTTCGGGGTTGATCCACAACCAGTTCACCCGGTGAATGTTCACCGGTACAGCCACGTAATGGCCGTCGTATTTCATGGTGTCGGAGACGGTTTTCGACAGCAGGGTGTCCCAGTGATTGGCCTTGGAAACCTCATCGAGGTTGGTCAACAAACCGAGCGCGCCCCACTCTTGCAAGTCAGGGCCTTTGATTTGTGCTGCTGAAGGCGGGTTGCCGGAGACGGCCCGGGTTTTCAGTACGGTCATGGCGGCGGCACCGCCACCGCCTGCCACGGCACTGTCCTGCCAAGTGTAACCGTCTTTTTCGATCAGCTTTTTAAGCACATCAACCGCTTTGGCCTCACCACCGGAGGTCCACCAATGCACCACTTCAACCGTGCCTTTGGAGTCGGCAGGGGCAGCGGCATAAGCACCCAGGGGGAATAATGTAGCCAGAGAAATGACAACGGCGAGGCGATTGAATGAATTCATGTCTGGACCTTTCTTGTTGTTATAGCTGTGCAAGTCTTTTTGCTTGCGCTGCCAAAGAGTGTATCCATCACCGTCTGCCCGCACGTAACGAAGAGACGCTCAAATGTCACAACCTGGTGACACAGAAGCAGGGTGAGGGCGTTTGGTTCCGAGGATATTTCAACGATGTCTGACTCTGCTTTCCTGTAAGCCATAAAGCTGCCCCCAAAGCCACGTAAGGCATTTTCTGCGTTGACTGTAGGACGCATCCCGAAGTCGTTTTCCCACGTTGAACCTGTAAATAACTTCAGCGAGTCTGCAACACATCGCCACGTTTCAAGAACGGATGCAGACACCCATCAGGAGATGAGACTCATGCAGAAATATCGAGCAACGGCCCAGAACCACTGTTTCATTTGCCCGATGGAGTATCCGGACGGTTGCCGCTACGCCTGGAAACTGGACATCCGGCGCTCAGGCAAAGTGCATGTCCACCAATTCGACTTCGCCGAGTATGGCGGTGAGGCCGCGGCCCTGGATGCAGCTGAACATTTGCGCAACCAGCTGGTGCTGGAAATGCCCCAGCCCCTCACCTATGAAAATCGCCAGCGCCTGACGCGCCACAACACCAGCGGGCACCCCGGGGTCTATCGGGTGCACGCCAACCAGATCCATTATTGGCGCGCCACGACCCGCATTCACGGTTACAACCTGAGCAAGAGTTTTCGTGTGGATCGCTATGGCGATGACGAGGCCAAGCGGTTGGCGCTGCAAGAGCGCGAGAGGCAACTGACCCTGTGCAACGAACCCTATGATGTGGCCATGGAAAAACTGCAGCTGCACTTCAGTCAGACCAGCAGGCGGGTGCGCGAAAACCGTATCAACGCCGCGATGAGCAGTCACCGCCAGCCAACGTCCATGATGGAAGTGGCCTCAGACCGCCCACTGGAACCCTTGCTACCCATCAGTGCCGAACAGGCGAGCCAGTCGATCAATCGCCATTTCGCGGCAAGTGCAAAGTGACCCGCAGGCCGCCCACGCGCAGGTTTTGCAGACTGACTTCACCACCGTGGCTATGGGCAATACTGCGGGCAATCCCGAGCCCCAGCCCGTAACCCTGCTGCTGCCCGGCCAGGCGAAAGTGAGGCTCGAAGACTTGCTCCAGGCGTTGCTCGGGCACCCCCGGTCCTTCGTCATCAACGGTCAGCACAAAGGCCTGCTCATTGTCATCGATACGCAAGTGCGCGTTGTTGCCGTACTTGAGGGCGTTGTCGATCAGGTTGCCCATGCAGCGGCGCAGGGCCAGCGGCTTGCCGGGGTAAGGTTTGAGGGCTCGTCCCTGAAGGGTTACGCGACCGTTTCCCTGAGGGAGCAAATACGGTTCGATCAAGCAGTCGAGCAGGTGATTCAAGTCCACTGCCTCGATGTTTTCGTGAATGTCCGTATCTTTCACGCACTGCAGCGCACCTTTGACCAACATCTCCAGCTCATCCAGATCGCGCCCGAACTTGTGCTGCAACTGCTCGTCTTCAAGCAGTTCGACCCGCAGGCGCAGGCGGGTGATCGGGGTGCGCAGGTCATGGGAAATGGCGCTGAACAACTGACTGCGCTCGGTCAGATAACGGCTGATGCGAGCACGCATGGTGTTGAAGGCTCGCCCCACTTCGACCACCTCACTGCCGCCTCCGATCTCGACCGGCCTGACTTCATCCTCACCCAGCGACATGTCACGGGCCGCCCGGGCCAGACGCTTGAGCGGGCGGCTTTGCCAATGCACCAGCAAGCCGATGAACAACAATAAAAAGACGCTGCTGAGCACGATGAACCACACCTGCAATGCCGGCAGTCCTTCTTCTTCGAGGCTGGTGTACGGCTGCGGCAACAGGGACGCGATATACAGCCACTCGCCCGGCACCATCTGGATTTGCGTCACCAGCACCGGTGGATTGACCGGCTCAAGCGTCAAGGCGAAATGCGCCCAGGAACGGGGCAACTCATCGAGCTTGAGGCCCGCATTGAAAATGCGCAGGTCCTGGGGGCTGACAAACGTCACCGACATGTCGACATCGGGTCCCACCGCCTCGCGCAACACCTTGTCCACGGCGTCCAGCACCGCCTGTTTGCGCTGGGTCGGCGGCAATACGGGCATGTCCAGGGGCCTGTCATTGAGGCTCACCACAAACCGGGTTCCGCCCATGCTGCGCAATTGATCCAGCACCAACGGACGATAGGCCAGCGGCAGGGAGCGCAGGTAAGCCACGGTCGCATTCATCGAGTGCGCCATGCTGCGCGCACTGTTGACCAGCCCTTCGAGTTGCGTGGTGCGCAACTGCGACAGCCAGATCGCGCTCGACAAGGTTTGCGCCAGCAAAATGGCAAGCAACGTCAGCAGCAACATACGCCCCAGCAATGAGCGGGGCATGTGCCATTTGCGCAGGAAATTAAAGGTCATTGCCGGACAAGACCTGAGCCGCCAACTGATAGCCGCTGCCGCGTACGGTACGGATCAACCGGGGGGGCTTGTCGGTGTCGCGCAGACGCTGGCGCAAGCGGCTGACGGCCATGTCGACAATTCGGTCCAGAGGCATCAGGTCCCGACCGCGGGTCGCATTGCCGATGGTGTCGCGGTCAAGAATCTGTTGCGGGTTATCCAGAAACAGCTTGAGCAACGAAAAATCAGCCCCGGACAGAATCACCTCTTCGCCATCGGTATGAAACAGTCGATGGGTCACGGTGTTCAGTCGCCACTCTTCGAACGCCAGGACTTCGTTACCCGAACTGGTATTGGCAAATTGCGCCCTGCGAAGCAATGCCTTGATTCGTGCCAGCAGTTCACGGGGGCTGAAGGGTTTGCCCAGGTAGTCGTCGGCGCCCAGTTCAAGGCCAATGATGCGATCGGCCTCGTCAGAACTGGCGGTGAGCATGATGATCGGGATCTGGGCAAAGCGCGGATGCTGACGCACCCATCGGCACAGGCTGAAGCCATCTTCGTCGGGCAACATGACATCGAGGATCAGCAGATCACTGGCGGCCCTATCAAGTGCTTCACGAAAGCCCGCACCATCGCCCACGGTACGCACCTGAAAACCGGCGCGGGTGAGATATATATCAAGGAGTTCTCGAATTTCCTGGTCATCATCGACCAGCAAAATGGATTTGCCGGGTGCACTCACAGTGATGTTCCTTATTGTTTTTATCACGCCTGTGGGAGCGGACTTGTTCGCGATGCAAGCGACTCGATGTCTGCGCTAACGCGAGCAAGCCCGCTCCCACAGTGTGTGCATGGCTTTTAGCCAAATGCCTGTTGCAACGCCACTCCTGCGCCGATCAACCCCGGATACGGTGCTGTCACCAGCCACACCGGGATGCCCTTGAGGTAGTCGCTCATGCAGCCTTTGTCGGCGAAGCTGCGGGCAAAGCCGCTGGCCAGGAAAATATCGGCAAAGCGCGGGATGACCCCGCCCACGATATAGACCCCGCCCCGCCCACCGATGGTCAATACATTGTTGCCCGCCACACGCCCCAGCCAGCAACTGAAGTGTTCCAGCACCTGCAGGGCGACCGGATCACCGGCCAGGGCCGCTGCCGTGATTGCACGGTCGCTGTCCAGCACCGGCGTATGGCCATCCACCGCGCAAATCGCCCGATAGACCCGCGGCAAACCGCTGCCGCTCAAAATGCTTTCAGCACTCACATGGCCAATTTCGTTGTAAATGTGCTGCCACAACTGCACTTCACGGGGGTTGCTCATGGGCAGGTCAACGTGACCACCCTCCCCCGGCAAGGCCATCCACTGTGCCTCACCCAGGTTCAGCAAGGTGCCCACGCCCAGCCCGGTTCCCGGCCCGATAACCACGGCGGGTCGTGTCGGGTCCGGGATGCCAGGGCACACCTGGCGTACGTCTTCAGGTTGCAGGCGGGTCATGCCCAGGGCCATCGCGCTGAAGTCGTTGATCAACAGAAGATTGTCGACCTGCAGGTCCTTACAGAACCCCGACCGGCTCAAGCGCCAGTGGTTGTTGGTAAAGCGAAACTCATCGCCACTCACGGGACCTGCCACTGACAGGCACACCGAACCTACAGCACCCAAGGCCAGATCCAGGTCGCTCAGATAAAGCTTGATGGCTTCTTGCGGGCAGGCGAAATCAGCTGTTGCCAGCACACGAACCGAGCGCAGCTGGTCGTTATCCCACAACGCAAACCGGGCGTTGGTTCCACCAATGTCACCGACCAGTGCAAGCTTCATTTCAGATTTTCCAGAGACGAGGTAAAGGTACTCGCGCCCTGCTCGGCCGAACTGAAGGCCTGACGCATGAACGCAAACAACTCACGCCCGGACCCAACGGCATTATCCAGAGTGCCGATTGCCGGGGTGCGCGCCGCGAATTCTGCCTCATCCACCAACAGTTGCAATGTTCCTTTTACGCCGTCCACGCGAATCATGTCGCCGTCCTGAACACGGGCCAGAGCGCCGCCGATCGAAGCTTCCGGGCTGACATGAATCGCTGCCGGGATCTTGCCCGAGGCGCCTGACATCCGTCCGTCAGTGATCAGTGCCACTTTAAAGCCCCGATCCTGCAACACACCCAGGAACGGCGTCATCTTGTGCAGCTCGGGCATGCCGTTGGAACGCGGGCCCTGAAAGCGCATCACGGCCACAAAGTCGTGTTCCAGCTCACCGGCCTTGAACGCATCGGCCAGTTGTTGCTGATCCTGGAATACCCGTGCCGGGGCTTCGACGATTTGATGCTCAAGCGCTACCGCCGAGACTTTCATCACGCCGCGCCCCAGGTTGCCTTCCATCACCCGCAACCCGCCCTCGGCCGAAAACGCACGTGCAACCGGACGCAAAATCGACTCGTCGAGGCTCTCGATCGGGCCTTCGCGCCAGACCAGCTCGCCATCCACCAGGAACGGTTCGCGGGTGTAACGGCTCAGACCGAAGCCCGCCACCGTGTTGACATTCTCATGGAGCAGGCCGGCTTCCAGCAGTTCGCGAATCAGGAACGCCATGCCGCCTGCGGCCTGGAAGTGGTTGATATCGGCCTTGCCGTTTGGATACACGTGGGACAGGGTCGGCACCACTTCGGACAGGTCCGCCATGTCTTGCCAGGTCAGCTGAATGCCCGCGGCCATCGCAATCGCCGGCATGTGCAGGGTGTGGTTGGTCGAGCCGCCAGTGGCATGCAGCGCAACAATGGAGTTCACCAGGGAGCGCTCGTCGACGATTTCGCCCAACGGGGTGAAGTCGCCATTTTGCTTGGTCAGGCGAGTGACTTGATGAGCGGCCTCACGGGTCAGCGCATCACGCAATGGCGTGTAGGGATTGACGAAAGAAGCGCCCGGCAAATGCAGCCCCATGACTTCCATCAGCAACTGGTTGGTGTTGGCGGTCCCGTAAAACGTACAGGTGCCAGGGCTGTGATAGGACTTCATCTCCGACTCCAGCAGCTCTTCGCGGCTGGCCTTGCCTTCAGCGTAACGCTGACGCACGTCGGCCTTTTCCTTGTTGGAAATACCCGACGGCATCGGCCCGCCCGGCACAAAAATGGTGGGCAGATGACCGAAGCGCAGCGCGCCCATCAGCAGGCCCGGCACGATCTTGTCACATATGCCCAGCATCATTGCCGCATCGAACATGTTGTGGGACAGCGACACGGCCGTCGACAGCGCAATCACTTCACGGCTCAGCAGGCTGAGCTCCATGCCCGGCTCGCCCTGGGTCACGCCATCGCACATGGCCGGCGTGCCGCCCGCGAACTGGCCCACCGAGCCGATTTCACGCAGTGCTTTTTTGATTTGCTCAGGAAAGTGTTCGTAGGGCTGATGCGCCGACAGCATGTCGTTATATGACGAAACAATTGCGACGTTGGCGGCGTTCATCATCCGCAGGCTGTTTTTATCTTCAGCGCCACACCCGGCCACGCCGTGGGCGAAGTTGGCACATTGCAGCTTGCCGCGTTGCGGGCCGTCACTGGCGGCACCGCGAATAAGCGTCAGGTACGCCTCACGGGTGGCACGACTGCGGGCAATAAGACGCTCGGTGACTTCAAGAACGCGGGGATGCATGTGTTGAACTCCAGGCTAACGGATGTGGCGACCTGTACGTGTCCTATGCTGACCGAAGGGCTTTGAGGAGCGACTTCGACCATTCGGACCCGTTGATTCAGGTCACTCGTTGTAGATAAAACAAAATATTGCCACTTAAATGGCTTGTTTTCTATTTTTATGCGAATAATCTTGTAATTCCAACAACAAATCGATGGCAGGCGCTTTCCATGACTCTACGAATCGCAATCAATGGTTTTGGCCGGATCGGCCGTAACGTCCTGCGCGCACTGTATACCCAAGGCTACCGTCAGGACCTGCAGATCGTCGCAATCAACGATCTGGGTGACAGTTCGATCAACGCTCATCTGCTCAAGTACGACACGGTTCACGGCACGTTCGACGCAACTGTCGAGCATGATCAGGAGAGCCTGACGGTCAATGGCGACCGCATCAGCGTGACCGCCATTCGCAACCCGGCCGAACTGCCTTGGGCGGCGCTGAAAGTAGATGTGGTGTTTGAATGCACAGGTTTGTTCACAGATCGCAGCAAAGCTGAAGCGCATATTAGCGCTGGTGCCCGTAAGGTGATTATCTCTGCACCCGGTAAAAATGCCGATGCGACTGTGGTCTACGGCGTTAACCACGACATTCTGCGCCAATCCCACCAAATTATTTCCAATGCTTCCTGCACCACCAACTGCCTGGCACCTGTGGCGCAAATCCTGCACCGCGAGTTCGGCATTGAAAACGGCCTGATGACCACCATCCACGCCTACACCAATGACCAGAACCTGACCGACGTTTATCACTCGGACCCGTACCGTGCGCGCTCGGCCACCCAGAACATGATCCCGAGCAAAACCGGTGCCGCCGAAGCCGTGGGCCTCGTATTGCCTGAGCTGGCCGGCAAGCTGACCGGCATGGCCGTTCGGGTTCCGGTGATCAACGTGTCGCTGGTTGACCTGACCATCGAGCTCAAGCGCGAAACCACCGTGGCTGAAGTCAACGCGCTGTTCAAGGAAGCCAGCCAGCACTCCAAAGTTCTGGGCTACAACACCCTGCCGCTGGTATCGAGCGACTTCAACCACAACCCGCTTTCGTCGATCTTCGACGCCAATCACACCAAAGTCAGCGGTAAACTGTTGAAAGTACTGGCCTGGTATGACAACGAGTGGGGCTTCTCCAACCGCATGCTCGATAACTGCCTGGCGCTGTGCAACGCGGAGTAACGCGATGATCGGTATCAGCTTCACCACGGCCACCCTGGCGGCGCGCAAGCGCATCGCCCTGGTGGCCCATGATCACTGCAAGGGTTTCTTGCTGGACTGGGCCGAGCGCCACAAATCGGAACTCAGCCAGCACGACCTGTGCGCCACCGGCACCACGGGCCTGCTCTTGAGCCAACGCCTTGGGCTGCCGATCGAAAGCATGATCAGCGGCCCGTTGGGCGGCGATCAGCAGGTGGGCGCCAGGATCGCGGAGCAGCGGGTCGACATGCTGGTGTTTTTCTGGGACCCGTTTGAACCCCAGCCCCATGATCCGGACATCAAGGCCTTGTTGCGGGTGGCTGCGGTCTGGAACATTCCGGTGGCCTGCAATGAGTGCAGCGCTGACTACCTGCTCAGCAGCCCCCTGATGAGCCAGCCCCACGAATACCGCATCCCGGATTACAGCGCGTACCTCAAAGGCCGCGTTTAACCATCCCTCTGTAGCCGCTGACGAGTAGAACGAGGCTGCGTCCGAGCGCGAAGCGGTCGCAGAATCGGTAGCTGCGAAGTGTCTGAACGTACGGGTTGCCCGGGTTTACGACGGCTTCGCCGCCGAACGCAGCCTCGCTGCGCTCCTCAGCGGCTACAGGTCAGGGGGCGTTCATCACGGGGCTAGCGTTTTTTGTTATTCATGGCTTTTCAAAACAGCGCTTGACCAACGGCATAGATGATAAGCATTATCATTCGCTCAAAATCGGTCGGGTAGCACTGTGAGTCAGTCCCACTTCAATCAAGTCTTCCTGACCCAGCGGGTCACCTTGCTGCGCACGCTGGAGCGGATGGTCAATAACCACAGCACCGCCGAAGACTTGCTGCAAGAAACCTACTTGCGCGTGACGCGGGCCTTGAGCGAGCGCTCCGTCGAACACCTTGAACCCTTTGTTTTCCAGACCGCACGCAACCTGGCGCTCGATCATCTGCGCGCCCGGCGCATTCAGTCACGCACCGTCGTCGAAGATGTGCCGCTGGAAGTCATCGAAGGCGTCGCCTCCCCTCTCAGCACCCCGGAAGAAGCCCATCAAGCCGCGCAATTACTGGAGCGTTTGAGTGTGAGCCTGAGCCAGCTAAGCGCCCGCCAACAGCGAATTTTCATCCTGAGCCGCCTTCATGGCTGCAGTTATCAGGAGATTGCCGAAGAGCTTGATGTGTCCTTGAGCACGGTTCAAAAGGAGCTCAAATTAATCATGGCAATCTGCATCGGGGTAGCCGACAGGCTGAATCGGCCTTAACCTTGACGGGCTATGCCTGTAAGAACGCTCTGTAACTGCCAAGGAACACCCGTGCCGGACACTCATAATTCTGCGCAAGACGTGCTGCAAGACAGCGCCATGGATCAGGCACTGGACTGGCTGATCACCCTTGAGTGTGCGAGCGACGAACAAAAAGCCGCCTTCCAAAACTGGCTCAATGCCGACCCTGCCCACGCCCTCGCCTTTGCCAAAGCCAATGCGATCTGGAATGGAGAGCCGGTTCTGGCTGCCGCGCAAACCCTGCAAACCCGCCGCACGCCACGCCTGTTGCAACGCATCGGGCGGCACTGGAAGCACCTGGCAACAGCGGCGGTCGTGATTCTTTGTGTCGGCAGTTACGGCAATGTGCCCTTGCGACTGCAAGCCGATCATCTGACCGTGGTCGGCGAGCGCCAGCGCCTGCAACTGGAAGACGGTTCAAAAGTACTGCTTAACACCAACTCCGCGTTCTCCAGCAAAGTGGTCAATGCCCAGGCCAGCGCTCGCCTGTACCAGGGCGAAGCGTACTTCGAAATCCCGGCCGACCTGGAACTGCCCATGGTTCTTGATGCTGGCCCCGTGCGTGTCAGTGTGCGCGATACCGACTTTGCCGTGAGCTACCTCAATGGCGAAGCCCAAGTGCGGGTGCAACGCGGCGATGTTGACTTGCGGGTGAGCAGTGTCGGCACGCAAATGCGTTTGTCTGCCGGTAACAGCGTGCGCATCGGCCCCAACGGATTCAGCAAGACCGCCAGGCTCAACCCCCAGACCGACCTGGCCTGGGTTCAAGGGCGCCTGGTGTTTGAAAACTGCCCGATGGGCAAAGTACTGGATGAAGTGCGCCGCTATTACCCCGGATGGATCGTCAGCAACAACGACAAACTGGCCAGCATTGCAGTGACCGGAAACTACCGGCTCGACCAGCCGCTGGACATCCTGCGCTCACTCGCCCACATCACCTCGAGCAACATCTCGGAATTCCCCGCGCTGGTCATTCTTAATTAGTTGTAAGTTTTTTTACGCGATAGCCACAGGTCGTTCGTCTCGTTGTAGTCAATGCAACTGATTCGCATTTTGAATCAGCTTCGCAACTATAAGATTCGTTCACCACGGAGCGCTATCAATGCCCACTCGTTTCAACAGCCGGTCCTCATCCAACGTCCGCACGGGCGGTTTGCAGCAGTGCACGTTGTCGTTGTTGACCGCTGCCATGCTCCTGGCCGGTGTACAGGCGGCTCCCGTCATGGCCGCGACCGATGGGCAGTCGGCCACCCGCTCCGTGGGCAATTACAAATTCGCGATTTCCCAGCAGCCGCTGGCGTCTGCCCTGAACGATTTCAGCGCCGTCACCGGCTGGCAGGTCGGGTTGCCGGCAGAGCTGGCGCAGAATGTGTCCTCGCCCGGCGTACGCGGCTCCCTGCCCCCGGAAAAAGCCCTTGAACGTCTGCTCATCGGTACCAACCTGGGCTACCGCAAACTGGGCAACAACAACATTGTGCTGGAAAAGCGCAGCAGCTCCACCGGCACCCTGGCCTTGCAACAAGTGACCATCAGCGCCACTCGCCAGGAACAGGACGTGAACTCGGTGCCCAGCACCGTCACCGTCCATGACCGCCAGGAGCTGGACCGCGATAACGTCAATACCATCAAGGATCTGGTGCGCTATGAGCCGGGTGTCACGGTAGGTGGCGCCGGTCAGCGCGGCGGTATCAGCAACTACAATATCCGCGGTATCGATGGCGACCGGATTCTGACCCAGATTGATGGCGTTGAAATCCCCAGCTCGTTCTTCAACGGCCCTTACGCCAAGACCCAGCGCAACTACGTCGACCCGGAAATCATCAAGCGTGTTGAAATCCTCCGTGGTCCGGCGTCAGTGCTGTATGGCAGCAACGCCATCGGCGGCGCCGTCAGCTACTTCACCCTGGACCCGGATGACATCATCAAGCCGGGCCAAGATGTCGGTGCCCGCCTGAAAACAGGCTACAGCTCGGCCGATCGCAGCTGGCTGAAATCCGGCACGGTGGCCGGTCGTTCGGGTGAATTCGATGGTTTGCTGCACCTGAGCCAGCGCGACGGGCATGAAACCAAATCTTATGGCGATCACGGCGGCACCGGCCTCTCCCGGACCGCGGCCAACCCCGAAGACGTGAAAACCACCAACGTGCTGGCCAAGGCCGGCTGGAACTACAACGATGACGATCGCCTGTCCTTCACCTACGAGAAGTACAAGGACCGTACTGATATCGATGTGAAAAGTGCCGTCGGTGGCCCGTTCAACAACGGCCAGCCGCTGGGCATGTATCGCTCCCGAACCGGCCAGGACACCATCACTCGCGAACGTTTCGGTGTGGAAAACAGCATGGTTCTCGACACCATGCTGACCGATCACTTCAAGTGGAGCCTGAACTACCAGATCGCCAAGACCGACCAGAACACCCTGGAAAACTACTTCCCCTTCACCCGCAATGTGATGCGCTCGCGCAACACTAAATATGAAGAAAAAATGTGGGTACTGGACGTCCAGGCGGACAAGGCTTTCCATATTGCCGACACCGATCACCTGCTGACCTATGGCGCCACCGTCAAGCATCAGAATGTCACCGGTTCGCGCAGCGGCTCGGGCACCTGCCTGGCAGTGGGCAGAGGCTGCACGGCTGTTGGCGCCAACAGCCCGAGCGATTATCTGGTCAAGTCCAGCGACTTCCCCGACCCGACCATCAACACCTACAGCCTGTTCGCCCAGGATCAGATCAGCTGGAACGACTGGACCTTCATGCCCGGTCTTCGCTACGACTACACCAAGCTGACGCCGCACGTCACACAGGAATTCCTCAATACCGTCAACAGTGACCAGCGAGGCACGGTGAACGACGATGAAAAAGTCTGGCATCGACTGTCGCCCAAATTTGGCGTGACCTACGCGTTCAACGATAACTACACGTGGTACGGCCAATACAGCGAAGGCTTCCGCACCCCAAGCGCCAAGGCCTTGTATGGTCGCTATGACAACCTTCAGGCGGGCTACACGGTCGAGCCAAACCCGAATCTGGAACCGGAAAAAAGCAAAAGCTACGAGACGGGCCTGCGCGGCAACTTTGAGGCGGGGTCATTCGACGTCGCAGTTTTCTATAACAAATACCGCGACTTCATCAATGAAGACGCCATCACCCCCGGCTACAACGAACTTGCGTTCCAGAGCAATAACATCAAGCACGCCACCATCAAGGGGGCTGAAGTCAAAGGCCGCTTGAACCTGGACGCCTTCGGCGCACCGCAGGGCCTCTACACCAAGGGCTCGGTGGCGTATGCCCACGGCCGCAACAACGACACTGGCCAGCCGATCAACAGCGTCAACCCGCTGACCGCCGTCATGGGCCTGGGCTACGAACAACAGAACTACGGTGGTCTGGTGAGCTGGACACTGGTCAAGAGCAAAAACCAGGTCGACGACAACACCTTCTTTTCCCCGGATGGCACCAGCAAACAGTTCAAGTCGCCGGGCTATGGCGTGCTCGACCTGACCGGTTTCTACAAGGTCACCCAGGACGTCACCGTCAATGCTGGCCTGTACAACCTGACCGACAAGAAATACTGGAACTGGGATGACGTGCGCGGTTACGACAGCGTGGGCGAAGCCGGTGTGCTGAACCCGGCCAATATGGAGCGCTTGACCGCTCCGGGCCGCAACTTCGCAATCAATCTGGTCTGGGATATCTGACCGCGCGCCTCACTGCGCAGACTTTTGTTCTGCGCAGTGAGGATTTTTTACTGTGATCCGTCTTCCTGATCGTCTAGTTACAAAGCGCATCTCATTCTCAAGGATATTGGCATGACCACTCCAGATTCCGCACCGCGTCCTTCCGAGCGCTCCAAGCGCCTGACCCTCGCCACCCGTGAGACTCACGACACCCTGGGCGAGAAAGTCATGGGCCGCGACCCCTTTGGCAGCCTCGAAAACTACACCCACTTCGCGACCGCCCAGTACCTGTTCCTGACCGAGCTGGCCGCGCTGCACACCGATCCACGCCTGACCCAGCACATCCCCAACTTGCCAGAGCGCTGCCGTGCAGAGCAAATCAAGGCTGACCTGATCGACCTGGGCGTCGAGCTGCCGACACCGGTTGCCGGCGCGGTCAATGCACCGAGCAAGGCACAGGCACTGGGTTGGGTATTTGTGTCCGAAGGCTCCAAGCTGGGCGCGGGCGTATTGATCAAGCAAGCCCGCCTCCTGGGCCTTAGCGAGACCCACGGTGCCCGTCACATGGGTGAACCTGCCGAAGGCCGTGGTCGTAACTGGAAGAGCTTTATCGAAATGCTCGACAGCGTCGAACTCACCCCAGAGGAAGATGCCGAGCTGGAACAAGCCGCCAACGATGCCTTCAGCCGCTTTACCTTCCTGCTGGAACAGACCTACGTGAAACAGCCAGAACTGGCTTAAGCTTGTTGCCCGGCCAGCACTCGCTGACCGGGCGTCCTTTACGCGTCTTGAGCTTATGACCCGCCAAACCCAATCCTCGTCGAAAATCGCGCGCATCCTGTTCGGCTTGCTGGCCTACGTGAGCCTGGGCATTGGCTTGATCGCGATTGTGATTCCGGGCCTGCCGACCACCGAATTCATTTTGCTCGCCGCCTGGGCCGCGACCAAAAGCTCTCCGCGCCTGAGTGCCTGGCTGGAAAACCACCGATTGTTCGGCCCTATCCTGACCAACTGGCGCAACGGCAAGATCATCAAGCGCAACGCCAAAATCAGCGCCACTGTCAGCATGTTGTTGTGTGCAGGGCTGATGCTTTATGTACTGGATCACAACTGGCCGGTGTTTCTGGCGATTGCCGGCATGAGCATGGGCAACCTGTGGATCTGGTCGCGGCCGGAGAATATGCCCGCAACCATTGCGACGACTAAACAGCTGTAGTCGCTGCCGCAGGCTGCGAGGGGATCGCAGGGTTTTCGAGAAAACGGTTTGCTACGCAACCCTTCGCAGCCTGCGGCAGCGACTACACAGCCTGCCTACAACGCCAACGCCCCGCTATACAGCGCATAAGCTGCCGCCATGGCAGCCAGCAGCACCATCGCGAATATGACTTTCTCCCAGGGTGTGAACAGTGTCTCGCCCTGTTCGCGTTTGGCCTTGGCAAAAAAGATGATCCCCGGCGCATACAGCAATGCCGAGAGCAGCAGGTACTTGGGCCCCGCCGCATACAACAGCCACATCGCGTAGATCAGCGCGACAGCCCCCACCAGCAGATCCTTGATGCGCCGCCGTCTCGCCCTCTCGTAAGTCTCACCCCTCACGCACAGCAGCACCCCATAGGCTGCCGACCACAGATAAGGCACCAGAATCATCGACGAGGCGAGGTAGATCAGGCTGGTGTAGGTCCCCGCTGACACCAGGGTAATCACCAGGAAAATCTGGATCATGGAGTTGGTCAACCACAGGGCATTGACCGGCACATGGTTGGCGTTTTCCTTTTTCAGGAACGCCGGCATGGTGTTGTCCCTGGCCGTGGCATACAGAATTTCGGCGCACAACAATGCCCACGACAACAACGCGCCCAGCAGCGAAATCGCCAGGCCGATACTGATCAGGATCGCACCCCACTCCCCCACCACATGCTTGAGCACACCGGCCATCGACGGGTTTTGCAGGTGTGCCAGCTCCGGCTGACTCATGATCCCCAGCGACAGCACGTTCACCAGCACCAATAGCGCCAGCACCCCGAGAAAGCCGATGACCGTGGCCTTGCCGACATCCGAGCGTTTTTCCGCACGGCCCGAGTACACACTGGCGCCTTCAATGCCGATAAAGACAAACACCGTGACCAGCATCATGTTGCGTACCTGGTCCATCACGCTGCCCAGACTTGGGGTTTCAGTGCCCCAAAAGTCCCGGGTGAAAATATCCGCTTTGAAGGCCACGGCGGTCAGCACGATAAACATCACGATCGGCACGATCTTGGCCACGGTGGTCAACTGGTTGATGAACGCCGCCTCCTTGATCCCGCGCAGCACCAGAAAATGCACTCCCCACAGCAGCAACGACGCACAGCCGATGGCGACAGGCGTGTTGCCCTGGCCAAACACCGGAAAAAAATACCCCAGAGTGCTGAACAGCAACACGAAATAGCCGACGTTACCCATCCAGGCACTGATCCAGTAACCCCAGGCGGACGAGAAGCCCATGTAGTCGCCGAAACCGGCCTTGGCGTAGGCATACACCCCCGAATCCAGTTCCGGCTTGCGGTTGGCAAGGGTCTGAAACACGAAGGCCAGCGCCAGCATGCCCACGGCAGTGATCGCCCAACCGATCAACACGGCACCACCCGCGGCACGCTCGGCGATATTTTGTGGCAACGAAAAAATCCCGCCGCCAATCATCGAGCCCACCACCAATGCAATCAAGGCGTTTAGCCGAAGCTTCTGCGTCTGTTGCGACATCGACACCTCTGAATGTGCTGGTTAGTTAATTCATCATTATCGGGTTTAAAACGTTCACCGACTAATTATATGTACCCGCCGAACGTTTAGTAGAGTTACGCAATAAGCCCGCCCTTATTAATAACGTTATTTTCTATTGAAACCTAAAAATCAGTACACATATAGATGACGATTTAATTTCATCGACAGGGGCATGAAACATGAAGATGACATTTGCAAATCTCAAAATACTGTCTAGCTTCAATCTCCACGACAACGCGATTAAGCAACGTATTAACACCTGCAAACATCTCTGGCGTAAGGCTTTGAGCAAGCGTCATAAAAATACGATATCGCGACCTTCCCCGCTCTACTGACAATGGAATGTAGTAATGCCCTGATCTATGTCAAATGGCTTGATTATCAATGGACTTAACTTCGAAGCCTCACTTCTCCTAGATTGGAGTCACTACAATGTCTGATACTCCTGGAAAACTGCGACTGGGTGCGCTGGTTGCTCTGGTAGTCGGTTCCATGATTGGCGGCGGTATTTTTTCATTGCCGCAAAACATGGCCGCCAGTGCTGATGTAGGTGCAATCCTGATCGGCTGGGCAATCACCGCAGTCGGTATGCTGACCCTCGCTTTTGTGTTCCAAACCCTCGCCAATCGCAAACCTGACCTGGACGGTGGTGTTTACGCCTACGCCAAGGCCGGCTTCGGCGATTACATGGGTTTCTCATCCGCATGGGGTTACTGGATCAGCGCCTGGCTGGGTAACGTCGGCTATTTCGTGTTGCTGTTCAGCACCTTGGGCTACTTCTTCCCGATCTTCGGCGAAGGCAACACCCCCGCCGCCATCATCGGCGCCTCGATCCTGCTGTGGGCCGTGCATTTCCTGGTACTGCGCGGGATCAAGGAAGCAGCCTTCATCAACCTGGTGACGACCGTTGCCAAGGTCGTACCGCTGGTCCTGTTTATTCTGATCGCCATCTTCGCGTTCAAACTGGACATCTTTACCAGTGACATCTGGGGCGTAAAAAACCCGGACCTGGGCAGCGTGATGGATCAGGTGCGCAACATGATGCTGGTCACCGTGTGGGTGTTCATCGGTATCGAGGGGGCAAGCATCTTCTCGTCCCGTGCCGAAAAACGCTCCGACGTAGGTCGGGCCACCGTGATCGGTTTTATCACCGTGCTGCTGCTGCTCGTACTGGTGAACGTACTGTCGCTGGGCATCATGACTCAGCCTGAACTGGCAAAACTGCAGAACCCGTCGATGGCGGCCGTGCTTGAGCATGTTGTCGGTCACTGGGGGGCGGTGCTGATCAGCGTCGGCCTGATCATCTCTCTGCTGGGTGCCCTGCTGTCCTGGGTGCTGCTGTGTGCCGAGATCATGTTCTCGGCCGCCAAAGACCACACCATGCCGGCCTTCCTGAAAAAGGAAAACGCCAACCATGTACCGGTCAACGCCCTGTGGCTGACCAACGCCATGGTGCAACTGTTCCTGATCATCACCCTGTTCTCGGCCAGTACTTATCTGTCACTGATCTACCTCGCGACCTCGATGATCCTGGTGCCTTACCTCTGGTCGGCGGCCTACGGCTTCCTGCTGGCAGTACGCGCCGAGACTTACGAGAACGCCCTGGCCGAACGCAAGAAAGACCTGATCATCGGTGGTATCGCGCTGATCTACGCCATCTGGCTGATCTATGCCGGCGGCCTCAAGTACCTGCTGCTCTCGGCCCTGCTGTATGCACCTGGCGCCATTCTGTTCGCCAAGGCCAAGCGTGAAAGCGGCCAACCTGTTTTCACCCACATCGAGAAAGTGATTTTTGCCGCAGTAGTGATCGGCGCCCTGGTGGCTGCCTATGGCCTCTACGACGGATTCCTGACCCTGTAACAACCTGTTTGTGTACTTTGGAGGATGACTGTAATGACCACGGAAAAAGTGAAGTTCGGCGTGCATTCCGAAGCCGGTAAGCTGCATAAGGTTATGGTGTGTTCCCCAGGCCTGGCTCACCAGCGCCTGACCCCAAGCAACTGCGATGAGCTGCTGTTCGATGACGTGCTGTGGGTCAATCAGGCCAAGCGTGACCACTTCGACTTCGTGACCAAAATGCGCGACCGCGGCATTGATGTGCTGGAAATGCACAACCTGCTGACCGATATCGTTGCCATTCCAGAAGCCCTGGACTGGATCCTGGACCACAAAGTGACACCGAATCAGGTGGGTGTGGGCCTGGTCAACGAAGTCAAATCATGGATCAAGAGCCTTGAGCCTCGCCAGGCAGCCGAATACCTGATTGGCGGTGTGTCGGCAGACGACCTGCCCGACAGTTTTGGTGGCAAGACCATCCAGATGTTCCGTGACTTTCTCGGTCACACCAGCTTTATCCTGCCACCGCTGCCCAACACCCAGTTCACCCGTGACACCACCTGCTGGATCTACGGTGGCGTGACGCTGAACCCGATGTACTGGCCGGCGCGTCGTCAGGAAACCCTGCTGACCACCGCGATCTACAAGTTCCACCCCGAGTTCACCAACGCCGACTTCCAGGTCTGGTACGGCGACCCGACTGTCGACCACGGCAATGCCAGCCTTGAAGGTGGCGACGTAATGCCCATCGGCAAAGGTGTGGTACTGATCGGCATGGGCGAGCGCACCTCGCGCCAGGCCATCGGCCAACTGGCGCAGAACCTGTTCAAGCATGGCGCCGTAGAACGCGTGATCGTTGCCGGCATGCCCAAGTCCCGCGCTGCGATGCACCTGGACACCGTGTTCAGCTTCTGCGACCGCGACCTGGTCACCATCTTCCCTGAAGTCGTGAACCAGATCGTTGCGTTCTCGGTGTACCCGGACGACAAGAAACACGGCGGCGTGGACGTGCGCCGTGAAGAAGGTCACTTCCTCGACGTCGTGGCCAAGGCCCTGGGCGTGAAAAAACTGCGGGTCGTCGAAACCGGCGGCAACTCCTTCGCGGCAGAACGCGAGCAGTGGGATGACGGCAACAACGTGGTCGCCCTGGAGCCTGGCGTGGTAATCGGCTACGACCGCAACACCTACACCAACACCCTGCTGCGCAAGGCGGGCGTTGAAGTCATCACCATCAGCGCCTCCGAACTGGGACGCGGCCGTGGCGGCGGTCACTGCATGACCTGCCCGATCGTACGTGACCCAATCGACTATTAAGTAACCCATTTGATTGCTTGCACGGCCCCCAAAAGGGGCCGGTGCAAGCCGGTTAACCCGAAACCAAGGAGATCACCATGGCTTTTAACATGAAAAACCGCAGCCTTCTGAGCCTGGTGCACCACACACCACGTGAGTTGCACTTCCTGCTCGATCTGTCCCGCGATCTCAAGCGCGCCAAGTACACCGGTACTGAAGAGCCGCACTTGAAAGGCAAAAACATTGCGCTGATCTTCGAAAAAACCTCGACCCGCACCCGCTGCGCGTTCGAAGTGGCGGCCCACGACCAGGGCGCACACGTGACGTACATCGACCCGGTTTCTTCGCAGATCGGTCACAAAGAAAGCATGAAAGACACCGCCCGCGTTCTGGGCCGCATGTTTGACGCCATCGAGTACCGTGGTTTTGAACAGGCCATCGTGGAAGAACTGGCCAAGTACGCTGGCGTACCGGTGTTCAACGGCCTGACCGCTGAATTCCACCCGACGCAAATGATCGCCGACGTGCTGACCATGCGTGAACACAGCGACAAGCCGCTGCACAACATCAGCTACGCGTACCTGGGCGATGCCCGCAACAACATGGGTAACTCGCTGCTGCTGATCGGCGCAAAACTGGGCATGGACGTACGTATCGCCGCACCGAAAAGCCTGTGGCCAGAAGAAGCGTTCGTTAAGCAGTGCCAGGAGTTCGCCAAGGAAAGCGGTGCCAAAATCACCCTCACCGAAGACCCTAAAGCGGCAGTCAAGGGCGTGGACTTTATCCACACCGACGTCTGGGTATCGATGGGCGAACCGGTCGAAGCCTGGAACGATCGCATCAAGCTGCTGCTGCCTTATCAGGTCAACAGCGACATGATCAAAGCGGCAGAAAACCCACGCGTGAAGTTCATGCACTGCCTGCCTGCGTTCCACAACTGTGAAACCAAAGTCGGCAAGGACGTGGCCGAGCACCATCCAAACCTGAAAAACGGCATTGAAGTGACCGAGGAAGTGTTTGAGTCCCCAGTCAATATCGCCTTCGAGCAAGCTGAAAACCGCATGCACACCATCAAGGCGATTCTGGTCGCGGCACTGGCTGATATCTAAGCCTGTCCACGGTAGTCATGTGAACGCATGACTACCGTGGGAGCGGGCTTGCGCGCGATGCAAGCCCGCTCCCACACACACGGCTCCCACACATTTAAAAGGATATTTTTTATGCGTATCGTCGTTGCACTGGGCGGTAACGCCCTCTTGCGTCGCGGACAGCCCATGACCGCAGAGAACCAGCGCGAAAACATCCAGACCGCTACCGCCCAAATCGCTCGCATAGCCCACGGCAATGAACTGGTAGTGGCCCACGGCAATGGCCCTCAGGTCGGCCTGCTATCGCTGCAAGCCGCCGCCTACACCGCCGTTGCTCCTTACCCGCTGGACGTGCTGGGCGCTGAAACCGAAGGCATGATCGGCTACATGATCGAGCAAGAGCTGGGCAACCTGCTGCCACCCGAAGCACCTTTCGCCACGCTGTTGACCCAGGTTGAAGTCGATCCAAAAGACCCGGCGTTCCAGAACCCGACCAAGCCGATCGGTCCGGTGTACACCGAAAGCGAAGCCAAGAGCCTGGCCGCAGAAAAAGGCTGGAGCATTGCTCCGGACGGCGACAAATTCCGGCGCGTGGTCGCCAGCCCTAAACCCAAGCGCATCTTCGAAATTCGCCCGATCAAATGGCTGCTGGAAAAAGGCACCATCGTGATCTGTGCGGGCGGTGGCGGTATCCCGACCATGTACGGCGAAGACGGCAAGCTCAGGGGGATTGAAGCGGTGATCGACAAGGACCTGGCGTCCTCGCTGCTGGCCCAACAGCTGGACAGCGACCTGCTGGTGATCGCCACAGACGTGAATGCGGCCTTTATTGACTGGGGCAAGCCAACCCAGAAAGGCATTGCCCAGGCCCATCCGGACGAACTGGAAAAACTCGGTTTTGCCTCGGGTTCAATGGGACCGAAAGTCGAAGCTGCTTGCGAGTTTGCCCGTAAAACCGGCAAGACCGCAGTGATCGGCGCACTGGCGGATATCGAAGCAATCGTTCAAGGTAAGGCCGGTACTCGGGTCAGCACCGAAAAACCGGGTATCACTTACTTTTGAGCCCCAGGGCAGGCCCAGGGGCCTGCCCTTTCCCATAGCATCAAGGAGTAACCCTATGGCCTCGTTCGAACCCGGTCACCTGCATATTCATCGCGAGCCGCTGCAACCGGGCGACTTTGGGTATGACATCAAGATTGATTACCAGGTCGTTCAGGATCCCAAGGAAGGCAAGTCGATGCAGTTCGACATGCATGGCCAGATCAACAAGAAGGACTTCAAAGAGTCGTTCACGCTGCCCAAGGACATGGCCTACAACTTTGCCCATGACGCTTTCCGGATTGCCGTCAAGCACGGCATTCCCAAAACCGCTGACATCCGCGCGATGCACGGTTACTACGACAAGATGTTTTCCGACGTCCTGGCCCAACTCAACCACAAGCCGGGTGATCCGATCAAACCAGAACATCTGGAGTAATTCAGCCACTTGATGGTGGCTGCGCTTTTGTGGGAGCGGGCTTGCTCGCGCTGGTGCCATCGCGGGCAAGCCCGCTCCCACGGAATTTCACCTATCTCCCCCACCAAGGCATACTGGCCATCCCTGCTGGCCAGAAGTGTTTGCCGTTCCCATGCGTATCCATGTCAGTTTCATCGACCGTGTCGGCATCACCCAGGAAGTCCTGGCGTTGCTGGGCGGGCGTAACCTCAATCTGGATGCGGTGGAGATGGTCCCGCCCAACGTGTATATCGACGCCCCGACCCTGAGCCCGCAAGTACTCGACGAACTGCGAGAAGCGCTGTTCGGGGTCAGGGGTGTGCAGACCGTGACCGTGGTCGATATCCTTCCCGGCCAGCGTCGCCACCTGCAACTCGATGCCCTGCTCGCCGCCATGACCGATCCGGTATTGGCGCTGGACAGCGAGGGCCATGTGCTGCTGGCCAACCCGGCACTGGTGGCCTTGTATGGCCGAGAGCCGACCGGCGAAAGTATCGGCGAGCTGTTCAGCGACCCCGGACTGCTGGCTGTGTTGCTGGAAAACGGCTTTCGCCTGCCATTGCGCGAAGTCACGCTCAATGGCCATCCGTTGATGCTCGATGCCACCCCGATAACCGATGCAGGCGCCCTGCTGACCCTTTACCAACCAAGCCGTATCGGCGAACGCCTGGCTGCGCTGCACCACGATCACGCTGAAGGCTTTGATGCCCTGCTGGGCGACTCACCCGCCATTCGCACGCTCAAAGCCCGGGCGCAGCGTGTGGCGGCCCTGGACGCGCCCTTGTTGATCCAGGGTGAAACCGGCACCGGCAAGGAACTGGTCGCCCGTGCCTGCCATGCCATCAGCGACCGCTTTGGCGCGCCGTTTCTGGCCCTCAACTGCGCTGCACTTCCGGAAAACCTGGCCGAAAGCGAACTGTTCGGCTATGCCCCCGGGGCCTTCACCGGCGCACAGCGCGGCGGCAAACCGGGACTGATGGAACTGGCCAACAACGGCACGGTTTTTCTCGACGAAATCGCTGAGATGTCGCCCTACCTGCAAGCCAAGCTGCTGCGTTTTCTCAATGACGGCAGCTTCCGGCGGGTGGGCGGCGAGCGCGAGGTCAAGGTCAATGTGCGCATCCTCAGCGCCACTCACCGCAACCTCGAAAAAATGGTCAACGAGGGCACGTTTCGTGAAGACCTGTTCTACCGCTTGAACGTACTCAACATCGAAGTGCCGCCCCTGCGCGAGCGCGGCCAGGACATTTTGCTGCTGGCCCGCGCCTTCATGCAGCAGGCCTGCACCCAGATCCAGCGTCCGGTGTGCCGCCTGGCGCCCGGGACCTACCCGGCCCTGCTGGGCAACCGCTGGCCCGGCAACGTGCGCCAGTTGCAGAACGTGATCTTTCGCGCTGCCGCCATTTGCGAAAGCACCCTGGTCGACATTGGCGATCTGGACATTGCCGGCACGTCGGTTGCACGCCAAAGCGACGGCGAGGTTGAAACCCTGGAACACGCCGTTGAAACCTTCGAAAAGGCACTCCTGGAAAAGCTCTACGTCAGCTACCCCTCGACGCGCCAACTGGCTAGTCGCCTGCAGACCAGTCATACCGCCATTGCCCACCGATTGCGCAAGTACGGCATCCCGGGCAAAGCCTGAGGCTCACCCCCTTGTGGGAGCGGGCTTGCTCGCGATGGCATAAGCGCGGCAAGCCTGAAATACCTCGCCGAAGCATCGCAGGCAAGCCAGCTCCCACAGAAAAGCCCAAAGACTTGTATCGAATTCACTCCAGCGGAACGAATTCGATACATACCCTCTGCACCCATACTGCGCAAGGCTTTGATCCTCTTGGATTTTTCCATGCCCCATAGACTGTATCGATTTCGCTACACAGCTATCTGCCAGCGCCCTTCAACCAGCATACAAGCCATTGATAAATAACGACATTTTTAAACTGGCAACCATCTTGCAGTGAACTCCTCCATAAGCTCGAGCTGCACGAGCATTTACCTGTGACCACCAGACATGTCTGGCCCTGAGGAGTTTCCATGAGCGAATTGCGTTTTACTGAAGACCACGAATGGCTGCGCGCCGAAGCCGATGGCAGCGTAACTGTTGGGATTACCGCGTTTGCGCAAAACGCTCTGGGTGATGTGGTATTTGTGCAATTGCCTGAGTTGCAGTCCTACGACAAGGGCGCAGAAGCCGCCACCGTTGAGTCGGTCAAGGCGGCCAGTGGCGTGTACATGCCTCTGGACGGTGAAGTGCTCGAAGTCAACCCGGCACTGGACAGCAGCCCGGAACTGGTCAACGAAGACCCGCTGGGTCAGGGCTGGTTCTTCCGCTTCAAGCCCGCCGACGCCGACGCTGTAGGCCAACTGCTCGATCAGGACGCCTACGACCGCCTGATCAAAGCCCAAGACGACAACTGAGAAGCCTGCCATGACCCTTAATCTCAGCACTGCCAATGAATTTATCGCGCGCCACATCGGCCCGCGCCAGGCCGATGAACAGGCGATGCTCGCCACCCTCGGCTTTGATTCCCTTGAAGGCCTCAGCGCCAGCGTAATCCCGGAAAGCATCAAGGGCACCAGCGTGCTCGACTTGCCGGCCGGTCTGAGCGAAGCCGACGCACTGGCTTCGATCAAGGCCATCGCCGCCAAGAACACAGTGTGCAAAACCTATATCGGTCAAGGCTATTACAACTGCCACACCCCTTCTCCGATCTTGCGCAACCTGCTGGAAAACCCGGCCTGGTACACCGCCTACACGCCGTATCAGCCTGAAATCTCCCAAGGTCGTCTCGAAGCCCTGCTTAACTTCCAGACCCTGATCAGCGACCTCAGCGGCCTGCCGATTGCCAACGCTTCGCTGCTCGACGAAGCCACCGCCGCTGCCGAAGCGATGACCTTCTGCAAACGCCTGAGCAAGAACAAAACCAGCCACCGCTTCTTTGCTTCCAGCCACTGCCACCCGCAAACCCTTGACGTGCTGCGTACCCGTGCCGAGCCGCTGGGCATTGAGGTTGTGGTCGCCGACGAGCGCGAACTGACTGACGTGACGGCCTACTTCGGTGCCCTGCTGCAATACCCGGCCAGCAACGGCGACGTGTTTGATTACCGCGAACTGGTTGAGCGCTTCCATACCGCCAACGCACTGGTGGCGGTTGCCGCCGACCTGCTGGCCCTGACCCTGCTCACACCTCCGGGCGAGTTCGGCGCGGACGTGGCCATCGGCAGCGCCCAACGCTTTGGCGTGCCACTGGGTTTCGGTGGCCCCCATGCCGCCTACTTCGCCACCCGTGACGCGTACAAGCGCGACATGCCGGGGCGTCTGGTCGGTGTTTCGGTTGACCGTCACGGCAAACCGGCACTGCGTCTGGCCATGCAAACCCGCGAGCAACACATCCGTCGCGAGAAGGCCACGAGCAACATCTGCACCGCCCAGGTGCTGCTGGCCAACATCGCCAGCATGTACGCCGTGTACCACGGTCCCAAGGGCCTGATCCAGATCGCGCAGCGCATTCACCAGTTGACCGCGATTCTGGCCCAGGGCCTGAGTGCGCTGGGGCTGGCCGTCGAGCAAACACATTTCTTCGACACCCTGACCCTCAACACCGGCGACAACACCGCAGCCCTGCACGACAGGGCTCACGCACAGGGCATTAACCTGCGTGTGATCGACGACCAGCATCTGGGCCTGTCGCTGGATGAAACCAGCAGCGAGTCCGATGTGGTTGCCCTGTGGGCCCTGTTCGCCGCTGATGGCCAGGCCCTGCCTGACTTTGACGATCTGGCAAATACCGTCACTGGCACCCTGCCAGAGGCCTTGCTGCGCCAATCGCCGATCCTCAGCCACCCGGTATTCAACCGTTACCACTCCGAAACCGAGCTGATGCGCTACCTGCGCAAGCTGGCCGACAAGGATCTGGCGCTGGACCGCACCATGATTCCGCTGGGCTCGTGCACCATGAAGCTCAACGCTGCCAGCGAAATGATCCCGGTCACCTGGGCCGAGTTCGGCAACCTGCACCCGTTTGCGCCTGCCGAGCAAAGCCAGGGCTACCTGCAACTGACTACCGAACTGGAAGCCATGCTCTGCGCGGCCACCGGCTACGACGCCATCTCCCTGCAACCGAACGCCGGTTCCCAGGGCGAGTACGCCGGTCTGCTGGCCATTCGTGCCTACCACCAGAGCCGTGGCGAAGAGCGCCGTGATATCTGCCTGATCCCGTCCTCGGCCCACGGCACCAACCCGGCAACCGCCAACATGGCCGGCATGCGCGTGGTGGTCACTGCCTGTGACGCTCGCGGCAACGTGGACATTGAAGACCTGCGCGCCAAGGCCCTGGAGCACCGCGATCACCTCGCCGCGCTGATGATCACCTACCCGTCGACCCACGGTGTTTTCGAAGAAGGCATCCGCGAAATCTGCGGCATCATTCATGACAATGGCGGCCAGGTGTACATCGACGGCGCCAACATGAACGCGATGGTGGGCCTGTGCGCACCGGGCAAGTTCGGCGGCGACGTGTCCCACCTCAACCTGCACAAGACATTCTGCATTCCCCACGGCGGTGGCGGCCCGGGCGTTGGCCCGATTGGCGTCAAGTCTCACCTTACGCCGTTCCTGCCGGGTCACGCGGCAATGGAGCGCAAGGAAGGCGCGGTCTGCGCAGCACCGTTCGGCAGCGCCAGCATTCTGCCGATCACCTGGATGTACATCAGCATGATGGGCGGCGAAGGCCTCAAGCGTGCTTCGCAACTGGCCATCCTCAACGCCAACTACATCGCCCGCCGCCTTGAAGAGCATTACCCGGTGCTGTACTCGGGCAGCAACGGCCTGGTTGCACACGAGTGCATTCTGGACCTGCGCCCGCTCAAGGAAACCAGCGGGATCAGCGTCGACGACGTGGCCAAGCGCCTGATCGATTTCGGCTTCCACGCTCCGACTATGTCGTTCCCGGTCGCGGGCACGCTGATGATCGAGCCGACCGAAAGCGAGTCCAAGGAAGAGCTGGACCGCTTCTGTAACGCCATGATCTGCATCCGCGAAGAAATTCGCGAAGTCGAAAGCGGCGGTCTGGACAAGGAAGATAACCCGCTGAAAAACGCGCCCCACACCGCGGCTGAAATAGTCGGTGAATGGACCCACCCTTACAGCCGCGAGCAAGCGGTGTACCCGGTTGCGTCCCTGATCGAAGGCAAGTACTGGCCACCGGTCGGGCGGGTCGACAACGTGTTCGGCGACCGCAACCTGGTGTGCGCATGCCCGTCGATCGAGAGCTATCAGGAGGCGTAAGCAAGACTTGTAGTCGCTGCCGCAGGCTGCGTTGGGGACCGCAGGGTTTTCAAAAAAACGGGTTGCTTAGCAACCCTTCGCAGCCTGCGGCAGCGACTACAGGTTATTTTTTGCCAATAAACCTATAAGAAACCGGAGAACCCTATGTCGTTAAGCGTGTTCGACCTGTTCAAGATTGGCATCGGCCCTTCCAGTTCCCATACCGTCGGCCCCATGCGCGCAGCTGCGCGTTTTGTCGAAGGTCTGCGCCGTGATGAGCTGTTGCAACACACCGCCTGCGTAAAAGTTGAACTCTACGGCTCCCTTGGCGCCACCGGCAAAGGACACGGCAGCGACAAGGCCGTGTTGCTGGGGCTTGAAGGCGAGCACCCGGACACCGTCAACACCGATACCGTGGCCGAACGTCTGGCTGCCATTCGCAACAGCGGGCGCTTGAACCTGCTGGGCGAACACCCCATCGATTTCAACGAAAAATCCCACTTGGCGATGATTCGCAAACCCCTGCCCTACCATCCCAACGGCATGATTTTCAGGGCGCTGGATGCCGCCGGCATCCAGATCCGCAGCCGCGAGTATTACTCGGTCGGTGGCGGCTTTGTGGTGGATGAAGGCGCCGCGGGCGCTGACCGTATCGTCGAAGACAGCACCCCGCTGCAATACCCCTTCAAGACCGCCAAGGATTTATTGCGCCATTGCGTCACTCATGACCTGTCGATCAGTGAAGTGATGATGGCCAACGAAAGCGCCTGGCGCCCCGAGGCCGAGACCCGCGCCGGCTTGCTGAATATCTGGCAAGTGATGCAGGACTGCGTGAGTGCGGGTTGCCGCAACGAAGGCATTTTGCCCGGTGGGCTGAAGGTCAAGCGACGGGCCGCTGCACTGCACCGTCAACTGTGCAGCAACCCCGAGGCCGCCTTGCGCGATGCGCTGTCGGTACTGGACTGGGTCAACCTGTACGCACTGGCCGTCAATGAAGAAAACGCCAATGGCGGACGCGTGGTCACCGCCCCCACCAACGGCGCGGCCGGGATCATTCCTGCCGTGTTGCATTACTACATGCGCTTTATCGGCGGAGCCAACGAAGACGGGGTGGTGCGCTTTCTGCTGACTGCCGCCGCCATCGGCATTTTGTACAAGGAGAACGCCTCGATCTCGGGCGCCGAAGTCGGCTGTCAGGGCGAGGTCGGCGTGGCCTGCTCAATGGCTGCAGGCGCGCTGTGTGAAGTGTTGGGCGGCACCGTGCAGCAAGTCGAGAACGCGGCCGAAATCGGCATGGAGCACAACCTCGGCCTGACCTGCGACCCGATTGGCGGCCTGGTGCAAGTGCCGTGTATCGAGCGCAACGCGATGGGTTCGGTCAAGGCGATCAACGCCGTACGCATGGCCCTGCGTGGCGACGGCCAACACTTTGTGTCCCTGGACAAAGTTATCCGCACCATGCGCCAGACCGGCGCCGACATGAAAAGCAAATACAAGGAGACCGCTCGCGGCGGTCTGGCTGTAAACATTATTGAGTGCTGATTTTCAAGGAGTCTGGAATGTCCACCGAACAACTGCTTAAAACCCCGCTGCACGCACTGCACCTTGAACTCGGTGCCCGCATGGTGCCATTTGCCGGCTACGACATGCCCGTGCAGTACCCGCTCGGCGTGATGAAAGAGCACCAGCACACCCGTGAACAGGCCGGGTTGTTTGATGTCTCCCACATGGGCCAGATTCGCCTGACCGGCGCTGATGCAGCCAGGGCACTGGAAGCCCTGGTACCGGTCGATATCATCGATCTGCCAGCAGGCATGCAGCGCTATGCCATGTTCACCAACGAACAGGGCGGCATCCTCGATGACCTGATGGTTGCCAACCTGGGTAATGACGAGCTGTTCCTGGTGGTTAACGCCGCCTGCAAGGATCAGGACCTGGCCCATCTGCGCAAGCACTTGAGCGCCCACTGCCAGATCCAGCCGCTGTTTGAAGAGCGCGCCCTCCTCGCCCTGCAAGGCCCGGCAGCCGTCAACGTGCTGCAACGCCTGGCACCGGAAGTGGCAAAAATGACCTTCATGCAATTTGCCCCGGTGACGTTACTGGGCGCTGACTGCTACGTCAGCCGCTCGGGTTATACCGGCGAAGACGGCTTTGAGATCTCAGTCCCTGCTGATCGCGCCGAAGAGCTGGCTCGTCGCCTGCTGGCTGAGCCAGAAGTGCAGGCAATCGGCCTGGGCGCTCGGGACTCCCTGCGTCTGGAAGCGGGCCTGTGCCTGTACGGCCACGACATGAACGACACCACCACGCCGATTGAAGCCAGCCTGCTCTGGGCCATCTCCAAGGCCCGCCGTGCAGACGGCCCTCGTGCCGGTGGCTTCCCGGGCGCCGAAACCATCTTCGCGCAGCAGCAGAACGGTGTTGCCCGCAAGCGCGTGGGCTTGTTGCCACAAGAACGTACACCGGTGCGTGAAGGCGCTGAAATTGTCGATGCCGACGGCACGGTGATTGGCACCGTTTGCAGCGGCGGCTTTGGCCCGACTCTGGGCTCGCCTCTGGCAATGGGTTATCTGGATATCGCGTTCACGCCAGTGGACACTGAAGTCTGGGCGATCGTGCGAGGCAAACGCGTACCGATGAAAGTGTCGAAAATGCCGTTTGTCGCGCAACATTATTACAGAGGTTAAGCCCTCACTCTAGCGCGTTGCATGTTCCTGGTACTTTCAGGGCATGCAACTGCTAAAACCGCCTTTAACTTTCGATAGCGAACACACTGTTTTAAACACGAAAACAATTGAACCCGCCTATGATTAACCTTCACTTATAACTTCATCGCCTATGTTAATAACCCGGTTTACGGGGTTATTCGAGGGGCTTGTTTTTTCAATTCCAGTTTCGTAGAGTTTGCCCACTGTGTTTGCATGGGTCGCTGGAATCGTGACCTGGGCAGTAGCTCTAAGTTTGCTACACCCGTTCTGCGTCTCTTACTTTCCTGCAACCCAGCACCAGTACTCTTTCATGTGAAAGAGGCTGTCATTAATTGTTAGCGTCAAGGAATTAAGAAATGTCCCAACGTCAGAGCGGTACCGTCAAGTGGTTTAACGACGAGAAAGGATTTGGCTTTATCACCCCGGAAAGCGGTCCGGACCTGTTCGTGCACTTCCGTGCCATTCAGGGCAACGGCTTCAAAAGCCTGAAAGAAGGCCAGAAAGTGACCTTCATCTCAGTTCAAGGCCAAAAAGGCTTGCAGGCTGACGAAGTTCAAGCCGAAGGCTGATCTCGTACACAAAAGCCTCTGATGGTGACATCAGAGGCTTTTTTATGGCTGTAATTCCGTAAGATGGCGTTTTTCCTTCACGAGACCCTGCCATGTCGAAACAACCACTTAGACCCCAAGGCGATTTTCCCGCCGTTGGCCTGGGGCGCCGCCTGGCAGCCATGTTTTATGACTTTCTGCTGTGTACCGCCTTGCTGATCGTCACCACCTTTATCTACAAGCTGATCATGATGAGCTTTATCGGCGAAGCCAAAATGAGGGCGCTGTCAGAAGCCGGCGCTCTGGATGGCGACCCGCTGCTCTCAACCATCCTGTTCTTTGTCCTGTTCGGTTTTTTTGCCAAGTTCTGGACTCACTCCGGGCAAACCCTGGGCATGCAGGTCTGGGGCATACGCGTACAGAACGCGGACGGCACGGCCATCAGCCTGTGGCAGGCCTTGCTGCGCTTTATCGTCTCTATCGGCTCATGGCTGTGTCTGGGGCTGGGGTTCATCTGGTCGGTATTCGACAAGCAAAACCGCACCTGGCATGACATGTATTCCAACTCTCAGTTGGTACGGATCCCCAAGCCAAAGAAATAAAAAAAGCCCGTATCTCTCGATACGGGCTTTTTTGTTACTGCGTTGCATCTCATGACTCTGTAGGAGCGGGCTGCTTGAAGATCCGAAGGATCTTCAAGCAAGGGTTGCTGCGCAACCCATCGCAGCCTTCGGCAGCGACTACAGAGACTTACTCCGCCAGCTTGAAGGTAATGAAGCTGGCGCGACCCTGGCGCAGAACCCGCATCGACACTGAACGATTCTTCGGCAATGCCTTGGCAATTTCAGTGAACTCCTTGCCGTTGGTAATCGCCTGATTGTTCAGATGAGTAATCACGTCGCCTGGTTGCAGGCCGATCAAGGCAGCAGGACCGTCCTGAACGTCAGTGATGATCACACCGCCCTTGATGTCGTTGGCTTTCTTCTGCTCTTCGCTCAGGTCCGCCACAGACACACCCAGACGGTTGCTGCTTTGCTCGGCACCGGTGCCCGAAGCAATGTCTTTCGCGTCATCGGGGATGGCACCGACAGTCAGGTCCAGGTTTTTGCGCTTGCCGTCACGAATCACTTCAAGCGTTGCCTTGCTGCCGGCCTTGAGTGCGCCAACCAGATGCGGCAAATCTGCCGACATGACGATCGGCTGACCATTCATGCTCAGAATCACGTCGCCGACTTGCAGACCGCCTTTGGCAGCCGGACCGTTATCCAGTACCTGGGCTACCAGTGCACCGGCAGGTTTTTCCAGACCGAAGGACTCGGCCAGGTCCTTGTTGACCTCTTGAATCACCACGCCCAACCAGCCACGGCTAACCTTGCCGCCAGCCTTGAGCTGGTTGGCAACGTCCATCGCCACATCGATAGGGATTGCGAAGGACACGCCCATGAAGCCACCGGAGCGGGTGTAGATTTGCGAGTTGATACCCACCACTTCGCCCGCCAGGTTGAACAGCGGACCACCCGAGTTGCCCGGGTTGATCGGCACGTCTGTCTGGATGAACGGTACGTAGCTTTCATTCGGAAGGCTGCGACCGATGGCGCTGATAATGCCTTGGGTCACGGTATGGTCAAACCCGAACGGTGAACCGATGGCAACCACCCACTGACCCGCCTTCAGATCCTGGGACTTGCCCAGCTTCAAGACAGGCAGGTTTTTGCCTTCGATTTTCAGCAACGCAACGTCGGAACGTGGATCCGTCCCCACCAGCTTGGCTTTCATTTCACTGCGATCAGACAAGCGCACGATGATTTCATCGGCGTCCGCCACCACGTGGTTGTTGGTCAGGATGAAGCCATCCGGCGAGATGATGAAGCCCGACCCAAGGGACTGGGCTTCGCGCTGGCGACCACCTTTGCCACTTGGCGGCATGCTGCGTTCAAAGAAGTCACGCAGGCCTGGCGGCAAGCCTTCCAGGTCTGGCATTTGCCCCATGCTTGAGACCCGGCGCTCCGGCAGCTTTTGCGTGGTGCTGATATTCACTACCGCTGGCGAGGCTTGCTCGACCAATTGGGTGAAGTCAGGTAACTGCGCTTCTGCCATGACTGGCACTGCCTGCCCGAGCATCAGCACGGCTGCAAAAATAGGTAAATACGATTTCAATCGAGGCATCGACATACAGCTCCCGTTAGTAACTGCAGAGTTAAGCGACAGGCACCAAAAAACAAGACCAAAGCATAGACCGTTTTTTAGGCCCCGGAAAACAAACAAGGCCAGAGCCCGCTAGGGCCCTGACCTTCATAAAAAGACAATAAAATGGCAAATCAAAATGTGTCACCCGCCATGTCGGAGCAACCCTATGGTTTGGCCTGCGTATCGTCTTTACCGACACGCATCGAGAGCGCAATACGCTCTGCGGTCCCCAAAGGAATTTCACCGACCACAGTGGCCATCATGTCTCCCTCGGGAGTACTCAGGTGCCGAGTAACCGCAGCTGTAGGCCCCAGTTGGACACGGGCATCGGGAACGGCAGCGCCCTGCAAAGGTTCGAGAAACACAGAGAAGCGCGTCAAGCCATCGTCATACAAAAGACTGGTGACTTCAGACTTGGTCCGGGGATCACGATGCACTGTGCTGCTGACCTGCTCGAAACCGGGCGGCAGCCAGTCGGAGTGCCAGACATGAGCCGTGTCAGCGACAGGTGCTGCAGTATCAGCCACCGTAACCGGGCGGCATTTTCCTGCAGGCGTCAGCTGGTTGTCATCAGGGGGCGTCGTCACCAGGGTTGTAAACTGGTAACGCTCAAGCAACTGGCCCTTGTCATTAAGCAACAACGACTTGAGAGGCAAACCGGTTTCACGATCCAGGTACAACTCAAACCCATAACGGTGCTGGTCGCGAGGGGCGAGTGAGATCACCACCACCGGTCGACCTGCAACCCTGGAGTCACCCTGCTTTGTGACGGAGTACCAGTCATTGAGCTTCTGGGCATCGAACTGTCTTGCCGGGACGGCAGTGACATCTCCCAACGCCGAGGCCAACTTGCCAGTGACACATTCAGTGCGCCCATCCGTACGAATGACCTCTTGAGCAGAGCCATCCAACTGCATCAAACGTTCGCGAACTTTCCCATCCTGCACACGGTGCCAGATGCTATGGGTAGAAAAACTACCGTTACGCTCGTAAACGAAAGTGCCTTGATAGCTGTGCTGTTGCTCGGCCTGCCCAAGACGTTTGAGCCAGTCCTGGGCTTCATCGGCGTGGGCCGGTACTGCAAACCAGCCACTCAGCAGAAGAGGTAGCAAAGGTAGGACGCGCATATTGGTCCTTAACGGTTTTCAAGGCTCGCGGCACGAGCATACGGCAGCGGGCTTTCAGCCCCTTTCAACGCGGCTTGCTGTGCGTGCTGACGCAGGTAGCCTGGCAAGCGCTGATCCTGCCAACCTGGCTGGCCTTGCAGAACACCGTTGGCCATGGGGCCTGTAGCCTTGTCGGAGCTTTCGCTGTAATTGGCCAGTACCGCCGGGCCTTTCGCCATCGGTGCACTCAGGCTCTGCACAGCATTCTGCTGAGCCAGCTGATTACCGACGATGTCATCCTGGTTGTACAGCCTTACACCCGCCAGAACAGCAACGGTAACCGAAGCGGCTACGGCCAGACGACCAATGCTGCGCCACGGGCCACGTACGACCTTGACCGGGGTTTGCTCTTCGGCCAGCGCGGCCGAAACGGCAGATGCGATGTCCAGGCGCGGAATCAACAGGTCCTTGTGCATCACAGCACGGGCCACCTGATAACGGGACCAGGTGTCACGGGTTTGTGTGTCGTCAAAGGCATTCAATACCCGACGTAGTTCCAGTTCGTCCGCTTCGTTATCCATCACTGCGGACAGCGATTCCTGCAGGGCTTCACGACTCATGGCGGTTCCTCTCTTGGCTGTCGCCGCTGTCTCAGTTTTCCTGCAACAACGGCTGCAGGGCTTTATCAATGGCTTCCCGAGCGCGGAAAATCCGGGAGCGCACGGTACCCACCGGACACTGCATGACGCTCGCAATGTCCTCATAACTCAGACCATCAAATTCACGTAAAGTTAACGCCGTACGCAAATCTTCTGGCAGTAACTGAATAGTGCGATGAACGGTGCTTTCGATCTCGTCACGGAGCAAAGCGCGCTCCGGCGACTCGAGATCCTTGAGACCATGATCACCATCGTAAAACTCGGCATCTTCCGAGCTCACATCACTATCCGGCGGACGTCGCCCCCGTGACACCAGGTAATTTTTCGCCGTATTGATGGCGATGCGATACAGCCATGTATAAAAGGCGCTGTCACCGCGAAAATTACCGAGTGCCCGGTAAGCCTTGATAAAGGCTTCCTGGGCTACGTCCTGGGCTTCATGGGTGTCGTGCACAAAACGCACGATCAACCCGAGAATTTTGTGCTGATACTTCAACACGAGCAGATCGAATGCGCGCTTATCGCCACGCTGTACGCGCTCGACCAGCTGCTGATCCTCTTCCTGGGCTAGCATGAATACTCCTCATAAGACCGGGAGGAAGATTGCTTTGCTAAATGATCAGGCTTGCAAACATAGACTCGGGCTTTACACAAAAGTTCTCTCCCCCCTGGCAAGTTTCCTGCGTGCTCGGATTTGGCACACACGAAAACGCAGCTCGGGCCTGGCCGGCTGCGTCAATAATCTTGTCGTCACATTCCGCTGTCAGGTCGAAACACAGACCCCGCATCAATCTGGACGCCGTACCCCTGCATCAAGGGCAGCCCTTAATGGAACCCCGGACCGTACGAAAAGTTCAATATCTTCGTACGCCACCGATGGCACCACACCAGCGCAACAGACCTGGCGTTACCCCCAGCCCTGATCCCCCTTGCAGATTTTTTGTGCAAATCAACATGCAGACCCATCGAGTCTGAGGCACACTTTGCGCCCGCTGTAATTTCACAATGCCATAAAGGCCCGGCCATTGTGCCGATCCCCCCCTCTATATACTAGTGGGCGCTTTTTTGCGGATGTCAGAAGAATGAGCCAACATTTTCAACATGATGTGCTGGTGATTGGCAGCGGCGCTGCCGGCTTGAGCCTTGCGCTCACGCTACCCAGCCATATGCGTATTGCGGTCCTCAGCAAAGGCGATCTGGCCAATGGTTCGACGTTCTGGGCACAGGGCGGCGTAGCCGCAGTACTGGATGACACCGACACGGTGCAGTCTCACGTCGAAGACACCCTCAATGCTGGCGGCGGGTTATGTCATGAAGACGCTGTGCGCTTTACCGTCGAGCACAGCCGCGAAGCCATCCAGTGGCTGATCGATCAAGGCGTCCCCTTCACCCGTGATGACACCGTCGACCCCGAGCAGCCCGGCTTTGAGTTTCACCTCACCCGTGAAGGCGGCCACAGCCACCGGCGCATCATCCATGCGGCGGATGCCACGGGTGCCGCCATTTTCAAGACGTTGCTCGAACAGGCGCGCCAGCGACCCAATATCGAACTGCTCGAACAGCGCGTCGCCGTTGATCTGATTACCGAGCGTCGACTGGGCCTGGAAGGCGACCGCTGCCTGGGGGCCTATGTACTGGATCGCGCCACGGGCGAGGTCGACACCTTTGGCTCGCGCTTCACGATTCTGGCCACGGGTGGTGCGGCCAAGGTGTATCTGTACACCAGCAACCCGGACGGCGCCTGCGGTGACGGAATCGCCATGGCCTGGCGCTCGGGGTGCCGCGTTGCAAACCTGGAGTTCAACCAGTTCCACCCTACCTGCCTGTATCACCCGCAGGCCAAAAGCTTTCTGATCACCGAAGCGCTGCGAGGCGAAGGCGCACACTTGAAGCTGCCCAACGGCGAGCGGTTCATGCAGCGCTTCGACTCCCGGGGTGAACTGGCTCCGCGGGATGTCGTCGCACGCGCCATCGACCATGAAATGAAGCGCCTGGGCATCGACTGCGTGTACCTGGACATCAGCCATGAGCCCGAAGCATTTATCAAGGCCCACTTCCCGACTGTCTATGAGCGCTGCCTGACATTCGGCATCGACATCACCAAACAGGCCATCCCGGTGGTGCCTGCGGCGCATTACACCTGCGGCGGAGTGATGGTCGACGAACATGGCCACACGGACGTACCAGGCTTGTACGCCATTGGCGAAACCAGTTTCACCGGTCTGCACGGCGCCAACCGAATGGCCAGTAATTCACTGCTGGAGTGCTTTGTATACGCCAAGTCAGCGGCGGCCGACATTCTCGCCCAACTCCCTGAAATCGCTGCGCCCGCAGCCCTGCCAAGCTGGGATGCAAGCCAGGTTACCGACTCTGACGAAGATGTGATCATCGCCCACAACTGGGATGAACTGCGGCGCTTCATGTGGGACTACGTAGGCATCGTGCGCACCAACAAGCGCCTGCAGCGCGCCCAACACCGGGTGCGCCTGCTGCTGGACGAAATTGACGAGTTCTACAGCAACTACAAAGTCAGCCGCGACCTGATCGAACTGCGCAACCTGGCACAAGTCGCCGAATTGATGATCTGCAGCGCCATGGCGCGTAAAGAATCACGCGGCCTGCATTACACCCTGGACTATCCAGAGATGCTGGCGCAGGCGAAGGATACGATCCTGACCCCGACCCGGTGAGGCACGTCAGGTACGAGAACGCGGCACCGCTCGAGACAGCGTTGCCGCGTTTTTTTTCACGGTGAACAACAGTCCCACCTGCAGCCAGGACAAGCGCGCCAGAGCGCAACCAGTCTGGCAACGCCCTCTCAAGCAGCATCCTGAATTAGCGACAGTTCCGGCAAGAACTAGGATACGTCCTACATATTTAACATCTAAACATTGCTAGCTTTTTCGGTTTTAGCTTTCCACGCGCACTACGGGCCAATCGTTCGCCTGCTCAGTGCCTGTGGTCCGCGCCATATGACTGAAAAAGGAACACTGGATGTTCAACCCACGCCCTCAAACCCGTTTCAACCTGACCGCAAGCGTCTTCAAGCACCCTTCCTTCGCCCACCAAAAATCCTTTAACGCGCCCTCTTGTTTTGACCTGGAACGGGTCAGCGAACGTCCTGATCTGGATATCGAAAGCCTGCAACCTCAAGTCCTTGAAAAGGGCCTCTCCAGCAAAAAAGGTGTTTGCCTGATTGAAGGAGCCGCAGCATGACCCAGATTGCGGCGCAACAATGGATGGCCGAGCAACGCCACCTCGGGCGCTCTGTATGTTTGATTCTGGACTCACTGGACGAACTCACCGCCCGTAACGGCCTGTTGAACAACAGGGCACCTGAGCTGTATTGCAGCATTTACCGCGAAACGCCGGCTGCCGATATGGCAGACAATGGGCCTTTTCTGTTTCTTATCGACAACCCTGAAGACAAGCACTTGAGCGAGTTGCTCAAAGCGCCTGAAAGGAACTGGGGCTGGCTTGCCAGTGTTGCACCTGAGGCAGGGCTACAGGCGCTGGTCAAACATTGGCGCGACCGCATGATTTTCGGCGTCCGGCCCCATCGAGGGATTTATCGTTTCCATGACAACCGGGTGCTGGCCCGCGCCCTGAAGCACTTAACCACTGCAACGGTTGCGGGGTATTTAGGACCCGCGATCAGCGTCTGCTACTGGCAAGGGGAGCACTGGGAAACACTCAGCAACCCGGCACCGGGCAACTATCCAGCTCCTGAAAGCCCTGTCTGGAATGACTTTCCCATGGAGGCCGATCAGCGCGCCAGCACGCGCGAAGCCAATGCCCACCGCTACCTGCTGGCCAGGCATCTTGAAGCCTATGCCCGAATTGCCGAACAACAAGACCCGGAACTATGGCTCAGTACTCTATTGGCCCAGGCCAACACCTGGGGTTGGCAGGCGTCTGAGCAGTTGGAGTTTTTGCTCGTTCAGCGTTTAAAGACTACCACTGACCCACTTGCACAGCGCTGGGAGGCGCGCCCTGGTGAAAGTCCTGATGCTCATTTCCAGCGAGTTTTTCAGGAAGTGCAGTTTTGGCAAGGCGATGGCCCTTTATGAAAGCAATGATTAAAGCGCTGTTCCTGGGGACCTGCGCACTGTCAACGACTGGATGTTTTGCTGACAAGTCAGACAGTTTTATTTTTACGGCTGATCTGCCTCCAAGTTTTGCTTATTACGCAGTGGCCAAGTACGCGCCCGCCAAGGGAGAAACTTGTACGGCCACCCTTGATGACAATCCATACCTCGGTTTCAACAGAGAGTGGCGAACAGCATACAAACCAGAATCTGAAATACCGATTTACCGCACAGTCAAAGGCTGCAGACTGGCCATCTATAAAATCGACCTGGAAATCAATGCCACTTATGGAAAAACTCGAGGAGACTTCAGCACCGAAACAACAGCCGTTATTATTCGAGAAAAACTAGAAGAGCAATATAAAGGAGCTTTCGATACCAAAGGAGAAAGCACCATTAATGGTCAATGCCAATGGCTGTTTCGCACAATCGGACCAGACAGTTACATCACAAAACTCCTCGACTGCAAAAAAATTGACGATAAAGGTTTGGTGACTAAAGGACGACCCGTAGGGGCTTACACCCTAGATCAACTACCGGGTAAAACTGTGAGACTGAAGATAAATTTGGCCAATGAGGAAAGGCCTTCAATTGGCAATACTTGGCTGAGGTTTCCTAATGGTTGGAAACGTTGCATGGGCACAGGCATGGAAGACCAATATGCATTCTGCCGTAAAAACCAAAAAGACTTCAGCACTTTTCTCATGCCCGGCGGAAAGCAGTGCTCTATCTATCCTGGCTGCATAGAATAAGGAAATTACCCAATGACAGTAATATTTAAAGGCGGCGTTTTGGGTTCTTGTGTGGCCCTGGTAGCAGGGTGCGCCATGGGCAAATCGGAAAGTTTTACCTTTACGGCTGATCTGCCTCCCAATTTCACTTACGAAGCAGTGGCCAAATATGCCCCCATCAAGGGGGAAACCTGCACCGTTAAAAAGCCTCATGTTGGCTATAACCAAAGATGGCGCCTTGGCCATAGAGAAATATACAAACTCGATCAAGAAACCCCCATCTATCGGACTGTAGAGGGCTGTCGGGTCGCTATTTATCGCATTGAACTCTTCATCTACGGTTCTTATGGAAAAGACCGTGGAGACTCCAGTAGAGACTCAGCGATGGTTATCGTTCGCGAGGAACTGGAAGAACAATATAAAGAAACTTTTGATGTTAGTGGAGAAAGCGCCATAAATGGTCAATGCCAATGGCTGTTTCGGACAGTAGGCCCCAAGCGATATATAAGAAAACTCCTCGACTGCAAAAAAATTGACAATCAAGGCTTGGTGACTAAAGGACGACCCGTAGGGACTTACACCTTGGATCAACTACCAGGTAAAACTGTGAAGCTAAAAATCAAGTTGGCCGATGAAGAAAGACCCGGCTGGGGAGATACATGGGTCAAGTTCCCCAATGGCTGGAAACGCTGTATGGGAAAAAGCTTTGAGGATCAAGACGCATATTGCTTCGGAAACCACAAAGAATTTAGCAGTTTCAAAATGCCTGATGGGCGTAGCTGCACTATTTATCCTGGCTGCACTGAATAAGGACACTAAAATATGACCACTTTTGATGAAGAGGTGAAACACCCGCTAAACAGTCGTATGTTTGCCTGTCCTACTCAAGGCAAATGGACACGTTTTCAGTTGGTTGACGAAAATGGCGAAGGGCAACCTTATGCTGGACTTGCCTATAAGGTAATCGATGCGGAAGGACAGGTATACGAGGGTAAATTAGACGACACAGGAACAGGCAAGGTAGAAAACCACTTTGGAGGCCCAATAGCTTTGATTTTAGAAGCGCATTATCAAGGGCAAGAGCTGGCCTATGTACGCCGAATACAAAGGCCCCACTACCCACTTCCAATAACTGACCTCCAGGTTCGTGCCGAACAAACCCGTTACTTTCATAACGACGGCTCACGCACTCAAAGTAACCCCGCCCAAGCCAGTGCAGATTTTTTCTGCCAAGTTGAAGTTCGCCATCTGGTTAAACATGTCGCACATTTACCGCCCGAGGTTGAAGCTCACTATCCGCCCAATAAACACTGGGCCAAGCTTATGCGCGAGCATGGAAAACAGGGCGTCTGCCTGCTTCCAAATAAACATAACGTACTGGAAATGCGCCCTTTACGGGCCCTGCGCCCGATGCTCTCCACCGACTCGCAGTTCTGTGCGCTGAATCTGTATCAGCTCTCCCTTATGACCACCTTGAGCTACAACCCGTTTGGTCAGCAGCCTGATAAGACGCCCATCAGGGCGAAGGCTGTAAGTTTCCCTGTACAGCCGAGCATGGGTAACTGGTTTGGCGACGCTCTGGCCAGGTTTGATGAAATCTGGAAAGTAGACCCTGGACAAACCAGTGCCTACTACCCGCTATATGAAGATGTACCGTACTCAAAACGCCTGGAAATCGTGCCGTTTGATCCTGATCTGTACCCATCGAATAGCCCGGATCTGGAAGATAAACAAGAACACCCGGCCAGCATTCACTTTCTCGATGATCGAGAGCAAATTAATAGTACTGACACCCAGGCCTTTATCACCCATAACGACGAGTTCATGCTGATTTCTGTACGCGGTACCAATGAAATACTAGCGGATGGACTTAGGGATGCAGATGCGCTCCAAGTCCCTTTTGTTGAAGGCGTCGGCAAGGTTCACCGTGGATTCTATGAAGCGGCACTGAAAGTCTATGACCTCACGGCCAACTATCTCGAGAAGTTTTACACCGGACAGAAGCTAATCATTTGCGGCCACAGCCTGGGTGGGGCAATTTCCTTACTGCTCTCGGAGATGCTGCGGCGCCAGAAAGAATATGAAGTCGACATCGTGCTGTACACCTACGGCGCCCCAAGAGCAGCAGACAGCACTTTTGTAAAAGGCGCTGCCGACCTGGTGCATTACCGCATGGTCAACCATAACGACCCGGTACCCAGCGTGCCGGCACCCTGGATGAACACCAAGCCCAGGGTGTACCTCCCGGGAGCGGCACTCACTTTCTTTAACGCGCCTCTGGGCATCGCAGGCTTTGTCGCGGGCATTGCCAACTTGACCGGCGAGCCTTACGAGCATCACGGCACCTTGCAACACTTTATGCCGGTAGCGTTCGGCGCAAACAAAATGTCCTCGATTATGTGGGAACCCGGCTGCGACACCATTACCGAGCATGCGGCCTGTACTCTGGCCATTCATCAGAACAATGGGCTACCTGAAAGATCGGGGTTCATTTCCCAGATTTTTGACGCGGACAACCATTCAATGGTCGGCGGCTATATCCCCGGTTGCTGGGCTGCCCTGCGGCGTTGGCAAGAAGCCCTGAAACTCAAGCGCTCTCTGGTGACCTATGATGAGTTCGAGCACATCAGAATTGCTCTGGCAACAATCACGGAACAACTGCGCTCCAAGCGCCGCATGCTCAGCGACTCTCCTACCCCCTACAACCGGGCCATCGAACTGACCATCGATGCGCTCAATCGTGAGATCGACAAGGTACACATGACCTTCGAGCGCTTGAAACGCCTGCAGCAAAGCACAATCAACGAGGCCCGTGTTTACGGCGCGTTTTCAACACAGCCCGACCTGCTGTCAGAGTGCCTGTTGCGCTGGGATGCTCATCCGGAAAACAAGGTCCCGGAACAACTGGCCATGGCCCCCACCGCAGACGCCAATCATGAACGGTTGGGCTTGCTCCACGGACGCGTCATTGGTACGCCCTTTACCGTCAGTATTGATTCACTGTTCTAGGCCCTGGGCACTATTCGGGTGCCAGCCACCTACGCCGACTGAACTTCAGTCGCACGCGCAAGCGTCGGTGCTGATCCGGCGCCAGCGCATCTGCCGGGATGCACACCGCCCGCACCCGCCACTCATCGCGTACACGAAAGCGCACGATCACGACCCAGGGCAGCGCCAGGCTGTCACGGCGCAACTGCACGGCCTGCCAGCCCTTGTCACGACTCCATAACTGCCAGCCATCGGCATCATGGCGCAATCGGGTTACGGCACTGGCGTGGGTCAGTCGAATATGCCGTGGCAGCGCCCAAACCCCATGGGCCAGGCACAACAATGCGCCAAGCACACGTGCCCAGACAGGTATTGAAAGAAGGCAGATTGAGATCAGCGCCAGGGCCTGGGCTGCAAGATAAGCCGCCAGCAATTGCCCGCAGGCATGCCAGCGGCATTCAAAACAATTACTTGGGCTGGACACGATCCAGAATCATGCGAACCATGCGCTGCAGCTCAGGGTCTTCAGACTCGGCGCGCTCCATGAACCAGCCAAACATGTCCTGGTCTTCACATTCCAGCAGCTTGCGATAGCATTCACGGTCCACGTCGTTAAGGGTGGCGTACACCTCCTTGACGAAAGGCACCAGCAGCACGTCCAGTTCAAGCATGCCGCGACGGCTGTGCCAGTAGAGACGATTGAGTTCAACATCTTCGACCATGGAGCGCTCCTCAAATAGAGCGCAAGTATACAGGCCGATCCGTCATAGAACAGTCGGCTTTGGTCGGCCCCTGGAACTACCCATTTGCAGGGCACACCTCTATGATGTGTCCCAGACATTTTTTACCTGCGATGACCCATGGCCGACTCTGCTTTTTTCTGCACTCTGAACCACGAAGGCATTCTTGCTGTGATCGGCAACGACGCCAGCAAGTTTCTGCAAGGCCAGTTGACCTGCAACCTCAACTACCTGAGTGAAACCCGCTCGAGCCTGGGGGCCCGCTGCACGCAAAAAGGCCGCATGCAGTCCAGTTTTCGCATCGTGCTGCAGGACAACGGCTGTCTGCTGGCGATGGCTCGCGAGCTGGTTGAACCCCAGTTGGCAGACCTGAAAAAATACGCGGTGTTTTCCAAATCCAAATTGACCGACGACAGCGCCAACTGGGTTCGCTTTGGCCTGTACCAGGCGGACGCGGTACTGCAAAGCCTGGGCCTGAACCTGCCTGCCGAAACCGACAGCGTTGCTCGTGCCAGCGATTTGATCGCCATTCGCGCCTCCGAAGACCGTGCTGAGCTGTGGGCTCCTGTGGAGCAGACCGAAAGCCTGGTCCAGCACTTGAAAACGCAACTGGTTGAGGCCGATCTCAATGAATGGTTGCTGGGCCAGGTACGCGCAGGCATTGGCCAGGTCATGCCCCAGACCCGCGAACTGTTTATTCCGCAGATGATCAACCTGCAAGCCGTGGGCGGTGTCAGCTTCAAAAAAGGTTGCTATACCGGCCAGGAAATCGTCGCCCGCATGCAATACCTGGGCAAGCTCAAACGCCATCTTTACCGTTTGTCGCTGGAGGCGGGTCATGATGTCCCGGCGCCCGGCACCCCTCTGTTCTCCCCTACCCACACCAGCTCCGTAGGCGAAGTAGTGCTTGGGGCCAAAGCAGAGAACGGGATCGAGTTGCTGGCCGTCCTGACCTCCGATGCCGCGCAAGCGGGGGATATTCACGTGGGCGACTTGCAAGGCCCTGGCCTTTCGCTGCTTGAGCTGCCGTATCAACTGGACCGTGATCGCGAGATCCAGCGTTGATTGCCACACATCGAAATACCCCCTAGAGAAATGAGCATGCTGGCGCGCAGAGTCCAAATGGACTTGATCAAGGCCATTGATAGAGATGATCTGGTTTTACCAACGCTGCCTGAAGTGGCGTTGAACATCCGCAAGGCAGCTGAAAACCCTGAAATCAGCGTCAGCCACTTGAGCAAGGTCATCGGTCGCGACACCGCGCTGTCCGCACGCCTGATCAAAGTGGTCAACAGCCCGATGCTGCGTGCCACCCGGGAGGTCACTGACCTGCACACCGCGATCACGCGCCTGGGAGTCAACTACAGCAGCAATCTGGCGATCGGGCTGGTCATGGAGCAAATCTTCCATGCCCGCTCGGAAGTCGTTGAGCAAAAAATGCGCGATGTATGGCGTCAAAGCCTGGAGGTGGCAGGGATTTGCTACACCCTGTGCCGCCGCCATACCTCGCTCAAGCCCGACCAGGCGGCACTGGGTGGCCTGGTGCATCAAATCGGCGTGCTGCCCATCCTGAGCTACGCCGAAGAGAACAACGAACTGCTCTCCGACCCGATTTCACTCAATCACGTCATTGAAAGCATTCACCCGCTGATTGGCGACAAATTGCTGGCGGGGTGGGAGTTCCCGGAAATGCTGTTAAAGGTTCCGGGCCAGTATCAGGACTTTTCTCGCGAATCCAAAAACATCGACTACATCGACCTTGTTCAAATCGCGACCGTGTTCATGCAACAGGACATCGACAAGCTGAACGCCCTGCCCGCCTTCAAGCACCTGGGGCTGGATGCAGGCGATGCAAAATTTGAACAGCAGCTCAATGACGCACGCGGAATGTTTATCTAGGCCAGCAGCTGGCTTTGTGGGAGCGGGCTTGCTCGCGATGGCATCAGCGCAGTCTTTCAGTCAAACCGGGTCGCCTGGATCGCAGGCAAACCGGCTCCCACACAAAACACGCCTGCTACTGCACCCGCCCGCCATTGGCCGGCACGAAACTGACCCGCACTTTCAACCCGCCCTGGGCACCGTCATGCAGGCTGATGTGTGCCAGGTGAGCGCGACAGATATCGCCCACAATCGCCAGGCCCAACCCCGACCCCGCCACGTGTGAATTGCGTCGATAGAAGCGTTCAAAAACCCGTTCGCGGTCTTCAAGAGGAATCCCCGGACCGTCATCTTCGACTTCCAGTATCGCGGGCGAATTGACTCGCAAAATAATATTGCTACCCGATGGCGAGTGGGCCATGGCGTTGTCCACCAGATTGCTCAGCAGTTCATGCAGCAACGTGGGCTCACCGTACAACCACACCGGCTGGTCGGCCTCAAGCGCCAGCGCAAAACCCCGGGCATGGGCCAGCGGTGCCATTGCCATCCCCAGCTCGCGGGCCAACTGGCTGAGGTCGAGCAACTGCGCCCCCCCTTCGGCGATGGCGCGGGCGCCATTTTCAATACGCGCCAGCGACAGTAGCTGATTGGCCATGTGGGTCAGGCGGTCAGTGCCCTGGGTCGCCTGCTCGAGCGTATTGCGCCAGGTCGACGGATCATTGGCGCGCAAACCCAGCTCAAGCTGGGCCTTGAGCACCGCCAGGGGTGTACGCAGCTCATGGGCGGCATCTGCAATAAACTGCGCCTGACGCTTGAATTGACTGCGCAAGCGCTCGGTAAAGTGATTGAGCGCCTGAACCAATGGCCGCAACTCTCGCTGTACCGAGACCAGCGGCAAGGGTCGCAAGTCATCCATCTCACGCTCCTCAACGGCTGTGCGCAAACGCTCCAGCGGGCGTAAAGCGGCACTGACGGCAAACCACACGACCAACAACGCCCCCAGCCCCAGCATGCCCAAACGCAGCAAGGTATCCGCCATCAAGCTGCGCGCCATGGCCACCCGGGCCTCATCGGTTTCGGCGACGCGGATTTCCGCCATGCCATTCATGCTGGGTTCGGTGACGGCCTTGAGCAAACTCACGACCCGCACGTTCTGCCCCAGGTAGGTGCCGTTATAGAAACGCGCCAACGCCGGGTAATCATCGGTACGCGGCGTGCCCGGTGGCGGAGCAGGCAGGTTTTCATAACCTGAAATCAGGTGCTGATGGATATCGTTGACCTGATAATAGATTCGGCCCGCACTGTCGTAGGCAAACGTATCAAGGGCAACGTAGGGAACATCTGCGCTCAGGGTGCCATCACGTTGCGAAAGGCCTGCAGAAATGGTTCGGGCCGAGGCCAGCAAGGTTCGGTCGTACGCCGTGTCGGCGGCCTCACGACCATTGAAATAGGCGCTCAGCCCACTAGCCAGCATCAAGACAACCAGCAACAGCGTGAGGTGCCAGAGCAGGCTCCAGCGCAAGCTGTCGAGTTTAAACATCGCGGCTTTCCAGCAAGTACCCCAGGCCCCTGAAGGTCACAATCGCCACCGCCTGGCCGTCGAGCTTCTTGCGCAAGCGGTGAATATAGATTTCGATGGCGTCAGGACTCGCTTCCTCGTCCAGGCCAAACACTTGAGCCGCCAGCTGCTCCTTGCTCATGACCCTTCCCGGCCGTGCAATCAGCGCTTCGAGCACGGCTTGCTCGCGAGAGGTCAGGGTCAGCAGCTCATCACCCAGGGAAAAGCGTCGGGTGCCCAGGTCGTACACCAGGGACCCGCATTGCTGCTGGCGTTCGCCGCCCAACACGCTACGGCGCAACAGCGCTTTGACCCGCGCCTCCAGCTCGGTCAGCTCAAAAGGCTTGGCCAGGTAATCATCGGCCCCAAGGTTGAGCCCATGAACCCGGTCCTTTACGTCGCTGCGCGCCGTCAGCATCAACACCGGCAAGGTTTTGCCACGGGCACGCAAACGCGCCAGCACTTCAAAACCGTTCATGCGCGGCAATCCCACATCCAGGATCGCCACTGCATATTCTTCGCTGCTCAAGGCCAGGTCGGCCGCCACGCCATCGTGCAGTACATCCACGGTCAGGCCAGTGCCTTTCAAGGCCTGGGCAACACTCTCGGCCAGCTGTAGCTGATCTTCGACCAAAAGCACACGCATCGTGTTTACCTCATTTTTTTTGTCCGGGCCGCAGCCTTTTGTGCGCGGAGTGTACAGACGACAGGAGTGCTGTGAAGCCCAAAAACAGGGAATGTCTACTGAAAGGTTAGCGAAAGGTTGACGAGCTAGCATCGCGAGACTGACAGGAATCTCTGTTGCCGTTATGCACAGCACAACGGCCCGAAAAACGCCTTGAAGCGTTTTCGTCAATAAGAACAATAACGGAGCACCCCATGCTGACTTATCAGTCCAAGACCTCTCGCTTCTGTATTTCTTGCGTGTCCGATACTCCCCTCGCGGCCCCTGCGAGTGGCTTTCTGCCATCTGCACGTTCTACGTAACGCGGGTGGAGCACGGCTCTGCGCCAACGATTCCAAGCAACAAAAAATGCCCTATAAAAACAAAAGCTCCTGAGGAGACGATATGAAACTTCCCCTGCGCACCCTGGCACTCGCTGCCGGCTGCATGCTGTTCACCGGCCAGCTCATGGCCGAGCCAAAACGTCCTGAATGCATTGCCCCGGCCTCCCCAGGCGGCGGTTTTGACCTGACCTGCAAACTGGCTCAAAGCGCACTGGTGAACGAAAAGCTGCTGAGCAAACCCATGCGCGTGACCTACATGCCCGGTGGCGTGGGCGCCGTTGCCTATAACGCCGTGGTCGCCCAGCGCCCGGCCGATGGTGGCACCCTGGTCGCCTGGTCCAGCGGCTCATTGCTCAACCTGGCGCAGGGCAAATTCGGTCGTTTCGATGAAGGTGCCGTGCGCTGGCTGGCTGCTGTCGGCACCAGCTACGGAGCGATTGCGGTGAAAAACGACTCGCCCTACAAAAATCTCGACGATCTGGTTCAAGCACTGAAGAAAGATCCGAGCAAAGTGGTGATTGGTTCGGGCGGCACGGTGGGCAGCCAGGACTGGATGCAAACGGCACTGATTGCCAAGGCTGCCGGGATCAACCCCCGCGACCTGCGTTATGTGGCACTGGAAGGTGGTGGTGAAATCGCCACAGCGTTGCTGGGCGGCCATATCCAGGTCGGCAGCACGGACATTTCCGACTCCATGCCGCATATCCAGAGCGGCGACATGCGCCTGCTGGCGGTGTTCGCCAACGAACGCCTGGACGAGCCGGAGATGAAGGACATTCCGACCGCCAAAGAGCAGGGCTATGACATTGTCTGGCCCGTGGTGCGCGGCTTCTACCTGGGGCCGAAGGTCAGCGACGAGGATTACGCCTGGTGGAAAGCGGCTTTCGACAAGCTGCTGGTCTCCGAAGAGTTCAACACCCTGCGCGATCAGCGAGAGCTGTTCCCGTTTGCCATGACCGGCCCGGAGCTGGACACCTACGTCAAAAAGCAGGTGGCTGACTACAAAGTCCTGGCCCAGGAATTTGGCCTCATTCAGTAAGCCTTACTGACCGGTAACCGGGCCACGATCCTTCGCAGGCCCGGTTCAGGAGTGAACCATGCTCTTCCAACGCATTTTTGCCTCAGTGCTGCTGCTCGCGTGTGCCGCACTGGCGCTGATGGCCTGGCCCTATCAGGCGCAGTTTTCCTATGAACCCGTTGGCCCGCGGGCCTTCCCGCTGCTGATGCTCGGCCTGATGGGACTGGGGCTTGTCTACATGATTTTTCGCCCCACGCCCGTCGTCCACAGTGAAGACGACCCGCAGCTGGACCGCGAAACCCTGACCAAGATCGCGCTGTGCACCGTGTTGCTGCTGATCTTCGCCGGTACGTTCGAGCCCTTGGGTTTTATCCTTAGCAGCATCCTGATCGGTATCCCGATGGCACGCCTGTATGGCGGACGCTGGCTACCCAGTTGCGTGATCGTCAGCCTGATAAGCGTCGGTCTTTATCTGCTGTTCGATAAAGCGATGGACGTCCCACTGCCGCTTGGCCTGCTCGAAGCTCTGGAGAACTGATATGGATACTTTTGGCTATTTGGGCCAGGGCTTTGGCGTCGCACTCAGCCCGTACAACCTGGTCACCGCGCTGTGCGGGACTCTGATCGGCACGGTGGTCGGCCTGTTGCCGGGGCTTGGGCCGATCAACGGGGTCGCACTGCTGATTCCAATCGCATTTGCCCTGGGCCTGCCACCGGAGTCTGCCCTGATTCTGCTGGCCGCGGTCTATCTGGGCTGTGAATACGGCGGCCGTATCAGCTCAATCCTGCTGAACATCCCGGGCGAAGCGTCCACCGTGATGACCACCCTCGACGGCTACCCTATGGCCCGCAAGGGGCTGGCCGGGGTGGCGCTGTCGCTGTCCGCGTGGAGCTCGTTCATCGGCGCCTTCATTGCCACCTGTGGAATGGTGCTGTTCGCCCCGTTATTGGCCAAGTGGGCGATTGCCTTCGGCCCGGCGGAATATTTCGTGCTGATGGTGTTCGCCATCGTTTGCCTGGGCGGCATGGCTGGGGACCGCCCTCTCAAGACCTTTATCGCTGCACTTATCGGGCTGTTTCTGTCTACAGTCGGGATTGATGCCAACAGCGGTGTTTACCGGTTCACCGGCGACAACATCCACCTGACTGACGGCATTCAGTTTGTCGTGCTGGTACTGGGCCTGTTTTCCATCAGCGAAATCCTGTTGCTGCTGGAGAAAACCCACCGCGGCCAGGAAGCCGTGAAGGCCACGGGCCGCATGATGTTCAACTTCAAGGAAGCGTCTGCTGTATTTGTCGTGAACATCCGTTGCGGCTTGCTCGGCTTCATCATGGGCGTACTCCCGGGGGCAGGCGCAACACTGGCCAGCGCCGTGGCCTACATGACCGAGAAACGTCTGGCAGGCGCTAGCGGAAAATTCGGCCAGGGCGACATGCGTGGTCTGGCAGCACCTGAAACCGCCATCGGCGCTTCGGCCTGCGGCGCACTGGTGCCCATGCTGACTCTCGGCGTACCGGGTTCCGGCACCACGGCGGTGATGATCGGCGCCCTGTCGCTGTACAACATCACCCCGGGCCCGCTGCTGTTCCAACAGCAACCCGATATCGTCTGGGGCCTGATTGCGTCGTTGTTTATCGCCAACATCATGCTGGTCATCCTCAATATCCCGATGATCCGCATCTTCACCCGCATTCTCTCGGTGCCAAACTGGGCGCTGGTGCCGGTGATCGCAATCATTACCGCAATCGGTGTCTACGCCGTGCACGCCACCACGTTCGATCTGTTCCTGATGATCGGTATCGGCATCTTCGGCTACATCCTGCGCAAGCTCGACTTCCCGCTCTCTCCGGTACTGCTGGGGTTCATCCTGGGTGGTTTGATGGAGCAGAACTTGCGTCGTGCGTTGTCGATTTCCAACGGTGCGCTGGAGATCCTGTGGGCAAGCCCGATCACCCTGGGTGTCTGGGTACTGACGGCGATCATGTTGCTGCTGCCTGTGCTGCGCATCTGGCGCAAGCGTAGTGCTCAACGTCGCGCCTTGGCCGATGCTTGATTCAGGATTCAGGCACTGGTGGGGCACGCCACTGGTCGGTCTGGCCGGTGGCTACCTCGCCAGCCTGATCGGCTGGCCGTTGCCGTGGATGGTCGGTTCATTGCTGGCCATCATCCTGGTGCGCTGCCTGACACTCTGGCAGTTGGCCGAGATCCCTGGCGGACGTAAATGCGGTCAGTGGATTGTGGGCATCGGTATCGGCCTGCACTTCACGCCCGTGGTCATGGAGCAGGTGCTGGCGCACTTCTGGCTGATCCTGGCGGGCGCCCTGCTCACCAGCGTATCGAGCGTCATCGGTGTGTGGCTGATGCGCCGCAGTGGTGAGGACCGCGCCACGGCATTCTTCTCCAGCATGCCTGGTGGTTCGGGTGAGATGGTCAACCTCGGCGCCCGCAACGGCGCCGTGTTGAGCCGGGTTGCTGCTGGCCAGAGCCTGCGGGTTCTGACCGTTGTACTGTGCGTCCCGGCAGCCTTCAAATACCTGATGGGCGAAGGCGCTCCCGCCTTGCAGCCCGCACCTGTCAATTTTTACTGGTTGGCGTTGCTGTTTCCGGCAGGGGCTTTGCTGGCCTGGATCTGGCAACGCTTGCGCCAGCCCAATCCGTGGCTATTCGGGCCGCTGCTGGTCAGCGCCAGCGTCAGTATCCTGTGGGATTTGCACACTGGCCTGCCGGACGGCAGCAGCCAGATGGGCCAGTGGCTGATTGGCAGCGGGCTGGGTTGTCACTTCAACCGGGCGTTCTTTCGTCGGGCGCCGTCCTTTATCGGACGAACCTTGCTCGGCACCGCGGTGACAATGCTGATCGCCAGCCTGTGTGCGCTGGGCTTGAGCACCCTGACCCAGCTCGATCTGCGCTCCATGACCCTGGGCATGATGCCCGGTGGTATCGCAGAAATGAGCCTCACAGCAGAAACCCTGCAACTGTCAGTCCCGCTGGTCACGGCCTTGCAGGTCATGCGCCTGATCTTCGTGCTGTTTTTAGCCGAGCCCCTGTTTCGATACTGGGTTCGCCAGGACCACAACGGGTCATCTCTGTAATCCTGGGCACACCCGATGTCGCGGGTGTGCCTCCTCCCATGCACTTAAACCGGTGGCAGTTTCCAGTCGATCGGGGACAGGCCGTTTTGCTCAAGGAACTTGTTGGTCCGACTGAAGTGGCCGTTACCAATAAAACCCCGATAGGCAGACAACGGTGAAGGATGCACCGAGGTCAGCACCAGATGCTTGGTCGCATCAATGAGTTTTTGCTTGCTCTGGGCATGGGCACCCCACAACAGGAAAACCAGCTTGGGCTGCTGCTCGCTCACCACCTGGATAATCCGGTCAGTGAAGTGTTCCCAGCCTTTTTTGGCATGGGAGGCCGCATTGGCGCGCTCCACCGTCATTGTCGTGTTGAGCAGCAATACACCCTGCTCGGCCCAATGCTGCAGGCAGCCGTGGGGGGCGATATCGATGTTCAGGTCACGTTTGAGCTCTTTATAGATATTGACCAGCGAAGGCGGCGTCGGGATACCGGGCTGCACTGAAAAACACAGGCCATGCGCCTGGCCCGGGCCGTGGTAAGGATCCTGCCCCAGAATCACCACCTTGATCTTGTCCAGCGGCGTCAGGTTCAGGGCGTTGAAAATAAGCGGACCTGGCGGGTAGATCTCTTTGCCGGCGGCATGCTCCTGGCGCAAGAATTCGCGCAGCCCGGCCATGTAAGGTTTATCGAACTCCTCACGCAAAGCCTGCTTCCAGACAGGTTCAAGTTTTATACGGTCATCCGACGTCATGGCTACATCCTGAAAAACAATGGGGCGGACACTAGAAAAGCCCGCCCCCATTGTCAACTGCCCTAACGGCCCCGCCACCCTCCGCCATTATCGGGGCCCCTGCCATAACCAGGCCCGTGGCCAGGATGATAGCCTCGCTCGCGGTAGTAGCCCCGTGGTGCAGGGTAGTAGCGCGGCCCCTGATAGTAGCGTGGAGCTGGCGCGTAGTAGCCACGCGGGTACACATAGTAAGGACGGTAACCGCCTTCGTAATAAGTGACCGGAGCCGAGTACACCTCAGAGCGGTAGTAACCTGAACTGCCCGAGTAGTAAGGCACGCAGGCTGTCACAGACAAGCTGATGGCAATGATAGAAAGTAGGCGACGATACATGGCGGCCTCCTGGACCGCGAAAGAGCACCCCCAGCGACGCTGGGGGGCGACAAACAGCAACAGCGTCTGACACCTGTTAAGACTGCAAAAATGATATTCAGTGCCGTTGATAAAACGCGTCAGACCTACAGATCCGACCAAGGGTGAGTGCCATCCCTGGCACCTCTCGCAGGTCGACCCGCCGTCAGTTAATCAAGCACTCAGTCGAGCACCGAAAATGCACAGGCGCCAGCGTTTGCGGCAGTGCACTCGTACACTATCAGCCCCACGCCGCTTTCAATCATTGTCCAGCTGTCAATATTGGCAAGACGCATTGAATGTTCATTCGCCGTACTTTGACGATACGACAAGTTGATCCGGGAGCGGTCCTGAGCTTTATATTCGCAATATCCGATGCGACCGGCAGTGCCTTGCTGATTGTTCAACGGATAAAAAACAGCCCCCTCAAATGACGTCAGCCGCGAAGGTGACAAAGCACTGGAGACCGCGATCCATTCATCCCCGGCCCTGTGGCTCGGCGCCGTGTAGACGCCCTCCCTGAGGGTCACATTATCAACACTCGGACAACTTTCGGCCGCACTGACCAGTGAACTTGCCGACAGAAACAGTGCGCACAAAAAAACATGAACTGACTTCATAAACAGACACTCCAGAAGATGAATTTTAATGTTGATATTTACGAACAGGCGTTACCTGCCGATAACTTCAAGAGTAATCAACCAAGACTATTTAACAATGCCGTTATACGTAGCTACTTTCCGATAGTGTTGCGTGAAGTTATTTATCAACTAACTATTCGCCAATGAGCGGGTGTACACACCTGAACGACTCGAGCAACAGAACCCTGCGTACACCTCCAACAGCGATTACCATAGCTCGAGTAAACGCCTGCCCCACAACGGACACCTGACATGACCACGCCCGACCTTTGCCCAGCCTGTGGCGCCCGTAACGACTGCACCCAGGCCAACCCTGACACCCTGGGCCAACCCTGCTGGTGCTTCGGCGTGACTATCGACCCAGAAATCATCCGTGCCTTGCCAGTGGAGCAGCGCAATCTGACGTGTCTCTGCCCTCGCTGCGCGAAAGTTCTGAGCCAATTGCAGCCAGCGCAAACGTAACACCTCACGTAAGATGTTCGGCTGTATTCCTTGTGATTGATCGCTATGCGTGTAGACCGTTTTCTGAGCAACCTGCCCCAGTTCAACCGCCAACAGGTTCGCTTGCTCATGATTGAGAAGCGCATCCAGGTCGATGGGCAGGTCATCAGCGATCCGCGCCACGAAATCAATGCATTCAGCCGTATCGAGCTGGATGAGAACATCCTGCAGGCCGGAAAACCTGCCCGGTACTTCATGCTGCACAAGCCACAAGGTTGCGTAAGCGCCACCCGGGATGCGGAGCATCCCACTGTGCTCGACTTGCTGAATGAGCCGGACAAGCATGACCTGCATATCGCCGGTCGACTGGACTTCAATACCAGCGGGCTACTGCTGATCACCAATGACGGGCACTGGTCGCGCCATGTCACCCAACCGCAGACCAAGATGCCCAAGGTGTATTACGTCGAGACCGAGCAGGAAATAACCGATGCCTACATCAGCAAATTTCGCGAGGGCGTCTATTTCGCTTTCGAAGACTTGACTACCCAGCCCGCCGGGCTGGAACTGCTGGGCCCATTCAGTGCGCGCCTGAGTATCGTTGAAGGTCGTTACCATCAAGTCAAACGCATGTTCGGCTTCTTCGACAACAAGGTCATGCGCCTGCACCGTGAGAGCATCGGGCCACTGGTGCTCGACAGCCAACTGGCCCCCGGCGAGTACCGGGCGCTGAGCGAGCAGGAAGTGCTTCAATTCCAACCCGCACCTGCGAGTTAGCCAGCAACGGGGCCTACCCCTTTCTGTAACAATCACGGAGCACCATCAGTCAGACCGACGCTCGATTCACCGGAGTCTGACGCCATGATAAAGCCCGAAATCGCTGTGCTCGATATTCAAGGCCACTATCGAATCCACACCGAGTTCTATCGCTGCGGCACCGCAGAAAACACCATTATTCTGGTCAATGGCTCGATGGCCACGACCGCCTCGTTTGGCCAGACCCTGAAAAACCTGCACCCCCATCTGAACGTCGTTCTGTATGACCAGCCGTACGCGGGCAAGTCAAAACCCCACAACCCTCATCAAAAGATGCTGACAAAAGAGCTGGAAGCCCAGGTGCTTCTTGAGCTGATAGAACACTTTGACGCGAATTATCTGCTGTCATTCTCGTGGGGGGGGACTGCGGCACTCACAGCGTTGGCAAGCACACCACGGCGTATCGAAAAAGCGGTGATCAGTTCCTTTTCACCGCTGATCAACGAAGCCATGCGCGATTACCTGGAACGTGGCCGCAGTTGCCTGGCAGCCTGCAATCGCACTCAGGTCGGCAACCTGGTCAACGACACGCTGGGCAAACATTTGCCGCCCCTGTTCAAGCGCTTCAACTTCCGCCATGTCAGCACGCTGGCCGCCCATGAATACGCGCAGATGCATTTTCATATCAACCACGTCCTCAATAATGACCAACCATGCTTTCTCGATGCTGCCAGGGGCATTGATATTCCGGTGTTGTTTATCAACGGCGCATGGGACGAGTACACCGTGGCCAACGATGCCAGGCGCTTTGCGCACCCCATCGCCAACAGCCAGTTCATCAGCCTGGAAAACACCGGGCACTTTCTGGACATGGAGCACAAATCTGCCAGCCACATCAGCAGAACCGCGCTGCTCAATTTTTTAGAACCGACACAAAGTGAACACCGGCAACAGTCCCTGTGAAGCGTTCCAGGCAACCCGAAAATTGAAAAAACACTGCAAAATTACGCATTTGAAGAATAAAACTTCTCATCAAGGCTGACATCTGGTACAAAGTCAGCCGCTCTGAGCGGGTGTCGTATAATGGTATTACTCCAGCTTCCCAAGCTGATCACGCGGGTTCGATTCCCGCCACCCGCTCCACTTCTTCAAGGCTTTCACCCCTCTGAAAGCCTTGCCTGTACAGCAGCAAACTCCCCCTTCGCGTTTTACAGCTTGCACACGATGTTCACCCGCGCCCCCTCTTTTTGACTCGATACATCGCCGTATCTGCATGGTGCAGCAATTGCTGGGCCTGCTCTCCGTGCTCGGGGTAAACCGCAATGCCAATGCTGGGAATGATGTTCAGCGTGTGATTGCCAATAAAGACAGGCTGGCTGAGGTTGAGGCGAATTTTTTCAGCCACGATCAGCGCATGCGATGGCAGTTTGAGCCTCTCCAGCACCAGCACAAATTCATCCCCGCTCATCCTGGAGACCGTATCGCTTTCGCGCACGCACAGCGTCAGGCGCCGCGCCGTCTGCTGCAACAAGTCATCACCCACCGCATGCCCATAGTTGTCGTTGACGAGTTTGAAATGGTCCAGATCGACATACAGCACGGCCAGGCATTCATTGTCCCGTTTGGCAGCGGCCAGCGCGCGGTGCAGGCGATCATAGAGAAGGTCGCGATTGGGCAAGTGAGTCAAGGCGTCGTACTGCGCCAGATACTGCAGGCGGGCATGCAATTGCTTGCGCTCAATGGCCGTTGCCACCTGGGTCGACACGTATTGCAGCAAGTCTTTGTGTTGCTCGGTGTAGCGTTCTTTACCCGGCAGGCTTTTGACCACCAACGCACCCATAGTGCCGTTCTGAGTGGCCAGCGGAACACCCAGCCATGACGGCCCATGGTCAGGCACACGCATGACGGGCTGGCCACTGAGCATGACCTCCTCACTCAGGTGGCGAACGGGCGAGTGCTGCTCAAGTGGATGATCGTCGACGTAATAGGGAAACGTCAGCGAACCCTGCTCCCGAAGTGCGACCGAGAAACTCACCGCGGGCAACCACTGCCCGATGAGCTGGTGCACACATTTGAACAGCGCCAGCAAATCCTCAGCCCCATGGGCAGCCTCCGAAATCGCAAAAAGAGCCGCCTGGCGTGACTCCGCCAGTTTGCGCTCGGTGACATCGCGGGCCACGGCAATGCGCATTTCATGGGTTTCAGACCAGCATGCAGACCATTGGATATGCACCACATGCCCGTCCTTGTGCACATAGCGGTTCTCGAAATTGAGCTTGGGTTCACCGGCCATGATGTCGCTGGCCGCGAGCAGCGTTCGCTCACGGTCAGCGGGGAAGACCAGATCGATCATCGACTGGCCTTTAAGCTCGTGGGGCTCATAGCCCAGGATACGTTTGCAGGCTGCACTGACATAAACGAAGCGACCATTGCGGTCCACCACACAGACAGCGTCAAGCAACAGGTCAATAAAACCTGCCTGGAGCAGGTAATTCTTGATGTCCATAGGGCAACTCGATGCCTCAGGGTTAAATGGAAACATTCATCCCTGACTCACACACCGCACCGCATTCCCTGCCACCTACGTCAAACGATAGTTCGTAACAACCCAGGCAGTGCATGCATCAACGCACTGATGGCAAAACCGATGAACATGACCCCGCACAGCCGGGTAATCAGTAGCTCATGACGCTGATAGAGTGCCCTGACATGCCCCGCTCCTACAATACCAACCAAAATCGCGTAGGCCATCGCCCCACCGACAAAACTCAATGCGATCAACCAGGGCAGCATTTCCCAGGTCAGAAGCTCTGCCCGGCTGGACAGCAGCGCCGTAAACGTCGCCACCGCCACGGGATACGCCTTGGGATTGGTCAGGCCGAAGAAAATCCCGTGAGCAAACGGCTGTCGCGCCGGTCCTTGCCGGGCAACGCTGCTGCGCTGGGCGCGCACCGCGCGCAATCCCAGCCAGAACAGGTAGAGCCCGCTGATCAAGCCCAACACATTGAAGGCAGTGCTGCCAAATTCACGCGCGCCCACGATGGCGATCAGCGCCGTGCTGCACCAGATCACATCACCCAGCAAATGCCCGCACAGAAATCCGGCTCCGGCACGTCGCCCACGGGCCGCACCAATGCCAAAAACAGCGAGCACGCCTGGCCCCGGGGTGATGCCATAGATAAAACCAGAAGCCAGAACGGCCAGTAACAACGAAGGTGTCATGCACACAGCTCCAAAAATCATGCCTCACGCTTTGCGTGACCCGTGAGGTCGCCCGATTTTGCACGTTCTTGAAGCGTCTGTAACCGCGTCTAGTGTCGACGCCCCAAAACATTAACCACCAGCCGATCGACCCAGCCCCAGATACGCTGTTTTACCCGTCGCCAGAGTGGTCGTGACTGCCAGTCTTGCAAGCTGACAGGCAGGCTTTGGGCAAAGTCCGCGTTAAAACTGGCGACCACCGCCTGCGTCAGCGCCGGATCGAGCGCCTCGAGGTTGGCCTCAAGGTTGAAGCGCAGGTTCCAGTGGTCGAAATTGCACGAGCCAATGCTGACCCAATCGTCAGCCAGCACCATCTTCAGGTGCAAAAAACAGGGCTGGTATTCCAGTATCTGCACACCGGACTTCAGCAGCCGCGGGTAATAGCGATGACCGGCGTAACGCACGGAAGGATGGTCGGTGCGCGGCCCCGTAAGCAACAGTCGTACATCAACGCCCCTGGCCGCCGCGCGACGCAGAGAGCGGCGCACACTCCAGGTGGGCAAGAAATAAGGCGTGGCCAGCCAGATACGTTGGCTGGAACTGTTGATCACCCGCACCAGCGATTGCAGGATATCGCGATGTTGATGAGCATCCGCATAGGCGACACGGCCCATGCCTTTGGCCTCCCGGGGCAGGCCAGGCAAGCGTGCAAGCCCGAAGTGAGTGGCGGGCTTCCATGCCTTGCGACTGATATTGGCGCGCCATTGACGATCAAACAGCATCTGCCAGTCCATGACCAGCGGGCCTTGAATGTTGACCATGACTTCATGCCATTCACAGGTGTCGTCACTGGGGCGCCAAAACTCATCCGTAACGCCAGTGCCCCCGACCACGGCCAGTTGCTGATCCACCAACAACAGTTTGCGATGATCGCGATACAGGTTGTTCAGGCCACGGCGCCAGCCAAGCGGGTTGTAATGCCTGAGTTCAACTCCGGCATCGGTGAGCCTTCGGCGCAAACTCAAACCCAGGCCCAGACTGCCATAGGCGTCAAACAGGCAGCGCACTCGCACCTCGCGCCAGGCGGCGTGTTCCAGCGCCTGCACGATGGCTTCGGCACAGCCACCCGCCTCAACCAGATACAACTCCAGATCAATCTGCTCTTGTGCCTGCTCGATGGCTGCCAGTATCCGGGGGAAAAACCGGGAACCATCGATCAGCAACTCGAACTGGTTGTCGCTGCGCCAGCCAAACACCGCGCCGGCCATCTTAGCGAGCCGTGAAAATCAGTACCGCACCCACCGGCACTGAAAAACTGATGGCTGACAATCCAGCCAATTTGCGCAAGGTTTCGAGCTCCGGCTGCAGGCCAAAATCTTCGGCTTGCAGCATCAGCGGCTCCAGGGTTACGACCTGAAAGCGCCGTTCATCAAGGCGGGTGGCCAACAGTTCGGCCTCATAGGTGTGTTGTTTGCCGCGCAGGCTCACCGTGACAGGCAAGTGCAGTTCCAGTTGCGCACCGGGGGCAAGATCATTGATCGGTTGCAAGTCAATCTGCGCCGTAATCTGTGCTTCCGGGAAATGCTTGAAATCGAACAGCACGTCGCGCATGCGCTCATCACGCAGCGGTACGGCACTGTTGACCGAATCCATTTCTATACGCAATTGCGCCAGGCCTTTACGGTCGACCTTGCCGTGCAGGACCAAAAAGCGATGCACGTTCGCGATATTGGCATTTTGCGTGGAGACAAACGAAAGCCGTGATGACTCACCGTCCAGATACCAGTTGGCCTGGGTAGAAAGGCTCACGCCAAGGGTCAACAACAAGGCGCAGGCAGAAGAAAACAACACTTTAAGCATAAAAACTCATCGACAAATAAACGTGGGCGAACATTAACCCTGGCGAGCGGTTTTGGCTGGACTTTTTAACACAGTGTTAGGACGCCGTCAGACACCGACAGTTCCTCCGGGGCTCCTGTCATACAAGCATCATCCAAACGTCACAGGGGTGACATTGCACCTGCCTAGCCTGAAGTTGCACACCTCAGTCGATTGGCAGAAACCCAAGGCGGGCCCGGTGCCTGCACGGAGATTCGCAATGTCCCAGATCGTCCGTATCCGCGACACCGCTCCAGAACGCCGTCTGCAGGCAGAGCGCCTGATCGGGCCCGACGCTTTGCGCGAGGCCCAGACCCTGCGTTTTCGTGTGTTCAGCGGCGAGTTGAAGGCCAGGCTCAAAGGCGCCGAACATGGACTGGACGAGGACGGTTACGACGCGCATTGCGAACATATCGGGGTCCGCGACCTCAATAGCGGCCAGTTGGTAGCCACCACTCGCCTGCTGGATCACAGTGCCGCCCGAAACATCGGCCACTTTTACAGCGAAGAAGAATTCAACCTTCACGGCCTGGCCAATCTGCAAGGGCCCGTACTTGAAATCGGAAGAACCTGTGTCGACCCTGCCTACCGCAACGGCGGCACCATCGCCGTACTCTGGGGCGAGCTGGCAGAAGTCCTCAACCACGGCAATTACCTATACCTGATGGGCTGCGCCAGCATCCCCATGCAGGACGGCGGCATCCAGGCTCAGGCAATCATGCAGCGCCTGCGCGAACGCTACCTGTGCACGGAACATTTGCGCGCCGAACCGAAAAAGCCGTTACCGGCCCAGGAAATACCCGCCAACGTCATCGCCGAAATGCCGCCATTGCTCAAGGCCTACATGCGCCTGGGCGCCAAGATTTGCGGTGAACCTTGCTGGGATGAAGACTTCCAGGTGGCAGACGTGTTTATTTTGCTCAAGCGCGATGAGCTATGCCCGCGTTATGCGCGACACTTCAAGGCGGCCATGTAATGAGCCGTTTGCGCCGATATGGCCGAGTGGCGCGTGTGCTGGCCGTTGTCAGCCTGGGGCTGGGCATGGCCAGTGCGTTCGCCGTGCTTGAGCGCTTGAATCTGAGCAGCACGATGGACCGTCGCCAGCGCTGGTCGCAATTTTTCATGTCTCGCCTGAGCAACGCCCTGCCCTTTCGCATCACCGTCGTCGGCCAGTTACCGGCAACGCCCATGCTGTGGGTCAGCAACCACGTGTCATGGACCGACATTGCGCTGCTGGGGCAACTCACCCCGCTTTCGTTTTTGTCCAAATCAGAAGTCCGCGGCTGGCCCGTTGCCGGTTGGCTGGCGGCCAAGGCCGGGAGCCTGTTTATTCGCCGGGGCGCAGGAGACAGCCAACTGATTCGCGAGCAAATGAGCCAGCACTTGAAGCACCCGCTTTCTCTGCTGATGTTTCCCGAGGGCACCACCACTGACGGGCGTTCGATACGTACCTTTCATGGTCGGTTGTTATCGGCGGCGATAGACAGCCAAGTGCCCCTGCAGCCGGTGGCCATACGCTATTTACGCAATGGCCAGATTGATGGGATAGCACCGTTTATTGGCGACGATGACTTGCTGTCACATTTACTGCGCCTGTTTAGCCATGAACAGGCCGAGGTCGAAATCCATCTGCTAGAGCCCATCGCCAGCCAGGCGCAGGAGCGCGCCGTGCTGGCGTTCAGGGCGCAGGAGGCGATACGGCGGGTGGTGACAGCGCCGGTGACGCAAACAGCTCCTCTGGGGGCGATGATCTGAACTGCCCTGTGTAACTGGAATAAAGGTTCCGCCCTCATTCCGGCACTGTTATGGGCATTCGTGGCGTTCAGGTAATCGAGTGGCTACAAATGCGTCGCAGACGTCACAAAACCTTGCGCAAAACTCCGTAGTCGCTGACGAGGAACGAAGGCTGCGTTCGCTTTGGTGCGCCACTGCGACGCAGCAGTCGTAAAACCGGACACAGCGATCGTTCAAGTAAATCCCGGACTCAGGTT
>NZ_JAHKRC010000020.1 GCF_019345465.1 Pseudomonas sp. NKUCC02_KPG
GGGGGGGGCACGCTGCACCCCTTGTGACGGGGGGGGGGGGGGGGGAACGCGAGGCAATCCCGACCCAGCCCGCTCCCATGGGACATTGACCGTAACATCCGCAAATAACGCCAAATGCTGGCATTTATGGCAAACTTCGCGGCTATCGACAGCTGAATACATATAGAGGAACGACCGTGCATAACGTCGTCATTAGCGGCACCGGCCTGTATACCCCGGCCAACAGCATCTCCAACGAAGAGCTGGTGCAGTCTTTCAATACCTATGTGCAACAGTTCAACGCGGACAACGCCGAGGCTATCGAGGCCGGTGATGTCCAGCCTCTGGCCGAATCGAGCGCTGCATTTATCGAAAAGGCATCGGGCATCAAAAGCCGCTTTGTGATGGACAAGGACGGCATTCTTGACCCGCAACGCATGCGCCCGCACTTGCCGGCCCGTAGCAACGACGAAATGTCGGTGCTCTGCGAAATGGCCGTTGGCGCCGCCAAACAGGCGCTGGAACGAGCGGGCAAAACAGCTGCCGATATCGACGGCGTGATTGTGGCGTGCTCCAACCTGCAACGTCCGTATCCTGCGATTGCCATCGAGGTGCAACACGCGTTGGGCATTCAGGGTTTTGGTTTTGACATGAACGTGGCCTGTTCTTCGGCGACCTTCGGCATTCAGACCGCCAGCAACAGCGTCCAGTTGGGGCAGGCCCGCGCAGTGCTGCTGATCAGCCCTGAAGTGTGCACCGGCCACTTGAACTTCCGTGACCGTGACAGCCACTTTATCTTTGGTGATGCGGCGACGGCGGTGGTTGTCGAGCGTGCAGACCTGGCAACGTCCGAGTATCAGTTCGATATCGTCAGCACCAAATTGCTGACCACGTTCTCGAACAATATCCGCAACAACTTCGGCTTCCTTAACCGTGCTTCTGACGAGCCTGCTGACAGCCCGGACAAACTGTTCGTACAAGAAGGCCGCAAGGTGTTCCGTGACGTATGCCCGATGGTGGCTGAGCTGATCGGTCAGCATCTGCAAGAGAACCAGCTGGACGTTGAGCAGGTGAAGCGCTTCTGGCTGCACCAGGCCAACCTGAGCATGAACCACCTGATCGTGCGCAAATTGTTGGGGCGCGAAGCTTCCATCGAAGAAGCTCCGGTCATTCTCGATACCTACGCCAACACCAGTTCGGCCGGTTCGGTCATTGCCTTCCATACGTATCAGGACGATCTGCCAAGCGGTGCATTGGCGGTACTGAGTTCGTTCGGTGCCGGTTATTCGATTGGCAGTGTGATTTTGCGTAAACGTTAATCGCGCAGTGCTCGATCAGACGAGGTATCCATGACCGCTGCTGATGACTCAGAACTGCTCAAACGGCTGTTGAGTGGTGAGCAGCGGGCTTTTCGCGATCTGGTTAGCACCTATCAAAGCGCGATGCGTGCCGTGGCCTTTGCGATCGTCGGCAATCGACATGCCGACGAGGTGGTACAAGACGCATGGCTGTCCGTAGTGCGCAATCTGTCCGGGTTTGAGGGCCGTTCCAGCCTGAAAACCTGGCTATTGACCATCACGGCCAATTCCGCAAAAAACCGCTACAAGCAAAATCGCCGTGAAGTGCTGCTCGACGATTTGCCTTCGCCTCACGGCACCATAGACGATGACCGGTTCAGCAGTGATGGCCACTGGTTGCTGGCCCCGTTTGCCTGGCACCAGGACACCCCCGAAGCCTTGCTCACGGAAGACGAGTTGCGCGAATGCCTTGAGCAAACCCTTCTCGGCCTGCCGCAGCTGCAGAGCAGTGTGCTGGTGTTGCGCGAGCGTCAGGGACTTGAACTTGAAGAGATCTGTAATATTCTCGAACTGTCGCTCTCTAATGTGCGGGTGCTGGTGCATCGAGCCCGACTAAAAGTCTTTGCGACTGTGGAACACTTCGAGGAAACCGGCGAATGTTGAGCTGCAAACAGCAAGTAGCGCGCTCAAGCGACTATCTGGATGGCCAGCTGAGCGTTCGTGAGCGGTTGCTGGTGCGCCATCATCTGATGTTTTGTCCTAACTGCCGACGTTTCATCAAGCAAATGCGTTTGATGAGCGCCACGTTGAAAAGACTTCCCGAACCGTTGCCCCCGGACCTTGAGCAAACGGTTGAGCGAATGATGCGCGAGCAATCGCGCTAAAGAAGAAGCATGGGCGAGGGTGTCGTCGGAGGATGTGATGGGGGGCCGACGCCAGCCTCGCTCTGCTGTTCTGACACAAAACGCCGAACGGGTTCGGGGTTTTGTTGATGACGGGACGCTTTTAGAACTTGGCTTCCAGGTCCAGTTGCAAGGTGTTGGCCTTGGCATCTTTCTGGGTGGACGTTACGTAGTCAGCCTTGGTCAGGAAGTACGTCAGGCCAACACCAAAGTTCTTGTCGATTTCGTAACCCACTTTGAACTTGTGACCGCGTGAACCGGTAGTACCGTTGGCAAAGTCGGAGTCGGTGAAGGCGCCGACCACGGCGTTACGCTGAATGTCGCGGTAGTTGTAGTCCAGGCTGAAGGCATTGAGCTTGCTTTTGAAACCCACCAGCCAGGCGTCGTCCTGATCGCTGTCGGTGGCGGCGTTGTGTACGTACTGGCCGTAAAGGGACAGAGGCAGCGGCAGGTTGGCGATATCGACCTGGCCGAAGCCTTCGTACAGGCGGAACTCGCTGGTGCTGTTGCCGTTAACGGCCAGGGCGCAAGGGGTTGTCTTGGTCCCGGTGGTAGGGCAGGCACTGTCCTTGTCATTGTCGTAGCTGTAAACGCTACCGCCCAAGGTCACTTTCAGGCTGTCCGTGGGGGCGAATTTTGCACCCAGCTGACCTGCGTACAGACGCAAGTCATGACGGAATTGCACGCCGTCGCCGTCGACGTTGTCCTTGAGGGTGTAGTAACCGGCGCTACCGAACATCTCGACGCCGCTGTTCCCCAGGTTGTGCTTGTAAGTGGCAGCCAGGCCTTCGGGGTTGATATCGCTATCCCAAATCACATCACCCATGCTGACCCAGGGCTGAGCCATCTTGCCGGCGATCAGGTGCAGGTCCTTGACGGCAGTCGGGTGATAGTCGATGAACGCCATGTCCAGCCACAACTGCTTCTTGTCGAAGTAGTTATCCAGATCCTGGTTGGTGGAGCGCGCATCGTCGCCGCCGCCAGTGGCGATACGAATACCGGTGTTCACTTGCGGGTTGATTTCGGTGTAGGCACCCAGACGGGCACGAATGCGCTGACGGTCCTTGTTCTTGCCATCGGACTCGCCATCAATCTTGATGTTTTCGTGACGAACCCGGACATCCCCCTTGAGTTCGGTTTTAGCTGCCCAGGCGACTTTTTGTTCGAAGGCGGTGAGGTCGGATTTTTTGACCTGATTGGCCGCAGCTTCTTGCTTGGCTTGATTCTCACTGGCGAGTTCAGTTTGCAGCTCGGAGTACTGAGCTGGCGAAATGGAACCGTTGGCTTTCAGCATTTCGAGCAGTCTGGCATCGACTGCTGCGCTGGCCGGAACGCTCATGGCCAGTACCAGGCCACCACACAGTCCAGCCGCAACCCGTGTAGAAACAAGACGCATTGTGAATCTCCCAGTGCAGAGGTGGCCTTGGCCACCTCAAGAAAAATCGGCCCTATACGGGCTCACGTTAACGAGGCTTGGGTGTGTCATGAGCGTGTTGGCAAACAGGTCACTCATAACCTCGTGATCTAAGAAGCGGCGCCAGTATCGCGGCTGGATATGACAGAAAAGTGGCAGTCTGATAGCAAGTCAGTGACACTCGCGGCGGTCGCCAAACCTGCAGGAGCCGAGCTTGCCCGCGCAGGCATCACTGCGTGACATCAGCGCCCACCTCGGTTGCGGTGCTACCATCGCGGCTCACATGTCGCGCCCGGGGATTCTCAATGCCGTTACAACGACTGGACAGCCTGTCCGCCATCACCGCTCAGGAATGGGATGGGCTGGTGCCGGTGGAGCAGCCGTTCTTGCGGCACGCCTTTCTCAGCACGCTTGAAGACAGCGGCTGCCTGGGTCCGCATTCCGGCTGGCAGCCCGAGCACTTGCTGCGCTACGAAAACGGGCAGTTGCAAGCAGCGTTACCCAGCTACCGCAAGTGGCACTCCTACGGCGAATATGTGTTCGATCACGAATGGGCGCAGGCCTGCGAGCGGGCGGGCATCGAGTACTACCCCAAGCTGTTGACGGCCATACCGTTCAGCCCGGTCAGTGGTCCTCGATTGTTGGCCGCCAGTGCCGAGGACGGGATGGAGTTGCTGGCGGCTTTGCCCGGTTATCTTGAGATTGAGGGTCTCTCGAGTGCCCATATCAATTTCACCGATACGCTGGCCGATACAGCCCTGGCGCAACAGCCCGGCTGGATGCAGCGGCTCGGTTGCCAGTTTCATTGGCAGAACCGCGAGTACCGCGATTTTCAGGACTTTCTTGATGCCCTGAGCTCCCGCAAGCGCAAGCAGATGCGCAAAGAGCGCGAGCAAGTGGCCGCTCAAGGGTTTGAGTTCGAATGGCTGGAGGGTCAACAGGTCAGCGAGGCGCAATGGGATTTTGTCTACGCCTGTTACGCCAATACCTACGCAGTACGGCGACAAACACCTTACCTGACGCGGGCGTTTTTCAGTCTGCTGGCCGAGCGTATGCCCGAATCCATTCGCGTTGTGCTGGCCAGGCAGGGCTCGACCCCGGTAGCGATGGCGTTCAGCCTGATCGGTGGTGACAGTTTGTATGGTCGTTACTGGGGGTGCCTGGCCGAGTTTGATCGCCTGCATTTCGAGACATGTTTCTACCAGGGCATGGATTACGCCATTGCTCAGGGTTTCAAGCGTTTTGATGCCGGTGCCCAAGGCGAGCACAAGCTGATCCGCGGCTTTGAGCCGGTGATCACTCACTCATGGCATTACCTGCGTCATCAGGGGCTGAAATCGGCTGTCAGTGACTTTCTGCAGCGTGAGCGGGCAGGGGTGCTGGCGTATGCAGAAGAGGCGAGGTCGGCGCTGCCCTACCGGCAGGCCTGAACCTCGCCGCCTCAATGCTCAGCTGTCCTGTTTGCCCAGCCATCGATAGGTCAGTGCGCCAATCGCTGCGCCCACCAGTGGCGCCAGCCAGAACATCCACAGTTGTTGAAGCGCCCAGCCGCCCACTATCAAGGCCGGGCCTGTGCTGCGTGCCGGGTTGACCGAGGTGTTGGTGACCGGGATAGAGATCAGGTGGATCAGCGTCAGCGCCAACCCTATGGCGATCGGAGCGAAGCCTGCAGGGACTCGCGTGTCAGTGGCACCCATGATGATGAGGATGAACATGGCCGTCATCACCACTTCGCATACCAGTCCCGAGATCATCGAGTAGCCACCGGGAGAATGGTCGCCATAGCCATTGGCTGCCAGCCCGCTTGCAGCCAGATCAAACCCGGGTTTGCCGCTGGCAATGAAGTACAGCAGTGCGGCGGCGATGATGCCTCCCAGAACCTGGGCCACGATGTAAGCGGGTAGCTCTTTTGCAGGGAATCGGCCACCCACCCACAGCCCGAAGGACACGGCGGGGTTCAGATGACAGCCTGAAATATGCCCGATAGCGAATGCCATGGTCAGTACGGTAAGGCCAAAAGCCAGTGCGACCCCTAGCAGCCCGATACCCACGTTGGGGAAGGCTGCAGCGAGTACTGCGCTGCCACAGCCGCCAAGAACCAACCAGAAAGTGCCTACCAACTCAGTTGCCGAACGTTTGAGCAAGGTCATTTGAAGGTCCCGGATAGATAAATCTATCGAGCAATTGAAGCTGCGTCGCGTCCTGCGGTTAACTACAGAACTCTCCCGAATCCTGGTTTAAGTACAGCACTCGCCCGGGTTTTTTCCAGTGCCATAAAAAACGCCAGAGCCCTTTGAAACCGGGCGCTGGCGTGGTGTTTCACGGGCTTTACACTTGCGTGTTTGCGGTCTCAGTCGATGCCTACAAAACCACCCGTTTGATGTTGCCAAAGCCGTGAGTACAGACCTCCCCGTGCGAGCAGTTCACTGTGGGTTCCGGTTTGTGCGATATGGCCGTTTTCCAGCACCACCAGACGGTCCATGCGGGCGATGGTTGAAAGGCGGTGGGCGATGGCAATGACGGTTTTGCCCTGCATCAGGGTTTCGAGGCTTTCCTGGATCGCGGACTCGACTTCGGAGTCCAGTGCCGAGGTGGCTTCGTCCATGATCAGGATCGGTGCGTTCTTGAGCAGTACCCGTGCAATGGCAATCCGCTGGCGTTGACCGCCGGACAGCTTGACGCCGCGCTCGCCCACGTGGGCGTCAAAACCGGTGCGGCCCTGAGCGTCGGACAGAAGCGGGATAAACTCATCGGCCCGGGCTTTTCGCACGGCTGCCCACAGTTCTTCGTCGGTAGCGTCAGGTTTGCCGTACAGCAAGTTGTCACGAATCGAGCGGTGCAACAGCGAAGTGTCCTGGGTAATCATGCCGATCTGTTCGCGCAGGCTTTCCTGGGTTACTTCGGCGATGTTCTGATCGTCGATAAGGATGCGACCGCCTTGCAGGTCGTACAGGCGCAGCAAGAGGTTGACCAGGGTCGACTTGCCCGCGCCGGAAGGTCCGATCAGGCCGATTTTTTCGCCGGGTTTTATCACCAGGTTGAGGTCGCTGATGATGCCGCTGCGTTTGCCGTAATGGAAGTCGACGTGCTCAAAGCGCACTTCACCGCGGCTGACATTAAGGCGTGGTGCCTGTTCACGGTCAGTGACGGCAATGGGTTGTGCAATGGTTTGCAGACCGTCCTGCACCATGCCGATGTTTTCAAAAATACCGTTGACCACCCACATGATCCAGCCGGACATGTTGACGATGCGGATCACCAGGCCGGTGGCCAGGGCGATGGCACCGACGCTGATCAGCGACTGGCTCCACAGCCACAGCGCCAGGCCGCTTGTGCTGACGATCAACAAGCCGTTCATGGTGGTGATCGTGACGTCCATGCTGGTGACCACGCGGCTGGCCAGCCGGGTTTTTTCGGTTTGCTCGATAATGGCTTCACGAGCGTACTGTTGCTCGAAATTGGTATGGGCAAACAGCTTCAGGGTGGTGATGTTGGTGTAGCCGTCGACGATACGCCCCATCAGTTTTGAGCGCGCATCGGAGGACACCACGGAGCGCTCTTTGACCCGGGGGACGAAGTAGTACAGGGCGCCGATGTAGCAGGCGATCCAGATCAGCAGCGGAATCATCAGGCGCCAGTCGGCTTCGGCAAACAATACCAGTGAGCTGATGGCGTAGATCAGCACGTGCCACAGGGCGTCGACCGCCTGAACGGCTGAGTCACGCAGCGAGTTGCCGGTTTGCATGATGCGCTGGGCAATGCGGCCGGCAAAGTCGTTCTGGAAGAAGTTGAGGCTTTGCTTGAGCACATAGCTGTGGTTTTGCCAGCGGATCATGCTGGTCATGCTCGGGCTCAGGGTCTGGTGTACCAGCAGGTCATGCAGGCCGAAGAACACCGGGCGGATGATCAGTGCCACCACGGCCATCCAGATCAGTTCGCTGCTATGGACCTTGAAGAATTCGGTATTGGGCGTGCCCTGGGTCAGATCGATCAGCGTGCTCAGGTAGCTGAACAGCGAGACTTCGATCAGTGCCGCTATCAGCCCGATCACCAGCAAGGCGACAAACATGGGCCAGACCTGGCGCAGGTAGTAGAGATAAAACGCCCAGACAGTGCTGGGAGGGGCTGCGGTAGGGGCTTCGCGGAAGATATCGATCAGTTGTTCGAAACGGCGATAAAGCATGGGCACTGACGCCCGCAGCGCGGGCTCTCCTTTAGTTGACGTTACCCATCCCGTAGCAGTAACGCAGCCTCGTTCCTTCGGCAGCTGCTACGGGGCACAGGTCAAAGCTCCCTGCTGTGTGCCGCCTGTCAGTCGATACGCTTGGCCGACTTGATCAGCACCGGGTCGATCGGCACATTCTGCATGCCTTGTTTGGTGGTGGTTTGCGAGTTGACGATCTGGTCAACCACATCCATGCCATTCACGACCTTGGCAAATACGGCGTACCCGGCGTCACGGCCCGGATCCAGGAACGCGTTGTCTGCCACGTTGATGAAGAACTGGCTGGTGGCAGAGTTCGGGTTGGAGGTGCGAGCCATCGACAGGGTGCCGCGCACGTTATGCAGGCCGTTGCTGGCTTCGTTCTTGATCGGGTCGCGGGTCGGCTTTTGCGCCATCTGCGAGGTGAAACCTCCGCCCTGCACCATAAAGCCCGGGATCACACGGTGAAAAATGGTGTTGTTGTAGAAGCCGCTGTCCACATACTTGAGAAAGTTGTCAGTGCTGATCGGAGCCTTGACCGGATCCAGTTCGATTTCGATCTTGCCGAAGCTGGTATCCAGAACGACATGAGGTGCCTTGGATGTATCGGCAGCCATCAGGTTGGCAGCAAACAGCATGGCGCCAGCGGCAAGTGCAATTTTTTTAAGCATGGTTCAGTGATCCTGGAAAGTGGGGTGACTGTTCAATGCCACGCAGGCAGTGGCGCCCTGTGGTTTGAACCAATGCCCGTGCTACATCCGGTAATGACAGATGTTCACGGGCGGCGGGTGTTGGACAGGATATTCTCGAATCGGGTTCCTGCCCACTGATCTTCACGCTTGCTGCGGTGCTGCAAACGGCGCATCCAGCGGGGCCGTGTCAAAAGTTTGCAGCAGTTCAACCAGGATTTGTGTGGCTGGGCCCAGAGGCTTGTCCTTGTTGGCGTACAGGAAAAATACCGGGTGACGCTTGCCGCCCTGATTGAGCGGCAACGGTTTGAGCACACCTTCCTTGAGTTCGCGCTCGATCATGTGCCGCGGCAACCAGGCAAAGCCCAGCCCGCTGCCCACGAAGGCGGCCGCCGTGGCCAGGCTGCCGACGGTCCAGCGCTGTTCGGAGCCGAGCCAGCCCACGTCACGGGGCTGTTGGCGCCCGGAGTCACGAATCACGACTTGCAGCTGGCTTTCCAGATCCTGGAAATGCAGTTCCCGTTGCAGGCGATGCAGGGGGTGGTCGGGGTGAGCCACGGCAACAAATTCCACGGTGCTCAACTCGGTGCCCAGGTAACCGGGAATATTGAAGCTGCTGATGGCCAGGTCAGCCACGCCTTCGAGCAGGACTTCTTCGACGCCGGACAGCACCTCTTCGCGCAGGCGCACGCGGCAACCACGGCTTTGCGGCATGAAGGCGGTCAGGGCACGCACCAGCCGTGCATTGGGGTAGGCCGCGTCGACCACCAGGCGGACCTCGGCTTCCCAGCCTTGCTCCATGTGATGGGCGAGGTCTTCGAGCTGGCTGGCCTGCTTGACCAGTTGCCGGGAGCGGCGCAGCAGCACGCCGCCCGCCTCGGTGAGCACCGCCTTGCGTCCGTCGATCCGCAGCAGCGGCACGCCGAGTTGATCCTGCATGCGTGCCACGGTGTAGCTGACAGACGACTGCGAGCGATGGAGGACTTCGGCGGCTTGAGCAAAGCCGCCATGATCGACCACCGCTTGCAGGGTGCGCCATTGATCAAGGGTCACGCGGGGCGCTTTCACGATGATTACCTCTGAATGGGAGTGCTGACAGGATACCGCTAAATAAACAGGTTTATAGATAGGTTGTAGCAAATAAATGCGCTTTTTAATCGAACCAATGCTCTCTATTCTCTGCGCCATCGCCTTACCGTATTTACAGATGGAGCTTATCCGCCATGTCCAACGTTCTGATCATTGAAAGCAGCGCACGCCAGCAGGACTCATTCTCCCGACAGTTGACCCGGCAGTTCGTCAGCCAGTGGCAAGCGGCACATCCAGCTGATCAAGTGACCGTTCGTGACCTGGCCCTGAACCCGGTGCCGCATCTTGATGCCAACCTGTTGGGTGGCTGGATGAAGCCCGAAGCACAACGCAGCGCTGACGAGCATGTTTCCCTGCAGCGCTCCAATGAGCTCACCGATGAGCTGCTGGCAGCGGATGTACTGGTGCTCGCGGCCCCGATGTACAACTTTGCGATTCCGAGCACTCTCAAGGCCTGGCTTGACCACGTACTGCGGGCTGGCGTGACGTTCAAGTACACCGAAACCGGTCCGCAAGGACTGCTGGTCGGCAAGAAAGCATACGTTTTGACTGCACGTGGCGGGCTATACGCGGGTAGCACCTCGGACCATCAGGAACCCTATTTGCGTCAGGTCATGGCCTTTATCGGAATTCACGATGTGACCTTTATCCATGCCGAAGGCATGAACCTGGGCGGTGACTTCCAGGAAAAAGGTTTAAACCAGGCCAAGGCCAGGCTGTCTGCAATCTCATAGGCTGTTAATCGACAGATAATCGCTGAATGGCTTAATCGCTTCATTGCTCCTTCAAGCATGCGGTTCGCGCATCGAACCTCCCTTTGCACTTTTTTGAGTGCTCGTACCCGATCAGCCATAGCGCCGGATCGGGTTTTTTTTGTCCGGGTTTTGCAGGGTGATGGTAAAGGTTGATGGAAAACCGCTAAGGTCGCGGACCTTCTGATGCGCTCGCGGGTGTTTTTGCCGGAGAGCCGTTTCGATTTCCTGGGCGAGAGATTCATGGGCTATCTGTTAATTGTCACCTTGATTCAAGCATTCTCCTTCAGCCTGATTGGCGAGTATCTGGCTGGACATGTCGACAGCTACTTTGCGGTGCTGGTGCGTGTGGTGCTGGCGGGGCTGGTATTCATCCCCCTGACGCGCTGGCGTCAGGTAGAGCCTGGCTTTATGCGTGGCATGCTGCTGATCGGTGCCCTGCAGTTCGGCATCACTTACGTCTGTCTGTACTTGAGTTTTCGGGTGCTTACAGTGCCGGAGGTGCTGTTGTTCACCATCCTCACTCCGCTGCATGTGACCCTGATCGAAGATGCCCTTAATCGCCGTTTCAACCCGTGGGCGCTGGTGGCGGCACTTGTAGCTGTAGCGGGGGCGGCGGTCATTCGCTTTGACAGCATCAGCCCGGACTTCTTTGGAGGCTTCCTGTTGCTGCAATTGGGCAATTTCACCTATGCCGCCGGGCAGGTGTTGTACAAGCGCCTGGTGGCGCGTTACCCGAGCGACGTGCCGCATTACCAGCGGTTTGGTTTCTTTTATCTGGGGGCTTTGGCAGTGGTGTTGCCGGCCTTCCTGCTATTTGGCAAGGCCAACTTCCTGCCTGAGGCTCCCTTGCAGTGGGGTGTTCTGGTATTTCTGGGGCTGATTTCTACGGCCCTGGGCCTGTACTGGTGGAACAAAGGCGCGTGCATGGTCAGGGTTGGCACGTTGGCTGTGATGAACATTTTGCATGTGCCGGTCGGCCTGTTGATCAGTTTGCTGATCTGGAACCAGCACGAGCCGCTGGGGCGACTGTTCATCGGCGGGCTGGTGATTGCATTTGCCGTGTGGATCAGCCGGCTAGACCGCAGGGCTGTGACGGTCTAAGGTCAACCACAGTCCATCTATCGCCTAAAGGGAGAGTCGGAATGACAGTCAGGGTGTTGATCTTGCCGGGCCTGTTCAATTCGGGAACAGAGCATTGGCAATCTCACTGGGAACAGCGCTACAGCGGGCTGCACCGAGTCAAGCAGGAGAACTGGGAAACCCCCGTTTGTACGGATTGGGTGCAGAACCTGCAGAAAAAGATCACCAAGAGCGAGCGTCCTGTGGTGCTGGTGGGCCACAGCCTTGCCTGCACGCTGATTGCCCGTTGGGCGCAGCAGCACCCCAAAGAGGCGCGGCGTGTGCGTGGGGCACTGCTGGTCGCGCCCAGCGATACCGAAGCCGACAGTTATCCGCCAGGCACAACGGGTTTCAGCCCGATGCCGCTCAATACCCTGCCTTTTGACGCAATTACCGTCGCCAGTACCAACGACCCCTATGTCACCCAGGAGCGGGCCAGCGCATTCAGCGATGCCTGGGGCAGCGAACTGGTATGGCTGGAAAATGCCGGGCACATCAATGGTGAGGGGGGCTATGGCAACTGGCCCCAAGGGATCGAGTTGTTGTTCAAGCTCACAGGCGATCCACAGTTCAAGCAAGCCTGAGCGCATTATGGGTGATGGAACTGTGGGAGCGGGCTTGCATGGCATCACCCGAATCGCGAGCAAGCCCGCTCCCACAGGGTTCAATCGTCTTTGGACAGCTCCAGCGGAGTATTCAGCTTGCTCAGCAATCCTTTGCGCAGGTCATTGCCGCTCGGTTGCTGATACATGCTGAGCCCGAATTCGGGCAGCACTGACAACAGATAGTCGAAAATATCGCCCTGGATTTGCTCGTATTCGCTCCACACCGTGGTCCGGGTAAAGCAATACACCTCAAGGGGTACACCCTGTGGCGTGGCTTGCATCTGGCGGACCATGCAGGTCATGTTCGGCTGAATGTCGGTATGGCTTTTCAGGTAGGCCAGGGCATAGGCGCGGAAAGTGCCTATGTTGGTCATGCGCCGACGGTTGGCAGACATGGCCGCGACATTGCCCTGGGCTTCGTTCCAGCTTTTGAGCTCTGCTTTCTTGCGATGCAGGTAATCGCTCAACAGGCGTACCTGTTCCAGGCGCTGCTCCTGCTCATCGGTCAAAAAAGCAATGTCGGCGGCGTCAATATACAGGCTGCGCTTGATCCGGCGTCCGCCGGACTGCTGCATGCCACGCCAGTTTTTGAACGATTCGGACATCAAACGCCAGGTCGGAATCGAGACAATGGTTTTGTCGAAGTTCTGTACTTTGACGGTGTGCAGGGTGATGTCGATTACATCGCCATCGGCACCGACCTGCGGCATCTCGATCCAGTCGCCTACGCGCAGCAAATCATTGCTGGTCAACTGCACGCTGGCCACAAACGACAACAGCGTGTCCTTGTAGACCAGCAGAATGACAGCAGACATTGCGCCAAGGCCGGAGAGCAGCAGCATTGGCGAGCGGTCGATCAGGGTTGCGACAATGATGATTGCGGAGAACACATACAGCAGCATTTTAGTCAGCTGAATGTAGCCCTTGATCGGCCGGGTCTTTGCGTAATTGGTGCGCGAATAGATATCGAGCAAGGCATCCAGCAGTGAGCTGATCACCCGCGTGAGCACAAAAATGGTTATGGCCAGCGCCAGGTTGCCAAGGAAGTGGCGACCGTTGTCGCTCATGTCCGGCACCAGGTTGCGTCCGAACTGCACCATCAGGGAGGGGGTCAATTGCGCCAGGCGATGGAACACCTTGTGTTCGCGTAAATCGTTGATCCAGTGCAGGGCCGGCTGACGGCCCAGGATTTTGGTCACGCGCAACACCAGGATGCGTGCAATGTGACCGGCCAGCAGGGCAATGCCCACCAGAACGATCAGACCCAGCATGGCACTGACCCAGGGATGTTGATCCAGGTTTGCCCAAAGGGTCTGGATTTGGGTCCAGAGTGGTTGAGTTTCCATAAGCTAAAACGATATCCCAGTAATAAATGGCCATGGGATTAGAGCACTTCAGAGCAATTTATGGGCTCAGGTTGGACTAAAGACCCTAAAAAACCATTTGTTTCATGCCGTTCGTGCAAAGTAACTCGGCCTTGGCGCTCGAAACCGTTACTCTATGCCGCTGATTTTTTGTATTTCTTCGAGGTAGCACCCGTGTTTTCCGATTTCGCCCTGCACGAACGCCTGCTTAAAGCTGTGGCCGAGCTTAAATTTGTCGAGCCTACGCCTGTGCAAGCAGCGGCCATCCCGCTCGCGCTCGAAGGGCGTGACCTGCGGGTTACAGCTCAAACCGGGAGTGGTAAAACTGCCGCTTTCGTACTGCCGATTCTGAATCGTCTGATTGGTCCAGCCAAAATCCGCGTAAGTATCAAAGCGTTGATTCTGCTGCCGACCCGCGAGCTGGCACAACAAACGCTCAAGGAAGTTGAGCGTTTTTCGCAGTTCACGTTCATCAAGTCCGGCCTGATCACCGGCGGTGAAGACTTCAAGGTCCAGGCCGCCATGCTGCGCAAGGTGCCGGATATCCTGATCGGCACCCCGGGTCGTTTGCTGGAGCAACTGAATGCCGGCAACCTCGACTTGAAAGAAGTTGAAGTGCTGGTACTCGACGAAGCCGACCGCATGCTCGACATGGGCTTCTCCGAAGACGTCCAGCGTCTGGTCGACGAGTGCCCTAATCGCCAGCAGACCATGCTGTTCTCGGCCACCACCGGTGGTTCGGGTCTGCGCGAGATGATCGGCAAGGTGTTGAACAATGCCGAGCACTTGCAGCTCAATCAGGTCAGCCAGCTGAACGCTACCACGCGTCAGCAAATCATCACCGCTGACCACAACCAGCACAAAGAGCAGATTGTTAACTGGCTGCTGGCAAACGAGACGTACCAAAAAGCGATCGTTTTCACCAATACCCGCGCTATGGCAGACCGTATCTACGGTCGTCTGGTGGCTCAGGACTACAAAGCGTTTGTCTTGCACGGTGAAAAAGACCAGAAGGACCGCAAGCTGGCCATCGACCGCCTGAAGCAGGGCGGCGTCAAGATTCTGGTAGCCACCGACGTGGCGGCCCGTGGCCTGGACGTTGAAGGCCTGGATCTGGTGATCAACTTCGATATGCCACGCAGCGGCGACGAATACGTGCACCGTATTGGTCGTACGGGTCGTGCGGGTAACGATGGCCTGGCCATCTCGTTGATCTGCCACGGCGACTGGAACCTGATGTCCAGCGTCGAGCGCTACCTGAAGCAGAGCTTCGAGCGCCGCACCATCAAGGAAGTCAAAGGCGTTTACGGCGGTCCGAAAAACGTCAAGGCCTCGGGCAAAGCTGTTGGTGTGAAGAAGAAAAAAACCGACGCCAAGGGTGTCAAGAAGAAGTCGGGCGCCAAGGCTCCGACCAAGCGCAAAATTGCCAACCGCCCGAAGACTGATGCACTGTCGCTGGTCAGCAAGGACGGCATGGCTCCGCTCAAGCGCCGCAAGCCAGAAGCACCGGCTGCTGAATAAAGCGCAGGTGTAACCTACAAAAAACCCGGCCTGTGCCGGGTTTTTTGTTGTCTGAAAAGGCTGTAGGCGTTGCTGTTTGTCAGGTAGATCGACGTCGTGGGAAAGCCCGCTCCCACAATAAATCAGGGCTCAGTAAAAAGTTCGCTCGGCCTTGAATGTCAGCAAGCCATCACACTGGGCGTTTTGCCCCGAATACGCTGAACAGTCTGTGCCGTCCAGGCTGGAGTCGCTGTAGATCAGATCCAGGTCGATGCCCATCCAGGGGCGGGAAAATTTTATCGACCAGTCATTGAAAGCGCTCACGCGGCCACCATCGGCAATGGATACGGGGGAGCCCAATTGGTGGGTGGTGTATTTCATGCTCACTCCGATACCGAAGGGCTGGTTGACCCCCAGGTCGGCAAACAGCGTGCTGTCGCGTCGGTCCGGGTCGTTGCTGAAAGCGGCGCCAAAGCGCGTACCCAGCACGGTCAGGCCGGCAAAAATCTGCTGACTGTCCAGTGAGTCGAGTTTGGGGTAGCTGTAGTGGATTACCCCCAGCTCGTAGCTCAGGGTTTGGTCGAAGGGGTGTTTGTAGCCCAGGTAGGAATCAACTTCCAGATTGCTGCCAGGCTTGATGCCCATGGTGGGTGCCCATTGGCCAGCGTACCAGCCACTGTCATGGGTCAGGTCCAGGCCGCCATGAAAGGTCGAGCCGGGGCTTGTAGGCTTGACCAGGCCCTGAGCCATGCTGCGGCTGGGCTGTGTGGCCAGTTTGAGGTCGAAGTTGCCCAGTTCGCGGGAAAAGACCTGTGCATCCACAATCGTGCTGGCCAGCAACGTGCCGGTCAGCAGTACCGCCCGTGTGAGCATAATCGGCTCCCTATATGGGCTCAAAGGCTTGATTCAGAGCCTTTGGAGCATACGCAGGAATATCGGCAATAAAGTGCCGTTCGTCGATTTATCGATTCGAATCAGGGATGTGGCGCAAGGGTGGGATAAATCGATAGTCCTAGCGCCTTGGAAGGCAAAGCGCAAGAGGACCAGATGACGCGAGGGGGTATTACTTCTTGCCGAGCGTGATTTGCTTGGACGGGCCAAAAGTTTGGCCGCTGACGCCTTTGTTGATTTGCTGGATCTCGCCGCCGGATTTCAAGAATGCTTCGATTTGAGCATTGATGGAATCACTGGTTTCTACAGCGGGAGCTGGCTTTGCTTTGCTGGCAGATGCTTTAACGCGCATGGCGGCTATTGACCTTTAGAAAATAACTTGGCCAGCGATAGTACCAGAAATACTTGACAATTGCTTGTTAAATATCTTCGTAAAATAATAGAGGTGGTGTCGGCGAAGACATAAGCAAGTGTCTAATTGCCTGCTAACTCGCTGTTTTAATTCATAACAGTGGAGGGATTTTAAACATGTTCAGGTGCTGCCGGACGGGAGGGTGGCCTCCTGCAGGCTGACGAGTGGCAGCCTGACAGCGTTAGAAAATCCTGATAAATCAAACCTTTCACAGATTTTTTGAATACCGGGTCGCGGCGCTCCAATTTGCCCCCCTAAACTCGGGTAGAATGCCGCCTACGTAATGAGGGTATTGGACATGGCTTTAATCGGTCGCTACAACAGTTTGCAAGTGGTTAAACATACAAGTTTTGGTTTGTATCTCGATGGCGGGGCAGACGGCGAAATCCTGTTACCGAATCGTTATATTCCCAAAGATATTCCCAGTGAAGATGAAGACTGGCTCAACGTATTTGTTTATTTGGACAGCGCTGACAAGTTAATTGCCACCACTGAAAAACCAAAAGTTCAGGTCGGTGAGTTCGCCAGTCTTAAAGTGGTTGAAGTTAACAGCATTGGTGTATTCCTCGATTGGGGTCTGCCAAAAGATTTGCTGCTGCCGTATTCCGAAGAAAAACGCCAGATGACCGCCGGCGAATATGTCGTGGTGCATGTCTACCTCGACAAGCACACACGCCGTATCACCGCGACTGCCCGTCTGGACCGTTATCTGGACAAAACCCCGGCCAACTATCAGGTAGGCCAGGAAGTTGATCTGTTGGTGGCCGAGGCCACGGACATGGGTTTCAAAGCCGTGATCAACAACAAGCACTGGGGTTTGATCCACAAGAATGAAATCTTCAAGTTCATGCGTGCGGGCAAGCAAGAGAAAGGTTTCATCAAGGAAATCCGCGCTGACGGCAAAATCAGCCTGAGCCTGCAACCGGTCGGCCAGGAAGCAGCCAGCAGCCTGAACTCAAAGATCCTCAGCAAGTTGCGCGACAATAACGGCGTGCTGGCAGTCAGCGACAAAAGTGCTCCTGAAGTGATCAGCAACCATTTTGGCGTCAGCAAGGGCAACTTCAAAAAAGCCATTGGCGCGCTGTACAAGGAAGGCAAGATTGCGATCCACCCGGACCGCATCGAATTGATCTGAACTGACGCAGGGAGGCTGGCGAGATGAGCAAGGCAGTGTGGGCGTATATCGGTGCGTTACTGGCTTTTCTGGTGCTCGACGGCCTGTGGCTCGGCGTGCTCATGAGCTCTACCTATAAAGAGCTGCTGGGCTCGTTGATGCTGGCGCAGCCCAAGTGGGGCCCGGCCATCGTGTTCTATCTGATGTACGTGCTGGGCGTGGTGTTCTTTGTCGTGCTGCCGGCCCTTGCCCGGGCCAGTGCGCGCAGAGCTGCATTGGCCGGCGCGTTCTTCGGGCTGGTCGCCTATGGCACTTACGACATGACCAACTGGGCTACGCTGCAAGGCTGGTCTGCCCAGTTGGCTTTGATGGACATGGCGTGGGGCGGGTTGTTGACCTGTCTTGCTTCATTGTCGGGTTACTGGACGGCCCGCAAGCTGGCGTCCTGACTCTATTTTCTTGCACGTTAAACACTGTGCTGTTCTGCATTTGTGCGGGCGTGGCTTTTTTTCGGGTGGACTATGAGTGTTACGCGGCGTGCAACGGATGCATTCGCACTGCAGGTCATGCTGGGCTTATGCCTGATCTGGGGCGTGCAGCAGGTCATCATCAAAATTGCCGCACCCGACATCGCCCCCGTGATGCAAGCGGCCTTGCGCTCAGGTATTTCAGCGCTGCTGGTGGGCCTGTTGATCTGCTGGAAGGGTGGGTGGAGCCAGGTGCCCGCCACCTGGCGTGGCGGCTTGCTGGCCGGTAGCCTCTTCGGCCTTGAGTTCTTCTTCATTGCCGAAGGGCTGCAACTGACCAGTGCTGCGCATATGTCGGTATTCCTCTATACCGCGCCCATTTTTACCGCCCTCGGAATCAACTGGCTGTTGCCCAGCGAGCGTTTACGACCGTTGCAATGGCTGGGGATCATTCTCGCGTTTGCCGGGATAGCCTTTTCTTTTGCCGGGGGGATTTCGTTTGCCGACATGGACCGCAACATGCTGCTGGGCGATGTCTACGGGATTCTGGCAGGCATGGCCTGGGGGGCGACCACGGTGGTGGTGCGCGGCTCCCGGTTGTCGGAAGCGCCAGTCACCCTGACCCTGTTCTACCAGCTTGTCGTAGGTTTTTTCGGATTGTTGGTAATTGCAGCGGCCAGCGGCCAGATCACCCATGTCAGCCTGACCACCGTCGCGGTGGCCAGCGTGCTGTTTCAGGGTTTGGTTGTGTCGTTCTTCAGCTACCTGGTGTGGTTCTGGCTGCTCAAGCGCTATATGGCTTCCAATCTGGCGGTGTTCTCATTCATGACGCCCCTGTTTGGCGTGACCTTCGGTGTGCTGGTGCTTCACGAGCCCCTGAGCGTCAACTTTGTCGTGGGCGCGATTCTGGTGCTGTGCGGCATCACGTTTGTCAGCGCTGAGCAGTGGGTGCGCCGCAAAGTGCGCGCTCTGCTGGGGCACTGATCGACTTCCAGGCAAGCACGCCAGCAAGCAACAGCCCGCTGGCGGCAATGATCAGCGCCGGTTGCAGTCCACCGCTGAAATGGCTGCTGAGGGCTGCCAGCAATGGCCCGGACAGCTGGCCCACGGCAAAGCAGGCGGTCAACAGGGCTGCGTTTCGGGCGGTGGCGCGGGGCGCCAGATCCCGTGAGCGCTGCATGACCAGCGACATGCAGGCCAGAAACGGCGTGCCGCACAGGATCACACCCAGGGCCAGGCCTGCGCTGCTCGGTATCAGGCACGCAAGTACGCCAAAGGCCTGAACCCACAGCGCGCCCATCAGCCAATAACGGGTGGTGGCAGGGCGATGACGACGAAAACTGATCAGTACCACGCCAATCGCGGCGCATAGCCCGAAGGCAGGCCAGAACAGATCGGCTTGCCATTGGCCGTGAAACCGTGCGTTTGCCATCTGTGACAAAAACGTCGCAGGAATGATGTACCCCAGGCCATACAGCCCATAAATCGCCCCCAGTCGTGCGATTCCGGGTTGGCGGCTGTCAGGTGCTGAGGTGTGGGTTTGTTCGGCAGTCGAAGCCGGTTGTGGCAGGGCGGGCCAAATCACCAGCAGCATCAGCAGCGCCGCCACGGCATAGATCATCCAGAGGGTGGCCGAGTTTTGCCCGGTTACATTGGCTGCCAGTGCCAACAAGCCGGTAAGCATCACGCCAAGACCGGGCCCGGCAAACACCAGGGCGCCCAGGCGTGGCCGATTCTCAGTGAGAGCTATGTGCTGACTAAGCGCGGTAATCATGACCATCACCCAGGCACTGGCGATACCGGAACCAAACCGCAAGAGCAGGTGCGGCCAAAAACCGTAGGCCCAGTACGAAACCAGAGTCAGCAGGACGCACAGCCACAGGCCAGTGTGCAAACGGCCGCGCACCTGCTCCGGACGCCGGGCGCGCATGGCATCCAGTGCTCCGAGCAGATAGCCAAGGTAGTTGGCGGCAGCAATCAGCCCGGCGCCGGTCAGGTCGATCTGCCCTTCACCAATCAAGTGAGGCAGTTGCGGGGTCAGGGAGAAGCGTCCAATGCCCATGGCCATCATGAGCGCGATAAAGCTGGCGAGTAAGCGGATCAGGGGCGACATGCTGCAGGTTCCTGGGTAAAGGCAATGACCGTCAGGCTAGTGCTGTTTGACTTTCCTTAAAAATGAATAATAGTGAGTGACTTATTCAGTTTTGGAGAATGGTGTGGAATTCAGCCAGCTACGGATTTTTCAGGCTGTGGCCCAGGAAGGATCGATCACTCGTGCGGCTGAGCGCCTGCATCGAGTGCCTTCAAATCTGTCGACTCGGCTCAAACAGCTTGAGGAACAGATGGGCGTCGAGCTGTTCGTACGTGAGCGCCAGCGCCTGCAGTTGTCTCCTGCGGGGCAAGTGTTGCTGGACTACACGGCACGGCTATTTGCCCTTCACGATGAAGCCCTGAGCGCCGTTCAGGGGGGCGTGCCTTCGGGCAAGTTCACGCTGGGGACGATGTACAGCACGGCGGCGATCCACTTGCCGGGTCTGCTGGCGCACTATCACCGCACGTATCCGGCAGTGAGTTTGCACGTTCAGTCGGGCCCCAGCGGCGAGTTACTCGAAGGGCTGTTGACGGGGCGTCTGGATGCCGCGCTGGTGGATGGCCCGCTGGAGTTGGCCGGGCTGGACGGTGTGGAGTTCTGCGAGGAGAGCCTGGTGCTTATCAGCGATCTGGACCATCCGCCGATTGGCCGTGCCCGGGACGTACAAGGCAGGGAAGTCTTTACCTTTCGTCAGGGTTGTTCGTATCGCGCCCGGCTTGAAGCCTGGTACGCCAGCGACCGTGCCTCCTTGGGGCGGGTGATGGAGATCGAGTCCTATCAAGGGATGCTGGCGTGTGTGGCGGCGGGTTCAGGGGTGGCGCTGATGCCGGCGTCGATGCTGGCCAGCTTGCCGGGGCGAGAAAATGTCAGGATACATCCCTTGAAACAACCTTTTGCCAGCGCCACAACATGGTTGATGTGGCGAAAAGGCATGATGGGCACCAACTTGAATGCGTGGATTGAGCTGCAGCAGACGGCGCCGTTGCCAAATGGGGCTGTGTCGCCGCAACTCAAGGTGCTGCCTTGAGTCAGATAAGTAGGAAATTAGCCTAAAGTTCATTGACCTTAGGCAAGCATTGAGTAGGACTTAGGGCTATTATCTGTGTGAAGCGACCACAGAATTCCCGTCGCCAGAGTGACCCCAAGGGGGATATATGAAAGACAAACTGCAAACCTGGCTTCATGACGTTGGTGTTGCGCTTGGCCTGATCGAGCCGCCACTGCAGCCTGTGCCGATTCCTGTCGATGACACGCGTCGCCGTCCACAACGTCGCCGCTAAGGCCTGATTGCACGTTAGACCAGCGCGCTGGTCGTGTTTCTTTCGGTCCTTGATCGGCGAAAGAGTTGTGTGCTGCAAAAAACAAAAGGGCAGTGTGAGCTGCCCCCTCCCTCCAGGTTTTTTCAGCCCATGGTGAAGCGCACGCTGTAATTGAGCGGCGCTTCGTCTGTTTTCTCCGTTACCCGCGCTTCACATTTCACATCGTCCATGCCTGTAGAGGTTGCGCTGGCTGACCGCGTAGCGCTCAGTGTCGGCTTGAATACGCCGAATGACTGGGTAACTCTCAGCGCCGTGGTAAAGGTGCATTCCCGATTGCCATTGGCATATGAAATGACTTCGCGCAGTGTCGCAGGGGTTTTTCGCGGGTACCCGAAGTTGGTCTGATAGTTCGCTTCAAAGGAGTGCTCGCCATACGGGTCCACATCAAAGAAGCCGGGGGCGGCCAGTGAAAGCTCCCAGCTTGAACGGTTGAGCTTGAGTGCTCCCGAAGTGTTATTGACGACTTCGAATGTCAATGTGGTGACGTCGGCTTGAGCGTTGACGCCGGTTAGCGCCAGGGTGCAAGCCATGACAGCGGTGGCCAGACAGTTGTTTGAGTAGGTCATGTGTTAAGTCCATTTAGTGAGTTGCACGTTGCTTGAAGGTGTGCGGCGACATCCCATGTGGCCGCTTTTCAAGCGTAGTTGGACTCATTGATGGGCTGGCAGAGATAAGGCGATGTATGGGCGGGGTATTGGTATTCGGGGGTGTATGAAAGAGGAAAACGGGTACGACCTGTCACGTCGTACCCGTCGAACAAAGGGTTTATCAGGCGGCGCTCACCACCGAAGCAGGGCGTCGATCCATCAGGCTAACCACAACAAAGCTGATCAGCGCCACGCCCAGGCTGTAATAAATGGGCGTGTTGGCTTCCAGGCCATCCTTGAGCATGAACCCCAGTGCCGTGACAAACCCCAGGCTCATGCTGGTGATGGCGCCCGCAGTGGTGGCCCGCTTCCAGAAAATCGCCCCGATCAATGGCACCAGCATGCCGCCGACCAGCAGGTTGTAAGCCAGGGTGAGGGCGCTGATGACATCAGAGACCACCAGGGCGATGCCCAGTACGGCAAAGCCTGTCAGCAAGGTAAACAAGCGGTTGATATTGAGGCTCGATTGCTTGCCGCCACGCAGCCTTGGCAGCAGATCCTCGGTCAGTACTGTGGAGGCTGCCAGCAAGCCAGCGCTGGCGGTCGACATCATGGCCGCCAGGGCCGCAGCGATCACCAGGCCGCGAATACCGTCTGGCAGCGAGACTTTCACGATGGCGGCGAAAGCGTTGTTGACGTTGTCCAGGTCCGGTAGCAGCACGTGGGCGGCCATGCCGATCAGCGCGCACGTCAGGCCGTAGAGGATGCAATACAGGCCTGCGAATGTCCCCGCGTACTTCGCCACCCGGGCCGTTTTGGCGGTAAACACACGCTGCCAGATGTCCTGGCCGATCAGGATGCCGAAGAAGTAGATCATGAAGTAAGTGATGATCGTGTCCCAGCCGATGCTGGTGAAGCTGAAGTTCGATGCGGGCAGCTTGCTGACCAGTTCGTCCCAGCCGCCGACGCGGTACAGGCAGATCGGCAGCAGCACGAACATCAGGCCGATGGTCTTGATCGCAAATTGCACGATATCTGTCAGGGTCAGCGACCACATGCCGCCAATGGTCGAGTAAATCACCACCACGCCGCCGCCCAGCAGTACGGAAATCCAGAAAGGAAGATCGAACAGGACTTCCAGTACGGTGCCAATGGCCAGAATCGAGGTCACGCCAATCATCAGCGCGTAGGCCAGCATGATCACCGCGCTGGCCTGGCGGGCCATCGGGTTGTAGCGCTTCTCCAGTACCTGGGTCACGGTGAATATTTTCAGCTTGAGCAACGGCTTGGCCAGGAACAGGTTCAGCGCGATGATCCCGCAACCCAGTGCGGCACACAGCCAGAAGCCTGAAATTCCGTGCACATAACCCAGGCGCACGGTGCCGACGGTGGAAGCCCCGCCCAGTACCGTCGCGGCCATGGTGCCCATGTAGAGCGTAGGGCCCAGGTTGCGGCCTGCGACCAGATAGTCTTCGTGGGTCTTGGCCTTGCGCATGCCGTAGTAACCCAGCACCAGCATTGCCGCAGCGTAGATAAGGACGACCAGTAGATCTAAAGCCATGATGGCGAATCTCCGATTATTTTTTTTATGGATGCAGCAGGCACGGTGGCTTGGTGCCGTAAAGCGCAAGGCTTGATGGCACCGCAAGGATGTCCTTATCGATGTACAACGCCGGGCAGCACGCAGAGCATTTCGTACAGCAGGTTGGCGCCCAGTAACGAGGTGTTGCCGGTGGTGTCGTAGGGCGGCGAGACTTCTACCAGGTCGCAGCCGACCAGGTCGAGGCCTTGGCAGCCGCGGATGATTTCAATCGCCTGAATGGTGGTCAGGCCGCCGATTTCCGGAGTGCCGGTGCCGGGAGCCCAGGCCGGGTCGATGCCGTCGATATCAAAGCTGAGGTAGACCGGGCCGTTGCCGACTTTTTCGCGTACCTGTGCCATCAGGGGCTCCAGGGACTTGTGCCAGCACTCTTCGGCCTGCACCACGCGAAAGCCCTGGTTGCGGCTCCAGTTGAAGTCTTCGGCGGTATAGCCCTGGGCGCGCAGGCCGATCTGAACCACGCGGTCACAGTCCAGCAGGCCTTCTTCAACGGCGCGGCGGAAGGTCGTGCCGTGGGCGATTTTCTCGCCGAACATATGGTCGTTCACATCGGCGTGGGCATCGATATGCACCAGCCCGACCTTGCCGTGTTTTTTGTGCATCGCCCGCAAAATCGGCAGGGTAATGGTGTGGTCGCCACCCAGGGTCAGGGGGATGACATCGTGCTCAAGGATTTCGTCGTAGGACGCTTCGATGATGCGCACCGCATCCAGCAGATTGAAGGTGTTGATCGCCACATCGCCAATATCGGCCACGGACAGCGAGTCGAACGGCGCGGCGCCGGTGGCCATGTTGTAAGGGCGGATCATCACCGATTCGGCGCGGATTTCCCGAGGACCGAAACGGGTGCCGGGGCGCAGCGAGGTGCCGATATCCAGGGGCACGCCGACAAAGGCCGCGTCCAGGCCCTTGGCCGATGGCAGGTGGGGCAGGCGCAGCATGGTGGCGATGCCGGCGAAGCGCGGCATTTCATTGCCGCCCAGTGGTTGATGAAGAATTTTGTCCACGGGTAAGGCCTCGTCGTTTGTTGTGGTTATGGCGTTCGATTCTGCGAAAGGCGCGAGGCGGGAAGAATCGCTGTGGGCAAATACTTAGTTCAGGTTTTTCTAAACTAATGGCGGTAGACTCTGGCTCTCAACGTCGCCTGTATGGCGAGCAAGTCCGCTCCCGCCGTGGCAAGTGAGTGATTGATGGCCAGCGCGTTACCCGATCTGAAACTATTACGAATATTTGCCAGCGTGGTCAGGCACCAGGGGTTTGCCAATGCGCAACAGGCGCTAAACCTCTCGACCTCGGCCATCAGCACCTATATGAGCCAGCTCGAAGCCAGTCTGGGCCTTGTGCTGTGCCATCGCGGGCGCGGCGGGTTCAGCCTTACCAGCAAGGGCGAGCTGTTTCACCAGGAAACTCTGCGCCTGTTGGGTGAGCTGGAAGGTTTTGAACAGTACGCCGCAGCACTCAAGGGTGAGTTGCGCGGCACTTTGAACCTGGGGGTTATCGACTCCACGGTCAGCGACAAGGCCTTGCCCTTTGCCGAGGCCATTGGCGCCTATAGCCAGGAGCACCCGGCGGTGCATCTGCATTTGTCGGTGATGAGCCCCTACGAATTGCAGCTTGGCGTGCAAGATAACCGCCTTGATCTGGCCATCGGTGCGTTTTCGACGCGCATGAGCGGGCTGGTCTACCAGCCCCTTTATCGTGAGCAGCACTGGTTGTACTGCAGCACACGGCACCCCCTGTTCAGCGAGCGGCGCATTCCCGAGCCGGTGATTACTCAGCAGAGGATGGTGGGGCGCGGCTATTGGAGTCAGGCCGAACTGGCGCGTCACGGCTTCAAGCACAGCGCGGCGACGGTCGACAGCATGGAAGCACAGCTGATCCTGGTGCTTTCGGGGGCTTACATTGGTTATTTGCCCGAGCACTACGCAGAGCCCTGGGTGGAGAAGGGCGACTTGCGGGTGCTGCTCCCCGCGACCTTTGGCTATCAGGCGCCGTTTTCGATGATCGTGCGCCGTGGTCGCAGCCGAGAGCCGCTGATTCAAACCTTCCGCGACCTGCTCAAAGCACAGCTTAATCAACCTTGAACGAGAGCTTTATTCCCATGTCACGCGCCCAATGCCCTCGCTGCTTGCGCCCGCAGTCGCACTGTTTGTGCGACTTGATTCCACACCTCGACAGTCGCACCCGTGTGTTGCTGTTACAGCATCCGAGCGAGGTCAATCATGCGCTGAACACTGCACGGCTGGCGGCGCTGGGTTTGATCAATGCCGAGTTGCTGGTGGGCGAAGTGTTTGAGGATCTGGACAGGTTGCTCAACCCGCCGGGGTATCAGGCGCGGTTGTTGTTCCCGGGGGATGATGCACAGTTGCTCCAGGCGAGCACTGCGCCAGGCGAAAGCCTGCCATTACTGCTGGTAGTGCCGGACGGAACGTGGCGCAAGGCCCGCAAGTTGTTGCACCTCAACCCTCTGCTGGCACAGTTGCCACGGGTCACGCTGCCCGAAGGTGCGGTGTCGCGCTACCGACTGCGCAAAGCGCCGGGGCCGGGCGCCTTGTCGACCCTGGAAGCCATCGTGCAGGCGCTGGAGATCCTGGAGCCGCCCATGTCGTTTGTGTCGTTGCTGCGCCCGTTCGAGGCGTTGATCGAAGGGCAGATCGAAGCAATGGGCGCTGAAACCTATCTGAAAAATCACGGGGACAAGTCGTAACGTGTGGGAGCGGGCTTGCTCGCGATGCAGGCGGCGGGGTATGTCAGGGAGGCAGGGTTGATGCGATCGCGAGCAAGCCCGCTCCCACAAAGGTTTCAGGGTTTTTCGAGGGTTTTTTGACGCAGGATGTAAATGCTCACCAGCACCGCGCTGGTCAGCATGAACCCCCGTGCCCAGGGTAAAGGCACCAGATAACACGACACGCCGATACTCAACCACATCAGGCCGATGGCGTAGACCTTGCCTTTGAGCGGGATGCCGTTGCCATCAAGGTAGTCGCGGATCCACGGCCCGAGTCGAGGGTGTTCGACCAGCCAGTGATAAAAGCGCGGCGAGCTGCGGGCAAAGCACGCGGCAGCCAGTAGCAGAAAGGGCGTTGTGGGCAGGACAGGGAGGAAGATGCCGATCACTCCCAATGCCACGCTCAGCCAGCCGATGGCAAACAGAACGTGGCGCAGCAACCGCGAACGGTTGCCGAAATCGGGAGGTGTCACTGAATCAGTGGTGACGTGGCTTGAGGATCGCAGGCTTTTCGTCCGGCGCCTGGCACAGCAGGTACAGGGCAGTCAGCGCTTCCGGGATCTGGACGATCATGTCGTCCATCAGGTTGGCATCCTTGGCGATGTCTTCGAACTCAGGCTGATCATCGAACAGGCCCGAACCCACCATGATGGGCAGCAGCATTTCGCTGACTTCTTCTTCAGCGGTTTCGAACCAGGCGGCTTCGCGCATGAATACGCCTTCCATGAAGCCTACACACCAGCCGCGCAGGTCGGAATCATCCGGCTCGTCGCCCAGGTCCAGGTCGCATGGCAGTTCGAACTCTTCATCGGACGCCAGTTGGCGGGCGATGTGAGCCTTGAGCTGGATCAGCGTGCCTTCGATTTCGGCGCGCTGGGCGTCGTCTTTGTAATGCGGGGCTTCGGAGAAGATTGCGTCGATCCACTCACGCTCAGGAACTTCTTCGGAGCAAATGGACAGGGCAGTCAGATAGCCGTGGGTGGCCACGTAGTCCAGCGCCTCGTCATGCAGCTCGTCGGCGTCGAGGAAGGCTTGCAGGCGGGTTAGTTGCTCAGCGAAGGACATTAAGTGCTACCTAGTAAATAAACGATAGTGAATTCTAGGCTTTCTTGAGCTTCCAAGCCAGTCGCAGGGCACATTTGCCATCAGTTCCCGGTTATCGGTGTTGCAATTACACAACCCGCAGCGGGGGAGTGCTCGGGTATACTGCCGCGTTTTGTGATGCCCTGCGTCAAATGTAGCGCACCGGTGGCCAGTGCCCGAACCTTTTCAAGGTTTGCGGCCGTGCCGGATCGCGCTGGCGCAGGGGTGTTTCGGCGATTTCTGGAGTTTCTATGCTCGAACAGGCTCAACGCGTACTCAAAGACATCTTCGGCTACGACAGTTTCCGTGGCCGTCAGGGTGACATCATTGAGCGCGTGGCCAGTGGCGGTGACGCCTTGGTGCTGATGCCTACCGGCGGCGGCAAATCCCTGTGCTTCCAGGTACCGGCATTGTTGCGCGATGGCCTGGCCGTGGTGGTTTCGCCGTTGATCGCCCTGATGGACGATCAGGTGGCAACCCTTGAAGAACTCGGGGTGGCGGCTGCGGCCCTGAACTCGACCCTCAGCGCCGAACAGCAGCGTGATCTGGCCAACCGCATCAAGCGCGGTGAGGTCAAAATGCTCTACCTGGCGCCCGAGCGTCTGGTACAGCCGCGCATGATGGCGTTTTTGCAGAGCCTGGACATCGCCCTGTTTGCCATTGACGAAGCCCACTGCGTATCGCAGTGGGGCCACGATTTCCGTCCGGAATACCTGCAACTGGGCCAGCTGGCCGAAGTGTTCCCCAATGTGCCGCGTATCGCCCTGACCGCCACGGCAGACAAACGCACCCGCGAAGAAATCGTTACCCGTCTGCATTTGCAGAACGCCGAACGCTTTCTGTCGAGTTTTGACCGCCCCAACATTTTTTATCGCATCGTGCCTAAAGAGCAGCCGCGCAAGCAGTTGCTGGCGTTCCTCTCGGAGCGACGCAGCGACGCGGGCATCGTGTATTGCCTGTCGCGCAAAAAGGTCGATGAAGTGGCGAAGTTTCTGTGCGAGCAGGGCTTCCCGGCCTTGCCGTATCACGCCGGTTTGCCGAGTGATACCCGGGCCGCCAACCAGAAGCGCTTCCTCAACGAGGAGGGGCTGATCATGGTGGCGACCATCGCGTTTGGCATGGGGATCGATAAATCCAACGTACGTTTTGTCGCGCACCTCGATTTGCCCAAGTCCCTTGAAGCTTATTACCAGGAAACCGGTCGGGCAGGGCGTGATGGCCTGCCGGCTGATGCTTGGATGGCCTACGGTCTGCAAGACGTGGTGATGCTCAAGCAAATGCTGCAAAACTCCGAGGGCGATGAGCGACACAAGCGTCTGGAGCACCACAAGCTCGATGCCATGCTGTCGTTGTGCGAAGAAACCCGCTGCCGTCGTCAGACCCTGCTCGCGTATTTTGATGAAGACATGCCGCAGCCTTGCGGGCATTGCGATAACTGCGTGGATGGCGTTCAAACCTGGGATGCCACCGAGCCTGCACGTCAGGCACTTTCGACGATTTATCGTACGGGCCAGCGTTATGGCACCGGGCACTTGATCGACGTGTTGCTGGGTCGAGAAAACGAAAAAACCCGCAGCATGGGTCATCAACACCTGTCCGTATTCGGTGTTGGCAAAGACCGCAGCGAAGGCGAATGGCGCACGCTGTTCCGCCAGCTGGTAGCCCGTGGCCTGGCCGACATTGATATTGAAGGCTATGGCGGCTTGCGGTTGAGCGACACCTGTCGCCCGTTGCTGCGTGGCGAAGTGACCCTGGAACTGCGTCGCGAGCTCAAGCCGCAAACTTCGGTCAAGAGCAGTTCTGCCAGTCCGGCCAGTCAATTGGTGCGCGGCGAAGAGCGCGAGCAGTGGGAAGCCCTGCGTGCGTTGCGGCGCAAGTTGGCCGAAGAACACGGCGTGCCGCCTTACGTCATCTTCCCCGACTCAACCCTGCTCGAAATGTTGCGCAGCCAGCCGACTTCCTTGTCCGAGATGGCAACGGTCAGCGGTGTGGGCGCGCGCAAGCTGGAGCGTTACGGCGAGGCGTTCCTCGAAGTGCTGGGCGGGCAGGCCGAAACGCCAAAAGTGGTGGCCGATATCCGTCACGAGCTGATCAGCCTGGCCCGGGCCGGCATGACTCCGTTGCAGATCAGCGGGCAATTGCAGTGTTCTGAAAAGAATGTTTACACAATGTTGGCCGAGGCCATTGGTCGTCAGGAGCTTTCGCTGGAACAGGCGCTGGACTTGCCTGAAGACCTGATGGAAGAAGTGCAGGATGCGTTCCTGGATGGTGAAGGTGAATTGCCGAGCGTGGCCAGCATCGCCGAGCAGTTCAAGGGCCGTGTACCGGAAGGTGTGCTGTATTGCGTACGTGCAGCGCTGCAATCTGAGTTTGAAATGTGACCATGTTGCTGATTTTGTAACGATTGATTGACTTGCACCTCTTGCCTATGAGCAAGCGGCATGCTTAGCTGACTAATAATTAGCTTCACTCTATTTTCAGTCTAATCATCGAGTTTTTTATGCCGTTAACCGATCAGCACCGTTTTGGTATGCAACTGGCCCAAATGTCTCGTGGCTGGCGTGCCGAGCTGGATCGTCGTCTTGCCGGTCTGGGGTTGTCCCAGGCGCGTTGGCTGGTGCTCTTGCATCTGGCCCGCTTTGACGAAGCGCCGACTCAGCGCGAACTGGCCCAAAGTGTTGGCGTTGAAGGTCCGACCCTTGCTCGTTTGCTCGACAGCCTTGAAGCCCAGGGCCTGGTTCAGCGTCACTCGGTGGTTGAAGACCGTCGCGCCAAGAAAATCGTCCTGAGTGATTCTGCCCGTCCGTTGATCGAGCAGATCGAAGCCATCGCCACGGCGTTGCGCCAGGAGCTGTTTGTGGGTATCGATGAAGAAGAGCAGCGCATTTGCCTGCGCGTCCACAAGCGCATTCTGGATAACCTCGAGAAGAACTGATGTAGACCTGTGGGAGCGGGCTTGCTCGCGATGCAGGCGGCGTGGTGCATCCGGGTGGCCGCGTCGATGCAATCGCGGGCAAGCCCGGCTTCCACAAGTTCTGTGCTGTTTACAGCTCTCTGTGGGCGGGCTTGTCAGAACGTCTGCCCCAGGTTCAGATACAACGCTTTTTGGTCATCATCGTTAAAGCCATAGCTGAAGTTCAGCGGGCCCAGCGGTGTGTCGAAGCCGATAAAAATACTCGCCGCATTGATATAGCCGCTGTCGAACTCGTTGTCGTTGTTCCAGGCGCGCCCGCGCTCCAGCGAGGCACCGGCATACAGCGGGAAATCAAACGGCAGATACGAGCGCGGTGTGAGGCGACGATAGTACACGGCCCGCATCAGGCTGATGTTCTGCCCCGAGATCCCGTCCTCCCTGAACCCGGACAATTGCCGTGCTCCGCCCAGCAGGAAGCTGGAGGTCACCACATTGGCCTTGTCCAGCGTGCGCCCGTAGCGCCCGCCCAGAATCCAGGTGTCGGGCCCTGAACTCAGGGCCTTGTCCAGATTGAACTCCCACTGACGATAACGCTCATCCGAGCCAAGCCCCGGTTCGAATTGGCGCACGCTCAGGCTGATGTCTTCACCCGAATGGGGGAAGTACACGTTATCCAGAGAGTCGAAGGAGTATTTCAGGTCGTAGAAGCCTTCGTTGAAGCTGGTACTTGGCAAGTCACGTTCCCCAATTCGCACGTCGGCCTTGCCCCATGCCTCGCCCACTCCCAGACGGATCTCGCCGCTGTTGCCGATTTGACGACCAAAATTGAGGCCAAAACCGTAACGCTCAAGTCGGTATTCGGCAATGGGGTCGTTGTCGAGGATGGCTTCCACGTTTTGTGACTGGGCGTTGATGTAGGGCGCAACGAAGTAGCGCGATCCCGCATCCAGCGGCTGGTAAAACTCGCTGTACAGCTCTTGCTTGTCGCCAATCTGCACCCGCGTCAGCCACTCTGCGCCCAGGGTATTGATGCCGTTGATGCGGTAACTGGCGCCGATATTGAATGCGCTGTCGCCGCGCATATCGTCAGACAGGTTCAGTCCCAGGCGCAGATAGTCGGTACCGCTGCGTTTGCCGCGGGCGCTGATCACCAGGGTGCGATCCTTGCCCTTGTGCACCACGCGGTATTGCACCTGATCGAAGTAGTCCAGCCCGTACAGCGTGCCCATGTCCCGTTGCAGGCGGCCCAGGTCCAGCGGTTCGCCAATGGGTTGGCGAATGTAATAGCGGATCACCGAGTCGCCGATTTTAGAGTCGTTTTCGATCCTGATCGCGGTAATGACCGGGGTGCGCTCTTCGGGGGAGCGGGCCTCGGCCAACTGAGTGCTGGAGTCATGGCGCAAGCTGGCCAGGCGTTTTTCGAGAATCTGTGTGGCGCGGTAGCCGGCGTTGATGATGTCTTGAGAGCGACCAAAATCAGTGGCGCCATAACTGGCCAGTGCGGGCTGGATCAGGATGTCATCGGGCTTGAGTGACGCAAGCTGTATCTCGGAGTTGCTGCGGGTCATCAGGGTGATGGACTGATTGAGGATGTCGAACACGGTATTGAGTTGTTTGCGCCCGCGAAGGGGGGTGCCGATATCCACCACGATGACCATGTCCACGCCCATCTCGCGGGCCACATCCACGGGAATATTGTCGACCATGCCACCGTCAACCAGCAGTTGGCCGTTGATCTCAACCGGGGCGAACACCGCCGGGATCGACATGCTGGCGCGGATCACCTGGGGTAGATGGCCTTTGCGAAACACCACCTTTTCACCATTGACGATATCAGTGGCGACGGCGCGGAACGGGATCGGCAGCTTGTCGAAATCACGGATGTCGCTGCTGTGGGCCAGCAGGCTTTCGAGCAGTAACGCCAGGTTCTGGCCCTGAATCACGCCCAATGGCAGACCCAGACTGCCATCATCACGGAAACTGAGTTGCTGTTTGACCAGAAAGTCACGGTCGTCCTGCTTGCGCCGGAACGGTACGTCTTCGCGGGCCGGGGCATCTGACAGGGCTTCTTGCCAGTCGATACCCAGCGCGAGCTTTTCCAGCTCATCGATCTTGTAGCCCGAGGCATACAGGCCGCCGATCACCGCTCCCATGCTGGTCCCCGCGATGGCATCGATCTGGATGCCTTGCTCTTCAAGGGCCTTGAGTACGCCGACGTGGGCCAGACCGCGGGCCGCCCCTCCGGACAGCACCAGGCCGATTTTGGGCTTGCCCGCTTCGGCGGCAAACAGCACCAGGGGACATAAACACAGGAGTAAACAGCTCAGCAGGCGGCGCATCATGAATCTCTGGGCAAGCGACAAAGGCGGCTATTATAGCGGCGCCTTTCCTACAAGAGCCTTTGAAATCATGCCGTCGAACAAACCCGAAGTTGTCATCACCTACTGCACCCAATGCCAGTGGCTGCTGCGTGCTGCCTGGCTGGCTCAAGAGTTGCTCAGTACTTTTGCCGAAGACCTTGGCCGGGTCGCGCTGGAGCCTGGTACTGGCGGGGTGTTTCGCATCACCTGCGACGGCGTGCAAATCTGGGAGCGCAAGGCCGATGGCGGCTTTCCCGAGGCCAAGGTGCTCAAGCAGCGGGTTCGCGACCAGATCGACCCGCAGCGCGACCTTGGGCACAACGACCGGGTTCAGTGAGCCGCGGCATCCAGCGCGGGCTTGCCTGGAGCGGGGCCGCCGGCCATGCGGCTCGACACCACGATCGCGACAATAATCAGCAGCCCGCCCAGTAGCATGCGCAGCGAAGGTGTTTCGTGGAACAACAGCCAGGCCAGGGTGATTCCGTAGACCGGCTCCAGGGCAAAGACCACGGCCGCAGTGCGCGCCTTGATCACGGCGAGGCTGGCGACGAACAGGCTGTGAGCCACGCCCGTGCACAGCACGCCCAGCAGGCAGATCCACAGCCAGTCCAGCGGTCGGACATCGCTTAGCTGCGGGGCGGCAAATGGAAGCAGGCACAAGGCGACCACCGCGTTTTGCCACATTGCCGCCTGCACGGCGGGTACCCGGCCCGAGTTGGCCCGGTTGTTCAGTGACAGCAGGGAGAACAGCAGGCCCGAGGCGATCGACCACAGCAGCCCTTCGGTCGCCTGGCTGGCCAGATCAAAACTCGGGGTGACGAGGATCAGTCCGACGCTGACCAGTACCACCAGAATGATTTCGTTGAGCCGAATGCGTTCGCGAAAAATCAGCCCTTCGAGAATCACCGTGAATGCCGGAAAACTGGCAAAGCCCAGGGTTGCAATCGCCACCCCGGCGATCTTGACCGAGATAAAAAAACTCACCCAGTGCCCGGCCAGCAGTAAGCCGCTCAACAGCAGGTTGCGGGCATCGCGCAGGGTCAGCGTGTACCAGCTGCGTTTGGCCAGACCGGCGAAGCAGACAAGGGCCAGAACCGCAAAGGCGGCGCGGCCAAAGACGATGATTGCAGCCGAAGCGGCCGCCAGCTTGCCGAATACGCCCGTCAGGCCAAACAGCAAGGCACCGATGTGCAGGGCACCCAAAGCGGTACGCGGAGTCATTGCAATCCTTAAATCAATACGGGCAAGGCGTGCAGTCTAAGGGGCGGGGCGGGGAGCTGTCTGTCGTGAGACTGGCGTCAGTTGTCGCCAGACTCGCGGCGCAGTACCGAAGGCGAGGCTCCGAATTCCCGGAGCATGGCGGCTGCAAAAGCGCTTTGTGAACTGTAACCGACGCGGCTGGCGACTTCGCCAATGGGCAGGGTGCTGTGGCGTAACAGCGTCAAGCCGCTGTACAGACGGCGTTGGCGAATGTAGTCCATGGGCGTTTGCCCGCTCTCGCTGACAAAGCGACTGTGCAAGCGGGCGCAGGAAAGACCGGCAATCTGCGCCAGATCTGCAACCTGAAGTGGGTAGGCGGCATTTTGTGCGATGTAGGCATCCATGGCGGCGTAGGGCAGGCGTCGGGCTTGTGTCTGTTCAGGCGCGAGCGGGTTCAAGCTGGCGAGCAGCAGAATCGCACCTTGGCGGGCAATCAGAGGGTCACTCACAGGACTGCTGGCCAGCCAGCTCACCAATTGGTGTTGCCTGGGGTCCAGGACCAGGTGACCGGTCGTGTCGAGAAGGCGACGGCTGGCATCGGCGTGCTCGCCCAGGGTTTGCCCGAGCCAGTTTTGCCCCGGAACGTCGAGCACCAGGCAGTGGCTGCCTTGCGGGCTGCCGCAGGTGTGGTGAGCGCCTGCGGGAATAATGATCAGATGCTGCTGACGTAACAGGCTGGCGCGTCCGTCCACTTCGAAATCGAGTTTGCCGGACAGACTGATCACCACCTGCGCGTGCTCATGGCTGTGAGCAATCACCTCTTGGCGGTAATGACGCAGTGACAGGATTTGGTCCATGGCGACCTCATGTGTGGATCAGTGCCGCCAGAATGCCGGGATGCACAGTACGAACACGGTAATGATCTCCAGGCGACCTAGCAACATGCCCAGGGACAGAATCCACTTGGCTGCATCCGGCAGGCTGGCGAAGTTGCCGGAGGGGCCAATGGTTTCGCCCAGCCCCGGTCCAACGCCGGACACTGTGCTGGCAGCGCCGGTGAGGGCGGTCATCCAGTCCAGCCCCAGCAGCGAAAGGGCCAGGGCGATCACACAAATGGTGATGGCAAAGAAGAACGAAAAGGTCAAAATCGAGCGTACGATTTCTTCGTCGAGGCGGTGGCCGTTGTACTTCTGCTTGATCACTGCACGAGGGTGGATCAGCTGATTAAGGTTGGCCTTGAGCAGGATGTAGGCGACTTGAAAACGGAAAATCTTGATTCCGCCAGCAGTCGAGCCCGAACATCCGCCAATAAAGCCCAGATAGAAGAACAGCATAAGCGAGAAATTGCCCCACAGGCTGTAGTCGCCCAGAGCGAAACCAGTGGTTGTAACAACCGAAGTCACGTTGAGCGCCACATGGCGGAAGGCGTCCCAGTAAGGCATGTTGGTGGTCCACCACAGCCAGGCGCTGAGTACGATCCAGGTCACCAGCAGCAGGCCCAGTAAGCCTTGCACCTGCTGGTCCTTGATCAGGGCCTTGCGATGGCCGCGCAAGGTGGCGACATACAGGGTAAACGGCAAACTGCCCATGATCATCACGGCGATGGCCACCCAGTGCACTGCCGGTTGTGACCACTTGGCCAGCGACTGGTCGGAGGTCGAGAACCCGCCGGTGGAAATGGCCGACATGGCGTGGTTGATCGCGTCAAACACACTCATGCCTGCCCACCAGAACGCCAGGCTGCCGATGATGGTGATGCCGACATAAGCGGCCACAATCAGTCGCGCCACCATATGCGAGCGGGGCATGACCTTTTCGGATCGGTCAGAAGATTCGGTCTGGAACAGGCGCATGCCACCGATTCGCAGCAGGGGCAAAATCGCTACCGCCATGCCGATAAAGCCAATGCCACCCAGCCAGTGGAGCATTGAGCGCCACATCAAAATGCCGGGGGACATGGTGTCCAGCCCGCTCAGGACCGTGGAGCCGGTGGCGGTAATGCCGGACATGCTTTCGAAAAATGAGTCGGTGTAGCTGATGTGCTGCGTCAGCAAAAATGGCAGTGCGGCGAAGATGCACACGATGACCCAGCTGGACACCGTCAGCAGGTACATGTCCCGTGGACGCAGGTGGACCTGCTCGGGGCGCCCGGGTATCACCAGCGCCAAACCTGCAATAAAGGTAATCAGGCTGGCCCACAGGAAAGATGGCAAGTCGCCCTGGTGGTCGTAAATCACCAGGGTCAACATGGGCACAGCCATGCTGATCGCGAGCGTAATCAGGAAGATGCCGATAATAAAACCGATGATGCGTAAGGTCGGCAACGCCATGAAGTCAGCTCGGGGATGAAAGAGGGGCGCCATTCTACCTGTGGTCTGGGCTATGTAAACTGCCAGGCCCTCGGGAGATACCGTTAGAATAGCCGCACATTTTCTTCAGGAGGTGGCCAATGGAGGCTCTCGACGCTTTGCTCAACCGTGTTTCTGCCCCGCGCTTGCTTGATCCGGCGCCGACGGCCGAGCAACGTGAAGTACTGTTTGCGGCCGCCTTGCGTGCGCCGGACCACGGCCAGTTGCGTCCTTACCGTTTTTTGACGGTTGAAGGCGAAGCGCGCAACCAGCTGGGTGAAATACTTGCCGAGGCCGTGCAGGCCCAGGGCGGCGAGGTGACACAAGCGGCATTGGACAAGGCTCGCGCCATGCCTTTGCGCGCACCGTTGGTCGTTGTGGTGATTGCCCGTTTGCAGGATCACTTCAAAGTACCGAAATCCGAGCAACTGATTACGGCAGGCTGTGCAGCCCATGCCATTGAACTGGCAGCTTTTGCCCAGGGTATTGGTGCGGTATGGCGTACCGGTGAATTGTCCTATGCGCCACATGTGGCCAAGGGACTGGGGCTGGGCGAGGGCGAGGAAGTGGTCGCGTTCTTGTATCTGGGGACCGCGCAGAACGAACTGCGTACCGCGCCGAAAGTGGATAGCGCCGAATTCGTGAAGGCGTGGCCGGTCAAGTAATCCCGGATCTCGAAACCTGTGGGAGCGGGCTTGCTCGCGAGGGCATCACCGCGGTCATCCAGACAAACCGCGTCGCCTGCATCGCGAGCAAGCCCGCTCCCGCAACAGCAGCGCAAACGCCGCATCAGATTTACAGATTGCCGTTGGGCTCCAGCGGCAACTCCAGCGTGGCAATAAACCCGCCATCCGGATGATTGCCCAGCACCAGGCGCCCGCCATGACGTTCCGCAGCACGGCGTGCAATGGCCAGTCCCAGCCCGTGCCCGGCGGCCGTCTGGCCAGGCGCGCGGAAGAACGGTTCGCCCAGTTGTGCCAAGTGCTCCTCGGCGACACCGGGCCCGTGGTCGCGTACCTTGATAGTGATGTGCTCGCCCTCGCGCGCCGCACTCAACTCGATCGGCTGACCGGGCGGGTTGAAACGTTGCGCATTGCGCAGCAGGTTATCCACCGCCCGCTCGATCATGGTTGGCCAGCCATTGAGGCTCAAATCCGGCTCGGCAAGCAATTGCACCGCTTGCTCGGGGGCCGCCATTGACGCATCCTTTTGCACCGCGCCGAGCAGGGCATTGAGCTCCACGTGCTCTGCGCTGGCCTGGTCGGCATCAACCCGGGCCAGGGTGAGAATCTCACTGATCAACGATTCAAGCCGATCGCATTCGCGGGTCAGCCGTGGCCACAGTTTTTCCCGCTCCTCAGGTCCGGCGCGCTCGGCCAGTGCCAGGGCGATTTTAAGGCGGGCCAGTGGCGAGCGCAGCTCGTGGGACACGTCGCGCAGCAACTGGCGCTGACTGCCGATCAAACTTTGCAGGCGGGCGCCCATGCGGTTGAAGTCGGTGGCCAGTACGCCAAACTCATCGCGGCGCGAGGCCAGTCGCGCCAGGCTGTTCTGCTGGTAGGTGGTTTGCCCCAGATCATGCACTGCAACTCGCAGGCGGCTCAGCGGCCGGGTGATAGAGAGGGTGACCATCAGGCTGAACAGGGTCAGTACCACCAGGGCAATCCCCAGGGCACTCAGCGGCCAGATCAGGCTCTGGCGATGCCAGGCATCCAGTTCCGGGTGTGGAATGCGATAAATCAGCAGGTAGGTTTCGGCGGTTTTTGGGCTGGTGTATTCGACCGTCAGGCGGCGCCAGGGCAACTGCTCTTCGCCCGGATGCTGGCGAGCTTCCCAGGCCGCTGCCCGGCGAGGGAACGTGCCGCGAACCACGGGGTCGCCACTTTCGTTAAGTACCTGCACGTCGATGTGATAGCGACGTTTACGCTTTTCGAGGAAGTCTTGGGCGGCGTCGGCGCCCTGGGTTTCGTAGCGCTCAGTCCATTGTTGCGCCAGGTTGGCGATCCCTGGGTGGCGGGAAAGAATCCACGCGTCCTGATTGAGCATGTGCCCCATCAGGATCGAAAGCCCTGCGACCAAGGCAATCGCCAGCCAAAAGCTGGCAAGAATGCGCCAAAACAGTGATCGCACGGTAATTCCTCGCGGGTAATGGGTTAAAACGAGTAAAGCCCAACGGCCAAAGGCCGTTGGGCTTCATGTGCGCGTGGATTATTGCGCTTTAGGAGCTTGCTGTGCTTTCCATTCCTTGAACTGCTTCCACTCAGCCTGGCGCTCGGTGCGTTTCTGTTGCATCTCGTCGAAGCGTTTTTGCTGATCAGGCTTGAGCAAGGCACGGATATCGCTCTGGGTCTTGTCGTGCTTGGCCTTGATCTCGTCTTTCAGTGCTTTTTGATCAGCGGCTGGAAGTTTTTCCAGGTACTTCTCGACCAACTGCTTGCGGTCATGCATTTGCTCGCCCATCAACTTGCCAATCTGCTGGCGTTGTTCGCGGCTCAGGTCCAGTTGGCTGTAAGGGGCTTCGCCGCGACCGTGGTGCTCGCCACCGTGACGTGGGCCCATTGAGCCGTCGCCACCAGGCATGGCCATTGCGACGGTTGGCAGTGCTGCAGCAAACATCAAAGCAATTAGAGTTTTACGCATGGTGTGTCTCCTTCGATTACGTTCCGGTGAATCCGGATGCGCCCAGTTTAGGGAGATCAAGGTCAAGCGCTGTCAGCCCTGCGTAAAGCTTTGGTAAAGACGGTTTTGCGGGGTATTTACATACGCTCCCGGCAAAAAGGGGTTATGCGCTGTAAAAGTAACCACGGCTGCGCAGCGCCACAATACGGGGGCTGCCGTCGGGGTGGGGGCCAATCTTCTTGCGCAGGTTGCTGATGTGCATGTCCAGGCTGCGGTCGTACAGGGTCAGTTTGCGGCCCAGGGCAATCTGCGCCAGTTCCTGCTTGTCCAGCGGCTCGCCCGGTTGACGCAGCAGGGCTTCAAGAATCCGGCTTTCAGACACGGTCAGCGTGATGTCGCGCTGGTCGATCGTGACCACGCCGCGCATGGGGCTGAAGCACAAATCCCCCAGCTCCATCTGGCTGGATACCGCTGCCGGGTGGCTGCGGCGCAATACAGCGCGCAGGCGGGCAGTCAGTTCCCGGGGGTCGCAGGGTTTGGCCAGGTAGTCATCGGCGCCCAGTTCGAGCCCCAGAATGCGGTCCAGGGGTTCGCCACGGGCTGACAGCATCAGCACCGGCAAGTCCGGATGATCGCTGCGCAGTTGTTTGAGCAGCTCAAGGCCACTGCCATCTGGAAGCATGACATCCAGCACCACGGCATCGGGGCTGGACTCGTTCAACGCCTTGCGGGCGCTTGAACCGTCATGGCAAGCGCGAACCTGGAAGCCTTCCTGGCTCAGCCAACTGACGAGAAGCTCACACAGCTCCTCGTCATCATCTATCAGTAACAGGTCGCTCATGACTTACTCGATTTAACCAGTGCCGACGTTGTCTACGTCGGCTACCGGCAAAGATACCCCAGGGAGGCGGGTTACGGCAGGACTTGCTTGAACGGCTTGACGATGACACTGGCATACACGCCAGCAGCAACGAAGGGATCAGCCTCGGCCCAGGCCTGGGCTATGGTCAGGGATTCGAACTCGGCCACGATCAGGCTGCCGCTGAAGCCGGCAGCGCCCGGATCATTGCTGTCGATGGCCGGATGAGGGCCGGCCAGCACCATGCGACCTTGCGCGTTAAGCTGTTGCAAGCGCTCAAGGTGCGCAGGGCGGGCAGCCAGGCGAGCTTCAAGCGAGTTGGCGACGTCTGTTGCAATGATGGCGTAGAGCATGTCAGTCCTTGGTCTTGGGGGTGGTTGGATCGGTGTCATGCAGATGGCGCGACAGGTAGATGCCTTGGCCGATCAGGAACAGCACGGTCATGCCCAGGCTGCCGAACACTTTAAAGTCGACCCAGAAGCTTTGATAGGTGAACGCAACGTAGAGGTTGGCCGCGCCGCAAAACAGGAAGAATGCTATCCAGGCCAGGTTCAGGCGTGTCCATACCGCGTCGGGCAGGGTCAGTACATGACCCATCATGCGTTTGATCAGCAGTTTGTCGCCGATAAAATGGCTACCGGCAAACACCAGTGCAAACAGCCAGTTCACCACCGGCGCTTTCCACTTGAGGAAGGTTTCGCTGTGGAAGGCGAGGGTCAGGCTGCCGAACACCAGGCAGGCTATCAGGGTCAGCCATTGGCTTTTTTCAAGTTTGCGCTGTTTAAAAAACAGAATGCCGTACACCACCAGCGAACTGGCAATCAGCATCGCCGTAGCGCTGTAGATACCCCCGACCGACAGGCTGTGCCCGCCGATTTCGATGATGCGTGGGTCGGTTTTGTAAACGATGAAAAACAGTAGCAGCGGGATGAAGTCGATGAATTGTTTCACAGTGGCAGCCAGAAGCAGGATGTGGCGGCATAATAACAAACATCAATGACAGCGAAAGTGTCAGCTAGAGGTTATTAAATCCCCGTGGAAATTGACTTGCATTGCCATAGCACAGCTTCCGATGGCGCCCTGGCGCCTGCGGTACTGGTCGCGCGTGCGTTCGAGAAAGGTGTGCGAGTCCTGGCCCTGACCGATCACGACACACTTGAAGGTCTGGACGAAGCCCGCACAGCGGCGCAGGCGCTGAACATGACCTTGATCAACGGCGTCGAATTGTCGTGTACCTGGGGCGGGGCCACGATTCATGTGCTCGGCTACGGTTTTGATGTCAATGCCCCGGCGTTGGTCGAGGCCATTGCCAAACTGCATGAGGGTCGCTGGCTGCGGGCCGAGGAGATCAGTCGCAAACTGGCGCTCAAGGGCATGCCCGGCGCACTTGAAGGCGCGCGGGCCATCCAGCAAGGGCTGGGTGACAGCGGTAATGCCCCGGCCCGTCCGCACTTTGCCGATTTTCTGGTCGAGGCCGGGTACGTCAAGGATCGCGCCGAAGCCTTTCGCAAGTGGCTGGGGGCGGGCAAGCTGGGCGACGTCAAACTGCATTGGCCGACTCTTGAAGACACGGTCGCCACCCTGCGTGCAGCCGGGGCCTGGGTAAGCCTGGCGCACCCGTCGCACTACGATTTCACCCGCAGCAAGCGCCGACGTCTGATTGGCGACTATATTCAAGCTGGGGGTCACGCTATTGAAGTGGTCAACGGGTATCAGCCAGCCGATCAGGTAGGCAGCCTGGCGATCCTTGCGCGTGAGTTCGGTCTGCTGGTCAGTGCCGGCAGTGATTTTCATGGTCCGGGAGGTTGGTCCGAGATTGGCGAGTACCGCCCGGTCCCGGAAGATCTGCCGCCATTGTGGTGTCGATTCAAATATGAACAGCCCACTGCTAACGTCTGAACAGGTAAACACTGTGAGTCAATTTTTCCAGATTCATCCGGAAAACCCTCAAGCGCGCCTGATCAAGCAGGCCGTCGAGATCATCAAAAAGGGTGGGGTGGTGATTTATCCCACCGATTCGTCCTATGCCGTGGGTTGCCAGATGGGCGACAAGGGTGCGATCGAGCGGATCAAGCGCCTGCGCAACCTGGACGACAAGCACAACTTCACCCTGATGTGCTGCGATCTTTCCCAGCTGGGGCTTTTCGCCAAGGTCGATACCGGCACGTTCCGTTTGCTCAAGGCTCACACGCCGGGACCTTACACCTTCATTCTCAACGCCACCCGCGAAGTGCCGCGCCTGCTGCTGCATCCCAAGCGCCGTACTATCGGCCTGCGCGTACCGAGCCACCCGATTGCGCTGGCGCTGCTTGAAGAGCTGGGCGAGCCGCTGATGAGCGTGACGCTGATTTTGCCGGGCGAAAGCGAGCCGATGGAAGATCCGTACGAGATTCGCAATGCCCTGGAAAAACAGGTCGACCTGATTATCGATGGCGGTTTTGGCGGCAACAAGGCCTCGACCGTGATCAGCCTGGTCGACAGCGGTGATCCCGAGATTGTCCGTGTGGGTTGCGGCGATCCTGAACCGTTTATGGTCGAGGCCTGATGTCTGACGTTCAAGCTCCTGAGGCGGTAGAGGCCCAGGCCGGTGTCCAGCAAGAACTGTCGCTCGCTATGGTCTATGGCCAGGCGGTCATCGAAATGCCGCAAGACCTGTACATCCCTCCGGATGCGCTGGAGGTGTTCCTCGATGCCTTTGAAGGCCCGCTCGACCTGCTGCTGTACCTGATCCGCAAGCAAAACATCGATATCCTCGACATTCCGGTGGCTGAAATCACCCGCCAGTACATGGGCTATGTCGAGCTGATGAAAACCGTACGCCTGGAGTTGGCCGCCGAGTACCTGGTGATGGCCGCCATGCTGGCCGAGATCAAGTCCCGCATGCTGTTGCCTCGCTCGGTCGAAATCGAAGAGGACGAGGGCGACCCCCGTGCCGAACTGATTCGCCGCTTGCAGCAATACGAGCGTTTCAAGGCTGCCGCTGAAGGGATTGAAGGGTTGAGCCGGGTAGGGCGCGAGGTGTTTGTGCCCAAACTCGATGCCCCTGAAGCCCGGGCCCGCAAGCTGGTGCCGGATGTGGCGCTGGAAGAGTTGCTGATGTCCATGGCTGAAGTGTTGCGCCGAACCGACATGTTTGAAAGCCATCAGGTCAGCCGTGAGGCCCTGTCGACCCGCGAACGCATGAGCGACGTGCTCGAACGCCTCAAGGGCGGCGGCTTTGTGCCTTTTGTCGAGCTGTTTACTGCCGAAGAAGGCAAGTTGGGCGTGGTCGTGACGTTTATGGCCGTGCTTGAACTGGTCAAGGAGTCGCTGGTCGAGCTGGTGCAAAATGAACCCTTCGCGCCGATCCATGTGCGGGCAAGAGCCGAATAAAGAGCTGAAACCATGAATTTGACTGAACCCCGCGAGCTTGCCTCCTTGCTTGAGGCCTTTCTGTTGGCCTCGGGAAAGCCGCAAAGCCTTGAGCGCCTGTTTGAACTGTTTGAAGAAGGTGAGCGTCCGGAACCGCCTGTATTTAGGAAGGCCCTGGAACTGCTGCGCAAATCCTGCGATGGCCGAGCGTTTGAACTCAAGGAAGTTGCCTCGGGCTATCGCCTGCAGATTCGAGAAAAGTACTCGCCGTGGGTCGGGCGTTTGTGGGAAGAGCGCCCGCAGCGCTACTCGCGAGCCATGCTTGAAACCATGGCGCTGATTGCCTATCGCCAGCCCATCACGCGGGGCGAGATTGAAGACGTGCGAGGTGTGGCGGTTAACAGCCACATCGTCAAAACCCTGCTTGAGCGAGAGTGGATCCGCGTGGTGGGCTATCGCGACGTGCCGGGCAAGCCTGCGATGTTCGCAACCACCAAGGGTTTTCTCGATCACTTCAACCTCAAGAGCCTCGACGAACTGCCGCCGCTGGCCGAGTTGCGCGAGCTTGAGCCTGATCCGATCCTCGATTTCGACGACGCTCCGGTGCCTGCGCACCTTCAGGCCCTGGCCGACGAAAGCGCCGAGCCGGAAGAGCCCAAGGATGAAACCAGCTTCCGTACCCTGCTGACGGAACTGGACTCGATGGAAGAAGGTCTCAAGACCGACTTTGACGATTTGCTGCGCGACGCTGTGCCCGTCGATGTTCCGGAGCCGGAAGCAGAGGTAGCGGTAGCGGTAGAGGTCGAAGTAGAGGTGCAACCACAACCGGCGCAACCCTCTGCGGCCGAGCTGGCCCGCGAGCGATTGCGCGCTGCCGTTGCGGCCCTTGAGCAGCGATCGGCCTTGAGCGATGAAGAGCGTGAGGCTCAGGCACTGGCTGAAGCCATCGAGCAGGAGCGCCGCGAGCAGCAAGATTGACAAATCTTTGTAGTCGCTGCCGAAGGCTGCGATCGAGCCCGCAGGGGTCGTGCTTTTTAAAACGAAGGTACTGCGGCAGCCTTCGGCAGCGACTACACATAAGTGGGAGGGCAGTAATGACTTCACCCAAAGACCCCTGCATCGGCGTCTGCAAATTTACCGATGACATCTGCATCGGTTGCGGGCGCACCAAGCGTGAAATCAAGGCCTGGAAGAAACTCGGCAAAGACGAAAAGCGTGCAGTGCTGGCGGAGTCGGCGCTGCGTTTGCTGGCGTTTGAGGCCACCGGTCGGCGGAAAAAGAAGTAAGTCGGCCACTTCGTGACTAGCCTTTGATGCGCAATGGCCAACATCAGCGTATGATTCGCGACCCTTTGGCGCTCGATAGAGCCCCAAGGCCCATTTTTAACACTTCAGGCGTTCGCCTGAATTGACACACCGGGAGGTGCCCAGATGAGTGATCTAGACCCTAAAGACAGCCAGGAAATTGGCCCAGCAGGCGAAAAACTGCAAAAAGTCCTCGCCCGTATTGGCGTTGGCTCGCGTCGCGACGTAGAGAGTTGGATCAGCCAGGGCCGTATCAAGGTCAATGGCAAGGATGCAACCCTGGGTCTGCGCGTAGACCTGCACGACGCCATCTCCATCGATGGCAAGGTGATCAAGCGTGAAGAGGCAGCCGAGTCGGTTCGCCGCGTGATCATGTACAACAAACCCGACGGCGAAATCTGCACCCGTGACGACCCTGAAGGCCGTCCGACCGTGTTCGACAAACTGCCGCGTCCAAAAGAAGGCCGCTGGATCAACATCGGCCGCCTGGACATCAACACCACCGGCTTGCTGATGTTCACCACCGACGGTGAGCTGGCCAACCGCCTGATGCACCCTTCCTACGAAATGGACCGTGAATACGCGGTACGTGTACGTGGCGAAGTGGATGACGAGATGATCGAGCGCCTCAAGGCTGGCGTTGTGCTGGAAGACGGCCCTGCGCGTTTCACCGACATCAAGCAGGCTCCGGGCGGCGAAGGTTTCAACCATTGGTACCACTGCGTAGTGATGGAAGGCCGTAACCGTGAAGTACGTCGCCTGTGGGAATCCCAGGGCCTGGTGGTCAGCCGCCTGAAGCGCGTGCGTTTCGGTCCGGTGTTCCTCAACTCCGACCTGCCGATGGGTCGCTGGCGCGAAATGAGCCAGTTTGAGGTTGATATCCTCAGTGCTGAAGTTGGCCTCACGCCGGTTGCCATGCCGCAGATGAACGCCAAGAGCAAAGACAAGCTGGAGCGTATGCAGCGTAAATCCTCGCGCCCTGTGGCTCGTGGTGATCGTGTTGCCCGCGTTCTGCGTCCGGCCGAAGGTGCCCCGTTGGCTCCGCGTCCAGCCCGTCAGCCACACATCGAAGGCGAGCGCCCGGCGCGTCCTGCCCGCGATGAGGCTGCTCGTCCGGCACGCAAGCCGGCAGGTCGCACTGACCGCGTACCTGCGGGTCGTGGTGCGCCGGTTGCCGAGCGTCCGAGCGAAGTCAACAAGCGTCCAACCAAGCCAAGCCGTTCAGGCCCCAAGCTGGTTGACGATGCACCGTCGGGCAAGCGTCGTGGCGCTCCGGCCGGTTCCGGCCAGCGTCCAGGCTTTGGCCGTCGCAAGCCGCAGTAAGCGTTAAGCGCTGTACAAAAAACGCCAGCCCCTCGGGGTTGGCGTTTTTTTATGCCTGAAAAACGCCTTCGGCAGGTGCAGCAGGCAATAAATTAGGTGGAAAATAATCGTTACAGCTCGTCAACAAATTCATACGAATTCAGCCACTTACCGCCCTTAAACCGCTGAAATCACTTCGCTGTAATGAAAATTTGCCGAGTTTTATAGAATTAGGACACTTCCTACATAGATTGCGGCTTGTTTCGTCTTGCTATCGGCTGTGTGATGGGATCTTGCCTACGTGCGGGTGTACAATGCGCCGCGTTTTAACTGTGACTCAATTGCGTACCCGCGCATTTTGCCAAGGCTGCACGCCTTGAAAATTCCGCAATGCCACAAGCGTTGCGGGTTCGATTCCGTCACAGATAAAAACAAACAGGTGACGCATGACTCGTGAAACAACCTTGGATTCCTGGCGCCTGCGCTGGGGTTTGATTTGTGTTGTAGACCCTTCGATCACTGCCTCTGGTGCTCAAGCTACAACGCACTGAATCACATCAAACCTTGTGTGGGACCTTTTCAATGAGTGGAAATACCTCGCATTCGGGCGAGCTGAAACGCGGCCTGAAAAATCGTCATATTCAGCTGATTGCCCTCGGTGGCGCGATTGGTACTGGCCTGTTCCTCGGTTCGGCCGGGGTGCTGAAGTCAGCCGGTCCATCGATGATTCTGGGCTATGCGATCTGCGGCTTCATTGCCTTCATGATCATGCGCCAGCTCGGCGAAATGATCGTCGAAGAACCGGTCGCCGGTTCTTTCAGTCACTTTGCCCATAAGTACTGGGGTGGTTTTGCCGGCTTCATGTCGGGCTGGAACTGCTGGGTGCTCTACATTCTGGTGGGCATGTCGGAACTGACCGCCGTCGGCAAGTACGTGCACTACTGGTGGCCGGAAATCCCGACCTGGGCCTCGGCAGCAGCCTTCTTTGTCCTGATCAACCTCATCAACCTGACCAACGTCAAAGTGTTTGGCGAGGCCGAGTTCTGGTTCGCGATCATCAAGGTCGTGGCGATCGTCGGCATGATCGCCCTTGGCAGCTACCTGCTGGTCAGCGGCAGCGGCGGTCCTCAGGCATCGGTCAGCAACTTGTGGGAGCACGGCGGCTTTTTCCCGAACGGGACGACCGGTCTGATCATGGCCATGGCCTTTATCATGTTCTCCTTCGGCGGTCTGGAAATGCTCGGTTTCACCGCAGCAGAAGCCGACAAGCCGCGCACCGTGATCCCCAAGGCGATCAATCAGGTGATCTACCGCATCCTGATTTTCTACATCGGTGCCCTGGTGGTTCTGCTGTCGTTGACCCCGTGGGACTCGTTGCTTGAAACCCTCAACGCCGGTGGCGACAGCTACAGCAGCAGCCCGTTCGTGCAAGTGTTCTCGATGCTGGGCAGCAACACGGCGGCCCATATCCTCAACTTTGTGGTCCTGACCGCAGCGTTGTCGGTGTACAACAGCGGCACCTACTGCAACAGCCGCATGCTGTTGGGTATGGCGCAGCAGGGTGACGCACCCAAAGTGCTGGCCAAAATCGACAAGCGCGGTGTGCCGGTCAACTCGATCCTGGCTTCGGCTGCCGTCACGGTGATTGCGGTCCTGCTCAACTACCTGATGCCACACGATGCGCTGGAACTGCTGATGTCCCTGGTAGTGGCCACCCTGGTGATCAACTGGGCGATGATCAGCTTCTCCCACGTCAAGTTCCGCCAGCACATGGACAAAACGGCGCAAGTCCCGCTGTTCAAGGCCTTGTGGTATCCATACGGCAACTACATCTGCCTGGCATTTGTAGCGTTCATTCTGGTGATCATGTTGTTGATCCCGGGGATTCGCGTGTCGGTGTATGCGATTCCGGTGTGGGTGGTCTTTATGTGGGTGTGCTACCTGATCAAAAACAAGCGCGCGGTGCAGGCATCGGCTGCGGCTTACAGCTCTGCCAAATAAGCTGAGCGGTTAATCCAGCAAACCCGGCCATTGCGCCGGGTTTGTTGTTTGTGGGGTATCCTGCACGCCCCGAAGACGGACCCATTTTTGATGCTGGTGATTTCCAATAACGTGCACATCCCCGATGCCGAGATCGAACTGACGGCAATCCGCGCCCAGGGTGCGGGCGGGCAGAACGTCAACAAGGTGTCGAGCGCCATGCATTTGCGCTTCGATATACCCAACTCGTCGTTGCCGCCGTTTTACAAGGAGCGGCTGCTGGCGCTGCGCGACAGTCGGATCACCAGTGATGGCGTGCTGATCATCAAGGCTCAGCAATACCGCACCCAGGAACAAAACCGGGCGGATGCGCTGGAGCGTCTGGTGGAGTTGATCGTCAGTGCGACCAAGGTGGAGAAAAAGCGCCGTCCGACCAAGCCGACCCTGGGTTCGAAGAAGCGTCGCCTGGAATCAAAGACCAAGCGTGGCAGCATCAAGGCAGGGCGGGGCAAAGTAGATTTCTGAAGGGGTCAGGCTCGGGCTCTCTGAGCCTGGCGATACAGATAAACACTCAGCAGCAATCCACTGAACGCTGCCAGTGCCGCGAACAAGAAGATCGAAGCAAAGCCAAAACCTGCCGCCACAGCGCCCACCAGCGGGCCGGTAATGCCCAGTGACAGATCGATGAACAGCGAGTACGCGCCCACGGCCGCACCACGGCTGGAGGCGGGCACCAGGTTGACGGCTTCAACCCCCAGCGCCGGGAACACCAGCGAGAAGCCGAAACCGCTCAGGGCCGCGCCCGCCAGTGCCAGTTGCGGGTTCGGTGCCAGCCACAGCAACAGCAGGCCCAGGGTCTCGACGCTCAGGCAGGCAATCGCCACCCGAAAACCGCCGATCCTGTTGATAAAATTGCCAAACACCAGGCGTGCACCGATAAAGCTGGCACCGAACAGGCTCAGGCACAGCACCGCGTTTTCCCAGTTGTTGGTCGCGTAGTAAAGGGTGATGAAGGTCGCAATGGTGCCAAAGCCGATCGAGCCCAATGCCAGCCCGGCCCCGTGGGGGAACACGCGCCCCAGGACATGCAGGAACGGCAGGCGCACACCGCTGACGATGGGCGCAGCGCGCTTGGGCCATGCCAGCAGCAAGCCCACCAGCGCCAGCAATATAATGCTTACGCCCATGCTCCACATGCCCAAGTGCCCGACCATCACCACGCCTAATGGCGCGCCAATGGCAATGGCCCCGTAACTGGCGATGCCGTTCCAGGAAATCACCTTGGCGGTGTTGGCCGCGCCGACCCGGCCAATGCCCCAGCCGATGGAGCCTGAGCCCACCAGGCTTTCGGCGCTGCCCAATACCAGGCGTCCGACCAGCAGGCTGGCAAGGCTAAGCGCCGGCATCGCGGTCAGCCAGCTGGAAGCCAGCATGAAGACGCCGCTCAGGCCGCAGCCCGCCAGGCCATACATCACGGCGCGCTTGCTGCCCAGGTTATCGATGATGCGGCTGGCGTAGGGGCGGCTCAGCAACGTGGCCAGATATTGCACACTGATCACCAGCCCGGCGATGACGGTGCCATAGCCCAGGTGGTTGTGCACGTATCCGGGCAGCACGGCCAGCGGAATGCCGATATTCAAATAGCCAATAAAGGTGAACAGAACGATGGAGACCACTTGCAGGGTGATCGCCATAGGACGCTGTGTTTCGGGCATGGGGTAGGGGTCCTGCGGGGTGCGGTTGACGCAGATTACAATGGTGCAACCAATTGTGTCGCGATTAAAGCGGCCAAGGCGTTTTCCTGGGTGCCGAAACGCTTGAGCAAGGTTGCTTGCTTTTCGGGGCTGAGACGCTCCCAGAGGTCGATCATTTTTTCGGCGGTGCCGATCAGGACGCTGGCTTGGGTTTCGCTGAAAGTGTCAGTCACGCTTGAATCCGGAATAGGGGGGGTGGAGCGATTGTGTCAGACGGTATGAAAAACAAGATGCTTTTCGCACCGTCTGATTGTGAGCCGTCAGTCTTCGCTGTCGGCCTGGAGGCTTTCTGAGGCCTCATCCAGAGCGCTTATTTCGCCACTGGTGTGTTGCGGGACTGGCTGCTCGGTTTCGTGCAGGCTTGGGAAGGGGAGGTTTGGGATCTCGTGCATCGTCGCGCTCCTCGCAAGGTGTGTTTTAAGTAGCTTGCTAAGGATACAGGACAGAGTGTGACAATTTGTCTTTTTATTGCGTCTGGGGGGAATTGTATTGAAATTTCATCTGGCGGCGTAAGAACCCTGTAGTCGCTGCCGAAGGCTGCGTGAGGTCTGCGTGAAGGCTGCGGTGAGCTCGAGACAACGGGTTGCTCCGCAACCCTTCGCAGCCTTCGGCAGCGACTACAGGTACAGGATCAGTACAAAATCAACGGGTACAAACCTGCGCAATCGCCTTGGCCAGCAGGCTCAGGCGGGTGCCGTCGACGCCGGCCATGTTGGCGCGGCCAGAACCGACCATGTAGACGCTGTGTTTCTCGCGCAACAACTGGACTTGTTCCTGAGTCAGGCCGGTGTAGGAAAACATTCCGCGTTGCTCATTGATGTGAGCGAAGTGTTCGGCCAGCCCGAATGGCGCCAGTGCTTCCACAAGCCCGCTGCGCAAGTGCGCGATGCGGCTGCGCATGGCTTCCACTTCGTCGATCCACAGGTTTTTAAGCGCTGCATCGCCGAGGATGGTTGCGACCACCGCCGCACCATGATCCGGCGGGTTGGACCACAGGTTGCGCGCCAGGTAGGCCAGCTGGCTGCGGATATCCGTCAGCTTTTCGGCATCATTGGCACACACGATCAAGGCGCCAACCCGCTCGCGGTACAGGCCGAAGTTCTTCGAGCATGAACTGGTGATCAGCACTTCCGGCAATTCGCTGACGAACAGGCGAGTTGACCAGGCATCTTCCTGCAGGCCGTCACCGAAGCCCTGGTAAGCGAAGTCGATCAGCGGCAGCAGTTCGCGACGGCGTACCACCTCCAGCACCTGCAGCCAGTCAGCCTGGGACAGGTCGAAACCGGTCGGGTTGTGGCAGCAGGCGTGAAGCAGAACCACATCGCCTTTTGGCGCGTGTTCCAGTGCCTGAAGCATCGCCGCGACGTTGAGCTTGTTGTCGCGGCCCACATACGGGTAGTGGCTGATCTTCAGCCCGGCAGCGGCAAAGATGGTTTCATGGATCGGCCATGTCGGATCGCTCAGCCAGATGCCCCGGCCCGGCAGGCATTGCGCGATAAAGTCGGCGCTCAGGCGCAGCGCGCCGGTGCCGCCCGGGGTTTGGGTGGCTCCCGCACGTTTGCCCGCCAGCAGCGGCGAACCCTCACCCAGTACCAGCTCGCTGATCAATTGCCCAAAACGGCTGTCGCCATGACCGCCGATATAGGTTTTGGTCAGTTGCTGGTCGACCAGGCGCTGTTCGGCTTTCTTGACCGACTGCAAGATCGGCGTCAGGCCATTGGCGTCCTTGTAGACGCCCACGCCCAGGTCGAACTTGTCCGGGTTGCTGTCTTGCTTATAGGCGTCCATCAAACCGAGAATCGGGTCGCCCGGTACCCGACCTATGGCGTCGAAGTGCATTATTTGCGGCCTTCAGCGGTTTTGGCGACTTCGTCAGTGCGTGCGGCCATGATGAAATCGTTGCGGTGCAGGCCCTTGATCGAGTGGCTCCACCAGGTCACGGTCACCGAGCCCCACTCGGTCAGCAGGCCAGGGTGATGGCCTTCGGCTTCTGCGATTTCGCCCACGGCATTGGTGAAGGCCAGTGCGAACTTGAAGTTCTTGAACAGAAAGACCTTTTCCAGCTGCATGATGCCGTCGCGAACTTCGATGTTCCAATCCGGAATTTGCTTGATCAGTACCGGCAGTTCTTCGTCGCTGACCTGTGGAGCATCGGCGCGGCAGGCTTCGCAGTGGGCTTGGTTCAGTGCGTTCATGGTGGATTCCTGAATTCAGTTTTTATTGATATGTAAAAAGACGTGTTATGCCGCTTTCGGTTTAGGCGCAAATTTGGGCGCATGCAGGCCCATTGTCATGCCTTTTTCGACCATGCCCATGATGTCTTCGTGGGCCAGATCAAACAGACGCTTCAAGTCCGGCAGGACAAAATACAGCGGCTGCAAAATATCGATGCGATACGGCGTGCGCATGGCTTCCAGCGGATCGAAGGCCTGATGTTCCGGTTCTGACGACAGGCTGTAAACCGTTTCTTTGGGCGACGAAAGAATCCCGCCGCCATAAATGCGTTTGCCTTCCGGGGTGTCCACCAGGCCAAACTCGATGGTCATCCAGTACAGGCGGGCCAGATACACCCGTTGTTCCTTGCTCGCTTGCAGCCCCAGCTTGCCGTAGGTGTGGGTGAATTCGGCAAACCACGGGTTGGTGAGCAGCGGGCAGTGGCCGAAAATCTCGTGGAAAATGTCTGGCTCTTGCAGGTAATCCAGCTCTTCAGGGGTGCGAATGAAGGTCGCTACCGGGAACTGCTTATTGGCCAGCAATTCAAAGAAGGTCTGGAAGGGGATCAGTGCGGGAACGCGGGCAACTTGCCAGCCAGTGGTGGCACCCAGTACCTGATTGATTTCGCTCAGTTGCGGGATGCGATCGTGGGGCAGGCCCAGCTTTTCGATGCCTTGCATGTACTCTGGGCAGGCGCGGCCTTCCAGCAGTTTGAGCTGACGGGTGATCAGCGTATTCCACACCGCGTGTTCGGCAGGTGTGTAGTCGATAAAGCCATTGGCATCCGGCTCACGGGCGACGTATTTCGTTTGCTTCATGGGGCTCTCCGCAAGGAAATCGTTTTTATTATTCGGTGTTGTTGCGATGCCTTAGTGATACCCCAAGTGATTGCTCCGTGCAGCTAGCCTAAAGCCAGTAATGCTGGGATGATGGCGATTATTCGTAAAGTATTCGTTACGATGTGAGGGTTTGGCTGTCATTGCTCAGTTTTAAACAGCGCAACTGTCACAAAATCGTGACGATGAAATGCCTGCCAGCGCATTAAATATCCCCAAATGTGGGAGCGGGCTTGTTCGCGATTGCAGCCATGAGGTGTACCCGCCAGATCGCGGTGCCTGAATCGCGAGCAAGCCCGCTCCCACCTTTGATCTTCATTTTCAGGAACTGCCGAGCCATCCCCATGCGTATCAAAGTCCACTGCCAAAACCGGATTGGCATCCTTCGCGACATCCTTAACCTGTTGGTCGCCTACGGCATCAACGTGAAGCGGGGGGAGGTCGGGGGCGATCAGGGCAACGCGATTTATCTGTACTGCCCCAATCTGATCAACCTGCAGTTCCAGGCCCTGCGTCCGAAGTTTGAAACCATCGCCGGAGTGTTCGGAGTCAAGCGCGTAGGTTTGATGCCCAGTGAGCGCAGGCATATGGAGCTCAATGCCTTGCTCGGGGCCCTGGAGTTTCCGGTGCTGTCCATTGACATGGGAGGCTGCATCGTCGCCGCCAACCGTGCGGCTGCGCAGTTGCTGGGGGTACGGGTCGACGAGGTGCCGGGCATTTCCCTGTCCCGTTATGCCGAAGACTTCGACCTGCCCGAGCTGGTGCGGGTCAACAAGTCGCGGATCAACGGCTTGCGGGTCAAGATCAAGGGGCTTGTGTACCTGGCTGACATTGCACCCTTGCAACTGGAGCACGATGAAAGCGAAGCGATGGCCGGTGCCGTCTTGACCCTGCACCGTGCCGACCGCGTGGGCGAGCAAATCTACAACGTGCGCAAACAGGAGTTGCGAGGCTTCGACAGTATTTTCCAAAGCTCCAAGGTCATGGCTGCCGTGGTGCGTGAAGCCCGGCGCATGGCGCCACTGGACGCGCCTCTCTTGATAGAAGGCGAAACCGGCACCGGCAAAGAACTGCTGGCGCGCGCCTGCCACCTGGCCAGCCCCCGTGGGCAGTCGCCACTGATGGCGCTCAACTGTGCCGGGCTGCCCGAGTCGATGGCTGAAACCGAGCTGTTCGGGTATGGGCCGGGGGCTTTTGAAGGCGCACGGGCCGAAGGCAAGCTCGGCCTGCTTGAGCTGACAGCAGGCGGTACGTTGTTTCTTGATGGTGTAGGCGAAATGAGTCCGCGCTTGCAGGTCAAACTGCTGCGCTTTTTGCAGGATGGCTGCTTTCGGCGTGTGGGCAGTGATGAAGAGGTGTATCTGGATGTGCGGGTAATGTGCGCCACCCAGGTCGACCTGTCCGAGCTGTGCGCCCGCGGGGAGTTTCGCCAGGACCTCTACCACCGGCTCAACGTGCTGTCCCTGCATATTCCGCCGCTGCGCGATTGCCTTGACGGGCTGGAGCCTCTGGTCGAGCACTTCCTGGATCAGGCCAGCCGGCAGATCGGTTGTTCGCTGCCGCGTCTGGCGCCTGCCGCAATGGACCGCTTGAGCCACTACCACTGGCCCGGCAATGTGCGTCAATTGGAGAACGTGCTGTTCCAGGCGCTTTCGCTGTGTGATGGCGGCGTGGTCAAGGCCGAGCATATTCGCCTGCCGGACTACGGCGTGCGCCAGCCGCTGGGCGAGTTCTCGCTGGAAGGCGGGTTGGACCACATTGTCGGCCGTTTCGAAAAGGCGGTGCTGGAGCAACTGTATTCCGAGCACCCCAGCAGCCGATTGCTGGGCAAGCGACTGGGGGTTTCCCACACCACCATCGCCAACAAGCTGCGTGAGTACGACATCATCAAGCCGGGCTAGCGTGTGAGGTGTCGCCCTGGGGAGTGCTCGGCAACTAGCCCTTGAAGCTTCCCGCCACGCCCTTTGCCTGATCCAGCCAGCCCCTGGTTGGCTCAGCCTGGGGCGTTTGTGTTTGCAGCGCTTGTTCCAGCAGGTTGTTGGCTTTAAGTGCTTGCGCGGCCTTGAGGATCGAAATCAAATTATCCGTAGTGGCGGTTTTTTCGGTCAATGCAGGTGGCACGGGCAGCGCCTGGGCCGCTTTCACTGCGTCGCCGGTGTTTTTGGTAAAGGCGCATACGGTTTCTATGTTTTCGATCATCGGCAGTGACAGGCGGGTCACGGTGTCAAACGCACTGATAAACGGGAACTCCACCTTGCCGCGAAGCACCGGGGTGCCCAGGCTTGGCAGAATCAGCCCCACCAGATAACGCGGGTTCTGGCGCCTGATCGTCAGGCCGACACTGGCCACCGCCAGGGCCACGCCCACCACACGCCCAACGTTCACCAGCAGCGACAGTTCGTTGTTGGATTGAGTGTCGAAGAAGATCCCGCGGTACCGAAAGTAGTCGCTAAACACCTCCCGCTCGTTCAAGGCCGCGTTCATGAACCAGGCGCGGGAATCATGCACATGCTCGTCAAACAGGCCCACGATCGCCCAGGCTTTGTCGTTCACCGGCTTGCCGTTGGCGCCGAACAGCAGGGCGTAATTTTCTTCACCGGCCTGGCGCAGCTTGGCATAGTGCTCGGCCTCATCCTGGCCGTTGGTCATATACACCAGCCCGCCCACCAGGGTGTTGGCGAGGGTGCCAAAGCTGATCATCTCGCTCAAGGTCAGGTTCCACTCCGGCACGTAGTCGCGCCGAAAGTCGGCCATGGCGTTGCTCAACTGGCGGTAATCCAGGTTGGGCTCGAACACTTTGCTGGTGTTGAACGAGGCGGCAGGTTGGGTGCCGGTGCGCTTTTCATAAGCCTCTTTTGTGGCTTGATGTTTTTTTTGCGACGCCCGCTCGGCGTCTGACCAGACCGGTGCTTTAGAGCCGGCGCGCAGGGCGGCATCTTCTTCGAGCTGCATGGCGTGCAGGGCCTCGAACGCGTCGACTTCGTCGCCGTTCATATCGCTCGTGGGGCCGTTTTGCAGCACCCGCCGATTGAGACTCGTCCACTTGATCCAGTTCATGGCGTAACGGCTGATGCGCCAACCGGTAATCACCCCGGCCTCGCGGGCCATGACCTCTTCCAGCGGGCCGTTGTCCATATTGTCGAGCCAGGTGTTGAAACGTTCGATCAGGGTGGGGTCGACGTCGTATTCTCGGGCTGTTGATCCGGCCATAACTAACCACGGCCATCGTACTTCCAACTCAGCGCCTAGTGCCGACTGCGGGGCCTGCAATGGCGCCCCAACCTTGTACGCCTCGCTGTACATATGATGCAGGGCAATTTGCGATAACACCTCATGGCCACCTGCTGCAGCTTTGCCCTGATCGCCGGGCGGGTAGCCGCCGCCAACGTCGGAGTGCATGCCGGGGTAGATATATTCCGTGGTGCCGTTGCGATAGGTGGACAGGCAGTTCGGGTCATCCGGATCGGCCTGGCGCCGGATCGAGTCCAGGGGAAAGCAACTGCGCTGCTCGTGGGCTGCCACCATATGCACGCAGCGCTCCAGAAATTCTTCGGAGTCGGACAGGCGCAGGGTGCCGTCGGCCCAGCCCATGTGGCCTGCGGCAAATGGCGCCAGATAGGGGATACCCACTGAGGCCACGGTATCGAACAGCCCCATAAACACAATCTTGATCGGCAGCCCGGCAAACAGGTAGCAGGTGGTGCCTTCCACTTCGACCTTGGTCAGGGCTTCCAGCCAGTTGGCAAATGCCCGCGCCTGGGCGGCGCCCCGTGAAAAGCCGTACACGAACAGGCGTATGGCCTTGATGGTCGGGATGGTCTTGCCGGCATGAGCGGCGTCGATCTGGGCTTTGAGTTCGGCCAGGGGCTGGGCCAACACTTCCTTGCGGCGGGTATAGCTGTTTTTGAAGACCGAAGCTGCGAGCATATCTTCGGTGAGACTGGTGCCCATTTTTTGTACCAGAGCGTAGCTTTCCGACATGGTCGGCGGCTTTTGATGGCACGCTTTTTTCAGCGCATCTATCAAACGGGTCAGCCCCCAGTTGATCCGGTTCTCTCCGCCTGTCGACATCGTCAAACCTTGGCTATCTGGTTTGAATTCGCCTATTTCCTTGAACTCGGTGCCAACGCCTTGCATGTAATAGGCATAGAAGCCTTCATTCTCAGACGTTTCCTTGTCATCCCTGCCTAAACTTGCGTGATACAGGCGTGCCACATTGGTAGTGGTCGAAGGCAAAGCCAGGCTGTCTGTTGGTTCATGGTTGTTGGTGCCGTCAAAGCAAAGGGTGATCGTCACGATTTGCATACAGGGCCGGCCCGCGTAAGCCCATCCGGCTGCATGAGCAGCGTCCATTGCTTGTTGTTCGAACGGGTCGAAGGCTTGCTGTTGCTTTCGATAATTGAAAAGCACATCTCCCGGTGTTTGGGGTAAAAGCCCGCCCATTTTGAAGTCGGGGGTCAGGCTGAGAAATTCGCCAGTGGATCTTTTAGGGCGCGGCGTCATGGTTTCGGACATGTGGCAGGCTCCTGCATTTTTTGAGGGTAATGAAACGGATAATCCGGCAGGCCGGGATAGGTCGCTCCAGCCGATACCGCGACCTGGTTACACGGCAAGAAATGCACGTTCACAAGTCCCAGATCTTCATACGGCGCAACAGCGGCAACAGCGCGATGGCGGGTGTAGTGGGTTTCGTGCTCATCCATACGTTTTCGCCACCCATCAGAAAACATCGGCTCAGGCCATCTTCCGTAGGCATACGGATCAGGGTCTTTTTCCCACTCGACCACTACGGTCAAGCCGGGGTGCCATTTCACGGGAAGCGTGGCGCAGCAGTTCTGTTTGCCGCCGCCGCCATAGGGGCTGATGTTGGGCCCGCCATTGCCATTGACCGAAAACCGGTTAATCGCCGCCGAGGTATGGCTATAACCCTCGATTGGCGCGCCCAGTCGGTCAGGCAGGGAGTCGGCACAGCCCTGTAGCGCAATCCCGGCGATAAACATCACCAGCAGTGAGCGAGTCATGGTTTCGGACATGTGGCAGGCTCCTGCATTTTTTGAGGGTAATGAAACGGATAATCCGGCCGGCCGGGATAGGTCGCTCCAGCTGATACCGCAACTTGGTTACATGGTAAGAAATGCACGTTTACAAGCCCCAACTCTTCATACGGCGCCACTGCTACAACGGCGCGATGGCGTGTGTATTGAGCTTCGTGCTCTTGAGCGGCCTTGGACCAGGCATCGGAATACCGGGGCTTGGGCCAGTCGGCATACGCATGCGGATCAGGGTCTTTCTCCCACTCGACCACCACGGTCAAGCCGGGGTGCCATTTCACGGGAAGCGTGGCGCAGCAGTTCTGTTTGGCGCCGCCGCCATAGGGGCTGATGTTGGGTCCGCCATTGCCATTCACGGAAAACCGGTTGATCGCCGCCGAGGTATGGCTATAGCCCTCGATTGGCGCGCCCAGTCGGTCAGGCAAGGCGTCGGCACAGCCCTGTAGCAAGAGGGCGCTGATTGATATCAAAAGATGCAAGCGGTTCATGAGTGGGTCTTGTCTCTTGTCAGGCTTATTGAAAGAACAGCGCCCAGTGCAATGCCAATGGGTGTTTGCCAAGTGTCTTTGAAGTATCAGTGAGATTATTAAGATGCCCGCGAGCGCGGCTGAAGTTCGGGCGTCTTGTAACTATCAAGTCTGATGTCGATAAAATCAATGCTCTTTGGGTTGTTGATATAAGTTTGCCAATGCAGGGGGGTGAAGTGTTTAAACAAATAAACGAAACTTATAAAAGTGCGCAAGAAGTTGCGCAGTACTGTTCGGTTTCTTGTGTTTTAGTCGGCAGATAACTGTTCGTCAGTTTGTTCTTGTAATAAGTGTGCAACTTCTTGCGCACTGGTTAATACCGAGCATTTGCGTGAATTGTCGGCGCCAGGATTGTCAGAGGCAGGTTGGGGGCAAGGGATGCGCAAGGCTTTGCGGGTTTTGCGTCGTCAGCGACACGTTTCTGGCCATGCATTGCCGCAACCGGCATAACCCCGCCGTTTTCATCCCGCTGATCTTGCCCCGCACCGCACCCCATCTCCTCGCAAACCCGCGCCGCACAGCGTCAAAAAATAGTTGGTGCGCAAATTGCTTTAACCACGGCAGTACAGCGGTGGGCGGCAAGCGTCCGTCAGACAGAGGAAAGACTGTGGACAAGTACCTATATGTGGCAATGACCGGCGCCAGTCAGAACGCTCTGGCGCAAAAGGCCCATGCCAACAATTTGGCGAACATCTCGACCAACGGTTTTCAGCGTGACCTGGAACAGGCCCGTTCGATGCCGGTGTTCGGTGACAGCTTTCCTGCGCGTGCCTTTGCCTTGAGCGAACGCCCTGCGACCGACTTCACTCCCGGCGCTCTGGTTGAAACAGGGCGGGATCTGGATGTGGCCGTGTCCGGCGATGGCTGGCTGGCCGTGCAGGCACCCGACGGCAGTGAGGCCTATGTGCGTACCGCGAGCATGAATGTGGACGCCCTGGGCATTCTGCGTGCTGGCAACGGGATGCCGATTATGGGCAACGGCGGGCCGATCGCGGTGCCGCCCCAGCAACAGATCGAAGTCGGCCAGGACGGCACCATCAGCATTCGTGCCCAGGGCGAAGGCCCACGGGTGATGGCGCAAGTGGACCGCATCAAGCTGGTCCAGCCGGACCTGAAAACCATGAGCAAGGGCCTGGACGGCCTTATCCACACCAACGACGGCCAACCGGCGCCAGCCGACGCCAACGTGCAGGTGGTCTCGGGGTTTCTGGAGGCGAGCAACGTCAATGCCGTCGATGAAATGACCTCGGTGCTGGCTCTGTCCAAGCAGTTCGAACTGCACATCAAAATGATGAACACCGCCAAAGAAGACGACCAGGCCATGACTCGGGTCTTGTCCATCAGCTAATTACTTGAACGCAGCGCCGAAAAACCGGCGCGCGAGGAGAGCACCATGCTTCCGGCACTGTGGGTTGCAAAAACAGGTTTGGCTGCACAAGACACCAACCTGACCACCATTTCCAACAACCTGGCCAACGTTTCGACTACCGGTTTCAAACGTGATCGCGCCGAGTTCCAGGACTTGCTCTACCAGATCAAGCGCCAGCCAGGTGCCCAGTCGACCCAGGACAGCGAACTGCCGTCGGGGCTGCAAGTGGGGACCGGGGTACGCATCGTAGGCACACAGAAAAACTTCTCCGCCGGTAGCCTGCAGACCACCGACCAGCCGCTGGACATGGCAATCAATGGCCGTGGTTTTTTCCAGATCATGCAGCCCGACGGGACCACGGCCTACAGCCGCGACGGTACTTTCCACCTGGATGCCAACGGCCAGATCGTCACCGCCAGCGGCTTTGCCCTGGAGCCGGCGATTGTGGTGCCCGCCGATGCCCAGACCTTCACCGTCGGCCAGGACGGCACCGTGTCGGTGACCATCGCCGGCAACCCGGCCGCCCAGGTGATCGGCAACGTGCAGACCGCCGACTTTATCAACCCGGCCGGTTTGCAGTCCCAGGGCGGCAACCTGTTCCTGGAAACCGCGTCCAGCGGCGCGCCGCAAATTGGTACCCCCGGCCTCAACGGCTTCGGTTTGACCATGCAGAGCATGCTTGAGACTTCGAACGTCAGCACCGTGGAAGAGATGGTCAACATGATCACCACCCAGCGCGCCTACGAGATGAACTCGAAAGTGATCTCCACGGCTGACCAGATGTTGTCGTTCGTCACGCAAAACCTGTAATTACGTGAAATAGCGGGAGAGCTCATGAAGCGCTTGTTTTCTGTTCTGGCACTGGGCGCCATTACCTTTGTGGCCGGTTGCGTCAGTCCGCCGCCGCGGGCCAACGATCCGTACTACGCGCCGGTCCTGCCGCGCACGCCGCTGCCGGCTGCGGCCAATAACGGTTCGATTTACCAGGCTGGCTTCGAGCAGAACCTGTACAGCGACCGCAAGGCGTTCCGCATTGGCGACATCATTACCATCACCCTGAACGAGCGGACGCAGGCGAGCAAAAACGCCAACTCGGCCATCGGCAAAAACAGCAACACCAGTATTGGCCTGACTTCGTTGTTTGGCAGCGGCCTGACCACCAACAACCCCCTGGGCAGTGGTGATCTGAGCCTCAATGCCGGTTACAGCGGCAGCCGTGCCACCAAGGGCGACAGCAAGGCCGGGCAGGGCAACAGCCTCACCGGCTCCGTCACTGTGACCGTGGCCGACGTATTGCCCAACGGCATCATCGCCGTGCGCGGCGAGAAGTGGATGACCCTGAACACGGGTGACGAACTGGTGCGCATTGCTGGCCTGGTGCGCGCCGATGACATCTCCACCGACAACACCGTGTCTTCGACCCGCGTGGCCGATGCGCGCATTACCTATTCGGGGACCGGCTCGTTTGCCGATGCGAGTCAGCCAGGCTGGTTTGACCGATTCTTCCTTAGCCCGCTGTTTCCCTTTTAGTGATGAACTTCACCATGCCCAACCTCAAGCATCTGCTGGCAGCCGTGTTGCTGTTGTCGACCTCCCTGGGCGTGCACGCCGAACGGTTGAAAGACATCGCCAGCATTTCTGGCGTGCGCTCCAACCAATTGATTGGTTACGGCCTGGTGGTCGGGTTGAATGGCACGGGCGACCAGACCACGCAAACCCCGTTCACCCTGCAAACCTTCAACAACATGCTGTCCCAGTTCGGCATCAAAGTGCCGCCAGGCTCGGGCAATGTGCAGCTTAAAAACGTTGCCGCGGTGTCCATCAGTGCCGACTTGCCAGCATTTGCCAAGCCGGGGCAGGTGATCGACATCACCGTTTCATCCATCGGCAACTCCAAAAGCCTGCGCGGCGGTACGCTGTTGCTGACGCCGCTCAAGGGGATTGATGGCAACGTGTATGCGGTCGCCCAGGGCAACCTGGTGGTGGGCGGTTTTGATGCAGAAGGCCGTGACGGCTCGAAGATCACCGTCAACGTTCCGTCGGCCGGGCGCATTCCGGGCGGGGCCTCGGTGGAGCGTGCGGTGCCCAGTGGCTTCAACCAGGGCAACAGCCTGACCCTGAACCTCAACCGTTCGGACTTCACCACGGCCAAGCGCGTAGTGGACAAGATCAACGACCTGCTCGGCCCGGGTGTGGCGCAGGCGATTGATGGCGGCTCGATCCGTGTTACCGCGCCGCTGGACCCAAGCCAGCGGGTTGATTACCTGTCGATCCTGGAAAACCTCGAAGTCGATCCGGGGCAGGCGGTGGCCAAGGTCATCATCAACTCGCGCACCGGCACTATCGTGATCGGCCAGAACGTCAAGGTATCGCCTGCCGCCGTGACCCACGGCAGCCTGACCGTCACCATTACCGAAGACCCGATTGTCAGCCAGCCCGGGCCGCTGTCCAACGGCGAAACCGCTGTGGTGCCGCGCTCGCGCCTCAATGCCCAGCAGGAAGCCAAGCCGATGTTCAAGTTCGGCCCGGGCACCACCCTGGACGAGATCGTACGGGCGGTGAACCAGGTCGGCGCGGCCCCAGGGGACTTGATGGCGATTCTCGAAGCACTGAAACAGGCCGGCGCCTTGCAAGCCGACCTGATCGTGATCTGAGGCCGACATCATGGACATGCGTAAGAGCGGGGTGGTCAGTGGCAGCGATTCGGGAGCGTTTACCGACCTTAATCGGCTGAACAACCTGAAGGTCGGCGACCGTGAAAGCGATGCCAACATGCGCAAGGTGGCGCAGGAATTTGAGTCGCTGTTCCTGAATGAAATGCTCAAGTCCATGCGCTCGGCCAATGAAGTGCTGGGCAAGGACAACCCGCTCAATACCCCAGCGGCCAAGCAGTATCAGGAAATGTACGACCAGCAACTGTCGGTGACCTTGTCCCGCCAGGGCGGCGGTATCGGTCTGGCTGACGTGTTGATGCGCCAGATGTCGAAAAACAAATCCGCCGTGCCGGGGGAGGCTGCGGCGACCACGGCACTGACCGCCGAAGTCAAAACCCCGACGGGCACCGCCACCGGCGACAGCCCGTTTGTTCGTAGCAGTGGCCAGCGTCCGTTGTGGGCTTCGCGGGTCACCCTCGCGCCGGATGCGGCAGCCGGCGGGCACAAAAATGACATGGTCATGCTCAATCAGCGGCGCCTGGCGTTGCCCACCAAGCTGACCGACCGCTTGTTGGCCGGGATCGTACCTTCGGCCGACCCTGCGCGCTCAACCCTCAATACGGGCGCCGTGCCGGGCCGCACTTCGCCGGGGCTGGACGCGGTGCTCAAGGGCGGTCGCCAGCCGATGCTCAGCGCCAGTGGCGCACAAGGGCGGATGCAGATTTACGGGCGTGCCGTGGCGCAGCCGCCACTGGCCCCGGCCAAGCAGGCGTTCAGCTCCCCCGATGCGTTCGTCGCGACGATGCTGCCGATGGCGCAGCAGGCCGCCGACCGTATTGGTGTCGATCCGCTGTATCTGGTGGCGCAAGCGGCACTGGAAACCGGCTGGGGCAAGTCGGTGATGCGCCAGCAGGACGGCAGCAGCAGCCATAACCTGTTCGGCATCAAGGCCACCGGCAACTGGCAGGGTGCGCAAGCGCGGGCCATCACCAGTGAGTTCAAGGGCGGGCAGATGGTCAAGGAGACGGCGGACTTCCGCTCCTACGATTCCTATCAGGACAGCTTCCACGATCTGGTCACGCTGTTGCAGAGCAACAATCGTTATAAAGAAGTGCTCAATGCGGCCGATAAACCGGAGCAGTTTGTACGTGAGTTGCAGAAGGCCGGTTACGCAACCGACCCTGAATACGCGAGCAAGATTTCTCAGATAGCCAAGCAAATGAAAACCTACCAGAGCTACGCCTCGACGGGTTCTCTCACGAATTTATAAGGTTTGAACCATGGCGAGTTTGATCAACATCGGGATGTCGGGGCTGAACGCCAGCCAGGGCGCATTGGCCACCGTGGGCAACAACATTGCCAACGCCAATACCTCGGGCTATTCGCGTCAGCAAATTGTCCAGGGCAGTGGCGCCTCGCAACAGGTGGGCGGGGTGTTTATCGGCACCGGCACCACCCTGGCCGACGTGCGCCGCGTGTACAACGCCTACCTCGACGCCCAGTTGCAAACCACCACCTCGCTCAATGGCGATGCCCAGGCGTATCTGGATCAGATCGGCACGGTCGACAAGCTGCTGTCGGATAAAAACACCGGGGTTTCGGCCGCACTCAGCAGCTTTTTCAGCTCGCTGCAAACCTCCGCGGCGGCCCCCGGTGATGTGTCCGCGCGCCAGTTGCTGCTGACCAGCGCGCAAACCCTGAGCAACCGTTTCAACTCGATTTCGTCCCAGCTCAATCAGCAGAACGAAGGCATCAACAGCCAGCTGGACACCCTGACCTCGATGGTCAACCAGCACACGGCAACCATTGCTTCGCTGAACAAGCAGATCGCCCAGGCCACCACCGGTGGCAATACGCCGAACAACCTGCTGGATGCGCGCAACGAAGCGGTGCGCACGCTCAACGAGCTGGTGGGCGTTACGGTTCAGGAACACGACAACGTTTACGACATTACCCTGGGCACCGGGCAGGCGCTGGTGCAAGGCTCCACCTCCAATACCCTTTCGGCGGTGCCGGGCCAGGTCGATAAAAGCCAGTACAGCATCCAGATCAATTACCAGCAGTCCAGCTCCGATGTGACCTCGGTGCTCAGTGGCGGCAAGATCGGCGGCCTGCTGCGCTATCGCGACGATGTGCTTGCACCGGCGATCAACGATTTGGGGCGCACGGCAATAGTGGTGGCCGATGCCATCAACCAACAGTTGGGCCAGGGCCTGGATGCCAACGGCGAGTTTGGTTCGTCGCTGTTCACTAACATCAACAGCGAAAAGGCGATCACCCAGCGCAGCCTGGCGGCGACGGGCAACAGCGTCGGCTCAAGCAACCTGAACGTGAGCATCAGCGACAGCAGCCAGCTGACGGCTTACGACTACAAGGTGACCTTCACCAGTGCCACCGAATACACGATCCAGCGTTCTGACGGCCAGGATGCCAAGGGCCCGTTCAAGCTCGGTGACAAGCAGGTGGTTGACGGTTTTACCCTTCAGCTCCCGAAGGACGGTGCGGTCGCAGCGGGCGACACTTTCAAAGTCAGCCCCACCCGCAGCGGCGCGAGCAATATCGGTGTGCAAATGACCGATGCCAATAAGTTGGCGTTCGCCGGGCCCTTGGTGGCGGGGGCAGGCGGCTCCAACACCGGTACCGGGGCGGTGGGCGGTCTGAACCTGTCATCGGCGCTGGATATTTACAGCGGCACAAACCTGGGCCAGTCCCAGATCGAAGCCGCGATGCCGGTGCGCATTGTCTTTGATGGCGTGAATGGCGATGGCGCCCATGCTTACCGGGTGCTGAACGAAAAAGGCGAAAAAATCAGCGACGGCACCTATGTGCCGGGCCAGGACAACGCGGTCACTATCAAGGTGCCAGTCACCAACGCTGATGGCAGCGTGACCGATGTCAGCTTCGATGCCACCCTCAGTGGCACGCCGGGCAAGGGCGACAGCTTCGATATCCAGTTCAACAAGGACGGCAAGGCCGACAACCGCAACGCCAACGAACTGCTGGGCCTGCAGACCAAAGCGACGGTGGGGGCGGACAGCCAGGGCAATGGCGGCGTGAGCATGGCCACCTCCTACAGCCAGCTGGTGTCCAAGGTGGGCGGCAAGGCCAGTCAGGCCGCCGTCGACGGCACCGCCAACGGCGCGGCGCTGGCGTACGCCAAGGAAGTGCGCAGCTCGGTGTCCCAGGTCAACCTGGACGAAGAAGCGTCCAACCTGGTCAAGTTCCAGCAGTACTACACGGCCTCGTCGCAGATCATCAAAGCGGCGCAAGCAACCTTCAGCACGCTAATCAACAGTCTTTAAGGGAGCCCGCGACGATGCGTATTTCTACTTCGCAGTTTTTTGAATCGACCAGTGCCACCTACCAGAACAACTTCTCGTCGGTGATCAAGACCCAGGGCCAGATCGATTCCGGCGTGCGTATCCAGACTGCCGCAGATGATCCGGTGGGCGCCGCGCGCCTGCTGCAATTGCAACAGCAAAAAGACATGCTGGGCCAGTATTCCACCAACATGAACAGCATCAAGTCTTCCCTGGGGGCTCAGGAATCGGTGCTCGACAGCATCAACACCGCCTTGCAAAAGGCCGGTGAACTGGCGCTTGGGGCTGGCAGCGGGAAAAGCGACGCGGATCGCACGGCCATCGCCAACGAACTGGGCAGCATTGAAGAGCAGGTGTTCAGCCTGCTCAACAGCAAGGACTCCGCAGGCAACTACATGTTCTCGGGCTCCAAGACCGATACTGCGCCCTACACCCGTAACAACGATGGCACCTACAGCTATCAGGGCGACGACACCCAGCTCAACCTGAAAGTCTCGGACACCCTGACCCTGGCCAGCAGCGACACGGCCAAAAGCTTTATGGAAGGTTCGGTCAATACCGGGCGCACCCAGGCGACTTTCGTACCGGTGCTGGACGCTGACGGCGTGGCATCGGTCAATGATGGCAAGCTTTCCGTCTCGGCTGGCCTGGTCACTTCAAACCCGGTGTTCAACAAAAGCTTTGCCGAGGGCCAGCCGTACAAACTGACGTTTATCAGCAGCACCCAGTTCAAACTGACTAAAAGCCCGGATGACGAGGACATTACCTCGCAAATTCCGGGAAATGGCGTATTCGACCCGACCAAGGAAGGCTCGCAGAGCATCAGCCTGCATGGCGTATCCTTCGATATCACCCCCAATCTCAAGGACGTCCCAGCGGCTGAGCGGGATGCGTTGGTGGCGGGGCGCAGCTTTACGCTTGAGGCCAAGGCGGACTCGTTCAACGCTTCGCGCACACCGGGCAACGGTTCGACTGCGCAGATCAGCCAATCGACAGTGACCGACCCCGGGGTCTACGGTGATAGCTTTCCGAGCAATGGCGCGGTGATCAAATTCACCAGCGCCACGGAGTATGAGGTCTATGCCCAGCCGCTGACGGCCGACAGCAAGTCGATTGCCCAAGGCAACGTTGCCGACGGTGCGCTGGGGATCAAATTCGACTTCACCGGTACGGCGCAAGCGGGCGACCAGTTTGCGATCAACCGCAACAACCACCAGAGCCAAAGTGCGCTGGACACCATCAGCCAACTGCGCAAGGCGCTGGTGATCCCGAGCGACAAAGACCCGCTGGCCCAGCAAACGCAAAAGGACGCGATCAACTCCGCGATCGGCAACCTGAAAAACGCCAGTGCCGGCGTCGACAGCGCCCGGGGTTCGATTGGTGCGCGCTTGAAGACGGTGGACATCCAGGCTGACGAAAACATCAGCTTGGGCCTTGCCAACGACTCCACCACAGCGGCCATTGGCAACACCGACATGGCGGGGGCATCCATCGAACTGGCATTCCAGAAAGCCATGCTCGAAGCCTCGCAACTGGCGTTCGTCAAAATCTCCCAGCTGAGCCTGTTTAACCAGCTTTGATTGACGACGGCATACCTGACCTGTAGTCGCTGACGAGGAACGAAGGCTGCGATCGAATACGCAGTCTTCGCAAGCCCGGTTCTCGCAGTGTTTCTGATGCATCGAGGGTGAATGGATTACGAGTGCTTCGTCCTCGATCGCAGCCTTCGTTCCTCGTCAGCGACTACAGGCCTGGTTCTGTGCTCTCGTAATGTTTTGTATAAAACCACACAAAATAGCGTGACCTATGAGTCATAACGGGCATCTTCACTGTATCGTGTGAAACGTACGGGCGGGTGCCGGGCCTTTTTCAGGCTGTTTTGTCTATTTTTATGCACCCACATTCGCCGCAATCCTGCGCGATAAAGCCCTTTTATTGTCAGCGCCCCTCGATTGTGCGAGCGGGTGATCTCCAGCTATTCAGTATTGGGAAGCCACAATGATTGGCATTAAAAGCATCGCCAGTTACGTGCCAGCAAGCGGTGTAGACAACTACGCGCAAGGCGCGAAGTTCTCCAAGGACGAAGAATTCATTCTGGGCAAGATCGGTTCGGCCTTTCTTCCGCGCAAAGACGCCGACCAGGAAACCTCGGACCTGTGTGTCGAAGCGGTCAACGCGCTGTTCGCCAACAATCCGCAGCTCAAGCGCGAATCCATCGACGCGCTGATCGTCGTCACCCAGAACGGCGACGCCGAAGGCCTGCCGCACACGGCCGCCATCGTTCAGGACAAACTTGGTCTGCCGACCCACGTGGCTGCCTTTGACATTTCCCTGGGGTGCTCGGGCTATGTCTACGGCATCTACGCGATGAAAGGCTTTATGGAAGCCACGGGCCTGAAAAACGGCCTGCTGATCACCGCAGACCCGTATTCGAAAATCGTCGACCCTGAAGACCGCAACACCACCATGCTCTTCGGCGACGCGGCCACCGCCACCTGGATGGGCGAAGACGCTCCATGGCAGCTGGGCAAGGCCAAGTTCGGCACCGACGGTTCCGGCGCTCCGCACCTGAAAGTCAGCGATGGCGTGTTCTTCATGAACGGCCGCCAGGTCTTCAACTTCGCGCTGCTCAAAGTGCCTGCGCACCTGAACGAGCTGCTGGAAGAGTCCGAGCTGACCTCCAAGGACATCGACGCCTTCTGCATCCACCAGGGCAGTGCGGCCATTGTCGACGCCGTGGCCCGCCGTTTTGAAGGCGAGCCGGAGAAATTCATCAAGGACATGGTCGAGACGGGCAACACCGTGTCGTCGAGCATTCCTTTGCTGCTGGAAAAACACGTCATGGAAGCCAGCTGGAAGCGCGTAGCGCTGAGCGGTTTTGGCGTGGGCCTGTCCTGGGGCTCGGCGATCATCTATCGCCCATAAGCGTCAAGCCGACACACAAAACGCCCGTGGCCCAAAAAGCCACGGGCGTTTTGCGTTCTGACAGGGGCTGATGCCATCTGTGGGAGCGGGCTTGCTCGCGATGGCATCAACCCGGTTTCCCTGAAGTACCGCGCCGCCCGAATCGCGAGCAAGCCCGCTCCCACACCAGGGGATGTCTGGCAGGTCATCCCTCGCTAACCCCCTGAAATACAAGGGATGGCCTCCTGCCAGTAAAAAAATTCAAAAAACCTCTCAAGCAACCCGCTTTGACGACGATAACTATTACGAAGGTTCTCTAGGCCACACCCGGCGGTTGCCAGGGCCGGAAGCCGCAGTATTCATCCAATGAGGATTTCGTCATGGCTTTATCAGTAAACACTAACGTCACGTCCCTGACCGTTCAGAAAAACCTGAACAAAGCCGGTGATGCGCTTAGCACCTCGATGACCCGTTTGTCTTCCGGCCTGAAAATCAACAGCGCCAAAGACGACGCGGCTGGCCTGCAAATGGCTAACCGTCTGACTTCGCAGACCAAAGGCATGACCGTAGCGATCGCCAACGCCAACAACGGCAACTCGATCGCTCAGACTGCTGAAGGCGCGATGCAAGAGTCGACCAATATTCTGCAACGTCTGCGTGAACTGGCCCTGCAGTCCGCGAACGGTGATAAAAGCGACGCTGACCGTGCGTCCCTGCAACAAGAATTTACAGCAAAAACCGGTGAACTGACCCGTATTGCTCAAACCACTACCTACGGTGGTCGTAACATCCTGGACGGTTCGTTCACTAACCAGTCTTTCCAAGTCGGCGCTGATGCCAACCAGACCATTTCGTTCGGCATGAGCGATATCAGCGCTACTGCTTTGAAGGGGTCTTACAGCGAGGCATCTTCGGGTGGGGCGGCTATGCAGGGGCTTTCAGCTTCTGCTATAGGCTCTGTACTGGCTGGTACGGCTACCACGACTACTACAGCTGCTTTTGCTAGTACTGATGGTACTGCTGATCTTACTTTAACTACTGGCGGAGCAGCGTCATCGATAACAGCTACGGATAAAATTACTATTAATGGTAAGACCGTTGCTCTGACTGATGGCATGAAAGGCAACGATCTCGCCGCTGCCATTAACACTGCCGATTCTAGCGTTACAGCAACATTTGATAATACGACTGGTGTGATGAATCTTGCCTCGGCAAAAGACATTGTCGTTGGTGGCGCTGATGCTGCTAAAACAGGTATTGCTGCTACTACAATTTCTGCTGGGGCTACTGCTACCAGTTCAGCTGTTGATAATTTGAAAACAGGTGGCACTTCGAATCTTGCAGCTACAGATAAAATCACGATCAACGGTAAAAGCGTAATTGTTACTGATGGTATGTCGGGTACTGATCTTGCCACAGCTATTGGTAAAGCTGATGGAGATGTTAATGCAGTTTTTGATGCTGCCACCGGTGTAATGAAGCTTACTTCTACATCATCTATTGTTGTCGGTGGTGCCGATGCAGGTAAGGCGGGCCTTACAGCAATTACATCTCCACAAACAACCGCTACAACAACGAATGTCTCAAAAACTAACAGCTCAAACATGGGGGCTGATGGTGGAATTTCCGTTAACGGTAAATCAGTAGCTTGGACAGCGTCTGAAACAGTCGATCAAGTGTTGAATAAAATGAAGGCGGTTGATGGGATCAAATCTGCTTCAATCAATAGCGATGGGCGAATCGAACTCACGTCAAAGGATGGGAGTGATATCAAGCTGGCTAACACTCAAGGTGGTTCGTTGGCTCAGTTAGGGTTGTCGGCTGGCACTTCTCAAGCAAAATTGACCGCTGATACTTCGATTGAGTTGAACGGTGTTGAAGTTAAGTTCAAGAAGGGGGATAACGCCGACGCAGTCGTCTCTTCGATCAACAGCGCCAGCACAGGTGTGACCGCCAGCAAGAATGAGGACGGCACGTTGAAGTTGTTTTCTAACAAAGACATTACTGTCAAAGATGGTGGCGCCGGTACAGGCTTGGCTGCACTGGGTCTGAAAGCTGTTTCTGATGCTGGCACTGCGAAAGCAACCACTGTTGAAACTAGCGTTGCCAGCCTGAGTGTTCTGACCGCCGCTGATTCGCAGCGTACCGTTCAGGCGCTGGCTGATGCGATTCAGCAGATCGACACGCAGCGTTCGGCTTTGGGTGCTGTGCAAAACCGTTTTGACAGCACAGTGGCCAACCTGCAGAGTATCTCCGAGAACTCCACCGCTGCACTGGGTCGCGTTCAGGACACTGACTTCGCTTCCGAAGCGGCTCAGCTGACCAAGCAACAAACCCTGCAACAGGCTTCGACTGCGATCCTGTCTCAGGCGAACCAACTGCCTTCCGCTGTGATGAAACTGCTTCAGTAATTTCAGCGCTCGGTTGATAACGGAAGGGCGAGTTTACTCGCCCTTTTGTTTTTTCAGAGGTGAGGTGATGACATTGACATGAGCATCAAACTGAATACCGCCCACCCAGCCGCCGTCAGCCCGTCCAGCCCCGCGACCGCACCGGTTGCAATTTCCAGGGCTGACGCAGATGACTTCGCGCTGCTCGGCAAGCCGCCTAAAGCAGTCAGTGATTTGCGTGACTTTGCGCAGTCTAATCAGCGCCAGCTGAATTCTTCGATTGATGACACCACCGGCATCATGGTGGTCAAAGTCATCGCTACGCACAGCGGTGAAGTGATTCGCCAGTTGCCTTCAGAAGTCGTTCTAAAGCTCGCGCAAAATCTGGCAGACCCTAATAGCCTACTTTTTAACGCCAGCGCTTGAAGGTGGCATGAAATGTGAAGCTATCCGTGGCTTCGGCATTCTTTGTCAATAAAGTGTTCGCCAGCCAAGCGGCAGCCACCGGATAAGGAGAATAAAGATGGCCAGTTCAACCATTACAGGTGTGGGTTCGGGGTTCGATACAGTCGGTATCGTAAAGGCCTTGGTCGATGCTGAAAAAGCACCCAAGCAAGCCCAGATTACCAAGTTGCAAACCGTCACCACGACCCAGCTCTCGGCGGTGGGCATCGTGAAAGCCTCGCTTGAGACTTACCGCACAGCCATTGCCAAGCTCAACAGTGTCTCCAGTTTCAACGGATTGGCGGCGACGTCATCCGATGAAAAGATTTCCAAGGTCACCCTCGGCGACAAAGCCGCCAGCGGTACCTATGCGCTGAAAGTCACGCAACTGGCGACCGCGCCAAAAATCACCAGCAAGGTGTTTGAAGGCAGCTCGGCAGTGGTTAACGCCAGCGAAAAAGATCAAACCCTGACCCTCTTGCAGTCGGATAGCAGCTACGACGTGAAGATCCCGGCGGGCGCGACCATGCAGCAGACTCGCGATGCGATCAACACGCAGCTGCAATCCAAGGGCTTTAGTGCCAACGTCCTGACGGACGCCAACGGCTCGCGTCTGGTGATCAGTTCGCAGACCACCGGCAAAGGGTCCGACATCACCATCAGCGGTGACTCAGAGCTGGCTACGGGCTATGACGCCGGTAAACCGCCAGTCAATGCTGAATACACCATCGATAACATTGCCATGGAGTCGACGAGCAACAAGGTGACGTCGGCCATCAGCGGCGTGAGTCTTGAGTTGCTGGACACCAAGGAGTCCACGATTACCGTGGCGTCCAACACCTCGACCCTGAAAACCTCGGTGCAGTCGTTTGTCAGTGCCTACAACGCGCTGATGACCATTATCAACACGCAAACTAAAGTCACCGCCACCGGCGATGCGGCGACCACCACCACCGGCGCTCTGACCGGTGACTCGTCTATGCGCCAGTTGGTCAACGGTATTCGCAGCGAGCTGCTACAAAATACCAGCGGCTCTTCCATCGGCAACCTGGCGCAAATGGGCATCAGCACAGACCAAAAAACCGGGTTGTTGACCCTCGACGACACCAAGTGGAGCGCCGCCGTGGCACTGCCTAACGGTGCGACCGAGATTGCCAAGGTTTTTGCCGGTGACACCGGTTTGATCTCGCGCATGACCAAAGCCACCGACAGCTATGTGGGGACGGCCGGGCTTCTAACAACTCGTGCGGCAGACTTGAATACCAAACTGACGGACCTGACGACTCAGCAGGGCGATCTGGATCGCCGAATGGACTCGCTAAAGACATCCCTGACCGCCAAATATACGGCGATGGACGGCCTGATCGCGAAGATCAACGCCAGCAGCTCAAGCATCATGACCACGCTTAATTCATTGAATAACCCTAAGTCGTCCAGCTGATTTTTCAGTGTGTGCGGCGCGGCTTCATGGCTAAAGTTTTCAGCGCCACAGTCGACATAAGGGTTAAGTCCCAGACAATTTGTTACGAGGTAAGAACATGAACCCGATGCGCGCCCTTCGTCAGTATCAGAAGGTTAATTCCCACGCTCAAATCTCCGAAGCCAGCCCCCATCGCTTGATTCAAATGCTGATGGAAGGCGGTCTGGATCGCATGGCCCAGGCCAAAGGCGCAATGAGCCGTGGTGATATCCCGCAGAAGGCCATGTTGATCACCAAGGCCATCGACATCATCACCGGCCTGCGTCAGGGCCTGGATGAAGACAAGACCGATGACAAGGCTGCGTTGCAGCAGCTGGACAGCCTGTATGAATTCATGGCGGTGCGTTTGACCCAGGCCAATGCCAAGAACGACCCTGAAATCATCGATGAAGTGGCTCGCCTGCTGATCACTGTAAAAAGTGGTTGGGATGCCATTGCCCCGCAATAAGCCCGAGGAGTGTGTCATGAGCCAACTGCAACGAATTCAGGAAACCCGCGTAGCGCTGATTGATGCTCTGGCCGAGCGCAATTGGGATGCCATCGGCGAGCTGGACTCGGCTTGTCGGGTGTGTGTCGAGAGTGTTCTGGATGAGGCGCCGCTGGATGAGGCGGTGTTGCGCGAGAATCTGGAAGGGCTGTTGGTGGTGTATCGCATGCTGCTGGAAGCCGCGACCGATGAGCGTCAGTCAGTCGTTGAGCAAATGGGGCAGATCAATCAAGCAAAAAATGCGTCAAAGGTTTACCATCTATTCGGTTAAGGCCTAAAGAATATGTGGTTAATCGCGTTTTAAACCGCCATAAATTTGACTATGCACAGTTTTTTGACTTAACTAGCTCGTTATTCTGTATTCAGTCGTCTTAGATATCCAACAGGGTTAGGGCGTCTACATATGCCCTGCCATCCGGGGCATTGAGTTGACTAGGGAAGTTGCTATTGCATGTGGCGTGAAACCAAAATTCTGTTGATCGATGACGATAGCGTCCGTCGCCGCGACCTGGCGGTGATTCTGAATTTTCTTGGTGAAGAAAATTTAGCCAGTCCTAGCCACGAATGGGAGCAAGCCGTCAAAGTCTTGCCGTCCAGTCGTGAAGTACTCTGCGTGCTTGTAGGCACGGTGAGTACTGCGGGTGGTCTTTCAAGCTTGCTTAAGACACTGGCTGTGTGGGATGAGTTCCTGCCGATCATGCTTTTAGGTGAAGTTTCTTCAGTCGATTTGCCTGAAGACCAGCGCCGCCGGGTGTTGTCCAGTCTTGAAATGCCCCCCAGCTACAGCAAATTGCTTGATTCCCTGCACCGTGCCCAGGTCTATCGCGAGATGTACGACCAGGCCCGTGAGCGCGGCCGTCATCGTGAGCCCAACCTGTTTCGCAGCCTGGTCGGTACCAGCCGTGCGATTCAGCATGTGCGCCAGATGATGCAGCAAGTGGCCGACACCGATGCCAGCGTCTTGATCCTCGGCGAGTCCGGGACCGGCAAGGAAGTGGTTGCACGTAACCTGCATTACCACTCCAAGCGCCGTGACGCGCCGTTTGTGCCCGTCAACTGTGGGGCGATTCCAGCCGAACTGCTCGAAAGCGAGCTGTTCGGGCATGAGAAGGGCGCCTTCACCGGGGCAATCACCAGCCGTGCCGGGCGTTTCGAGCTGGCCAATGGCGGCACGCTGTTTCTCGATGAAATCGGCGATATGCCGCTGCCGATGCAGGTCAAGCTGCTACGCGTGTTGCAGGAACGTACCTTTGAGCGCGTGGGCAGCAACAAGACCCAGTGCGCCGATGTGCGGATCATTGCCGCGACCCACAAAAACCTCGAAAGCATGATTGAAGTCGGCGCCTTCCGCGAAGACTTGTACTACCGCCTCAACGTATTCCCGATTGAAATGGCGCCCCTGCGCGAGCGGGTCGAAGATATTCCGCTGTTGATGAACGAGCTGATTTCGCGCATGGAGCACGAAAAGCGTGGCTCGATCCGCTTCAATTCTGCCGCGATCATGTCGTTGTGCCGTCATGCATGGCCGGGCAACGTCCGTGAGCTGGCCAATCTGGTGGAGCGCATGGCGATCATGCATCCCTATGGCGTGATTGGCGTGGTTGAGCTGCCGAAGAAATTCCGCTACGTGGATGACGAAGACGAGCAGATGGTCGACAGCCTGCGCAGCGACATGGAAGAGCGCGTGGCCATCAACAGTGCTACTACCGATTTCGTCGCCAGCGCCAATGCGATGCTGCCGCCCGAAGGCCTGGATCTCAAGGACTACCTGGGTGGGCTGGAGCAGGGGCTGATCCAGCAGGCGCTCGACGACGCCAATGGCATCGTCGCCCGCGCGGCAGAACGCCTGCGGATTCGTCGCACCACCCTGGTGGAAAAAATGCGCAAGTACGGCATGAGCCGTCGTGAAGGCGAAGAACAGGCAGACGATTGACGCCTGTCTCTGTGGGAGCGGGCTTGCTCGCGATAGCATCACCCGTTATTCCTGACACTGCGAGGCGCCCAAATCGCGAGCAAGCCCGCTCCCACATAAGTCGGGACCGGCATTGCGGTTCGCTAGTGTTATCTATTCAGGCACGGGTATTGCTTCGCTTGGTTCAACGAACCGTTTTATGACGGTCAGCCAAGCGAGCACGCACCATGCCTCAAGCCGCCGTCCAGCTTTCTTCCGTTCCTGATCCCTATAGCCTGCTCCAAGCCCGTGTTTCGGAGCTTACGGGGGAGCTGGCGGTGGTCAGCGAGCAGCGCATGGCTGAGCTGGCGGAAAAAGAGCGACTGGCCAATCGCCTGCAACACCTGCTTGATCTGCTGCCGGGCGGGGTCATCGTCATCGATGATCGCGGACGGGTGCGCGAGGCCAACCCTGCGGCCTGCGAGCTACTGGGCCTGCCCCTAGAGGGCGAGCTGTGGCGCCATGTGATTGCCCGCTGTTTTGCACCCCGCGAAGACGATGGTCACGAAGTCTCCCTCAAGGACGGTCGGCGCCTGTCGATTGCCACCCGTTCGCTGGATGCCGAGCCGGGGCAACTGGTCTTGCTCAATGACCTGACAGAAACCCGGCGCCTGCAAGATCAGCTTGCCCGCCATGAGCGTTTGTCGTCTTTGGGGCGGATGGTTGCCTCCCTGGCCCACCAGATTCGTACGCCACTGTCGGCAGCGCTGATCTACGCCAGTCATTTGACCGAGCAGGCGCTGCCGCTGGAAACCCAGCAGCGCTTTGCCGGGCGCCTCAAGGAGCGTCTGCACGAGCTTGAGCATCAAGTACGCGACATGCTGGTCTTTGCCCGGGGCGAATTGCCGCTGACAGATCGGGTCAGCCCCAAGGTCCTGATGCAAACCCTGCAGGCCGCCGCGCAAACCCATGTTCAGGGCGTGTCGATACGCTGGCAGTGCGATGCCTATACGGGGCAGCTGCTGTGCAATCGCGACACCCTGGTGGGCGCGCTGCTGAACCTGATCGAAAACGCCCTGCAAACGGGTGCTGTGCAGGTGCGGCTTAAAGTCCATTTATACCGCCGTGATAACTGCCTGAGGCTGTGCGTGAGCGACAGTGGCAGTGGCATTGAACCCCGAGTCCTGGCGCGTTTGGGCGAACCGTTTTTCACCACCAAGGCGACCGGCACCGGTCTCGGGTTGGCGGTGGTCAACGCGGTGGTACGGGCGCATCAGGGCCACTTGCAGTTACGTTCGCGGCTGGGGCGTGGTACCTGCGCCTTGCTCAGCTTGCCGCTGATTCCCGGTGTGGCGGAGGCAAACTGATGATGATGCGAATTAACGTGCTGTTGGTCGAAGACGATCACGCGTTGCGCGAAGCGCTGGCGGACACGCTATTGCTGGCCGGTCACGGCTTTAAGGCGGTCAGCTCGGGGGAAGAAGCCCTGGCGGCGGTCACTTCGCAGGCGTTCAGCCTGGTGGTCAGTGACGTCAACATGCCGGGCATGGATGGCCACCAGTTGCTCGCTCGCCTGCGCGCCTGTCAGCCCCAGTTGCCGGTGTTGCTGATGACGGCTCATGGCGCCGTGGAGCGGGCGGTGGATGCCATGCGCCAGGGGGCGGTGGACTATCTGGTCAAACCGTTTGAACCCAAGGCCTTGCTCGATCTGGTGGCTCGCCATGCCCTGGGCAGTCTGGGGGTGGCGGACACTGAAGGTCCGGTGGCGGTTGAGCCGGCCAGTGTCCAGCTGTTGGAGTTGGCGGCGCGGGTGGCGCGCAGTGATGCGACGGTGCTGATCTCGGGCGAGTCGGGTACGGGTAAAGAAGTGCTGGCGCGTTATATCCACCAGCATTCCCGTCGGGTTGATCAGCCGTTTGTGGCGATCAACTGCGCGGCCATCCCCGACAACATGCTCGAAGCCACTCTGTTTGGTCATGAGAAAGGTGCCTTTACCGGCGCCATTGCGGCCCAGGCCGGCAAGTTTGAGCAGGCGGATGGCGGCACCTTGCTGCTCGATGAAATTTCCGAAATGCCTCTGGGCCTGCAGGCAAAACTGCTGCGGGTGCTGCAAGAGCGCGAAGTGGAGCGGGTAGGCGGGCGCAAGCCGATTGTGCTGGATATCCGCGTGGTCGCCACCACCAACCGTGATCTGGCGGGCGAAGTGGCTGCGGGACGGTTTCGCGAGGATCTGTTCTATCGCCTTTCAGTGTTTCCGCTGGCCTGGACCCCGCTGCGCGAGCGTACTGCCGACATCCTGCCGTTGGCTGAGCGGCTGCTGGCCAAGTACATCGGCAAAATGAAGCACACGGCAGTCGGGTTTTCGCCGGATGCCCGGGCGTGCCTGGGCGCATACCCCTGGCCCGGTAATGTGCGCGAGCTGGATAACGCGATTCAGCGGGCGTTGATTTTGCAGCAGGGCGGCCAGATCGAAGCGGCAGATTTTTGCCTGGCAGGGCCTGTGGCCTGCGCGCCCTTGCCGGCACTGGCTTCGCCGGTCGAGATTGTGGAGTCGGCGGGGGCGCTGGGTGATGATCTGCGCCGACGTGAATTCCAGCTGATTATCGACACCTTGCGTGCCGAGCGGGGGCGACGCAAGGAAGCTTCCGAGCGCCTGGGCATCAGCCCGCGGACCTTGCGCTACAAGCTGGCGCAGATGCGCGATGCGGGGATGGATGTTGAGGCTTATCTGTTTGCCGCAACCTGAGAGCGCCACTAAACCAGTGTGGGAGCGGGCTTGCTCGCGATTTGATCGACGCGGGGCATCAGACGTTGCGCGGTGATGCCATCGCGGGCAAGCCCGCTCCCACAGGTTAGGTGTGATCCTTGTCTGCGACGTTTTGTAACGGTAATTGTTATAAAACGACAAAGAGCTGGCACCCTTGTTGCTATACCTCGGTAAGCGCTGTGAAAGTGTCAAAAAATTGCGGGTCGTCGGAGGCAGTTGTCCATGAGCCAGGGTATTGAATTTAATCGATTGATGTTGGACATGCGGGCCATGCAGATGGACGCCATGGCTCAGCCAAAATCGGCTGTGCAGGCGGTTCCCGAAGCCGGTGCCAGCAGCTTTTCCGACATGCTCGGCAATGCGATCAACAAGGTCAGCGACACGCAGCAGGCATCGAGCCAGTTGTCGAACGCATTCGAAATCGGCAAGACCGGCGTAGACCTGACGGATGTGATGATTGCTTCCCAGAAGGCCAGTGTTTCTTTCCAGGCGTTGACCCAAGTCCGTAACAAGCTGGTTCAGGCATACCAAGACATCATGCAGATGCCGGTTTAAGGGCGATATCAAGTCATGGCAGATGCACTCCCGGATAACGTTCCGGCCCAAACAGGCCCAGCCGGCGGCAAGCCGCCGCTGTTTGGCCTGTCTTTTCTGGACAACCTGGCCGATATGACCATGCTGCGTCAGGTCGGCCTGATGGTCGGCCTGGCGGCGAGCGTGGCCATTGGTTTTGCCGTTGTGTTGTGGTCCCAGCAACCCGATTACCGGCCGCTGTATGGCAGCCTGGCCGGTATGGATGCCAAGCAGGTCATGGAAACCCTGGCCTCCGCCGACATTGCCTACACCGTTGAGCCCAACTCGGGCGCCTTGCTGGTCAAGGCCGACGACATTGCCCGTGCCCGACTGAAACTGGCGGCCGCAGGCGTCACGCCGACCGACAGCAATATCGGTTTCGAAATCCTCGACAAGGACCAGGGCCTGGGCACCAGCCAGTTCATGGAGGCCACGCGTTATCGTCGAGGTCTGGAAGGCGAGTTGGCGCGCACCATTTCCAGCCTCAATAACGTCAAGGGTGCACGGGTTCACCTGGCGATTCCCAAAAGCTCGGTGTTCGTGCGCGATGAGCGCAGGCCCAGTGCGTCGGTCCTGGTTGAACTCTACGCGGGCCGCTCGCTGGAGCCGGGCCAGGTGCTGGCGATCGTCAATCTGGTCGCCACCAGCGTGCCTGAATTGAGCAAGTCCCAGATCACCGTGGTCGACCAAAAAGGCAATCTGCTTTCGGATCAGGGTGAAAACTCCGAACTGACCATGGCCGGCAAGCAGTTCGACTACAGCCGCCGCATGGAAGGCATGTTGACTCAGCGCGTGCACAACATCTTGCAGCCGGTGCTGGGCAATGACCGTTACAAGGCAGAAGTGTCGGCCGATGTGGATTTCAGTGCCGTCGAGTCCACCTCCGAGCAGTTCAACCCCGATCAACCGGCGCTGCGCAGCGAGCAATCGACCAGCGAGCAACGCACCGCCAGCAATGGCCCCCAAGGCGTGCCCGGTGCCTTGAGCAATCAGCCGCCGAGCCCGGCCACCGCCCCTCAGCAAACCGGCCAGGGCGCCGCCGCAGCGGGCATGATCCAACCGGGTCAGCCTTTGCTCGATGCCAACGGTCAGCAAATTATGGACCCGGGCACCGGCCAGCCAATGCTGGCACCGTACCCGGCAGACAAGCGCTCGCAATCGACCCGCAACTTCGAGCTGGACCGCTCCATCAGCCACACCAAGCAGCAGCAGGGCAGGGTCAATCGCCTGTCGGTGGCGGTGGTGATCGACGACAAGATCAGCGTCAACCCGGCCAACGGTGAAATCACCCAGGTACCGTGGAGCACCGATCAACTGGCACGCTTTACCCGCCTGGTGCAGGACGCCGTGGGTTTTGATGCCAGCCGTGGCGACAGTGTCAGTGTGATCAACGTACCGTTCTCCACCGAGCGCGCCGAAGTGATCGCCGACATCCCGTTCTATTCGCAGCCCTGGTTCTGGGATGTGGTCAAACAAGTACTGGGCGTGCTGTTTATTCTGGTGCTGGTGTTTGGTGTGTTGCGCCCGGTGCTCAACAACATCACCGGCAACGGTCGCAACAAGCAAGTGGCAGGCATTGGCAGCGATGCCGAGATGGGCGGCCCGGGCGGACTCGATCGTGAGTTGGCCAACGACCGTGTCAGCCTCAGCGGTCCGCAGAGCATCATGTTGCCAAGCCCGAGCGAAGGCTATGACGCTCAGTTGAACGCAATCAAGAGTCTGGTCGCAGAAGATCCGGGCCGTGTGGCCCAGGTAGTAAAAGAGTGGATCAATGCCGATGAGTGATAACCGTGCGGGCGCCAACGCCAAGTTGACCCGGGTCGACAAGGCCGCCATTTTGCTGCTGTCCCTGGGCGAATCCGACGCGGCCCAGGTGCTGCGCCACATGGGCCCCAAAGAGGTCCAGCGGGTGGGGGTGGCGATGGCGCAAATGCGCAACGTTCACCGTGAGCAGGTCGAGCAGGTGATGAGCGAGTTCGTCGAGATCGTCGGCGACCAGACCAGCCTTGGCGTGGGGTCGGACAGCTACATTCGCAAAATGCTCACCTCGGCCCTGGGCGAAGACAAGGCCAACGGCCTGATCGACCGCATCCTGCTGGGTGGCAACACCAGTGGCCTCGACAGCCTGAAGTGGATGGAACCGCGTGCCGTGGCCGACGTGATCCGCTTCGAGCACCCGCAAATCCAGGCCATTGTGGTGGCGTATCTGGACCCGGACCAGGCGGGTGAAGTGCTGGGTCACTTCGACCAGAAGGCGCGCCTGGACATCATCCTGCGGGTTTCGTCGCTCAATACCGTGCAGCCGGCGGCGCTCAAAGAGCTGAACCAGATCCTCGAAAAACAGTTCTCCGGCAACTCCAATGCGGCGCGCACCTCTCTGGGCGGCGTCAAGCGGGCGGCCGACATCATGAACTTCCTCGACAGCTCGATGGAATCCCAGTTGATGGATTCGATCCGCGATATCGACGAAGACCTCTCGGGTCAGATCGAAGACCTGATGTTCGTGTTCAACAACCTGGCCGATGTAGACGACCGGGGGATCCAGGCGTTGCTGCGCGAGGTGTCCTCGGACGTGCTGGTGCTGGCGCTCAAGGGCTCCGACGAGAACGTGCAGGAAAAAATCTTCAAGAACATGTCCAAGCGCGCGGCCGAACTGTTGCGTGACGACCTGGAAGCCAAGGGCCCGGTACGTGTCAGTGATGTTGAAACTGCGCAGAAAGAAATCCTCACCATCGCCCGCCGTATGGCCGAAGCCGGAGACATTGTTCTCGGCGGGAAGGGCGGCGAAGAGATGATCTAAGTGAGCAGCGGTGACTCTCCCGGAGATGTGATCCGGGCCAAGGATGTGGGTGCCTTCGATGTATGGGGCCTGCCCAGCTTTGACCCTTGGCGCGAGCCCGAAGAGCCTGAGCCCGAGCCGGTCGAAGAGCTGCCGGTGGAAAGCGAAGAAGTGCCGCTGGATGAAGTCCAGCCACTGACCCTCGAAGAACTCGAAAGCATTCGCCAGGAGGCCTGGAACGAAGGCTTTGCCACGGGCGAAAAAGAAGGTTTTCACAGCACTCAGCTCAAGGTTCGCCAGGAAGCCGAGGTTGCCCTGAGCGCCAGGGTGGCCAGCCTTGAACGCTTGATGAACAGCTTGCTGGCGCCGCTTGCCGAGCAGGACCAACAACTTGAAAAAGCCATGGTCGGGCTGGTCGAGCACATGACCCGGCAAGTGATCCAGCGTGAGCTCAAAACCGATTCGACCCAGATCGAGAAAGTGCTGCGCGAGGGTTTGAAGCTGTTGCCGATGGGTGCCGAGAACATTCGGCTGTTCATCAATCCGCAGGATTTCGATCAGATCAAGGCCTTGCGCGAGCGCCACGACGAACACTGGCGGATTGTCGAAGACGACACCCTGCAGCCCGGCGGTTGCCGGATTGAAACCGAGCACAGCCGCATCGATGCCAGCATCGAAACCCGTATCAAACAGGCCATGAACCAGTTGCTCGACCAGCTCCACGAGCAGTCGCTGCATCCGGCGGCGCCTGACATCGACATCGACCTCGATGCACCTTAAGCGCACCAGCTTTGCCAAGCGCCTGAGCACCTATGCCCCGGCTGTGTCTTTGCCTGCGCAGCCGGTGGTTGAAGGCCGATTGCTGCGCATGGTTGGCCTGACCCTTGAAGCCGAAGGCCTGCGCGCCGCCATGGGCAGTCGTTGCCTGGTGATCAACGACGACAGTTTTCACCCGGTGGAAGTCGAAGCCGAGGTGATGGGCTTCTCCGGTGGCAAAATCTTCCTGATGCCCGTGGGCAGCGTCGCCGGGATCGCGCCGGGCGCCCGTGTGGTGCCCCTGGCCGATAATGGCCGCCTGCCGATGGGCATGAGCATGCTCGGTCGGGTGCTTGACGGCGCCGGGCGTGCACTGGATGGCAAAGGGCCGATGAAGGCCGAAGACTGGGTACCGATGGACGGGCCTGCCATCAACCCCCTCAAGCGTGACCCGATCAGCGTGCCGCTGGACGTGGGCATTCGCAGCATCAACGGTTTATTGACGGTCGGGCGCGGCCAGCGTCTGGGCCTGTTTGCCGGTACGGGCGTGGGCAAGAGTGTGCTGCTGGGGATGATGACCCGTTTTACCGAGGCCGACATTATCGTGGTTGGCCTGATCGGTGAGCGGGGTCGTGAGGTAAAGGAATTTATCGAGCATATCCTCGGCACCGAAGGCCTCAAGCGCTCGGTGGTCGTGGCATCGCCTGCCGATGACGCGCCGCTGATGCGTTTGCGTGCAGCCATGTACTGCACGCGAATCGCCGAATATTTTCGCGACAAGGGCAAGAATGTCCTGTTGCTGATGGACTCCCTGACCCGATTCGCCCAGGCCCAGCGGGAAATCGCCCTGGCCATTGGCGAGCCGCCAGCGACCAAGGGCTATCCGCCTTCGGTGTTCGCCAAACTGCCCAAGCTGGTGGAGCGGGCCGGTAATGCCGAGGCCGGTGGCGGTTCGATCACGGCGTTCTACACCGTGCTCTCTGAAGGCGATGACCAGCAGGACCCCATCGCCGACTCGGCGCGGGGCGTGCTCGACGGCCATATCGTGTTGTCCCGGCGCCTGGCCGAAGAAGGGCATTACCCGGCCATCGATATTGAAGCGTCCATCAGCCGGGTCATGCCGTCGGTGGTCACGCCAGAACACATGCGTCGTGCGCAGCAGTTCAAACAGCTGTGGTCCCGCTTCCAGCAAGCACGCGACCTGATCAGCGTGGGCGCCTATGTGCCGGGTGGCGACCGTGAAACCGATACCGCCATTGCCTTGCAACCGGCAATGGTGGCGTACCTGCGCCAAGGGCTGAACGACAACATCAGCCTGGCCGAGAGCGGCGGGCATCTGGGCAGCATCTTCGCCCCGGCAGAGGGTGGTTAATCGACGATGGCCGGTGATTCAAGGGCAGTGCGCCTGGCGCCAGTGGTCGATATGGCCGAAAAGACCGAGAAGGCGGCGGCCCAGCGATTGGGGCACTTTCAAGGGCAGGTCAACCTGGCGAACAGCAAGCTGGGGGACCTGGAAAACTTCCGTGGCGAGTACCAGGCGCAGTGGGTTGATCGCGGCAGCCAGGGCGTGTCGGGCCAATGGCTGCGCAACTATCAATATTTCCTTGGCCAGCTGGAAACCGCCGTCGGCCAGCAGCGCCAGAGTCTGGTGTGGCATCAGAACAACCTCGACAAGGCCCGTGAGACGTGGCAGACGGCCTATGCCCGCGTCGAGGGGCTGCGCAAGCTGGTTCAGCGTTACGCCGACGAAGCCCGCCAGCTGGAAGACAAGCGCGAGCAAAAATTGATGGACGAGTTGTCCCAGCGATTGCCGCGAAAAGACGTGTACTGACCCCTCTACACAAAGCGTCTATAGTTGCTGGGACAACCTCGGGAGCATCCACATGGCAGTGATATCTGAAGTCTCCGAAGATGGCAGCAAGCTGACAATCGCAATCAAGGGCCGGTTCGACTTTGCCAAACATCAGGAATTTCGCAGCGCCTATGAGGAATTGAACCCCAAGCCCGCTTGCGTGGTAGTGGATTTGAAAGACGCGACCTACCTCGACAGTTCGGCGCTGGGCATGTTGTTGCTGTTACGCGAGCACGCCGGTGGCGATGAGTCGGATATCCGGGTAGTCAACAGCAGTCCGGATGTGCGCAAGATTCTCGGTATTTCCAACTTTGACAAGCTGTTCGATATCAATTGAGCCGCTCAATGGAGCGCCTGCGGCGCTTGCAGCAAACCGTGCTGCAGCAGCGTGACTTGATAGCCGAGCACAACGATTACCTGCTCAACGAGCAGCGGGTAGCCAAGGCGGTATTTGATCGGGTGGCGCATTCAGGGTGTCTGGATGCCCCCAATATCCGCTTCTTGCAATCGCCCTATGCCTTGTTCAATGGTGATCTGTTATTGGCGGCCTACACCCCCGCCGGGGATACCCACCTGCTGCTCGCTGATTTCACCGGCCACGGTCTTCCTGCGGCCATTGGCGCAATGCCACTGGCCGAGGTGTTCTACAGCATGACGGCCAAAGGCTATGGCCTGGCCGAAATCCTCCGTGAAATGAACGCCAAGCTTAAGCGCATCCTGCCCGTCGACATGTTCTGCTGCGCCACGTTGCTGTGTGTCAGTGCCCAGCGCCGTTGTGTCGAGGTCTGGAATGGCGGGATGCCCGACGGTTACTTGCAGTCCGGTGGTGAGCGTACGGCATTGACGTCGCAACACCTGCCGCTGGGGGTGTTGCGCGCTGAAGTGTTTGACCATGCCACTCAAGTCTTTGCGATGCTGCCCGGTGATCAGGTGTTTTTGTTGACCGACGGCGTGATCGATACCTGTGGCCCGGATCAGCAACTGTTCGGGGTTGAACGTCTGGAGCGGGTGCTCGATGCCAATCGCCATCCGCTGCAACTGATTGCCGAGGTCGAACAGGCGTTGCGCGATTTTCAGGGGCGGGCCCGGGATGACGTGAGCATGGTGCATATCACCTCACAATTGCCGCAGTTTCTGGGTGTGCCAGCCATCGTCTATTCAGACAGCGGCCAATGCAGCCCGCGGGACTGGTCGTCCCGTTTCGAGTTTCGGGCGCGAACCCTGCAACAGTTCAATCCACTGCCTTTCTTGCTGCAATTGCTGATGGAGGTCCACGGATTGCGTGCCCAGGGGCCGGTGATCCATGCGGTGCTGTCCGAGCTTTACAATAATGCCCTGGAACACGGGGTGCTGGGCCTCGACTCTCGGCTCAAGCGCGATACAGAAGGGTTTGCCCATTATTACCAGCAGCGCAGGGAGCGCTTGGCGACCCTCAAAAGCGGATTTGTGCGGGTGTCGTTGCAGGTCGAGCCGATCGGGGAGAGCGGACGCCTGTTTATCCAGGTTGAAGACAGTGGTGCCGGCTTTGATGTCGACAAAGTCATGTCCAGACCCCTTGATTCAGACCGTCTGTCGGGGCGTGGCGTGAGTTTGGTCCGGCAACTGTGCCCTGCGGCCCGCTGGGCACCTGATGGCCGCAGTGCGACCGTAGAGTTTTCATGGGGGGGTCTGGCATAATCCGGCCATTCTTGATCAAGGAGTGAACAAGTGTCTGACATTCATATGGATCCGAAAGTGGTCGATGCGTTGCGAGACGTGATGGAGGGCGGTTTTGCAGACCTGCTCGATACCTTCCTCTCTGACTCCGAAGAGCGCATGGGGCAATTGCACAACACCCGCGAAGCCGACGACCTGACACTGGTTGCCCACAGCTTTAAAGGCAGCAGCAGCAACATGGGTGCCATTCGTTTGGCGCACTTGTGCGGCCTGCTCGAAGAGCGTGCGCAAAAGAAGCAACTGGCCGGTATCCAGGAGCTGGTGATCAAGATCGACGATGAATACCAGATGGTTCGGCGACTTTATCGTGCCGAGCGCCATCGCTCAGGGCCTCCGTATTTTGTGATCAGCTGATTGCGCAAAGCTGGCCCAAACCTTGCTCTGACTCTCTGACCTGTACCTATGCCTGCCGTACAGCGGAGACCCGTTAATGCCCGTTGCCGCCCAACCCTTGCTTCAGATACCTGCCGTTGCTGCGCCAAAAGCAGCGGCGGGCAGCCCTGCGCAACCTGCCACGTCCCCGGCACAACCCTTTGCCGCGGTGTATGCCAGCGCGTCTGAGCCGGCGCCAGCCGTTGCCGATAGCGGCAACCCATTGCCTGGCGGCAAGACCAGGGATGCAGCCATGACTGATCAGGATGACAGCGCTGGCCAGTCGGGCGACGACTTGGCCGTTGTCGATCCACTCATGCTGCTGCCTGTGACGGCACCTCCCGCGGCGGTTGTCGAGGCGGTACCCGAGACACCAGAGGTGCCGGTAGCTGCACAGGCCCAAGCGGCACAGCCACGGGTGGCTCAAGCTCAGGTTCAGTCGCTTCTGCAACCGGCAGCCGACGACACCTTCGACCCCGAAGCGGATCCTCTCGACGCGATGCCGGCCGTGCGCCTGGCGATGGAGCAGGGCGGGCATGTATCGGCCAGCAGCCAGAGCCCGGTCAAGATCCCGTCGAACGAAACCCCACCGGCCACGGTTCAGGGGCAGGCCAGCAGCATCGCCATGCTGATCGATGGGAGTGCTGGCGAGTCAGCGACCGGTGAGGGCGGCGAGAAGGCTTTCAAGGGCTTGCTCGATGACGGTCTCAAGGATCTGAAAAGTACGTCCAGCGATACGCGGGTCGATGACTTCGCCAATCGCCTGGCGGCCCTAACCCAGGCTGCAGTGCCCAAGACCGTGAACACGCTGCCGGTCAATCAGCCCCTGGCCATGCATCAGGGCGGCTGGTCTGAAGAGGTCGTCAATCGGGTGATGTACCTGTCCAGCGCCAATCTCAAATCTGCCGACATCCAGCTGGAGCCAGCGGAGCTGGGGCGCCTGGATATTCGGGTCAACATTGCCGCTGACCAGTCGGCGCAGGTCAACTTTGTCAGTGGTCATGCTGGCGTGCGCGAAGCGCTGGACAGCCAGATGCACCGCTTGCGCGACATGCTGGCACAACAGGGGATGGGGCAGGTGGACGTCAACGTCTCCGACCAGCCGCGCAACTGGCAAGGGCAGCAGGGCCAGGAGCAACAGGCCCGCAGCGGAAGCGGTGGTCAGCGGCTGGACAGTGTCATGGATGACGAGCCAGTGGACGTCGCGGCGGTCGCGCCAAGCGTAGTATTGGGCTCCAGTGCAGTGGATTACTACGCCTGAGTAAAAACCCTGTGGGAGCGGGCTTGTTCGCGATGGCTTCGGCGCGCTGTAACGGCGGCGCCCCATAGCCTGTATCGCGAGCAAGCCCGCGTCCACAAAGTCACCCACCGTCCTGCTTCTGGCATAACACTTGCTGTGCCTACCCCGGCATCTGTGAAAACCAAATAGTGACGGATTATTGGCATGGCGACGAGCGACGCGGTAGATGAACCGGCCGGCAAAGGCAAACTCAAGCTGATTATCCTGATCGTCGTGGCTGTACTGCTGGCGATTGGTCTTTCTGTAGGCGCCACCTGGTATTTCATGCACAGCCCCAAGAGCGAGCCTGTGCCGCAAGTGGACAGCAACGTCAAACCGGCCGCCCTCTATGAGCCCATGGCCCCGGCCTTCGTGGTCAATTACAACGCCAATGGCCGCCAGCGCTACATGCAAGTGAGTGTGACCTTGCAGGCCCGCGACCCCGCCGATCTGAAGGCGCTCATGGTGCATATGCCGGTGATTCGCAACAACCTGGTGATGCTGTTTTCCGGTCAGTCCTTTGACGACCTCGCAACACCGGTGGGCCAGGAAATTCTGCGCCAGAAAACGACTGCCAGCGTGCAGGACGTAGCACAGAAAGAACTCGGCAAAGTGGTTATCGACCAGGTGCTCTTTACTAACTTTGTATTGCAGTAGGATCACGACATGGCCGTGCAAGACCTGCTGTCCCAGGATGAGATTGACGCGCTGTTGCATGGCGTCGATGACGGTCTGGTACAGGCCGAAACAGCTGCCGAGCCCGGCAGTGTCAAAAGCTATGACCTGACCAGTCAGGACCGTATTGTCCGGGGGCGCATGCCGACCCTGGAAATGATCAACGAGCGTTTCGCCCGCTATACCCGTATCAGCATGTTCAACCTGCTGCGCCGCTCGGCGGACGTGGCGGTGGGCGGGGTGCAGGTCATGAAGTTCGGCGAGTACGTGCACTCGCTTTACGTGCCTACCAGCCTGAACCTGGTCAAGATCAAGCCGTTGCGCGGCACGGCACTGTTCATCCTCGACGCCAAACTGGTGTTCAAGCTGGTGGACAATTTCTTTGGCGGCGACGGCCGTCACGCCAAGATCGAAGGCCGGGAATTCACCCCTACCGAATTGCGCGTGGTGCGCATGGTGCTGGAGCAGGCCTTCATTGATTTGAAGGAGGCCTGGCAGGCGATCATGGAGGTCAATTTCGAGTACATCAACTCAGAAGTTAACCCGGCCATGGCCAATATCGTCGGCCCCAGTGAGGCCATTGTGGTGTCCACTTTCCATATCGAGCTCGACGGCGGTGGCGGCGACCTGCACGTGACCATGCCGTACTCGATGATCGAGCCGGTGCGCGAAATGCTCGATGCCGGATTCCAGTCCGACCTCGACGACCAGGACGAACGCTGGAGCAAGGCCCTGCGCGAAGACGTACTCGACGTCAGCGTGCCGCTCAGTGCCACCGTGGCCCGCCGTCAATTGCGCCTGCGGGACATCTTGCACATGCAGCCCGGCGATGTGATCCCCATCGAACTGGAAGATGAATTGGTAATGCGCGCCAATGGCGTGCCTTCGTTCAAGGTCAAACTGGGCTCCCACAAAGGCAATCTTGCCTTGCAAGTGGTTGAGCCCATCGGGCGGCGTTAAGCCGCTCCACACCCATCCAATGATTGACTGCCCGCCGAGGACACCCCATGGCTAACGAACACGATACAACTGCTGCAGACCAGGCGCTGGCTGATGAATGGGCTGCGGCGCTGGAAGAAACCGGCGATGTTGGCCAGGCAGATATCGATGCTTTGCTGGCGGCTGATGCAGTCACCAAACCGGCCCCCAACCGTCTGGCAATGGAAGAGTTCGGCAGTGTGCCGCGCAACAACCAGCCGGTGACGCTGGATGGCCCTAACCTGGACGTGATTCTGGATATCCCGGTGTCGATTTCCATGGAAGTGGGCAGCACCGACATCAATATCCGTAACCTGCTGCAACTCAACCAGGGGTCGGTGATCGAGCTGGATCGCCTGGCTGGCGAACCGCTGGACGTGCTGGTGAACGGCACCCTGATTGCTCACGGCGAAGTGGTGGTGGTCAACGAAAAGTTCGGCATCCGCCTGACTGACGTGATCAGCCCCAGCGAACGCATCAAGAAGCTGCGTTAAGTGAAGCGGTTACTCGGCGGTTTAGTGGCCTTGCCCTTTAGCGTGCTGGCGGCCGAACCTGTGGCCACGGCTGTCGCGGCTCCGGTGGTGGGCACCAGTATTGGCGGGCAATTGACGCAATTGGTGCTCGGCCTGCTGCTGGTGCTGGGGGTGATATTTGCCCTGGCCTGGCTGCTGCGCCGTGTCCAGCAGGCGGGCCCGCGTCAGGGGCAGGTGATCGAGCTGATCAGTACCCGTGCCCTGGGTGCGCGGGATCGGCTGGTGCTGGTGCAGGTCGGCAGTGAACAGATCCTGCTGGGCCTGACGCCGGGCCGTATCACCCCGCTGCACGTGCTCAAGGAGCCGGTGCAAGTGCCCGGCACAGCGCAACCTGCAACCCCCGAATTTGCCAAGCGCCTGATGGAAATACTGGGTCAGCAAAAGGACAAGCCGTAATGCGTTTAGTTGTCGCGCTGTTGTTGGCGCTTGTCGCGCCGTTGGCGTCAGGGGCTGACCCGCTGTCGATTCCGGCGATAACCCTGGGCACCGGGGCCAATGGCCAGCAGGAATATTCAGTCAGTCTGCAAATTCTGCTGATCATGACCGCGCTGAGTTTCATTCCGGCGTTCGTCATGCTGATGACCAGCTTTACGCGGATCATCATCGTGTTCTCGATCCTGCGTCAGGCCCTGGGCCTGCAGCAGACACCGTCCAACCAGATCCTCACGGGCATGGCGTTGTTTCTGACGATGTTCATCATGGCCCCGGTATTCGACCGGGTGAACAACGACGCCCTGCAGCCTTATCTTGCCGAAAAGCTCTCGGCCCAGGATGCGATTCTCAAGGCTGAAGTGCCGATCAAGGACTTCATGCTGGCCCAGACCCGGACCAGCGATCTGGAGCTGTTTATGCGCCTGTCCAAGCGCACCGACATCGCCACTCCGGATGCCGCTCCCCTGACCATCCTGGTGCCCGCGTTCGTCACCTCGGAACTGAAAACCGCGTTCCAGATCGGGTTCATGATTTTTATCCCGTTTTTGATCATCGACCTCGTGGTGGCCAGTGTGCTGATGGCCATGGGCATGATGATGCTCTCGCCGTTGATCATTTCGCTGCCGTTCAAAATCATGCTGTTTGTGCTGGTGGATGGCTGGGCGTTGATTATCGGCACCCTGGCCAGCAGTTTTGGCGGAGTGTGAGTCATGACCCCAGAAGTTGCGGTTGACCTGTTTCGCAGTGCGCTGTGGCTGACCACCCTGATGGTCGCCGTGCTGGTGATCCCCAGCTTGCTGGTCGGGTTGCTGGTGGCCATGTTTCAGGCGGCGACCCAGATCAACGAACAAACCCTCAGCTTTCTCCCGCGACTGCTGGTGATGCTGATCACGCTGATCGTGGCAGGGCCCTGGCTGGTGCAGACCTTTATGGAATACATCCTGCAGTTGTACGGCAGCATTCCGCAGTTGATCGGTTAAATGTCGCTTCTGGCCCTGACGGACGCGCAGATCAGTACCTGGGTCGCCAGCTTTATGCTGCCACTGTTTCGGGTGGGCGCACTGCTGACCACCATGCCGATCATCGGCACGACCCTGGTGCCCAAGCGGATCAAGCTGTTTCTGTCATTGGCGATCACCCTGGCGATCATGCCCAGCCTGCCGCCGCTACCCGTCGTCAACCCGCTGGACCTCAGCGGCCTGATGCTGATTGCCGAGCAAATCATCATTGGTGCATTACTGGGGTTTTCGTTGCAGCTGTTTTTCCAGGCGTTCGTGGTGGCCGGGCAAATTGTCGCGATTCAGATGGGCATGGGCTTTGCGTCCATGGTCGATCCGGCCAACGGCGTTAACGTGGCGGTGATCGGGCAGTTTTTCACCATGCTCGTGACCTTGCTGTTTTTGTCCATGAACGGCCATCTGGTGGTGTTTGAGGTACTCACCGAGAGCTTCACCACCTTGCCGGTGGGTGGCGGGTTGCTGAGCCATCACTACTGGGAAATCGCCAACAAGCTCGGTTGGGTGCTGGGGGCGGCGCTGCTGCTGGTGCTGCCTGCCATCACCGCGTTGCTGGTGGTCAACATCGCGTTTGGCGTGATGACCCGGGCTGCGCCGCAACTTAATATTTTTGCCATCGGCTTTCCGCTGACCCTGGTGCTGGGCATGGTGATTCTGTGGATCAGCATGGCGGACATTCTCAACCAGTATCAACCGCTGGCCTCCGAGGCCCTGCAGTTTTTACGTGAACTGGCACAGGCGAAGTAGACCGCTATGGCAGAGAGTGAAAGCGGTGCCGATAAAACAGAAGACCCCACGGAGAAACGGAAAAAGGACTCCAGGGAAAAGGGCGAGATCGCACGCTCAAAAGAGCTGAATACCTTGGCCATCATGTTGGCCGGCTCGGCGGGTCTGCTGATTTTTGGTGGTGCGCTGGCCCAGGACATGATGGAGTTGATGCGCTACAACTTCAGCCTGAGCCGCGAGGTGCTGCTCAATCCTGACTCCATGGGCCTGTTTTTACTCCACTCGGGAAAAATAGCCCTGCTTGCCCTGCAGCCGGTATTGGTCACCTTGCTGATCGCCGCTCTGGTCGGGCCGATTTCCCTGGGAGGCTGGCTGTTCGCCGCTGGCAGCCTGGCCCCTAAATTCAGCCGCATGAACCCCGCAGCGGGGATCAAGCGCATGTTCTCGGCCAAGGCGCTGGTCGAGTTGCTCAAGGCCCTGGCCAAGTTCTTCATCATCCTGATCGTGGCCTTGCTGGTGTTGAAGTCCGATATCGACGACCTGCTGCGCATCGCCCATGAGCCGCTGGAACTGGCGGTGATCCATAGTCTGCAAGTGGTGGCCTGGAGCGCCTTGTGGATGGCCTGCGGGCTGATCCTGATTGCCGCCGTGGACGTGCCGGTGCAGCTGTGGGAAAGCCATCAGAAACTGCTGATGACCAAGCAGGAAGTGCGCGACGAACACAAGGACCAGGAGGGGCGGCCCGAGGTCAAGCAGCGGATTCGCCAGTTGCAGCGCGATATGTCGCAACGGCGGATGATGGCGGCGATCCCGGATGCGGATGTCATCATCACCAACCCGACCCATTACGCCGTGGCCCTCAAGTACGACCCGGAGAAAGGCGCGGCGCCGATGTTGCTGGCCAAGGGCAGTGACTTCCTGGCGCTGAAGATTCGCGAGATTGGTGAAAAGCACAACATCCTGCTGCTTGAATCCCCTGCGCTGGCGCGTTCGATCTACCACTCCACCGAGCTGGAACAAGAGATTCCTGCCGGGCTGTACCTGGCCGTGGCCCAGGTGCTGGCCTACGTGTACCAGATCCGCCAGCACCAGGCGGGCAAGGGCAAGCACCCGGACGCGCTCAAGGACCTGCCGATCCCGCCGGATTTGAAACGCGATGATTGAGAAGCCGTTAATTCTTTCATTGCATTAGACAGTGCTTGAATGAAGTGCGTATAAGTATTCTTAAGTAATACATATGTTGGAGTTGAAGTGCTTGCGATATGTTTCGTGAAAAACATATAGTTATTACTTCAGTGCGTAGGTGATTGAGAGGCTTTTAATTGTTGTTGGTTTCCTACGTTTATTTTCGAAGTTTCCTTCTATCTTATGAAGTTGTCCTGCGTGCCGGTAATAAAGTTCCTGCGTGCTGATAGTCAATGTCTTGCATATTTTTTAATGATTTGATTGTTAAATTCCCTCCGCTCTTTTTATGGGGCTGCACTCGATCACAGCAAGAAAGTTTGACTGTGTTCTGAATCAAATAAACAACTCAAATCCATATTTGTTTTATATGGTTTAACAGTGTTTGTGTGGGAGGCATTTTGATGAATGTTGTATTTAAAACAGTCGTGGCATCCATGGCTATTCTGATGGCTTCTGTGTCGGGAGCTCATGCGGCAGGTGCCGGTACAGGCACGATCAGTTTCGAGGGAGAAATCCTCGAAGCGGCGTGCTCTATCGTGCCAACCAGTGTCGATCAGACGATTCCATTGGGGCAGGTTGCCAAGTCGCAACTGAGTACTGGGGGTGTTACCAGTCCTGAGAGCTTTCAAATCGAACTGACCGGATGTGCGCTGACGGCACTCACCGATAAAACAGTCACGGCCACCTTTACGGGTGCAGCTTCTACAGACGTGACAGGGGCATTGGGTATTGCCGGCACGGCCCAGGGCGCGGGCATCATGATGGTCGATGGTGCTGGCACCCCGATCGTTCTGGGCACGCCGACCAGGCCGCAACTCCTTCAGCCGGGCGAGAATACCCTGACCTATGGTGCCTACTTGAAAGGCAAGGCCACGGGCGATATCACGCCGGGCGTGTTTACTGCTGTGACCAACTTCTCCTTGGCTTATCAGTAAGTGATTACCCTGCTACCGCTCACCCGGTAGCAGGGCAACTACAGGTGGGAGTTGGGTGTGAAAATACTCTCGAGGCTGAAAGTTTTCTGCGCGTTTATTCTGTTTGCTGTTTCGTTTGATACGGTCAGTGCGCAGCAACTGTATCAGGGTGGTGGTCGAGTCACGTTGGTTGGGCAAGTTATTGATTCTGCGTGCGCACTGGATGCAAACAGTATTTATCAAGTGATTGAATTTGATCCATTGCCCATGGGGCAACTTATTCGGCTGGGTGAAAGTGCGCCGCGTACATTCATATTGCGTTTAATCAAGTGTTCATTGGTACGGCCTGATCCTGGTCGCCCGGGTGCGTTTCTGCCCGATTGGCAGCATGTCAGGGTGACCTTTGATGGGCAGGCCGACAGTGGCGGCAAGTTGTTTGCCGCTGCGGGCTCTACAAGAGGTCTGGCCTTGCGCATTACTGACGGGCAAGGGCTGCAAAGTTTACCGGGCGTACCCATGTCTCTGATGTCTCTCTCCGGAGGAGATCAGGAATTGCGCTACACCCTTCAAATGGTTGGCAACGGAAGCCCTATGGCGGTTGGATCTCATCGTGCTGCGGTGCGTTTCAGGCTGGAGTATTTCTGACATGTACGGGCTGCTTGATTTGCGAGACTACTCAGTTGCCAAAACGCTTCTGTGGACGGGCGTGTTGAGCGGGCTGATGACAATGGGAGGCAAGGTGCTTGCCGTTGAAGACATTCAGTTCAATACCGACATTCTCGATCTGAACGATCGCACCAACATCGATTTATCACAGTTTTCGCGTAGCGGATTTATCTTGCCGGGTACTTATCCAATGCAAGTGCAGATCAACACGCAGTTGCTGCCTGAGCAGCGCATTCCCTTTTACCCTCCGGACGACGACCCCAAAGGCAGTCAGGCCTGCCTGTCACCTGATCTGGTAGAACAACTGGGCCTCAAGAGCGACAAACAAGCCGGGCTCAATTGGTGGAGGGGTACAGAGTGCCTGGATATCAGCGGCCTGCCGGGGATGGAAGTCAGCGGCGACCTGAGCACTTCCACTCTCTATATTTCCTTGCCCCAGGCTTATCTGGAGTACAACGCCTTGAACTGGGACCCGCCTTCGCGGTGGGATGACGGCGTGCCCGGTGTGTTGATCGATTACAACCTGACGGCGCAGTCCATCAACCAGCGCGACACGGCCCGGCGCACCAACTTGACGGGCAACGGTACGTTTGGTGCCAACGCAGGGCCTTGGCGCTTTCGCGCTGACTGGCAAGGTCGTATCGAAGAGGCAACTGTCAGCCGTGAGCAACGGCTTGAGTGGAGCCGCTTTTATGCGTATCGCTCGTTGCCGTCCATCCAGTCGCGGCTGATGCTGGGGGAGAACTACCTCTACTCGGACCTGTTCGACAGCTTTCGTTTCAACGGCATTGCCCTCAGCTCGGATGACAACCAGTTGCCGCCCAACCTGCGCGGCTACGCGCCCGAAGTCGTGGGTGTGGCCAAGACCAATGCCAAGGTCATCATCAGTCAGCAAGGCCGGGTGCTTTATGAGGCGCTGGTCGCGGCGGGGCCCTTTCGCATTCAGGATCTCAATGAAGCCGTCACCGGTACGCTTGATGTCCGGGTCGAAGAGCAGGACGGCAGCGTCACCACCTTCACGGTTGAGTCCGCCAGCATTCCCTACCTCACGCGGCCCGGCACCGTGCGCTACAAGCTGGCTACCGGCCAGCCCTCAAGCCTTCATGATGGCGGGCAGGGGCGTACCTTCGGGATGGGGGAGTTTTCCTGGGGGGTCAGTAACGGCTGGTCCCTGTATGGCGGTGGCATCAGTGATAACAATTACACAGCACTTTCTGTCGGGGCAGGGCGCGATCTGCTGGCCTTCGGTGCGATGTCATTCGATGTCACACGGGCCAGCGCCACACTTCACGACAAGGCCTTGTCGGGTGACTCCTATCGCCTGAGCTACTCGAAAAAATTCGACCAATACGACAGTCAGATCACGTTTGCCGGTTACCGTTTTTCCGAAAAAAACTACCTGAGCATGAGTGAATACCTGAACGCCCGTCATTACGGCGGGCCTGTGGGGGGCAGCAAGTCACTCTACACCGCGACTTTTAACAAGCAGTTTCGCGATGCGGGGCTTTCCGTCTATTTGAATTACAGCAACCAGTCCTATTGGGATCGCCCGGCCAGCGAGCGATGGAATCTGTCGCTGGCCCGCTATTTCAGTGCGGGCACGGTTAAGAACATGAGCCTGTCACTTAACGTGTTCAGAAATCAGGAACGCAACCAGCACAACGGCATCTCCAACAACAGCAGCGGGATGTACCTGTCACTCAGCCTGCCGCTGGGCCGCTCGGGCACCCTGACCACCACCGCCAGCAACTCGCTGGGCAAAAACAGTTATGGCGCACGTTTCAGTGACCGGCTGGATGAGCGCAACAGCTATCAACTGTCAGTCAGTAATACGTCAGTCAGCGGTTATCTGAGCCATATCGGTGATCAGGCTGAAATCTCTGCGAGTGTCGCCCAGCAAGAAAACAACTACACCAGCCTCAACGTTTCTGCCCGAGGCGGTGCCACGCTCACGTCCAGGGGCGGCGCAGGGCATAGAACGTCCGGCACCGGTGGCACCCGGTTGCTGATCGACACCAGTGGTGTGCCCGATGTGCCGGTGCGGGGGTATGGCACGCCCACCCGCAGCAATGTGTTTGGCAAGGCGGTGATCGCCGATGTCAGCAGCTTTTTGCGCACGGGCGCCAGTGTTGACCTGGAGAACCTGCCCGCCAATGTGGAAGCGACGCAGTCCGTGACCCAGCTGACCCTGACTGAAGGCGCCATCGGCTATCGCACGCTGGATGTGATTGCCGGCCACAAAGCGATGGTGCTGCTGAGTCTGCCTGACAGCAGCGTCCCGCCATTCGGGGCCACGGTGAAGAATGAAAAACAGCAGGACACTGGCATCGTCAATGACGGTGGCAGCGTCTACCTGAGCGGAATTCGCCCCGGGGAACGGATGACTGTCAGTTGGGGAGGGGCCGAACGCTGCACGCTGATCATGCCTTCAAGCCTGCCGGATGACGGACTGACCACGACCCTGAAGCTGCCCTGCCAAATCCTCGACCCTGCGCCAGCGCCGCTGACCTCACTTATCGATACGGAGAAAAAGTCCACATGATTCTGAATTTGCGCTGTGCGCCTGCGACGCTGGCCCTTTTGACGTTGAGTCTGTTCAACAACGCGAATGCAGCCATAGGCCTTGATCGAACCCGGGTCGTATTTGATGGCAACAAAGATGCCGTCAGCATGAGCATCACCAACAACAACACCCAGTTGCCCTACCTGGCCCAGGGCTGGGTCGAGGATGAGCAGGGCAACAAGATCACCTCGCCGCTGATCGTGCTGCCGCCGGTCCAGCGCCTGGAGCCCGGCAAGCGCAGTCAGGTGAAAGTCCAGTCGCTACCGGCAGTCAAATCCTTGCCCCAGGACCGTGAGACTGTCTATTACTTCAATCTGCGGGAAATCCCGCCCCGTAGCGACAAGGCCAACAGCCTGCAAATTGCCTTGCAGACCCGTATCAAGCTGTTTTACCGCCCGGCTTCGATAGTCCCTGGTCAGCAGGAGCAATCTGACCCCTGGCAGCAACAACTGACCCTTACCCGTGAGGGTGATCACTATCGGGTCAATAACCCCACCCCCTACTACATCACCCTGATCGATGCCCGTCGTGGCAAGGACGCAGAAACCGCCCCGGGTTTTGAGCCGCTCATGGTCTCGCCAAAGGATTCATTGAAGTTGGGGGCGACGGTGACTGCATTGGGGGCCGCGCCCTTGCTGACGTATGTCAATGATTACGGTGGCCGTCCGACGCTGGTGTTCAGTTGTACCGGTGATACCTGCAAGGTGGACCAGCAAGCGTCTTCAACCAATGAATAGCGTGCGCAGACACCCCGTCACACCCGGCAGGGTAACGGCGCTGAGTTGTTTGTTGCTGACATTGCATGCCGTGCAGAGCCGTGCCGAAGTTGGAGGCATGAGCGGGATTCTGGATATATCGGGCTCACTGCACAATTCACCCTGTGTGCTGGACATGGCTTCGGCGGATCAGGCCATAGACCTTGGCAGCGTGCCGCGCAGTCAATTGATGCGCCCTGGTGATCAGGCATCGCCCGTGGCTTTTCAGTTGCGCTTCCTCGATTGCCAGCGCGCTTCCGGGAGCATCCTCAATGCCCGCACGGGCCAGCTGGTGTGGAGCGCCTATCAGCCTGTGGTGTCCGTGGCTTTTGTGGCGCCAGCCGATGCGGACGATCCGCGGCTGGTCAAAGTGCAGGGTGTTACAGGCATGGGACTGCGACTGACCGATGCCCTTGGGCGGGACGTGCGCCTGGGGTCGGGCGGTGAACCCTTGTTTCTGGAGCGCGGCGATGACGCTCTGACGTGGCAGGTCCAGCCAACCCGCACATCGGCAGCACTGAGCAATGGTGCTTTTCGGGCCACGGTTGATTTCAGGCTTATGTATGAGTGAGGAAAAACGATGAGCATGCCATCTGTTTCGCGGGTTCTGCTCGCCTGTGGTTGTTTGCTGCTGGCCCTTTGCGAAGGGGCTCGGGCAGATGTCAGTGTGTCTATCCGTGGCGTGGTCATGGCGCCTGTGCCTTGCGTCGTCAACGGTGGCAGCACGCTTGATATCTCTTTCGGCAGCGAAGTAGTCACGAACCAGGTTGACGGTTCGAACTACCGCAAAACTGTGCCCTATACGGTGACGTGCGGGCCACAGCCAACGAACAACATGACGTTGACCTTGCTGGGCAGTGGGGCCGGGTTTGACAGTGCAGTTCTGCGCACCAGCAAGAATGATCTCGGGGTCAAGCTTCTGGTAAGCGGTGTTGCCTGGCCCCTCAATCGTGCGCTGAATTTCACATACCCCATCTTGCCGAGAATGGAAGCGGTGCTGGTGAAAAACCCTGGACGCACACTGACTGGCGGGGCGTTTTCAGCCACCGCTACGTTAGTGGTTGCCCTGCGATAAGAAGGATTCACATATGAAACGTTGGCAACTCTCTGCTTTTTTTACCCTGTGCGCTTTGGGTCTTGGCCCCGACGCAATGGCAAACCTCACGTTCCGCGGCACGCTGGTAGAGCCGCCACCCTGCACCATCAGCAGCGGCAGCACGATCGATGTCAACTTCAACAACGTGGGCATCAATGCCGTCGACGGTGTGAACTACCTTCAGCCCTTGAGTTACACGATCAACTGCGCTGCCAGCCCATTGCCCTGGCGGATGATGTTGACGGTGCAGGGCACGGCAACGACGTTTGACCCGGCCGCCGTGCAGACCAGCGCTGCAGACATGGGGGTTCGACTCTTGCGAGATGGTGTGGCTTTCACGCTCAACACGCCGATATCGATCAACCCTTCGAGCCCTCCGGTACTGCAAGCGGTCCCGGTCAAACGACTTGGGGGCTCGCTCGCTTCGGGCGGGTTTACGGCCTCCGCAACGTTGCTGGCCTACTACGAGTAGAGGCGGGTACTCCATGCACATTCAGATAGAAACCCAAGGTTGGAAACCCTTGGCATTGGCACTGCTGATGGGGGTGCCCTTGTCGTTGCCCGCCAGCGCCAGGGCTGCGGACAATCTGCGTTTCAGCGGGGGGCTGGTGGCCGAGGCGTGCTCGTTCAGGCCCGGCGATGAGGCGATCGTACTGGATCAGCTGGAAGCTTCGAGCCAATACCTGTACCTGAACGCCCGCACGGTCAGCAAGCTCTTCCAGATCCACCTTGAAGGGTGCGACACCAGTATCAGCAGCTTTGTCACGACCAGATTCAGTGGTAATGAGAACCCTGCGCTGCCCGGTTTACTGGCACTGGGCGGTGGCAGTACAGCTGCGGGAGTCGCCATCGGGATAGAAACCCCCGGGGATAATCTGGTGCCGTTAAATGTGGCCAGTGACAGGCAGCTATTAAGTAATGGCGCCAATGTAATTGCTTTTAAGGCATTTATTAAGGCTGAGCCACAGGCCATTGTAAATCGATCAATAACGGCTGGTAACTTTACGGCTACTTCGATCTTTATGTTGAATTATCCTTAAAGTGGTATTCCTGTTGTCAGGCTATTTTATAGTGAAGAGATTGATATGAAGTATTTAATTGGGCTGATGATATTGATGCTGGCTCAGATTGCCAGCGCAGCGGAGTGCCGGGTAAATGGCGGCGAGTGGGTTAATCCGGCGGGCCATGGGTTTAATGTTTATGTCGAGGTGGCAGCGAACACCAGTCTCGGGAAAATTTTGCTCGATGGTTATACGATGGACTGCAGGCATGGAATGCCTAGCTCTTCAAGTCCCTATCAACACGTAGTGACCTATCCCGAAGCTGTAAGGCTGAGTCCGAATTACAGCAGTCTCGAGGGCGGGTTGAGCGTGAACGGGAGTGCTTATTATCCGATCCCTGTGAGAGGCGGTATTCTCCTTTCAGTACAGAGAAATGAGCCTTATATGAGTGTGCCGGGTCGGCCATATTTAAACATTGCCACGACGCCGGGTAGTTATATCAAGATCGACTCAGGGACACTCATCGCGACCATTACTTTGGGTATACGTCCCTTTACGTTTTGGGGGGCAGAGAGGGAGATCAGTACAATTGTCAATGTGTTTGCCCGCAATTCTCTCAACTTGAGCCCGTCAACCTGCACGATTAACAATAATAACCCACTGGATGTGGACTTTGGTCCGGTGGATCCCGTTGCGGTAGGGGAAACGCCACACAGTTCACCCAACTTGAAAATTGTCACGCTCAATTACACATGTCCTTCCCCAGGCATTTTTTCCGGCATAGAGGTCTCGTGGAGGGGGGCCGCCTCTTCGTTCAACTCAAGTGCCCTGGCCACCAGCAATGCCAATCTTGCTACCACCATGACTCGGGGCACTTCGGTAGTACCTGTAGGAGGCTCTTTCAGGACCTCTATCAGCAACAGTTCAGGGAGGGACTCGGTAGCGTTTTCACTGATCCGCAAACCCGGCAGCTTTCCTGCCGCAGGGCCTTTCACGGGGAGTGCCACGCTGGTATTGAGCGCGCCCTGAGTCTGGCTGGTGCTTGTACAAACGACTGTTTTAGAGGCCAGTGACGAAAGTTGGAAGGTTTCTTGCACAGGCAGGCTTTACGGCGCACATGGCGTCAAAAGTTTGCTAAAGGTTTGTCGCAATGTCACTGGATCGCTCTCAGTTAATCAACACCGCACGCAGCGGTCTGGCCGGCCTCGGTCGGGGACAGTTGGGTGTGCCGCTGTTGTTGCTGGTGATGCTGGCAATGATGATGTTGCCCGTTCCGCCGTTTCTGCTGGACGTGTTTTTCACCTTCAACATCGCGCTGTCGATTGTGGTGCTGCTGGTGTGCGTCTACGCCCTGCGGCCGCTGGATTTTGCGGTGTTCCCCACCATTTTGCTGGTCGCCACCCTGATGCGGCTGGCCCTGAACGTGGCCTCGACCCGGGTGGTGATGCTCCACGGTCATGAAGGTCACGCGGCCGCAGGCAAGGTGATCCAGGCCTTCGGTGAAGTGGTGATCGGTGGTAACTACGTCGTCGGTATCGTGGTTTTTGCGATTTTGATGATCATCAACTTCGTGGTCGTGACCAAGGGTGCCGGGCGTATCTCCGAAGTGAGCGCCCGCTTTACCCTCGACGCCATGCCCGGCAAGCAAATGGCAATCGATGCCGACCTCAACGCCGGTCTGATCGACCAGAACCAGGCCAAGGCCCGCCGTCAGGAAGTGGCCCAGGAGGCCGAGTTCTACGGCTCGATGGACGGTGCCAGCAAGTTCGTGCGCGGTGACGCCATCGCCGGTCTGCTGATTCTGTTTATCAACCTGATCGGCGGCATGGCCGTCGGTATCTTCCAGCACGGCATGACCTTCAGCGAAGCGGGCAAGGTGTATGCCTTGCTGACCATCGGTGACGGTTTGGTGGCGCAGTTGCCGTCCCTGTTGCTGTCCACCGCTGCCGCGATCATGGTGACCCGTGCTTCGGGCTCCGAAGACATGGGCAAGCAGATCAATCGCCAGATGTTTGCCTCACCCAAGGCGCTGGCGGTGTCGGCAGGCCTGATGGCTGTGATGGGGATGGTGCCGGGCATGCCGCACTTTTCCTTTCTCAGCCTGGCTGCAGTCGCCGGTGGCGTCGCGTACCTGATGTGGAAGAAGCAGAACGTGGTCAAGGTCCAGGCCCTGCAGGAGGTCAAGCGCCAACAGGAGCTGTTGCCATCGCCTGCCCGCGCCCAAGAGACCAAGGAGCTGGGCTGGGATGACGTGACGCCCATCGACATGATCGGCCTGGAGGTTGGCTATCGGCTGATTCCGCTGGTTGACCGCAATCAGGGTGGCCAGTTGCTGGCGCGGATCAAGGGCGTGCGCAAAAAGCTGTCCCAGGACCTGGGCTTTCTGATGCCCACCGTGCATATCCGCGACAACCTCGACCTGGCCCCCAGTGCGTATCGCCTGACCCTGATGGGGGTGATCCTGGCCGAGGCCGAGATCTACCCGGACCGCGAGATGGCGATCAATCCGGGGCAGGTGTTCGGCACGCTCAACGGCATTACCACCAAGGATCCGGCCTTTGGTCTGGAAGCGGTGTGGATTGAGGTCAGCCAGCGCAGCCAGGCGCAATCGCTGGGCTATACCGTAGTGGACGCCAGTACGGTAGTGGCGACCCACCTTAACCAGATTCTGTACAAACACTCCCATGAGCTGATCGGTCATGAAGAAGTGCAGCAGTTGATGCAACTGTTGGCCAAGTCTTCACCCAAGCTGGCTGAAGAGCTGGTGCCGGGCATCCTGAGCCTGTCCCAACTGCTCAAAGTGTTGCAGGCCCTGCTGGCTGAACAGGTGCCGGTGCGCGACATCCGCAGCATTGCCGAAGCCGTCGCGAACAATGCCCATAAGAGTCAAGATACTGCCGCTTTGGTTGCCGCGGTGCGGGTCGGGTTGTCGCGCGCCATCGTGCAAAGCATTGTAGGCGTTGAGTCTGAGCTGCCTGTGATCACCTTGGAGCCAAGGTTGGAACAAATATTGCTCAATAGTTTGCAGAAGGCCGGACAAGGCCAGGAAGAGGGCGTGTTGCTGGAGCCAAGCATGGCAGAAAAGCTCCAGCGCTCGTTGATCGACGCTGCTCAGCGTCAGGAGATGCAAGGTAATCCGGTGATTTTGTTGGTGGCAGGCCCGGTACGCGCGATGCTTTCGCGTTTTGGCCGTCTGGCGGTGCCCAACCTGCATGTACTGGCTTACCAGGAAATCCCTGACAACAAGCAGGTCACGATCGTTGCGACAGTAGGCCCTAACGGCTGAGGGTTTGGTTTATGCAAGTGAAGCGATTTTTCGCCGCCGATATGCGTCAGGCCATGAAGCTGATTCGTGATGAGCTGGGGGCTGACGCCGCCATTATTGGCAACCGCCGGATAGCCGGGGGCGTTGAGTTGACTGCGGCCCTGGACTACAAGCTGTCCGCGCTGGCACCCCGTGTACCGAACATTGAGCTCGAAGAAGAGCTGCGCAAGACCCAGTCGCGGATTGTCTCGGCCCAGGCCGAGTTGAGCCTGCGCGGTGAGGGCGAGGCGGGGGACAACCGTCAGTTGTTTGCCGGTCTGCCGCTGACCGCCGCCGAACCGTTGATCGAGCCGACCCTTGAAGAGCCGCCGCGCCCTGCGCCTGCGCCAGCCGCACCGACGATTGATCAGCGCGCATTCGACAACATGCGTCATGAACTCAACGGTTTGCGCGAGTTGCTCGAAGTGCAGCTCGGCTCGCTGGCCTGGAGCCAGCTGCAGGATGCCAAGCCTGCCCAGGCCAATCTGTGGCGTCGCCTGCAGCGTATCGGCCTGTCCGGGCCGCTGTCCCGTGATCTGCTGGCGCAAGTGGCCGGCATCGAGGAGCCGCGTCAGGCCTGGCGGATGCTGTTGGCGCACCTGGCGCGCATGATTGCCACGCCTGAGCTGGAACCGCTGGAAGAGGGCGGTGTGATCGCGATGGTCGGCCCCGCAGGGATGGGTAAAACCACCACGCTGGCCAAGCTGGCGGCGCGTTATGTGCTCAAGTACGGCGCGCAGAACATTGCCCTGGTGAGCATGGACAGCTTTCGTATTGGCGCCCAGGAGCAACTCAAGACCCTGGGCCGGATTCTCAACGTACCGGTGACCCACGTGGCCCCCGGTCAGTCGTTGGGCCAGACCCTTGAGCCACTGGTGCGCAAGCGCGTGGTGCTGGTGGACACTGCCGGGCTGCAAGCCAGCGACCCGGCGTTGCGCCTGCAGCTGGAAAGCCTCGCGGGGCGGGGCATCAAGGCCAGAAATTATCTGGTACTGGCCACCACCAGCCAGAAACAGGTGCTGACGGCGGCGTACCTCAGTTACAAGCGTTGCGGGCTGGCCGGTTGCATCCTGACCAAACTGGATGAAACGGCAAGCCTGGGCGAGGTGTTGAGCCTGGCGATCAGTCACGGGCTGCCGGTGGCGTACCTCACCGATGGTCCAAGGATTCCGGATGACCTTCACCTGCCGCGCCGTCACCAGTTGGTGAGTCGCGCAGTGAGTGTGCAAATGCAGGAAGAACCCAGCGAAGAAGCCATGGCCGATATGTTCGCTGATATCTATCACAGCCCTCCCAAGCGGGTAGGCTGAGGTAGTCAAGATTACGTTGCAATGTACCTACATCTGATGGTCTGAAGGTTTTGTTCCAATGGGGAACGGGCAGCCAACGCATGTAGCCGCGTCTAAGTAAGACAAGGTAAAAAAAGATCATGGGCAGCATGCATCCCGTACAGGTGATCGCAGTGACCGGCGGCAAGGGTGGCGTCGGTAAAACTAACGTCTCAGTCAACTTGTCCATCGCATTGGCCGAGCTGGGCAGGCGCGTTCTGTTGATGGACGCGGACCTTGGACTGGCGAATGTCGATGTCCTGCTGGGCCTGACCCCCAAATTCACCCTGGCCGATGTGGTCGAGGGGCGTTGCGAGCTGCGCGATGTCTTGCTGCAAGGCCCTGGCGGGATTCGTATCGTGCCGGCGGCTTCGGGCACCCAGAGCATGGTGCAGCTGAGCCCGGCGCAACACGCCGGTCTGATCCAGGCCTTCAGCGACCTCGGCGACAATCTGGATGTGCTGGTGATCGACACCGCTGCCGGGATTGGCGAGTCGGTGGTCAGTTTTGTGCGCGCCGCCCAGGAAGTGCTGCTGGTGGTCTGCGACGAGCCGACATCGATCACCGATGCCTATGCGCTGATCAAGTTGCTCAATCGCGATTACGGCATGAACCGCTTTCGCGTACTGGCGAACATGGCCCAGAGCCCGCAGGAAGGGCGCAATCTGTTCGCCAAATTGACTAAAGTCACCGACCGCTTTCTGGATGTGGCCCTGCAATACGTGGGCGCCGTTCCGTATGACGAATGCGTGCGCAAGGCCGTGCAAAAACAGCGGGCCGTCTACGAAGCGTTCCCGCGCTCCAAGTGCTCCCTGGCGTTTAAAGCCATCGCCCAGAAAGTCGACACCTGGCCGCTGCCCGCCAACCCCCGCGGGCATCTGGAGTTCTTTGTCGAGCGTCTGGTGCAGCAAGCAGGGGGGCGCTTTTAATGACCGCCAGTGGCTATCGCATGTACAGCAAGGCGTCCCGTGACAGCCAGTACGAGCTGATCGAGCGCTACGCCCCTTTGGTCAAGCGCATCGCCTATCACCTGTTGGCGCGCTTGCCGGCCAGCGTGCAGGTGGACGACCTGATCCAGGCCGGGATGATCGGGCTGCTCGAGGTGTCGGGCAAATACGACGCCACCAAGGGGGCGAGTTTTGAGACCTATGCCGGGATTCGCATTCGTGGCGCCATGCTCGATGAAGTGCGAAAAGGCGACTGGGCCCCGCGCTCTGTCCACCGCAATACGCGCATGGTCAGCGATGCAATTCGGGTAATTGAAGCAAAAACCGGTTGTGACGCTAAAGATCATGAAGTTGCGGCCGAACTCCAGTTAAGCCTTGATGATTATTACGCCATCTTGAATGACACCCTGGGCAGCCGCCTGTTCAGTTTCGACGACTTGTTGCAGGACGGCGAACACGAAGGGCTGCATGAGGATGGCGCAAGTGCTCACCCGGAGCCGTCCCGCGATCTGGAAGACGAACGCTTCCAGGGCGCGCTGGCCGATGCGATTGCCCATCTGCCCGAGCGTGAGCGGCTGGTGTTGGCGCTGTACTACGACGAGGAACTGAACCTCAAGGAAATCGGCGAAGTGCTGGGGGTCAGCGAGTCCCGTGTGAGCCAGCTGCACAGCCAGTGCGCAGCGCGGCTGCGTGCACGCCTGAGCCAGTGGCGAGCGCACTGACCGGAACACGCGTACTTATTGTGGGAGCGGGGGGGGGTGGGCGGGGGGGGCGCCCCGGGTGCACTCAAAAAAACCCCCCCCCCACCCCCGCACACCCCCCCCC
>NZ_JAHKRC010000021.1 GCF_019345465.1 Pseudomonas sp. NKUCC02_KPG
TCACCCGGTCGTCAGCCAGTTCTCGATGCGTTACAGCACCCGAACCAGTACCACCACACGCCGGGGCTATGATCTAAAACGCCCAAGCCTGTTGCTGCAAAGCCACTTCACAGCCGAGTTCAACCCGGCGCTCGAAGACTACCGTTACCCGGCGTTGATCGAAAATGAAAAGCTCGGCAGACAAATCGCCCGCCAAGCCCTGGAGCGACACCGCACCGACTACCAGTTAGCCGAGGGCAAAAGCGACCAGCCGACTCTGCGCAGCGGTCACTTCTTTGACCTGACCGAACACCCCCGTAAAGCCTGCAACGACTTGTGGCTGTTGCTCAGCGTGACGCACACAGGCAAGCAACCTCAGGCGCTGGAGGAAGCGATCACCAGCGACGTTAACCCCGAAGACGGCTTCACCCAGGGTTACCGCAACACCTTCAGTGCGATCCCCTGGGACGTGTTCTACCGGCCTCCCTTGGTCACGCGCAAATCCGTATTGGTCAGCCAGACGGCCCGCGTTACGGGGCCTGTAGGGGAAGAGATTTTTTGCGATGAATACGGCCGGGTCAAAGTCGAGTTCCATTGGGACCGCGCCGAGCTGGGCAGCGACAAGAGCAGTTGCTGGCTGCGGGTGTCATCCAGCTGGGCGGGAGAAAGTTTCGGTGCGGTGACTATCCCGCGCATCGGCATGGAAGTCGTCGTGACGTATCTGGAGGGTAATCCCGACCATCCACTGATTACCGGTTGCGTCCCCAACAAGGTCACGCCGGTGCCCTACCCCTTGCCCGCGCACAAGACCAAAACGGTACTGCGTAGCCACAGCTCACCCGCCAATGGCGGCTACAACGAACTGTCGATTGAAGACCGGGCCGGGCAGGAGTTGATCCACCTGCGGGCGCAGCGCGACATCGAACAGGTGATCCTCAACGACAGCGACACCCACATCGGTAACGACCGCCGCGAGCACATCACGCGGGACAGCCACAGCCTGATCAGCAACGACCGCGTTGAGCAGGTGGACAACAACAGCTCCAGCCTGATCAAGGGTGACGAACTGCACACCACCCAAGGCCTGCGTAACACGGTGATCGGTGGCAACGAACTGATCAGCATCACCGGCAACAGCAGCACGACGGCCGACGGCACGCTGGTGATTCAGGCCGGGGCACACGCCCATGTCACTGCCGCCAATGTGGTGATCAATGCCGGCATGAGCCTGACGCTCCAGGCTGGTGGTCAACACATCCTCATCACTGCAGGCGGCATTTTCAGCAGCGTGGACATTGTTCAGGGGGGCGCGCCCGTGGCGGGTGTTCCTTCGCTGCAAGCCGCCCAGGCGCGCTCGGCACAGCCCATGTTCGCTCCGACACTCACCGCCCTAATGGCGGGTACGAAAGTTAAAAACATGGACGCCTGCCCGATTTGCGTGGCGTGCAAAGACGGGCTTTGCCTACCGAATGGAGTGAACTCATGAAGATTGCCTCTGTGCGGCAATGGATGGCAGAACAGCTAACGCTCGGCCACTCGCTGTGCTTGATTCTGGACTCTGAAGGCGAGCGTGCTGCCCGGCAGGCCCTGCTGAAAAACCACGGCCTGGAGCAATACTGCAGGGTGTACAGCGAGACTCCGCTCGCAGACCTCGCTGATGCGGGGCCCTTCATCTTCCTCATCAACAGTCCCGATAACGAACACATCATAGCGCTGCTTGAGGTGCCTGAACGTAATTGGGGCTGGCTTGCCAGTATTGGCAAAGATGACCTGCCTGCGCTGACCCGGCACTGGCGCGAACGCGTGATTACCGGCACTCGCCCCCATCAGGCGCTGTACCGTTTTCACGATAATCGTGCCCTCACCCGTGCCTTGGAGCATATCCCTGAAGAGGCCCGCCCTGAGTACCTGGGGCCCGCGATCAGTGTGTGTTTTTGGCAGGGTTCACAGTGGGCAGTCGTTAACAATCCTGCTCCCGGAATGCATCCGGTACCTGCTGACCCGGCGTGGCTGAACGTGCCAGTGCCCGCGAGCCAGACGATGGCGATGCTTCATTCCAATATCTACCGGTATCTGTTGGCAGAACACAGCGACGAGCTGATGCGACTCAGCCAGCGCCAGGACCCAAGTACCTGGCTCGCAGAACAACTCTCCCAGGCTAGGCAATGGGGCTGGTCCACCCCTGAGCAACTGCACTTTTTGATCATCAATACACTCAAGCCACCCTTGTTGAGAAGCTGGCTGCCACATGCCGACGAAGACCCGCAGGTTCACTTCGAGCGCCTTTTGAATGAAGTGAAGTTCTGGTCAGGAGAGCAATCAGCATGATGAACGAACGACATATGTCTCCCAGGTTCCTGCGGGTCTTGTTTGTGAATGCAATGGCCTTTGTAGTTTCGGGCTGTTCAATGGCACAACCAGAACATTTTACCTTTCAAGCCGAGATGCCTGAAAACTTCACCATTAGTCCAGTGGCGTATTACGCATCGACCTCCGGCGATTCATGTTCCAGTAAAAACCGTATTCAAAGCGGGCAATCCATAGAAACGCGCCCGGTTGAGTTCAAGCTGCCGCTGACGGATACAAGCAGGGGTTGTTCAATGGTTTTGACAAATGTGGTGCTGCATATCGAAGGTCAGTGGGGTAAACGTGAGCTGGACATGAGTCTGCAAAGGGCCGGTTTGTCCATTCTTGATGAACCAACAGAAACGCTTCGCCCTTTTCCCGCATCCGGACCGCTGGTCTTTCAGGGCCAGTGCCAGTGGTTTTTCCGCACGATGGGTCCGTACCGTTACATCGTGAAAATCCTGCAGTGCCGGGCACTCGACACGAATGGCGTCGTGCAAAAAAGCCTGGCAGGCGGAGCGCTGCAGCGCGATCAGTTAGCGGGCAAGACCGTGAAATTGGTACTCACAGAAGCGAAAGTAGAATTGCCTTACTTTAGGCGTTCGTGGTTAGAAACTTCTAAAGGCTGGAAACACTGTATAGACACAAAAGAAAGTTTCCGCTGTCAATCCCCACCTATATTCACCAGCTTCAAAATGCCTGATGGGCGTGACTGCACCGTCTACCCCAACTGCACCGAATAAGGATGTCAAACAATGAGCTCTTATAAATCAATGGAAGATGTGGATAAGCCGTCTTTTAGAGGTGAAATGTTTGCCTGCCCATTAAAAGGTCACTGGTTTAGTTTTAAACTAGTGGATGAATTCGGTGATAGCAAACCCTATGCAGGTCTTGCATACTCTCTTCAGGACAGTGCGGAGCAGAAGTATACGGGATTCCTGAACTCCGAAGGCTTCGCTAAAATTGAAAACTGCTATCGAGGGCCTTGCATATTAAAGGTCGATAGTGAGTACCAAGGAGGTATTGATATTTGGTATGAGAAAATCGCGGATAGACAATCATATCCCATCCCAATTACCGAACTTCAAGTCCGCGCCGAACAAACCCGTTTTTTTCACAAAGACGGCTTTCCTGTCGACCACAATCCCGCGCAAAAAGCGGGCGATCAATTCATCCAGGTTGAGGTGCGGGACCTGGTCAAGCACAGCGCGCATTTACCTCCCCCGGTTGACCGCAAATACCCGCCGGATGACATCCTGGTCAGGGCGCTTGATGAGCTTCGGTATGGTCCGCAGCCATTATCCAGTTCGGGAGTTGGGCTGCTGCCGAACCGGCACACACTGCTACAGGTGCGCCCACTGCGTGCCCTTAGACCCATGCTTTCTACCGATGGAGACTTCTGCGCACTGAACCTGTATCAGCTTGCGATCATGGCGAATTTAAGTTATTCCGACTTCGGCCAGCACCCTGCACTGAAGCCGGTAGACGCTGTGAATTTTTCACTGGATCCCAGTGTCGGTCACTTTTTTGGCGATGCTCTTTCAAACTACCGGGAAAGTTGGAGGGTAGACCGTTCACAATCGTCAGTTCACCGCTATTTCCCACTGTATGAAGATGTGCCGTACTCGAAGCGATTTGAAATTTTGCCGTTCGACCCAACGTTGTATGAGCAAAACAAACCCAGTAAAACTCAGGAACATCCTGCTAATTTGCATTTTTTTGATGACACCACCAAGCATGTATTTAGCGCAAAGAGCACGCAGGCGTTTATCACCCATCATGATGAAGTGATACTGATCGCTATCCGTGGAACGCTGGAATTATCGGATTGGTGGCGTGACGCGGATGCTGAGCAAGTACCCTTCATCGAGGGTAAAGGAAAAGTCCATAATGGCTTTTACGATGCCTATAAAGCTTTAAAAGAGTTTATTCAAGACTATTTATCCCGATTTTATGTCGGCCAAAAAATCATAATCAGTGGCCATAGTTTGGGCGGAGCGATTGCCTTGCTATTGGCAGAAGCCTTGCGATGTTCTGAAACTCAGAAATACAACATTCTCCTTTACACCTATGGATCGCCCCGCGTGGGTGATGCCACTTTCGTTGAAGCGGCCAAGCCACTGAAACATCACCGCATGGTCAACAACAACGACATGATTCCCGGTGTCCCCGCCCCCTGGATGAACGCACGGCGGTCCATCTGGATTCCTGGGCTTGTGTCACTGTTTGTGACCAACCCGGTTTTAGGCCTTTTGATCTTTGTGTCAGGTCTTGTTCGTGTGGGGGGTGCGCCTTATGAGCACCATGGCGAGTTACACCACTTCATGCCGGTGGATTTTAACCCCAAGGAGAAGTCGTCGATTCTCTGGAATCCGGGTTGTGCCTCCATAGAAGAGGCGGCCTGCACCCGGGCGCTCGCCAAAGACGGTGATCTGCCATTTCGTGGTGGTTTCATCGATCAGGCCATGAATTTAGCGGATCACAGCATACCGGGCTCTTATATCCCGTACTCCTGGGCGACCTTGCGACGCTGGCAGCAAACTCAGGAAGCAAACGGGACGGTAGTCACCGACCGTGAATACAATCTGGTGGAGGCGGCATTAAGTACGATGCGCAGTAAGGTACAAGATAAGCGCAAGCAAGTAGTGGACACGCTGGGCTATCACAAACACGATCCCGAGTACCTGCAAACGGTGAGTGAATTGTCCGGTGAGTCAGGCAAGCTTGCTGATTCGCTGCAACGGCTCAAGGCACTCCGATTTCGTCGGCTCAAGCCGGCAGATGTCTACGGCAGTGCCGCGCAATCTCCCGACCTGCAAGCCGCTCTGCTTCGCTGGAAGGACCAGCGGGAGAACAACCTGCAGGTGCAGATTGCAATGATTCCGCAGCAGGATGACGGCTATTTGATGTTCGCCTCCCGCAGCGGTGCACCCAAACCATTTGATATCGACTCTATGCTTTAGCGGGCGTGTCTGCTGGCTTGTGCGTGGATTACGCGCAAGTCAGTCACGTCTAGACAGGGCCCGTCGTTGAATCATCACCTTGAACACTTACCTCGTGACCGTCCCCACCAATGTGTTTTTTGTCCGCTTACGATGAGAGGCTTGCGGTGAGCCCCGTCTCGTGGCTGACCGATTAATTCACCAGATTCCCCCATGAAGCACTCAAGCTCAGTGCCCGAATACCTCTATCCCTGTAGTCCACAAATAAAAACCCTGCAATCACCTAATAGACGGACTACACGAGACACGGAATCCAGCGACAGACGCTCTTGCTAACAACTCTTCTTACTAATTACCCGCCACGTGAGGCGGGCCAATAAAAACAAGAAGAGGTGTCAGTCATGAGCGAATCTGTCGCAGTCAGTGCGGTACGCGTTGCGGTGGTGCAATTCGATCCGCAAGTAGGCATTCACAACATCCAGAGCAATCTGCAAAACAGTCTGGACCTGGCCCGGGAGGCGGCCATGAACGGAGCGGATCTGATTGTGCTCCCGGAGCTGGCCAACACCGGCTATCTGTTTGCCAATCGCCAGGATGCCTTCGATCATGCCGAAACCGTTCCAGACGGTCCCAGTGTCAAGGCGTGGATCAATTTTGCGCAAAAACACCAGGTCTATCTGGTGGCCGGTCTTGCCGAGCAGGACGCCATGCAGCTGTTCGATACGGCGGTGCTGCTCGGCCCGGACGGCTTTGTCGGCAAGTACCGCAAAGCGCATTTGTGGAACAAGGAAAAGCTCTGGTTCACCCCCGGCAACCTTGGCTTTCCGGTGTTTGAAACCTCCATCGGGCGCATCGGCCTGCTGATTTGCTGGGATATCTGGTTTCCCGAAGTGCCCCGCCTGCTGAGCCAGCAAGGCGCCGATATTATCTGCAGCCTGAACAACTGGGTCTGGACCCCACCGCCGCTGTTCGACGAGGCGGGCAAATGCATGGCCTCGTACCTGACGATGACCGCTGCCCACGTCAATAACGTGTTTATTGCCGCGGCCGACCGCATTGGCAAGGAACAGGATGCGCGCTACCTGGGCTGTTCGCTGATTGCCGGAACCAATGGCTGGCCCATCGGCAAAATTGCATCGGCCGACGAGCAGACCATTCTCTACGCTGACATCGACCTCTCGACCGCCCGCAGCGCACCGATCTGGAACAACCTGAACGATCTGCTGCGCGACCGTCGTACCGATGTGTATGACGAGCTGCTCGGCTATTGCCATCACCCGCGTTTGCCGCGTTGAGCGGGTGAACATCATGCAGATCTTTTCCGACAGAGAAACCCCCGGGCCCGCTGCCCGTTTTCTGATCCTGCTGGTCGGCACCTTGCTGATGGTTGGCGCAGTGACGGCCTGGGTGGCCGTGACGTACTCAAGCGCTGGCACGGTGTATTGGCCCGCCTACAGCGACATGATGGCGAGTATGCCCTCCCCCCTGGCCTGGCTGCGCTGGGTGTTGGGCGATATCAGCGAAGTCGCGTTTTACAAGCATGAGCTGGCCTCGCTGGGCTTGTTGCTGGGTGGCGCCCTGGGGTACTGGGCCAGTCGCTACGCCCAAACCTGGCAAGGGTTCAGCATCAGCTATGGCACCGGCTTGTGGCCATGGCTGGTGACGAGTTCATTGCTGGGGTTGTTGCTCAGCAATGCGCTGTGGGGCTGGACCATGACGGCTGACACCTGGCAGCCCACCTTCGCCGCATTTGTGTCTTTGCCGGCAGCGATGGTGCTGCTGTTTGGCGGCGGCTGGAAAGTCACCCTCAACGGAGCAATCCTCGGCGCCCTGCTCGTCACGCCATCGTGTCTGTTGATCGTCAACTACGTGTGCGTGCCCTTGGGCTTGCCCGTGGTCATCGGAAATGTGCTGGGCATGGCACTGGGGAGCGTGATTGCTTTTGGCCTGTGCCGGGCGCTGCCAGCGCTGGTGACACCCCGCCACGAGCAAAAACCGCCAACTGCGCCTGCACCGCCTGCCAATACGCCGGACTACGGCGTGATCTGGATAGCACGCCGTGTGCTGGCAGACTTTTCAGAGGCGCCGTTTTATGGCAACGAGTGGGCCAGCCTGGGCATGTTGGCGGGGGTTTTACTGGCCTTCACCTTGAACCCGCTCAGTCCCGCCTATGGTTCCGGCGTGCTGCTGCAGATGGTTGCAGCGCAGGCGCTGACCTCGTTGGTGGGCGTCATTGTGTGGCGTGGAGAATGGCGAAAACGTGGCTGGTATCCCACGTACGTGCCGCTGGTATCAGTCGTGCCTGCGGCGGTGCTCACCTACGGCGCCAGCCCGGTGGTGATGATTGCCAGCGCAGTGCTCGGCGCCTTGATCGCTCCGCCCCTGGCGTGCGCCATCGCCCGGTGGGTGCCCGGTTACATGCACCCCTATATCGGCAATGTCTTGTCGATGGCAATCAGCACCTTGCTGATCGTGCCGGTGATTGGCGTACTGGTGTAGTCCACCGCGACAGGTTTCACCCCCGATAGCCGGGAGTTTCCATTGGGTTGGAATGGCTTTCGGGGGTACTCATCGCCCGATTCGAAACTAGCCTTAGATATTTTTCAGAAAATAAAAATAAGAACACCCCACCCCCTGTAAAATTGCCACCTATCCAAAAGCACGGACACTGACACCCCCCACCACAGAGAGCAGCCCATGGTTCTACCACCCCCCCTATTCAGACACGCAACCCCGCAGGACGCGGAGCGCTGCTATCAGATCGAAATTTCAGCCTATGAAGGCGATGAAGCCGCCACTCTGGAAAAGATTCGTACACGGATCGCCCAGTATCCCCAGGGATTTCTGATCCTTGAGCAGGCCAGCCAGGTGGTGGGTTTCATCAATAGCGGCTGCGCCCACGACGTGGTCATGTCGGATGAGGCCTTCAAGGAGCTGATCGGGCACGACCCAGCGGCGCCCAATGTGGTGATCATGTCCGTGGTGGTGTCCCCTGAACACCAGGGCAAGGGCTTTTCAACGCTGCTGATGCACGAGTTTGTCGAGCAGATGCGCAGCCTCGGGAAAAAAACCATCCACCTGATGTGCAAAGAACAGCACGTCGGGCTCTATACCCGGCTGGGCTATCAGTACGTTCAGCCATCCCCCTCCGAACATGGCGGCATGGCCTGGCATGAGATGGTCATGGCTGTCTGAGTATCTGTGCGAGCGCCCAAGGCGCTCGTGATACCCGCAAAAAACACTTCACTGCACACGCTTCAGAAAAGGCGTTGTGTTGCCGTGAAAACAAATGTTATGTTGCTAACACGAAGCAAACAAATGACATACCAATAACAACCACAGTGTCGGCGCGCTCTTATGTCCTTGGAAAAAAACAGCTTTCTTCAGTTGCTGGAACAAGAGTTCTCCAACCTGACACCCACCGGCAAGCGTATTGCCAGTTACTTGTTGGGCAATCCGCAACAGTTGCCCTTCGAGTCCGCTGACAGCATTGCGCAGCAAACCTCTACCACGGGTATTTCCGTGGGCCGTTTCCTGCGTTCCCTGGGTTATCAGAACCTGGATGAGGTCAAGCAGAGCCTGCGCGGTGAAGCCCCTACCTCGTGGTTGATCACCGACCGTATCGGCGCCTTCCGCGCCGAAAACAGCTGCGATGATGCGCTGGACCGTTCCCTGCATCGTGAAATCGAGGCCATCCAGCAGGTCTATGAACTGGCCCGCAGCGAAACCTTTGCCCGGATCGTGCAACGCATTCACGAAGCCGATGCGGTGTTTATCCTCGGCATCCAGTCCACCCGCGGCATCCTGACTGCTTTTCACAGTCACCTTGAGTACATCCGCCCCAAGGTCTACTACGTTGACGGCCTGTCGGGCATCTACGCCGAAACCCTGAACTCCGGTTTCGCCAATCCGTACGCGATCATTGCCGACTTCCGGGCGTACTCCAGCGTGACCCAGACCTTCTGCGACGCGGCCAGCGACAACGATTTGCCCCTGGCCCTGATCACCGACCTGCAATGCCCCTGGGCCCGGGATTACCCGCTGGACCTGCTGCAGATCAAGACCGACGTCGGGCAGTTCTGGGATTCCCCGGCTCCCCTGGCATGCCTGCTGAATCTGATGGTGTCGGCCGTGGCAGAAAAATACGGCGAGCATCTGGATGAACGCCTGGCAAAAAATCGTCAGTTGCAAAAAGCCTTCGGCCAGTTCGAAGGCTGAGCCGATCGCCTCAAACAAATCACAAATGGAGTGTTTGTGTGAACCAATGCGTTGCCACCCCAAGCCCGCTCGTTGAAATCAATGTCGAGCAGTATCAGGTGCAGATCGAAATGATCTACGCCACTGCCGACAACCTGGCCGGCAAAATCATCTACCCGACGGCCCGTTGCCAGTTGCACCGCGATGCAGCCGTCTGTTTGCGCAAGGCCAGCCAGCTGGCGAACCTGGCGGGCTACAGCCTGCTCATCTATGACGCCTATCGCCCGCCCTATGCCCAGTTTTTGCTATGGGAGGCATTGCCCAACGGCGACTACGTGCGCGATCCGCATCTGGGCTCTCACCACAGTCGCGGTGTTGCCGTGGACCTGACCCTTGTGGACGACAACGGCCAGCCGCTGGACATGGGCACCGCGTTCGACGCGATGGAAGACAAGTCCCACCAGTTCTACCCCGACCTGCCGGTCAACGTGCAGCGCAATCGCCTGCTGTTACTGGGCATCATGCTGGGCGCGGGCTTCCAGGCGATCCCCACGGAGTGGTGGCATTTCGAGCTGCCCAACGCAGACGATTACCCCTTGCTCCACGAGTAATCCGGCCACGAAACCATAGAGTTTCGATGCCTGTGACACCGCTTTACGACAACAACAAAAACGTTTCAAACATGCTTCATCTGCTACTGCCCGGTTATAGATTCCAAAAATAAACCTACTTCCAGACATCGAATGTTGAAGGAAACCGGCATGACCCTCATCAAGACCGTGAACCGCACCACCGCTTCCCGTACCCTGAAACTGTTGCCTGGCATGCTCTGCGCAGCCTTGAGCCTTGGCGCCTGGCAAGCGGCGACAGCAGCCACCGCACAGGACACCCTGGTCATCGGCAAACCCGCCGACCCGCAGACCCTCGACCCGGCCGTGACGTTTGACAACAACGACTGGACCATCACCTACCCGTCTTACCAGCGGCTGGTGGGCTACAAGACCGACGGCGACAAGAGCAGCACCGAAGTCCAGGGAGACCTGGCCGAGAGCTGGACTGTTTCCCCGGACAATCTGGTCTGGGAATTCAAACTCAAGCCCGGCAACAAGTTCGATGACGGCACGGGCGTAGACGCTGCGGCCGTCAAGTTTTCCTTCGACCGTCTGATGACCCTCAAGCAAGGGCCGTCCGGTGCTTTCCCGGAAGACATGGTGGTGGAGGTGATCGACCCGCAGACCGTGCGTTTCACCCTCAAGACACCGTTCGCGCCCTTCCTGTTCACACTGGCCCACAACGGTGCCTCGATCGTCAATCCGCTGGTGGCCAACAAAGGCGCAGAGGCCAATGCCTGGCTGTCCAGCCACACCGCAGGTTCTGGCCCTTACCGCCTGAGCAACTGGCAGAAAGGCCAGTCGCTGACCATGGAACCGAACCCCCATTACGCCGGTGCCAAACCTGCGCTCAAGACCGTCGTGCTCAAGATCATCGCCGAGCCTTCGGTACGCCGCCTGCAACTGGAGCGCGGTGATCTGGACATCATCGAAGACATGCCTGAAGACCAGCTGGGTTCTCTGGCCAGCAAACCGGGCGTCGTGGTCAAGGAGTTCCCTTCGCTGCGGGTCACCTACCTGTACCTGAACAACAAGCAAGGCCCCCTGACCAACGTCGATGCGCGCCGTGCAATCACCGAAGCCGTGGACTACAACGGCATCGTCAAAGGCATCCTGAAGGGCAAGGCCGAACTGCTGAACGGACCGATCCCGGACGGTATGTGGGCCTACGACAGCTCGCTGCCCAACATGAAGCAGGACATGCCTGCGGCCATGGACAGCCTGGCCAAGGTGCCAAAGAAAATCACCAACCTGAGCTACATGTACTCCGACAAGGACGCCAACTGGGAGCCGATCGGCCTGACCCTACAAGCCGCCCTCGCCCCACTGGGCATCAACCTCAAGCTGGAGAAAACCGCCAACGCCACCCTGCGTGAGCGCGTTGGCCAGGCCGACTACGACATCGCCGTCGGCACCTGGAGCCCGGACTTCGCCGACCCGTACATGTTCATGAACTTCTGGTTCGACTCCAAGATGCAGGGCCTGCAGGGCAACCGTTCGTTCTACAGCAACCCGCAGGTCGATACCCTGATCCGCGAAGCCGCCACCACCAGCGACACCGCCAAACGCACCGAGCTGTACCAGCAGGCGCAGAAAGTGGTGCTCAACGACAGCGCCTACGTTTACCTCTATCAGAAGAGCTACACCCTGCCGATGCGTGATTCGGTCAAGGGCTACGTGTTCAACCCGATGCTCGAGCAGGTGTTCAACCTGGGCAGCATGAGCAAGTAAACCTGCTGCTGCGTGCGCGCCAGCAATGGCGCGCATGGCGTTGGATTTCTGTCGTTAGAGTGACTGAGGTGCCCTATGGCCTTCCTGACGTTGTTGCGCAAGCGCCTGCTTGGCCTGTTACTGGTCGTGTTCGGTGTCTCGCTGATTACCTTTACCATCTCCCACCTGATTCCCGGCGACCCCGCACGGTTGATCGCCGGTGACCGTGCCAGCGATGCGCTGGTCGCCGGTATCCGCCATCAACTGGGGCTGGACTTGCCCCTGTACCAACAATACGGCCGCTACGTGCTGGACCTGGTCCAGGGTGATCTCGGCACATCGATCCGTACCAACCGCCCGGTACTGGAGGATCTACAGGCGTTCTTCCCGGCGACCCTGGAACTGGCCCTGGTGGCGTTGTTCTTCGCCATCCTGGTCGGCGTGCCGCTGGGCGTGCTGTCGGCGGTCTACCACAACCGCGCCATCGATCAGATCGCACGCACCCTGGCCGTCACCGGCATTTCTACCCCGGCGTTCTGGCTCGGCCTGGGCGCCATCGTGCTGTTTTATGGCCACCTTGGCTGGCTGCCCGGCGGTGGTCGCCTGTCCGAAGGGCTCACGCCACCGACGACCATCACCGGTTTCTACCTGATCGACTCCCTGCTGGCCGGTAACTTCACCCTGTTTTTCGATGCACTCAAGCACTTGATCCTGCCCGCGGCCACCCTCGGTTTCGTGACCCTAGGCGTCATCTCGCGGCAGATCCGCTCCGCCATGCTCGATCAATTGGGCGAGGACTATATCCGTACCGCCCGGGCCTATGGCCTGTCGCGCTGGACCGTGATCCTGCGACACGCCCTGCCCAATGCACTGATTCCGTCGGTAACCGTTCTGGGCCTGACCCTGGGCGATCTGCTCTACGGCGCAGTCCTGACCGAAACCGTATTTGCCTGGCCGGGCATGGGTGCCTATGTCGTCAAGTCGATCCAGTCCCTGGATTTCCCGGCGGTGATGGGCTTCGCCATCCTGGTGTCGTTTATCTATGTACTGCTGAACATGGCCATCGATCTGCTGTACCGCGTGATCGATCCACGCATTGGCGAGGTGAATTGAGATGTCGGTCCCCCTTAGCGCAACACACGGCCCGCAATGGCGTGAAAAACTGACCTACCTGGCCTATCAGGTCCGCCGCAGCCCGCTGACCATGGCGGGCCTGCTGATCACCCTGATGGTCGTGGCGTCCATGATCTTCGCCCCCTGGCTGGCCAGCCACGACCCCAACGCCCTGAACCTGGCCGAGCGTCTGGCACCACCGTCCGCCGAGCACTGGTTCGGCACCGATGAAGTGGGCCGGGACCTGTTCAGCCGAGTGCTCTACGGCAGCCAGCAGTCAGTGGGCGTTGGCCTGTTCGTGGCCTTTTCATCGTGTTTCATCGGCGGCCTGCTGGGTTGTTTTTCCGGAGTGATCGGCGGGCGCTTTGACGCCCTGACCATGCGCTTGATGGACATCATGCTCTCGGTGCCGTCACTGGTGCTGATCATGGCCCTGGCCGCCGCACTGGGGGCAAGCCTGTTCAATGCCATGCTGGCAATCACCCTGGTGCGGATTCCCTCCTATGTCCGCCTGGCACGCGGCCAGGCGCTGGGCATCCGCCAGATGGGCTACGTGAAGGCCGCCGAGACGTTCGGCGCCAGGCGCTGGCACATGGTGCACTGGCACGTCGCCCGCAACGCCATGCCGCCCTTGCTGGTGCAACTGAGCCTGGACATCGGCAGCGCCATCCTGATGGCTTCAGCCCTGGGTTTCATTGGCCTGGGCGCACAGCAGCCTACGGCGGAATGGGGCGCGATGGTCGCCACGGGACGCAACTACATCCTGGATAACTGGTGGTACTCCACCTTTCCGGGGCTGGCGATATTGATCACCGCCACCGGTTTCAACTTGCTGGGCGATGGCGTGCGCGATCTGCTCGACCCACGCCAACAGGGGAAATGACCATGACTACGTGCAATCCTGTGCTGGCCATCGACAACTTGAGCCTTGAGTTCCCTGCCTACAAGAGCAGCGTCAAGGCGCTGAACGGTGTGTCCCTGCACGTCAATCCCGGCGAAATAGTCGGCGTGGTCGGCGAGTCCGGATCGGGCAAGTCCGTGACCGCGATGCTGAGCATGCGGCTACTTCCCGAACGTAGCTATCGCATCACCTCCGGCAGCCTGAGCATGCTCAACCGCGACATGCTCAGCGCACCTGAAAAAGACTTGCTGAAAATTCGTGGTCGCGATGCGGCCATGATCTTTCAGGAGCCGATGACCGCCCTGAATCCGACCCGTCGTATTGGCCGGCAAATGCTCGACGTCATCATTCACCACCAGAAGATCAGCGTCAGTGCTGCCCATGCCAAGGCGGTTGCCCTGCTGCGCGACATGCACATCGCCAGCCCCGAGCAGGTGCTGGAAAGCTACCCGTTCGAACTGTCCGGTGGCATGCGCCAGCGGGTGATGATTGCGCTGGCGTTCTCTTGCGAGCCGCAACTGCTGATCGCCGACGAGCCCACCACCGCCCTCGACGTGACGGTGCAACGCCAGGTGCTGTTGTTGCTGCGCGAAAAGGCCCGGCAAAAAGGCACGGCCATCCTGTTGATCACCCACGACATGGCGCTGGTGTCGCAGTTCTGCGACCGGGTCTACGTGATGTACACCGGGGCAGTGGTAGAACAGGGCCTGACCGCCGAGGTCATGAGCAATCCCCGTCACCCTTACACCCGGGGTTTGCTCAGTGGTCTGCCCGAGATGGTCGAGCCTGGACAGCCACTGATGACCATTCCCGGACAAGTCCCCAACCTTTCACAACTGCCCACCGGTTGCACCTTCGCCGAGCGCTGCACGCAGGCCATGCCGGTGTGCGCAAAACGCCCGGTGCTGACCGCCATCAACCGGGATGAGCAACGCAAGAGCGCGTGCTGGCTGGCGCAAGAGGAGCTTTCGTGATGAACAGTGCGCTGATTTACCCTGCAATCGACACGGGACCCGAGATTCTCAAGCTGACCGACGTTCGCGTGCGCTTCCCCGTCAGCAATGACTGGCTGGGCCGTCCCCGGGGCTACGCCCACGCGCTCAATGGCATCGACCTTCAAGTCCGGGCCGGGGAAACCCTGGGCATCGTTGGCGAGTCGGGGTGCGGAAAAAGCACCCTGGCCCAATTGCTCATGGGCCTGCTCAAGCCCAGCAGCGGTGAACTGAACTGGGCCAACGGGCAAAATGGCGAGGGCAGCAGTAACGTCCAGATCGTGTTCCAGGACCCGCAATCGTCCCTGAACCCTCGCCTGCCTATCTGGCGCATCATCACCGAACCGCTGTATGCCCGAGGCATGCGCTCACGCGAGCAGATGCGCAGCATTGCCGCCAAAGTGGCTGCCCAGGTGGGCATCCGCCCGGAATACCTGGACCGTTTTGCGCACCAGTTTTCCGGTGGCCAGCGCCAGCGCATTGCGATCGCCAGGGCCTTGTCATCAGACCCGGACATCATCGTCCTCGACGAACCGACCTCTGCCCTGGACATCTCGGTGCAGGCCCAGATCCTCAACTTGCTGGCCGAACTGCAGCAGGCGCGCAACCTGACCTACATCCTGATTTCCCACAACGTTTCGGTCGTACGCCATATGGCTGATCGGGTGGCGGTCATGTACCTGGGACAGATCGTCGAACTGGGCAGTGCCGCCCAGGTTCTGGAGCAGCCGCGTCACCCTTACACACGCCTGCTGTTCGAAGCCGTGCCGCGACTGGGTGTACCGTTGCTTGCCGAGCAAGTGGCGGCACCTACCGAGTTGCCGGGCAACAGGAACCTGCCCGAGGGTTGTTTTTTCCTTGAGCGCTGCGGTTTGAACAGAGAGGGCTGCAAGCAGCCTCAAGTGATGCGCGGAAGTCAACACCAGCAAGTCAGGTGCCACGTACAGGACTGACTGCACTCCTTGTAGCCGCTGCCGAAGGAACGAAGCTGCGTTCGAGATGGTGCGCCACTGCGACGCAGCGGTCGCAATACCGGTACATGCGGTGTGCCAGATTGACCGTGAAAGCCGACTTTACGACTGCTTCGCAGCCGGACGCAGCCTCGCACGGCTCGTCAGCGACTACAGGTTTCGGCACCCATCCCGGGTGTACCGCGTGTAGTCGCTGACGAGTAGAACGAGGCTGCGATCGAGCGCAAAGCGGTCGCAAAACCGGTACACGCGGTTTGCCTGATTAACCGTGGAAGCCGACCTTACGACTGCTGCGCAGCCGGACGCAGCCTCGCACGGCTCGTCAGCGACTACAGGCTTCGGCCCCCATCCCGGGTGTACCGCGTGTAGCCGCTGACGAGTAGAACGAGGCTGCGATCGAGCGCGCAGCGGTCGCAAAACCGGTACACGCGGTGTGCCTGATTGACCCTCCGCCCCCAATTATCAAGCCTTCACCAGCACTCGACTCACTTCAAACTGCCCCACCAGTTTTTGCAGTTTATTGGCATTGAGCCGCACGGTTTCAGCACTGTTTTGCAGCATCACAACAGTCTGGCGCATTTGCGTGGAACTATGGTCGACCTGCTTGATCGTCCTGCCATAGTCGAGACTGCGCATGTTGAGTTGCTGGATGATCGCAAACATGCTTTCAACCGCCTGGTGCAGGTGTACGTTTTCCGAGGACGCATCTTCGGCCAGGCGCAAGCTGTTATCGACGTCCTTGACGCCCTCCTCCATGAAGCTGACCGCTCTTTGCGTTTCGCTCTGCAAACCTTCGACCATGTGCCTGATGTCTTCAGCCGCGCGCGATGTGCGTGAGGCCAGGCTTCGCACTTCATCGGCAACCACCGCAAATCCCCGCCCATGCTCCCCCGCACGCGCAGCTTCAATGGCAGCATTGAGCGCCAGCAGATTGGTCTGGTGTGTGATGGCGCTGATCAGACCGGTGATGTTGCCAATCTGAGTCATCTTGCTGTCGAGCAACTGCACGCTCGAAGATGAACGCTCAACCACATCCCTGATGGACTGCGTGCCTTCCTGTACGGCAAGAAACTGTTCGCGGGCACGGGCGACAACTTCATCCATTGCCTGCTTCATGTGCTCGGCACTGGCCGAGGCCTGCTGGATCTCGCCCAATTGGTCTTCGACGATAATCATCATGCGATGAACCGCTTCGCCGACCTCGGCAGACGTTACACTGGCTTGCTGGCTACGCCCCAGCATCATCCGGTTGGTGCTGCCGACCGTGCTGCTGGCTTTCACCACCTGGCCGACCACCGAGTCCAGATGGTCGATGAAGCTGTTGATCCAGCGCCCCATATCCCCGGTTTCGTCATTGGCCATTTTCGTGGTGTCCAGTCGCTGGCGCAGGTTGCCCTCACCCTCGGCGATGGTCATGATCACGCCCGTCATCACGTTCAGCCTGGCAGCCAGTCTTTTTGGCCCCCACCGGCTGAACAGCACTGCCGCACACACCATGCTCAGAATTTCGGCGGCATCAATCATGTCCTGGCCCAGGCCACTGTAATGCCGGACCACGTAGTTGCAGGCAAACAGGCCTGCCATGGTCGCAAGGTAAGGCTTCATCAGACCATAACTTAGGGAGCGCCGACGATAGACTTCCTCCAGGTCGGCCTCGCACATCATTCCCCAGCGATCCGGTGAACCCGGTAACTGAAACGTGACGCCCTTGCCCACCACCGGAATGTGCCGGTAGTCCGAATAACCGGGATAGGTCACGAACAGGTTGGAACCCGTACGGATGGTCTCGCGAACGCCCGCGTGCAGTTGCTGTGTGGCAGGGTCGGTGAAGCGCAGTTCCAGCTCGGTATGGCGCTGTATCTGGACGGTTCTCCAGGGCGTTTGCACCCCGCTTTTGAGGTTTTCTCCATGGGTGAATGTACCGTCCTCGAAGCGCGATCGGGACAAGGCGGTCCCTGGCGCAATGGCCGGATCAAAACGGGACTGGGCCATGAACAGGTAGTTGTCACCGGACTCGGCAAAGATGTGCCCGGCCTCGCGCTGGATCAGATCACCCAGCACATCGTTGGGTACGCGACCGCACAGGCACCCCAGCACGGTGGCGCCGACCTTGATCGGCTGATAGAACATCAATGTCACTTCATCGTGAAAGCGTGAAGAAGACGGGCCGATCTGCAAGGTCAGCGGGTCGCAGTAAGGCCCCTGCAGAAACGGCGCCTTCAAGCCTTCTGCCAATGCCCGTGCATGTTCCAGACTGGTGCTCGCGCGCCGACTCCAGGTCGAGGCCAGGACATTGGCGCGGGTATCAAGCACAAATAATTCTGAAAAGTCTTCTGCCTGAGCGAGCTTGTCCGTCAGCGAAGTGCTATCGAGTTGGGCGAAGTCACCGGCCAGGCTTTCTGCCAGTTCAGCCAGGTGCTCCCATTGCTCGCGAGTCCAGTTTTGCAGCAACTGCACACGGGTCTCAGCGATGGCTTCGAATGTCTGTTCAATCACAGGGTAAGCCGCGCGATTAAGCCAGCACGACCAGCCCATCATGATTTTTCCGGTTTTGCCGAACCAGGGTAGCCAGTGTTTCTCTCGAGAGGACAGCGTCATGGAACTGCTGGATAGCGGCATTCAATACACTCTCAATGACATAAATGATGTCAAATTGATAGCAACTACCAGGCCAACTCGAAACCGCCCTCACGGCCAAGCCTTGCAAGGGTGGAACGCGACAGCTGATGCCTCACGCCGGTGCACCCGGGGCAATACGCTCCATTATGGCGCCCCCTGCACGAGGAGCAGATATCACTCCGCCTCCAGCGCCCCCAGCCAACGGGCTTCTGAGCGCAGCAAATGCTGGCGGATGGCTGTCTGCGCAGCGATCACGTCCTTGCTCTCCAGGGCGTGCAGGATCAATTCGTGCTCGATCACGGCGGCATCCCAGGTCCCGGGGTTTTCGGAGTGTTCGCTAAGGTGCGATGAAATCGGGCTGTGGCGCTCGTCGAACAACGACGTAATGATCCGCACCAGCGCGGAATTTCCGGTCATTTTCGCCAGGCGATGGTGAAACTTGCGGTCGTCATACAGGGGTGGCCGATTGGCCTTGATGCTCGCACGCATGGCGTCGATGCAGTCCTTGAGGTAGCGGTAATCGCTTTTCTTCCCGTGCATGCAGGCCAGCACCACGGCCTCGCCTTCGATCAGTACCCGCGCCTGCATCAGTTCGGTGGGGCTCTCACCCAGGGTCACCGTGCGTGCGCCGCCCTCGGGCACGCGCGCGGCAACATAGACCCCGGAGCCCATCTTGATTTCGATACTGCCTTCTATTTCCAGGGCAATCAGCGCCTCCCTCAACGAAGGCCGTGACACCCCCAGCAACTGCGTCAAGTCGCGTTCAGGAGGCAAACGCGAGCCGACCTTGAAGTCGCCCTGAACGATGTATTCACGAAGCCGGTCGGCGATTTTCTGGTAGAGCTTGCGCTCTGGAGCAGGATAGGAGGAGACCATCGAGTCTGAGTCCGAGAAATGATGCCAAAGGCTACCACAGAGGCCGAGGTGGACTGGAGAAACCTCGGTGGCCGCCCTGGACACTTCATCTGGCAGATCAGCCCTGATGCTGGTCTTGCCACTCCGGGCCATTGGGGTACTCAAAGTGCTCCAGGGACGATTGTTTCATCGTCACGCTGTATCCCGGCTGTTGGGGCGGCATGTAGCGTCCGCGGCGTATCACGATCGGTTCGAGGAAGTTTTCGTGCAGGTGATCCACGTATTCCAGCACGCGTTTCTCCAGCGAAGCCGAGACCGCGATGTAATCGAACAGCACAATGTTTTGCGAGTACTGGCACAAGCCGACACCCCCGCCATGGGGACACACGGGCACACCGAACTTGGCGGCCATCAACACCACTGCCAGCACTTCGTTCAGGCCACCCAGGCGCGCCGGGTCGAGCTGACAGAAGTCCAGGGCACCGGCCTGGAAGAACTGCTTGAACATGACCCGGTTGTGCGCATGCTCACCGGTGGCCACGCCGATCGGGTGGATGCGCTGGCGAATCGCCGCGTGACCGAGCACGTCGTCCGGGCTGGTGGGTTCTTCAATCCACCAGGGATCGAACTCGGCCAGACGCCGCATGTTGCTGACCGCCTCGTCCACGTCCCAGGTCTGGTTGGCGTCCATCATCAGTTTGCGATCCCAACCCAGTTCCTCACGCAGGATCTGGGCGCGGTGCATGTCTTGCTCGATATCGGCACCCACCTTCTGCTTGAGATGGGTCCAGCCTGCGTCCACCGCCTCACGGGCCAGGCGGCGCATTTTTTCTTCGGAATAACCCAGCCAGCCGGCAGCGGTGGTATAGCCGGGGTAGCCTTCGCGCAGCATCTGCTGTTCGCGCTCGGCCTTGCCCGGTGCCGCACGACGCAACATCGCTATGGCTTCCTGTGGCGTCAGGCCATCGGTGATAAACGTGAAGTCGACGCAGCGCACCAGCTCCTCGGGGCTCATGTCGGCAAGCAGTTTCCAGACCGGCTTGCCCTCTTTCTTGGCCCACAGGTCCCACAGCGCGTTGATGATGGCCGCGGTGGCCAGGTGCACCACCCCTTTTTCCGGGCCGACCCAGCGCAGCTGGCAGTCACCGGCAACGATTTCATGCCAGTAGGCCCCGAAGTTGCCGATGATGCTTTCCAGGGTACGACCGGTGACAAACAGCTTGGCCAGTTCCTTGACCGCGGCAACGCACAAATCGTTACCGCGCCCGATGGTGAATGTCAGACCGTGCCCTTCCAGCCCGTCGCCCGAATCGGTGTGCAAGGTGACATAGGTGGCTGAGTAGTCCGACGTCGAATTCATCGCATCCGAGCCATCCATGCTTCTGGAAGTAGGAAAGCGAATATCGCGGACAGCGACCTGGGTAATAAGGGTAGACATGGGGTTATCCTGAAGTTGAAGCTTGCCCCGCCGTCTGCGGTGGATGCAGGCTTATTCATGTTATTTTCGTGCCGCACCCGCAGTCTGTCCTGCACGACCCCTCTGCGAAATTGAATGTTTCGACTACACCGATCACTCCAGGTAATCGCCCCATGATCAAGCCGCTTGAACAGTTTCGCAGTCGCCTGCGCATGCGCCACCTGCAACTGCTGTTTGTCCTGTCTGAAGAAGGCTCGCTGCGCAAGACCGCGAACATCATGGCGCTGACCCAGCCTGCAGTGACCAAGGCGCTGCACGAGCTTGAGAGCCTGGTGGGCGAAGCGTTGTTTATCCGCACCCACAAGGGCCTGGTCGCGAACACGCTGGGGGAAGCGGCCATTCGTTATGCGCAGCTGGTATTCGCTGACATGAGCGGCCTGCACGAAGAAATGACGGCCCTGCAATCGGGCAATCTCGGGACCTTGCGCATCGGTTCAATGGGGTCACTGGTGGGCGGCCTGCTGCCACGCACCCTGGCGCAATTGACCCAACGCCATCCCAAGCTGAACATCACCGTGGTCATCGACACCAGTGACGTGCTGCTCCAGGCCTTGAGTCTTGATCAGCTGGACCTGGTCATCGCCCGAATCACCGATGGCTGGCCAACCGAAGACCTGAACTTCGAAGCGTTCGATGAAGAGGTGATTCAGATCGTCGCTCGCACCGGCCATCCGCAGCAGCACAACAGCGACGTCACCCTGGAAACCCTGGCCCGCTACCCCTGGATCGTGCAATCGCAACCCGCGCCGCTGCGGGAAATCTATCAGCAGATTTTTCGCCAATCCCAGGTGCAGGCTCCTGCCAGCCCACTTGAAACCGCCTCGACCATGCTCACGGTCTCACTGCTCCAGCAAACCGACATGCTCGCCTTGATGCCGCTGTCACTGGTGGAGTACTACAGCGAACTGGGGGTGCTGGCACCGCTGCCGATCACGGTGGCGGCGCGCTTGATGCCCTTCGGGCTGATCAGCCGCAAAGGACGGGTGCCCACGGCGGCGATGGAAGTGGTCAAGGCCGAGCTGCGGGTGCAGGCCGGCCTTGAGGGTACAGGCGGGGTTACGGGCGACTAGACGTCAGGTCGGCAGGCGGCACGTAAGCAGTGGTCGCCGTCGACGGTGTGCGTTTGAGCATCAGCAGCAACAACACACTGACAAAGCACAGCGCTGCCACGACCTGGAAGCCGGTGCTGCTGTTGCCGGTCACTGTATCGGCGTAGGCCTTGATCTGCGGCGAGACAAAGCCACCCAGGTTGCCGATCGAGATGATGAAGGCGATCCCGGTAGCCGCGCTGGTGCCGCCCAAATGACGGGTCGGCAGGCTCCAGAACACGGGCTGACTGGCCACCAGACCCGGTATGGCGATACAGAACGCCAACAGGGTCAGCACTGGCGTGTTGATCACCGACAGCGATGCAAAGGCAAGCGTGCCAACGGCAAGCATGGAGGATGCGACCAGGCGATGGTTGTTGTGTTTGTCGGCATACACCGTGGCGATACGCATGGCGACGATGGTGCAGAGCCAGGGGATCATCAGCAGCAGGCCGACCGAGGTGTTGACCTGACCACCCAGGGTCGAGGCCAGTTTGGCCGGCAAGTAGAACGCCAGCGGTGCATTACCGATCTGTACGCAAAAGTAAATGGCGATAAACATCAGTACACGCTTGTCTTTGAGTACACCAAAGATCGAGCCGTGGCTGGCGTAGCCCTTGGCCTTTTCTTCGCCTTCAATGACGGTGTTCATGGCGTGTTTTTCTTCAGCGGTCAGCCATTTGGCTTCGCTTGGACGGCTCGCCAGATAAAAGAACGCAATCACCCCGACCACCGAGGCCGCCAGGCCTTCGACCACAAACATCCACTGCCAGTTGGTCAGGCCAAAGGGGTTGCTGGTATCGAGGATGAACCCCGACAACGGGCTGCCGATCAGCATCGCCACCGGTACGCCAAAGTAGAACAGGCCAATGGCGCGAGAACGTTGCTTGGCCGGAAACCAGTACGTCAGGTACAGGATGATCCCGGGCATGAAGCCCGCCTCGGACACCCCCAGCAAAAAGCGGATGACGTAGAAGGATGTCTCGCTGGTGGCGAACATCATCGACGCCGAGACCAGCCCCCAGGTGACCATGATCCGTGCCATCCACACCCGCGCGCCCACTCGCTGCAGGATCAGGTTGCTGGGCACTTCAAACAGCGCATAACCGATAAAGAAAATCCCCGCGCCCAAGGCAAATGCGGCGTCACCGATACCGGTGTCGGCTTGATAGGCGATCTTGGCAAAACCGACGTTGGCGCGGTCGATAAACGCCAGGGCATACATCAGGGCGAGAAACGGCAACAGCCGGATCGCTGCTTTCTTGACGCCGCTCGCCAGCGCGGGCGAGTCATACAACGCTTGATAACTCATGGAACGTACCTCTTCTTATTGTTGGAGTAGGTGTTATCCAGGATGCACTCAGGCATCTTCACTCTGCGTATCACGTGTGTTCGGAAAACCTCGCCAGTTCTGCGTGTGTCGGTAATCCATCGCTGTCTCCCGGGAAACCCAGCACCCGGGCGCCGATCAGGTTGCCCCTGGCCACGGCCCCTGCAACGCTTGAGCCTTCGAGCAAGGCGCTGATGACGCCCACGGCAAAACCGTCGCCCGCGCCCACGGTGTCCACGACGTTGCTCACCGGGTAGCCGGGGCTGTAGCCGTTTTCAGTGGCGCTGGCGTAATAGGCGCCCTCGGCACCGAGCTTGATGACCACCAGGGAGCAGCCTCTGTCCAGGAAGTACCGGGCAATGTCGGCGGGCTGTTCGAGGCCACTGAGCAAACGGCCTTCGGCAAGACCGGGGAACACCCAGTCGGCCAGCCCGGCCAGATCATTCAGGCAAGCCACCATGTGGGCTTGGGACGCCCAGAGCCGTGGCCGCAGGTTGGGGTCGAATGACACGCTGCAGCCTGCGGCACGCATGTCACGGGCCATGTGCACAATCAGCTCGCACACGCTGTCGCCCAGTGCCGGGCTGATGCCCGTGATATGCAGATGCCTGGCGCCACGGCAGTACCCGGCCGGATAATCGGCCAGGCTCAAGTGACTGGCCGCCGAACCTTTGCGGTAGTACTCGATGTCGGGGTCGCCGCCGTCCGAACGGCGCGACTTGAACATCAGGCCCGTGGCGTGTTCGCTGTCCTGCACGGTGTGCCGGTGGTCAATACCGTCACGCGCCATGACCTCGCGCAGCCAGTGGCCGAGGGTGTCATCCCCCAAGCGGCTGATATAGCCGACCCGAAAACCAAGGCGTGCCAGGCCCGTGGCCACATTCAGCTCGGCGCCTGCGGCGGCACGCACATACTGTTCGGCCTCATGCAGGCTACCGTCGGTCATGGCGCTGAACAGGCCCATCGCCTCACCGCAGGTCACAATGTCGATCGTTTCTGTTGAGTCGCTCATGTCACATCACCGCACCGATTTGCCAAGGCAGGAATTCGTTGTCGCCCATGCCGTTTTCTTCGCTGCAGGTGGGGCGACCCGACGCGGTTGCGAGCATCAACTGGAAGAGCCGCTCACCGGCTTCGGCCACTGACTCTGCACCCTCGACGATCGCACCGGCATTGAAATCCATGTCCAGAGCCATGCGCTCGAACAGTCGGGTATTGGTGGCGATTTTCAGGGACGGCGTCGGTTTGCAGCCGTAGGTCGAACCGCGCCCGGTTGTGAAGCAGATCAGGTTCGCCCCGCCCGCCACCTGACCGGTGGCGGACACCGGGTCGTAGCCAGGGGTGTCCATGAACACCAGGCCTGTCTGTTCGATCGTCTCGCCATACTCGTAAACCCCCATCAGGCCGGTGGCGCCCGCCTTGGCCACTGCGCCCAGGGACTTTTCAAGGATGGTGGTGATGCCACCGGCCTTGTTGCCCGGTGACGGGTTGTTGTTCATGTCTCCGTCGTGATGACGCACGTAGTCTTCCCACCAATGAATCCGGCTCATCAATTTTTCTGCGATCTGCGGTGTAGCGGCACGGGCGGTCAGCAAGTGCTCGGCACCATAAATTTCGGGGGTTTCCGACAAAATCGCCGTCCCCCCGTGGCGCACCACCAGGTCCACCGCCGCCCCCAGGGCCGGGTTGGCGGTGATCCCCGAATACCCGTCCGAACCGCCGCACTGCAGGCCCACGGTGAGGTGCCGGGCCGATACACGGCTGCGCTGCTGGCTGTTTACGGGCGCCAGCATTGCCTGTACCAGCTCGATCCCCCGCTGCACCGTTTCGCGGGTGCCGCCCGCCTCCTGGATCACCAGGCTGGCCTTGAGCGCTGCCGGCCGATCGGCCAGTTGCTCCATCAACGGGGCCAATTGGTTGACTTCACACCCCAGGCCGATCACCAGTACACCGGCAAAATTCACATGGTCTGCATAGCCGCGAAGGGTGCGCTTGAGGATCTCGATCCCGTCGCCCTTGGCCCCCATGCCACAGCCGCTGCCGTGGGTGATTGCAACCACGCCGTCGACATTGGGGTAATCGCGCAGGTGGGCGGCATCGAACGCCGCAGCAATCTGCTTGCACACGGTGGCCGAACAATTGACGCTGGAAATGACCCCGATGTAATTGCGCGTACCCACACGGCCATCGGCACGGAGATAGCCGTCAAAACTGACGTCGTTGTCGTTGAAAACAGTGGGCTGGTAGACGTTGGCCAGGGTGTTGGTGGAACTGCCCGAGGGCATTTCAAGGTTGTGTACATGGACGTAGTCACCGGGCTTCACGTCCACGGTGGCCTGCCCGATGATTTGACCGTATTTGCGAATCGGCTGCCCGCAAACCACACCGCGCAGGGCGATCTTGTGGCCCGAGGGAATGTCGGTCCGGGCGATGATGGCCAGGCCGTCGGCATGCAATACCTGGCCTTGGGCGATATCGCCGCGTGCGACCGCGACGTCATCGCCCCCAGTCAGTACCAGTAAGGATGAGCTTGCAAGGTTCATGGTGGATCCTCAACGGTTATGGCGCGCCACTCAGTGCTGGCTGAGCAGGACGGCCCGCAACATCGGCTGCTCAAGACCGGGAGCAAGCTGTTCAGCCAGCTCGATCAGGGGCAGCAAACGGCGTGTCTTCTTGTCTTTATGGTTAACCGCAATATCAGCGAGACGGTGTTGCAGGAACGGGTTGCCAAAGCGTTCACGCACGCTGTCGACGTAACGCTGCGCCACGTCGAACTGGCCGAGGGCAGCGAACACCGGCAACACCTCGCTGGCCCACAGGGCTTCCAGGTCGGCGCGCAAGGCTGGGCTCTGCATGGCCTGGTAGACCGTCTCGGTGGCCGGTCGGCCATCGCTCAACCAGCGCTCGGCCAGATAGCTGTGGCCCAGGTTCAGGGTAAACAGCTTGAGGCGCTCGAAATCGTCCAGGTCATCGGTCAGGACAATGGCCTCATGGCTGCACGGCAGGGTCAGCCCCTCCTGGCGCTCGATCGCCCACAGGGCATAGGGCTCAGCCACCGCGCCCACCGGCTCAAGGGCCTGGGAAACAATGCGGTCGACCAGGGAGTTCGCCCAGCGGCAGGTGTGGATCAGGTAGGCCTCGAATGCATCGCCCAGCGCCCAACGGCGGGCCAGCGTTACCAGCAGATCGCGCAGCACGTCGCCGTTACGCGCAACCAGTTCACAGGGGAACAGCGACAAGGTGGACTGGGGGTTGTTTACCCAGCGGTCATACAACAACACCAACAGCTTGGCCGGGAAGCTGACCGGTGCCGGGGCATCCGCGTCGAGCAACGCCGGCGTATCCCGCGAATCAAGTTGATAACCCCGGTCCCCGGTATTGGACACCACGACTTTGACCTGCTCCACAAAGCCCTTGCGCAGCACCGGCCATTGCTCGGTGGCATGCACCGCGCGGCTGATGGCCGAGGCCCACAGGTTCTGCTCCACCACCTGACCGTTTTCGATGCCCTGGATCAGCACCCGGTACGGTGTACCGCTGGCCAGTGCTGCGGTGCGCGCAGTGCTGGCAGGGCTGTCGGTGCTCTGTACCACGGCGATGCGGCCCAGGGCTGCGCCACGCTCCAGGGCTTGGGACACGAACAAGTCGACGTGAGCCTGAAGAAACCGGCTGGTACCGAACTGCAGGATCGGCGGAAATTGGCTATCGCTCATCACCACCCCCTCAGCACTCGATAATGGCTTTGACCACGCCTTGCTGCGGATCCAGCAGCGTAGTGAATTGGTTCACGACTTCGCTGAGCGGGATACGGTGGGTATTGAGCGCCTGGTCCGGGATCAGGCCATCGCGCAGGCATTGCTCGACGTAGCGGAAGTCTTCGACAGTGGCATTGCGGCTGCCCATCAGGGTGGCTTCGCGCTTGTGGAACTCGGGATCGGAGAAGGTGATCGAGTCACGCACCACGGAAATCATCACATAGGTGCCGCCGTGGGCGATAAATTCAAAGCCGCGCTCCATGGCCCGGGCGTTGCCGGTGGCGTCGAACACCACGTCATAGAAATCGCCTTCGGTGAGGTCGGCGAGCGCCTCTTTGTCACCCTCGCCAATTTTCACTGCGGCGTGAACATTGAGGTGCTTGCGGCAAAAATCCAGGCGGTCGTCACGGGTATCGAGCACGGTGACGATGGCCCCGCGCAGCCCTGCAAAGATCGCCGCCGCCATGCCGATCGGTCCGGTTCCGACGATCAGCGTGCGCTGCCCGGCCTGGATGTTCGAGCGGCGCACCGCATGGGCGCCGATGGACAGGAACTCGATCATTGCCGCCTGGTCCAGCGACACGCCCTCGGCCTTGTGAATGAATTGATGGGCCACGCTCAGGTATTGGGTAAAGGCGCCGTCGCAATGCACGCCGAGCACCTGAATCCGGGTGCAGCAGTTGGTCTTGCCCTGACGGCAGGCGATGCACGTGCCACACGAGATATAGGGCATCACGTAGACCACGTCCCCAGCGACCAGACCGCTGCCCTCTTCACTGGTTTCGACGATGCCGGAAAACTCGTGGCCCATGACCCGAGGGTACTCAAGGAACGGCTGGTTGCCGGTGTAAATGTGCAGGTCAGTGCCACATACGCCCACGCGTTTGACCCTGATCAGGGTTTCGCCGGGCTTGCGCTCGGGAATCGGACTTTCGATGGCGGTAAGCGAGCGCGGCTCGTTACAGATCACAGTCAGCATTTTTTATTCTCCGTCGTTAGCCCGGGGGCTACGGGTACAGGCGAGGTGATAGAGGGGTGACAAACAGGGGGGGCTGCAGCAACGGAGGGGAAAAGACAGGGCATCTGGATCTCCTCTTATTGTGTGCAGGCTTGAGTGCCGCTTGGATGATCACGCCTCGAAAATTACACGCAGCCAAAAAAATTGGCAAGACCAGTTTTCATAATAATTGAATTGGCCTTACCAAATTGATTTCCGTTGAATTCAGCCCCTACCCCTGATGCCCGACCTGAATCACCTCCAGCGCACCATCCACCAGAATCTGGATGGTCTGCTGCGAACAGCGCTCAACGCGAGCATTAACCCCATAAACCTCGGCGAAAAGTTGCGGGGTCAGCACCTGCTCCGGGGGGCCGAAACCGATCAGCGCGCCCTCGCGCAATACCGCAATCCGGTCTGCGTAACGGGCCGCCAGGCTGATGTCGTGCATGACGATCACGGCAATCAGCCCGTGCTGTCGCACCATCGCCCGCACGCATTCCATTACCCGCAGTTGATAGCTCAGGTCCAGCGCACTGGTGGGCTCATCCAGCAGCATCACACGGGGCCTGCGGGCAATCAGTTGTGCCAGGCTGACCAGTTGCCGCTGACCACCGGACAATGCGTTGAGCAGGTTATCGGCCAAGTGCTGGATGCCGATGCGCTGCAAGGCCTCATAGGCTTGCAACAGGTAATCGCCGCCTGCCCCCACCCGCAACGCCGCCATGACGCTTTCGGTCACACTCAACCCCAGTCCGGGTGGCAAGTGCTGGGGCATGTAGGTGATGAGACGGGCGCGCTGGGCCACGGACATCGGCGCCAGTGGCCGACCTTGCAGACTGACAGAACCGGTCATGGGCTCAAGCCCCGCCAGCCCACGCAACAAGGTTGATTTGCCGGCACCGTTGGGCCCGATCAGGGCGGTCAGCGTGCCGGGATGCAGCTCTGGCAACGAGACATCGCCAATCACCACCCGGCGCCCGTACTTCACGTGCCCGTGACGGATCAACAACCCCTGCTCACTCATAACTGCCTGCCCCGCTTGTAGACCAGCGCCACAAAAATCGGCACCCCCACCAGCGCGGTGACGATGCCCACCGGCACGATGACGCCCGGCATGATTATTTTGCTGACCACCGAGGACAGCGACAGCAACAACGCGCCCACCAGCGCACTGGCCGGGAACAGAAAGCGCTGGTCCTCACCGATCAGGATCCGCGCAATATGCGGCCCCACCAGGCCGATAAAACCAATGGTGCCGACAAACGCCACCGCCGTGGCGGCCAACAGGCTGATGCGCAGCAATGAGAAAAACCGCAGCCGCCGCACATCCACGCCAAAGCTCTGCGCCCGCTCCTCGCCCATGCGCAGCAACGTCATGCGTGAAGCCGCGTGCAGGGAAAACGGCGCAGTCAGCGCCACCACCAGGGCCAGAATCCCCAGCTTGTCCCAATTGGCCCGGGCCACGCTGCCCAGGCTCCAAAACACCAGTTGCTGCAGGACGTCTTCAGTGGCCAGCAACTGCAACAGGGCAACCAGTGCGTTGCAACTGAACACCAGCGCAATACCGAACAGCACCAGGGTCTCGACCCCTGCCCCGCGCAGCCGCGACATGCCGTGCAGCAGGAACATCGAGCCGCAGGCAAACACAAAAGCCGACAGGGCCACCAGGGAGTCGCGACTCAACAAGGCGCTGCTCACCGGAAACACGATCACCAGCGAAGCCCCCAGCGCAGCGGCCGACGACACGCCCAGGGTGAACGGACTGGCCAGCGGGTTATTGAGGATCGCCTGCATTTCCGCACCGGCCAGGGCCAGGGCTGCGCCGACCATAACGGCCATCAGCGCATAGGGCAGACGCACATTCCAGATGATCACGCGGTCAGTCACGTCCAGGGTTTGCGGGTGCAGCAGCCCCTGGATCAAGTCCCCCAGCCCCATGCCTGACGAGCCGGTGGACAGGTCCAGCAGCACGGCGCCCACCAGCGCGCAGCCCATCACCAGCAACAGGCAACACCGTCGCGCCAGCAGACGCCGATAACCCTGGCTGGCAGCAATCACTGCCGGGTTGGCGATTGAGGTCATTTCTGCTCACTGATCCAGTACTGGCCCGCCAGCGGCGTATCGAGGAACTGTCGGTTGATTTCAGCCAGCGTCAGCTGTGGATCAAGGTCGGCAAACCTTTCGGGGTGAATCCACCTGGCCATCGCCTCAATGGCGAGAATGTTGTACGGAGAATTGTAAAAGTCGTGCCACAGGCCATGGACATTACCCTCGCGCACCGCCCGCAGCTCGACAAACTCCGCACGCTTAAGCACGTGCTTGAGGGACGCCCGGGCCGTCTGTTCATCGATGCCCGCGCCCAGCATCACACCGGGCTTTTGATTGCCCGAGAGGATGTACACATCGGGATCGGCCTTGAGCGCGTATTCAACACTGATGTCTCCCAGCGCCCCGGGCACCACGCCCTCGGCAATATTGCGCCCGCCCACCAGGCGGATCAGCTCGCCCATGCCGCCCTTGCCGGTGGTATGCCCAGGATTGGCCCAGACCCCGCCCAGCAGTTCCAGAAACACCTTTGGGCGCTGGCTGTCATCGATCGCGCCCAGGGTCTGGGTGATTCGTTCGATGTGCTGGCGGTAGAAATCAAGAAAGGCACTGGCCCGGGCTTCGCGCCCCAACGCCTGGCCCAGTGCTGTCATGCTGTCCTCGGTGCCTTGCATCGGGTTGACCCGGAAATCGACGAACAACACCGCAATCCCGGCTTTTTCCAGCACATCGGCCACCGGGCTGTGATCGGTGGGGCCATGCCCGGAAATACTGAACACCGCCAGATCCGGCTTGAGCGCCAGGATCTGCTCGGCACTGACACTCTGCTCGGAGGCCTGGCCGATCAACGGGATGTCCTTGACCTCGGGGAACTTCGCCACGTAAGCCGCGTAGGTGTTGGGGTCAAGCTTGCGCAGGTCGTTCTGCCAGCCAACGATACGTTTGAACGGCTGATCGCGGTCGAGCAGCGCGAAGGCCGAAATCAGCCGCCCTTCCCCCAGCACCACCCGCTGCACCTGGTCCGGCACCTTGACCACCCGCCCCAAGGCATCAGTGACCTCTTTGGCACTGGCGCACGAAGTCCCCAACGCCACCAGCACCAGCATGGCCCCAAGGCGTACAAAGGCCTGACGCAAAAACACTCTCGACACGGCAAATCTCCCGCTGAATAAAAGGCTCAAACGTCGCTCCAGCGCCGCAAGAGGTTGTGATACACGCCGCTCAGTTGCAGCAGTGATTCGTCATCCGCCTGTTGGGCGGTCAAGCGTTGAATGGCCACGTCCATGTCCAGCAACAGGCTGCGCTGGCTGTCTTCGCGCACCAGGCTTTCGATCCAGAAAAAACTCGCAACACGCTCGCCCCGGGTCACCGGGTTGACCTTGTGCACGCTGCTGCCCGGGTACAGCACCAGATGCCCGGCGGGCAACTTGACGCTGCGCTCGCCAAAGGTGTCGCGGATCACCAGTTCGCCGCCGTCATAACTGTGGGGATCGGCCAGAAACAGGGTCGCGGACACGTCCGTGCGCACCCGTTCACGAACGCCCTTGATGCCGCGAATGGCGTTGTCGATATGAAAACCGAACGACTCGCCTGCGCTGTAGCGGTTGAACAAGGGCGGGTAGATGCGCTTGGGCAACGCGCCAGACATGAACAACGCGTTATCGGACAGCCGCTGCAGAATGCGCTGGCCCAGCAGCAGGCCGACCTCGTTGTCTTCGGCCAGTTGGCGGTTGAACTTGCCCCGCGCCGAGCGCACTCCGGCGGTCTGCTTGCCATCGACCCACGGCTGATCGAGCAGCACGCGGCGCATCTCGGTCACTTCCTGCGGGCTGAACAGGTCAGCGATTTCGATCAGCATCTCTCGCTCCGCAACAACCCGGAATCAGAAGTCATAATCGATACTCGCCGTCAGCGTGCGTCCGGCTCCCGGCACGCCATACAGCTGGAAGCCATCCAGCGAGGCGCCGACGCGGCTGAAGTAGAAGGTGTTGAACAGGTTGTCGACATTGAGGTTGACCGTGGTCTGGCGATTGAACCTGTACTGCGCTGCCAGGTAGTGCACCCAGTAGCCGGGGGCCTTTTCCTTGTCCTGGGTGTAGATCGCAAGCACCCCTGAAGGACCGTCGGCATAGCTGCTGTTGTTATTCAGGCCACCCACGTATTTGTTGTCGGTGTAGCGACGACGACCCACGTAGTTGGCGCCATAACTCAAGCTCAGGTCATCAGTAAAGGCGTAGGTGGTCCACAGGTTGGCCGTCAGGTCGGGCACGTTCTTGGCCTCTGCGCCTTTGTTGACACCCTTGGTCTGTTCGCTTTTGAGGGCCGAGAAACCGCTGTAGGCCGTCCAGCGATCGGTCAAGGTGCCTTGCAGGCCCAGCTCCACGCCATCGACCCGCTTGGCAGGCAAGGCACGCACCGGCGATGCTTCACCCTCGGCGTATTCCCAGGAGTTGACCAGCTCGGTGCGGAACACCGCCGCGGTCACGCTCATGCCTTTGTCCAGCAGGTCCCACTTGGTGCCAAGCTCATAAGTCCTGGACTTGGCCGGGGTATAGCGACGGGTACTGGCAGCACCGTAGATCTGGTTGTTGGTCGAGGCTCCCAGCGCCGAAGGCTGGGTCGACTCACTGTAGGACGCGTAAATCGTGCCGTTGGGTTGTGGTTTGAATACCACCCCGGCGCGACCGCTCCAGGCACCCGAGGTGTCCTTGACATCGTCCTGGCCACGCTGAGTCGTTTCGGCACTCCAGTGGTCATAGCGCAGGGACCCCATGACCTGCCACCACTGATTCAGGGTCAGGGTGTCACCAAAAAACAGCCCGGCGTTGTCGATGCTCGAACGCGGCTCGCCGACGCCCTTGGTGGTGTAGACCGCCGCAAAGTCATGCTGTGGGTCAGCCATGTCGAACGTCATGTTCGGCGCCGGCACCTTGGCGTTGCGCTCAAGGCCACCGTAGGTTTCATGGTAGACATCGAGCCCGGCCACGGCCTTGTGGCTGATGGCGCCGGTGTCGAATTCAAAGCTCAGGTCGGTCTGGTTATCGAGGATGGTGTAGCGTTTGGACAAGCCGAAATCACTGCCCCGCAGTATCCCGTTGGCGGTGCTGCCGGTGTTGGTGTAGTCGGTGTAGACATTGACCCCGTTGACCGTCGACACCGGCCCCACGCCGACATAACCCAGGGTTGCGCAACGGTTGGCGGTACAGGTTTTCGCGCCGTCGGCGCCTGCGGCGGTAAAACGCGCCGGTGACAGCACCGAAAAGCTGTCGGTGCGCTGCCAGCGCACCTGGTTGGTCAGCAACGTCCCGTTGTCGAAGTCGTGTTCCAGGCGCCCGGTCAACGAAGTGGTCTCGGTTTGCTGGGTGTACAGACTGGAGTCGCCGTACCAGTTGCTGCGTTTGACCCCGGGCATGCGCTTGCCATCTGTGCCGCGCAAGATCGGCAGGCCGCCGTCCGGGGTGTTGTCATCCTTCTGGTAGAAAAAATCGACAAAGCCCCGGGTCGGCGTCGACAGCCCCAGAGCCAGCGAGGTGGCAATGCCCCAGCGGTCGTAGTCGACCTCATCGCGTTCAGCCACCTGGCTTTGGTGCTTCATCAGGTTGATGCGCACCGCGCTGGTGTCATTCAACTCATGGTTGATATCAGCGGTCAGGCGTCGATAGCCATCGGTCCCGACACCGGCAGACACCCGATTGGCATCCCCCATATGGGCTTCCTTGCTCACCAGATTGACGCTGCCGCCCACTGCCGAAATACCCGACTCGATGGCGCCGGTGCCCTTGAACACCTCGGCCTGTTGCAGGTTGAAGGTGTCGTTGCGGCTGGACATGCCCGCATCGCGCACACCATCGACGGTCAGGCTCTGCTCGGAAGAAAACCCGCGGATGGAAAACAGATCACCCCAGCCGAGATTGCCCTCTCCGGACATGAAGGTGATGCCCGGCACATTGCGCAAGATGTCCTGCAAGCTCTGGGCGTTCTGCTCCTTGAGCACCTGCTGGGGCACGATGGTGATGCTCTGCGGGGCATCCAGCAGCGGCGTCATGACCTTGCGCGATGACACTTCGTCGACCTTGAACGGCGAGTCATAAGAGCCCTCCACGTTCGATGCGGGCAGGGTCAGCACCTCTGTCGAGGACTGCGCCGCCTGGCTCGCCGGGCTCAATACGCCGAGGGCCAGCAGGCTGAAAACGGGGGCAAGCGTACTGTTCAATGCACAAGGGGTATTGCGAACTACTGCCGCATCGGGTGACGATGGCATCGGGCCTTCCTTAATTACAATGACTCGCATTTAGATTCGCCATTCTAAAGAGCGTCATTGCAGCGGATCGCCTGACTTTGTATTGCCAGTGCATGAAAACAGCACCCACAACATTCCATTACATTTAGCCCGGCTGCGCGCCGTGGAATCGGCTATTTGTGCGCCCCTCCCCGGCTCAATGTTCATCTGACTCAAGGCGTCTGTACTGCCCATGTCCAAGCAAGATCATGTGTTAATCGTCGATGACGACCCCGACATCCGCCAGTTGCTGGCCGACTATCTGCGCGACGCGGGTTATCAGGCGTCCACCGCCTGCGATGGCAAGGAAATGCGCCGCCGTCTGGAATTGAGCGTTATCGACCTGATCGTGCTCGATCTGATGCTGCCCGGCGAAGACGGCCTGAGCCTGTGCCGCACGCTGCGCGGCAGCTCCAATATCCCGGTGATCATGCTGACCGCACGCGCCAGCCTGATAGACCGTATCGTGGGCCTGGAGATCGGCGCGGATGACTATCTGCCCAAGCCCTTCGACCCCCGGGAGTTGCTGGTACGCATCAAAGTGGTGTTGCGCCGGGCGCAGAGTTTTCCGCAGCGTGCCCGGGTCGATGAGGCCACTTATGTGCGCTTTGATGAGTGGCGGCTCGACACCCGCGCCCGGCAAGTGCTGTCCGCCGACGGTCTGGTGATCAGCCTGGGAAACTCCGACTACCGCGTGCTGCGCTTGCTGTTGCAGCACCCCAACCGTCCGTTGAGCCGGGACTTTTTGCTCAACCATGTGTTCGACAAGGACAGCACGCCCTTCGACCGATCCATTGATGTCTGCGTCAGCCGTTTGCGCCAGCAATTGGCGCCCGGCCTGATCAAAACCGTGCGCAATGAGGGCTATATGCTCACCTCGGCCTGCGTGACGAGCGAGTCATGACCCTGTTGCCCCGCACCCTCTATGGGAGGCTGGTGGTGATTCTGGTCAGCGGCATGCTGGCAGCCCAAGTGCTGACCAGCAGCATCTGGTATGACGTGCGCCACAGCCAGGTACTGGAAATCCCCACGCGCCTGATCGCCAGTCGCCTGGCCGATATTGTCCGCATGGCAACGACCGATCCCCGGCGCACCGGGCTTTTGCTGCAAAGCTTGAGCACCCCCGCCTTCAACCTTGAACTGCGTAATGCCCCCAGTGCCGAACGTGCGCCGCTCACGGCCCAGGATCGGGCAACCGAGTCGTTGCTGCGCAGCCTGATCGATGAAAAGACGGCAACGCAAACACCCTTGAACCTGCTCAACCTGACCCTGCTCGACAATCAGGGGCACAAGGCCGGGATCGATACGCTGTTCGGTTCAAGCCCCGCCGCCGGTCAATTTACCCTTGAGCTGCGCCTGGCCGATGGCCGCTGGCTGCATGTACAAGCCCGCGAGGATCAGGGCTGGACCAGCCTGGCGCCGGCGGATGTGATGATCGATTACTTTCTGCGCATCTATCTGGTGCGGATCATCGTAGTGGCCATCATTGTCTTGCTGGCGGTGCGCCTGGCCGTTCGCCCGCTCAATCAACTGGCACAGGCTGCCCAGGCGCTGGGCCAGGACATCCGGCGCCAGCCGCTGCCCATCAAGGGGCCGGTGGAAGTGCAACGTGCCGCCCAGGCGTTCAACCTGATGCAACAACGCCTGCTGGCCAGTCTGGCCGAGCGCACGCGTTTTCTGGCGGCGGTGTCCCACGACTTGCGCTCGCCCATCACACGCCTGCGACTGCGCACCGAGATGCTCGACAACGAGCCGCTCAAGGAGCGTTTTCGCAAAGACCTGACCGATATGGAGGGGCTGGTGTCCACCACCCTGGACTTCGTCAGCAGCGGTGAAATCAACGAGCCCCGCCAGAGCATCGATATCAACGCATTGCTGCAAAGCCTTCAGGCCGACCTGCAGGATGTGGGTGAACACATCGCCCTCACCGGCCGGGCTGCCCGACCGCTCTCGGGTTATGCCCGCAGCCTGAAACGCTGCGTCCAGAACCTGCTGGAAAATGCCGTGCGGTATGCCCGTGACGTGCACGTGATCGTCGACGAGCAGCCCGCCAGCCTGACCATCACGGTCAGGGACAGCGGCCTGGGGATTGCGCCCGAACAGCTGACCCAGGTTATGGAGCCGTTCTATCGCCTTGAGTCATCGCGCAACAGCAGCACCGGTGGCTATGGCCTGGGGCTGAGCATCGCCCAGACCGTCGCGGCGGCCCACGGTGGAACACTGGAACTGCACAATCGACCCGACGGCGGGCTGGATGCCGTGCTCAGGTTTGAACACGAAGGGTAATGCCTTTCGACACAAAAAACGGAGTCCCTATCAGATCTGAATTGCGCTTTGTTTGATCAAATAATCTTTGGCACCATGCATGACCTCACCGAGGAGCAAATCAGCCATGCCAAACATCCAGTTCGATCGAATTGTCGACCTCAGCCATCTGATTACTACCCATATCCCCGTCTGGCCCGATGATCCACCCACCACCTTTACTCCCCAGGCCTCACTGCAGGAACACGGTTATTACCTGCGCAGCTTCAGCATGGGCGAGCACAGCGCAACCCACATGAACGCCCCGAGCAGTTTTTTTCCCCAGGCAATGGGCATCGACGGCTATCGACCCGAGGCCCTTGTGCGCCCGGCCGTGGTCATTGATGTTCAGGCCCCGGCCCGTGACAACCCGGACCATGTCATCAGTATTCAGGACATTGAGCAGTGGGAAGTCGACAACGGCCTCATCGAAGCCGGCTCGGTGGTGCTGTTTCATACCGGCTGGCAATCGCGCTGGTCGCAACCCGTGCGATTTTTCAATGGCGATGAGCAAGGCCTGCACTTTCCTGGCGTCGGTGCCGATGCCAGCCGTTTTTTGCTTGAGCAACGCGCCATCGCCGGGATAGGGATCGACACCCACGGTGTAGATCCCGGCCAGGAAACATCCTTTGCCTGCAACCGGCTAGTACTGGCGCGCAACGGCATAATTCTGGAGTGCCTGAACAATCTTGACCAGTTACCGCCAACCGGCATTACGCTGGTTATCGGCGTGCTTCGCCTGCAGGCGGGCTCCGGGTCGCCAGCCAGCGTGCTGGCGTTTGTCCGCTGAGACCTTAATCAAAGAAGCCCAACCGACCATCGGCACAAGGAATACCTTTCGACTTTCGTATACCATATCTTTTTTACCAGTGAACGATGACGACCGTGGCCCACCCAAAATTCAATGCTCCCGACCTGGGCAACTCACCGTCCACCTCGGAAATCATCACCCTGCATCTGCGCGATGCCATCGTCGCCGGGCACTTTGCCGAGGATGAGCCGATTCGCCAGGACGAAATCGCCCGCCAGTTCAATGTCAGCAAGATTCCTGTACGCGAAGCCCTCAAGCGTCTGGAGGCTGAAGGCCTGGTGATGTTCCAGCGTAATCGCGGGGCCATGGTCACGCGGATTTCCGAGGCCGAGCTGGCCCAGATGTTTGAAGTGCGCATGCTGCTCGAAGACAAATTGCTGCGCCTGGCCATCCCCAACATGACCGCGGACACCTTCGCTCGCGCCGAACGCATCTGTAAGGAGTTTGTCGGCGAGGATGACGTGGGTCGCTGGGCCGAGCTCAACTGGGAACTTCACGCCTGCCTCTACGAGCCGGCGCAGCGGCCCTTCATGATCAGCCTGATCCGCTCGGTCAACGACAAACTTGAACGCTACCTGCGTATCCAGATGAGTTTGTCGGCAGGCAAGCACCGCGCAGATCACGAACACCGGGAGATACTCGATGCTTGCCGCGCCGGTGATGTGGAGCGGGCCGTCGGGCTGCTGGATGAACATATCGCCGGGGTGTGCAAAACCCTGTTCGAGCATTTGCCGCAAAGCCACTGAGCCCGCAATCAACGCTATTTTCTACTCGGATTCGTTGCGACTGACGAGCCGTCCATCAGACCGGAGATTTTGTCACCCCTAGTTGGCCCAAGGATGGAACGCAAATACTCACCCTATTTTGCCTGAAGGAATAATGCCTGGCGTTGCCCCAGGATTCTTTCTGATGACATGGAGCGTTCATGTACCAAAACAAACCCGGATTTAAAGACACTCCGGACTCGCTACCCATTCCAGCGTTTGACGACAGCCAAGAAAAAGCCGAGGCGGCGCAGGCGGCTTGGGCCAGAGCGGTGGCCGCGAACGAAAAGAACGACCGGGACACCGATGAACGCTGGGAAGCGGCCCAGAGAAAGGTAGAGGGCAAGCAGGCGGGCTACGTTTTTGCGAAGTCCTGCGCACTGCCCGATGGCGTCACGAACCACCAAGGTTTTATACCGGTGGAGTCGCTGAAACAGTACGGAACTTACGCGGTGCTCGGCTCGGGCAGCGCGATGACGGCAGGCGCCACAGCCCTGGAGTGGATTGGCGGTTTCGCCAGTGCTACGGCCCTGGCCAGTCGCCTGGGCGGAACCCTTGCGGCGGTGGTGCCCGCCAACCTGTCAATCGTTGTGGCGGCGCTGATGCCGAACACGACCTCGCCCGACAGTGCGTTCTATTCGTCCGCGCAATATGCCGAGTTGACCCAGGGCAATACGCGGGCACGGGTAACGGTTAAACACCTGCCCGACGGCTCGGTCGACCTGTACGGGTTTTACACCGGGGGCCAATCGCAATGGCAGAACGTCCCGGTGATCAAAGCTGAGCCACGTGGCGAGCAACTGGTGGCGGATTTCGGCGGTGGCATAGAAATCATCTGGACCCCGGCCGCAGACCCCAACGCCGTGCTGGGGATACCGGCGCTCAAAGGGGTCACGCTGAAGCCTGCCGTGTGGGTGTATCCACCGGGCGAGAAAGCTGACCAGATCCTGATTAACCCCGAGTACCCACCGGATTATCAGGACGCGATTATCTGGTTTCCGAGTCAGCCGCAAATCGCGCCAATATACCTGTCATTAAGTGTGCGCCATGTTCCTGGTGTGGTGACAGGCAGCGGGCAGGACGTATCAGGAATCTGGCTAGCTGGGGCGGACACCGGACCAGGCGCACCGATTCCAACATGCATTGCCGATAGACTCCGAGGTCGCAAGTTCTCTAGCTTCGACAAATTCCGGGCGGCATTTTGGGAGGAAGTTGCGAATGATCCAGAATTGAGTGCGCAGTTTGTAAAGCGTAACCGCAATCGTATGCGTGAAGGTTACGCACCAAATGCTCGGGAACGGGATACCGTCGGAAAGAGAAATACTTTCGAACTGCACCATGTCGAGCGCATCACGGACGGAGGGCCTGTTTATGACGTGGACAACTTACGAGTCAATACTCCAAAAAACCATATTGAGAATCACAGGTAAGTGCCCCCATGAGCAAGACAATTTCTGATTATACCGAAGCGCAGTTCATCGAGTTTTTGGATGAGCTATTTGAAGCAAACGATAATGGTGCATCCGATGAAAAACTGGGGGAGTTTCTTGACAAGTTCAGACAGCTCACAGGGCATCCTGACGGTACTGACCTGATTTACTACCCAGAAGAAGGAGCTGATGATTCTGCCGAAGGGATTACCCGGACAGTTAAGGAATGGCGAGCAGCCAATGGTCTACCCGGCTTCAAAGAATGAATTCTCCCCGCACACCAGAACTCTGAGTTCTCGCGTGCGGGAAATTTTTTCCGAGGTAAAAAAGCGCCAAGTACATCTGCTCCCATTTGGTGGAGGATTTTTGGCGGTGGCATAGAAATCATCTGGACCCCGGCCGCAGCCCCCCAATGTTGTTCACTTAAACGTTTTCAGCCTCTGTGGGAGCGGGCTTGCTCGCGATGGTCTTCAGAACGCCGGATTGACTCACTCAATACGCGTCATCGTTAACGACCCTCGCGAGCAAGCCCGCTCCCACACTCGAGCAGCGTTGCTCTCAAGTGAACAGCACTAGAACAGGCTGCGCACCCGGCTGCAGGACTTGAGCCTTACTTTGCAACCACCGGCTGCCTCATGACCTGAAGCTTGACCACCGCCGAGCGCGACTTGCGCAAGTCGAGCCGGACAGGCTTCCTGTGTTTGCCACTGTCGAGGCTGAACATTGAAATGATGGTGAACAACAAGGCCGAGCTGCCCAGCACGATATAGGTATGCCGGAAGCCGAAGACTTCGTACATGTGCCCTGCCAGCGGTGAAATGAACGTCGCCCCTACCCCCTTGGCAAACACAAACCCCACCATGTAAATCGTTGCCGACAAGCGTGTACCGAAGACATCCTCGATGTACTTGAACATACCGATAAACACCAGTGGCACTTCCAGGGCATGGAGCATCTTCAACGCCACCATTTCATACGGCGTGGTTGCGAGCCCCGAACCGGTAATGCGCAGCCACATCACCAGCCCCGCAATGATCAGGGCATTTTTGCCACCGATACGGTTCAGCACGCCAGGGATCAGGAACATGCCCAATGCAACCATGCACTCCGTCAGCGTGGTGACAAACCCGAACACTTGCATGCCCTGCTGCGGCGATTCGAAGAAACCACGGAAGTAGTTCACAAACTGCTGGTCGAAAATGTCGTACAGGCATGCGACTCCGACGACGTAGAGCACCAGAAACCAGAAACGCCGATCCAGCAACAGGCTCCCGATGGCGGCATAGGAAACCGGTGGCGTTTTCTCGGCGCCATCCCCTGTCGGCACAACACCCAGGCACGGCTTGATCCGGTAGACGAGCACGGCCATCAGCACCGCACAGAGCGAGCCCAGCCAGAAAATGGATTCGGGACTGGTGCTGATCAGCATCCCGGAAATCGCCGCCGAGAAACCGAAACCAATGGCACCGAACATTCGCACCCGACCATAGGGGATACGGTTGGCCCGGCAGGCTTTTTCGATGTACACCTCCAACGCCCCGCCGCCAGCGGCGAAGGTAATCCCCAGGTACACGCCGCCCACCAGTGCCGCCAGCATCAGGTGGGTACGCAGCAGCGGCGCAAAGACCCAGTTCATGAAGGGTGCCAGCAAAATCAGCAGGCCGATGACCACACACAGCAGGTGCTTGCGATGATCCAGACGATCACTCAGCACGCCAAAGAGCGGCTGGAACAGCATTGCAAAGACCGCCTGGGAGCCGAACATCAAGCCGATGGCGCCAGCATCCAGCGTGCCGACATCTCCCAGCCACACCGCAAGAAAAGGCGCCGTACCGCCCGTGATGAAGTAGTAGAAAAAGAAGATCATGCCGTATTTGAAAAACGGCAGAACCCCGCCAATTGCAGTTCCGAGCGTCACGTTCATAGGTCCACCCTGGACTCATTGTTTTTATGGACAAACGTGCCGAGAGTGCTCACTTGCGCGAGCGTGAGCGCCAGCCCCGGCGGATCTGTTGATCGCGCAGGAACTGGCCGCCCGTCAAGGCCGTTTGACGGGTACTTCGGGTAGAATTTCAGGCCAAGACAGCAGGTTTCCTGCGCTTAACCCAAGTGCGGCAACCAGCCTTCGTGGGCCTCGATCAAATCGTCAACCATGGTCGCGATTTCGTCGAGGCTCAGTTCTGCCGCCGCGTGGGGATCAAGCATCACGGCTTGTTTGACATGCTCACGACGACCGCTGGCCAGGGCTTCCACGGTCAGGAGCTGAACATTGATATTGGTTTGCATCAACGCGGCAAGACCTACCGGCAGATGACCTACACGGGTAGGTTGAATACCGTTGTGGTCAACCACACAGGGCACCTCTACGCAGGCATTATCAGGCAGATTGCTGATCAATCCGGCGTTCATCACGTTGCCGTTGATCACGGTCGGAATACCCGTGAGTTCGGCCTCGATGATTTTTGAAGCGTATTCGTGGCTGCGGCACACCTTGAGCCCTTCACCGTTGATCAGCGCCTGCTCCTGCACGCCCCACTCGCTGATCTGCTCCTCGCAGCGGCGCAGGTATTCATCAAGCGGGATATTGAACTGCTCGATCAGGTCCGGGCGATGGCGCTTGATAAACCACGGCACGTACTCGGCCAGATGCTCGGAAGACTCGGTCGCAAAATGGCCGAAGTGCTTGAACACCTCATAACGCACCCGGTTCCAGTCCGGGACCTTTCCTTCATCAAGCACGGCGCGGATACGCGGGTAAAGATCTTCGACGCTGCCATCGGCCAACAGGCGCTCGAACGAGGTATAGAACGACATGTGATTGATGCCGGCGCAGCGATAGCGGATTTCTTCGATCGGTACACCGATGTCCAGGGATAGCTCCTTTGCCGTGCCCTGCACGGAATGGCACAGCCCCACCGTACGCACCTGGGGAACGAAGCGATTGAGCGCCATGCAGTTAATGGCCATCGGGTTGACGTATTGCAGCATCAGGGCACCGGGGCAGAGTTCGCCCATGTCCTTGGCGATGTCCACCAGTACCGGGGCGGTACGCAAGCCACGCATGATGCCGCCGATGCCTAGGGTGTCGCCGATGGTCTGGCGCAGGCCGAAGCGCCTGGGGATCTCGAAATCGGTCACGGTACCCGGTTTGTAGCCTGCGACCTGAATCATCGTGACCACATAATCGGCCCCTTCCAGTGCTCGACGGCGATCGGTCGTCACCTCGAACACGGGTGACACACCCAGGGTCTCGGCGATCTTGCCCGCCACCATCTTCGAGGTTTCCAGGCGATGCAGATCGATATCCATCAACGCAAAATGCGCATTGCGCAACAGCTCGACGTGCAACAGATCGCCCAGCACGTTTTTCATGAATACCGTGGAGCCGGCACCTATCAGGGCAATCTTCGTGGTCTTGAAAGTCATCTGCTTATCCTTGTTCTATTCGCAGTGGACACAGGTAAAAAAATATCAGAGCATCACCGCAGTCCATGCCTGTAGAGGCTGCCTGGGAACCGCTTGATTCCTATGGTAGGAGGCGACCCACCCCCTGAATAGACGAGTTTTATGCGATGACGGGTAAATCTGTGCTCAGCGAGATGATGGCAAGAGGGCCGTCAACCACGGTCATTTCACTGCCCCGCGGCAGGCATCAACTGCACACCATGCCCACCAACGCCGGTTACGACCGGGCGCAGGACACCTCCTATTGCTGGGACGGGCGCAGGCGTGGGGACACCCCGTTTGTGATCTTGCAGCACACCCTCGCGGGCGAAGGCAATTTGCGCTTCGAAGGCCGCCACCACCGCCTCCATGCCGGGGACACCATGTTGCTGCTGGTGCCCCACGACCATTGCTACTGGCTGGAGGAAGGCAACAGCTGGGAGTTCTTCTGGATTGCCATGTACGGCAAGGAGGCGCTGCGCCTGCAACGGGCACTGCTGGCAGAGCGCGGGCCGGTGCTACAACTGAGCAACCAGACCATTGAAGCCCTGGCCACCACCATTGATACCTTGGTCCACACCCCGGAACTCACCGCAGGCCGGGCATCTGCCCTGGCCTATGACGCCCTGATGCTGCTCCATGATGATTTGAGCGTTCAGGACTGCACCCTGCCTACCCGTGGCTCAGGTGTGGTCGCGACTATCCAGAATCATGTGCATGCCTGCCTGAAAACGGGGCCGGACAAACACGCCCACCCCACCGCCACGGACGAACTGGACGTAGCCAGTCTCGCCCGCCTTGCTGGCTTGAGCCGCGCCCATTTCTCCCGGGTGTTCACCCGTACGACCGGCATGTCCCCGGCAGAGTATGTATTGCACGAACGCATGAAACGCGCGGCGCACCTTCTTGAAATGACCGACCTGTCGATCAAGGCAGTGTCATTGTCCGTGGGGATCGGCGACCCTAATTATTTTTCCAAGCTGTTCCGCCGTGCGTTCTCCCTGTCCCCCAGCGAGTTTCGCTTGAGCGGCTTTTACGTCAACAACCTGGGCACACCCTGACGGGGTGCGCTCGGCTGCTTGGTAGTCGCAAACCCTGGCCGCCTGCCCCCCACAAATGTTTCCTTTCGGGGCATTGCCTGCAGCCATGCTCCCTTCTGTAACACCGCCCCACCCCACAGCACCCCAACGGCTCAAGCCATCAGCGCCTCGCAAACCCGAAATCACCGCCTGCGCACTATTTACGTGCCTGTAGGAAAAATCGGCACACGATTTGCTAAACAAATATCGTATACGAAATCCTCAAATCGATATTCAACAGCACTTCAACGACTCCGAGGCTTCCATGAAAAACCCCGTACTTGCCGTAGCCCTCAGCGCTGTTCTAAGTAGTTCCTTTATCGCCACGGCCCAGGCCGACAAGCTCGACGACATCATTGGATCGGGCAAACTGCGCTGCGCCGTCACCCTGGACTTCCCACCGATGGGCTCGCGTGATGCATCCAACAAGCCGGTAGGCTTCGATGTGGACTACTGCAACGATCTGGCGAAAGTGCTCGGAGTCGATGCCGAAATCGTTGAAACCCCCTTCCCTGACCGTATCCCGGCGCTGGTCTCCGGCCGTGCCGACGTGATCGTGGCCTCTACCTCGGACACCCTGGAACGTGCAAAAACCGTTGGCCTGAGCATCCCTTACTTCGCCTTCCAGATGGTGGTGCTGACCCGCGACGATACCGGCATCAACAACTTCGACGATCTCAAGGGCAAGGCCGTGGGCAATACCAGCGGCACCTATGAAGCCATCGCCCTGGAAAAAGACGTGAAGAGCTGGGGCAGCGGATCGTTCCGTGCCTATCAGTCGCAAAACGACACCCTGCTGGCCGTTGCCCAGGGCCATATCGAAGCCACCGTCGTCACCAACACCGTGGCCGCGGCGACCATTAAATCTGGCAAGTACAAAAACCTGAAAGTCGCCGGCAACGCACCTTACGTGGTTGATTACGTGTCCCTGGGCGCCAAGCGCAGCGAGTACGGCCTGCTCAATTACCTGAACCTGTTCGTCAACCAGCAAGTACGCACCGGTCGCTACAAGGATCTGTGGGTCAAGTGGGTCGGCACCGAGATTCCACCGGCTGATCTGACCGTACCTCACGTTTACTACTGAGGTATTCAGCATGTCCGGGATTACTTCTCTCTGCGGTCGCAGCCTGGTTGATGGCGCAGCGGTCGGCCCACTGCTCTACGCCGATGTCGGCCTGAGTTTCTGGGGCGGCGTCGACCCGTTCAGCGGTGAGGTGATCGACCGTCACCACCCGCTCAGTGGCGAATGCCTGGCGGGCCGGGTGCTGGCGATTCCCAGCGGGCGCGGCTCCTGCACCGGTAGCAGCGTGCTGATGGAGCTGATCAGCAATGGTCATGCCCCCGCAGCCCTGGTGCTGGCTGAGGCCGATGAGATTCTGACCCTTGGCGTGCTGGTCGCCCAGACCCTGTTCGAACGCTCCCTGCCGGTGCTCTGCATCGGCAGCGAAGCCTTTGCCGGCTTGCAGCGCAAGGCGTTCGCCAGTGTCAACGGCACACACCTGAGCCTGTTTGATACAGCGCCTGACTACACCGCAACAACATCGTTCAGCGATACACCCACTGCAGACCCAGGCACCGAAATCGAGCTGACCGAGCACGATCGGGCACTGCTCGATGGCAGCTACGGCAAGGCCGCCCAGGTCGCGATGCAAATCGTTTTGCGCATGGCGCAATTGCAAGGGGCCGCACAACTGATCGACATCACCCAGGCGCATATCGACGGCTGCATCTATACCGGGCCTGCCAGCCTGCGCTTTGCCCAACAACTGGTTGAATGGGGCGCCCGGGTCCGGGTGCCCACTACCCTCAATTCGATTTCCGTAGACCAGCGCCGCTGGCGTGAACTGGGTATCGACCCTGTACTCGGCGTACCGGCCAGTGCTCTGGGCGATGCCTATATGGCCATGGGTGCGCAGCTGAGTTTCACCTGCGCGCCTTATCTGCTGGACACCGCGCCCAAGGAGGGCGAGCAGATCGTCTGGGCCGAGTCCAACGCGGTGGTGTACGCCAACAGCGTGCTCGGCGCACGCACACTCAAATACCCCGATTATCTGGATATCTGCATTGCCCTCACCGGCCGTGCGCCGTTGATTGGCTGCCATCTGGAGAGTCAGCGCAAAGCCCGTTTACACGTTCAGGTGCCGCAACTGGCTGACCTCGACGACTCTTTCTATCCCCTGCTCGGTTATCACATCGGTGCCCTGGCCGGGAGCCGTATCCCGTTGGTGTCGGGGCTGGAACACCATCACCCGGACCGGGACGATCTCAAGGCATTCGGTGCGGCCTTTGCCACCACCAGCGCGGCGCCTTTGTTTCATATTGCCGGGGTAACACCTGAAGCGTTGAATCCGGCACAGGTCCTGGATCAAGCACTGGCGGTGATCACGATCAATGTGCAGGACCTGCTGCTCAGCTGGCAGGAACTCAACAGTGCCCGTGATTCCAGAGTGGATGTGGTCTCCCTGGGCAACCCGCACTTTTCCCTGACCGAGTTCGCTCATTTGGCGCGCCTGTGCCAGGGCCGGCATCGCCACCCTGATGTGGTACTGGCGATCACCTGTGGCCGTGCCGTACTGGAGCAGGCACGCGAAGCCGGGCATATCGCCGTACTCGAAGCCTTCGGCGTCACGCTGGTCACTGATACCTGCTGGTGCATGCTGGGTGAGCCGGTGATCCCGCCGTCCGCCAGGAACCTGATGACCAATTCGGGCAAATACGCCCACTACGCACCCGGCCTTGTGGGGCGCAAGGTTCACTTCGCCAGCCTCGCCGAGTGTGTGGATGCGGCGTGCAGTGCCACGGCCAGCGGTCGCTTGCCGCTGTGGCTGCAAACCGCTGCCTCACTGGAGAACTACGCCCATGTTTGACTACACCTTCCAATGGCGATCGGCAATGCGCGCCTTGCCGGACATGCTCGCAGGTGCCCTGGTCACCTTTGAGACCGCTGCACTGTCGATGATCTTCGGCGTGGTGATCGCCCTGGCGCTGACCGTGATGCGCGAAACCAGGAACCCGTGGTTGCGCGGCATCGGCAATACCTGGGTATCCATTGCCCGCAACACCCCGTCGCTGTTTCAAATCTATATTTTGTACTTCGGCCTGGGCTCCATGGGCCTGCATGTCAGTTCATGGGTGGCCCTGCTGGCCGGGATCACGTTCAACAACGCCGGCTACCTGGCCGAAAACTTCCGTGGCGGCCTCAAAGCCGTGCCCGAAACCCAGGTCCGTGCTGCCCGCTCCCTGGGCATGAGTGCATTCCAGACCTACCGCATGATCGTCGTCCCGCAGCTGCTGCGCATTGTGTTCTACCCGCTGACCAACCAGATGGTCTGGGCTGTACTGATGACGTCCCTGGGCGTGATCGTGGGCCTGAACAATGACCTCACCGGCGTGACCCAGGACTACAACGTCAAAACGTTCCGCACCTTCGAATACTTCGCCATGGCCGCGGTGCTGTATTACCTGATTGCCAAAGCAATCGTTGCAGTAGCCCGGCTGTTGGCCTGGCGACTGTTTCGTTACTGAGGACTGACCCATGTTTTCAACCAGTTTTACCTGGAACGACTTTTTGTTTTTGCTGGACGGGGCCTGGGTCACCCTGCAACTGACCACCTGGGCGATTTTGCTGGGCACTGTTGCAGGACTGCTGTTCGGCCTGATGCGCGCCTTGCTGCCGCGGGCCAGTCTGCCGCTGGCCTGGGTGCTGGACGTGTTTCGCAGCGTACCGTTGCTGATCCAGTTTGTGCTGTTCAACTCGCTCAAGAGCATTGTCGGCCTGAACATCAGCGCCTTCACCGTCGGCTGCATCGTGCTTGGTGTCTACGCTGCCGCGTACTTTACCGAGATCGTGCGCAGCGGCGTGCTCGCCGTGCCATTTACCACACGCCGGGCCAGCCGCTCCCTGGGCCTGAGCTACTTGCAGGACCTGCGCTATATCGTGCTGCCCATCGCCATGCGGGTGGCCTTCCCCGGCTGGCTCAACCTGGTGCTCAGTGTGATGAAAGACACCGCCCTGGTGATGTGGATCGGCATTGTTGAACTGTTGCGTGCCTCGCAAATCGTCGTCACCCGCATCCAGGAACCGATGCTGGTGCTGTGCATCGCAGGCCTTATCTATTACGTCATGAGCCTGGTGGTTGCCCGCCTTGGCGCTCGCCTGGAAAAAAGGTGGCAAGAAAATGATTGAGATCGTCAACGTACACAAATCCTTCGGCGACCTTGAAGTGGTCAAGGGCGTGAGCCTGACCGTGAACAAGGGCGAAGTGGTTTCGATTATCGGCGGTTCCGGCTCCGGCAAGTCGACCCTGCTGATGTGCATCAACGGTCTGGAACCGATCCAGAAGGGCCATATCCGCGTCGATGGCATCGAAGTCCATGACCGCGCCACTAACCTCAACCACCTGCGGCAGAAAATCGGCATCGTGTTCCAGCAATGGAACGCCTTCCCGCACCTCACCGTGCTCGAAAACGTGATGCTTGCACCGCGCAAGGTGCTCGGCAAAAGCAAGGCCGAAGCCGAGGCCCTGGCGGTGCAGCAACTGACCCATGTGGGCCTTGGCGACAAGCTCAAGGCCTTCCCCGGCAAGCTGTCCGGCGGTCAGCAACAGCGCATGGCCATTGCCCGTGCCCTGGCCATGTCGCCGGACTACATGCTGTTTGACGAAGCCACCTCGGCCCTCGACCCGCAACTGGTCGGCGAAGTGCTGGACACCATGCGCATGCTCGCCGAAGACGGCATGACCATGGTCCTGGTGACCCATGAAATCCGTTTTGCGCGGGATGTATCCGACCGTGTGGCGTTCTTTCGCAACGGCCTGGTGCACGAAATCGGCTCACCCGATCAAGTCATCGGCAACCCGGTGCACGCGGAAACGGCGGCCTTCCTCAAGTCGGTCAAATAACCCCCAGTCACTGTGGGCGCGGGCATGCTCGCGACAAGGCCCACCTCAACACAACAGGAGCAAGCCATGCGGTCATCGAAAATCGTTCATGTGGTCAGTTGTCACGCCGAGGGAGAGGTTGGCGACGTGATTGTAGGTGGCGTGGCCCCGCCGCCGGGTGCCACCGTGTGGGAACAGTCGCGGTGGATTGCCCAGGACGAAACCCTGCGCAACTTCGTCCTCAACGAACCCCGTGGCGGCGTGTTCCGCCACGTCAACCTGCTGGTTCCGGCCAAGGATCCACGGGCACAAATGGCCTGGATCATCATGGAGCCGGCCGACACGCCGCCGATGTCGGGCTCCAACTCGATATGCGTCTCCACGGTGTTGCTCGACAGCGGCATTTTGCCGATGACCGAACCGCAAACCCGACTGGTGCTCGAAGCCCCGGGCGGACTGATCGAAGCCGTGGCCGATTGCCGGGACGGCAAGGTGCAACGGGTCGAGATCAAGAACGTACCGTCATTCGCGGACCGTCTGGATGCCTGGATCGAAGTTGAAGGCCTTGGCTCGCTCAAGGTCGACACCGCCTATGGCGGCGACAGTTTCGTACTCGCCGATGCCCGGGAACTGGGGTTTTCGATCAGCCCGGACGAAGCGAAAGACATCGTTGAAATCGGCTTGAAAATCACCCGTGCGGCCAACGAGCAACTGGGCTTTGTCCACCCGCTGAACCCCGACTGGTCGCATATCTCCTTTTGCCAGATTGCAGCCCCCGTGGAGTACCAGAACGGGATTGCCAGTGGTGCCAACGCAGTGGTGATCCGTCCGGGCAAGATCGATCGTTCGCCCTGCGGCACCGGCTGCTCGGCGCGCATGGCGGTATTGCAGGCCAAGGGCGTGCTCAAGGTGGGTGATCGCTTTATCGGGCGCTCGATCATCGGTTCCGAGTTCCATTGCCGCATCGACTCCATGACCGAAGTCGCCGGACGCACCGCGATCTACCCGTGCATCTCTGGCCGGGCCTGGATCACCGGCACCCATCAGTTACTGCTGGACCCAAGCGACCCGTGGCCACAGGGCTATCGCCTGTCGGACACCTGGTCGGGTGCGTAACCCCCCCACAGCGCTGATACGAAGGCCTTTTTTTGAATTTAATCGTATACGAAATACCATCAATATAACCGGAGGCAACAAACAATGAGCAAGCGCATCAACTGGAGTGGCGTCTTCCCTGCGGTGACCACTCAATTCAACGATGACTTCACCATCAACCTGGACAAGACCCACCAGGTGATTTCCAACGTTATTCGCGACGGCGTCTCGGGCCTGGTGGTGTGCGGATCGGTGGGGGAAAACACCTCGTTGACCGCCGAAGAAAAAATCGCCGTGACCGAGGTCGCGGTGGATGCCTCTCGCGGTCGTGTACCGGTGATCTGTGGCGTGGCCGAGTTCACCAGCGTGCAAGCCGCCAAGGTGGCCAATGCCGTGCGCAAGGTCGGGGTCGACGGGGTGATGTTGATGCCCGCGCTGGTCTACGGCTCAAAGCCTTTTGAAACGGCCGAACATTATCGTTACGTGGCCAAAAACGCCGACGTTCCGCTTATGGTCTACAACAACCCGCCGATCTACAAAAATGACGTTACCCCTGAAATCCTGATTTCCCTCGCTGATTGCGACAACGTGGTGTGCTTCAAGGACTCCTCGGGCGACACCCGGCGCTTTATCGACATTCGCAATGAAGTCGGCGACCGTTTTGTGCTGTTTGCAGGCCTTGACGACGTGGTGCTCGAAAGCATCGCCGTGGGTGCCGAGGGTTGGGTATCGGGGATGTCCAACGTATTCCCCAAAGAAGGCGAAACCATCTTCCGCCTGGCCAAGGCCGGGCGCTTTGCCGAGGCCATGCCGATCTATGAGTGGTTGATGCCGATTTTGCACCTGGACGCCCGCGCCGACCTGGTGCAGTGCATCAAGTTGTGTGAGGCCATTGCCGGTCGCGGCAGCGCCTTGACCCGCCCACCGCGCCTGGCCCTGCCCCGGGAAGACCGTGAATTTGTCGAGCGGATCATGGCCAAGGCCCTGGCCAACCGTCCGCAGTTGCCCGATGTCGGCTTGTAGCCGGTGAGGCGTTCCGTAGTCGCTGTCGAGTAGAACGAGGCTACGATCGGCGGCGTAGCGGTCGTAAACCGGCGCACGGGGTATGCCTGACTAACCGTGGGAACCGATTTTATGACGGCTTCGCCGCCGATCGCAGCCTCGCACGGCTCGTCAGCGACTACAGATTCGTCACCAACTCCGTGCTGTAGTCGCTGCGATCGAGAGGGTTTCACCGCCCGCACAATGTCCTCAATTCAACAATGCCCGCAGATCGTTGTACAACGCCTGCGGGATCTGCACCCCTTCCACCTGGCTTCGCGCCCGCGCATCGTAACGGCGTTGCGACGGTAAACGGGCGCCCTGCCCTTCGATACTTTCAAACAACACTTCTGCCCGTGCCAGATGCTGCTCGGTTGCAGCCCCCAGAAAGCGCTGCGGATCGAACGCGATAATCAACTCGCCATGGTATGGCGACGACTTGCTGCCCGCGTCGTAAGCCAAGGATTCGGCACTGGTCAAATCTCCGATCAAGGGCCCGGCAATCAATTCCACCATCGCAGCCAGCGCAGACCCCTTGTGCCCGCCGAACGTCAGCATCGCGCCCGTATCCAGCACGACATTGGCGTCGGTGCTCGGCCGCCCCTCAGCGTCAACGCCCCAGCCTTCAGGTATCGACTTGCCTGCCCGGCGATGCAACTCGATGTCGCCACGGGCAATCGCACTGGTGGCAAAGTCAAAGACAAAAGGATCACGGCCCGCCCGTGGCCAGCCAAACGCAATCGGGTTGGTGCCAAAGACCGGCTGGCTGCCGCCGGCAGGCGCAACCCAGGCATGGCTCGGGTTGCAGGCCAATGCCACCAGACCGGCCGCCGTCAATTGTTCGATCTCTACCCACAGTGCCGAAAAATGCACACACCGATTGATCGCCAACGCCGCAATACCGTTAGCCCGGGTTTTGTCCTGCAGTAACGGCAGACCCGCCTGGAAGGCCAACTGGGAAAAACCGCCCCCCGCATCCACCCGCACAATCGAAGGCGCCTGATCGATCACGCGCGGCACGGCGTCGGCCGAGACCTTGCCCGCGCGCAGCGAATTGACACAGCCCAGCACCCGGTACAAGCCGTGAGAGGCGCAACCATCACGCTCCCCGGCCAGCACCGTTTCACTCACCGCGCGGGCATGGGCCGGATTGAAACCGTTATGCAACAAGATCGATTCGGCCAGCTCGTAAGCCTGGGCCAGGGTCAGTCGGATCATGATCAGCTCCTTGAACAGACCTTACAGACTGGCCCATTGCAGGCCCTGCGGCTTGATCGAATCAAGCCACTGACATGACGAATTCAGCACAGACAGGGCCATGAAAATGAGCGCAGACAGACTCGATCAGCGCAGCATCCTTTATCGGGTCCAGCCCCGGATATGGCTGGCCGTTGTAGCTCCCCGCATAGGTCAGTACCGCCTCAATGCTGCCGCCGTCCCGGTACAGCGTGCGCATGAGCTGGCATTCCTGATCCTTGCTGTCGGTTGTACGCAACGCGTAGTGCAGCGCCAACGCGGTGCCCAGTTCCAGGGCGCTGCTGTCGATCCCGTGTTTTTTGGCCAGGTCGATACTGCGAAAAATCCGCTCGTTACGTTGCAGTTTACGCAGCGGGTCACGCCCTACACGGGCGCAGGGATCCTTGAAGGAGGTGTTGCAACGCTCCAGAAAGGTAGCCGAAAAGCCGGCCACGGCGTCCGCCATATGGGGGTTTTCGGCCACCAGGGCCGGGCCGACAGCCTCGCCGATCAAGCGCCGGGCCAACGCACTCACACGGGGATCGCCCATGCCCTGTCCCAACCACGAATACCCGAGCAGGCTGGCGTACCAGGCAATGATCGCGTGGGGACCATTCCACAGCAGGTTCTTGATCACCTGGGTCTGGGTGATGTCGTCCACCGTCTTCACCTGGCGCAATCGTTCAAGCAGGTTGCTGCACCGCTGCGCATACAGGGGCATGTCCGGCTCGCTGTTGAACAGGATCAGGTGCAACTGGCTCAGGGCGTTACTGGACTGGGCAAAAGGTCGAAAGCGACTGATCAGGCGCTCATATTCGGGCACCGGTGTGCGGGTTTCGGCCTTCGGGGTATCGACCTCGTCAATCAAGCTGTTCTGGAATATCTTCGACTTGATCCGCAACTGGCGCACCAGGGCTTCGTTGGACAATTTGGAGACGATGCGACTGACGACTGTCTCGACGAAATGGGTGTTGTCCAGTATCTGTTGGCACAGCTGGGGGGAAACCAGCAGCTCCAGTTGCGCCTGCACATGCCGGCGCACAAAGTCGGCTCCGCCGACCTTGTTCAGCACGATCAGGATCGTCAGCTCCCGGCCCCGTCGTTCGTAGCGACGGATAAGGCCCTTGGCAATCACCCCCGCCTGCTTGCGGATCGCCGTTTCCGGAAGGCTCAGCCCGACAATTTCCGCCACGTCGTACATACGGATCACCGCTTCGGCGTCGTCCATGTCGATCATGTTGAGGTTGTCGATGGTCTGGTCGAAGGACGTGGCGGTATAGCGCACGCTGAAGCGGCCAAACGCCTGGATGGTCTCGCGCAGCATCCGTGAGCGGGTGGCGGCGATGATCTCGCAGGGGCGCGTGTAGCCATCCCAATGGGAGAAGATTTGCGTCAGGTAGCCACCTCCCATCGCGCCAAAACCATGAATCCCGGCACTGAACTGGTTGAGTGTCGGCGGGAAGCTCTCGGTCAGCGCCGGGGTGCCCAGGTCGGGCATGCACTCATTCAGATCACCCAGAAAACCGTGCATGGTCTGGTACGCCATGAGTGCTCCGGCCTTGACCTCGGGTGCCGGAGGCTTGATGTCTTCGATCAGGATCGGTTGCCCGTCGGCACGTATCGCCGACAGCAGGCCGTTCTCCGAATCCTCCAGCATCAGGCAATGCTGTGGCAGGCAATTCAGGGCACTGGCCGCCTTGAGGAATATCTCGGGGTGGGGTTTGCCCTGACTGACTTCATCGCCACACACCGTGACGTCGAAATACTTGAGCACGTTGGCATTGATCAGGTATTCCTCGGCGATGGCCCGGCGACTCGACGTGGCCACGGCCATGGTCAGACCGTACTTGCGCAAACGCTCCAGCACTTCCAGCAGGCCGTCCTTGATCGGCACACCCTGATTGCGCACATGGGCCAGTTCAAGCTCATCGGCACGCTGGCGGACTTGCGCATACGGGAAGTCTTGGCCGTGATTGGCCTTGGCCAGCGCCTCGGCTTTTTTGGCGCTCAAGCCCAGTGACCCCATCAGTGTTTCTTCACTGAGCGGCGTGCCGTGAATCTCGATGGCTGCCTGTTTGAGTGTTTTAAAGCGCAAGCGCTCGGTGTCAAACATGGTGCCGTCCATATCGAAGATGGCACTGAAAATTCGTTTACCCTGAAAATAAATCATGAGCACAGCTCCTTGTAAGGCGAGACTTTTGGCTTCGCTCGCTGAAACGCTTCGAATCAAAAAGTGGTTTCAAATACAAATGCCGGGCAGCAGGACGCACCATTGAAAGCGGGGCGTGAGCGCACCGGAACGGCGAGTGGTCAGCAATAATCAGGTGGAGGGACGTAACAATGGTGCCAGTTGGCGCAGCTGCCCGCAAAGCAGGGCCTGAGCAGAGGTAATGCGGTGTGTGCAAGAAGGCGGGAAACAAACCCTGTGACTGCATGATTGCAGCATTTGACGTGAGGCCCACAACTCGCAATCAGGGATGCGAAGTGTGAGCCGAACCGGCGATTGATACGTGTGATTCCATCCATAAGGGCGTTGAAATTTCCTGTAATGCGATTGGATACCCTTTTAGCTATAACCCATGTAGCGCGTCTAAATCAAGGTTGGCGTCAGTTCGCAAGGGGGCTGATGCCATTGCGAGCCCCCTCTGCGCCTGCTCCACGATTGCCTCACTAAAAATCGATTTCGCTGTCTGAAACAACGGTAATCGTGCCCCGGTACGTACTGCCCGAATGAGCATCCAGCATGCTTTGCATCGGATCCCGCGGGATTTCAAAGTGTAATTTTGCCTGGCCGTTATCCACGTAAAAACTGGGGGAATACACCGCAGGCGTCGTGCTCAACTGTTGGCGTTCCACTGGGCGATCCGAGGCATCGCGCAAGCCATTTGGCAGTGTCAGTCGAGTTTCGACTGCCACCGTATGACCCGCTGGGTTTTGTATCCCGCACTGAGTGCCCATCAGGTATTCACATTGCAGCGTCATGCTGAACGGGGTAGACGACGAAAGACTGAAACCCTGATCAGCAAAGAGCCTTTGCGGCCGACGCCCCTGGTTCAACCATTGCTGCCAGCCGCCGGCGGGGTTGAGCACGACCCGAAGACTGTTGGCCGGGAACTGGAACCTGAGGGTATGTTGAACCTCCAGGCTGAAATTGAAGGTGACACTATTATCGGTGGGAAGAAGGTTGTCACCAAAGTCGAAGTCCTCGCCCGGGCCGGCCGTATAAGTGATGGAGCCGCTATAAGTACCCGTTTCCATTCTCAATGGATCCGGGGCAGTCATCAGGTAAGACACACTGATATTGTCAAACTTCAGCCAGTCAATCTCATACGCAGGAGGAAAGCCGCAAGACACAGGCTGCGGGGTAAACCAGAAGAAATTGGAGAATGTGGTACCCGCATACATCCCCGCTCCCCTTGGGCATGCCACTGGTGAGTTCCATCCCCACGGTCGCCCGCCCCAAAGCAAGCTGTGAGCGTAATTATGTTCTGCTGTTGGCATACCGATAATCAGCCTGGCGTCACGGGTTCGGATGGTTGCGCTCAGGGCCGAAATGGAAAAAAACACCTCGGCCACCTGCCCCGACGCGCTAACCACTTGCACGGGCCTCGGTTCGGCAGGGACCTTGAACATCGCACCGTCCCGAACATTGGCGTGGTTGGCCAGAATCGGCGTCTGCGATATCGCCTGGAACCCACCAAAACCGATGCTGAAATACCCCCGTGGAATGCATGTGCCGGGATACGTGGCGCAAATACCAGAATTGGGCGTGGTGTTTTTAAACTGGTTGACTTGCGGATTGGCCGGATCAGGGTTGAAAACAGCCGTGATATTGGTTGTCAACGCCTGGGTTTGAGGCGCTGAAAACCCTGTCAGAAGAGCAAGACAACTACAAAGTAGCCATCTTGCAAGTATAGGTACTGTGAGCTTTTTTTTGGCAGATAGGCGCATGGGCAGACTTTGACTCGGGTTAAAGGGCGTCTATCTATAAAGCGACTAAACATTGCGTTTACTTAAATGGCCTGCACAACAAAAACGTCACACCCCCACGAACGGGCCGGATGGCGGGTTTGATGATCAGGGCCTGGCGCAGCGAATCAATAATTGATTTCACTGTCCGAGATAACCGTGATGGTGCCTCTGTACGTGCTGCCCGAATGATCATTGAGCATGCTTTGCATCTGATCCTGGGCCACTTCAAAGTGCAGTTTCGCTTGACCGTTATCCACGTAGAAACTGGGGGAATAGACGGCAGGCGTTGTGCTTAGCAGTTGGCGGTTCACCGGTTGATCCGAGGCGTCGCGCAAGCCATTTGGCAGTGTCAGCCGAGTTTCAACCGCCACCGTATGACCCGTTGGGTTTCGTATCCCGCACAGGGTGCCCACCAGGTATTCGCATTGCAGTGCCATGCTGAACGGGGTGGACGACGAGATGTTGAAACCCTGATCAGCCCAGAGCCTTTGCGGCCGACGCCCCTGGTTCAACCATTGCTGCCAGCCGCCGCCAGGGATCAGTTCAATACGACTGCTGTTGGCCGGAAACTGAAACCTGAGGGTGTGTTGAACGTCCAGGGTGAAATTGAGGGTGACACTGTTGTCGGTAGGGAGCAGATTGTCGCCAAAATCGAAGTCCCCGCCCGGCCCCACCGAATAGGTGATCGAGCCGCGATAAGTGCCTGTTTCCATTCGCAGGGGATCAGGAGAGGTCATCAGGTACGACACGCTGATATTGGACATTATCAGACTGTCGATCTCATACGCCTGAGAAACGCCACAGGGTACGGGCTGAGGGGTAAACCAAAAGAAATTGGCGCCCGTATAAGAAGGTCCCATCGCAGGCCCCCGCGGGCAAGCCGCTGGCGAACTCCAGCCCCACTGGAACCCGCCCCAAAGATGGCTCTGAGCGGTAGTTGCACTGTTTGTCGGTATGCCTGTCATCAGCCTGACGTCACGGGTCCAGTTGGTTCCACCCAGGGCCGAAATGGAAAACTGCACCTGCGCCACCTGCCCACGGGAGTTGGTCACTTGAACGGATCTCGGTTCGGCCGGGACCTTGAACATCGCACCGTCTCTGACATTGGCATGGTTAGCCAGAATCGGTCTCTGCGAACGTGCCTCGAGATTACGTAAACCGATGCTGAAGTAACCTCTGGGAATACATATGCTGGGGTAGCTGGCGCAAATACCGGAATTGGGCGTGGTGTTTTTGAACTGGTTGACCTGAGGGTTGCCCGGATCGGGGTTGAAAACAGCAGTGATTTCAGCCGTCAATGCTTGAGCATGGGGGGCAAAAAACACTGTCAGAAAGAGCAGAAACCCACACAATAAAAAGCTTGCCAATGCACCAGCGGGTGACTGCACTTTATTACATGTTTTCATGGTAGAAGACGCAAAATTTGCCGAGGGGGCGCTCATTCAACTCGCGCAAGCAATAAGTGTCTATCTAATTATAACACAAATTATGCCAACAATAAAGACTTGGCTGCACACTACGAGCCTGGCAAATGCATCACAAAGGTGCGTTTCTCAGCGGATCTGTATGATGGCGCGTTTGTTAGACAGGCATCGCTGACACGCCTGTCCATCGTTCAGGAGTTGTGCATGAAAAGGCTTTACCGCACGTTCAACCAGACTGGGGCCGATCCGCGGTTCCGGTTCGGTTTGCTCAGCCTAGGCGTGCTGCTGGGCAGCGCCATGCCTGCGGCACACGCAGCCCGAACCGAACTGCCTGCCACTGCCGTCACCGCCGAGGATAACGGGGCTTACCAGGCAGACAACGCCTGGGTGGGTGGTTTTGAGGCGGCGCCATTGCTCGATACCCCCGCAGCGATCTCGGTGTTTACCGATGCGTTGATTGAAGATCAACAAGCCCGCCTGCTCAGTGATGTGCTGAAAAATGATGCCTCAGTGGGCGAGAGCTATGCCCCGGTCGGCTATTACGAAAATTTCGTGGTGCGCGGTTTCTCGCTCAATTCGGCCAACAGCTACAAGATCAATGGCCGCACCATCACCGGCGAACAAAATGTCGGGCTGGAAAACAAGCAGCAGGTGGAGTTGCTCAAAGGGCTTTCGGGCTTGCAAAGCGGGGTTTCGGAGCCCGGCGGTGTGGTCAATTACGTGACCAAGCGCGCAGCCGATGTGCGTTCGGTCACTGTCTCGACCGACGACCGTGGCAGCGGTTATCTGGCCGCCGACGTGGGTGGCTGGTTCGGTAGCGAACAGCAGTTCGGCCTGCGCGCCAACGTCGCCCACGAAGATATTCACTCCTGGGTCGAACACGCCAATGGCCAGCGTGATTTTGCATCCGTGGCATTCGACTGGAACATCAGCCCCGATGCCCTGCTGCAACTGGACGTGGAGTATCAAAACAAGGAGCAGCGTTCGGTTCCGGGCTATCAATTGCTCGGCGGCACCGAGCTGCCACACCACGCCTCACCGAAAAAACTGCTGGCACACCAGAGCGGCTCCAAGCCGGTGACCATTGATTCACTCAATATCAACGGCAACTTTGAGTACCGCTTCAGTGACAGCTGGAAGGGTAGCCTCAGCGCATCACGCAGCAAGGTGGTGATTGACGATTACAGTTCGTTTGCCTGGGGCTGCTATGGCTCCGCCAGTTGCTCCAGCGCGCCAGTACCCAACTACTTCAGCCCTGAAGGCAATTACGACATCTACGACTTCCGAAGCCCCGACGATACCCGGCGCAACGATGAAGTTCAGGCAGCACTTAGCGGCAAGTTTGATACCGCCAGCATCGGCCACGAGCTGACAGTGGGCACCAGTGCCTTTCGACGCGTGGTCGATCAGCGCGAGCTGATCAACGAGATGATCGGCACCGGCAACATTGATACCGAACCCGAGCAATTTGCGCGCTACCAGGGTCCCGTCAACGACAGCTATCGCCGTCTGGACAGCCGCCAGTACGGAGTGTTTTTCAATGACCTGATCAGCTTTAACGAGCAGTGGCAGACCATGATCGGCGGGCGCGAAGTGCGTCTGGACGAAAGGACTTTCGACAGCAATGGCGACACCACCCGACACACCCAACGCTATGAGTTCCTGCCCCAGGCCGCGCTGATCTACAAACCGGTGCAAAACATGACGCTGTATACGCGCTACAGCAAGGGCCTGTCCCTGGGCGCGGAAGCGCCGTGGTTTGCAACGAATCGATATCAAATCCTGCCCCCCACCGTATCGCGGCAGATCGAAGCCGGGATCAAGTATGACTGGCAGCGCATCAGCCTGAGCGCCACGCTGTTTCAGATCCGTCAGGCATACCAGTACTCCGAGCCCCAGAGCGACGGCTCATTCATCTTCGTGCAACAGGGGCAACAAAAGAACACCGGGCTGGAGCTGGCAGCCAACGGCTGGGCCAGCGAACGCCTGCAGGTGGGTGCGAGTGTGGCGGTGATCCGGTCACGGGTCACGGGCAGCGGCACACCGGACTATGAGGGCCATCAAACCATCAACGTCCCTACCCTGCGTGCCAGCCTTCATGGTGACTACGCCCTGCCCTGGATCGATGGCCTGGCACTGCTCGGCGGCGTTCAATACAGCGGCAAGAAATACGCCAGTCAATTGGGTCAGACCCAGGCTGATGCTTACGCTATTTTCAATATCGGCAGCCGCTACAGCACCCGTATCGACGGTTACGACACCGTCTTTCGCCTGACGGTCGATAACCTGTTCGACAAGCGCTACTGGCGGGATGTAGGGGAATACATGGGCGACAACTATGTGTTCCAGGGGGCGCCGCTGACGGCAAGACTGAGTGCTTCGATCAATTTCTAGGGTTTGGCTTCGTTAGTCCCGGATTTAGACCCTGCCCGACTTTTTGTGGGCGTTGACGAACCGTGCGAGGCTACGTTCGAGCGCGAAGCGGTCGTAAAACCGGGACAGGCGGTTTGCCTGATGAACCGTGGAAGCTGATTTTACGACGGCTACGCCGCCGGACGCAGCCTCGCACGGCTCGTCAGCGACTACAGTTCGCAACCTACCCCTTGTAGTCGCTGACGAGTAGAACGAGGCTGCGATCGATCGCGAATCGGTCGCAAAACCGGTACATGCGGTTTGCCTGATTAACCGTGGAAGCTGATCTTACGACGGCTACGCAGCCGGACGCAGCCTCGCACGGCTCGTCAGCGACTACAGTTCGCAACCTACCCGCTGTAGTCGCTGACGAGTAGAACGAGGCTGCGATCGATCGCGAAGCGGTCGTAAAACCGGGACACGCGGTTTGCCTGATGAACCGCGGAAGCTGATCTTACGACGGCTACGCCGCCGGACGCAGCCTCGCACGGCTCGTCAGCGACTACAGTTCGCCACCCCCCCCTTGTAGTCGCTGACGAGTAGAACGAGGCTGCGATCGATCGCGAAGCGGTCGCAAAACCGGTACACGCGGTTTGCCTGATGAACTGTGGAAGCCGACTTTACGACTGCTACGCAGCCGGACGCAGCCTCGCACGGCTCGTCAGCGACTACAGTTCGCAACCTACCCCTTGTAGTCGCTGACGAGTAGAACGAGGCTGCGATCGATCGCGAAGCGGTCGCAAAACCGGTACACGCGGTTTGCCTGATTAACCGTGAAAGCTGAGCTTACGACTGCTTCGCAGCCTCGCACGGCTCGTCAGCGACTACAGATTGGTAGCTGCAACTCCTCGCAACAACATTAAGCAAAATTTAATTGATAGCCCCCTAACAAAAAGCGCAGGCTAGAGGGCTTGGTTACGCTTTGTATCATTCCGGATGATATTGATCTTCGCTGGGTTCGATTCGTTCCCCGGCACGCGCGCCAGCATTATCCGCCCATCTCAATAGATTGGCGGACTCCCCCTCATGGAACAGTCACTTAAACATTTGCGCTTCCCACTCGCGGCTTTGGCCATCGTGGTGATGAGTGCATGCGGCAAAACCCCGGACGCGACTGCTCCTGCTCCCGCTGCAAAAGTCAGTGTGGCCAAGGTGCTTGAACAGCCGGTCAATGAATGGGACGAGTTCACCGGTCGCCTTGAAGCTCCGGAAACAGTCGAAATACGTCCACGCGTGTCGGGCCAGATTGATCAGGTCGCCTTTAACGAGGGCGCCCTGGTGAAAAAGGGCGACCTGCTGTTCCAGATCGACCCTCGCCCCTTCCAGGCTGAAGTCCGCCGCCTTGAAGCCCAAGTGCAACAAGCCCGCGCCAACGCCACCCGCACCGAAAACGAAGCCCAGCGCGGTGAGCGCCTGCGCCAGAGCAATGCGATCTCCGCTGAACTGGCCGACTCACGCAGCACCGCAGCCCAGGCTGCACGTGCCGGTGTCGCTGCCATCCAGGCGCAACTGGACCTGGCAAAGCTCAACCTGAGCTTTACCCGCGTAACCTCCCCAATCAGTGGCCGCGTCAGCCGTGCCGAAATCACCGCGGGCAACATCGTCACCGCTGATGTCACGCCACTGACCAGCGTGGTGTCTACCGACAAGGTGTACGCCTACTTCGATGCCGACGAGCGCGTGTTCCTCAAATACAACCAGCTTGCCCGTCAGGGTCAACGCGGCCAGAGCACCCCGGTCTATCTCGGCCTGTCCAACGAAGACGGCAACCCGCACCTGGGCCAGATGAACTTCGTCGACAACCAGGTCAATCCGCAGACGGGCACCATCCGTGGTCGCGCGGTGTTCGACAACGCCGACGGCAACTTCACGCCGGGGCTGTATGCACGGCTCAAGCTGGTGGGCAGCGGTACCTACTCCGCCGTACTGATCAATGAAGAAGCGGTCGGTACCGACCTGGGCAAAAAATTCGTGCTGGTGATGGGTGCCGACAACAAGTCGGTCTACCGCGCCGTGGATCTGGGTCCGAAAATCGAAGGCCTGCGTATTGTTCGCAGCGGCCTGAGCAAGGACGACACGATCATCGTCAAGGGCTTGCAGAAAGTGCGCCCCGGTTCGCCGGTAGCCCCTGAAGTGATCCCGATGGCCAACGAGCAGACCCTCGCCGCACTGGCACAACAACGACAAGCCCTGGAAGCCAGCAACCTGCCTCAAATCAAGCCCGCCCCTGGCGCGCCGAAGTTGGCCAGTGTCGCGACTCCTCGCGGTTAAGGGACGATAACTCCGATGAATTTTTCCCAGTTCTTCATTCAGCGGCCGATTTTCGCCGCTGTACTTTCCTTGCTGATTTTGATTGCGGGCGGCATTTCGCTGTTCCAGTTGCCGATCAGTGAATACCCGGAAGTGGTCCCGCCTACCGTTGTCGTGCGCGCCAACTTCCCCGGCGCCAACCCCAAAGTGATCGGCGAAACCGTCGCGGCGCCACTGGAGCAGGCCATCACCGGTGTTGAAAACATGTTGTACATGTCTTCGCAGTCCACCGCTGACGGCAAGATCACCCTGACCATCACCTTTGCCCTGGGCACTGACCTGGACAACGCCCAGGTGCAGGTGCAAAACCGGGTGACCCGCACCCAGCCCAAGCTGCCCGAGGAAGTGACGCGCATCGGTATTACGGTGGACAAGGCATCGCCCGACCTGACCATGGTTGTGCACTTGACCTCACCGGACCAGCGTTACGACATGCTGTACCTGTCCAACTACGCCATCCTCAACATCAAGGATGAACTGGCGCGGCTCAACGGTATCGGCGATGTGCAGATGTTCGGTATGGGTGACTACTCGCTGCGGGTATGGCTTGATCCCAACAAAACCGCGTCGCGCAACCTGACCGCCACCGATGTGGTGACGGCCATCCGCGAACAGAACCGTCAGGTCGCCGCCGGTGCCCTGGGTGCTCCGCCTGCCCCCAATGCGTCCAGCTTCCAGCTGTCGGTCAACACCCAGGGCCGCCTGGTCACTGAAGAAGAGTTCGAAAACATCATCATCCGCGCAGGCGATGATGGCCAGATCACTCGCCTCAAAGACATTGCCAGGGTCGAACTGGGTTCCAGCCAGTACGCGCTGCGCTCGCTGCTGAACAACCAGCCGGCGGTGGCGATCCCGATCTTCCAGCGTCCCGGCTCCAATGCGATCCAGATCTCCAATGACGTTCGCGCCAAGATGGCCGAGCTGAAGAAGGGCTTCCCCGAAGGCATGGACTTCGACATTGTCTACGACCCGACGATCTTCGTTCGTGGTTCGATTGAGGCGGTGGTCCATACCCTGTTTGAAGCACTGATCCTGGTTGTACTGGTTGTTATCCTGTTTCTGCAAACCTGGCGCGCTTCGATTATCCCGCTGGTCGCTGTGCCTGTATCGCTGATCGGTACGTTCGCAGTGATGCACATGTTTGGCTTTTCGCTCAACGCGTTGTCGCTGTTCGGTCTGGTACTGGCCATCGGGATCGTGGTGGACGATGCGATTGTGGTGGTGGAAAACGTCGAGCGAAATATCGAGCTGGGGCTCAACCCCGTGGACGCTACCAAGCGGGCCATGCGCGAAGTGACCGGGCCGATCATCGCCACCGCCCTGGTGCTGTGCGCGGTGTTTATTCCGGCTGCATTTATCTCGGGCCTGACCGGCCAGTTCTATAAGCAGTTCGCCCTGACCATTGCCATTTCCACAGTCATCTCGGCCTTTAACTCGCTGACGCTGTCCCCGGCACTGGCCGCGGTATTGCTCAAAGGTCATCACGCGCCCAAAGACCGCTTTACCCGCGTGCTGGATCGCCTGTTCGGCAGCTGGCTGTTTGGTCCGTTCAACCGCTTCTTCGTCAAGGCCAGTAACGGCTATGTGGGCACGGTGCGCCGGATCATTCGTGGCAGCGGTATCGCCATGCTGGTGTATGCAGGTCTGATGGCGCTGACCTGGGCAGGTTTTGCCCACACGCCAACCGGCTTTGTACCGCCGCAAGACAAGCAATACCTGGTGGCCTTCGCGCAACTGCCGGACGCTGCAAGCCTGGATCGCAGTGAAGAAGTGATCAAGCGCATGTCGGAGCTGGCCCTCAAGCAGCCTGGCGTTGCCAACTCGATCGCCTTCCCAGGCCTGTCGATCAACGGCTTCACCAACAGCCCGAACAGCGGCATCGTGTTTGTTGCGCTCAAGGACTTTGATCAACGCAAAGACCCGAGCCAGTCTGCCGCTGCCATTGCCGCCACGTTGAACGCAGAGTTTGCCGATATCCAGGAAGCCTACATCGCCATCTTCCCGCCGCCTCCGGTACAGGGGCTGGGCACCATCGGCGGTTTCCGCCTGCAGGTCGAGGACCGCGCAGGTCTGGGCTATGACGAGCTGTACAAAGAAGTGCAGAACGTGATCACCAAGAGCCGCAGCGTGCCGGAACTGGCCGGGTTGTTCACCAGCTATCAGGTCAACGTACCGCAAGTCGATGCAGCCATCGACCGTGAAAAAGCCAAGACCCACGGCGTGGCCATCAGCGACATCTTCGACACCCTGCAAATCTATCTGGGTTCGCTGTATGCCAACGATTTCAACCGCTTCGGTCGTACTTATCAGGTCAACGTGCAAGCCGAACAGCAGTTCCGCCTGGAGCCCGAGCAGATCGGCCAGCTGAAAGTGCGTAACAACAAGGGCGAAATGATCCCGCTGGCGACCTTTATCAAGGTCAGCGACACCGCCGGGCCCGATCGCGTGATGCACTACAACGGCTTTGTCACCGCAGAAATCAACGGCGGCGCAGCACCGGGCTACAGCTCGGGCCAGGCAGAAGCGGCGATGGAAAAACTGCTGAAGGAAGAGCTGCCCAACGGCATGACCTTCGAGTGGACGGAGCTGACGTATCAGCAAATCCTTTCGGGCAATACCGCGCTGTTCGTGTTCCCGCTCTGTGTTCTGCTGGCGTTCCTGGTACTGGCCGCCCAATACGAAAGCTGGAGCCTGCCACTGGCGGTGATCCTGATTGTGCCCATGACCCTGCTGTCAGCCATTACCGGTGTGATTCTGTCGGGGGGTGACAACAACATCTTCACCCAGATCGGATTGATCGTCCTCGTGGGGTTGGCGTGCAAGAACGCGATCTTGATTGTGGAGTTTGCCAAGGACAAACAGGAAGAAGGCATGAGCCCGCTGGATGCGGTACTTGAAGCCTGCCGCCTGCGTCTGCGGCCGATCCTGATGACCTCTTTCGCTTTCATCATGGGCGTGGTGCCTCTGGTGCTGTCCAGCGGTGCAGGTGCAGAAATGCGCCACGCCATGGGTGTTGCGGTGTTCTCCGGGATGCTCGGGGTGACCTTCTTCGGCCTGCTGCTGACGCCTGTGTTCTATGTCTTGATCCGCCGTTATGTGGAGCGCAGTGAAGCGCGCAAAGCGGCCAAGCACCTCAAGCTGGAGTCGCAACAATGAGCGTGAAAGTTTTTCTGCCGAGTCTGTTGGTGCTGGCCTTGAGCGCTTGCGCCGTAGGCCCGGACTACAAGACCCCGGCCACAGAGCCTGCCCATATCAGTGCCGATAACCTGAAGGGCTTTGACCGGGCGCACTTTGAAGGGATCTGGTGGCAGCAGTTCGACGACCCGACCCTCAACCAGCTGGTGACTCAGTCACTGGCCGGCAACCGCGAGTTGCGCGTGGCCTTTGCCCGCCTGCGTGCAGCCCGGGCGATTCGCGATGACGTCAGCAATGACATCATGCCGACCATCACCAGCCGTGCCAGCAGCGATGTCGGCAAGGGCCAGATTCCGGGCCAGACCGAAAAGCGGGTCAACAGTGAACGCTATGACCTGGGCCTGGACATGGCCTGGGAAGTCGACCTGTTTGGTCGTATCCAGCGTGAACTGGAGGCCAGCGATGCCGACGAGCAAGTGGCTGCAGCGGATCTGTACCAGCTGCAAGTGACCATGATTGCCGAACTGGTGGATGCCTACGGTGAATTGCGCGGCGCCCAACTGCGTGAGCGGATTGCCCTGGCCAACTTGAAGAACCAGCAAGACTCCAAGGCCATTACCGAAAGCCTGCGTGACGCAGGTGTTGGCGATCAACTGGACGTCATGCGTGCCGACGCCCGCCTGGCCGCGGTTGAGGCCAGCGTGCCGCAACTGCAGGCCGAGCAGGTGCGTGAGCGCAATCGCATCGCCACTCTGCTGGGCCAGCGCCCTGAGCAGCTCAGCGTTGACTTGAGCCCGGCGCAGTTGCCGGCCATTGCCAAGGCACTGAACATCGGCAACCCCGGCGATTTGCTGCAGCGCCGGCCCGACATCCTGAGTGCCGAGCGCAAGCTGGCAGCCGCCACTGCCCGGATCGGGGTGGCCAAGGCCGATTTGTTCCCTCGGGTCAGCCTGAGTGGTTTTCTCGGTTTTACCGCCGGACGCGGCTCGCAAATAGGCTCGGCTGCAGCCAATGCCTGGGCGCTGGGCCCGCGCATTACCTGGCCGGCGTTTGACCTGGGCAGCGTGCGTGCGCGTCTGCGCGGTGCCGGTGCAGAGGCTGATGGCGCACTGGCCAGTTACGAGCAGCAGGTGCTGTTGGCGCTGGAAGAGTCCGAAAACGCATTCAGCGATTACGGCAAGCGCCAGCAACGTCTGGTCTCGTTGATTCGTCAAAGCGAATCCAGCCGGATCGCAGCGGATCTGGCTGCTATTCGCTATCGCGAAGGCACGGTGGACTTTCTGGTGCTGCTCGACGCCCAACGGGAGCGACTGGCCGCAGAAGACAGCCAGGCCCAGGCCGAGGTTGAGCTGTATCGCGGCGTAGTAGCGATTTACAAAGCACTGGGTGGTGGCTGGCAAGCCGAGACCGTCGCCAGCGCACACTGATTCAAGAGCTCCTTTGGTTGGCCGCAACCAACCAATTTTTAGCCCCGCGCTCATTCGGTCGCGGGGCTTTTTTTTGCCCGTAACAGCTGTCGAAGGCTGCGTTTGACTCCAGCCCCCGACTCACCCACTCTTGCACCCCATATGCACGCATGCTTCTGGATATTGGATGACCCAGCCTCGCCGCTACCTCGCAATCAGCTTTCTGTCAGCGCTCATCGCCGCCGGTCTTTGGTATTCGATGCGCCCTGATCCTGCCGTTCCCACGCAATCCGTCAGTCAACGATTCTCCATCGCCCTGGACATGGCCCAAAACGGCAAGCCCGGCGCCGCCCGCGTGCTCTATCAGCAACTGGCCCGCAAGGACTTGTCAGATACCCGGCGCGCCAGCCTGCATGCCGAGCTGCCCAATTACCCAAGCCCGCTGGCACTGAAACTGGCAGACGCTGACTTGCATAACCCCTCGCCCGTGGTACGCATAGCCGCGATCCAGAGCATTGTCGGCCTGGTGCCCAACGCCCAGCGCACGTTGCTGCTGGGCCCGCTGCTGGATGACACCGAACAGAGTGTGCGCTTTGCCGCCGCCAATGCCCTGCTCGGCCTGTCGCCGGACGAACAGGGGCTGTACTTCGGCCCGTTGCAGCAAGTGATCGACGAATTCGAGCGCGACCTCAAAACCAGGCCCGACGATCCGCAGGCACAGGGCCAACTCGCCCGTCTGTATTTGCACGAAGGTCAACTGGACGAAGCCCAGGCCGCACTGGAGCAAGTCACCCGCCTGGACCCGGACAACCTCAAGGCAGTCGTCGCGCAGATCGAGCTGCTGGAAAAACGCGGCAAGGACGAGCAGGCGCGACAGATGCTGGCCAGGCAGCTTGAAGCCCATCCCGATTCCGCGTACCTGCAACATGCCCTGGGGATCTGGCTGCTAAACCATGGCCAGACGGAATACGCCCTGCTGGGCCTGGCCAAGGCCGTTGAGCTGGAACCGGACAACAGTGATTACCGGTACAAGCTGGCGACCGCCCTCCATGACCTGGACCAGCTTGAAGCCGCGCAACGCCAGCTCGAAGAGCTGCTGCAACGCCAACCGGCCAATCGCAAGGCGCGGGTATTGTTGATCGGCTACTGGAAAGAAGCCGGGCAATTGCAGAATGTTCAGGTGCTGCTGGCGCAGCTTGAGCAGATGAACCCTGATGACCCGTCGTTGCAGCAGGGTTTGTGATTCATATCCCCTGTGAGAGCGGGCATTCAGGCCAATAGTTTCTGGATCTGCTCTTGCAGGGTATCGAGGTCGAACGGCTTGGCCAGGATCGGCGCCGTCAGGGTGATCGGGCTGCCCGTATCACGGATCTCGGCAGGGTAGCCGCTGATAAAAATAACTTTCAGGTCAGGCCGCAGCTTCAACGCTGGCTCGGCAATCTGCACCCCGGATATTCCGCCCGGCAGGCGGAAGTCGGTCACCATAAGGTCCAGATGGGGCTTGCTCGCCAGAATCTCGAACGCCTGTTCGCCGTTTTCGGCCTGCAATACCCGGTAGCCTTCGCCGGACAGGTAGGCGCTGAGGACCATCAGGATCGAGGGGTCATCTTCGACAATCAAAACAACATCTTGCGCATCTTCACTCATGGGAAACCTTAATTCATGCCGTCGCTGCCAGTATGACCCCGAGCGCGGTCATAGGTTGCGCCGAGTTTAAGTCTTTTGTGCAAGCGGCAGGCAAACCCTGAACAAGGCGCCCTCACCCAGTTCGCTCTGCACGCTGATGGTGCCGCTGTGTGCCGCGACGATCTGTTCCGAGATAAACAACCCCAGGCCAAGCCCGGCAGCCACCTGACTGGCTGAAACCCGCTCAAATTGCTGGAACACCCGCTGCTGGTTTTCCTGGCTGATGCCGATGCCCTGATCGCGCACATCCACGACAGCTTGATCACCGTCCATATACACAGACACATCAATGGGCTTTTTAGCACCGTAACGCAAGGCATTGGTCAGCAGATTGGAAATCACTTGCTCAATTCTGAACTCGTCCCACTGCCCCACTACGGGTTTTTGTGCTGTGAAGCTGACACTCGATTGCGCAGCGCTGATCTGGGCCGCGAAATTCTCCAGCAATTGCCCGACTGTACGGGCCAAATCAAACTCGGCAGGCCTGATCGACAGCTTGCCGGTGCGGATACGCGACACGTCGAGCATGTCTTCGATCAGGCGGATCAGGCTCTGGATCTGACGCTCATCACGATCGACCATGGCGTGCATCTTTTCCAGGGTGAACGCCGCCGCGTTGTCGCGGGCCAGGTGCATCTTGCGCAACTGGGTTTCCAGGATCAGCCCGTTGAGCGGCGTGCGCACTTCATGGGAGACGATCGACATAAAGTCGTCACGCATGCGCACCGCGCGCTCAAGCTCGACCTGGGTCAGTTGCAACTGCGCAAGCAAGGTCTCCTGCTCGCGACGGCTCTGTTCCAGGGCCTCGACCTGCTGCTTCATGGCCTTGCTCTGGCGATAAAGCTCGACGAAGACATTGACCTTGCTTTTGACCGCGTGGATATCCAGCGGTTTGTGCAGAAAGTCCACCGCACCGCTTTCATAGCCCTTGAAGGCATAGTTCATCTCGCGCCCTGCGGCACTGACAAACACGATGGGGATGTTTTTGGTCTTGGCCGTGCCGCGCATCAACTCGGCCAGCTCAAAACCGTTCATGCCGGGCATTTGCACGTCAAGAATGGCCATCGCAAACTCATGCTGCAACAGCAACGACAGCGCCTCATCCGCAGACAAGGCCTTGTACACGATGCGATCTTCGCGCTTGATCAGTGCTTCGAGCGCCAGCAGGTTTTCCGGCAGGTCATCGACGATCAGCAGCTTGGCTTGAATTTCGTTTAGTAGCATTGGCTATGTTCCAGCTCGACAAGCAGACGGCCGATGCCGCGCAAAGGAAGGATGCAGTCCGGTTGAAAAAGGTCCAGTGCCGCACGGGGCATGGTCGCAACCTGTGCCTCGTCAGGATCCTGGACAATGGTCAGGCCGCCCGACTGCTGGACCACGCTCAGCCCCTGGGCACCATCCCGATTGGCGCCCGTCAGTAAAATGGCAGCCAGACGCTGTTGATACACATCGGCCGCGGATTCGAACAGGTAGTCAATGGCAGGTCGCGAGTAATGCACCGGCTCCTCCTGGCTCAAGGAAAAACTGTGATCCTGCTCAATCGAAACGTGATACCCGGGGCCAGCAAAGTACAGGGTGCCCGGCACAATCGGCTGTTTGTCCTGAACCTCCCTGACCGCCAATGGCAAGCGCCGGGCAAACACCTCGGCCAACTGGCTGCGTCGCTCTTCGGGCAAGTGCAGCACCACGATAATCGGCAGCCGGAAGCCAGGTTTGAGCTCGGAAAAAATAGTCAGCAACGCTTCAACCCCGCCCGCAGACGCACCGATCACCACCGCCTCGACAGGTCTGGGATCGGTCAGGTAACGGTCATGGTTTTTCATAGCTTGCGGTAGATCCGTTCTTGCTTGAGCACGGGGGAAAACTGTTTGCTGTAGTCCGAGAAATCCAGGGTCTCCTTGCTCCCAAGCATCAGAAATCCGCGGTGACACAACGACTCCTCGAACAGACCAAAGGCTCTGTTTTGAAGATTCTTATTGAAATAAATCAATACGTTACGACATGAAATTAAATTGGTTTCTGAGAACACGCTATCCGTCGCCAGGCTGTGATCGGCGAAGGTCACGTTCTCGCGCAGCGTCTTGTCAAAAATCGCGTAGTCATAGGCGGCGGTGTAGTAATCGGCAAACGAACGCTGACCACCGGCCTTTTGGTAGTTGTGGGTATAGGTCCGGATATTGTCCAGGGAGAAAATTCCCTGCTTGGCCTTTTCCAGAGAGCGCGGATTGATGTCGGTCGCATAGATGATGGTGCGATCCAGCAGGCCTTCTTCACGCAACAGGATGGCCATTGAATACACCTCCTCGCCGGTGCTGCACCCCGCAATCCAGATCTTGAGCGACGGGTAGGTCTTGAGGATCGGCACCACCTCCTGGCGAATGGCCAGAAAATGCTCCGGGTCGCGAAACATCTCGCTCACTGGAATGGTCAGGAACTGCAGCAACTGCATAAAGGCCGTCGGGTCATGGAGGATGCGCTCCTGCAGGGCCGAAATGGTGCCGCAGTCAAACTGACGCAATGCATGATTGACCCGGCGCTTGATCGAGGCGCCGGAGTAATCGCGAAAGTCATAACTGTATTTGAGATAGATCGCTTCGATCAGCAGCCTTAACTCGATGTCAGTGTTTCGTTGCACTTAGAGTCGTTCCATTTTCGGTAGCCAGACCCGGATCAACGAAAACAGTCGATCCAGATCAATCGGTTTGGCCAGGTAGTCATTGGAACCTGCCTGCAGGCAGCGCTCCTGATCGTCCTTCATTGCCTTGGCCGTGACCGCAATGATCGGCAGCTTGCGCCAGCGCGGGTTTTTGCGGATTTCGACGGTTGCTTCGTAGCCATCCATCTCGGGCATCATCACGTCCATCAACACCAGGTCGATATCTTCCACTTCGTCCAGGCGCTCGATGGCTTCGCGTCCATTGCGACCGATGACCACAATGGCGCCCTTCTGTTCCAGCGCACTGGTCAGGGCAAAGATGTTCCGTACGTCGTCATCCACCAGCAAAATCTTGCGGCCCTCGAACACCTTGTCGCGGCTGCGAGCGGTCTTGAGCATCGTCTGCCGATCATGGGACAACTGAGATTCGACTTTGTGCAGAAATAATGTCACTTCATCGAGCAACCGCTCGGGTGAGCGGGCGCCCTTGATGATGATGGAGCGCGAATACTTGCGCAGCTCGGCTTCTTCATCCCGGGTCAGATTGCGCCCGGTGTAGACGATCACCGGCGGGAACGAGCAGATATCTTCGGTCGACATGCGCTTGAGCAGGTCGTTGCCCAGCATGTCCGGCAACTTGAGGTCGATGATCATGCAGTCGTAAACAGTGGTGCGCAGCAGGTCGAGCGCCTCCTGGGCATAGCCGACCGCGGTGATCTCGATGTCATCGTCGCCGATCAGGCGGGCAATGCTGTCGCGCTGCAAGTCATCATCCTCGACCAGCAGCACACGCTTGACCTTCTGCGTCAGCTTGGCCTCCAGGCGGGCGAACACATTTCTCAGCTCTTCACGGGTCGTCGGCTTCAAGGCGTACCCCACCGCCCCCATGTGCATCGCGGCTTCAACCCGGTCCTCGGCGGAAATCACGTGAACCGGTATATGCCGCGTCGACGCCATTGCCTTCAGGCGCTGCAACACCGTGAGCCCCGGATGGTCCGGCAAGCGGATGTCCAGCAGGATTGCATCGGGAATGAACTGCACCGCCAGGCTGAAACCTTCGTCCGCACCATGGGCAACCAGGCAGCGATAGCCCAATTCATGTGCAAGATCGAAGAGGATCTGTGCAAAGTTGGGTTCATCTTCAATCACCAAAATACAGCGCGTGGTAAATGGAGCCTGCTCGCGGTCATCCATGAAGCGCTCAATCACCGCCGCAGGCTCAACAGCAAGCAGCGGCCGGGGCTCAGGTACCCGCACTGCAACCCGTGGCGCGGGGCCAACCGGCAGTTGCACGGGTTCTTCGCCGTGCTCCACAAATTGCTGTGGCAGGATCAGGGTAAAGATACTGCCCTTGCCCGGCTCGCTGCTGACATCGATCGAACCGCCCAGCAATGTCGCCAGATCACGGGAGATCGACAGGCCCAGCCCTGTGCCGCCGTAGCGGCGGTTGGTGGTGCCGTCGGCCTGACGGAAGGCTTCGAAAATGGAGTCTTGTTGCTCCACGGAAATGCCGATACCGGAATCGCTCACGGTAAAGGCAATCCCTTCGCCCGGCTGACAGGATACCGTCAGGCTGACCTGGCCTTGCTCCGTGAACTTGACCGCGTTGGACAGCAAATTCTTGAGGATCTGCTCCAGACGCTGGCTGTCGGTGTAGATCATGGGCGGCGTGCCGGGCTGCAACTGGACCTCAAAGCCCAGGGACTTGTCGCCCGCCAGCGGCTGGAACATGTTGCGCAACCCTTCGACCACCCGTGCCACGCTGGTGTGCTCAGGGCGCACTTCGAGCTTGCCGGCTTCTACCTTGGAAATGTCCAGGATGTCGTTGATCAGGTTAAGCAGGTCATTGCCCGCCGAGTAAATAGACTCGGCAAACTTGACCTGTTCTGCGCTGAGGTTCTGCTGCGGGTTTTCGGACAGCAGCTTGGCCAGAATCAAGGAGCTGTTCAGCGGCGTGCGCAGCTCGTGGGACATGTTGGCCAGGAATTCGGACTTGTACTTGCTGGAGCGTTGCAGCTCTTCAGCCCGCTCTTCAAGTTGCACCTGGGCCTGGTTGAGTTCGGTGTTCTTGCGGTCCATTGCATCCCGCTGGCCGGCCAACTCTTCGTTGGTCTGCTCCAGCTCGGCCTGCTGGGTTTCGAGGCTGGTCTGGGACTCTTTGAGAATGCGCGACTGCTCTTCGAGTTCCTCGTTGGCGGTCTTGAGTTCCTCCTGCTGCACCTGCAGTTGCTCATTGAGCTGCTGGGTTTCGGCCAGCACCTCTTGCAGGCGCTGGCGATAGCGCGCCGCTTCAATCGACATGCCGATGTTGTCGGCGATCAATTCGAACAGCTCTATGTCTCGCTCGCTCAGGGGCCTGAGGAAGCCCAGCTCGATGACCCCGTTGACCCGATCATCATCACTGGTGGGCACCACCAGCACACTGCGAGGGCTGCCTTCGCCCAACCCGGAGCTGACCCTGGAAAAATAGTCGGCGGGTACGTTGTCCAGGCGAATCAACTGATCCTGCTTGACTGCCTGCCCGATAATCCCTTCGCCATTGTGAATCAGTTGGCCCTGCGCCTCTTGCTCGCGGGAAAAGCCATAACTGGCCACACGCTTGAGATCGCCGTGATCTTCACGCACATAGACGGCCGCCACCACGGATCCCAGGTACTGGGCACAGAACTGCAGGATGTTGTGGCCCAACATGTTGAGCGTCAGGCGCCCCAGCACCTGCTCCGCCAGCTCGGTCTGACCGTTGCGCAGCCAGGCCTGTTGTTCCAGGCGCTGGGCAGTATTGATCTGCGACTCGAAGGCATTGTTGTAACTCTTTGAAAGTTCAAGCAAATCGCGACGACCGATATAGGCCAAAAAGCCGCTCAAACCCAGCACGAAAATCAGATACAGGCCAATACTGATGATCGTAGTGCGACTCACCTCTTCGCTGCGAGCCACCCGTAGCTGCTGTTCCATCTGAATGAAGTCGTCATATTCCTTGCGGATTTCATCCGCCAGGCGCTTGCCCCGCCCCGCCTGTATGGCCGCACGGTAATCGCCGTCCTGACGGCGCAGATCGACCATCGACTGGGCGTAGGCATTCCACTCATTTTGCAACGCCTCAAGGCGTTTCAGCCGGTCGACCTGCTGCGGGTTGTCGCTGACCAGCTCCTGCAACCCCTTCAACTGGAGCGCAATTTGCGGCTTGGCAACGGCATAGGGGTCCAGAAAATGCTCATCGCCCGTAATCAGGAACCCGCGCATGCCGCTTTCAAGATCCACCGTCAGCCGCACGGCGTCGTTGGTATTACTGATAACCCGGTCGCTGTGCTCCACCCACCTGATCACTGATAACAAATAGCTGACCATGATCACGAATAACGCGGCACTGAGCACGCCGACAGCCAAGGGCAAGCCAACGTTGCGACTCAGAAGCTTGCGAAAGCTTCGCTCATCAATTGATACAGGTGAGTTCATTTTCAGGCCTGTGGGCAGTCTTAAAAAACTGGAGTTTGCCGGATTACCGAGCAATAGTTCTATTTTCTTACCCGACAAAGAACATTTTCGTACAAAGAGGCACATTCAGATGCTGGGCAAGGCTATCCTTGCTGCAGTGAGACCCACGCTTACATTTTTTATCGAGATCATGATTATGTCCGCAACACCCTCCACCATCCTGGTGGTCGAAGACGACGCCATTGTTCGGATGCTGATCGTAGACGTGCTCCAAGAACTGGACTTCAGCGTACTTGAAGCCGACGGCAGCGAGCAGGCCATGGAACTGCTGGAGAATGCGGCCCAGCCCATTGACCTGCTGATGACCGACGTAGGGTTGCCGGGCATGGACGGCCGGGAGCTGGCAGCCAAGGCCCGCCAATTGCGCGAAAAAATGCCCATCCTGTTTGCCAGCGGCTATGCCGAAACCCTTGAGGTCGCAGAAGGCATGGCGGTGATTGGCAAACCTTTCTCCATTGATCAGTTGCGCGACAAAGTCAAAAGCCTGCTGACCGCCTGACGTGTAGTCGCTGCCGCAGGCTGCGAGGGCTGCGTAGCGGCCCCGCTTTTTGAAGCTCCTGCGGCCCTTATCGCAGCCTGCGGCAGCGACTACACCCCCCCTTTAAATTGACGACACTCCTGGGCTGTGGTTTCCTACACATCTTGTATCAGGTGCCCTTCACAGGGTGAAACGGGAAACCGGTGCGTCAGGCGTTAGTCCTGGCAAGTCCGGCGCTGCCCCCGCAACGGTAAGCGAGAGAAACATCAAATCCACTGTGCCGAGTGCATGGGAAGGAGATGTTTGCAGGCTCAACCCTTGAGCCCCTCGCAAGCCCGGAGACCGGCCTGGTTATTTTGAATAACAAACCCGCGGTGGGCGGGCGCTGTTAAACCCTGCGGGCTTCGTTCGCGGGGTTTTCTTGCGCTTTGCTGCCCGTCGTCCGACCTGAGGCAAGCGCCATGTCTATCAGCACCAGCCGTACCCATTCCGCCGCGACCACTGCCACCCAAAGCCAACGCATTGTGGCGGCTGTCGGTGCTGCGGTACTGGGGGCTTTTCTCGTCTACTTCGCCGGGTTCTCCCATATCGATGCGGTTCACAATGCGGCCCATGACACCCGTCACAGCTCCGCCTTCCCGTGCCATTGAGACTGCCTGCCATGATTAAGCGTATCGCCCAAACCGCAGGCTTCACCGGCTTGCTGGCCGCCCTGCTGCTGACCCTGCTGCAAAGCCTGTGGGTGTCGCCGCTGATTTTGCAGGCCGAAACCTACGAAAAACCTGCCGCCACAGAAGTACACGAGCATGCCGACATGGCCATGCCAGCCCATGAGCACGACGCCGAGGCCTGGGAGCCGGAAGATGGCTGGCAGCGCGTGCTGTCTACCACTGGCGGCAATCTGGTGGTTGCTGTGGGTTTTGCCTTGATGCTGGCCGGCCTTTACACCTTGCGTGCCCCGACGCGCACTTCCCAGGGCCTGCTCTGGGGCCTTGCCGGTTATGCGGTGTTCTGCCTGGCGCCGACCCTGGGCCTGCCACCCGAGTTGCCGGGCACTGCAGCGGCAGATTTGCTGCAGCGTCAAATCTGGTGGGTCAGCACCGCAGCTTCGACCGCGGTAGCAATCGCGCTGATGGTATTTGGCAAGCACTGGGCGCTGAAAGTGCTGGGCGTGGCGATTCTGGTGGTTCCGCATATTTTTGGCGCACCCCAGCCACTGGTGCATTCAAGCCTGGCCCCGGCCGAGCTGGAGTCGCAGTTCAAGATTGCCTCGCAACTGACCAACTTCGCCTTTTGGCTGGCCCTCGGCGTGATCAGCGCCTGGCTGTTTCGCCGCAAGTCTGAAGGCCAGTACTCGGCATGACGGCAACCGGCACAGTGCCAATCCTGGTGATTGGCCTGGGCTGTCGCCAAGGTTGCACCGCTGCAGAGCTGTTGAGTCTGATCGAACGCTCTCTGGCCCGGGCCGGGATCCCGCTGAATGCGGTCCGTGCCCTGGCCAGTCTCGATCTCAAGCGCCAGGAACCCGGGCTGCTGCAACTGGCAGCTCGACTGGAACTGGAGCTTGAGGTCTTCAGTGCGCAACAGCTTGCCCCGTACGCCCCTCAGCTGAGCAATCGCTCGAACCTTGTATTCGAGAAAACCGGTTGTTTCGGGATTGCCGAAAGTGCTGCGCTGGCCCTGGCCGAGCGACTCGCGGGGGCACCCGCCACCTTGCTGATTACGCGACAAAAATCACCCGGCGCAACCTTTGCGTTGGCCTGTTTCGAGCAAAACCCGCGATAATCCCCCGCCTCACTATGAGCGTTGTTCAAGAACAGCTCTATCTCAACCCCTTCAAGAGACTGCCATGACTGTTTATTTCATCGGCGCCGGACCCGGCGATCCTGAGCTGATTACCGTCAAGGGCCAGCGCCTGATTCGCAGTTGCCCGGTGATCATTTACGCAGGCTCGCTGGTCCCCGAGGCCGTGCTGCAAGGCCATCAGGCTGAGCAGGTGATCAACAGTGCGCAACTGCACCTTGAGCAGATCATCACCCTGATCAGTGCCGCCGACGCCAAAGGCCAGGACGTGGCCCGCGTACATTCCGGCGACCCCAGCTTGTACGGGGCCATTGGCGAACAGATCCGCTGCTTGCGTGAGCTGGGCATTGACTTTGAGATCATTCCGGGAGTGACTGCTACCGCGGCCTGTGCGGCCATTCTGGGGGCCGAACTGACGTTGCCCGATATTTCGCAAACCGTGATTCTGACCCGTTACGCCGAAAAAACCGTTATGCCAGCCGGAGAAGAACTGGCCAGCCTGGCGCAGCACAAGGCGACCATGGCCATTCATCTGGGGGTCAAGAACCTTGAAAACATCGTTGCGGAACTGATCCCGCACTACGGCAGTGATTGCCCGATTGCAGTGATTCATCGCGCCAGCTGGCCTGACCAGGACTGGGTGCAAGGGACGCTTGCAGACATCGCGGTCAAGGTCCAGGCCAAGGGATTCAGGCGTACGGCGCTGATCCTGGTGGGCCGGGTGCTGGCCAGTGACCGTTTTGGGGACTCGTCGCTGTACCGTGCGGGGCATGCGCATTTGTATCGGCCTTGAACGCTCTCCCCCCTGAGGGAGCGGGCTTGCTCGCGATACGGACGGCGTGGTCTGTCAGGTAGATCCCATTAGGTTCTGCTGCGCCCGCACAATCCGAACCGTGCAGGGCTATCGCGCAGCCATAAAAAAACGGTGCTCACGGGGCACCGTTTTTTCTTCAGCTTCGCAGCGAACGCTCTATTAGTAGTAGGCGTTTTCTTTCTGCGAGTGGTCGGTCACGTCACGTACGCCCTTGAGCTCCGGCACACGCTCAAGCAGGGTGCGCTCGATGCCTTCACGCAACGTCACGTCCGCCTGGCCGCAGCCCTGGCAACCGCCACCGAACTTGAGCACCGCGATACCGTCTTCAACCACTTCAATCAGGCTGACCTGACCGCCGTGGCTGGCCAAACCGGGATTGATCTCGGTTTGCAGGTAGTAGTTGATGCGCTCGTTGATCGGGCTGTCGGCATTGACCATCGGCACTTTGGCGTTTGGCGCCTTGATGGTCAGCTGACCACCCATGCGATCGGTGGCGTAGTCCACCACGGCATCGTCAAGGAAGGGTTCGCTGAACGAATCGATCCAGGCCGTGAAGCTTTTAAGGCCGATGGCGGTATCTTCAGATTTGACTTCAGCCGGCTTGCAGTAAGCAATGCAGGTTTCGGCGTACTGGGTACCGGGTTGGGTGATAAAGACGCGGATGCCGATACCCGGGGTGTTCTGCTTTGACAGCAGATCAGCCAGGTAATCGTGGGCAGCGTCGGTAATCGTTATGGCGCTCATGGAATCTCCTCGCAGACATGGGATGCAGTTTACGCCAATCGGCGCGCCTGACAAAGTCCTAGTGTTTTTGTCAGGAAAGCCACACCCCATGTATCAAATTCTAGTGGCTGATTACAGGTTTTCGTAGCGGTTCATATCCAGCACACCGGCCTCTACCGGGTCGGTTTCGCTGATGTACTGGCCAATATCGTGAAAGTACTGCCAGAACTGTGGATGGCTACGGCGAATCCCCCAGCGCTCGACAATGGTGTCAAAGGTCTCTTGATCCTTGCATTGCTCCATCGCTTCAACAAAGGCCTCAACCTGCCCCGAAGGGATATTGAACATGAAGTTCGGGTAGCTGCTGAGCACCCCGGGGTAGATGGTCAGGGTGTCCAGCCCAGGCTCCAGCCGGTATTCCTCGCCCAGCATGAAGGCCACGTTGGTGTGCGCGCGATTGCGCAGCATGCTGTACATCTCGCGCTTGCCGTCACTTCCCTCGATCCGCAACATGCTGGCTTCTGGCAATTGACTGATGACCGACAGCCCCGCCGCAGGGCGCGAGGTCAGACGGCTCAGTGCCTGCTCGGCGTATTTGAACTCTTGCGGAATGTCGGGGCGTGAACAGTACGCGCCGCTGCAACGGTTGATCGGGTCGGGCCGTGCATTCAGGGTGCCGGCGCGCTCAATCAGCTTGAGCGCAAAGTCACGCTTGGGGTCGGCCGGATCGAGCTTCATGCCGCTCGGCGTGCCGGTGTCGATCTTCTGGTAGTCCATCCACATCTTCAGCTTGCCGCTGTTCTGATACCAGTTGCTCAAGATGCCCGAACGGGCGTCGGCCGGCATCAAGCGCAGGAAGTTGACCTCGGCGCCGTTGCGGATCAAGTCAAAGTACAAGCGTGTCTGGGCCTGATGGGAAACGTTGCCGAACACATCGAAGTTAACCGCCAACTGGTAGTAGGTGCGCTCCAGCAACGGATAGTCGAACAGCCACAGGGTTTGCGGGATTTCGCCGATCAGGCCCTTGCTGACACTGGCGCTGTCGAAGTGACGGAAAACGGTCAACAAGGCGTTGTCGTTGCCGGCCCACAGGGTCGACCAGCTCGGTGGCGGCATGTCGGCATAGGCTTGCTGGCGCAACTTCTCATAGTCATTGCGCTTGTTGCGATAGCGGTGCCACAACGAAATAACACTGCCAACGTCGTCGATCTGGCCGGGCATTGCCAGCAACGGCGTCGCTTCGCCACGATAGGCGGCGTCGGTGACATAGCGGTCATGGGCAGGCTCCTGGAACACGGTCCAGAAGTTGTCGCGAATCACGTCAGTCGCAATCTGCCCACGGCACACCGGCCCACGAATAAAGGTGCGTACGAAATACTCGGCGTTGTCGAGCATGAACTGGTAACGCGCCACCGCCGGAATCGCTTCGAAGACTTCGAACGGGTTGGCCCGGCCTCGAGGCCCGTAGCCCGGCAAGCTGGTGGCGTGCCAGTCACCGCTGTAGAACAGCTGTTTGACCCGTGCAAGTTTCTGCGCCCCCATCGGGTAAGTGATGTGGGTTTTGTGCACGATCACACCCTGAACGGGCATCAACCGGTAGTAAAAACTGGTGCCCGGATCGTCGTTCGGGCGGCGCGTAGCAATCAGGTCAACCGGCTGACCGCTTGGGGTCCGCGAACGCACCCACTGGAAGAAATGCCCCGGCACGCCGTTGTCGAAGTAGGTATGGGCCAGAAACAGATGCTCGTACAACCAGCGCGCCACCAGGGCTTCGGTTGAACCCGGGCGGTTGAGCAACTCTTCCCATTCGCTGATCTGTGCCGCTTCGACCGCAGTCGGCTTGATTGCGTGCTGGTCAACCTTCGCGCCCTGGGCCAGCCAGGTTTGTACGGTGTGGTATTGCGTGTTCGTCAACCCGGTCACGGCCAGCGGCATGCCTTCTTTTGGATGGCGCTGGGCGTAAGCGTCGAACTCCCCCGGCGCCGGACAGACGTTTTCGCGGTTGATGCCCAGGACGATTTCCTCGGGCAATTTGGCATTTGGGGTCAGCGGGGTGCTGTGGCCCAGCTCCAGCATGCGCGCCATCAAGGACGCCTGCGCGCCCTGGGCGTCGACTACCGGGTAGAACCCTTTAAGCCTCCACTCCTGCGGGCCATCGGCATCGAAGAAAATCCGCGTCGGGGCAACGGCATCGACACGATCTCCTTTATAGACCGGCACCTTGCTGGCACCGCGGGTCGCACCCTCCGCGCTTCCCAGGTTCAACTGGCAGGCTGCGTCGTTGCAAGCGTGGCAGGCAACGCACTTTTCGGTGAGGATCGGCTGAATATCCCTGGTGTAGGAAATGACCGGACTAACCAACGGGGCCTGTGCCAACGCTGTACTGCACGCCACCAGCGTCACGGCGCTGGCGAGTAGGCGAAAAAACATGTGCCAGTGTCCTGATATCAAAAATATGTCGCGATTCTACCTGTCGCCGCCCTGTCGCAACATGAATGAAATTCATGTAAATCAGCGAGCGCTCAAATCCCACGCAGGTTTGTTATGATTTCACATCTTTTGCATGGCTCTAACAGGTAGTCCTATGTCTGACCGCAGCGCTCGTCTCCAAGCACTTCAGCAAGCCCTCAAAGAGCGCATTCTGATTCTCGATGGCGGCATGGGCACTATGATCCAAAGCTACCGCCTAGAGGAACACGACTATCGTGGCACACGCTTCGCCGACTGGCCGAGCGACGTCAAAGGCAACAATGACCTTTTGATCCTCAGCCGCCCCGATGTGATCGGAGCCATTGAAAAGGCGTATCTGGACGCTGGTGCCGACATTCTCGAAACCAACACGTTCAACGCCACCCAGGTTTCACAGGCCGACTACGGCATGCAGGCGCTGGCCTACGAACTAAACGTAGAAGGCGCACGCCTTGCGCGCAAGGTGGCCGACGCCAAGACCCTGGAGACCCCGGACAAACCACGATTTGTTGCAGGCGTGCTCGGCCCTACCAGCCGTACCTGCTCGCTGTCGCCGGATGTCAACAACCCGGGTTATCGCAACGTCACCTTCGATGAACTGGTGGAGAACTACACCGAGGCCACCAGAGGCCTGATCGAAGGCGGCTGCGACCTGATCCTGATCGAGACCATTTTCGACACGCTCAATGCCAAAGCCGCGATTTTCGCCGTACAGGGCGTGTTCGAAGAGCTGGGCATCGAGTTGCCGATCATGATTTCCGGCACCATCACCGACGCATCTGGCCGTACCCTGTCAGGCCAGACCACCGAAGCGTTCTGGAACTCCGTGAGCCATGCCAAACCGATCTCGGTCGGTTTGAACTGCGCCCTGGGCGCCAGCGAGTTGCGTCCTTATCTAGAAGAGCTGTCGAACAAGGCCAGCACCTACGTCTCGGCTCACCCGAACGCGGGCCTGCCCAACGAGTTCGGCGAGTACGACGAACTGCCAAGCGAAACAGCCAAGGTCATTGAGGAGTTCGCTCAAAGCGGCTTCCTGAACATTGTCGGTGGTTGCTGCGGCACCACGCCGGGCCATATCCAGGCCATCGCCAATGCCGTGGCCGGTTACGCCCCGCGCCAGATTCCGGACATTCCAAAGGCCTGCCGCCTCTCCGGGCTGGAGCCGTTCACCATCGACCGCAGCTCGTTGTTCGTCAACGTCGGTGAACGTACCAACATCACAGGTTCCGCCCGCTTCGCCCGCCTGATCCGCGAAGACAACTACACCGAAGCCCTGGAAGTGGCGCTGCAACAGGTTGAGGCCGGTGCGCAGATCATCGACATCAACATGGACGAGGGCATGCTGGATTCGAAGCAGGCCATGGTGACCTTCCTCAACCTGATCGCTGGCGAGCCGGATATCTCTCGCGTACCGATCATGATCGATTCTTCCAAGTGGGAAGTGATCGAGGCGGGCCTCAAGTGCATCCAGGGCAAGGGCATCGTCAACTCGATCAGCATGAAAGAAGGCGTCGAGCAGTTCAAACATCACGCCAAACTGTGCAAGCGCTATGGCGCCGCCGTGGTGGTGATGGCCTTCGACGAAGCGGGCCAGGCCGACACCGAAGCCCGTAAAAAGGAAATCTGCAAACGCTCCTACGACATTCTGGTCAATGAAGTGGGCTTCCCGCCGGAAGACATCATCTTCGACCCGAATATCTTCGCCGTGGCCACCGGCATTGAAGAACACAACAACTACGCGGTGGACTTCATCAACGCTTGCGCCTATATCCGCGACGAGCTGCCGTATGCACTGACGTCGGGCGGCGTGTCCAACGTGTCGTTCTCGTTCCGTGGCAACAACCCGGTACGTGAAGCGATCCACTCGGTGTTTTTGCTGTACGCGATCCGCAATGGTCTGACCATGGGTATCGTCAACGCCGGCCAACTGGAGATCTACGACCAGATCCCGACCGAACTGCGCGACGCGGTAGAAGACGTGGTGCTCAACCGCACCCCCGATGCCACCGACAACCTGCTGGCCATTGCCGACAAGTACAAGGGCGATGGCAGCGTCAAGGAAGCCGAAACCGAAGAGTGGCGCAGCTGGGACGTGAACAAGCGTCTGGAGCACGCACTGGTCAAGGGCATCACCACCCATATCGTTGAAGACACTGAAGAGTCGCGCCTGTCCTTCAAGCGCCCGATCGAAGTGATCGAAGGCCCGTTGATGTCGGGCATGAACATCGTCGGCGACCTGTTTGGCGCGGGCAAGATGTTCCTGCCCCAGGTAGTTAAATCCGCCCGCGTGATGAAACAGGCCGTGGCGCATTTGATCCCGTTTATCGAGCTGGAAAAAGGCGACAAGCCGGAAGCCAAGGGCAAGATCCTGATGGCGACCGTGAAAGGTGACGTACACGATATCGGCAAGAACATCGTCGGCGTGGTGCTGGGTTGCAACGGCTACGACATCGTTGACCTTGGCGTGATGGTGCCCGCGGAGAGAATCCTCCAGGTGGCCAAGGAGCAGAAGTGCGACATCATCGGTCTTTCCGGACTGATTACGCCGTCACTGGACGAGATGGTGCATGTTGCCCGTGAAATGCAGCGCCAGAACTTCCATCTGCCCCTGATGATCGGCGGCGCCACGACGTCCAAGGCACACACTGCGGTCAAGATCGAACCCAAGTACCAGAACGATGCCGTGATCTACGTCACCGACGCCTCCCGCGCCGTGGGCGTGGCCACGCAGTTGCTGTCCAAGGAGCTGAAGCCTGCATTCGTTGAGAAAACCCGCCTTGAGTACGTTGAAGTCCGCGAGCGCACCGCCAACCGCAGTGCCCGCACCGAGCGCTTGAGCTACCCCGCCGCCATCGCCAAGAAACCGCAGTTCGACTGGGCCGGCTACCAGCCGGTCAAGCCAACCTTTACCGGTGCCAAGGTGCTGGACAACATCGACCTCAAGGTCTTGGCCGAGTACATCGACTGGACGCCGTTCTTCATCTCCTGGGACCTGGCGGGCAAGTTCCCGCGCATTCTGACCGACGAAGTGGTCGGCGAAGCGGCAACGGCACTGTATGCCGACGCCCAGGAAATGCTCGCCAAGCTGATCGACGAAAAGCTGATCAGCGCCCGTGCGGTGTTCGGTTTCTGGCCGGCCAATCAGGTCAACGATGACGACCTGGAGCTGTACGGCGACGATGGCCAGCCATTGGCCAAACTCCACCACCTGCGCCAGCAGATCATCAAGACCGACGGCAAGCCGAACTTCTCCCTGGCCGACTTCGTCGCACCCAAAGACAGCGGCGTGACCGACTACGTGGGCGGCTTTATCACCACCGCAGGGATCGGCGCCGAAGAGGTGGCCAAGGCTTACCAGGACGCGGGCGACGATTACAACTCGATCATGGTCAAGGCCCTGGCCGACCGTCTGGCCGAAGCCTGCGCCGAGTGGCTGCACCAGCAGGTGCGGACAAACTACTGGGGCTATGCCAAGGATGAAAAGCTGGGTAATGAAGAGCTGATCAAGGAGCAATACAGCGGTATTCGCCCTGCCCCCGGCTACCCCGCGTGCCCGGATCACACCGAAAAAGGCACCTTGTTCCAGTTGCTCGACCCCGAAGCCGAAGAAATGCGCGCAGGCAAAAGCGGCGTGTTCCTCACCGAACACTACGCCATGTTCCCGGCGGCAGCGGTCAGTGGCTGGTACTTCGCTCACCCGCAAGCGCAGTACTTTGCCGTGGGCAAGGTCGACAAGGACCAGATCGCCAGCTACACGGCACGCAAGGGTCAGGACCTGAGCGTGACCGAGCGCTGGCTGGCACCCAACCTGGGCTATGACAACTGAGTAAAACGGGCAGGAGCTGGCGCAAGCCGCTCCTGCCAGGGTTGCATCAAACCCGCTCGATCTCGTCGCGCTCGCGCTGTGACAAGCGTGTCAGTAACGCCCGGCGCTCGACTTTCTTCCTCTGCCCCATGGCTTCTATTTCCTGGCTGTAGGCTTCACCCAGTTCCGGGTGCAGATCCTGCAAGGCTTCAGCCTCCAGTTCAAAACGATGTTCCAGTGCCGAAAAGTCGGCCACGTACTTGCGCTGCAGGTAGTTGACCCAATATTCCTGAGCAATCAGCCGTTCCATAAAAGCCGGGCTGGCTTGTGCGGCAAGCACCTTGGCATATGCGTTTTCGATATCCTGCGCGCTCACCCGCGCCGCGTTTCTGAACAGCATGTCCTTGGGCTGCCTGGGCAGGTCCAGACGCCTGGCCAAACTGATGCGATAGGCCAGGCGAACTTCGGCAGGATCCAGGTCAGGATGCAGGCTGATGGCCGCTGCGGCGATGTCTTCCACTTGCCCCAGACGGAACAGGCTTCGCGCCAGGCGCAGCAGCACGGTTCCCTCTTCACCGGCAACCACTGAGCGCAGTGCATTGAACTCATGGACTTTTACTTCCAGATCGCTGAACAGCAGGATGCGCCCATCGCCGCAGGTCATGGGAGAGTGGGCGATGATAAACAAGTCACTGCACAGCGCCGGATCCGCATCGGCCGCCTGCAAGACATCCCAGACCCGCCGCGCAAGGTCGGCCTTGTCCTGAATGAAGTCGCGGGTGTACTTCAACTGCGACAGCAAGTGGAACAGACCTTCGCTGCCATCCCGGGCCCGCACGTTTTCCCAGATGGCATGTTTTGGCGAAACATCGGCAACACCGTCGAACCAGCGCTCCTTTTGCTGATTCTCTGGCTCCGAGCCCGGATGTACCAGATCCTCATCCGACTCATCGGAGCTACTGGCCGCTGTATCCGTATCCTCCAGGGCCAGTTCGATTTCCTCGCGAGTAAAACCAAGGCTGTTGCCCGACAACTCCATATAGTCCCTCAGCGTGCTGAAGCTGGCACTGGACATCAGGTTATCGGACAGATCGGTGTTGGCCATCAGCACATCGTTATCCCCCTCAAACAGCTCCGGCGGAATAGAGTCGATCTGGTTGTTGCTCAGGTCCAGGCTTCTCAAGGCCGGGCTGGTGAGCACGCGCGCAGGCCAGCGAGTCAGGTTGTTGCCGCGTAAATCGAGGGTTTGCAGTTCGCCCAGGCCGTCAAGATCGAAGCTTTCTAGTCGGTTGTAACTCAGATCCAGCCATTGCAGGCGGGCCATCGATTGCAGTTGCTGCTGCAGTTGATCGCCGCCTTCGAGCAGGTTGTGCGAAGCCTCAAGGCGGGTCAGGTTGTCCAGCGAACCCAGTACTTCGGGCAATCGGGTCAACCTGTTGTTGTTAAGTCGCAAGGTATTCAGGGCCGTGAATTCACTGATAAACCCGTCGCTGCCTTGTGCGCTGAGCCTGACGCCACTGAGGTTCAATGTCGTGACATGCTCCAGGGACGCGTGCAACGGCGCAATATCACCCAGGCACAGATCCGAGAAATCCAGGCTCTGGCTGTTGCCCGATTCATCCGCGGCAGGCGCCCCCCGCACATGGCGCCAGGCATCCAGAACCCGGTCGGCCGCACGCCTGCGGTCTACCGCACTGACCCAACGCCCGCCCTCTCGATGACTGGGTGTATCAATCCAGCTGTTGAGGCGCTGGATCAGCCCGTCGTACTGGTTGTTCCACTGTACCAACCGGGCATTGATGTCCAGCGCATCCAGCCCTTGGGTGCGCCATTGTTCGATGAGTTCGATGGCATCACCCAGCCCCAGGTCAGGGTGGATTCTGAGCAACAAGGCGGCGGATTCGACCAGCGGCTGATCGGGATCGAGCACTGGTGCAGCCGGTAACAGCAAGTCCGGGTTGTCGGATACGTCATCGGGGAAAAACTCAGGCGTACCACCCGTCTGGCCTGAGGCCAGCAACAGGGGGCTGATGTCCCCCGCCCCCTGGCGCCCGCTACGGCGAATATACGCCAGCAACTCGGCACAGCTTGCCGGTGTCAACCGGCAGCCGCGCAGGTAGGTGCCGAGCATTAGTTGATCGTGCCCCTGCAATGCTGCTTGAGGAATGTCGACAATGGCACTGCGGCTCAGATTCAACTGGCGCAACAGCGGCAGTTGCAGCGCTCCGGATGGCCACGCCTTGATTCCCGAATCGCTGAGGTCAAGTGACTCCAGGCGAGTCATTGCACTGACATCCAAAGCCGTCACGCGATTGCCCTGCAAGCTCAGTTTTTGCAACTCGGTCAAGCGATTCAGGCGCCCCTGCATCGACGGGTTGAGGGTCAACTCGTTAAAGGCCAGGTTGAGCTCAGTGAGCTGCCTGAGCCCCCCCAGGGCTGCTGGCAATGATGTCAGGCTGTTACGGCTCAGGTTCAGGATTTTGACATGGGCGAATGGGCCCAGAAACCGGTCCAGCTCATCCAGTGGCACACTCAGGTTGCTCATGTCCAGGAAGTACACATGGCCAAACCCGTTGGCAGGCAGTTGTGGCAAGTCATGCACCCCGCCTCCCGAGATATCCAGAAAGCCGCCCTTTGAACTGCGTCGCCATGAAGGACCGGGCCTGGCGTCCTCCACCTCCAGACGCGAAGCAACCCCCTGGCTCCAGCAATGCCGAAGCCTGTCGGCCGCCTGCCTGCGAAAAAACATATCCGCGCTCATGGGTTGCTTGTTGACCCACACATCCAGCGCCGCAACCAGGGCATGGTGCTCTGCATGCAGCCCATTGACGCGCACCAGCAACTCGGGCAACGCCTGATCCCTGCCGGAGTATTGAGCCAGGACCGTGTCGCGAAAATGCAAATCATGGGGTACGAATTGCTTGATGCTGCCCCGGCAGTAGTCCGTTACCCGGTCTGTTCCAGCAGTTCCTGGGCCACCCGCTCGGAAAGCATGGGATAGCGACGGCGCAACCAGTCGACATCCGGATTGTGCTGCTTGCCCGGGCCGCCCATTTCGGCCCCGCCGGCAAACTGCTCCAGGGTGTCCATCAACATGGCCGGGACAGGCAGGCCATCGACATGGATCTTGCGCAGCGCATCGTCACTGATGCCGCATACATCGCCAATCTGCCCCAGGGTCCGGTCATCAAACCTGTCAGTCTCGTGCCCCAGCCGACGCAGCAAAGTTTCGCGCGACCACTGCAAGGGCCGCTCATGGAGGTGCCGCCAGGCGCCGCCCTGATTATGTTCAAGCAACGGTTGATAGGCCGCGTTGTCCGCCGGGTGCTTGATCCGCCAGGCATTGAGCGCCGGATCGAACACCTGCTCATAGAAGCACCGGTCGATCTGCACATAGGTCTTGCCATCGACCCGATACTGGCCCAACGCATTGGGCCTGACGTGTGGCTGAAACAGCGGATCACATTGATAAGGCACCAGGTCGGGATTCCACAGCCTGGCCTCACCGCCGGGCAGGACGATTTGCGTGAGATGATCGGCCCACTTCGCCAGACTACCGTCTGCCACCTTGCCGAACGCATAACCGCCGCCGCTCATGGTCGCGGCCAGCGCCACGTTGATGGCCACCGCCTGCAGGCTCGCCCAGGCACCGTCAACATCGCCAACCGCCCAGGCTTCGACGCCGTGATAGATCTGCGCGCCCATTTGCAACGCCATGACCGCCATCATCACCTCGCCTGCGCCGGGGATAAAAAACGCGGCCACATTCACTGCATCCATCCCCAGGCCCAGCCAGTAATCCAGACGCTCTTGCAGCAGCTTGCTGTCGGCATCGGCGGTTGGCACCGCGAGCTTGCGCGCATTGGCTTTCAACCGTTCCAGGTGCAGGCTGTACAGCCCGTTGAACAACTGGCCGGGGGGCGTATCCAGGTAGACCTGGCCGAGCCTGAGGTCGACTTCATCCACATAGACCGCAGGCTCAATGCCCTTGGGGTCAGGCGCGCTCTTGTACAGCTGGTGGTTGAGCCGCGAGAGAAATGCCTGGGCCTCGCCCTGGGGCATCAGGTTGGCAAACAACCGCTGATACTGCGGTGTGCGCAGGTTCAGGCCCAGCTCATACTGGAAGGCTTCCAGGGACGGGTATTGCTTGAGTGGCGCCACCGGATCACCGGGGATATAGACCACCAGGGGTTCCATATCGGGTTTTTTCATCACCGGCACCTGGAATCCAAAGCCGCTGTCCTGCCACTCGGTCACCGGCAGGGTTGAACGCCAGGGGCCGATCAGCAACACCTCGGCCACGGTCAATCCATACAACTGCAATTGACTGAAGACCACCGGCTTGCCATTTAGCCTGGGCTGCGGGTCGTCTTCGAGCACGCCGCGCAACATGTCATAGGCCGTTGCTGACACCTGCTTTTGCATCAAAGCGGTATGCAAGCGCACAGCCAGCAGCTCTTTTTGTGCGCGGATCATCTGGCGCCGCACCAAAGGTGCCCGGCCAGGGGCCTCAAACACCGCGCCCAGATGCGCCTGATACTGCTGCCCCAGATCCAGGGCCCGGCAAATCTGCGAGAACACCTGGGGGGACATGTCCAGTTTTTCCCGGTAGCTGAAGCCAGGCACGGGCTTGAGGTTGTCCAGCGTCTCCTCAAACAGGCTGACCACAGGCCCGGTACCGTGCAGTAACCCGTCGGCGACCGTGGCATAGATGTCCGGGGGTTGCGCCGCATTCGTCATGCCCAGGGGCAAAGCCCCTGCCGGGGCCAGTGCACTGACCTGCCCTTTGACCACCAGGGAGAACGCCTCATTGCCTTCAAAGTTCATCAACGCGGCTTGCAACAGGCTTTGATGTTGCACCGGCTGATTGCGTCGCAGATAAAACAGCCGGTTCCTGTTGATATCCATGCCCTGGCTGGAGGCACTGTGACTGTGCAGCGCCTCCTTGAGCCTGGGCTCGGCAAACTGGGTGATGCCTTGCAGGTCCTTGAGGGTTTTGGCCAATTCGACATAGGCCTGTTGGCTGCGGGCCTGACTGACCATCAGCGCCTGGCGCAACCAGGACGGTGCATTCGTGAACCACGGCGGTGGCTCGACCGCAGACACCTGGCCCTTCCACAAACCCGGTTCAAGACGCTTGATATCGGCCACATGGCTGTGTTTGATCCAGCCCGGCAGCTGGCGTTTGATAAAAGCCGCGTGCGGCCCCAGCCCATTGCGTATGTATAGATTGTCCATAGTGGGAACTTCCAGAGACTCGTTTGAATGAGCCTCACTACTACGAAAGTTCCAAAGCGGCGGGTGGTAGTCCGTTAGCGCACCGGGAAATACCCGTTCCCAGACCCAGGTCTTGGCTACGCTGTATCGAGCGGGTGCGAACAACAGAGGAGAGGCAAATGGACGATCCTGCGGACAACAAGCCACCGACCTTCTGGCAAATGCTGCACAGCGTGATGGCCGCTGCGTTTGGCGTACAGAGCGGAAAAAACCGGGCCCGGGATTTCACCCACGGCAAACCCGCCCATTTTTTGCTGTTGGGCCTGTTATTTACCGCGGTGTTTGCCTTGATCCTGTTCGGGATCGTCAAGCTGGTGCTGCATCTGGCGGGGGTATAACGAACCCGGATTTCATCACCCATCCCGCGTGTAGTCGCTGACGAGTGGAACGAGACTGCGATCGATCGCGAAGCGGTCGCAAAACCGGTACACGCGGTTTACCTGATTAACCGTGGAAGCTGATTTACGACGGCTGCGTCGGGGTGCCGCATCACGCCGGACGCAGCCTCGCACGGATCGTCAGCGACTACAGATTTCGCCACCCATCCCGCGTGTAGTCGCTGACGAGTGGAACGAGGCTGCGATCGATCGCGAAGCGGTCGCAAAGCCGATACACGCGGTTTACCGGATTAACCGTGGAAGCTGATTTACGACGGCTGCGTCGGGGTGCCGTATCACGCCGATCGCAGCCTCGCACGGCTCGTCAGCGACTACAGATTTCGCCACCCATCCCGCGTGTAGTCGCTGACGAGTGGAACGAGGCTGCGATCGATCGCGAAGCGGTCGCAAAGCCGATACACGCGGTTTACCTGATTAACCGTGGAAGCTGATTTACGACGGCTGCGTCGGGGTGCCGTATCACGCCGGACGCAGCCTCGCACGGCTCGTCAGCGACTACTTTCGCCACCCATCCCGCGTGTAGTCGCTGACGAGTGGAACGAGGCTGCGATCGATCGCGAAGCGGTCGCAAAGCCGATACACGCGGTTTACCGGATTAACCGTGGAAGCT
>NZ_JAHKRC010000022.1 GCF_019345465.1 Pseudomonas sp. NKUCC02_KPG
GCTGACGAGTGGAACGAGGCTGCGATCGATCGCGAAGCGGTCGCAAAGCCGATACACGCGGTTTACCGGATTAACCGTGGAAGCTGATTTACGACGGCTGCGTCGGGGTGCTGTATCACGCCGATCGCAGCCTCGCACGGCTCGTCAGCGACTACAGGGCGGCTACTGATGACTCACCCAAAACACCGCCGTGGCAACCACCAGAATGATCAGAAAAAAAATAGCCCACGCATCAACCTTGCTGTCGTTTTTGCGCGCTTTCACGGGAGTACTCATCGCATCGCCTCTTTTCGGTTTTATGGGTGATTGCTTGAAGACTTCTGCTCAGTTAAGTCCAGCAATGCCCCGACCACAAGTAAGGGATTGAGAATCAACCTCTTATAGTCGTTTTGGTTCTTTGCATATGCTTAAACATCACTTTTGCGCATAACTACAAACTGGTATCGTGCCCCGCTCCGTGGGGAGTGCGCGGCCGTGCGCGCAGATAAGCTGTTAGCAGCCTGAGAACAGGACCTATATGTACGTATATGACGAGTACGATCAGCGGATCATCGAGGACCGCGTAAAGCAGTTCCGGGATCAGACCCGACGCTATCTGGCAGGTGAGCTGAGCGAAGAAGAATTCCGCCCCCTGCGCCTGCAAAATGGCCTTTATGTTCAACGTTTTGCCCCGATGCTGCGAGTTGCGGTGCCTTATGGTCAACTGACTTCGCGCCAGGCGCGAATGATGGCCAAAATCGCTCGCGACTATGACAAGGGCTATGCCCACATCAGTACCCGCCAGAACGTGCAGTTCAACTGGCCCGCGCTGGAAGACATTCCGGACATTCTGGAAGAGCTGGCAACCGTGCAGATGCACGCCATTCAGACCAGCGGCAACTGCCTGCGCAACGTCACCACCGACCAGTTCGCCGGTGTCGCTGCCGATGAACTGATCGATTCGCGCCCTTGGTGCGAAATCGTGCGTCAGTGGACGACCTTCCACCCGGAATTCGCCTACCTGCCACGCAAATTCAAAATTGCAATCAACGGCTCGACATCCGACCGTGCTGCAATCGAAGTCCATGACATTGGTCTTGAGCCCGTATTCAACGAAGCCGGCGATCTGGGCTTTCGCGTACTGGTGGGTGGCGGCCTGGGCCGTACGCCGGTCATCGGCGCGTTCATCAACGAGTTCTTGCCGTGGCAAGACCTGCTGAGCTACCTCGAAGCCATCCTGCGGGTTTACAACCGCTATGGCCGTCGTGACAACAAGTACAAGGCGCGGATCAAGATTCTGGTCAAGGCCCTGACGCCTGAAGTGTTTGCAGAGCGCGTTGAAGCCGAAATGGTTCACCTGCGCGGTGGCTCGAATACCCTGACCGAAGCTGAAGTGCAGCGTATCGCCAAGCACTTCGTGGACCCGGACTACAAAGCCCTGCCTGACTTCGGCGCTGAGCTGGCCGAACTCGACAAGCAGCACCCGGGCTTCGCCCGTTGGCGTACCCGCAATACCCTGGCCCATAAAAAGCCGGGTTATGTCGCTGTCACCCTGTCGTTGAAGCCTACCGGCGTCGCACCGGGCGATGTGACCGACAAACAGTGGGACGCCATTGCCGACATGGCCGACCGCTTCAGCTTTGGCCAGCTGCGCACCTCCCACGAACAGAACATCATTCTTGCCGATGTGGAAGAGAACCAGTTGTTCACCATGTGGGGCGAGTTGCGCGAAAACGGCTTTGCCACGCCGAACATTGGCTTGCTGACCGACATGATCTGCTGCCCGGGCGGCGATTTCTGCTCCCTGGCCAACGCCAAGTCGATCCCGATCGCCGAAGCGATCCAGCGTCGTTTCGAAGACCTGGACTACCTGTTCGACATCGGCGAGCTGGACCTGAACATCTCCGGTTGCATGAACGCCTGTGGTCACCACCACGTCGGTCACATCGGGATTCTGGGTGTCGACAAGAAAGGCGCCGAGTTCTATCAGGTGTCCCTGGGTGGCAGCGCCAGCCGTGACGCAAGTCTGGGCAAAATCCTCGGCCCTTCGTTCGCACAAGACGCCATGCCGGATGTGATTGAAAAGCTGATCGACGTCTATGTTGAAAAACGTACCGAAGACGAGCGCTTCATCGACACCTATCAACGTATCGGCATTGACCCTTTCAAGGAGCGCGTCTATGCAGCGAATCATTAAGAACAATCAGGTCATCGATGAAACCTGGCACTTGCTGCCCAAGGAAACCACCTTTGACGAAATCTCCAACTGCGACGATCTCATCGTCCCGCTGGTGATGTGGCGCGAGCACGGCCATGCACTCAAGGCCCGTGATGGCGGTCTGGGTGTGTGGCTGGACAGCGATGAAGAAGCCGAGGAACTGGGCGAAGACGTGGTGCATTTTCAGGTCATTGCCCTGAACTTCCCGGCCTTCACCGATGGTCGCAGCTACTCCAATGCCCGCTTGCTGCGTGACCGTTATGGTTACAAAGGCGAATTGCGCGCCATTGGCGATGTACTGCGCGACCAGTTGTTCTATCTGCACCGCTGCGGTTTCGACGCGTTCGCCATTCGCGCCGATAAAGACCCGTACGAAGCACTGGAAGGCTTGAAGGATTTTTCGGTGACCTACCAGTCGTCGAGCGACGAGCCGATGCCGCTGTTCCGTCGTCGTTAAGTGCGTGGCAGGCCTTGGGTTCACCCAAGGCCTGACTATCTTCAAGGTTTATTCAGGCGCCGCGGCAGGCTAAACCTGCATAAACGGATGTTCTGCTATTTCTTCCCGGGTCAATCGGCTGATGATGACCTCTCTCGCTTGGCGACGACTTTCCCCTACCTCCCCTGTTTGCTCAACATAGTCCTGACTGGACATGCTCTCGCGCCCGACATATAGCGACTGCATGCGCTCATGCAACGGAGAATCCGCGGACTGAAAGACCGCAGGGTACTTCTTCTCCAGAAACGCTTCCCAGAACGCCTGTTTTTCAATAAAGGCAGTCCGCTTGGTGAAGGTGTCCTCACTCAACACATAGTATTTTGCAGCCTCAAGTTCCTCCGGGGTTACGTTGGCCAACCGTTCAAAGATCATGCTCCTGGGCCGTGCGGGCAAACCAAGCTCCTCGGCTAACCTGACCTGATAAAACATCTGTACTTCCAACGGTTCGACCCGTTCGAGCCGTAGCTGCAAGTCAACAGGGCTGAGCCTCTGCGCCAATTGCATGGCTTGCGGCGTTGCCAGCCGATAAGCAATACCTTGCTGCTCCTGCGCGGTCATGTCCGCCAAGGGCTGATCCAGGTCAACCGTACCCGCAGCATCAACCAGGCGCTGCAACTGCTGGACGTAATTTCGCTGATCGGTATGGACCTGGGCAATTCGCGATTCAATGACCCCTTGCACATGGGTGTCCAGCAACTCGATGCGAAACAGTCCATAACTCAGTCGCAGGAGTTTTTCTTCGGCATTGGCTGCGCCTTGAGCCGTCATGATCTGGTGTCGAAGTTCCAGGTCCGCAAAGATCATCGGAATGCCATCGGCACAGGTATTCGGATTGGCCGACACTTCAAATAACTGTTCTCGCAACTCACTGTTGCCGTGCATCCCGTCAAGCATGCCCCATACGCGCATCGTTAAATTTTCACGCCCGCGCAAATACTGGGATGACGCACTGAGGTCCTCCAGAACGCGGAAAAAATCAGTCGAGCGACCCATGCCTCTCAGATCACTCCAGACGCCCAGTTGTTCGACCGTAGGCTCTGGCGCCCAATGAAAAATCCCGCGTGCGGGTTCGACATGTTGACGCCGTGGCCTGATCCCAAAAGTGATGCCGTGCTCGCGCCGGTAATTTTCCAGGCGGCGCAAAGAGTCCGCACTCAACGGGTTGTCATGCAGGAACGTGACTCGATTAACCGCAGCCCTGCCGGCAGTCAGCACCTCTGGCGGTATGCGACTGATGCTGTTGTCACGCAGATCAAGGGTTTGCAGGCGCCTGAGTGACTGCACACCCTCAGGCCAGGTTTGCAAGCCGGTATAGCGCAACTTGAGTTGTTCAAGATCCACCATGCGCTGAACAGAGATGCGCCTGCCCAGGGGGTTGCCCACCAGATCCAGGGATTTGAGCCTGGTCAGCCCCGACAGCAGGGTGGCTGCGCTCTCGTTCAACACAATCTGATTGCCACGCAGATTCAGTTCGAGCAGTTCAGGCATCCTTGAAAGCGCCGCAGGCAGTTCGGCAAGCTGGCTGTTGACCAGGGACACAATTCGCAGATGAGGGAACTGCTCCAGAAACCTGCCGGGGAATTGACCGTTTGGCGAGTTGTGCAAGCGCAGTGAGCTGACATGGCTGAAATCCGCCGACAGATCCGGCAGGCAATCAACCGGCCATGCATTGAGATCCAGGACATACCCGCTGTGCCCTTCCAGATGCACACTCTCGCCCAGCCTGCGCCAGGTGCGAATCAGGGTCTGGCTGATCCCGCGCTTGACCTGGGCCGATACCTGCACCCGCGGCCCCGCCGTCGGCTGGCTCCACACCGTGCTGCCCACCCAATGGTCAAGATCGTTGCGCAGTGTCTGCAACTGCGCTTTGAGCTGGGTCAGGGCTTGGGCAGCCAATTGCGGACCAAGCCTCAATCGGTACAAAAACTGCCCCACCTGTGCCTCACTCATGGTCGGGAACAGCTCTCTGGCCAGGTCCTTGAGCTGTCTGGGGCTTTGCTCTTCCAGCAGGCGTCCCGAGCGCCCGCCCAGGGTGTATCCCACACGGCCATCAGCCAGGCGCAACGGGGATCTGAACCAGGGCTTAATGGGTTGCATACCCAGCAACTGGGCACTGCGCGGCCGATTGCGTGCCGCCGCGTCGGCAATCTTGCGACCAAGCACTGCCCCGGCATCGACCACGGGAAGGCCCAGTGCGTTGCGCTCCGAAGGCGTCAGCGCATAAGCCACACAGTTCAACAGATCGGCACTGCGATAAGCCCTTCTCTCAACAGTTCCAGGAACTTCGTACTCGCCATCACCCTTGAAAAACTCCCGGGTTTTCGTGGCCGGGGCATTGCCCACGGAGTGCAGCACTTCCCCGGTACGCTTGTCACGAATCACAAGGCGCAAATACGCGGGCCAGCCCGGAAAATCCGCCAGGGCCAACAAGGCCAGCGAGTTGCTGTCGGCGTTGCGCAGGGCTTCAAAGTAGAGCCCCTCTATTGAACGATTCAAGCGCACAACCTGGGCGTAACGGCGCGCCTCCTCCAGAACATGCAGCTGCAGACGTTCGCCACTGCCGAGGGCATCAACTTCTTCAAGGGACAAATGGCTGATCAACTCCTCCAGCACGGGCACCGGCAAGCCGGGAAACTGCCTTCTAAGCCTGTGCGCCAGCCTTGGCACAACCTCGCCAAGGCTGTACAGCCGCAAGAGCAGCTCGGTTTTGCTCACCTGGGCAAGCTCACCCAGCATGCGCGAAAGGGCTTGAACCTGCGCCTCCAGCCCCCTGACCGGCTGCTCCAGCAATCTGTCGATTTGACGGGATGACAGGGATTCCAGGGTCACTTTCAACAGATCGCCGTTCCTGACCTGGGTTTCAGCAATTTGCAGTCGCGGATGGGTTTCCACCCGATCAGGGCCATATTCCTCCAGCACCACCCCCTCCCTGTCGACCAGACTCAATACTCGATCCGCAGGCCAGCCCGGCAATCGGGTCAGCAGTTGCAGTTGCAACGACGCATTGTCTACGGAGCGATTGATGCCCTGTTTCATCTGCTCGATAAAACTCTCGATCATTTCACTTAACCGTACGCGCTTGATGCTGTCCGCCAACAGGGCCGGTGGCGGCAGGTGATCCATGTACAGCTTGCGCAGCAGCCCCTCACCGGTATTGGTCACCTTCAAAATCAGCTCGGCCGTTGCCTGTGACACCCCTTTCACCTCAGGACCGAGGCGGCTGAACAACTGCGCACGCGACCATTGCATGGGGGTCTCCAGCTCATGCACCCATGCCCCGCAACCGTTATGTTCGAGCCGGGGCGTATAGGCCCCGGCGTCCGTGGGATGCTGGATAAAGCCCTGCCGCGCGCCGGCAACCGGCATCACCCGGAACACACGACCTTCAAGCTGGATAAATTGCCTGTCGCCCACGCTGTACAGCCCTTGCGCATCGGGGACGACTCCGGTCAACGAGACGTCCTTGAACACATAGGGCTCAAGATCCGGGCGCCACAAACGCATCTGGCCTGTGACCGTGCGCACAGGCACCAGCGCATCCACAACGGACAAAGGACGCAATGTGGATGCAGCCCCGGCAGAACCGGTCGCCAGGGCAACGTTTTGTGCGATATCGAACAAGTGCTCCAGGGCCGCGACGCGGTCATTGCGTTGCCAGGCCTTGATCCCTTCATACACATCGACACCCAGCTGAATCACACTGGTCACCAGCAAAATCTCACCCAGAACAGGCACAAAACCCAGCGCCAATGTCAGCAGGCTGAGCCCGGTATTCAAAAAGGTCGCCTGGCGTTCCAGGCGGGTCTTGGAATCTTCGTCTTCAGTGGGCACGACCAGCAATCTGGCATCGTCCTTGATTTTCGCCAGCTGCAAACGCCAGGCCACGACACAGGGGTCTTCCGTCTGGGGCAGATGCACGCTCTCGGACATCAGGGCCGGTTCATTGATAATGGGCGGGCGGCGCAGCAGCAGCGAATCCCAGGTCACATGCTTCACGTCCGTACGCCGCATGAACTCGGCGCGGTGACGCAGCGGCACCATTTCAAAGAAGTAACGAGCAAACACCTGGCCCTTCAACCACTCGCGCAATGTCGCCTTGAGCATTTCAAAAGATTCAAATGCGTGAAAAGCCCGATCAGGACTGTTCGGCAGATAAAGTACGCACGCCTGTACTTGCTGCACGGGTTGTTGCTCGGGCCAAAAGACCATCACCCCCGGCACTTCAAAGCCCATGATCTGCAACGTGCTATGGCCAGGCTGCATGCCCGCCAACCGATTCCCGGGGGCCGACAACAGATTGAGCATAAAAGCGTAATGCGCCGTAATGACCTCCCTCTTCATATACGCCATGTGCAGGGCAGACAAGACTTCGCAGCGTATGTTCCGGCTGAACAACCGATTTAATTTAGACGCTCTGGAATTGATATTCTCCGGTGCCAAGTTGCCGTCGACCGGTTCAAACACATCAGCCAAATGCCTCTGGTACTGCACACCCAGATTCAAGTCGCGGCATATAAGTGCAAAGTGTTGCGGCTTCAGGGTCGCGTGTTCAACCTGTTTTCGGGCAACAACTTCATAGATACAACTTCCCGGATCAAAGCCGTCACTGCGGGTTTCTGAAACCTCAAAGTTCTGCAACGCCGCTTGCAACAAGCTGTGATCGGTGGTGCTGGCCACCAGATCAAGTTCCAGTGACTCGGGGTGCAGGATATCGGGCAAGCGTGTCTACCAGCTTGACTTGCTGACGGGCAAAGAACAGCGTCAGGTTACTTAACAGACGAACATGCTTGATCCCGTAGGCTCTGGGGTTCACCTGGTCCCAGCCGCGACCCGTCAGCGCGGTCTTGAGCAACGGTTCAGCAAACTGTTCGATGGGTTGCAACCCGGCCAGGACAGCGGCTACCGCGCGCTGGGCCTCTTGGCCCTGGATAAAGCTGTTGCGCAATGCCTCACGCAAACCGGGGTCTGCCTGAATAAACCAGGGCGCCAACAAGGCAGCGATATAAGCACCATGTTGATTGTCGGCCCGCGTGTTGGCCAGTTGGCTGGCGCGTTCAATAACGGAGTATTCTGTCTGTGATGCACTAGTGTGTGTCATGGCTCAAGCTCGGCATAGGTGTTGATACCGTCAGCTTATAGAGCGCACATTAATAAAGTCCGTTAATTACTTGATCACACTTCCAGCAACTGAGTTAAAAACAGGTTTAAAACAATTAATAATTACCGCACTTGAAAACCAGAACAAGTTTCAAACAAACGGCACTGCTGCAACTGCAACAGTGCCGGGGACAATTACCAGAAGCGCTGTTGAGTCAAACGCGACCAGAGTGAATCAACCACCTTTTCAGCCGACGTGCTGGCCGCCAGCCCCACTCGCTCCTGCAAGCTTTTACGCTGGGCATAGTGCAGGTGATAGAGCTGGGCATCCCTGGCCCGCTCGGACAGGTACTCGTCGCTGGTCTTGAGCTCATCGACCAGTTGCATGTCGACCGCTGCAACACCCAACCAGACTTCACCGGTGGCCACTTCATCGATTGCCAGTTGCGGACGGTACTTGGCCACAAAGTTCTTGAACAACTGATGGGTAATGTCCAGGTCCTGCTGGAACTTCTCGCGGCCTTTTTCAGTGTTTTCACCAAACACCGTCAGCGTGCGCTTGTACTCGCCTGCGGTCAGCACTTCGTAGTCGATGTCGTGCTTTTTCAGCAGGCGATTGACGTTGGGTAACTGCGCAACGACGCCAATGGAGCCGAGAATCGCAAACGGTGCGCTGATAATTTTCTGCCCGATGCACGCCATCATATAACCGCCACTGGCGGCGACTTTATCGATGCAGACAGTCAACGGGATGCCTGCCTGGCGAATACGCGCCAGTTGCGACGATGCCAGGCCATAGCTGTGCACCATGCCGCCACCGCTTTCCAGGCGCACGACCACTTCATCAGTCGGCTTTGCCAGGGTCAGCAACGCGGTGATTTCGTGACGCAGGCTTTCAGTGGCAGATGCCTTGATGTCACCGACAAAGTCCAGAACAAAGACCCGAGGTTTGTCATCCGGCTGTTTTTTCTGCTTTTTGTCCGCTTTAACGGTCTGCTTGTGCAGTGCCTTGAGCTGGCTCTTGGACAACAACGACTGCTCCAGACGCTCACGCAGGCCTTTGTAAAAGTCATTGAGCTTGATCACCTGTAATTGCCCGGTGGCCCGGCGCCCCTTGCCACGCAATGCCGCAAGGGTCACGAGGACCACCACTATGGCAACCACCAGGGTCACGGTCTTGGCCAGAAAACTGGCGTACTCGGCAAGAAATTCCACAGCCTCTCCTTAAAACGTCTGCAGCCCTCGGGTCAGGGCTGCGCAATGGCAACCAGCATACCGGCGCCAACCGGGGCCTGCCAGCCGTGAAACGCCTCGCATTCAGTCACAGGAGGAATTCAAACAAGCGTATGTTTTTTCATTGACAGCCACTTGCCATCCTCCTAACCTCGCCTGACTTTCAGCGGACCGGAATGACGCGGACGTGGGCAGCATCTATTTGATACGACATGGGCAGGCCTCCTTCGGTGCAGACGACTACGACGTGCTGTCACCACTGGGCGTGCTGCAGGCACAAATTGCCGGTCGGCATCTGGCCGACCTGGACCTGCGCTTTGACCGCTGCCTGTCAGGCGACCTTTCACGCCAGCAGGACACCGCGCGCCATGCCCTGGCACAGATCAATGCAGCCGGGCTGCCCATCCCTGAACTTGAAACCGACGCCTCATTCAACGAATTCGATGCATTCGCCATACTCGAAGCCCTGCTTCCCGGCTTGCTGCCAGAGGAGCCTGAGGCGCTGGCGATCATGAGCGATGCCGCGTGCAACCCGGCCGAGTTCCAGCGCATCTTTGAACGGATCATCGACCGCTGGCTCAGCGGTAGCTGGGACACCCCCGGTCTGGAAACCTGGATGGGGTTTGTCGAGCGGGTTCAAGCGGGGCTGAACCGCATTCTTGAACTTGCCAAGAGCCAGCAGAACATTGTCGTGTTCACGTCTGCCGGCACCATTACCGCCCTGATCCACAGCCTGACCCGCATTGCGCCCACCGATGCCTTCAAGCTCGGCTGGCAAATTGTCAATACCTCGCTCAGCCAGCTCAAGTTCCATGGCAACGAGGCAACCCTGGCTTCCTTCAACAGTCATGTGCATTTGCAACTGTTGAAGACGCCGTCACTCATCACCTATCGATGAGCGCCGGCAACCGCGGCCCTCGGGCCGCTGTAAACCACCCTATATAAGGATCGAACCATGACTTCTGTAGCTGATGCCGTTCAAGCAATGAAAGCCAAATTCAACCCAGCCGCTGCTGCAGGCCTGGACCTGGTATTTGGTTTTCGCATTGATGAAGACAAACACTTCTCGCTGATCGTCAAAGACAGCACCTGTGAACTGAAGGAAGGCGAAAACCCGGACGCCCAGGTCACTCTGGTCATGGACGGCGAAACCCTGGAAGGCATCGTCAGCGGCGAAACCGACGGCATGCAAGCTTTCATGGGCGGCAAGCTGCGCGCTGAAGGCGACATGATGCTGGCCATGAAGCTGAGCGAACTGTTCCCGGCCTAAGCCACCGGCAACACCCAGAACCGAAGCCCACGCGCTTCGGTTTTTTTTGTCCTGTGCTTCACTCAGGCAATGGTTATCAAGGGAGCTGATCCCCCATTAACACCCCTGCCTATTAAGGCTGCGCCTGCCCTGGTTGCCCATTAAATTAACGAATGTTGTCAGGCCACAAATATAAGCAGAAGAGATAAACATGGCGCTTACCGACTCGTCCACCCGCATCCGCCCTGGCGAAGAACTCGACGCCAACCGCATTGATCCTTACCTCAAGGGCCATATCCCGGATCTTGAGGGGACACCCACGATCAGCCAGTTCCCCGGCGGTGCTTCCAACCTCACCTACCTGATTGACTACCCGGGCAAAGAGCTGGTGCTGCGCCGCCCGCCCTTTGGGCACAAAGCCAAATCTGCCCACGACATGGGCCGCGAGTTCCGCATCCTTAATCAGCTCAAGGACGCTTTCCCCTACTGCCCCAAGGCCTATGCCCATTGCACCGACGAACGCCTGATCGGCTCCGAGTTCTATGTCATGGAGCGGGTCAAGGGCATCATCCTGCGCTCGGATCTGCCCCAGGAGCTGGCATTGGGTGCCGACGCCACCCGAACACTGTGCAAGCGCTTTATCGACACGCTGGTCGAGTTGCATCGCGTTGATTACAACGCCTGTGGCCTGGGTGATCTGGGTAAGCCCCAGGGCTACGTGCAACGTCAGATCAGCGGCTGGAGCGCGCGCTACGAAAAAGCCCTGACCCCCGATGCGCCGCGCTGGGAGGCGGTCAAGGACTGGCTGCAGACCAACATGCCAGCCGATCACCCGACCCCAGGCATCATCCACAACGACTACCGCTTCGATAACGTGATCCTCGATCCCGCCGACCCGATGCAGATCATCGGCGTGCTGGACTGGGAACTGACCACCCTGGGTGATCCGCTGATGGACCTGGGCAACACCCTCGCCTATTGGATTGAAGCCGACGACCCGGCCCCGATCCAACGAATGCGGCGCCAGCCGAGCAACGCCCCCGGTATGTTGACCCGCCGCGAGTTCGTTGATTACTACGCTGAGCGCTCGGGAATCGAGATCGACAACTACGATTTCTACTACACCTACGGCCTGTTCCGTCTGGCGGGTATCGTCCAGCAGATCTACTACCGCTACTTCCACGGCCAGACCCGGGACAAACGTTTCGCGCAGTTCGTACAGATGAACGCCCTGCTTGAGCACATGAGCCTCAACGTCATTGGCCGCTCCAGCCTCTAAGCCCGAGATCACAAGGAATCAGCATGTCCAGGACTCAACTGTTCGACCTTGATGGAAAAATCGCTTTTGTTTCCGGTGCCAGCCGCGGTATCGGCGAGGCCATTGCCCGGCTGCTGGCCCAGCAAGGTGCCCACGTTATTGTCTCCAGCCGCAAACTCGAAGGCTGCCAGCCTGTAGCCGACGCAATCATCGCCGATGGCGGCAAGGCAACGGCCATTGCCTGCCATATCGGCGAAATGGAACACATCACCCGCACCTTTGCGCGCATCCGCGAAGATTTTGGGCGCATCGATATCCTGGTCAACAACGCCGCCACCAACCCGCAGTTCTGCCACGTACTGGACACCGACCCGGTGGCCTTCCAGAAAACCGTCGACGTGAACATTCGGGGTTATTTCTTCATGTCGGTCGAAGCCGGCAAGCTGATGCGCGAGCACGGCGGTGGCAGCATCATCAACGTGGCCTCGATCAACGGCGTCACACCGGGTGAGTTCCAGGGGGTGTACTCGATGACCAAGGCCGCGGTGATCAACATGACCAAAGTGTTTGCCAAGGAATGTGCCGCCTACGGTATCCGCTGCAACGCACTGCTGCCGGGCCTGACCGACACCAAATTTGCTTCGGCACTGGTCAGCAATGACGCCATCCTCAAGTCAGTCCTGCAACATATTCCGCTAAAACGCGTTGCCGCCCCCAGTGAAATGGCCGGTGCAGTGCTGTACCTGGCCAGCGATGCCTCGAGCTACACCACCGGGGTTTCGCTGAATGTGGATGGCGGGTTTCTGTCCTGATCCCTGTGGGAGCGGGCTTGCTCGCGATGGCATCCACCCAGCTTGCCTGCCAGAACGCAGCACCTGCATCGCAGGCAAGCCAGTTTGTGTCACTCAACGCTGATACCGGTCGCCCAATCCCTGATGACGCATGTTTACCGCCATCAGGCAGCGCTCTGCCTCTTCCACCATCTCGTCGATCAGGTCCTGGCAGCTTTTCAGATCGCCAATCGCCGCCGCCACTTGCCCGCACGGCAAAATTCCTTCATCCGGTACGCCATCCACCATCGAGCGCTGCAGCAGTACCGGCTGGTTGGCCGCCATCACGGTTTGCGACAGGGCACCGGGGTCTTCCTTCACCGACTGAACGAACACGCCAAGCATATGCCCCAGGCTCATGCCGGTCTGTTGCTTCCAGTGCCAGGCACTGCCCAGGGCAATTCGAAGACGGCCAAAGGCGCTGGCCTTTTCCAGACGATTGATGAACGCGTTCTCGATCATCCGGTGGCGCATGCCGTCCACCGCGGTGGTGACGCGGATACGTTGGGGATCGGCGACTTTTACATAGCGCTCCAGGGTGGCAAGGGGTGTGGGCGATTCCTGGGTCATCAGGAACCGCGTGCCCATTGCAATCCCGGCCGCACCGGTGGCCAGGGCGCCAGCCAGTCCGCGCCCGGTGGAGTAGCCGCCCGCCGCAATCACCGGTACCCGCACCGCATCCAGCACTTGCGGCAGCAAAATGGTGCTCGGCACGCCTCCGGTATGCCCGCCGCCTTCGCCGCCCTGCACCGTGATCATGTCCGCGCCTAGTTCAACGGCCTTGATCGCGTGCTTGAGCGCGCCCACGGTCGGGATACACAGCACCCCGGCCTTTTTGAAACGGTCGATGGTCTGGCGGTCCGGACCACGTCCATAACTGACGGCGCGCAATCGGTACTCAATGGCCAGGTCCACGCACTGCGCGGCGTTCTCCTGGAACATATGGAAATTGAGACCGAAGTTACTGCCCCCCGTGGCCTCGATCACCCGCTTGATTTCAGCCTCCAGCTGATCCGCAGCAAGGGTCGCACCCGCCAGAAACCCGAAGGCTCCGGCCCGGGTACTGGCGATCACCAGATTGGCGTCTGCCACCCAGCCCATCGCGGTTTGCACGATGGGGTAGCGACAGCCCAACCCATCGGTCAACGCCGTTTTCAGGTACTCGCTCATCGACCCTCTCCCGCAGCCGTCTTGTTCGCTTCAATCATGGCCTTGGCGTCGTAGCCCCCAAGCTTGTCACCCGACAGCAACTCGTTATGACTATGGGCAAAGTGATGCCAGGCAAACACCGCATCCATCGCCGTGCGCTTGCCTTGCAAATCTTCAACGTGATTGATCGCCTGCTTGGTCAGCGCCAGGCCCATGCGCGGCTGCCTGGCAATCGCCGCTGCCAGCGCATAGGTGCCCGCCTCCAGTGCTTCGCGGGCAAAGAGGCGATTGACCATGCCCATCTGATAGGCGCGCTCTGCGCTCATGCGATCCCCGGTGAACAAAAATTCCTTGGCTATACGCGGATTGAGTTCGTAGGGATGGGCAAAATACTCCACCCCCGGAATACCCATGCGCACCACCGGATCCTGAAAGAAGGCATCGTCACTGGCCACGATCAAATCGCAGACCCACGCCAGCATCAACCCACCGGCAATGCACGCGCCCTGCACCATGGCGATGGTCGGCTTGGGCAATTCGCGCCAGCGCCGACACATGCCCAGGTACACCTCCTGCTCCCGGGCATACAGGTACTCGCCACCCGGTTTGTTAGTGTGATCCCACCACAGGCTGGCGCGGTCGAACTGTTTGTTGATATCGCGCCCAGGGGTGCCGATGTCATGCCCCGCCGAGAAGTGCTTGCCATTGCCGCGCAGCACGATGACCTTCACCGCGTCGTCATTCACGGCGCGGCGAAAGGCATCGTCCAGGGCATAGGTCATCTGCGAGTTTTGCGCATTGTTCACGGTAGGCCGATTCATGGTCAGCGTGGCAATACCATCGGCCACTCCATACAGCACCGGCTCTTCGGTTTCATACACAGCGGTATCAGCCCGCTGTACAAATTCGCTGTCGCGGCTCATGTGAGTTCCTTGCCTTCAGGCCTGACGAATGCCGGGCGGATTGCCCTTGAGCGCGGCTGCGCGATAGTCATGGGGGTCCAGGCGGCGGATCAGGGCCAGTTGCTCTGTCGTGGGCGCCACGGTTTGCTTGATATCGGCGGCCTTGAGCAGCGGGAAACCGGTTTTTTCCTGCACTTCTTCAAAGCTCACACCCGGGTGCAGGGAGCGCACCTGTACGGCGCGATCCGGCCCGCCGAAGTCCATCACGCACAGATCGGTCACGATCAGGCGAATGTCCATCAGGTCGCGGCGCATGCCTTCTTCCCAGCGTTCTGGCTTGAAGCCGACACCCGAGACCATGTCCACTTCACCCGACACAAATGCCCGGGTGTTATGGGCCGGAACAAAAAACGAGTTGATATGGTTGATGCTGTTGCCCGGCAAGCCGCGCACCCCCAGCATCGCCACCTTGGGCTTCTGATAGTCGCCAATGCACGACAGGTTGGTCTGGCCCCAGCGATCGATCTGGGTCGGGCCGATCATGGCGTGGCGGCGTCCGCCCCATACGCATTCGAACACCCGCTCAAACGACAGGTAGCCCGAGTAGCGCGGTACATAATCACCACGCGGCCCCAGCGGGATAGGCTCTTCCACCAGAAATGCCTCGCTGTCGGTCATCAACAGTTCAGGGCTGTGGGTCAGTTTGGCCAGGCTCGCCCCCAGGCGCGGAATCACGCCCAGGCCCGAAGCAATCACTTCGCCGTTGCCACGCCAGGCTTCACAGGCAGCCACGATCAACAATTCAGCCAGGGTAAATTCGTTAGTAGCAGTCATGTCCAAGCTCCTTAAAACACGGGCAGCGGCAAAGCGCTCAATCGATCGACACCGCCATTGCTGGCCTGATAGGCACTTTCGCCCGGGGTCACAAACTCGGCTACATAGCCTTCCCAGCCACCTTCCTCGGCGGCACTGGCGCTGTAGCGTTTCAAATGGCTCATGTCCCAGCCGTAATCGGACGGGCACGACGTCGGGTGTGCACCAAACGGTGCATGCACCACACCGCTGACCAGATAGCGTTCGAAGGTATTGAAGCGGGCCTGGGCAGCATCCAGGCTCAAGCGCTGCTCAATCCGCTCGCACGACACAAAGCACTGCTTGGCGGCACGGGCGAACAGATGGTCGAAATACGGATCGGGACCGGTGACCAGGGTATTGCCCAGGCGGTCGGCAACGTTGACATGCAAGAAGGCGATGTCCAGATTCAGCGCCGGCATCGCCAGCAGCACCTCGCCATCGTCATACGGCGACTGCACCTGTTTGATCTCGGGGTTCAGCCGGCTGACATCGGTGGCCAGGCCGCAACGGGTCGGCAAAAACGGCAAGCGCATGCCGGCGGCGCGCAGGCCCCATTGCAGCATGCCCTCGTCCAGTTCCATCAGCTCCAGCTCACCGGCCTCGCGGGCCTTGCGAAAATAGGCTTCGAGGGGGATCGCATCGAGGGTGGCAAAACCAAAAACCAGTTTCTTGACCTTACCGGCAGCGCAGAGCATGCCGACTTCCGGGCCGCCATAGGCCACCACGGTCAGGTCCTTGACGTCCGAGCGCAGGATCTCGCGCACAATCGCCATGGGTTTGCGTCGCGGACCCCAGCCGCCAAAGCCGATGGTCATGCCGTCACGCAATTGGCCGACCACGTCTGCCGCTGTCATTTGCTTGTTCATCTAGTGCTCCTTACTGCTGCTGGCCGACGGAAAAGTCATGGCCCCACAGACTGACCCGGGTGAATTCAAAAGCGCTGTGTTCCTGCCAATCCACCAGCAAGCCCCCATAGCCGTATTCCAGGTCAAAACCTGAAGGGGTCTTCATGTAAAACGACGTCATGCGGTCGTTCAGATGCTGGCCAAGGGTGGCCGACAGCTGCACGTCGTGGGCCAGATGCCGGTCGTGGGCGCGGCCCACTTCGGTCATGGACTCGACCTCGACCATCACATGCACGCAGCCTGATGGCACCGGGTATTCGGCCAGGGCCAGGCTGTGGTGGCGGCTGTTTTTGCAATGCAGAAAGTGGATGCGAATCGGCGGTGCCGAAGGGTCGGGGCGAAAGTTGAAAATGTCCGACAACTCAAAGCCCAGCACATCCTTGGCAAACGCCAGGGTGGCGTCGAAATTCGGCGCGGGCAGCACCGTGTGCCCCAGGCCCATGTCGCCGGTGATAAAACCCGGCACGCCTTGAGGCGAGACAAAGGGTTGGCAATCGGAGCGATGGCCCCAGCTCAATTCGTGGCGATTGCCCGAAGGGTCGGTCACGTGCAGCAGCGCTTGCACCCCGCGCTGATCACACTGCTCGACCGTACCGTGGCGCCAGCTCACGTCGGCCTGATCCAGCACCTGGATGGCCGCATTGAATGCCTTTTCGCTGGCCAGTTCCCAACCGGAGGCCAGATAGCGCGACTCGCCGCCAGGCACGATCAGCATGCGAAACGGACGCTCATCCATTTTCACGTACATGCCGCCGCCGGGGGCTTCGCTGACCATCATCCCGAGCACGTCCTCGGCGTAACGCTGCCATTGAACGGGATCTGCAGACTCTGCAACGAAGTAGCTCAAACCACGAATGTCGATCATGTGCCTGCTCCTCAATGCCTGTATTTATTGGCTGAGGGCAGTATGGGAAGGAAGGGGGCGGGGCTCATCGTCCGTTGAGACTAAAGCGTGTCACCACCGAGAACCTTTAGCCGCTGACGAGGAACGAAGGCTGCAACCGCTTCGCAGTCGGTCGCAGCCCTGGAACATCCCCGGATAACTGAACGAGGCTCTCACTGTGTAAGCGCTTGATGAGCGGGTGCGCGACACTTTCACGAGCAAACGAAGTGCCCGGAGCATCGGCAATGTGCTCGCCAGACTGGCGGTCGACAAACGCGGACAACTCACCGTCAAACGGATTTGACGGGTCTTCGACCAACCACAGCGGCACGCCCGGCCAACCTTCAGTGCCCAGCAGGTTGGCCACGTACTCTTAACCGGATGCGTGACATGTCGTTCATGGCGCCACCGCCTCGACCCGAGGGTAATCGCTGTAGCCTTCAGGGCCTGGGGAGTACAAGGTCTTGCGATCGAAACGGGCCAGCGGCAGCCCCTTGCGCAGACGCTCCACCAGATCCGGATTGGCAATAAAGTGACGGGCAAACGACACTGCATCCCCCTGCCCGGCCTGCAGTGCAGCCTCGGCCGACTCACCGTCGAAACCGTCATTGAGGATCAGGCCGTTGCTGCAATGGCGCTGGGCCAGGGCAAAGGCATCCAGCTCAGTCAGGGGCGAACGCATGATATGCACGTACGCCAGGCCCATAGGTTCGGCGGCCTTGCACAGCGCCACGGCGGTGGCCAACGGGTCTGCGTCATCGATGTCATTGAACGGATTGCCCGGGCACAAGCGCAGCGCCACACGCCCGGCACCAATGGCCGAAGCCATTGCCGCCAGCACCTGTGCCGGGAAGCGCACGCGGTTCTCGACGCTGCCACCGTACTCGTCTTCACGCAGGTTGCTGCCCGACGCCATGAACTGCATCGGCAGATAACCGCTGGTGCAGTGCAACTCGACCCCGTCAAATCCGGCTTGGCGTGCATTCAAAGCAGCCTGGCGGTATTCCTCGATCACCAGGGCGATATCCTGCAGCGACATGGCCTGGGGCTCGTCGGTATCGACCATCCCGGCGGTGTCGGTAAACAACTGGGTGCGTGCGCGCAAGGCCGACGGCGCAACCGTCGCGGCCCCGGCCGGTTTGTTGTGAGCGCTGGAAGCGCGGCCAACGTGCATCAGTTGCAGCACAATCAGACCGCCTTCGGCGTGTACCGCGTCGGTCACGGCCTTCCAGGCAGCGATCTGCCCGGCGTTATAAATCGCCGGTGTACGGCAGTAGCCCAGGCCGCTGGCTGAAGGCGCAGTGCCTTCGGCAACGATCAACCCGGCAGACGCACGCTGGCGGTAGTACTCGACCATCTCGGCAGTGGGTACGCCATGCTGGTCAGCACGGCTGCGGGTCATCGGTGCCATGACGATACGGTTGGCCAGTTCAAGCTCACCGAGGCGCACAGGTTCAAACAAAATGCTCATGGTCAGTCCTCAGCGCACGCGAATTTTCGGTGCGCCAGCCCCTCGGCGCAGGGTGGCAAGAAAGTATTCGACCGGAGCCGCTGTCGCCACCTGGGGCAGTTGGTCCTTGTCAGGACGATGGGCCCAGAACTCGGTCCAGGACGGGAACAGGTCGTGGAAAGTGCCGGCATAGGGTTCGCGCCCCGGCCAACGCATCTTTTGCGTGCCGATCGGCGGTTTGTTGAGGTCACTGGCGTACCAGTAGCACGGCAGGCGACGGCGGAAATACCAGCGCCCCTGCATCCGCTCGTAGTCATCCCAATACAGCATTTGCATGGTGACCCACTCGGGGCCGGTCTCGTGTTCGTTCTTGGAATACACCACACCCACGGCGTGATCAGGGTCGGTGAACTCGATGAGGTGCTGCCCAAGGTGATGGGAGGTGCCATGAAACTGGTCACGCAGGGTGTCATCGACCCAGGCTTTGAGGTGCGCACGCCCGGTTTTTTCGCGACCGACACGGATGTCTTCGGCAAACAGATTGACGTGGGCATCGAGGTCGCGCATGTCCAGCGACAACGAGTATTTGCCGGCCAACTGGCGAATTTCCTCAATCGACTCCAGCCGATCAAGACGGGCAAGCAAGGCGTTCTGTTCCATAAAAGGGTCCTTATTCCAATACCGTGTACAGCTCGCTGCTGCGCCCGCCATCGACCGGCAAACAGGCGCCGGTGACATACGAGGCTTCATCGCTGGCCAAAAACAGAATGGCGTTGGCCACTTCTACGGGTTGGCCGACGCGCTTGAGCGGGATCAGTTTTTCGGTATTGGTGCGGGTCTTGTCGTCGGTGAGCATGCCGGCCGTGGCGGGTGTCTCGACCACGCCCGGGCTGACCACGTTGCAGCGAATGTTGTGGCTCGCGCCCTCACTGGCGGCGGCGCGACTGAAATTGATCACGGCGGCCTTGGCGGCGGAATAGCCCGCCATCCAGGGCGTACCGAACTGACCGCAGATCGAGGCCAGATTGATGATCGAGCCGCTGCCCTGAGCGCGCATCAGGCCCAGTGCCGTGCGCGTCCCCCAGAAGGTGCCGTCCACGGTGGTCGCGAAGTTGGAATGCCAGTCAGCTGTCGAAGTGCTGTCAATCGCGCCCCAGCTGTAGGCCATCGCGTTGTTGACCAGAATATCCAGTCGACCGTGGCGCTGCGCCGCCTCACTGATGGCTGCGACATAGGCCGCTTCATTGCTGACATCGGCCACCGCGCACTCGGCGCGACCGCCGCTGTCACGGATCTGTGCGGCGACCGCTTGCAGCGGCTCGATGCGACGCCCGCAGAGCACCACCAGGGCGCCCTCTTCGGCAAACCGCAGTGCGGTAGCAGCACCGATGCCGGAACCGGCGCCGGTGATAAATGCAATCTTGTCGTGTAAACGAGTACCCATGATCTGCTCTCCCATTGCTGCGCCCGGCGTTTAGATAAACGCCATGCCGCCGTTGACCGCGAGGTTCTGGCCGGTAATGAATGCCGCGTCATCACTGGCCAGGAAGGCCGCAACGCGAGCAATTTCATCGGTTTCACCCATGCGGCCCAGAGGGATGGCCTTGAGCATGCTTTGCATCCAGTCCTCCGGAATATCAGCCATCATCGGCGTGTTGGTGGGACCGGGAACGATGGTGTTGACGCGAATGCCATTGCCTGCCAGTTCCCGGGCCATGCTGCGGGTCAGCCCCATGACACCGGCCTTGGCCGCGCAGTAATGGCTGGGACCTTCACCGGTCAGGGCTGCGGTGCTGGAGATATTGATCACCACCCCGGGGGTGGCGGCCTGCAGCATCAGTTTTACCGCTTCACGGCTGCAGAAAAACGTACCGGTAAGGTTGACGCCGATGACACGCTGCCAGTTCTCGTCCGGCGTCTGCGCGAAAGCGTCAATCGAACCGATGCCCGCGTTATTGACCAGCACGTCGAGGCTGCCGAAATGCGCGTGAACGGCGGCCATTGCGGTGGCAACCGAATCGCTGTCGGCCACGTTGCAACTGACGGCAATCGCGTTTTCGCCCAGCCCTTCAATGCTTTGGCGCGCGGCTTCCAGATTGATGTCAGCTGCGACAACCTTTGCGCCCTGCTCGGCAAAATGACGAACGATTGCCCGTCCCATGCCTTGACCAGCGCCCGTTACAAACGCCACTTTATTCAGCAATTTCATAGAGTTCTCCCGCCTGCCCGATTCCGGCCGCCCTGAAGCCGGGGCGGTGTATGGGAACAATCATTGACTGGAGAAAAAAGCTGAACATCGTCCGATGGGACTAAGCAGCACTTACACCGTGTTGGCGCATTACCCGCCTTGTAGTCGCTGACGAGTAGAACGAGGCTGCGATCGGTTTGGTGCGCCACTGCGACGTAGCGACCGCAAAACCTGGCCCCCCGGCTTTTCCTGATTCATCGCAACATCCGGATTTACGACGGCTACGCAGCCTCGCGGCGCTCGTCAGCGGCTTATATGTTGGCGCTATAGCGTTTTGCGCAAGGTTCTGTGGCAACTGCAATGCATTTTTGCTTTTGCTGGAGCCACACCCATGTCCAGACGACGCGAATGCCCATCACAGAAGGCCGAATGCAGGTGCTGTTATGGAGGTGGCGCGGCAGGACGCCGGGCGCATCGCAAAACAACTGGCATACGGGGTACATATCCGGCATTCGCGGTTAACTGAAATGATGGTTTCGCTTTTACAGCGAGGCACTTTTGTCAAACAGCCACAAAAGTACCCAAAAAGGCCTTGCCCCAGCGTACGGCCCTCGCTGCGCTCAGGTGTCCCTCACTCCGGTCCCGCTCCGTGGGCCCGCGGCGCTCGTCAGCGATCACAAGATGACCGGCTGGTCTGAATGGACGATGTACCCGTCAAGCACTTTGTGGAATAACGAATTCACTAGAACAAAATCGGGAGAACCCGTCGTGTCCATACCCTCGCGCCCCACCTGGCGAACTCATTACGCATTAGGCGTTTTGGCTGCCATCTATGTCTTCAACTACATCGACCGGCTGCTGATGGCCATTTTGATCGAGCCGGTAAAAGCAGAATTCGGCATTTCAGACACCGGTATCGGCCTGCTTTCAGGTGTGACCTTTGCGGTGTTTTACACCCTCTTCGGCTTTCCTTTGGGGCGGCTCTCTGACCGTATCGGACGCAAGAAAGTCATCGCCTTCAGCTGTATTGCCTGGAGCGTCATGACCATTTTCTGCGGCTTAGCAGCCAGTTTTGCGATGCTGGTGGTGGCCCGGATCGGGGTGGCGATCGGTGAAGCCGGTGGCACCGCTCCATCAATGGCAATGGTCTCGGATCTGTATCCGCCCGAACGCCGCTCCACCGCCTTGTCGGTACTGATGCTGGGCTCAAGCCTGGGGGCCATTTTCGGGCTGGGGCTGGGGGGCTGGATCGCGCAGCATTACGGCTGGCGTTTTGCATTTGTGGTGATCGGCGCACCGGGGATTTTTCTAGGGCTGCTGTTGCTGCTCACCGTACGGGCGCCAAAACCCGCGATGCTGGTCAACCCCAGTCAGGTGGCGCAGGCCAACTGGGCCGTCACGGTGCGCGAGCTGTTCCAGACCCCGTCCTTCCTCTGGATTGTGCTCACCGGCGGCTCTGCGGCCATTGCCGGTTATGCCATCGGCACCTGGAGCCCCAGCTTTCTGATCCGCTCCCACGGTCTGAGCCTGCAGGACGCCGGGCTGCTGGCCGGGGTGGCGGGCGGTGCCGGGGCCACCTTTGGCACCCTCACCTGCGGTATTTTGTGTGACCGCCTGGCCCGCCGTGACAAGGGCTGGCAGATCGGAGTGCCGCTGCTGGGCACGCTGATCAGCATACCGTTCGCGCTGGCTTACTTCCTGTGGCCGGTTGGTACCGCATTTTATGTGGGCAGCACGCCTGTACCGACCGCCTTTATTTTCTACAGCGTGTTCAGCTTTTTCGGCACATGGTGGGCGACACCCTGCCTGGGGGCCATTTCCCATCTGTTCCCGGCTACCCGACTGGCCCAGGCCACCGCGATTTTCGTGATGTCCATGACCCTGCTCGGGGTGGGCGTCGGCCCGCTGCTGATCGGCATGCTCAGTGACGGCTTCGCCCATCGCCTGGGCAACGAAGGCCTGCGCTATGCCCTGGCCTCCTGTGTCTCGCTGCTGGTGCTGGCTTCGTTTTTCCTGGCCCTGGCCTTGCCGCGCTATCGCAACCACCTGATGAACAAGACCCCGACCCCAGCATCGCTGGCTGACGCGGCCACAGCCTGACTTTTGGAGATTGAGTGATGACCGAACAAGACCTTCCCCTGCCCATCGGCCACTTTGTGACACTGGACAGCGGCCTGCGCCTGCACTTTCTCGATGAAGGCAGCGGCCCGGTGGTGGTGTGGCTGCATGGCAGCGGACCGGGCGCCAGCGGCTACAGCAACTTCAAAGGCAACTACCCGCAGTTTGTGGCCGCAGGTTTTCGAAATCTGGTGCTGGATTTGCCGGGGTTCGGCCGCTCCGACAAGCCTGAGGACGCCCAGTACAACCTGGAGTTCTTCGTCAGCGCCCTGTCGGGGTTTCTCAAGGCGGTGGGGGTCAAGCGAGCGACCCTGCTCGGCAACTCCCTGGGCGGGGCCATTGCCCTGGGCCTGGCGCTGGCAGAACCCGAGCGCGTCGAGAAACTTGTCCTGATGGCCCCCGGCGGTGTTGAAGATCGTGAAACCTACTTCAAGATGGTCGGCATTCAACGCATGGTCGAACTGTACAACGCAGGCCCCCTGGGCATCGAGCAAATGCGCCGGATCATGAGCCTGCAACTGTTCGACAGCTCGCAGCTGGACGACAGCCTTCTGGCCGAACGTGTGGCCGTGGCCGTGCACCAGCCGCGCAATCTGTTCACCACCATGTTGGTGCCGAACATGACCGAGCGCCTTGAAGAGCTGCAAGCACCGATCCTGGGTTTCTGGGGCACCGATGACAACTTCAACCCTGCCAGTGGCGCGCTCAAAGTGCTGAACCACGCGCCCAATGCGCGCTTTATCATGCTCAACCAGTGCGGCCACTGGGTGCAGGTGGAACATCGCGAACTCTTCAACAAGGCATGCCTGGAATTTTTACGCGGCTGAACGCCATCACCGTTTACACCCCATGACTGACGGCTGCCTGCGGGCGGCCGTCCCTTCTTCAAACACCCGCTCGGGCTGAACCCTCAGTTGCTGGCGCCCATGGGCTCCAGAAGCCCGCGTCGTCGACATCGCAGGCAAGCCAGCTTCCACATGCCCACAAAACGTGATGATTACACCCTCACTGTGGGAGCGGGCTTGCTCGCGATGGCATCACCTCGACCTACCTGAAAGACCCCGCCGCTCTCAAGCAGGCAGTCAAACATGGCCTGGGCTGGCGCTGACAACTCATGGCCGGGTTTGGTCAGCACGCCTATGGCACGTTCCACCACGGGCTCATGCAAGGTGATGCAGCACGCGCCGAGCTCACGCATCTGCTCGGCGCACAGCGCCGGTACCACGCTGACGCCCAGCCCGCTGGCGACCATCCGCCCGACCGTGGCCAGTTGATGACTCTCGAATGCCACCGGCAATTTCATCTGCCGCGCCTGCAGGTGCTCCTCCAGCATCACCCGCACGGCAGAAGGCCGTTGCAGGGTAATAAAGGGCTCTTGCAGCAGGGTCTTCCAGTCAATCAACGAATGCCCGGCCAGCCCGGAATCACGGGGCACCACCGCGACAAAACGGTCGAGGTACAACGGGGTAAACGTCAGTGACGAACCGGGTGCCGGTTCGAAAGCCACACCCAGTTCCACCAGGCGATCGCGCACCATCTCCAGCACTTGCTCGTTGATGACGTCGTTCACCGTGACGTTGACCTTGGGGTAGCGCACGCGAAAACCCTTGAGGATCGACGGTAACTGATTGCCCGAGAACGACGGGATCGCCGCCAGGGTCACACGGCCACGTTGCAGGGTGAAGCGCTGGCGCAGTTCATCCTCGGCGTTGTCCCAGTCAGCGATCAGGCGTCGAGCCAACGGCAACAACGACTCGCCTTCGGGTGTCAGTGCCACATGGCGCGTGGTGCGGCTGAACAGGCGACCACCCAGCCCCTCCTCCAGCGCCTTGATGGTCAGGCTCAAGGCCGACTGCGATAAATGCAGGCGTTCACAGGCCACGGCAAAGCTCAGGCTTTGGGCCACGGCAAGAAAGGCGCGGATCTGTTTCACGGTCATGGTTTTGCCTCACGCTTATTAATTTGTTTTATCTATCAATCCACCTTAAAAATCAACTTAACAAATCAATTGCATCCGGTAACACTCGCTTCATACGGCTAACGACAGCCCACTAAAAACAAGAGAGGTGCGTATGGCAGGTTTCGACAAGCGTGTGGGCTCCTACGAGGAGGCTCTGGCCGGACTCAAGGACGGCATGACCGTTATCTCTGGCGGGTTTGGCCTGTGTGGCATCCCCGAAAACCTGATCAACGAGATCAAGCGTCAGGGCATCCGCGACCTGACCGTGGTTTCGAACAACTGTGGCGTTGACGGTTTCGGTCTGGGCGTGCTGCTCGAAGACCGCCAGATCAGCAAAGTGATCGCCTCGTACGTGGGTGAAAACGCCCTGTTCGAGAAGCAGCTGCTGAGCGGTGAAATCGAAGTCGAACTGACGCCCCAAGGCACCCTGGCCGAAAAAATGCGCGCTGGCGGTGCCGGCATTCCGGCATTTTTTACCGCAACCGGCGTCGGCACTCCGGTTGCCGACGGCAAGGAAACCCGCGAGTTCAAGGGCCGCGCCTACCTGATGGAAGAGTCCATCACGGGCGATTTCGCCATTGTCAAAGGCTGGAAAGCCGACCACTTCGGCAATGTGATCTACCGCCACACCGCGCAGAACTTCAATCCGCTGGCCGCCACTGCCGGCAGGATTACCGTGGTTGAAGTCGAAGAAATCGTCGAGCCCGGCGAGCTGGACCCGAGCCAGATCCACACCCCGGGCATCTACGTCGACCGGATCATTTGCGGCACCTTCGAAAAACGCATCGAACAGCTCACCGAGCGTTCCTGATCCCCTGCCCAACTCCTGAACCCGAGCACGGAGAACAACCATGGCTCTTACCCGCGAACAAATGGCTCAGCGCGTCGCCCGCGAAATGCAGGACGGCTTCTATGTAAACCTGGGCATCGGCATCCCGACCCTGGTCGCCAACTACATTCCCGAAGGCATGGAAGTCATGCTGCAATCGGAAAACGGCCTGCTCGGCATGGGTGCATTCCCCCGCGTCGGTGAAGCGGACGCCGACATGATCAACGCCGGCAAGCAAACCGTCACCGCGCGCACCGGGGCGTCGATTTTCTCCTCGGCAGAGTCGTTCGCGATGATTCGCGGCGGCCATATCGACCTCACCGTGCTCGGTGCCTTTGAAGTCGACGTACACGGCAACATCGCCTCCTGGATGATCCCCGGCAAGCTGGTCAAGGGCATGGGCGGCGCGATGGACCTGGTGGCCGGCGCGGAAAACATCATCGTCACCATGACCCACGCGTCCAAGGACGGAGAGTCCAAGCTGTTGTCCCGTTGCAGCCTGCCTTTGACCGGCGCGGGTTGCATCAAGCGTGTCTTGACCGACCTTGCCTACCTGGAAATAGACAACGGTGCATTCATCCTCAAGGAACGCGCACCCGGCGTCAGCGTCGACGAAATCGTTCGCAAAACCGCAGGCAAGCTGATCGTCCCGGACCACGTCCCGGAAATGCAATTCGTCTGAACCGTTCACTCAAGAGCAACGCTCCCACAGAGCCAAAAAAACCTGAGTGAACAGCATTGTCAGTCACAGCGTTTTTTTGATGACCCGGGTCTGCTCAGGGGCAATAACCTGTCCCTGGGCGCTTATGGGCTGCATCAACCCCAACGGCTGCCCTGTGGCTGTATCCACGAGTTGCGAGCGGGCCTCGTGCGGCTCGAAAGCATGCTGCTCTGCCCATTGGCGCAAAGCCACGACCACCGGGAACAACCCCTCACCCTTCGCCGTCAAGACGTACTCCTGATACGAGGTCCCGTCAGAGGCTGGCTGCACCTGCAGAATACCGGCCTCGACCAGCCCCTTTAGACGCTGGGTCAGCACGCTGCGTGCCACCCCCAGACCATTCTGGAAGTCTCCAAATCGCCTGACCCCATCGAACGCGTCGCGCACGATCAATAACGACCAGCGATCGCCGATCAAGTCCACAGTCCGTGCCACCGGACACGTTGGGGCTGGATCCATATGCTGCCTGGCCATGCTCGCTCCTTTGTTTGTCCTGGAAATCCGGGTGAGTTCCCGCATCAAGTTTCATTTTAAGACTGGCTGACCTAGAATGAAACCAGTCTTATTTCAAGACTGGATTACCGAGAGGTTTACCCGTGCCCAACAATCAACTCTATCCCGTTACTGCATCGGTCCCGATGCGCACACCGCGAGGGCTGGTCGGGGTGTTTGCCTGCGCCAGCGGGCTGAGTGTGGCGAACGTTTATTACGCCCAGCCGTTGCTTGACCAGGTGGCCGAAGATTTTGCCATCAGCCCTGGCGCGGTCGGCGGTGTGATTACCGCCACTCAGGTCGGCAGTGTGCTGGCCTTGCTGCTGATCGTGCCCCTGGGCGACCAGGTAAACCGCCGGACCTTGATGCTGGCCCAGATCGGCGCACTGATCGCCGGGCTTTTTTGCGTGGCCATGACCCACTCCCCCTTGATTATGCTGCTGGCCATGCTCGGGATAGGCCTGCTGGGAACCGCCATGACCCAGGGCCTGATCGCCTTCGCCGCCACCGCGTCCTTGCCGCAAGAACGCGGTCGGGTGGTGGGCACGGTCCAGGGCGGGGTTGTGATTGGCCTGTTACTGTCACGGCTGGCAGCCGGGCTGATTGCGGACCTGGCCGGGTGGCGCTGGGTTTACCTGGGTTCAGCACTGGTGATGATGGCGCTCGGTTTGATCCTCTACAAAGTCTTGCCGTCACAGCGACCGTCAGCCACACCCACTGGATATGCGCGGCTGGTGCTCTCGATGTTTGCATTGCTCAGGGAAGATCCCGTGCTGCAAATCCGCGGGATGCTCGCCTTGTTCATTTTTGCGGTGCTGGGGATTTTCTGGAGTGCGCTGGTGTTTCTCCTGACCCACGCGCCCTACGGGTTTTCGCACACAACCATCGGCACATTTGGCCTGGTGGGCGTAGTGGGCGCACTGGCGGCCACCCGCGCCGGGGTCTGGGCGGATAAAGGGCTGGGGCAATGGACAACCGGCATATCCCTGGGATTGCTGATACTGGCCTGGGTTGCACTCTGGCTTACGACTTACTCGATGGTTTGGCTGGTTGTCGGCGTCGTCATCCTCGACCTCGGCGCCCAGGCCATTCATGTCACCAACCAGAGCATGATTTTCAACACACGCCCCGATGCACACAGTCGTGTCGTGGGCTGCTACATGCTGTTTTATGCCATTGGCAGCGGATTCGGCGCACTGGCGTCCACGGCCCTTTACGCGGCATGGGGCTGGACCGGCGTGTGCCTGCTCGGCGCCGGTGTCAGCCTGACGGCCCTCGTTTTCTGGGCCATCACACTGAACCAGATGCCGGGCACTGTTCAACACACGGGAACAGTCACCCGGCATACCGGATAACAACGCCAACGGCTGTCAGTGGGGAGGCGGTTCCTCACGGACATCCGGGATCGTCAGAATCTTTTTCAACAGCTCTGCGGTTTCCACCCGGCTGGTTTTCCTGAACTCGACCGTGATGCTTTCGGTGCCCATGTCAGGCCCCTGCTCGACCACCACCTGCTTGAGACGGCCAGCATCGGCACCGAGAAAGTCCTCGAGGCTCTGGCGATTCAGCACCCCGATCGGCGCTACCAGCTTGATGACATGCACCTTTATGTAATCGCGATACCGGTGCTCAATCGGCCCGATGGTAATCAGGATAAGCAGAATCAGAAGGGTCGCGGCCACCCCCAGCAAATACAGCCCGCCTCCGATGGTCATACCGATGGCCGCGACCGCCCACAGGCTTGCGGCCGTTGTCAGCCCCTTGATCACTTCACCGCGCATCATGATCGAGCCTGCACCGAGAAAGCCGATACCGGTGACGATCTGCGCGGCGATCCGCGAAGGATCGAGTTGCGTACCCTGCTGGGTCAGCGCCTGTTGAAAACCAAAGGCCGATACGATCATAAATAGACACGCCCCGGTCGCCACCAGCATATGGGTGCGCAAACCTGCGGTCCAAAACTGATGCTCCCGTTGCAAACCAATCATGCTGCCCAACACCGAGGCCAACAGCAGACGCGCGATCATTTCCCATTCTGAAATCATTCCAGTCCCTCTAGCCAGAGCACCTGCCTGCGCAGTGAATGCCAACAGCATAGCCAAGGATCAGCCGTGTGCAGCGCCGCCATGCATCCACGTTATTTGACCAGGCGCACTTCCCTGGATGGCCGGTAGCCGAAATAGGCGCTGTAACACTTGCTGAAATGGCTGGGCGACACGAACCCGCAGGCCACCAGCACATCCACCTGTGACAGCTCGGTGTGTTGCAGCAGGCGACGGGCTTCGGTGATGCGCAGCTCGAGGTAATAGCGTTGCGGCGTGGTGCCCAACTGCTCCTTGAACAGGCGCTCCAGCTGGCGACGGGAACGGCCGACATAGACCGCCAGTTGTTCCAGCTCCAGGGGTTCCTCAAGGTTGGCGTCCATCAGCATGACCACTTCACGCAGTGGGGCGCTCACGCAGATGTTCTGCGCAGGCTTGATCCGCCGATAGCGGGACTCTTCGAACGCCAGGATATCCTCGATACCCTCCACCAGCGCCTTGTCATGCAAGCCCTTGATCCAGCCCAGCGCCATCTGGAACGCCCCCGCAGGGCTTGAGGCCGTCAGGCGGTCACGGTCAATGACGTACGGCTCGCTGGTGACCTGGGCTGCCTTCGCCACTTCGGCCAGTGCGGGCCGGTGTTCGGGGTGAATAGCGCAACGGTAACCGTCCAGCAGCCCGGCACTGGCCAGAAACCAGGCACCGTTCCATAACCCGCCAAGAGTAATGCCCGCGCTGGAAGCGGCCCTGAGCAGACTGACCAGTTCGTCGCTGATGTGGAGTTCGGTTCTGTAGCCACCGCAAATGACCAGCAGGTCCAGTTCATCGATCATCCCCGGATCAATGCGCGCATCGGGGCGGATCACCAGGCCCAGATCGCTGATGACCTCACCGTCGCTCAAGCCATAGGTGCGCGATGTAAACAAACCGGCTCGCAGCAGGTTGGCGGTGATGAGGGTGTCCAGCGCCTGGGTAAACGCGGGCAGCGAAAAATGCTCGAGCAGCACAAAACCCGTGCGGACCACCGGGCCAGCCTCGGCGGGGCTGTCGTTGAGATAGCGAAGGTTCTTGCCCTTCATGCCCGTGCTGAATTGACGTCGCTCGATCAAGGTTCGATCCATTTCTTATGCAGTGATAAGGCCCAATGCTACCCCCCGGCAGGCTAAAAAGCTCCTCCTGCCATGGGGCACAGCTGCCGTACTTGTGCACACAACCTGTAGCCGGTGCCGCAGGCTGCGATAAGGTCCGAAGGACCTTCGGCTTTTGCACAGCGCGAGCCCTTCGGGCCCGATCGCAGCCTGCGGCAGCGACTACATCTCTCGTGCCCCCGCGCCCCAACAGCGGCTTATGGTGTAGAGGAACAACTAAACTGCTACAAATCATGTAGGCAACTCACTCGGAACTTGTAGTCCTTTACGTAGGCTGCGATAAGCTCCGCCAGTGGTTCAATCAACAGCAATCAGGAATTATCAATATGTACGGGGTTTTTGCATGAAGTGGCTCAAGGGCATCATTCTGGGCGCGATCCTGCTTGCAGTCGGCGCTGTAGCGCTGGGGCTGTTTTACTTTCTGCCTCAACACGATGTGGTGATGGTCACCGGGGTTGAAGTCAAACGGGTCGATCACAATGGCGTCATCAACGCTGAAAATCCGGCTGACGGCCCGACCCGCGATGTGTACTTCATCAACACCGAAGACCCGGTGACCAAGGAAGTCATGGTTTATCGCAACGAAGATACCGGCTGGTCCTTCCCCTGGTATTTCAAGTTCGACTCCGCTGACATCCAGGCCAAGGCCCAAGGATACTCCCGCGATGCCGAGCAGCTGGCACTGATTCGATATTACGGATGGCGCATCAAGATCTTCTCGGTGTTCCCGAACATTACCGCGATCGAAGCCACCAAGACCCGCGATGAACCCTTCCCCTGGTTCAACACGGTGTTCTTCAGCGTAATGGCACTGGCGGTGCTGTTTATTGCCGTGTTTGTAAAACGCCGCGTCAAACGCCGCCCGCAAATGCCGGTGAGCTGATCAATGCGCCCCTGCCGGGGCGCATTCCTTTCAACCATCGTGCGCGCCCCCTAGGCCTGACGCTGCGCCCTGTGCTCGTCATCACCGTCGGCATCGCGCTCGTGATCGAGCACGGCCTGGGCCAGGTCTTCAGTGACGCGCATCTCCACGCCCACCGCCGACATCTGTGCCGCTGCAGTAAACGGTGCGGCCGTGACAGGCTCAGAACGCTTGCCGCGCCGCCACACAAACAACAGCACCAGGCACACATTGAGCGCAGCCAGCGCCCAGAACAGCCCGCCTTCGCCCACTTTGGTCATCAACGGTGAAATCACCAGCGGGCTGACGGCAGAACCCAGGGAGTTGATCAACAACAAACCCTGGATCATGCGCACGATCGCCCCCGACGATGCCCGATCCGCCGCGTGACTGACTGCCACCGGGTAAATCGCGAAAATGCCGCCCCCCAGCAGGAAAAACGCCACAACCAGCAAGGGCGACCCAGGCGGCAGGAACAGGATGATCAGCGACAACACCGCGCAGGCAGCCCCCAGCACGATCAGCACCAGATGCCTGTCCTGATGATCCGACCAGCGCCCGACCGGGTACTGCAACAGCATGGCGCCGAGGATGACACTGGCCATCATGTGTCCGACTTCAGTCACGTCCATGCCGATGCGTTGCAGGTACAGCGGCAGCAGTGCATACACCGCCGCAATGGCAATGCCCGAACCAAAGCAGCCGATGACCCCGGTCGGCGTTGTGCGCAGTAACTGCAGCGGCATCAGCGGTTCGGCGCGTTCCACGATGGGCGTTGCACGGGGAATCATGACAATGGGCAACAGGGACAGCGAGGCCAGGATGGCCGCAATCATGAAGGGAATGGTGTCACCGGTTTGCGCGATGGCACCCAGGTTGACTTGCCCCAGCAGGCCTGCGCCGTAGAGGGCAATCATGTACAGCGCCAGCAGGCGCCCGCGGATCTTGGGGTCGGCCGCCATCAGCAACCAGCTTTCCACCACAAGAAACACGCCGACACTGGCCCAGCCTGTGATCAGCCGCAACACGAACCAGGTCCAGGGATCAGAGCTCATCCCCTGGAACAGAATCATGGTGGCAATCAGGGCAGCGAAGCAGCTGTAGGCGCGGATATGGCCGATCCGCACGATCAACCGGTCATTGAAAATCGAGCCCAGAGTCAGGCCGATGAAATAAGCCGAAGAGACGATGCCGACCATGGTGGCTGACTCGCCGAGGGTATCGAGTCGCAATGTCGTCAGTGACGCAAGCATGCCGTTGCCGATGCTGATGATAAACAGCCCAAGTAAAGGTGCCAGCGCCATCGCCAGCAGTTGCACAGACATAATTAACTCACGACCTCATTGATCAATGGAAAAACCCGCGACAGGCAGGTGCAGCCCGGCACGGGCAAAGACCGGGGCGGGATAAGAAAACAGGTATGTGTGATTGAGCTTCGTTCGACGCCACAGCCGTGGCTGGCGAGTTACAGGAAAGGTTCAAGGCAGGCTGGGCGCAAACCTTGGCACTGACCGGGCATGCAAAACCAGGGCGCGCATGGTAGCCGCTGAGACGTGCAAGTTGAAGAGACGGCGATCTGATTTTTCAACCCATAGCGCCAAAAAACGCCCTCCCCGGAGAGCAAAACGCCAACGACACTGTATCCGGCCACGAAAAGGCGCAGGCGAAGCCACCGCACGGGCCTTCAACCGGCCAGAGAACGGCTTCGCTTGACCCGGTACATCTCGCCATCGGCATGGCTGAGCAGCGTATCGGCATCCACCCCGTCTGCCGGATAAAAGGCCACGCCGATACTGCAGGACGGCATGTACATCCCGCCAAACTCGGCGCCCAGCGGCTGAGCCATGACCGCGTTGATCTGTGTGACTTTATCGAGCACGACGTCCTGCGAGCCAATATCCGTCAACAGGACCGTGAACTCATCGCCGCCCATCCGTGCCACGGTGTCCGTCTCGCGCACGCAGCTCTCCAGCCGTCGAGCCGCCATGCACAACACACGATCGCCCATGGCATGCCCGTAAATGTCATTGATGCCCTTGAAGTCATTCATGTCCACGAACAGCAGGGCCAGAGTGCTTTTGCGCCGGTTCGCCGCCCGCAGGGCCAGGTCCAGCCGATCATTGAACAGCGAGCGGTTGGTCAACTTTGTCAGCGGATCATGATGGGCAAGGAAGCGTAATTCATCTTCGGCATCCCTGAGGGCCGTCACGTCCCGCGCAACGCCGATCCGCGCGCCCACATCCTCGGACCAAAAGGCAGCCCAGAGGATATGCACGATGCTTCCATCCTTGCGGATGTAGCGGTTGCGAAAATCAACGTGAGCCTGGCCGTTCATGACCCGGGCAATGGAGGCCCGCGTGGTCGCCAGATCCTCAGGATGCATGTAGTCCGTAATAACGGTTCCGGTCAGTTCCTCGGCAAAGTAGCCGAGCAGCGCCTCGCAGGCATTACTGACAAATGCAATCCGGTTGTCCCTGTCGACCACAAAAACCGTGTCCAGCATCAAATGAATCAGCTTGGGGTAGAGAGCGTCCAGGTCAACGGGCATAGGGTTGTGCGTCCGGTAAATAGCGCATTTTGATCATAGAGTGATGGCAATGTAATGGCAAAACATTCCCTTTTTCCGACCCAAGAACTGGACGGGTGGAACGGGCGCCCGCTGTTACCGGGTAAATCAGCGCACCCACTTTACTTGTATACAATCTATTTGAATTCTGTTTACATAAATTCGCGCCTACGACCCCGGCAGTCGCCGGTGCGTACTGCGACGGTTAATAACCATGCAACCTCCACAGCGGCTCGAACCCATCGAGCGTCATCCAGACATGTCATTCAACACGCACACCGATGCTTGCTTGAGCCATCACGGAAGAGGAAAAACCATGCCCAAAACTTTACTGGTCAAAAACGCAGAACTTTTGGTGACAATGGATGGTGAACGTCGGGAGATCAGGCGCGGTGGCCTGTTCATCGAAGACAACCTGATCAGGCAGGTCGGTCCGACCGACACCCTGCCCCAACACGCCGACGTGATTCTGGACATGGCCGGCAAAGTGGTGATCCCGGGGCTGGTCAATACCCACCACCATATGTACCAGAGCCTGACCCGTGTAGTACCGGCGGCGCAGGACGGCGAATTGTTCAACTGGCTGACAAACTTGTATCCAATCTGGGCGCGACTGACGCCTGAAATGATCGCCGTTTCGACCCAAACCGCGATGGCCGAACTGATTTTGTCCGGCTGCACCACATCCAGTGACCATCTCTACATCTACCCCAACGGCTGCAAGCTCGACGACAGCATCCATGCAGCGGCAGAGATTGGCATGCGCTTTCACGCTGCCCGCGGCAGCATGAGTGTGGGCCAAAGCCTGGGCGGTCTGCCGCCCGACTCGGTGGTGGAAAAAGAAAGCGACATCCTCAAGGACTCCCAGCGCCTGATCGAGGACTACCACGACGCCCGTCATGGCTCGATGCTGCGCATGGTCGTGGCGCCCTGCTCACCTTTTTCAGTGAGCCGCGACCTGATGCGCGAATCAGCCGTTCTTGCGCGCCAGTACGGTGTGTCGCTGCACACGCACCTTGCGGAGAACATCAACGACATCGCCTACAGCCGCGAGAAGTTCGGCATGACCCCCGCCCAATACGTCGAAGACCTGGGCTGGGTCGGCCCCGACGTGTGGCACGCCCACTGTGTGCAACTGGACCAGCACGGCATCGAACTGTTCGCCCGCACCGGTACCGGGGTCGCCCACTGCCCGTGCTCGAACATGCGACTGGGTTCGGGGATCGCGCCGATCCGCACGATGCGCGACCACGGCGTATCGGTGGGCCTGGGTGTCGACGGTTCGGCCTCCAACGATGGCGCCAGCATGATCGGCGAAGTACGCCAGGCGCTGCTGTTGCAGCGTGTCGGTTTTGGCCCCGACGCGATGTCCGCCCGCGAAGCACTGGAGATCGCAACACTGGGCGGCGCCAAAGTACTCAACCGCAATGACATTGGTGCCCTGGCCCCCGGCATGGTGGCGGACTTCGTGGCCTTCGACCTTGGCCACCTGGCCTATGCCGGCGCCCTTCACGATCCACTGGCTGCCCTGGTGTTCTGCACCCCGACCCACGTCGACACCAGCGTGATCAATGGTCGTGTGGTGGTAAAGGACGGCCACCTCACCACCGTCGACCTGCCCCGGGTGCTGGAGCGCCACAACCAGTTGGCCCGTCAGTTGGTCAGCGGCGAATGATCCGCTCAAACCGTTGCGCTCTGCACTGAGGGCAACGACGGGCCGCTACTGAGCCCAAAACTCGTCGAATGCGACTGAGAACGTGCTGTTAGACGCATCTAAAATAACAAAAGCGAGCTACTCACCATGACTTCTTCCGCTTCATCTCGTCCAGAGGACGAAAACCTCGGTATTGGCGCCAACCTGGCCTACGGACTTCAGCATGTGCTGACCATGTACGGAGGCATCATCGCTGTCCCCCTGATCATCGGTCAGGCTGCCGGCCTTTCTTCAGCCGATGTTGGCCTGCTGATCGCGGCATCCCTGTTCGCAGGAGGCCTGGCCACATTGCTGCAAACCCTTGGCATTCCCTTCTTCGGCTGTCGCCTGCCGCTGGTTCAGGGGGTGTCCTTCGCCGGTGTCGCCACCATGGTCGCCATTATCGGCAGCAACGGCGCTGGCGGGCTGCCTGTGGTGTTCGGCGCGGTGATTGTGGCGTCGTTGGTGGGCTTGCTGATCACGCCGTTGTTTTCGAGCATCATCAAGTACTTTCCGCCGCTGGTGACGGGTATCGTCATCGTCACCATCGGCCTGACCCTGATGCCTGTCACGGCCCGCTGGGCCATGGGTGGCAACAGTCAGGCCGCAGACTTTGGCAGCACGGCCAACATCGGCCTGGCGGCATTCACGCTGGTGACCGTACTGCTGCTGAGCAAGCTGGGGAGCGCCAGTATTTCTCGCCTGTCGATTCTGCTGGCGATCGTCATCGGCACCCTGGTCGCATGGGCCTTTGGCATGACCGACTTCTCCAATGTGCTGGAAGGCTCGCTGGTCGCACTGCCCGAAGTCCTGCACTACGGCATGCCTGAGTTCAGGCTTGCCGCCATCCTGTCGATGCTGATCGTGATCATCGTGACCATGGTCGAAACCTCCGCGGACATTCTCGCCGTCGGAGCGATCATCGAAACCAAAGTCGACTCGAAACGCCTCGGCAACGGCCTGCGGGCGGACATGATCTCCAGCGCACTGGCGCCACTGTTTGGCTCCTTCACCCAGAGTGCCTTTGCGCAAAACGTTGGCCTGGTAGCCGTCACCGGCGTGAAAAGCCGCTACGTAGTGGCGACGGCGGGGTTGATCCTGGTGACGCTGGGCCTGCTGCCGGTCATGGGCAGACTGGTGGCGGCCGTACCCACCGCCGTCCTCGGTGGTGCTGGCCTGGTACTGTTCGGCACCGTCGCGGCCAGCGGCATCCGCACCCTGGCCCAGGTGGATTACCGCAACAACATGAACCTGATCATCGTGGCGACATCGATCGGCTTCGGCATGATCCCGATTGCGGCGCCCAACTTCTATCACCACTTCCCGACCTGGTTCGAGACCATATTCCACTCCGGCATCAGCTCGGCAGCGATCATGGCCATCCTGCTCAACCTGCTGTTCAACCACCTGCGGGCCGGTAACTCCGACCAACAGTCGGTATTCGTCGCCGCCAGCGATCGCATCCTGCACTCACGGGATATCAGCCGGCTCAACGACGGTGACGTGTTCCGCGATGGCAAGCTGTTCGACTGCAACGGCAAGGAAGTGCCGATTGTGGAGACCGACGAGCACCATGAGCACGCCTCGTCACCCCGTAAAAAGCACTTCGAGCAAGAACACTGATCAACCTTGAACCCAGGAAATCGGCGTAAAGATTTCCTGTCGCGTCAGTACGGGCGTTGCTGAGAAGGGATCAGCACGCCCGTACCGCCCGCCTTCTCAGCAGCCGCTCAGCGCCACCTGCCGACGCTCGCCTTCAAAGAACAATGGCCGCAGGCGCACGCCCACGCTATTGCCGATAAACGCAGCCACGAGCCACACCCAGCCATGCAGGCTGCCCGACGCGATGCCACTGAAATACGCACCGATGTTGCAGCCGTAGGCCAGACGCGAACCATAACCGAGCAACAAGCCGCCGATCACCGCCGCCACCAGCGAGCGGGCCGGGATTTTCAGGCTGGGTGCGAAACGCCCGGCCAGACCTGCCGCCAAGAGCGCACCCAGGACAATGCCCATGTTCATGACGCTGGTGACGTCTTCCCAGACAGGCGCGGCCAGGGCTTTGGCATTGCCCGGCATCTGCCAGAACGCCCAGCTGCCGACATCGACGCCCAACCCGCTCACGGCCTTGGCGCCCCACAGTGCAAAGGCCGACGTAATGCCCCAGGGCCGCCCGGCCAGGGCCAGCGTGGCGTAATTGAGCAACGCCAGGCCGATCGCCCCCCATACCAACGGCCACGGCCCCCGCAAGAAGCGGCGCAGCCCCTGATGTTCGCTGCTAACGCCCGCTTCCAGCGTGCCATGACGGCCCTTTTCCAGGCGCACCGTCACCGCAGCAATGACTGCGAACACAGCCAGACTCAAGAGCAAAGCCGGAACCACGCCAAAGCTCTTGACGATGGAAACGGGTGCAAACGAGGGCAGCGCAAACCACCAGTCGACATGGTGAGTGGCAATCAGGGAGCCGCAGATAAAGAACAACAGCGTGACCAGCATTCGTGCATTGCCGCCACCGACGGTGAACAGGGTCCCGGACGCACACCCGCCGCCCAGTTGCATGCCGATCCCGAAAATGAATGCGCCGAACACCACCGAAATCCCGACAGGCGCCACCAGACCGACCACCGGCTGGCCAAACAAAGTGCCAGCTCCCAGCGCGGGGAAAAACAGCACCACCGCCACAGCGAGCATCACCATTTGCGCACGCAAACCTGCGCCGCGTCGATCATTGATAAACACCCGCCATGCCGAAGTAAATCCGAAGGCCGCGTGATAGAGCGTCAAACCCAGAGCGGCCCCGACGACCAGCAACAGAACCTGGCGCGAGCCGACACTGTTTTGCAGGAACGCTGCGCCAAACAACAAAAGGACAAAAGCCACCAGTGGCGCGACCGGCTTGCGCGCAGGAGACATGGAAAGAGAACGGCTCATGAGAAATCTCGATACCCAGGGAAGTGATGAATTGCGAAGGTGCCGAGTATAAACCTGCGCGGCGGTCAATTGCTGTGCAGCCGCGTGTAGTCGCTGACGAGTAGAACGAGGCTGCGATCGAGATGGTGCGCCACTGCGACGAAGCGGCCGAAAAACCGGCACACGCGGTATCCCTGATACGACTGCTGCGCAGCCGATCGCAGCCTCGCACGGCTCGTCAGCGGCTACAGAGTTCGTCACCCATCCCGCGTGTAGTCGCTGACGAGGAACGAAGGCTGCGATCGAGCGCGAAGCGGTCGCAAAACCGGCACGCGCGGTATCCCTGATTAACCGTGGAAGCTGACTTTACGACTGCTGCGCAGCCGATCGCAGCCTCGCACGGCTCGTCAGCGACTACAGATTCGTCACCCATCCCGCGTGTCGATCGAGCGCGAAGCGGCTACAACTACATCCCCAACCAGTTCGGCAACGCCAGGGAAACAAACGGCACATACGTCACCAGCACCAGGAACGCCAGCATCACCAGCAGCCACGGCGATACCGCTCGCACCACGCGGGTCAGCGGCATGCCCGTCACCGCCGAGGTGACAAACAGGTTAAGCCCGGTCGGCGGTGTGATCAGCCCGATTTCCATGTTCACCACCATGATGATGCCCAGGTGGATCGGGTCGATGCCCAGTTGCATCGCAATCGGAAACAGAATCGGCGCAAGGATCAGGATGATCGCGGACGGTTCCATAAAGGTGCCCGCAACCAGCAGCACGACGTTGACCACCAGCAGGAACTCAATCGGCGTAAAACCCTGCTCCACCACCCAGGCCGTGATCGACTGCGGGATCTGCTCGGTAGTCAGTACGTGGGCGAACAGCATGGCGTTGGCAATGATGAACATCAGCACCACACTCAGCTTGCCCGCTTCGATAATTACTTTCGGGCATTGGCGTACGGTCATGTCCTTGTAGATGAAGATGGCCACGAACGCGGCATAGACGGCGGCCACGGCAGCCGCTTCGGTCGGTGTGAACATGCCCGAGTAGATACCGCCCAGAATGATCACGATCAGCATCAGGCCCCAACCGGCCCTTCGGCCCGCGACCATGATTTCCTTGAACGAGGCGCGTGGCAGCGATGGCATGTCTTTCACGCGGGCCATGATGTAGATGGTGATCATCAATACAAGGCCCAGCAACAGCCCCGGCACAACGCCTGCCATGAACAGCTTGCCCACCGATGTCTCGGTCGCGGTGGCGTACACCACCATGACAATCGACGGTGGAATCAGAATGCCAAGGGTGCCCGCGTTGCACACAATACCGGCGGCAAAGTCTTGCTTGTAGCCGGAACGCACCATACCCGCGATGACGATCGAACCCACCGCAGCCACCGTGGCCGGCGACGAACCGCTCAGTGCGGCAAACAGCATGCAGGCAAGGATCGCTGCGATGGCCAGGCCACCCTTGATGTGACCGACGCAAGCGTTGGCGAAGTCGATCAGGCGACGGGCTACGCCACCGCTGGTCATGAATGCGCCAGACAGCAGAAAGAACGGAATGGCCAGCAGTGTGTAGTGCTCGCTGGTTTCAAACAGTTTGATCGCCAGGGAACGCACCGAGTCGTTGCTGAAGAACAGGATGGTCATGGCCCCGGACAAACCCAAGGAAATCGCCACCGGAATGCCAATGAACATCAGCACGAACAGGGCGACAAAAAGGAAGGTAATGGTCATTGGTCGGTCCCCTGCTTGTCGTTTTCCGCCAGCTTGACGGCGTCATCCAGCTCACTGTGCAAGCCCAGTCCCTGCTGCTTGCCTTGGGCGATACGAATGAAAATCTGTAGAAAACGAACGAACATCAGGGCAAAACCGATGGGTACGATCATTACGATTTGCCATTAGGCAATGCCGAATCGGTCCAGGTCTTCGGCACTGGTCCCCACTTGATACAAGGTGGCAACCCACTGCTCGCTGGAGTAGGCCATCAAGGCGCAATAACCCAGGCAGATGGCCACGGCGAGCAAGGCCACGCGGCGCTGGTTGGCAGGATTGAACTGGCGCACCAGCAAGTCGACACCGATGTGCGCGCCAATCCGCACGCCCCAGGCCAGGCCGACAAAAATCAGCCAGCCGAACATCGCCTTGGTCAGCGCCACGCTCCAGGTCATCTCCTGGGCGATGTACAAAATACCGTCGCCGATGCTGAGCAAGGCTTCGTTGCCAAACGGAAGTGAATCTCCCAGCGAGTAGAAAATGCCGTAGAGGTTGTTGAACACCACATAGGAAAATGTGACCAGGGTCATTCCTGCAAGCAGGAACGCCACCAGCATTTCTTCCGCGTGGTTCCAGACACGAACAACTGCGTGCATGGGTTATCTCCCTTGAAAAAGCGGTCGCAAAGCGACACATGGAACCGATGCAAACGCGGGCGACCCCACCCGGGGTCGCCAACGACATACAAGGCCTTAGCTGCTTTGGTTGGCTTTTTCGGCGGCTTCGATCACATCCGGGCCGATGGCGCTTTCGAACTTCTTCCACACCGGGCGCATGGCTTCACGCCACTGCTCCCGTTGTTGCGGGGTCAGGCTGATGATTTCGCTGTTGCCAAAATCGACGATCTTCTGCCGTGAGGCCTGGTTCAGCACCTCTGCCTGCTTGTTCACCTCCACCGTGACCTCGGCCATGACCTCATCCAGGGTGCTGCGCACATCCGGTGGCAGGCTGTTCCAGAACTTGGTGTTGGTGATCACCATGTAGTCGATCGCGCCATGATTGGACTCGGTGAAGAACTTCTGCACTTCATACACTTTCTGGCTCTCGTAGTTCGACCAGGTATTCTCGGTGCCATTGACCACCCCGGTCTGCAAGCCCTGGTAGACCTCGGCAAAGCTCATCTTGCGCGGCGCGGCGCGCAGGGCCTTGAACTGCTCATCGAGCACGGCGGAAGCCTGTACGCGGAACTTCAAACCCCGGGCATCCTTGGGTTCCTGCAGGGCCTTGTTGGCGGACAACTGCTTCATGCCGTTGTGCCAATAACCCAGGCCGGTAATGCCCTTGCCTTCCATGGATGTGAGCAGGGCCTGGCCTTGCGGGCTTTGCTGGAAGCGGTCAACCGCATGGATATCATCGAAGAGAAATGGCAGGTCGAAGATCTGGATCGGTTTGGAGTAGTGCTCGAACTTGGCCAGCGACGGCGCCAGCAGTTGCACGTCCCCCAGCAACAGCGCTTCCATTTCCTTGCCGTCACCGAACAGCGAGGAGTTCGGGTAGACCTCGACCTTGACCTGCCCTGGCAGGCGCTCCTCGGCCAGCTTCTTGAACAGCAGCGCGCCCTGCCCCTTGGGGGTGTGTTCGGCGACGACGTGGGCGAACTTGATACTGATGGGATCGGCCGCGCCCGCATGACCGGTCAAGAGTGGAAGTGCGCAGGCCAAAGCCATAAGGGTGTGCTTGAACATGGGTACATACCTCTTGTTGTTATAAGTTTGGTAGTGCCTGGTGTTGCCTTCGTGCGGTTTGAGTCAGACAGGCGCAGCCCCTGCCCGCCGCACGATTCGCCGTGAATGCTCGATCACCGGCGCATCGACCATCTGCCCGTCAACCACGAACACCCCGCCTGCGGACTCAACCGCAGCCAGAATCCGCCGGGCCCGGTCCAGCTCTTCAGCCCCCGGCATGTAGGTGTCGTGAATCAGTGCAACCTGACTGGGATGGATGCACAGCAGGCCGCCAAATCCCATGTCCCGGGCATCGGCAGCCATTCGGGCCATGCCCTCGATGTTTTTGATATCCGGAAAAACGCTGTCCAGCGGCGGCGCCAGTTGCACCAGTCGGCTGTGCAGCAAAATGGCATAGCGGGCATGGTCGAGCATGCGCTGCGCTGCGGCGCTCGTGCTGCTCAAGCCCAAGTCCAGGCCAAGGTCCAGGGCACCGAACGTCAGTCGTTCAACCCCCGCTGCCCGGGCGATGGCTTTTATTTCAAGCAAGCCCCTGGCGCTTTCGATGATCGGCCAGACGGGCTTGGCGCAAGCCGCCGCCAATTCGACCTGCACGGCGCTCTCTGCCTTGGGCAGCAATACCGCCACCACACCGGGCTGGCGACGGCACAGGTCCAGATCAGCTGCCTGTTGTTCATGCTGCGGCGCATTGATGCGAACCAGTACCCGAGCGTCGGGATTGGCCTCCAGAAACGCCTCCAGATTGGCCCGCGCCTGCACCTTCAGGTGTTCCGCCACGGCGTCCTCAAGGTCGACGATGACCGCATCGGCGCCGCTTGCCAGCGCCTTGGCAATACGCTCGGGGCGAGTGGCGGGTACAAACAGCGCTGATCGAATGACTGTTTTATTCATGGCAATGCTCCGTACCGCAGTGTGAGGCGAGGGCCTCACACCGCTCCTTGTTGGTGGAGTCGCTGGATGTCCGTGGCGCCATAGCCCAGTTCGTCAAGCAGGCTGTCGGTGTGCTCGCCCAGGCGCGGCACAGCATCCATTCGCGGTTCAAAAGCGACGTTGCGTCCCGGTGGCAGCAGTGCGGGCAACTTGCCGACCGGACTGTCCACCTCGCGCCAGCGGTCACGGGCCTGAAGTTGCGGATGGGCCCACACCCCGGCCATGTCGTTGACATGGGCATTGGCAATCGACGCCCCGTCGAGCCGTGCGATGACTTCATCGGCGCTCAGGCGGGCAAATTCGTCAACGATGATGGCCCGCAACTCGGCACGATTGTCCGAGCGCCGCGCGTTGGCATTAAAGCGTACGTCGTCCGCCAACCCCGGCTGCAGCAACACCTTGTCGCAGAACTGTTGCCATTCACGCTCGTTCTGCAGGCCGAGCATCACCGTACCGCCGTCCCCCGCAGGGAACGGTCCGTAGGGGTAGATTGTGGCGTGGGCGGCCCCGGCCCGCGGAGGCGGTGCCGCGCCGTCGTAGGCGTAATACATCGGGTAATTCATCCACTCCACCAGGCTTTCCAGCATCGATACATCGATGCGGCTGCCCTCCCCGGTCTTGTCCCGCAACAGCAGGGCCGAAAGCACGCCGGTGTAGGCGTACATGCCCGCCGCGATATCGGCAATGGAGCAACCGGCTTTGGCCATGTCGTTTTCCCCCGGCCCGCCGGTGACGGACAAAAAGCCGCCTTCGCTCTGGATCAGCAAGTCGTAAGCCTTTTTCTGCTCGTAGGGCCCGCCCTCGCCGTAGCCGGAGATATCGCAGACGATCAACCTGGGAAAACGCTCATGCAGGGCTTCGAACGACAACCCCATACGCTGCGCGGCACCCGGCGCCAGGTTCTGCACCAGCACATCGGCCGTGGCCAGCAGCTTGTCGAGAACCTCTCCCGCGTCCGGCTGCTTGACGTTCAGGGTCAGGCTTTCCTTGGAGCGGTTGGTCCACACGAAATGCGAGGCCAGGCCATTGACCCGCTCGTCATAGTCACGGGCAAAGTCACCGGAGCCGGGGCGTTCGATCTTGATCACCCGCGCGCCCAGGTCAGCCAGCTGACGGGTGCAAAACGGCGCCGCGATGGCGTGTTCCAGACTGACAACAGTGATGCCGTCCAGCGGGCGGGGTTTGAATGCCGTGTCGTTCATGATGCAGTCCCCGCAGGTGCGGCAGTGCGGGTCAGCACGTCCAGATTGTCCAGATGGCGCAGGTGCCACACCAGCTCCACAAGCCCCGTCGCCTGCTCGTCACTGCACGCTCCCGAGAAGGCCAGCAGGCGGCGAAACTTGTCCTCCAGCTCGGCGCGGCTCAGGGTGTTGCCCGGATCGCCCTTGGGCTCATCGATGCTGCCGGACACAGTCCGGCCCTGCACTGTCGTCACCTCCACACGCCCCAGCCAGCGCTGCGGGTAGGCGCCGTCGACGTGCTCGTCCAGCACCATGCTTACCTTGTCGCGAAATGCCCCGATGCGTGGATCGGTCAGTGCATGTTGATGAAACTCGGGCAATCCGGCCTTGCCGTAAACGGCGATCAGGCCCAGCACCGTGCCCATTGAGAATTTGGCCTGGTGAACGGTCTGTGGCACCTCCACGCGCCCCAACACGTCGATGGCGCCCTGATGGACTCGGGTGATCACGCTGGCAATGTCTTCAGCCCGCAGATTCTCGCGCTGCATCACCTCCAGCAGGGCATCCGCCGCCGGGTGCGTGTGGCGGCACGAGGCGTGAAACTTGAACGAGGTTTCAATCAGGGCCCAACGGCTGCCCAGGCTGTCGGAAAGGCATGCCGGATTGGCGTCGCTGGACATTCCTGCGGCCATGCCCTGCTCGCCTTCGAGAATATTTTTAGCACCACTCAGGCCCTCGGCGGTGAGGTAGGCCGCCAACAGGCCGTCAGCCGCTGCCTTGGCGGTATGCAGCTGTTTGGAGTCTGCCGCATCGCGCAGAAACTCCCACAGACCCGCCGCCTGGGTGCCCGCAGTGCCGAGCAGGTGGGTGAACTGCTCCTGATTGAAGTCCATCAACTTGCCCACCCCCACTGCCGCCGCCAGGGTGCCGACCGTGGCCGTGGTGTGGAAGATGCGGTAGTGCGAACGACCGAGGAATTCACCAATACGAATGCCGGCTTCATAACCGGCCACGGCGGCCACGATCAGGTCGCGGCCCGTTTTACCCAGATCCTGGGCAGCGGCCAGCACCGCCGCAAATACCACCGTCGCCGGGTGCAGCACGGAGCTGTTGTGCAGGTCGTCCTGCTCCACCAGGTGTGAGCTGGCGCCATTGATCAGCGCGGCGAAATACGCGGAGCTGGTCTTGCCGCTGACCAGGATTGTGGCCGGTCCGCTGGCCGGGCCCATCATTGCGCCATAGCGCTCGAACAACGGGATGGGGTGCGAGCCCTGGCTGGCCAGGGCCGAGCCCAGCCAGTCGAGAAACAGGTCTTCGGTACGGCTGATCACGGCTTCGGACAACTGCTCGTAGTGCAGGCTGGCCAAAAACCCGGTGAGCGCTTGTGTGTGCTGACTCATTCAGCGTTCTCCATGGCATTCGAAAGTTCGATCAGGTTGAGGTCCGGATCAAGCAGGTAAATCGAGCGGATCGGTCCCCGCGCACCTGTACGCATGACCGGGCCTTCCAAAATCTTCACGCCCTGGGCGTGCAACTGCTCGATGACGATGTCCAGTCGGTCATTGACGATGAAGCACACGTCGGCCGACCCCGGCAGTGGATGCGTAGCCTTGGGTTCGAACTCGGCACCGGCCTGGTGCAGGTTGATTTTCTGCTGACCAAACGACAGGGCATGGCGCCCCTGGCCAAACACTACCGGCTGCATACCCAGCACACGGCTGTAGAAATCCAGACTCCTGGGAATATCACGTACCGTCAGTACCAGATGGTCGAGATGGCTGATCTGCATGCTTAATCTCCGTTAAGGCTCCAGATGTAAATTCGGGTCAATGCTTAGAAAGAACGCGGCAACTCAAGCAGGTGCTCGGCCACATAGGACAGGATCAGGTTGGTGGAGATGGGCGCCACCTGATACAGACGGGTCTCGCGAAACTTGCGCTCGACGTCGTATTCATTGGCAAAACCGAAACCGCCGTGGGTCTGCAGGCAGGTGTTGGCTGCTTCCCAGCTGGCCTTGGCCGCGAGGTACTTGGCCATGTTGGCCGCAGCCCCGGCACTGCGCCCGCTGTCGTACTCCTCGCACGCACGCCAGCGCATCAGGTCCGCGGCCTCAAGCTCGATGTAGGCCTCGGCAATCGGGAACTGCACGCCCTGGTTCTGCCCGATCGGACGGCCGAACACCTCCCGCTCGCGGGCGTACTGCGCAGACTTTTCATTGAACCAGCGGCCATCGCCAATGCACTCGGCAGCGATCAGGGTGCGTTCGGCATTGAGTCCGTCGAGAATGTAGCGAAAGCCCTTGCCCTCTTCGCCGATCAGGCTGCTGGCGGGGATGTGCAGGTTGTCGAAGAACAGCTCGTTGGTTTCGTGATTGACCATGTTGGCAATCGGCTGCACGGTCAGGCCGTTGCCGATGGCTTCGCGCAAATCCACCAGGAAGATCGACATGCCGTCGACTTTTTTCTGCACGTCGGCCAGCGGCGTGGTGCGGGCCAGCAGGATCATCAGGTCGGAATGCTGTACCCGCGAAATCCAGACCTTCTGGCCGTTGATCACGTAGGAGTCGCCCTGGCGCACGGCCGTGGTCTTGATCTTGGTGGTGTCGGTGCCGGTGGTGGGCTCGGTCACGGCCATGGATTGCAGGCGCAGCTCACCGCTGGCCAGCTTGGGCAGGTAATAGCTTTTTTGCGCTTCACTGCCGTGGCGCAGCAAAGTGAACATGTTGTACATCTGGCCATGCACGGTGCCGGAGTTACCGCCGCAGTGGTTCACTTCTTCCAGAATGATCGACGCTTCGGCCAGCCCCAGGCCCGAGCCGCCGTACTGTTCAGGGATCATCGCCGACAGCCAGCCGGCCTCGGTCATGGCGGCCACAAACGCTTCAGGAAAGCCTTTTTCTTCGTCAATCCTGCGCCAGTACTGCGCCGCAAAGTCGGCACACAGGGCGCGCACACCCTCGCGAATAGCGTTGTAGTCTTCGTTCAGATACGGATTCATTGCAGATCCTTATTGTCATTATTCAGTCGAAGGTCACTTCGCTCTTTTGGGCAATACCTTCAGCATTGCCCACCCACAACTCAGCCCTGCCCGCCGCGGCAATGCGACCGCTCACGTCAAAGGGATGAGGCGCAATCAATGGGCGCAGGCCGCGATAAGCGAAGCGGCGCAGCCGTGCATCGGGATTGGCCCGGCAGAACGCGCGCACACTGAGCGTGGCCATCAGCGGGCCGTGAACCACCAGCCCCGGGTAGCCCTCGACCTCGGTCGCATAGGGCCAGTCGTAGTGGATGCGGTGCCCATTGAAGGTCACGGTCGAATAACGGAACAACAAGGTGGGGGTAGGCGTGACGGACTCCTGCCAGGCGCCTTCGGGCATCGGGTCGCCGCTCGCCAGCTTGGGAGGCGTCGGCTCGCGGTAGACGATGTCCTGTTCTTCACGGATCGCCAGCTGGCCGTCTTGAAGGTAGTCATGCTGCACCGTGACAAACAGCAGAGCGCCGGTCTTGCCGTGTTTTTCCTGGACATCGGTGATGGTGGAGAGGCGCGTCGCCTGAGCGCCCACCTTCAGCGGGATGTGGAACTCGATGCGCCCGCCCGCCCACATGCGGTTGCGGTTATCGGCGGGTGGCAGGAAGCCCCCGCGTGCCGGATGGCCATCGCCACCCAGCTCCCCCGGCGCCACTGCGCTCTGGAAAAAACACCACTGCCACAATGGCGGCAGCGGCTCACCGGCCAGTGGCGCCTGCTCGCCGAAGGTCGCGGCGATTCGGGTAACCAGGTTAAGGCTCAGACAGTCATGGCACTCTTCAGCGCGACCGATCCAGGCAGACAGTGCGTTATCGCTCATCGGTGATTGCCCCGTGGCTTGTTATTTTGACCATGATTGCCAAAAGCACAGCGATCTGTGAATCTGCGTTTCGGTAAGGGGGCGTTCGGTTTTGCTTAACGCCGCAGCCACACAGCAGCATTCATGCCCTGGGAAAATCTGCCATGCACTTTGATCTCGTCGACCTGCGCCTGTTTATCCATATCGCCGAATCCCCCAGCATGACCCAGGGTGCGCGCAAGGCATTCATCTCCCCGGCAGCCGCCAGCGCCCGGATCAAAAGCCTGGAAGAAAACCTCGCCAGCCGCCTGCTCTACCGTGACAGTCGGGGCGTTGAACTCACACCTGCAGGGGAACTGTTCCTGCACCATGCCCGCGTGATCATGCGGCAGGTGGACTACCTGAAAAGCGAGTTCACCGAGTACGGCACTGAGTCCTCGGGGCATATCAGGATCTTTGCCAACACCACGGCGGCCACGGAGTTCTTGCCCGAGATCCTTGCAGGCTTTCTCGCCGAACGTCCGGGGGTGACGGTTGACCTGCAGGAGCGGTTGAGCCGCGACATTGTTCGGGGCGTGCTGGAGGGCTCGACGGACATGGGCATCATTGCCGGCCCGGTCGAGGCCGACAGTTTGCAGGTCATACACTTCAGTACTGACCAGCTGGTACTGGTCACGCCCCTCGACCATCCCCTGGCCGGGCGCACAACCATCAAGCTGGCGGAGACCCTGGCCTATGCGCACATCGGTTTGCACGAAGGCACCACCCTGCTGCGTTTTTTGAGCGAACAGGTGGCCCTGCACGGCAATACGCTGAACATGCGGATCAAGGTCTACAGCTTTGAAGCGATGTGCCGGATGGTCGAAGCGGGCGTGGGCCTGGCCATCCTGCCGGAGTCTTCGGCCCGTCGACATCAACAGACCATGGGCCTGTCAGTCATCGAGCTCGACGAGCCCTGGCGCGTGCGGGAGCGAAGCATTCTGGTCCGTGATCTTGAGGCTCTGCCAAAGGTCATCCGCAGCTTGATAGATAGGTTGCTGGCGCAAAACGAGGGTTCTGCCCAGCCTCTGAATCCGTCCGATCACCCCGCTCCCACCCCGGCTTAACGCAACTGAAACCAGGTGGTTTTCAGCTGCGTGTACTTGTCAAACGAGTGCAGCGACAGATCGCGCCCGAAACCGGACTGCTTGCCTCCGCCAAAGGGAATCGCCACATCCAGAGCGTCGACGGTATTGACCGACACCGTACCGGCATTCAGGGCACGGGCCACACGGTGGGCACGATTCAGGTCATCGCTCCACACCGACGCCGCCAGGCCGTAAATGCTGTCGTTGGCTTGCGCCACGGCCTCCTCTTCAGTATCAAAGGCGCTGACGGCCAGGACGGGACCAAACACCTCTTCACGGGAAATGCTCATGGCGCTGTTCACGTTGGCAAATATCGTCGGCTGGATAAAGTTTGAAGAGCCATTGATGGTCAGTTGTTCACCACCGCTCAACAGCGTGGCACCACTCGCAGTGGCCTGACCGATGGCTTTCATGATGCGGGCTGTTTGCTCGCTGTCGACGATGGCGCCCGCAGCGCTTCCAGGGTTCAGGGGATCTCCGGGCAACCAGGCGCGGGACTTGCTGATCAGGCGCTCGACGAATTCGTCGTGGATGGAGCGCTGCACGTAGAGCCGGGAGTTGGCCGAGCACACTTCACCCTGATTGAAGAAAATGCCGAAGGCGGCTTTTTCCGCAGCCAGGTCCAGATCCTGGCAGTCTTCGAACACCAGGTTCGGGCTCTTGCCACCGCACTCCAGCCAGACCTGCTTGAGGTTGGACTGCGCGGCGTACTGCATGAAGTACTTGCCGACCTGGGTGGAACCGGTGAACACCAGGCAATCAACGTCGGGATGCAAGCCGAGGGCCTTGCCGGCGCTCTCGCCCAGGCCGGGCACCACGTTCAGCACACCTTCCGGGATACCGGCCTCCAAGGCGAGCTGGGCCAGGCGCAACGCAGAAAATGGTGATTGCTCCGCCGGTTTCAGCACCACGCTGTTGCCGGCAGCCAACGCGGGGGCCAGTTTCCAGGCGGCCATGTCCAGCGGAAAGTTCCACGGCACCACCGCGGCAACAACCCCCAGCGCTTCCCGGGTGATGGTGGCCAGTGCGTTGTGAGCCGTAGGTGCGACCTGATCATAGACCTTGTCGAGGGCTTCGCCGTACCAGGCAAAAACGTGTGCGGCGCCGGGTACATCCACGTTGTAGGCATCCATCACCGGCTTGCCCATGTTCAGCGAATCCAGCAGCGCCAGCTCTTCGCGATGGTCCATCAGCAGCCCGGACAACCTGATCAGGATTTTCTTGCGCTCCCCCGGGGCCATGCGCCGCCAAGGGCCTGTGTTGAAGGCGCGCCGTGCTGAGCGCACTGCCAGGTTGACCTCTTGTTCACCGCACGCGGCGACACGGGCCAGCAATTGATTGGTCGCCGGGTTGATGGCGTCGAAGGTCGCCCCGGACATCGAGCTCACTGGCTGGCCGTCGATCAGGGCGGTGTCAATGAAGGTTTGGCGGGCAACACGCTGCTGCCAGTAGTCAAGGTTGAACATGTCAGTACTCCCAAGTGGATGTTTTTGTATTTATTCCGCGATTTTCAAATCCGGCATGCCCACCCGGAACCCCCGGGTGACGCCCAGCAGACACAGGAGCCCCAGGCCCATCCAGCACAGACCAATGAGGAACGACATGCTCGAAAGGCTCGTCCACAACCAGAGGGTGCTGAGGAACCCCAGCCCCGGCAGCACGGCGTACATCAGGTAGTTGCGGCGTCCGCGCAGCTTCTGATCAATCAGGTAATGCTTGATCACTGCCAGATTCACCGCCGAGAACGCGAACAGCGCGCCAAAGCTGATCATGTTGGCGACGGTATCCAGGGTGATGAACAGGGCAATCAGCGAGAACAGACTGACCAGGATGATCGCGTTGGCAGGCACCCGTTTTTTCGAGACCAGCCTGCCGAGTACGCGGGGCAATGCTCCGTCCCGTCCCATTGCAAACAGCACGCGGGAGACACTGGCCTGGGACACCATTGCCGAGGCGAAACAACCCGCCACATAGGTCGCGGTAAACGCAGTCACCAGCAGTTCGCCACCGACGCGACGCATGACGTCCACCGACGCCGAATCCGGGTCGGCGAAGCTGTTCCATTCCGGAAAAACCATTTGGGCACAATACGAAACCACCAGAAACAGCAGCCCTCCGACCAACGACACCACCATGATGGCGAGCGGGATCGTACGCTTGGGGTCAGGGGTTTCTTCGGCCATGGTCGACACCGCATCGAAACCCAGAAATGACAGGCACAGCACGGCTGCCCCCGTCATGATCAACGGCACGCTGAAGCCTTCATGGTGGAAGGGTTCGAGCAGCGAAAGCGGTTCGGAACGCCCGCTCAGGGTGTTCACTGACAACGCCACGAACACCACGATGAAGACCAGTTGGGCAACGATCAGTATCCAGTTGACCCGAGTGATGGACTCGATACCCACCAGGTTGAGTACCGTCACCAGGGCAATGGAGCCGAGCACCCACACCGCGGTCGGAACTGCGGGAAAGTACTCGGACATGTAGATGCCGATCAGCAAATAGCTGAGCAACGGCAGGAAGATGTAGTCCAGCAATAACGTCCAGCCGGCAAGAAAGCCGAAATAGGCACCAAATGCCTTGCGCGTATAGGTGTAGACCGATCCTGAATAGGGGTGCGCCTGAACCATGCGTCCATAGCTGTAGGCGGTCAGCAGCATGGCCGCGAGCGTCAACAGGTAGGCGGTAGGCAGGTGCCCCTTGGTCATCTGAGTGACCAGGCCGTAGGTGGTAAACACCGCCAGCGGGACCATGTAGGCCAGGCCGAAAAGAACCAGTCCGACAAGGCCCAGCGGTTGTCGAAACCTGCGGGCCGACGTTGCGCTGGAGGGGGAATGATGGGAGGGAGTATCGGCCACGTTTGTTATTGTATTCATTGCTGACTCCTGGAAATTGGAATGCAGGGCGCCGCGGCATTCGATGAAATCGATACCGTTAGTGAATCATTCGTTGAAAGTGGTGATGTGCACGCAGGGCGATGTAACGATGTCGCCCACCACCCCGGATGCGGGGTGGTGGGCCGATCACTTCACAGTTTTCCCGCGATCCGTGCGGTGCGGTCTACTGCAATGCGGGTCTTCTCGACCAGCTCGTCCAGCTCGCCTCGGGTTGCTACCAGGGCGGGTGCCATGATCATGCGGCCCAATGTCGAGCGAATGATGACGCCCTCTTCAAAACCAAAGGTGCGGCACTGCCAGGCCAGGTCGTTTTCATTGTCGAAGCGTTTGCGCGTGCTCTTGTCCTCGGCGAACTGCAAGGCCGCGAGCAAGCCCGTGCCCTGGATCTCGCCGATCATCGGGTGATGGGCGAACACTTCGCGCAGGATCTGTTGCAGGTATGGCCCGGTGTCGTCCTTCACCGTGCGTACGATGCCTTCATCACGCAGCGCCTTGAGGTTGGCCAGCGCCACCGCTGCCGCGACCGGGTGCCCGGAGTAGGTCAGGCCGTGGGCGAAGACCCCGCCCTGCTCCACCAGCGCATCGGCAATGCGCTTGCTCAGCACCAGGCCGCCCATCGGTATGTAACCGGAGGTCAGGCCCTTGGCGATCGACAGGGTGTCTGGCTCAAAACCGAAGTACTCGTGAGCGAACCACTCGCCGGTGCGACCAAAGCCACCAATCACCTCATCGGCGCAGAGCAGTACATCGTACTGGCGACAGATGCGTTGAATCTCGGGCCAGTAGCTTTCTGGAGGGAAAATCATCCCGCCCGCGCCCTGGAACGGTTCCGCGATAAAGCCCGCTACGTTTTCGGCGCCCAGTTCGAGGATCTTTTCTTCCAGTTGCAGGGCACAGCGACGACCGAACTCAGCCGGCGTCAACTCGCCGCCCTGGGCGTACCAATACGGCTCATCGATATGGGCGACGTCGGGAATCATGCCCCCCATTTCGTGCATGAACTTCATGCCGCCCAGCGCAGAAGCCGCGAGGGTGGAACCGTGGTAGCCATTCCAGCGGCCGATCATGATTTTTTTCTGCGGCTTGCCGACCACTTGCCAGTAGCGGCGCACGGTACGGATCAATACCTCGTTGGCTTCGGAGCCGGAGTTGGTGTAGATCACGTGACTGTAGTGACCCGGCAGCAGGCTGAACAGCAACTCGGACAGTTCGATCACCGCCGGATGGGTGGTGTGAAAGAACATGTTGTAGTACGACAACTGGTCCATCTGCGCGGCGGCAGCGGCGGTCAAGTCCTTGCGACCATAGCCGAGCTGGGTGCACCACAGCCCCGACATGCCGTCCAGGTAGCGCTTGCCTTCGCTGTCCCATAGATACAGGCCCTTGCCCCGCACCATCACTCGCGGGCCTTCGGCATTCAGGGCTTTTTGATCCACAAAGGCGTGGATGTGGTGGGCCGCGTCAGCCTGCTGGTAATCCTCAGTCTGGCGCTTCAACTCGAATGGTAAATTCATGGTTTTCTCTTTTTGTTGGGAGTCACACAAGGGCAAGCGCACCGCTCAGCGGTTCTTGCTCATGTAGCTTTCAAGGGGGTCTTTGCTGAGCACCCCCTGGGCTTCTGCCAGGGAATCGATAAACAGGGAAAACAGTTCCGATTGCGTACCGATATCCAGCTTGCTGTAGATGTTCTTGCGGTGGGACTTGATGGTGTCTTCCGTGACCCCAAGGCGCTCGGCCAGAGAACGTGTGGAGTGGCCGCGCAAGATCAGCTGGGCAATCCGGCATTCGCGCTCGGTCAGCAGCGACGAACCGAAGTTGTTCAGGGCCGAATGGATTCGCTGTTCCAGCAGGTTTTCGAAGCGCGATCCCCGGGCATCCAGACCGACGAAATGCTTGCCCAGCACCGCCAGTACCCAGGGCGCTATCCGCTTGAACTGCTGAGTGGTGGTTGCGTCCAGTTTTTGCGTAAACGCCAGTGACACCGACAGACTCAGCCCGGCACTGGACTGCAGGATGTAGTTCAACTCATCTTCCAGATGGGAGTGACGGTAAAACGACTGGAAGTATTCGCCGAGTTCGAAGTGATCGGGGGCAACATCATCAAGGTTGTAACACCCTGAACTGACGCCTTCGATGCAGGCCCCGTAGAACGGGTCCAGCAAATAGAACCCGGAGAGGTACTGGCGTACATTGCCTTGTGGCAACCAGGGGCCTTCCAGTTCGAACAACGCACTGGGCATGCCCCCGTGGGGGTACAGGTACAACGTTGTCGCCTGAATGGGCCAGATACATCCCAGGGCTTCGAACAACGTAGCGGTGAAGCCCGACTGCCCGATGCTCTCGGTCACTCTGGCCATCTGTTCGAACCATTGCGCAGATGAAAGCCGGTCGTTTTCCACTTCAAAGACTCGCCGAAAGTACGGTTGAGTACGACACCACGTCACTGGCGCCAAGGATTGGAGTGATACTCCCACACCCTGAAAATCATCGAAATCACCCGTTAGGGTGAGGAGCCTGGCCACCCCGGCATGGCCACTTCCAAGGCGTCAGCCCGTCTGGCACAAGGGTCCTGAGCACCGTGTACATACCCTTTTTCGCGTTGATACAGGGGTAATATTGAGTAATCAGGGCGAGAACTTCTGCATTCAATTTTTATGCTCACTTCCCAGCTTAATAATATTTTATTTAAAACTGCCCTCCCCCTAGCCTTGAAGTCATGCACGAACTGAATCCAACTGCATTACGCAAGGACAGAGACATGACGGTAGCGATAACAAAAATAGACACCCTGGTGGTGGGAGCCGGTCAGGCTGGCGTGGCCATGAGTGAGCACCTGAGCAAGCAAGGCGTGCCGCACCTGGTACTGGAGCGCAGTCGTATTGCCGAACGCTGGCGCACCGGGCGCTGGGATTCGCTGGTGGCCAACGGACCTGCCTGGCATGACCGGTTTCCGGGCATGGCATTCGATGACGTCGCCGACGATGGCTTTGCGCCAAAAGAGCGGGTGGCGGATTACTTTGAAGCCTATGCACGCAAGTTCAATGCGCCGATCCGTACCGGCGTGGACGTACTGTCTGTAACCCGCAATATCGGACGCCCGGGCTTTACCGTGCACACCAGCGAAGGCGTGATCGAAGCCAACCGCGTGGTGGCGGCGACCGGGCCATTCCAGAAACCGGTGATTCCGGCGATTGCACCTCAAGACACCGCGTTGCATCAGATTCACTCCGCCGACTATCGCAACCCTTCGCAGCTGCCGGCTGGGGCCGTTCTGGTGGTGGGCGCGGGTTCTTCCGGCGTGCAGATCGCCGATGAATTGCAACGCTCCGGTCGCCAGGTGTACCTGTCCGTCGGTGCCCACGACCGCCCGCCCCGCGCCTATCGCAACCGCGATTTCTGCTGGTGGCTGGGTGTGCTGGGCGAGTGGGATCAGGCGGCGATGAAGCCTGGCCGCGAGCACGTGACCATTGCGGTAAGCGGCGCCCAGGGTGGCAAAACCATTGATTTTCGCGAGTTGGCCCAGCAAGGCATGACGCTGGTTGGCCTGACCCAATCGTTCAATGGCAGCGTCGCCCGTTTCCAGCCCAACCTGCTGGAAAACCTGGCCCGCGGTGATGAGAACTACCTGGCCCTGCTGGATGCGGCCGATGCCTATGTAGAGCGCAACGGCCTGGACTTGCCTGCGGAACCGCAAGCCCGTCGCGTGTTTGCTGATGCGCCGTGCATCAAGAACCCGATCCTGGAACTGGACCTGGCCACGGCGGGTATCACGTCGATCATCTGGGCCACCGGGTTTGCCGTGGACTACAGCTGGTTGAAGGTCGATGCGTTCGACGCCACCGGCAAGCCCCAGCACCAGCGCGGCGTATCGAGCGAGTCCGGGATCTACTTCCTTGGCTTGCCGTGGCAGTCGCGTCGAGGTTCATCGTTTATCTGGGGCGTCTGGCACGACGCCAAGCACGTGGCCGACCACATCGCCACCCAGCGCAAATACCTCGACTACCGCCAAGCCCCTGCCGTGGCTCGCCAACCGACTGTCAGCGCCTGATCACTTTTTTCGGAGTTTATTTGATGCCTACTCACACTCGCATCCGCATGTTCAACACCAAGGAAACCTACCCTAACCAAACCCTGGACAACGACCTGTGCCAGGCTGTGCGCGCCGGCAACACCGTGTATGTGCGCGGTCAGGTGGGCACCGATTTCGAAGGCAGGCTCGTTGGCCTGGGAGACCCAAGGGCCCAGACCGAGCAAGCCATGCGCAACGTCAAGCAACTGCTCGAAGAAGCGGGCAGCGACCTGAGCCATATCGTCAAGACCACCACCTACCTGATCGACCCGCGCTACCGCGAGCCGGTTTACCAGGAAGTCGGCAAATGGCTCAAGGGGGTGTTTCCGATCTCCACCGGACTGGTGGTGTCGGCTCTCGGGCAGCCCCAGTGGCTGATGGAAATCGATGTGATCGCGGTTATCCCGGAGTAAGGAGGCTACCCATGACGTTTTCAATCGTTGGCCGTTGCGCGGACACCGGCCAGTTGGGCATCGCCATCAGCTCATCGAGTATTGCCGTGGGTGCCCGCTGCCCCTGGTTGCGCCCCGGTGTTGGCGCGGTTTCAACCCAGAACATCACCCTGCCGGCCCTGGGCCCGGACGTGCTGGACTTGCTGGAACGGGGCCTCGCCCCGGCCGCAGCGCTGGACAAGGCGCTTACGAGCAATGGCTACAGCCAGTACCGGCAACTGACGGCGATTGATCACCTGGGCCGCACCGTGCATTTCAGCGGCAGCGAGACCCTGGGTACCCACAATGGGGTCGCGGGCGAACAATGCGTGGCGGCGGGCAACATGCTGGCCGACCGCGCAGTGATCGAGGCCATGGTCCTGGCGTTCGAGCAAGGAGAAGGCCAACTGGCGGACCGGCTGCTGGCTGCCATGCATGCCGCCATCGACGCTGGCGGCGAGGCCGGCCCGGTGCATTCCGCCGCGCTGGTGGTGGTGGGCGAACTGACCTGGCCGATCATCAACCTGCGGGTGGACTGGGCCGATGAGCGCCCGATCACTGAACTGCAGAAACTCTGGGACGCTTATCGCCCGCAAGTGCAGGACTACATCGACCGCGCCATCGCTCCCGACCGTTCCCCCGGCTACGGCGTGGCCGGAGATGATCGATGAGTAGCAGCCGCGATCTGCTGCACAAGCTGGTGGGGTTTGACACCACCAGCCGCGAGTCCAACTTGCAACTGATCGACTTTGTGCGCGATTACCTGGCCGGGTTCGGTGTGGCCAGTGAGTTGGTCTACAACGATGAACGCAGCAAGGCCAACCTGTTCGCCAGTATTGGCCCGCAAGGACTGGCGGGTATTGTGCTGTCGGGACACACCGACGTGGTGCCGGTGGATGGCCAGCCATGGACGGTGCCACCGTTTGAGCTGACTGAGCGCGACGGCAAGCTGTTTGGCCGGGGCACGGCGGATATGAAGGGTTACATCGCATGCGTGCTGGCGTTGGTCCCGGCGCTGATTCAGGCGCCGTTGCGCATGCCGGTGCATATCGCCCTGTCTTACGACGAAGAAGTCGGCTGCCTGGGCGTGCGCTCGTTGCTCAAGGTACTGGAGCAGCGGCCTGTGAAGCCGATGCTGTGCATTATCGGCGAACCGACGCAGCTCAAGCCGGTACTCGGCCATAAAGGCAAGCTCGCCATGCGCTGTAATGTGCAGGGCGAGGCGTGTCATTCGGCCTATGCGCCCTATGGCGTGAATGCCATCGAGCATGCCGCCGCGTTGATTGGCGAGTTGGGGCGTATAGGACACCAATTACAGGAGACACAGGACCCCCGTTTTGATCCGCCGTTCAGCACCGTGCAAACCGGGGTGATTACCGGGGGCAAAGCGCTGAACATCGTGCCTGCCGATTGCCGGTTTGATTTCGAGATTCGCGCATTGCCGTCCCAGGACCCGAGTGAGGTGGCGTCGCAGTTGAGGGCGTACGCCGAGCAACAGGTGTTACCACGCATGCAGGCCGTCAGCGCGCAGAGTGCGATCCGCTTTACCGAGTTGTCCGCGTACCCGGGCCTGGTGACTGATGAGCGCAGCCAGGCGGCTGAGTTGATTGCAGCGTTCAGCGGCTCGCGGGAATTCGGCACCGTCGCGTTTGGCACCGAAGGGGGGCTGTTCGATGCCGTAGGCATTCCCACGGTGGTCTGCGGGCCCGGCAGCATGGACCAGGGGCACAAGCCGGATGAGTTTGTGAGTGTGGCTCAGTTGGCGGGATGTGATGCCATGCTGCTGCGGATGCTGCACTCGATCCGCACCTGATACCCCCAAACGATACCCATCAACTGTGGGAGCCGGGCAAGCCCGGCTCCCACAGTTCTAGCCAAGTAACTGCGCCAGTTCTTCACGGCAGTAGTCGACAAACAGCTGCACCGGCTTGGTCAATGGTGCGCGACGCAGCCACACAGCCGACAAGCCTGAACCCGTGACCGTTTCAGCCAGCGGCACACACACGACTTTCTGGCCGTCATAGGTGTACTCGGTGAACGGTTTGGTCACCAGTATCGAAAAGCCGAACCCCCTGCCCACCATCCCCCGAACCATCTCGATCGACGGCGAACTGAACACGATATTCGGCGTCAACCCGCGCTCTTCGAATATGCTCACGAAATAGGTCCGGCTGGGCAGCACATCCAGCAGAATCATCGGCTCCAGGACCAGGTCCGCCAGGGACACTCTGGCTTGCTGTGCAAAGCGGTGATCGGCCGGTAACAGGGCGTATGGCTGCTGCGGCGGCATCAGTGGCGCAGTCTCGATGGCGGTTCCCAGGTCGTGTTCAAACAGCATCGCCACATCAATAGTGCCTGCGGTGAGCGCCTGTACCAGCTCCTGCTGCTCACCGTCGCGAATGCGGATCTCAACCCCGGGCCAACGCGCCTTGAAGCCGGCGATCAAACGCGGCAAGTACAGCGGTGCGACGGTTTCAAAGCAGCCGATATCGATCTGCCCCGCCACCACGTCATTGTCGGCCAGGGCGTTTTGTTCGAACTCATGTGCCACTCGCAACAACTCCAGCGCCTTGCGGTAAAACCGTGCGCCACTGGGTGTCAGTGACACGCCCTGGGCGTGATGACGGATAAACAGCTGCACACCAAAACTGTCTTCCAGTTGCTTGATCGCGGTCGAGACGGATGGTTGTGCGATGTAAAGCTTGCGCGACGCTTCGGCGACGCTGCCGCAGTCGGCCGTGGTCACAAAATATCTGAGTTGGCGCAGGTTGTAGGCAGCCATCGGAACCTCGGGAAACGTGGGATTTCGCCCCAAACCAGTGCAAGAAAAAGCTGTTTTATTCAGCGTTCACGGAGCATGCAACATACCGGAGCAAAAAAGCCCGGGAGATACTTTTTTTAATGTCTATAGCAACAAACTTACTAATTTACCTCCCTGCCCTCATTACAGATGATCACTCCAACAACAAAGCGCCGCCCTGTCGGCGCACTGCGAAGTACGTCCACGTACTCACCTGCCTTGGAGTTCGTCATGGTCACCACTGCAACAGCCAACGCCCCGCTCATCGAGAAACACACGATTGGATACGTGCCCCCCGAAGATCGCCATGGAAAGGTAAGAGATCTGTTCACCCTGTGGTTCGGCGGCAACATCGCGCCGTTGCCGATCGTCACCGGAGCACTGGGTGTGCAACTGTTCAACCTTAATCTGATGTGGGGCATCGTCGCCATCCTCATCGGTCACCTGGTCGGCGGCGTGCTGATGGCGCTGCACTCGGCCCAGGGCCCGCAAATGGGCATCCCGCAAATGATCCAGAGCCGTGCCCAGTTCGGCTCCCTCGGCGCGTTGCTGGTGGTGGTGATCGCGGGTGTCATGTACATCGGTTTCTTTGCTTCCAACATCGTGCTGGCGGGCAAATCCCTGCACGGCGTGGTCGATTCGGTGCCCGTGCCGGTCGGCATCGTGATCGGCGCCATCGGTTCCGGAATTATCGGCATCATCGGCTACCGCTTTATCCACGTGCTCAACCGCATTGGCACCTGGGTACTGGGCGCCGGGATCGTGCTCGGTTTCGGCTACATCTTCACCCACATACAGACCACCGACTTTCTGACCCGCGGCGGGTTCAACATTGCAGGCGTGCTGGCGACCATTTCCCTGGCTGCCCTGTGGCAGATCGCCTTTGCCCCCTACGTGTCTGACTACTCCCGCTACCTGCCGGCTGACGTCCCCGTTGCGTCCACATTCTGGACCACTTACCTGGGTTCGGTCCTGGGCTCCAGTCTGTCCTTCATCTTTGGCGCCGTTGCCGTCCTCGCCACCCCGGCAGGGATGGACACCATGGAAGCGGTCAAACTCGCCACGGGCTCCATCGGCCCCCTGATGCTGGTGCTCTTTTTGCTCAGCGTGATCAGCCACAACGCCCTCAACCTGTACGGCGCGGTACTGTCGATCATCACCCTGGTGCAGACCTTTGCGTATCGCTGGATTCCAACGGCCAAAAGCCGTGCGGTGATCTCCATCATCGTACTGGCCACGTGTGCAACTGCAGCCGTGTTCGCCTCCAAGGACTTTATCGGGCACTTCGTCGATATGGTGCTGGTGTTGCTGGTGGTATTGGTGCCGTGGACAGCGATCAACCTGATCGACTTCTACGCGATCCATAAGGGCAAGTACGACATTGCGTCGATCTTTCGCGTGGATGGCGGGATTTACGGGCGCTACAACCCCCAGGCATTGCTGGCGTATGCGGTCGGTATTGTGGTGCAGATTCCGTTCATGAACACGCCGCTGTATGTGGGTCCGATTTCAGAACACATCAACGGAGCGGACTTGTCCTGGATCGTCGGGCTGGTGGTGACTTCGCCGTTATATTTCTGGCTGGCGAATCGTGACAGTGCCTACAAACGCAGGATGAACGAGGGCGCATTGGTCGCCGGTGTCTGATCGGCTACCCAGGCTGTTTATCTTGAGCTGAAGACTCTGCAACTCCCGCCCCACAGGCAGCGCCAGATACTGAAAGTCTCGTCACTAGACGACTTGCGGGTCTGGCGTTGCGCATTTGGCAATACCCAGACACCCTGGCCCTCCAACCGCTGAAAAGCCTGAGCATATTGCGTGATGACTTGAGAGAGATGCCGTAAAGAAATCATCGTTGGGCGCCTGGACAAGCTCCCTGATGAAAATCCAGAAACGAAAAAGGACCCGAAGGTCCTTTGTTCTGCTCTATCGAACTGCACTGAATTCGTAAAGCCATGTTTGGAGCGGGAAACGAGACTCGAACTCGCGACCCCGACCTTGGCAAGGTCGTGCTCTACCAACTGAGCTATTCCCGCGTCTTGGTGCTGGGCATTCTATAGGAATATAAGAATGCGTCAACCCATTGATTCAAAAAGTTTTATTTATTTTACCGAGGTCGTCTTCAGATGCGGCCAGGCGGCCCGCAAATACTGAAGCATCGACCACAAGGTCAACCCCGCCGCCACCAGCAGCAGCCCGTAACCCACCAACACCCAGAAGCTGAAGTCCGATGGATTGGCCAGCAAGATGATCAGGGCCAGCATTTGCGCCGCAGTTTTCCACTTGCCCATGTTCGATACGGCAACCTGAGCCCGTGCACCCAACTCTGCCATCCACTCGCGCAACGCGGAAATGACAATTTCACGGCCAATAATCACGGCTGCAGGCAGGGTCAGCCACACGTTGTGGTGCTCTTGCACCAAGAGGACCAACGCCACAGCAACCATCAACTTGTCGGCTACCGGATCCAGAAAGGCACCAAAAGGCGTGCTTTGCTCCAGTCGACGGGCCAAATAGCCGTCGAGCCAATCCGTCGCCGCCGCAAACGCGAAGACTGAGCTGGCGGCTACATAACTCCAGCTGTACGGCATGTAAAACAACAGAATGAAGAAAGGAATGAGTAGAACGCGTAGTACGGTGATCAAATTAGGGATATTCATCGGCACAACTGGCTACGAGGTGAGGGGGCATTCTACTCGCTGTGCAGATTTGCATAAATCAACTCAGCGAGCTTTTTACTGATCCCGGGTGCTTTGGCGATCTCCTCGATGCTGGCACGAGATAGCTCCTGTAAGCCACCAAAATGTTTCAATAAATCTCGGCGGCGAGTCGGCCCTACCCCTGCAATGCCTTCCAGGGTTGAGGTTCGACGGGTTTTACCGCGTCGCGCCCGATGTCCGGTAATGGCAAAACGGTGGGCCTCGTCACGGATTTGCTGGATCAAATGCAAGGCCGGCGAGTCACCCTTTAACGTGAATTCATGGGCAGCATCGTTCAGATAGAGGGTTTCGAAGCCCGCCTTGCGTGTTGCTCCCTTGGCCACGCCAAGCAGGATCAAGTCTGGCACGGCCAGTTCATTGAGCACATCACGGGCCATTGAGAGCTGACCCTTGCCACCATCGACCAGCAGGATGTCGGGCAACTTGCCCTCCCCCTCTTTAAGCCGGCTGAAACGGCGCATCAGCGCCTGGTGCATGGCAGCATAGTCATCGCCCGGGGTCACGCCTTCAATGTTGAAGCGCCGGTAATCCGACTTGATCGGACCTTCGGGGCCGAACACCACGCAGGATGCAACGGTCGCTTCACCGCTGGAGTGACTGATGTCATAGCACTCCAGCCGCTGTGGGATTTCGTCGAGTTTCAATACTTTGGCCAGGGCCTCAAAGCGTGCCGCAACATGCAGACGGTTTGTCAGGCGGGCAACCAGCGCCTGCTCGGCATTGGTGACCGCCAGTTGCTGCCATCGCGCCCGCGTGCCACGCACCCTGTAGCTGATGGCCAGCTCTCGGCCCCGCAGCTCTTCGATGGCGTCGATGATTGCGCCGAAACTCTCGTGCTCCACGTTTACAATCAGCTCGCTCGGCAAGTCGCGCTCAGGGCTGCTGATGTAGTACTGACCGAGAAAGGCCGCCATGACTTCGGCCACCTCCTCCTCGATACCGACCTGTGGAAAGAAGTTCTTGCTGCCCAATACCCGCCCGCCGCGCACATTGATCAAATGCACACAGGCGCCGCCGGGGTTTACGAAAGCGGCAATCACATCCACATCGCCGGTCCCGCCTTCCATGCTTTGCTGGTCCTGAACCCTGCGCAAGAGCGAAATCTGGTCACGTACCTCAGCGGCACGCTCAAAATCAAGGGTGCTGGCGGCTTGCTCCATTGCACTGTTGAGCTCGTCGGTCAGCGCACTGCTGCGCCCCTCAAGGAACATGATCGAGTGGCGAACATCCTCAGCATACTCCTGCGGCTCAACCAACCCGACACAAGGCGCTTTGCAGCGCTTGATCTGATACTGCAAACAAGGCCGCGTTCTGTTTTTGAAGTAGCTGTCATCGCACTGACGCACCAGAAAGGTCTTTTGCAAGATGCTCAGGCTCTCGCGAATAGCGCCCGCACTGGGGTAAGGCCCGAAGTACTTGCCTTTTAGCTTCTTGGCACCGCGATGAATGCTCAGGCGCGGGAATTCACCATCCGACAGAAACACATAGGGATAGGACTTATCGTCGCGCAACAGAATGTTGTACGGCGGGCGCCATTCCTTGATAAGCGTCTGCTCAAGCAGCAACGCCTCGGTTTCATTGGCAGTAATGGTGGTTTCTATTTGCGCGATACGTGCCACGAGGGCAGCTGTTTTAGGCGCCAGGCCGGTTTTGCGAAAGTAGCTGGCCAGACGCTTTTTCAGGTTCTTGGCCTTACCCACGTAAAGCAGCCGTGCATCGCCGTCAAACATGCGATACACGCCAGGACGACCGCTGCAGGTCGAAAGAAACGCACTTGCGTCAAACACGTCAGTCATCGTTAACCAGCATCGACCATGCCGTGACGAACAGCCAGCAAGGCCAGTTCAACATCGCTTTTGACCGAGAGCTTCTCGTAAATGCGGTAGCGGTAGGTATTGACCGTCTTGGGCGACAGGCAAAGTTTGTCTGAAATGACCTGGACCTTCTGACAGCCCACAATCATCAGCGCGATCTGAATTTCGCGCTCGGACAGGGTATCAAACGGAGAGTCACTTGCAGGCTGAAAGGATTTGAGTGCCAATTGCTGTGCGACTTGCGGGCTGATGTAGCGCTGACCGGCGAATACCAGCCTGATTGCCTGGACCATCTCGGCCAGACCAGCGCCCTTGGTCATGTAGCCTGCGGCGCCTGCCTGCAGCAAGCGCGTCGGAAAAGGGTCTTCTTCACACACGGTCACGGCGACAACCTTGATGTCGGGGTGGCTGCGCATCATCTTGCGGGTAGCTTCCAGGCCACCAATGCCGGGCATTTTGACATCCATCAAAACCACATCAGGCTTCAGCTCGCGGGCCTTGAGAAGGGACTCCTCACCGGACTCGGCCTGACCGACCACTTGCAAGCCTTCGATATCGGCCAGCATTCGTGTGATCCCTGTACGCACAAGATCGTGGTCATCGACCACTAGAACCCGAATCAAGTCGATACCTCGCAAATTGGTCTTGGTTGATTGTGGACACCTTAGCAAAAACTAATCCACCAACCTACCGACTTGCGTCAACTATCCACGCCAAAGCGTTAAATCCTTGTAAATATTCAGCTCTTGACGGTCTCAATATCTTCAGGATCACGAAGTTCCTTTGCCGGGTGAGCGACAGACAGCTCGGCCAAGGTTGTGGTCAAGCGGCGGATGGCGTCCTGATCTTCCTTTTGCAAGACCCGGTAACTGGTCAGGACTTTTTCTTCTATATGACTGAGGTTGTCGACTAATGTCGGGGTTGGGCTGCCGGTCAATACAAACAGCACATCCACCCCACGCCCTGCGACCCGCGACAAGTAGTCCGCTTTGGGCGCGCGATCACCACTCTCATATTTGCCTTGGGCGTTCGCCTCGACACCACCAATTTCGCCAAAAGCTTTCTGCGACAAACCCAGCCGCTCTCTCTCTTGACGCAAGCGCAAACCAATTCCACTCATTTGGATGTAGGATCCCATTTTAAACACCCGCAAGGATGGTATAATCCATAAATATTAAACAAAATTGAACGGTTTTGAACTATGACCGGAATTCGTACTGCCGCACAAGCCAGGGCATGGCTGGAATACCAGGGAAAATCCGTTCAAGAGTTCGCTCGGGAACATGGCGTCGACCCGGCCACCACTTATCAAGTGCTCGCCGGGCGCAAAAAGGGGAAGCGTGGTGAAGCCCACAAGGTAGCGGTTCTTCTGGGCATGAAAGACGGCATCATTGCCTCTCAGACCACACATTCAGTTGAGGCAGAAGGGGATGAGTTCGCTTGAGTATGCACCTATTCGGGCGTGACTCCCGATTTAGTATTCAGGCACGCCCTCCCCCTCAACAGCACGCACGGCGAGCGGCGGCGCAAAGCCCGAAACAGGGCCCTCACGTGTTCGTGACCGGCTCGAATAAACATCTCGCCTGCCCCTGACTCTCATGGCAATAGTCTGAATTGTTAATCCACATAGTATTTTTTGATTGAATACGCCCGTTCGCCTCAAGTAAGCTGCGAACCATCAATCGGAGACCACCCATGTTGCATCACGCCCCCACAGACATTTGTAAGACCGCACGCGACGAGCGTCTGGCTGAATCTGTGTGCGCGAACAACATGCACTCCACCGCACGATTTTATTTTGGGTATTGGTTTAGCCACTGGCGCGCCTGATACCCACACGGCGCCCACTACTTAGGGGTCGCCTACCAGAGAATTCTCACCCCCGGTCGGCTTCCCGACCGGGGGTTTTGTTTTTCTGGCCCCTGACATTTTATTGAATTGAGGATTTACCCCATGAACTACGCCACTTATTACCGCTTCGACCTTTGCACTGCATGGCGATTTATCAGCCGCCGTTCGGGACAGCCTGCCGCCTCCGAACGGACCCACATTGGTGGCACGCAAGCACTCATGGCCAGTCTGGCCAATTGTCGAACACCCCAGTAGGGCTGAGCGCGCGGGAGAACCCGCCGCCTGCCCAGGAAGCACACACCATGAACGCATCCGTATCCGCTCTGCCAGCCGTACACACTGCAACTACCCAGATTTCGACCCGTCGCCTGCCCAGCGCAGCGCAACTCAAACAGCAACTGCCCCTGAGCATCAAGCTTCGCGAGCAGATCAGCAGCCAGCGCCAGGCCATTCGCGCCATCCTCAACGGTGAAGACTCCCGTTTACTGGTGGTTGTCGGCCCCTGCTCCATCCACGACCCCCTCGCCGCACTCGAATACGCCAGCAATCTCGCAGCCTTGGCCCATGAAGTGAGCGACGACATGCTACTGGTCATGCGTGCCTACATCGAAAAACCGCGCACCACTGTGGGCTGGAAAGGCCTGGCCTACGATCCGCACCTGGATGGCAGCGATGACATGGCTCACGGCCTGACCCTGTCACGGGAACTGATGCTCGAAATCCTGCGCATGGGCCTTCCGGTCGCCACCGAACTGTTGCAGCCCATCGCTGCAGGCTACTTCGACGACCTGCTGGGCTGGGTGGCCATTGGCGCCCGCACCACCGAATCGCAAATTCACCGCGAAATGGCCAGCGGCCTTGATCTGCCGGTAGGCTTCAAAAACGGCACTGACGGCGGTGTGGCAATCGCCTGCGATGCCATGCGCTCTGCCGCGCACAGTCACCGTCATTTCGGGGTCGATAGCCAGGGCCATCCGGCAATCGTCGAGACGCCCGGCAACCCCGACACCCATCTGGTACTGCGCGGTGGCCACAGCGGCCCGAACTACGACCGCGCCAGTGTGGCCAAGGCTCGCGCCGGGCTGGAAAAAAGCGCCATCCCGGCCCGCATGATGATCGACTGCAGCCACGCCAACAGCGGCAAAGACCCGTTGCGCCAGCCGGATGTGTTCAATGATGTGCTCGAACAGCGCCTGGCAGGTGATCACTCCCTGATTGGCATGATGCTCGAAAGCCATCTGTTCGAAGGCTGCCAGCCCCTGAGTGCGAACATGCGCTACGGGGTTTCCGTGACCGATGGCTGCCTGGGGTGGGATGCCACCGAGCACTTGCTGCGCAACGCCGCCCAACAGCTGCAAACACAGCGCCGCGTCGCCCGGGTCATCGCCTGACAAGCCTGCTCGGCAAACCTCTGCGCAGCCCGGGAATATGCCCACGGCTGCGCGAAGTCGATATCGACTAAGGTGTTTTTTACGGTTAACAACACCAAGGAAAACACCCCATGGATGACTCAGCCAATACCCACTACCCGATTCTGCTGGTACACGGACTGTTCGGCTTCGGCCGGATAGGCCCCTTCAACTACTTCAAAGGCATCAAGGACGCGCTCGCTGAATCAGGCGCCAGGGTTTTCGTGCCGATCATTTCGGCCGCCAACAACAACGAAACACGGGGCGAACAACTGCTTGAGCATATACGCAGGGTGTGCACCCAGACCGGCGCACAGCGGGTCAATCTGATCGGCCACAGCCAGGGCGCCCTGACCGCCCGCTATGCAGCTGCCACCGCGCCACATCTTGTCGCCTCCGTGACCTCGGTCAGCGGCCCGAATCATGGCTCGGAAGCAGCAGACCGCATGCGTCAGGCCTTTGTCCCGGGCACACTGCCCGAAACCATCGCCGGCGCCCTGACCACAGCGTTCTCCACATTCCTGTCAGCGATAACCGGCCACTCGCAACTGCCGCAACATTCACTTGAGGCGCTCAACGCCCTGACCACCGAAGGAGTTACTGCCTTTAACCTTAAATACCCCCAAGGCTTGCCTGAAACCTGGGGCGGCATGGGGGCCGAGCACGTAAACGATGTGTCCTATTACTCCTGGAGCGGCATTATCAAGGGCTCGCGATTGTCGGAATCGTTGAACCTGCTCGACCCCTTGCACAACGCCTGCCGTGTGTTCGGCAGTTTTTTTACCCGTGAGACCAAGGAAAATGACGGAATGGTCGGACGATTCAGCTCCCATCTGGGCCATGTGATCCGCTCGGACTACCCACTTGATCACCTCGACACCATTAATCATCTGGCCCCCATGAGCAAAAAAACCGTCAACCCGCTCACGCTTTATGTCGAACACGCCAAGCTTTTGAAAAACAAAGGGTTATAAAAATAGTCCAGTCGCAGTACGCCAAGCATTGATCCGCCAGTCAGCAAAAACGCAAAACAGAACTTTTGCCGAGAAAAACCCCACTGAATCCGGTAGGCTCGGCACTTTCTTGAAAGGAGTACTCCCTCATGGCTAAAGCCACTGCCCGTCACATCCTTGTTGCCACCGAAGACAAGTGCAACGAACTGAAAGCCCAAATCGAAGGCGGCGCTGATTTCGCCGAAGTGGCGAAAGCCAACTCTTCTTGCCCGTCCAGCCGTCAGGGCGGCGACCTGGGTTCTTTCGGTCCAGGCCAGATGGTTAAAGAATTCGACACCGTCGTCTTCAGCGCGCCAATCAACGTGGTGCAAGGCCCGGTCAAGACCCAGTTCGGCTACCACCTGCTGGAAGTCACCAGCCGCCAGGACTAATCCTCCCCGCGCAGCGTGAAGACGGCCCGCCTATTGGTGGGCCGTTTCGTATCCGCAACTGCAAACCACGTGCTACGTTTCCTCATTCACGAACCCGTCGTTCTGAGGAATTGATCATGAGCCTTAAGGGTAAAACTGCACTGGTTACCGGTTCCACCAGCGGCATCGGCCTTGGTATCGCACTGAGCCTGGCCAAGGCTGGAGCCGACCTGATACTCAACGGCTTTGGCGATGCCAGCAAAGTCATTGCAGACATCCAGCAACTGGGCGTCAAAGTGGGTCACCATCCTGCAGATGTCAGCGACCCGGCGCAGATCGCCGACATGATCAGTTATGCCGAACGCGAGTTCGGTGGTATCGACATTCTGGTCAACAACGCAGGCATCCAGCATGTGGCCAGCGTCGAGGAGTTCCCGGTAGAGCGCTGGGATTCAATCATCGCGATCAACCTGTCCAGTGTGTTTCACAGCACTCGCCTGACCTTGCCCGGCATGCGCAAGCGCGGCTGGGGGCGCATCGTCAATATCGCCTCGGTTCATGGCCTGGTGGGGTCGGTCGGCAAAGCCGCCTATGTGGCCGCCAAACATGGCGTGATCGGCCTGACTAAAGTCGTTGGCCTGGAAACCGCCACCAGCAATATCACCTGCAATGCCATCTGCCCGGGCTGGGTGCTCACACCACTGGTGCAAAAACAGATTGATCAGCGCATCAGCCAGGGCATTGACCCCTATCAGGCGCAGCACGATCTGCTGGCCGAGAAACAACCCTCCCTGGAGTTCGTGACCCCGCCCCAACTGGGCGAACTGGTGCTGTTTTTATGCAGCGAGGCTGGCAGCCAGGTGCGCGGTGCCGCCTGGAATGTGGACGGCGGTTGGCTGGCGCAATAAGTGGGCGGATCGCTGCCTGTCTGACATGCAAAAATGCACACCAGCCCTGCACTTATCAGGGTTGTAATGGGCAAATTTGCACTGTTAGCATCCGTTATCGTTCGCCCGTGAACACCACTAAAAATAATATAAAGCAGGGAGTTAGTGATGACTGCTCAGGTTTCCTCCTCACCGACACCGGAAATCGCTCCAATTGACGACACGATTCTGGCCGAGGTCCGCAACCACATTGGTCACCTGACCCTCAACCGCCCCAGCGGTCTCAATGCCATCAACCTGGAGATGGTGCGCAGCCTTCAACAGCATCTCGATGCCTGGGCCGCAGACCCTCAGGTAAAAGCCATTGTGCTGCGTGGCGCTGGCGAAAAAGCCTTTTGCGCTGGCGGGGATATCCGCTCGCTCTACGACAGCTATCAAAACAACGACACCCTGCACACGGTGTTCTTCGAAGAGGAATACGCCCTCGACCTGACCCTGCACCACTACCCCAAACCCGTGATTGCCTTGATGGACGGTTTTGTCCTCGGCGGCGGCATGGGACTGGTGCAAGGCGCGGATCTGCGCCTGGTCACCGAGCGCAGCAAGCTGGCGATGCCTGAAGTGGCAATCGGTTATTTCCCTGACGTTGGCGGCAGCTACTTTCTGACCCGCACACCGGGCCAGCTTGGTACTTACCTGGGGGTTAGCGGCGTGCAAATCCGCGCCAGTGACGCACTGTATTGCGGGCTGGCTGACGGCTATCTGGAGAGCAGTAAACTGCCTGAACTGGATAGAAGCCTCGATACCCTCGAATGGCGAGGCACCCCCATTGATGATCTGACAGCACTGATCGGAACGTTCGCAGTGACCGTGTTGCCCGAGCCGCCGCTGGCCAGGCTTCGCCCCCTGATAGACAGCGTTTTCGCCCAAGCCGATATACCGCGAATCGTCGCTCATCTGCGCGCTGTCACGGCGCCGGAAACCCGCGACTGGGCCAATGAAACCGCCGACCTTCTGCAAACCCGCTCCCCGTTGGCAATGGCCGTCACCCTCGAAATGCTGCGCCGGGGCCGTGAGCTGACTCTGGAACAGTGTTTTGCCCTGGAACTGCACCTTGACCGTCAATGGTTCGATCGCGGCGACCTGATGGAGGGCGTGCGCGCACTGATCATCGACAAGGACAAAAACCCGCGCTGGAACCCGCCTGCCCTGGACGCTCTGGACCCTGTGCATGTCGCCAGCTTTTTCACCTCATTCGACGCGACGGAAGCCTGAGCCATGCAAGATATCGAACTGAGCGAAGAACAAGTGATGATCCGCGACATGGCCCGCGACTTTGCCCGCCGTGAAATCGCCCCCCATGCCCAGGCCTGGGAAAAGGCCGGCTGGATCGACGATGCACTGGTGGCCAAGCTCGGCGAACTGGGCCTGCTGGGCATGGTGGTTCCGGAAGAATGGGGCGGCACCTATGTCGACTACGTTGCCTACGCCCTGGCTGTGGAAGAAATATCGGCCGGTGATGGCGCAACCGGCGCGCTGATGAGTATCCATAACTCTGTCGGCTGCGGGCCCATCCTCAAATACGGCAGCGAGGCGCAAAAACAAACCTGGCTGGCAGAGCTTGCCAGTGGCCAGACCATCGCCTGCTTCTGCCTGACCGAGCCACAGGCGGGCTCTGAAGCCCACAACCTGCGCACACGAGCGGAACTGCGCGACGGCCAGTGGGTGATCAACGGCGCCAAACAGTTTGTCAGCAATGGCAAGCGCGCCAAGCTGGCCATCGTGTTTGCCGTCACCGATCCAAACCTTGGCAAAAAAGGCATTTCGGCGTTTTTGGTGCCTACCGCGACCCCGGGTTTCATCGTCGACCGTACCGAACACAAAATGGGCATTCGCGCCTCGGATACCTGCGCCGTTACCCTGAACAATTGCACCGTGCCTGAAGCCAACATGCTCGGCGAACGCGGCAAGGGGCTGGCCATCGCCCTGTCCAACCTCGAAGGCGGACGCATCGGTATTGGCGCCCAGGCACTGGGCATCGCTCGTGCCGCCTTCGAAGCGGCACTGGGCTATTCCCGTGACCGGGTGCAATTTGACAAGGCGATCATCGAACACCAAAGCATCGCCAACATGCTGGCTGACATGCAAACCCGGATCAATGCAGCGCGACTGCTGATCCTGCATGCGGCGCGCCTGCGCAGCGCGGGCAAGCCCTGCCTGTCAGAAGCCTCCCAGGCTAAACTGTTTGCTTCGGAAATGGCCGAGTATGTCTGCTCCAAAGCCATCCAGATCCATGGCGGCTATGGCTACCTTGAAGACTATCCGGTTGAGCGTTACTACCGAGATGCACGCATCACCCAGATCTATGAGGGATCGAGCGAGATTCAGCGAATGGTTATTGCGCGGGAATTGAAGAATTATCTGATCTAGACACCTGCAGGCAGGCTCCCACCAAAAACAGAGAGCCTGTGGGAGCGGGCTTGCTCGCGATGGCAGCGACCCGGCATGACTGACATACCCGGTTGCCTTAATCGCGAGCAAGCCCGCTCCCACATCTACAGCCAGTGACTTTTAGCGGCTCTCAAACTCTGCAGCACGCTTTTCGACAAACGCCGCCATCCCTTCTTTCGGGTCATGTGTCGCGAACATGGCGTGGAACACCCGACGCTCGAAACGCACACCTTCAGACAAGCTGATCTCGAATGCCCGATTCATATATTCATCGCACCCTATTTAAGTGCGCAACTTCTTGCGCACTTAAATAGGGGAATATTTTTGGCGTTATTGCTAGAGCCCATAAAGTTAAGTACCAGAACAAAAGTTTTCCATTCATTGTGGACGCCCTGCTCCAGAGCCCATTAGAATTGCGCGCTTAAATATGTTCTACCTCTTATTGGCCAACAGGAAAGTGCGCAACTTGTTGCGCACTTTATTGATAACCTTAATAAAACCGTCGATTCAAAAGCTATCCTGACACCCGTATCTGCCTGATAAATATATGAATCAAAATAATATTGACTCGTCATTGAGCACTTCAACGATTAGAAGTCCGTATACCGATTCCCGAGATCTATTCCAACAACTTCAGTGGTACCCAGTCCGATGCGTGCTTGCGTCCATTCCTGCCTGACCTGCACTCACTTCAATGCACGCAAACTGCCCTCGTTTGCGACCCTGAACACCGAGCTGACGTACCAGTTGCTCACCAACAAGGAACCCCGTGCATGAGCGCTCAAAAACTGGCCATGATCGATAACGCCGCGCAGGCCGAACGCGCCGCCAGG
>NZ_JAHKRC010000023.1 GCF_019345465.1 Pseudomonas sp. NKUCC02_KPG
GGGTGTTGTGGGGGCGGGGGGTCGCGCGCGTGGGGCGCGCGAGCACGCCCGCCCCCACACATGACATCTTTCAGGGGGTCAGGCCGGTTTCTTTGCTGCCAGGGCCTCAGCCAGCAACTCTTTCTCGGCCTCCTTGAGGTCGTCGTCGTTGATCATTTCAGCGATCACCCGCAACCGCTCTACCACGCGCGCATTGACGCTGCCTTCAGGGAACTGGCCCTCTTCATCCGGCTCACCGGCAGGCTCACCCACCAACAGGCTCAACGCTTCATCGGCCTGACGCACCGCATACACGTGGAACTTGCCATCACGCACCGCCTGCAGCACCTTCTCATCCAGCATCAGGGTCGCCACGTTGGCCTGCGGGATAATTGCCCCCTGCTCGCCTGTAAGCCCCCGCGCTTCACAGAGTCGGAAGAAGCCCTCGATCTTCTCGTTGACCCCGCCCACCGCCTGCACTTCACCAAACTGGTTGATGGAACCGGTGATGGCAAAACACTGTTTGAGTGGCGTTTTGGACAGCGCCGAAATCAACGTACAGGCCTCACCCAGCGAGGCACTGTCGCCATCGACATAACCGTAGGACTGTTCCAGCGCGATACTGGCTGAAATCGCCAGCGGGAATTCCTGTGCATAACGGCTGCCCAGGTACCCGGTCAAAATCATCACGCCCTTGGAGTGAATCGGCTGACCCAGGTTAACTTCACGCTCGATATCGACGATACCGCTGCCACCCGGATACACCGTGGCGGATATCCGCGCAGGTACACCAAAGGCCGAGTCGCCGACTTCCAGCACGGTCAGGCCGTTGCACTTGCCCACGGCCGCGCCATCGGTGTCGATGAGAATTATCCCTGCCAGCATGTCATCAAGAATGCGCGCCGACACTCGACCGGTACGCGTGGCCTTGGCCTTGAGCGCACGCTCGATATGGCCGGCATCGGTCATCTCATCGCCCGCCAGGTGACGAATGAAATCCGCCTCGCTGACCAGCTGGAACAGATCACCGATACGCGCCGACAAACGACCCTGATGCTCGGCCAGGCGTGCGCTGTAGGTCGCCAGACGCGCTACCGCATCGGCGGTCAGCGGCGCCATGCCTTCTTCTGAAGTCCGGGTGGTCAGCAACTGAGCGAACTGCTCAAGGCTTTCATCGACCATCGGGATGTCTTCGTCGAAGTCCACCAGCACCCGGAACATCTCCTGGAAGTCCGGATCAAGGTCCTGCAGCGTGTAATACAGCTGGCGGGCACCAATGATCACGACCTTGACCTGCAAGGGAATGACTTGCGGATTGAGGGTGACGGTCGCCAGACGGCCCATCTCGCCCAGCGGGGACTCCATCTTCAACTTGCGCGATTGCAGGGCACGCTTCAGGGCATCCCACACAAAGGGCTCACTGAGCATTTTCTCGGCTTCAAGAATCAAAAACCCACCGTTGGCACGATGCAGCGCGCCCGGGCGCAACTGCCGGTACGTGGTGTAAAGCGCGCCCTGGTCAGTGCTGTACTCAATACGACCGAACAGGTTGTCATACGTGGGGTGCGGCTCAAACACTACCGGCGCACCACCGCTCAGCGGCTGGCCTACCACCAGGCTGGGCAGGTACTGCTCTTCGAGCAACTTGCGGGCCTGGGCGTCGGTCTTGCTGTCGTCGACCAATTGCTCGACCACGGTTTTCAGCAAGTACACCTGCATGGCTTGCAGATAACCGCAGACCGCACCATTTTCGGCGTACTTCTGCGACAACGGCGACAGCAACGGCTGCAACGCCAGGGTGATGGTTTCTTCGTTCAGTTGGCGCAGCTGATTGTTCGACTCGCGCTTCCATTGCGGCAGGCTGGCCAGTTCTTCGTTCAGCCGCTCTTCCAGTCCGGAAATATCCTCATGGAAGCGCTCTCGCTCAACCTCAGGCAATTGCGAAAACTCGGCCTCATCCAGCGCCTTGCCATCACTCATCGGCGTGAAGGCCACGTTGCTGCTGTCGCGATACAACGCAACGCCTTTTTCCAGCGCCAGCCGCTCGATCACATCCAGCGCCCGGTCGTACCGCTGATTGAAGCCCCGATCGATCGCGCTTTTGCGCTGTTGATACGTCGGGTGCTCAAACACCGCCGGAAAGGTCGCCAGCAGGTTGTCGATCAGGTGGTTGATATCGGCAATAAATGCACCCGCGCTGCTCGAAGGCAGTTCCAGGGCACGTGGCTCACGGGGCTCGTCAAAATTATTGACGTACACCCAATCGCTCGGGGACTTCAGGCGCTTGCCCTCGGCCTTGAGGTAGCGTTTGACGAATGAGAAGCGGCCCGTACCCGGCTCGCCCATCACAAATACGTTGTAACCCGGACGTGGCATGGCCACGCCAAACTGCAGGGCTTCGACCGCACGCTCCTGGCCGAGAATGCCGCGAAAAGGTTCTAAATCATTGGTATTCGAGAAGCTGAACTGTTCAGCAGAGAAAGGACGGGTTAGCGCATCAGGCGCTAGACGCAAGCTGGTGGCAACAGAATCAGGCATCGGGCTTCCTTACATCGGGCGGGGCAGATGGCAGCATTCTGGCGCTGGCTGTACATCACTGGCAAGGCGTACAACACGGGAAAGTTCACCCCATCGTATTTACGGGCAAAAAATGTGCATCAACAGAGATTGTTTTACAAAAAACCACGGAACCTGCCGATCGTGCCTAGACTCCAAGCTGTTACGCGGCTGGAAGGCATAACCGGCTCGTACTGGCGCTTCAGGGCCAGAAACCCTTGTCCATTGGTTGCACACATATAGAGAACAAAGCTTATGAAACGGATTCTTCTCGGTACTCTCTTTACAGTTGTTTCCCTCAATGCCATGGCGCAAGCCCCGGGCGGTCCGAACTGCGGTTGGGGCAACATGCTGTTTGAAGGTCAGCGCGGCACCCCTGCACACTTCCTGGCATCCACCACCAACGGCACGTCCGGTAACGCCACCTTCGGCATGACCTCCGGCACCAACGGCTGTACGACCAAGGACGCCCTGACCTACGGCGGCAAATCGTGGATTGCCATGAATGGCATGATCAACGAACTGTCCGAAGACATGGCCAAAGGCAATGGCGAAGCACTGACCACCTACGCGGTGGTACTGGGCGTCGCCCCTGAAGATCGCGCGCATTTTGCCGCCGTCACCCACGAGCACTTCCAGCAAATCTTCAGCAAGGCCGATGTAACGGCTGAAGATGTTCACAACAACACCCTGGCTATCCTCAAAGGCGATGCCCGCCTGGCCAAATACGCCACTGCTGCGTAGTAAATGAGATCTGCCCGCTCCTCTGGGAGCGGGTATTCTCCTGCGTCACCCCTCTTCGTCTGACAACAGTTGCCGAACATGCTCAAACGCCTTGCCTATCTGGCGCTCTGTGCCTGCGCCCCGCTGTATGCCGCACCCCATATTGACGATCAACGTATTCAGCAGTTGGCCAACGACCCGTTCTGGATCTCTCTGGGACACTATGAAGCCGGCAAGTTGAGCGGCTGGCGCAGCTATGTCAGCGACGACAAATTCTTTCTGGCCCCCGACGGCGCCCATCACCCGGACGCCGAACTGCGTGCCACCGTCCAGGCCTTGTATTCGCCCTTGAGCCTGGGGGACAAACACCCGCAGTGCGTGTACCCGGCCCGCACCCGCTGGCTCAAGGCCCAGTTGAACCTGACCGACCTGCCCAAGGCCGAATGCGCAGAGTTCACGCAATGGTTCAAGGACGTTGCACCGCACAGCACGGTGATGATTTTCCCGGCGGCCTACCTGAACAGCCCGTCCTCGATGTTCGGCCACACCTTGTTGCGTATCGACCAGGCCGATGTGCAGAACAACAAGACCGCCCTGCTCAGCTACGCGATCAATTTCGGCGCCTACATTGAGGGTTCCGACAACAGCATTTTGTATGCCTGGAAGGGGTTGGCCGGTGGCTATCCCGGCCTGTTCGCGCTGGTGCCCTACCAGGAAAAGCTCTCCGAGTACCGCAGCCTCGAAAACCGTGACCTGTGGGAATACCGACTCAATCTGACTCCCGAAGAAACCCAGCGCATGGTCGAGCATGTGTGGGAGCTCAAACAGATCCAGTTCGACTATTTCTTCTTTGACGAAAACTGCTCGTATCGCCTGCTGGAGTTGTTGCAAGTGGCACGTCCCGGCTTGCAACTGACCACCCAGTTCCCGCTGACCGCGATCCCCACCGACACCGTCAAAGCGGTCAAGGAAGCGGGCTTGGTTGAAAGTATCGAATACCGCCCTTCCCGGGAGCGTGAACTGCTGGATCGCGCCAAAACCCTCGATCCTGAGGAACAGCAATGGGTGCTGCAGATCAGCGCCGATCAGGCCCGGTTGCAAAACCCGACCTTCAAGGCGCTGCCAAAAGAACGCCAGGCGCTGATTATCGACGCCGCTTATCGTCTTGAACGCTACCGGGCAAACGGTCTCGAACGTGACCCGGCCCGCTCCCAGCGCAGCTTCGAACTGCTGCGCGCCATCAACCAGAATCCAGCTCCTGAACTGCAGGTCGAACAACCCGAGTTGCCCGAAAACGGCCACGAATCGCGCACCTGGCAACTGGGGGCCGGTAGCCGTGACGACAAGGCCTTTGCCGAGTACGGCCTGCGCATGGCTTACCACGACTTGAACGACAACGCGCCCGGCTTTCCGCTGGGCGCGCAGATTGAAATCCTGCAACTCAAGCTGCGCCAGTACGAAGGTAACAAGTGGCAAGTTCAGCAACTGGACCTGGCCAACATTCGCTCCCTGACCCCGCGTAACGACTTGCTGCAACCCTGGTCCTGGCAAGTGGGCGGCGGGCTGGAACGGGTGCTGGGCAAGCATGGCGATGAAAGCCTGGTCAGCCACGTCAATGGGGGCGCGGGCGGCACCTGGCAGTTGGGCGAAAACCTGCTGGGCTTTGCCCTCGGCACCCTGCGCGTGGAGCACAACAACGATTTCGCCGCCTTTGTTTCACCGGCAGCGGGGTTTAACACAGGGCTTCTCTGGCGCAATCCGGTGGGCAACCTGAGTCTTGAAGCCAAAGGTGATTACTTCACCAACGGTGAAGTCCGCCGCAGCCTCAGCCTGAACCAGCAATGGGAAATTTCGCGCAATCTGGGCCTGCGACTGAGTGCACAACGTGAGTTCAGCAAGCTGACCTCACCCGTCAACGAAGTGATGCTGGAGTTGAAGTGGTATCACTACTGAAAGGAGGTTTTAAGACATGGCTGTTAACTACGATTCCCTTGAACAGGTGCGCGAGAAAATCGACGGGCTGGATCGCCAGATTGTCGGCTTGATCGCCGAACGGGGTGCCTGCGTATCGCAAGCGGCGCTGTTCAAAAAAGACAGCGATGCGGTCAGGGCGCCGCAACGGGTTGAGCAGGTGATTGCAAAAGTCCGGGCGCTGGCCTCAGAACTGGGCGCTAACCCGAACGTCACCGAAGAAGTTTACCGCGCCATGATTGCAGCCTTTATCGAGCAAGAACTGGCTGAGCACAAGGCGCTTGCCAACTAGATAGAGACCGTGTGGGAGCGGGCTTGCTCGCGATTGGATCGACGTGATGCAACAGATACACCGCGTCGCTTGCATCGCGAGCAAGCCCGCTCCCACAGAAGAACGGAACCGGCTTACACCACGCCCTGGGCCAGCATCGCGTCAGCGACTTTCACGAAGCCCGCAATGTTCGCACCTTTGACGTAGTTGATCCGACCGTTTTCTTCGCCGTAGTGAACGCACGCATGATGGATCGACTGCATGATGTTATGCAGTTTGCTGTCGACCTCTCCTGCCGTCCACAGCAGGCGCATGGCGTTTTGCGACATTTCCAGACCGCTCACCGCCACGCCGCCGGCATTGGATGCCTTGCCCGGTGCAAACAAGATACCGGCCTCGATAAACAGATCAACCGCTTCGAGGGTAGTCGGCATGTTCGCGCCTTCTGCCACGCACACACAGCCATTGCTCAACAATGTACGGGCCGCTTCAGCGTCCAGTTCGTTCTGAGTGGCGCATGGCAATGCGATGTCGCACGCCAGGCTCCACGGATGCTGGCCCGCCAGAAACTCCAGACCAAACTGCCCGGCCAATTCGCTGATACGACCGCGCTTGACGTTTTTGAGCTCCATCAGCGCTTCCCACTGCTCCTCACTCAAACCGGCTTCGCAGTACAACGTGCCTTCGGAGTCCGACAACGAGATCACTTTGCCGCCCAGGTCCATGACTTTGCGCGCCGCATACTGCGCCACGTTACCGGAGCCAGAGATCGCTACGCGCTTGCCATCGATACGCTGGCCGCTGCGCTTGAGCATTTCCTGCGCGAAGTACACACAACCAAAGCCGGTGGCTTCAGGGCGGATCAGGCTGCCGCCGTAGCTCATGCCCTTGCCGGTCAGCACCGAGGTGAACTGGTTGCTCAGGCGCTTGTACTGGCCAAACATAAAGCCGATTTCACGGGCGCCTACACCGATATCGCCTGCCGGCACGTCAACGTCCGAACCAATGTGGCGGTACAGCTCGCTCATGAAGGCCTGACAGAAACGCATGACTTCAGCGTCGCTCTTGCCCTTGGGGTTGAAGTCAGAGCCGCCCTTGCCGCCGCCCATAGGCAACGAGGTCAGGGAGTTCTTGAAGGTTTGCTCGAACGCCAGGAACTTCAGAACGCCAAGGTTCACCGACGGATGGAACCGCAGACCACCCTTGTAAGGGCCAATGGCGCTGTTCATCTGGATACGGAAACCACGGTTAACCCGCACTTTGCCTTCATCATCAACCCAGGATACGCGGAACACGATCGCGCGCTCAGGTTCACAAATGCGCTCAAGAATGCCTGAAGTGAGGTAATGGGGATTGGCTTCAAGAAACGGCCACAAACTGCGCAGGACTTCTTCTACTGCCTGGTGGAATTCAGGCTGGTCCGGGTCACGTTTTTTCAGGCGGGCAAGGAACTGGTCGACGGATTCGATCATGGTTAATTCTCGGCAAATTTATTGTCGTTAAACAGAGATTGACCGGAACTTTATCAATTCATGTGGCACCGCGACAGCGCAAAATGTCGCAGTTCTGAATTTAAATGGTGCATTTATATAAATTAAACCGATTTCACGGGCTTTTGCGCACCAAAAAAAAGCTTCTTGTACTCACTTTTGCACCACTAAAAACCCACCTTCTGTTCCTACAGGGTCAGTATTGCTCTGCAAAAAAAACGGAGCCCCGAGGGGCTCCGTCTTTTCTTGCAAACCGGCCTTACTGGGCCAGTTTTTTGTGACGCACACGGTGCGGCTGAGTGGCCGCTTCGCCGAGGCGCTTTTTACGATCAGCTTCGTACTCGGTGTAGTTACCTTCAAAGAAGATTGCTTGCGAGTCGTCTTCGTACGCCAGGATGTGAGTCGCAACGCGGTCAAGGAACCACCGATCGTGAGAGATCACAATGGCGGCGCCAGGGAAGTCCAGCAGCGCTTCTTCGAGCGAACGCAGCGTCTCAACGTCAAGGTCGTTGGACGGTTCGTCGAGCAGCAGCACGTTGGCGCCCTCTTTCAAGGTCAGGGCCAGGTGCAGGCGACCACGCTCACCACCGGACAGGTCCTTGACGAACTTCTGCTGATCGCCACCTTTGAAGTTGAAACGACCTACATAGGTACGCGACGGGATTTCATAGTTTCCGATGCGGATCACATCGGAACCGTCAGAAATCGCCTGGAACACAGTCTTGCTGCCGTCCAGATCGTCACGGCTCTGGTCCACGCACGCCAGTTGCACGGTTTCACCGACTTCGATGCTGCCCGAATCCGGCTGTTCCTTGCCCATCAGCATGCGGAACAAGGTCGACTTACCGGCACCGTTACCGCCGATCACGCCAACGATGGCGCCTTTAGGCATCGCGAACGACAGGTTGTCGATCAACACGCGATCGCCGTAACCCTTGGACACGTTCTTGAACTCGATAACCTTGTCACCCAGGCGCGGACCAGCCGGGATGTAGATTTCGTTGGTCTCGCTGCGCTTCTGGAATTCCTGCGATTGCAGTTCCTCGAAACGCTGCAGACGAGCCTTGGACTTCGACTGACGCGCCTTGGCACCTTTACGGACCCATTCCAGCTCGTCTTTCATGGCCTTTTCATGGGCCGACTGCTGCTTGGATTCGGCAGCCAGACGATCGGACTTGGCTTCAAGCCAACCCGAATAGTTGCCCTCGTAAGGAATGCCCGCGCCACGGTCAAGCTCAAGGATCCAGCCCGCCACGTTATCCAGGAAGTAACGGTCGTGCGTAATCGCAACCACGGTACCCGGGAAGTCGTGCAGGAAGTGCTCAAGCCAGGCTACAGAGTCGGCATCCAGGTGGTTGGTTGGTTCGTCGAGCAGCAGCATGTCCGGGGCCGACAGCAGCAGGCGGCACAAGGCCACACGGCGCTTCTCACCACCCGACAGGTGCTCAACCTTGGCATCCCAGGCTGGCAAACGCAGGGCGTCGGCAGCGACTTCCAGCTGGCGCTCCAGGTTGTGACCGTCGCTCGCTTGCAGGATCGACTCAAGCTTGGCCTGTTCAGCAGCCAGCTTGTCAAAATCGGCATCCGGGTCTGCGTATTCGGCGTAAACCTGATCCAGGCGCGCTTGAGCGTCCTTGATGACGCTCACGGCTTCTTCAACCACTTCGCGCACGGTTTTGCTCGGATCCAGCTGCGGTTCCTGCGGCAGGTAACCGATGTTCAGGTCGGGCATCGGACGGGCTTCGCCGTCGAACTCGGTATCGACACCCGCCATGATTTTCAACAGGGTGGATTTACCCGAACCGTTCAAGCCGAGTACGCCAATCTTGGCGCCAGGGAAAAACGACAGGGAGATGTTTTTCAGGATTTCCCGCTTCGGCGGAACAACTTTGCTCAGCCGATGCATGGTGAAAACGTATTGAGCCATGGAGAACCTAGGGTCAGAGACGAGTGAATAAGGTGCGAGCAATGCCCGGATCAGGCCATAGCAGAAAGTCAGGGACTGATCGAAATCAATGCCTGCTCGCAGAAAATGCATAAATGTAGACGCCCGAATCTACCTGAATGCGCTGAACAGGGCAAACCAGTGCAGACCAGAGGGCTGGCACTTTGCCACAACCCAAGGCATGCTAGGCGCCCTCTGGGCGTCTTTAGGGGGCCTGGCGCCAATGCCGCCAAATTGCAGGATCACACGTTGCCCAATGTCACGCCGCCCACTCTGAATAAAGCGTCCAACCCACTTCTTGGGACGCCTGTGCGCGGAACGTTGAAAAGTGCATTGGCCACTCTGGTTCTGTTGCTGCTGGCGATGTTGTTCTGGTTGTTGATTGAGCAGTTCCAGGAAACGCTCCAGCAAGAGCGTCAAAACAGCATCAACTACAGTGCCGATCTGGCCGACCACATCAGCCTGAGCATGGAAGTACGGGCCGAAACCGCCCTTAATCTGCTTCCTGTCGATACGCTGCCGAAAACCCTGCGCCAACAGCAGGCACTGGTCAATCAACTGCATCAATACGTACCCTCGCTCCAGAGCCTGGTCTTGCTCAGCACTGCCGGGCAGGTCGTGTTCGACAGCGCTGGCACCACCCCCGACGCTGCATTCCTGGCTGAATGGGCAAGCCTGATCCCCTCGCGAAAACGTACCGACGGCTATTACTTCAGCAATAACGCTGACGCCAGCATGTTCTATTTGTTGCTGCGCCAGCCCGCAGGCGATATCGGTGGTTACTGGCTGCTGCGCATGAGCCCGGAACTGCTGCAAAACATGACACACCAGAACGCCAGCAGCAGTCGGCCACAATGGCTGATTGAAAACGTGAAAACCCGCAAGGTCCTGAAGCGTGCCTACAGCCCCATTTCGCCAGCCTCAACCCTGAGCCAGCAGGATGAAAGCGACACCGTACAACTGAGCCCCATCAATCACAGCGACTGGCAGTTACGCGGGCTGTTCAATGAACGCCAAGCGGTTGAACGACTGCTGCCCGGACTGATCGTCAAATGCCTGCTCGGCTTGCTCTTTTCGTTGCTGCCGATCATTGCGCTGCTCAACATGCGCCGCCGCCAACGCCAACTGCATGAAGGCCGCCGCCGTTATCACGATATTTTCGAAGGCACCGGGGTTGCCCTGTGCGTGCTCGATCTGTCCAGCTTGCCGGGGTTTCTTGAGCGCGAAAAACTCCACGACAGCAGTGACCTCAAGCAATGGCTAAGCGACCACCCCCAGCTTCGTAGTCAATTATTTGCGCAACTGCGCATCACTGAAGTCAATCAGGTCGCCATGCAGCTGCTGGAGGTCGAATCCGGGGACGGTGCCTGGCTAAAGCTGATTAACGGCTGCCCCCAAACCAGTTCGGCCATTGGCTATCAAATCGTCGAAACCGTACTGGATCAACAGCAGCAACTTGAACTGGAAGTAAAGCTGAGCGATGCCAGCGGCCGGGATCAACATGTGTGGCTGGTGCTGCGCCTGCCTGAAGACCCTCAGGACTATCACGCGGTCATCCTGAGCATCAGCGACATCACAAGCCGCAAGCTGATCGAATTGTCCCTGCAAGAGCGCGAAAGTTTCTGGTCGGATGTCGTGCGTACCGTACCTGACCACCTCTATGTGCAAAATGTAATCAGCCAGCGGATCATATTCAGCAACCATCACCTTGGGCAGACCCTGGGCTACAGCGCCATCGAACTTCAGGAAATGGGCGCATATTTCTGGGAACTGTTGCTGCACCCGGATGACGCCGAACGTTATCACCAGCTGCGCCAGCAGCAACGGGAAGATGGCTATAAGCACTTGATGCAGTGCCAGTTGCGCTTTCGTCATCAGCAAGGCACCTGGCGGCGCTTTGACATCCGTGAACAGGCCTTTGCCCGTGACACCGGGGATCAAGTCACGCGCATTGTCGGGGTGGCCAAAGACATCACCGACCAGATCGAAGCCAGTGAGTCACTGCGTGACAGCGAGCAGCGCTACCGGATGCTGGCCGAAAGCATCAGCGACGTGATTTTCTCCACCGACAGCACGTTGCGCATGAACTACCTCAGCCCCTCCATCCAGACCGTGCTGGGGTACGACGCACAATGGGTGTTCGACAATGGCTGGCAGTCAATTATCGCGACCCCGCAACAACTGGAGGGTATCTACAGCCTGATCGAACGTATCCGCGCCGCCCTGCACACACCTCGACAACTCTCGGCCCTGCGCGCCCAGGTGCAAACCCAGTTGTTCCTGTTCGACTGCTTGCGCGCTGACGGGCATAAAGTCCCCATCGAGCTGCGGCTGGTACTGGTGTGGGATGAAAACGATGGCTTCGAAGGCATTCTGGGCGTTGGCCGTGATATCAGTCAGCAACGTCGTGCTGAAAAAGACCTGCGCATGGCCGCTACGGTGTTTGAGCACTCCACCTCGGCCATCCTGATTACCGACCCCGCCGGTTATATCGTGCAGGCCAACGAAGCCTTTAGCCGGGTCAGCGGCTACGCCGTGGCCCAGGTGCTCGACCAATTGCCGAGCATGTTGACCGTTGATGCCCAACAACGCGCGCACCTGACCTATGTGCTCAAGCAACTGCATGTCAATGGCACATGGGAGGGCGAAGTCTGGCTCAAGCGTCTCAACGGCGAACACTACCCGGCGTGGGTCGGCATCACTGCCGTGCTCGATGACGAGGGTGATCTGGCCAGCTACGTGTGCTTCTTCAGTGACATCAGCGAGCGCAAAGCCAGTGAACAGCGAATTCACCGCCTGGCTTACTACGACGCCCTGACGCACCTGCCTAACCGGACGCTGTTTCAGGATCGCCTGCACACTGCGTTGCAACAGGCCGAACGCAACAAGTCGTGGGTTGTGCTGATGTTCCTCGACCTCGACCGTTTCAAGCCGATCAATGATTCCCTGGGCCACGCCGCAGGCGATCGAATGCTCAAGGACATGGCCATCCGCTTGCTGGCCTGCGTCGGTGACGACGACACCGTGGCGCGTATGGGCGGTGACGAGTTCACCCTGCTCCTGCAACCACGAGCCACCCGTCAACTGGCCTTGAACCGGGCCATCAGCGTGGCCGAGCAAATCCTTGCCAGCCTGGTAAAACCCTTTGTACTGGAAAGTCGCGAGTTCTTTGTAACCGCCAGTATTGGCATTGCCTTGAGCCCGCAAGACGGCAACGAACTCAGCCAGTTGATGAAGAACGCCGACACCGCGATGTACCACGCCAAAGAGCGCGGCAAAAACAACTTCCAGTTCTATCAGGCAGACATGAACGCCAGCGCCCTTGAGCGCCTGGAACTTGAGAGCGACCTGCGCCACGCCCTTGAACAGCAAGAGTTCATCCTTTTTTACCAGCCGCAATTCAGCGGCGACGGCAAACGGCTGACCGGGGTTGAAGCACTGCTGCGCTGGAACCACTCCAGGCGCGGACTGGTGCCGCCCGGTGACTTTATCCCGGTGCTCGAAGAGCTGGGCCTGGTGGTCGAAGTGGGTGACTGGGTGCTGGCCGAGGCCTGTCGCCAGCTCAAGCTCTGGCACCAGGCCAAAGTGCGCGTGCCCAAAGTCTCGGTCAACATCTCGGCGCGCCAGTTTTCCGATGGCCAACTGGGCACGCGCATCGCCACGATCCTCAAGGAGACCGGCCTGTCCCCTGCCTGCCTGGAGCTTGAGCTGACCGAAAGTATCCTGATGCGCGAAGTCAGCGAAGCCCTGCACATTCTGGCCAGTCTGAAAAACCTCGGCCTCAGCATTGCCGTGGACGACTTTGGCACCGGTTATTCATCGCTCAACTACCTCAAGCAATTCCCGATCGATGTCTTGAAAATCGACCGTACCTTTGTCGATGGCCTGCCCTCAGGCGAACAGGACGCGCAGATTGCCCGTGCAATCATTGCAATGGCCCATAGCCTAAACCTGGCCGTCATCGCCGAAGGCGTGGAGACCCAGGAGCAGTTGGATTTCTTGCGCGAGCATGGGTGCGATGAAGTGCAAGGCTATCTGTTTGGTCGCCCGATGCCAGCACATCTACTGGTCAAGCAACTGCAAGCGGCCAGTGATGAACTGCACATGTGAATCCTGCCTCTCATCACCGTGAATCGCATTCATATGCCAGATAAAACCCATTGAGTTAGAATGCCCTCCTTTTCTGCCCCCCGATCCCTGAGGACCGCCATGTTCAGCCGTGATTTGACACTTGCCAAGTTCGACGCCGACCTTTTTGCCGCCATGGAGCAAGAAGCTCAGCGCCAGGAAGAACATATTGAGCTGATCGCTTCGGAAAACTACACCAGCCCAGCGGTCATGGAAGCTCAAGGCTCGGTTCTGACCAACAAATACGCCGAAGGCTACCCGGGTAAGCGCTACTACGGCGGCTGCGAATACGTCGACGTCGTTGAGCAACTGGCTATCGACCGTGCAAAAGAGCTGTTCGGCGCCGATTACGCCAACGTTCAGCCACACGCCGGTTCCCAGGCCAACAGCGCTGTCTACCTGGCCCTGTTGTCGGCTGGCGACACCATCCTGGGCATGAGCCTGGCACACGGCGGTCACCTGACCCACGGCGCCAGCGTTTCGTCCTCGGGCAAGCTGTACAACGCCATCCAGTACGGCATCGACGCCAACGGCCTGATCGACTACGACGAAGTAGAGCGTCTGGCCGTTGAGCACAAGCCAAAAATGATCGTGGCCGGTTTCTCTGCCTACTCGCAGATCCTGGACTTCCCGCGTTTCCGCGCTATCGCTGACAAGGTTGGCGCCTACCTGTTCGTCGACATGGCTCACGTAGCCGGTCTGGTAGCGGCTGGCGTTTACCCTAACCCGGTTCCGTTTGCTGACGTGGTCACCACCACCACTCACAAAACCCTGCGCGGTCCACGTGGCGGCCTGATCCTGGCCAAGGCCAACGCCGACATCGAGAAGAAGCTGAACTCGGCTGTCTTCCCGGGTTCGCAAGGCGGCCCACTGGAGCACGTCATCGCCGCCAAGGCCGTGTGCTTCAAAGAAGCTCTGCAACCAGAGTTCAAGGCTTACCAGCAACAAGTCGTGAAAAACGCCCAAGCCATGGCATCGGTGTTTATCGAGCGCGGCTTTGACGTGGTATCGGGCGGTACTGAAAACCACCTGTTCCTGCTGTCGCTGATCAAGCAGGAAATCTCCGGCAAAGACGCTGACGCCGCACTGGGCAAAGCGTTCATCACCGTGAACAAAAACTCCGTGCCGAACGATCCACGCTCCCCGTTCGTGACCTCGGGTCTGCGTTTCGGTACTCCGGCTGTTACCACTCGCGGCTTCAAAGTAGAAGAGTGCCGTGAACTGGCTAACTGGATCTGCGACATCCTGGCTGATATCAACAACGAAGCCGTTATCGACGCCGTTCGCGAAAAAGTCAAAGCCATCTGCGCCAAGCTGCCGGTATACGGCAACTAAGTGTAAATAGCTGAATAAAAAGCCCGGCTCTTGAGCCGGGCTTTTTATTGCCCCAGTTATTTTGAAACATATCGCCATATATCCATGGGTGATAACGACCTAATCTGAACTTTATGCTTTTCACCAACAACAGAGTTCAGACAATGACTAACGATACACAACAATCATTCATCGCCACCTTACAAGTACCGAACCATAACCTTCATCTATTAGGGACGCTTCACGGCCAGCCTGTAACAGTCACTGACGTATTTGCCAGCGGCGGTTTCTTCACCGGCCGGCCGCAGACCAGAGACGACTCCGCAGCCGTGGGGATTCAGGCCCACGCCACAGGCGGGGTCAAGACGGTACTCAAACTATATTTCCGGCATACCGTAAAAGGGTATGAAATACATATCAAACACGCCGGCCAGTATGATCGGCACCGGCTGGCCAAAAACCATATGGATATACTCTATGCGAGAAGTCCGACACTAAAACACCCACTTACCTTCACGTTGCTTGATGAAAACAATACGGCCGTTACAGCTGACAACTTAAGTCAAGCTCATACACTGATCACTCTAAAAACTCACAACAATAAGTATATAGGGGTAAAAAGAGCCAAGGGCTCGCCTCACTCATACTTGGGAGAAACCGCTGAAAGCCACAAAATGGTATTTCTTTTAAGTGTGATAGAAAGAAACGGGGCTTACTAACCCACACCGGGTCATCTTTATGTGGGAGCGGGCTTGCTCGCGATTAAGGCAATGCGGTCTTTCAGACAAACCGTGTCGATATCATCGCGAGCAAGCCCGCTCCCACACAATGTAGTACGTGACGTTTTTATTCGGGTAGCAAACGCCAGCCCAATACGTTCAGCAGGTCACAACCGGCGCGAAGCAACAGCGTCGCAGCCATTGGCAAAGCGGTGCGAAAAACCCGCTATTTTCGTGAGGCTAGAACATCAAACCCCTCGCGAATCTTGGCTTCAGGCAAGTCATCGGCAATAAATACCATCACGCTGTCGCGCACCTCACCCTCAGCCCACTCAGTGTCCCAGTCGAAGCCATAGAGCTTGAGCACGCCCTGAAACACCAACCGTCGATCTTCACCGGCAATGCTCAGCACGCCTTTGTAACGCAGCAATTGCTTGCCGTGATCTTCCAGCAGTTCGTTCATGAACGCGCTGAGGCTGTCGATATCCAGCGGTGTTTCGGTGCGCAGCACAAGGCTTGAGATGCGGTCGATAGATGACGCAGGCTGCACCGGACGCAAATTCAGGCTACCGCCCAAGTCTGCATTGAGATTGAACCCTCGGACATCCAGCAACTCGGCCAGATCTATCTGGCCGTGCTCAACCACACGAATCGGCGCCCGGCGGTTGATACGGGTCAAGCGTTCGCTTAAGGCATCAAAGGTGGCGTCATCCACCAGGTCGCGCTTGCTCACCAACAGGCGGTCAGCAAAACCGATTTGTGCCTGGGCGATGGTTTGGCTCAGGTGTACATCGGCGTGCGCGGCGTCCACCAGGGTGATGATGCCGTCCAGCAGGTAACGCTCGCGCAGTTCTTCGTCTATGAAAAAGGTTTGCGCCACCGGTGCCGGGTCGGCCAGGCCGGTGCATTCGATCACCAGGCGGTCGAACGCTATTTCGCCACTGTCCAGACGCTCCAGCAGCAGGTACAGCGCCTTGGTCAGGTCGGTGTGAATGGTGCAGCACACACAGCCATTGGCCAGTGTCATGACTTGCACGGGCTCATCACCCAACAACTGGGTATCGATCCCGGCATCGCTGAATTCGTTCTCGATCACGGCGATTTTCAGGCCATGTTCGGCCTTGAGCAGGTAACGCAACAAGGTGGTTTTACCGGCACCCAAAAAGCCACTGAGGATGGTGACGGGGATTGGAGAGGACATGCACAGTCTCCTTGAAATGACGCAAAAAAAAGTGGGAGCGTGCTTGCCCGCGACTCAAGCAGCGCGGTGTAACGGATACACCGCAGCGCACTCATCGCGAGCAAGCCCGCTCCCACAGTCAGATGCAACTTAGCCCTGAGGGGCTAGCAGCACTTGGGCCCACCCTTGCCGCCGTAACGGGCTTCCTGGCGTTCGCGGAAGAACGCCTCGTAGCTCATGACAGGCTTGTCCGGGTGCTTGGTTTGCATATGCTCGACGTAGTTGTCGTAGTCGGGCATGCCGACCATCAGGCGCGCGGCCTGACCGAGGTATTTACCGAGGCGACTCAGGTCATTGAACATGATTGCAACCCTCTGTTATGCATCCGGCATGACTTGGTACGGCGACTCTTTATCCGTACGTACTTTACTGCCCCATGCTGCCACGCCCACCTTGATCGCAAAGAACAGAATGCTGAACACCACGAACAGGAACAGCACGGTCAGACCGGCGTTGGTGTAGGCGTTGATGATCACGTGCTGCATCTGGTCGATGTTTTTCGCCGGGGCAATGACTTGGCCCGCTTCCAGCGCAGTGCTGTACTTGTTGGCCAGGGCCAGGAAGCCGACCGCAGGGTTGGCGTCGAACAGCTTGATAAAACCTGCAACGGTGGTGCAGATCAGCAGCCAGATCGCTGGCAGCATGGTCACCCAAATGTAGCGTTGACGCTTCATTTTGATCAGCACAACGGTTGCCAGCATCAGCGCGATACCCGCCAGCATCTGGTTAGAGATACCGAACAGCGGCCACAGGGTGTTGATGCCGCCCAATGGATCGATCACGCCCTGATAAAGCAGGTAACCCCACATCGCTACACAAAGGCCTGTTGCCAGCATGTTGGCGCCCCAGGACTCGGTGCGCTTGAGTGCAGGCACAAAGCTGCCCAGCAAGTCTTGCAGCATAAAGCGACCGGCACGGGTACCGGCGTCAACCGCCGTCAAGATAAACAGGGCTTCAAACAAAATGGCGAAGTGATACCAGAACGCCATTGTGTTTTCGCCCGGCAACACGTTATGCAGGATCTGAGCGATACCCACAGCCAGTGTCGGTGCGCCGCCGGCACGGGCCAGAACGGTGGTTTCACCAATATCCTTGGCCAGTGCGGTCAGTGCATCCGGGGTAATTGCAAAGCCCCAGCTGCTAACGGTTTGCGCAACAGTCACCACATCACCGCCGACGATGGCCGCCGGGCTGTTCATGGCGAAGTACACGCCCGGCTCGATGACCGAAGCGGCAACCATGGCCATGATGGCCACGAAGGACTCCATCAACATCGCGCCGTAGCCGATGTATCGGGAGTTGCATTCGTTATCCAGCAACTTGGGTGTAGTACCCGAAGAAATCAGTGCGTGGAAACCCGATACCGCACCGCAGGCAATGGTGATGAACAGGAACGGGAACAGACCGCCTTTCCAGACTGGGCCAGTACCGTCGGTGAACTGGGTCAATGCTGGCATTTTCAGCTCAGGCATGGTGACCAGAATGCCGATGGCCAGTGCCACGATGGTGCCGATTTTAAGGAAGGTCGACAGGTAGTCACGCGGTGCCAGAACCAGCCAAACCGGCAGCACGGCTGCAACAAAACCATAACCGATCAGCATCCAGGTGATCTGCGTACCGGTGAAGGTAAACACCGGAGCCCATTCAGGGCTTGCCGCAATCTGGCCCCCCAGCCAGATCGAGCCGAGCAACAGCAGCACACCGACAATGGAGATCTCACCAATGCGGCCCGGGCGGATGTAGCGCATGTAAATGCCCATGAACATCGCAATCGGGATGGTCGCCATCACGGTGAACATGCCCCACGGGCTTTCGGCCAGGGCCTTGACCACGATCAGCGCCAGCACCGCCAGGATGATGATCATGATCAGGAAGCAACCAAACAGCGCGATGGTGCCCGGGATCTTGCCCATTTCCTCACGCACCATGTCGCCCAAAGAGCGACCGTTGCGGCGAGTGGACATGAACAGGACCATGAAGTCCTGCACCGCACCGGCCAGAACAACACCGGCGATCAGCCAGAGCGTGCCCGGCAGATAGCCCATTTGCGCGGCCAAAACCGGCCCCACCAACGGTCCGGCGCCAGCGATGGCGGCGAAGTGGTGACCAAAAAGAATGTGCTTGTTGGTCGGCACATAGTCCAGACCATCGTTGTTGAGCACTGCAGGGGTAGCGCGACTGGGGTCGAGCTGCATCACCTTGGTGGCAATAAACAGGCTGTAATAACGGTAAGCAACCAGATAAATGGCAACCGCTGCCACTACGATCCACAAGGCGTTGATCGCCTCGCCCCGGCGTAACGCAACTACGCCAAGGGCGCAGGCTCCTACAATTGCCAGCACCAGCCACGGAATGTGGCGTAGCAGGCTATTTTTATTATTCATTTTTTAATTCCGGCCAGTTGGACAAGAAAGACTGCCCCCGGAGTTTAGCGCTCTTGGCTCTAAAGACCAGCCCCTAACGTTGGTCTAGAGCCTTCTTTTGTGGGTTTGTGCTGGCTGGCGCTGCATAGTTGTCCCGTGCAACGCCACTGTCAGTTCCGGCCTCCTGGCCAAGACCCGCGATCAAACCCTGCAGATTTTTTTACAGGTATGAAACCCTATTCAAACAACGCATCCAGTGCCTGCTCAAGGCGGGTCACACCGATGACCTTCAAGCCCGGCGGAGACTCTTTGGGGGCGTTGCCCTTGGGCACGATGGCACGCTTGAAACCGTGCTTGGCCGCTTCTTTAAGCCGCTCCTGACCGCTGGGTACCGGGCGCACTTCGCCGGACAAGCCAACCTCACCAAACACCAGCAGATCATGGGGCAGCGGTCGATTGCGCAGACTGGACATCACCGCCGCCATCAGCGCCAGGTCGGACGCGGTTTCCAGCACCTTGACCCCGCCCACCACGTTAAGGAATACATCCTGATCATGAGTGGGAATACCGCCGTGGCGATGCAGGACAGCCAGCAGCATGGCCAGTCGATTCTGATCCAGACCCAGGGTCACACGGCGCGGGTTGGACATATGGCTGTCGTCCACCAGTGCCTGCACTTCCACCAGCATGGGACGGGTGCCCTCCCAGGTGGCCATGACGACGCTGCCCGGCACTTCTTCCTGAGCACGGGTAAGAAAAATAGCTGACGGGTTGGAGACTTCTTTCAGGCCTTTGTCGGTCATGCCGAACACACCCAGCTCGTTGACCGCGCCAAACCGATTTTTCACTGCGCGCAACAGACGCAAGCGACCGTCAGACTCACCCTCGAAATACAGCACGGTGTCGACCATATGCTCCAGCACCCGCGGTCCGGCCAGCGCACCCTCTTTGGTCACGTGGCCCACCAGGAAAATGGCCGTGCCGCTCGACTTGGCATAGCGCACCAGCAATGCCGCACTTTCTCGCACCTGGGACACACCGCCCGGCGCCGACTGCAGTTGCTCGGTGAAGATGGTCTGGATTGAGTCGATCACCATGACCTTGGGTTTTTCGAGCTTGGCGGTGGCGATGATGTTTTCGATACAGGTTTCGGTCATCACCTTGAGCTGATCCTGGGGCAGCCCCAGGCGTCGGGCGCGCATGGCCACTTGCTGCTGGGACTCTTCGCCAGTGACATACAGCGCAGGCATGCGCGTAGCCATCTGACACAAGGTTTGCAGCAAGATAGTGGACTTGCCGATACCCGGGTCACCGCCGATCAACACCACCGAACCATCGACCAGACCGCCCCCGAGTACCCGATCCAGCTCACCGGAAGCGGTGGAGAAGCGCGGGATTTCTGCAATGCTGACTTCGGCCAGGGTTTTGATCTGGGCCTGTTGCCCTGTCCAGCCGGTACGGCCACTGGGCGGCGCGGCGCCGCCGCTTTCTACAATGGTCTCGACCAGGGTGTTCCAGACGCCGCACTCGCCGCACTGCCCTGCCCACTTGGGAAAGGTTGCGCCGCACTCTGTGCAGCCGTAAATGCGCTTGGGTTTGGCCATCTGAACTCCAGGGAAAAAACGCGATGATAGCCCACTGAGCTTTGATCAGTGCGGCGCGGGCATGATCTGCCATGCTGAATTACACTGCACCCACCAACTTCATCTGTAACAAGGAATATCCAATGAGCGTGATAAGTGAGTTCAAGGCCTTCGCGGTCAAAGGGAACGTGGTCGATATGGCCGTCGGTATCATCATCGGCGCGGCATTTGGCAAAATCGTTTCGTCCTTCGTGGGTGACGTGGTCATGCCACCGCTGGGCCTGTTGATTGGCGGTGTGGACTTCAGTGACCTGGCCATTACGCTGAAAGCGGCCGTTGGCGATGCCCCGGCCGTGGTCGTGGCATATGGCAAATTCATCCAGAGCGTGATCGACTTTATCATCGTGGCGTTTGCCATCTTTATGGGTGTAAAGGCAATCAACCGCCTGAAGCGCGAAGAGGCAGTCGCGCCAAGCGCCCCGCCTCTTCCTTCTAAAGAAGAAGAACTGCTGGGCGAAATTCGTGACCTGCTTAAAGTTCAAAACAACCGACCTTAACTGCCCAACATGAATAACGGCGCCCCAGGGCGCCGTTATTTATTTCATGCTGCTCGACATATAAAACTTACACTACCAGTAGTTCTCAACAGCAACTTGTCCGGGCCGACGACTCAGACTCAACTGCATGTCACGGGCCTTCAACAACTTGCGTGTGTCATCAATCATTTGTGGATTGCCACATAACATCACCCGCGAATGTTCGCGGGTCAGATCAACACCCGCCGCCTGCTCAAGTTCACCATTTTCGATCAAGGTGGTCATTCGCCCGTTCAATGCACCGGGCACTCGCTCACGGGTGACGATCGGAACATACACAAACTTGTGTGCATACTCAGCAAGGTAATCACGGGAAAATAAGCCTGCGATGAGATCCTGATAGGCCAGTTCGCGCGCTTCGCGGGCACTGTAAACCAGCACAATGCGCTCGAATTTTTCCCATACTTCAAAATCCTGGAGGATCGACAGGAACGGTGCAATGCCGGTCCCCGTTGCCAGCAACCACAGATCACGCCCGTCAACAAAACGATCCAGGGTCAAAAAACCAAATGCCTGGCGCTCCACCAGCAAGGTGTCACCCACTTCAAGACGACTGAGCTCACTGGTGAACTCTCCCCCCGGTACCACAATCGAAAAGAACTCCAAGAACTCGTCATGGGGTGAAGAGACCATGGAATAGGCGCGCCAAACCGTACTGCCATCCGCCTTGGTCACGCCAAGCCTTGCAAACTGGCCTGCGGTAAAGCGAAAGCCCGGGTCGCGAGTGGTACGCAATGTGAACAGGCTGGGGGTCAGCGGTGTGACATCGAGAAGCGTCTGCTGGGTAAATTTTTCTGCGCTGGCAGTCATGGGGCACTCCATTGACGAATGCCTCTAGTGTCGCCCAAAGACGCCAGGAGAAACACCGATGGTTTGTGATGGCTTTGAGACAGCCTTCCAGGGGCAAACAAGGGGTCGCCGACAAGGTTCGTATTAATTAACTCACACAGCGCCCGGATCCAATTTATCTAAAGCAACACACAGCTATATATATAAACCCGAAAAAGCATAATTAAACTCACTGTTTAAATTATCACCCGCATCTATAAACACGCCATATTACCCACCCCCCCTATTTATATTTTGTAACCAACAACAACATTTCAAACACCATCTAGAATAAACTTAGTAACACACCGCCTATTGTCACCCACTTACTGCCGGGCCGCCGGAGCGCCTTATGACCGCACATCATTTAATCAACCAGAACCAACACTTCGCCTGCAGAAGCGAAGCTGAATTGGGTTCCGACACACTCAAACGAATAGAAGAGTACGGCTTTAATTATTTCTTCTTTCGCACGATCCCTCGACATGGCAATGTAATAACGAATAGTAAAGTATTAACAAACTATCCAAATGATTATGTCGAGCGGTATGAAAAAGGGCCTCTTACGCAAAAAAATCCACTCATGACTCACTGCCAACTATCGATCCTGCCCATTATTTGGAGCGCCGATGTTTTTCGTGATGCTCCCGACCAGTGGAAAGCCACCCAAACCTGCGGGCTGACCTATGGCTGGTCGCAGTCGGTGCATGACCCCAATGGCGCAGTGAGCATGTTGAGCCTTGCCAGAAAAGACCCTCCTGTGTCGCAGGACGAGTTTTCGGGCAAAGCTGCCAGCGTGCTGTGGCTGTGCAATCAGTTACACAGCGCCATGCTCGAACGCTTTCACCTGCGCCATAGGCTGACGATCAACATCATGCGTTTGTCCGAACGTGAGTTGGAAGTCCTCAAGTGGACTGCCGAAGGCAAAATCGCTTCCGACATTGCCATGATTCTGAGCCTGAGCACCCGCACCGTGAACTTCCATATCAGTGGTGCAATGAAAAAACTGGGGGCCAGCAACAAAACCTCGGCCGTGGTCATGGCGGCCAGGTTTGGCCTGCTGTAAACGGACACTGCGCTAAAGTGGATAAACCCGTCAGGCAATCTGCGGCAAAAAAAAGTAAAATCACGCCTACCTGTAAAACCACGGACTCCTCTGTTTGCCAGCCTCCCCCTCAGGGGCAAGACATGCAGTTGTCGATTCCTCAGAGTTTGTATAAATGCCTGTGCTAGAAAGCCCCTTCGCCCAACTTCGCCTGATCCGCCAACCCGAGCAGCAAAACGAGCCCTTGCAGGCCTTTGATGCGGCAGATGAGTATTTGCTTAATCACCTGGCTGAGCAGGCGTTGCCCGCAAACAGCCGGGTGCTGGTGCTCAATGACAGTTTTGGTGCCCTGGCGGTCAGTCTGGTCAACACCCTGCATGTCACCAGCAGCAGCGACTCCTTTCTCGCCATTCAGGCGCTGGAAAAGAATCTGGTGCGCAATGGCCATGCTTACGATGCGGTATCGATCATCCCTGCCAGCCAGCCTCTGGTCGGGCCTTTCGACTGTGTACTGGTGCGTGTTCCCAAGACCCTGGCGCTGCTTGAAGAGCAACTGATCCGCCTACAAGGCCAATTGGCACCCGGAGCACAGGTCATCGCAGGCGCGATGGTCAAACACTTGCCCCGCGCCGCAGGCGATCTGCTGGAGCGCTACATTGGCCCGGTACAGGCCTCGCTGGCGGTCAAAAAAGCCCGTTTGCTGGTGTCCACGTCCCAGGCCCTGGGGCCATTTACATCGCCGTACCCCACGCGCTATCGACTGGAAAAGCCGGCCATCGAGCTGCTCAACCACGCCAACGTGTTCTGCCGCGAAGACCTCGATATCGGCACTCGGGCATTCCTGCCCCACCTGCCAAAAAACCTGGGCACTGCACGGGTTGCCGACCTGGGCTGCGGCAATGGTGTACTGGCCATTGCCAGCGCGCTGAATAACCCGCAAGCGCAGTACACGCTGGTCGATGAGTCGTTCATGGCCGTGCAGTCTGCCCGCGAGAACTGGCAGGCCGCATTGGGTGATCGCGAGGTCATTGTGCGGGCTGACGACGGTTTGGCGAGCCAGGCACCGGACTCACTGGACGTAGTGCTGTGCAATCCGCCGTTCCATCAGCAACAAGTGGTGGGAGACTTTCTGGCCTGGCGCATGTTCCAGCAGGCCCGTGAGGCGCTGGTAGTGGGGGGGGCGCTGCACATCGTCGGCAACCGTCACCTGGGCTATCACAGCAAGCTGGCCAAACTGTTTCGGGGCGTAGAACAAGTGGCCGCCACTCCCAAGTTTGTGATCCTCAAGGCGCGCAAGTAATAAAAAAACCCGCCTGGGCGGGTCATAAAACCGTAGCCGCAAGGCTACGGGATGGGAAGTCAGTGGCTCTTCATGCCTGCGGCGGTCATGAACAGGCGGATCAGCCAGGCAAATACTGCCAGGCTCGCCACACTGGCGGTCCAGATCACCAGCAACCAGCCAATGCGTTGCCACAAGGGCTTTTTTTCGCACTCTTGAACGTCGTTTAGATAATCCTTGCCAGCCATGTTCGGGCCTCCTCTGGGGAAAAGGCTGTGGCCCTCAGGCCACAGCGGCATGTACGACTAGTGATAACCGTCTTCGTGAGTCACCTTGCCGCGGAACACGTAGTAGCTCCAGAAGGTGTAACCGAGAATAAACGGGATGATAAACAAGGTGCCTACCAGCATGAAGCCCTGGCTTTGGGGCGGTGCCGCTGCATCCCAGATCGAGATCGAAGGCGGGATGATGTTCGGCCACAAGCTGATACCCAGACCGCTGTAACCCAGGAAGATCAACACCAGGGTCAACAGAAACGGCGTGTAGTGAGCCTTGCGCGCTATCGCCTTGAGCAGACCATACATCGTCACCAAGACCAGGATCGGCACCGGCAAGAACCAGAACAGGTTCGGCAGTGTGAACCAGCGTGCAGCAATGTCAGTGTGCGCCAGTGGCGTCCACAGGCTGACGATGCCCATCAGCACCAGTACGGCCAACGCCAGCGGGCGACCCAACTTGTGCATGCGCTCCTGCAAGTGGCCTTCGGTTTTCATGATCAGCCAGGTGCAGCCAAGCAATGCATAGGCCACGATCAGGGCAATCCCGCAGAACACAGTGAACGGTGAAAGCCAGTCCAGCCCGCCCCCCGCATACTGACGGTTAACCACCGGAATCCCATCAATGAAGGCCCCCAGCGCCACCCCCTGGAAGAAGGTTGCCACCAGCGAGCCGCCAATAAAGGACTTGTCCCAGAGATGGCGTTTTTCTGGCCGTGCCTTGAAGCGGAACTCAAAGGCGACGCCCCGAAAGATCAACCCCATCAGCATCAGCATCAGTGGCAAGTACAGTGCCGACAACACGACCGAGTAGGCCAGCGGGAAGGCACCAAACAATGCCGCGCCGCCCAGTACCAACCAGGTTTCGTTACCGTCCCAGACAGGGGCGACCGTATTCATCATCACATCGCGGTCGCTCTCGCCCTTGATAAAGGGAAAGAGGATGCCGATCCCGAGATCGAAACCATCCATGACCACATACATCATGATCCCGAAGATGATGATGATTGCCCAGATAAGTGGCAGATCAATACCCATGACTCAATTCCCCTTAGTCAGGCTGTCGCTGTGGCCTTCATCTGTACCCTCATGGGCCGCAGACAGAGGACGGGCAGGCGTGCGTTGCTGGCCTGGGCCACCGTGGGTGTCTTCTTCGCCTTCGTGGGTAATCGGACCTTTGCGTACCAGACGCATCATGTAACCCAGACCCGCACCAAACAGCGCGAAATACACCACGACAAACATGACCAGCGTGACGCTCATTTGCATGACGCTGTGGTTGGACGACGCATCCGAAGTGCGCATCAGCCCGTAAACCACCCACGGCTGGCGACCGATCTCGGTGGTGAACCAACCCGCAAGGATCGCGATCAGGCCCGATGGTCCCATCCACAGCACCATACGCAGGAACCAGCGGTTCTCGTACAGGGTGCCGCGCCTGCGCAGCCATACGCTCCAAAGCCCGACGAAGATCATCAACATGCCCAGCGCCACCATGATGCGGAAGCTAAAGAACACGATGGTCGAGTTGGGGCGATCCTCTGGCGGGAACTCCTTCAACGCAGGGATTTGCTTGTCCAGGCTGTGCGTCAGAATCAGGCTGCCCAGGTACGGGATCTGAATCTTGTAGTCCGTGGTTTCGGTCTTCATGTTCGGGATACCAAACAGAATCAGCGGCGTTGGCTCACCGGGTTTGTTTTCCCAGTGACCTTCCATGGCCGCGATTTTTGCTGGCTGATACTTGAGGGTATTCAAACCGTGGGCATCACCGATCAGCGCCTGTACCGGCGCAACCACCAGGGCCATCCACATGGCCATCGAGAACATGCGGCGAATGGCCGGCGTGTTACGACCGCGCAACAGATGCCAGGCCGCTGACGCGCCGACGAAAAATGCCGTGGCGACAAAGGCGGCCGTGGCCATATGCGCCAGACGGTAAGGGAACGACGGGTTGAAAATGACCGCCAGCCAGTCCACCGGAATCACTCGACCATCGATGATTTCGAAGCCTTGCGGGGTTTGCATCCAGCTGTTGGAGGCCAGGATCCAGAAGGTAGAGACCAGCGTTCCCAGGGCCACCATCGCGGTCGAGAAGAAGTGCATCCCCCGGCCCACGCGATTCCAGCCAAACAGCATGACGCCCAGAAAACCCGCTTCAAGGAAGAATGCAGTCAGTACTTCATAGGTCAGCAGCGGCCCGGTAACAGCACCGGCAAAATCCGAGAACCTCGACCAGTTCGTGCCGAACTGGTAGGCCATGACCAGGCCCGATACAACGCCCATGCCGAAGTTGACGGCGAAAATCTTCGACCAAAAGTGGTACAGGTCGCGGTAGGTATCGTCACGGGTTTTCAGCCACATGCCTTCGAGCACCATCAAATAACTGGCGAGACCGATGGTAATGGCGGGAAAAATGATGTGGAACGATATGGTAAACGCGAACTGAATTCGGGCGAGCTCGAGAGCATCCAAACCGAACATAAGTCTTCCTCTATCAGGTATCAGGTCGTTGAGGACCCAGACTTCGCGCCTGAATCCAACTACCCTGCACGCCGTGGCCACCGCGAATCGCTGCTCGCTTTCAAAACCACAACACCAAGGGATCTGGCCGGCTGGCCACTCAGACAAAAACCCAAAGGCTTTGATCTGGATCAAGCATGGATGAAAGAGTAGTCCATTCCTGACACACGGCTAATGTGGTTTGTTGTCGCGTGACACGATGCCTCAGGCCTTGATATAGACCGTTGCAAGAACCACAAGGAATCGCGCAAAAGCCCTGTTTGACCCAACGTGGGGCGCTGGGGATATGTGATATTTCGAGTCATTATTTGTTACAAGACAATGATAATCTCAACGTCCCCCCACCCTCGGCCACGACCTCTTTTAAATGACCAGCCAGCCCCTTCTGCTCCGCCATCACCGGCCATTTGTGGCCTTCTGGTTTGCCCGTATCTTCACCGCCAGTGCATTTCAAATGCTCACCGTGGCCATTGGCTGGAACCTCTACCAACTGACTGGCAACGTGATGGACCTGGGATGGGTGGGCTTGATCGAGTTCGCGCCGCGCCTGCTGTTTATGTTGCACACCGGGCATGTGGCCGACCGCTATGATCGTCGCAGAGTGGCGGCCCTGTGCCAGTCGGTACAGGCAATGATCGCCCTGACATTGGCCACCAGCAGCGCAGGCGATCACATCACCCGGGAAATGATCTTTATCCTGGCGTTTTTGCTGGGTGCCGCCCGCTCCTTCGAAATGCCCGCCACCCAGGCGCTGCTGCCTTCGATCGTGCCGGTTGAGCTGTTCCCGCGCGCAGTGGCGGCGGCACAAGCGGCGCAACAATCGGCCACCATTGTCGCGCCAGCGTTTGGGGGCTTGTTGTATGCGTTTGGCAGCGTCTGGGTGTATGGCCCGAGCGTTGCGCTGTATCTGATTGCGGCACTGCTGATGAGTAACCTCCCCGCCCGCCAGTTGCCGCTGAACAAAGCCAAGGCCACGCTGGACTCCCTGCTCGCGGGCATTCGCTTCATTCGCAGTCGCCCTGACGTCCTCGGCGCCATCTCCCTGGATCTGTTTGCCGTCCTGCTGGGCGGGGCCACGGCGCTGCTGCCTGTGTTTGCCAAGGATATTTTGCTGACCGGCCCCTGGGGCCTGGGCATGCTGCGCTCGGCACCGGCGGTCGGCGCCCTGCTGATGTCATTGTGGCTGGCCAGATTCGCGGTGGAGCGCAAGGTGGGGCGCGTCATGTTTACCGCGGTGGGGATATTCGGGGTCGCCACCATCGCGTTCGGCCTGTCGACCTCGTTCTGGTTTTCAATGGCAGTGCTGGTGGTTCTTGGCGCGGCGGACATGATCAGCATGGTGATCCGCGCCTCGTTCGTGCAACTGGAGACCCCGGATGAAATGCGTGGCCGGGTGAGCGCGGTCAACGGATTGTTTATCGGCGCGTCCAACCAGCTGGGGGAATTCGAATCCGGAGTGACGGCCCACTGGCTGGGCACAGTGCCCGCCGTGGTGTTGGGCGGGGTTGGCACGCTGGTCGTCACCGGGCTGTGGATAAAACTGTTCCCGGGGCTGGCCAACCGGGACCGGATGGTAGAAGAGCACAAAACCCTGTAGTCGCTGCCGCAGGCTGCGATAAGGGCCGAAGGACCTTCGTTCTTTAAAAAGAGCGGCTCCTGCGGGCCCGATCGCAACCTGCGGCAGCGACTACAGGTGAGGATCTCACTTTATATATAGCCGCACACCCAGCCGGTTGTGCGGCGGCACCAGCGAGGTGTTGCTGAACTCGAACCAGCCACCGTCCTTGTTACCCAGGTCAAAGGTATACACGTGCCCCACCGTGGTGCCCGCACCGTTGCAGGCCACCAGCCCCTCGCCCTGGTTACAGACCGCAGCCCGCACACCGTCCACTTCCTGGCCATCGAGCGTGACATTCGGCTGGCCGCCGTAACCGCGCTCCAGCACATAGACCTTGATACCAGGGCCCTTGTGGTCGCAGCGGGTCTGCTCACGACCATCGGACACATCCTCTACAGCGCAGGAAACAGACGCCACTTTGAGAATTTCCAGGGTGCTCAGGGGTGTCGCGGGCGCGGCGCTGATCGCGGCACTTATAAGGAAGCCGACACAGGCTGAAATCGACGTGATGACGTGCTTCATGGATCCCTCCTAAAACTGGCACGCAGTATGCCTGCGACATCAAGGTTATAAAACAAGGCCCAGCAGGGTAACCAAAGCAGCCATATGTACGAGCTGCTGGTATGATGCGCGGCTTTTTCCGACAGACAGAAATTCTTCAGACGGTCCACGTCTGTGCTTTGCTGTTGAAAACGATTTAATCACGGCGCATTTGGCGCCACGGGGACTGGCATGCTGGAAAGGCTGTTTCAACTCAAAGCACACAACACCAATGTGCGTACCGAGATTCTTGCGGGTATCACCACCTTCCTGGCGATGGCCTACATCCTGTTCGTCAACCCGAGCATTCTCGGCGAGACGGGCATGGACAAAGGCGCCATATTTGTTGCCACCTGTCTGGCGGCGGCTATCGGTTCGGCGACCATGGGCATTATCGCCAACTACCCGATTGCACTGGCACCGGGCATGGGCCTGAACGCCTTCTTCACCTACACCGTGGTGCTGCACTTGGGCCACACCTGGCAGGTAGCGCTGGGTGCGGTGTTTATCTCGGCGGTGCTGTTCTTCCTGTTGTCGATCTTTCGCATCCGCGAATGGATCATCAACAGCATCCCCCTGCCACTGCGTTCGGCGATTGCCGCCGGTATCGGCCTGTTCCTGGCGCTGATTGCCCTGGGTAACGCCGGTATCGTGGTTGCCAACAAGGCAACCTTGGTCGGCATGGGCGATCTGGCTCAGCCAAAAGTGATCCTGGCCTCCCTGGGCTTTGCCCTGATTGTTGCCCTTGAGGCAATGAAAGTCCGCGGCGCGGTGCTGATCGGCATTCTGGCCGTGACCATTGCTTCCATTGCAATGGGCGTCACCGATTTCGGTGGCGTCGTGTCGATGCCACCTTCCCTGGCCCCGACCTTCCTGCAACTGGACATCAAGGGGGCTCTGGACATAGGCCTGATCAGCGTGATCTTCGCCTTCCTGTTCGTTGACCTGTTCGACAACTCCGGCACATTGATCGGCGTCGCCAAGCGCGCTGGCTTGATGGGCAAAGACGGCCACATGCCAAAAATGGGCCGCGCCCTGATCGCTGACAGCACCGCAGCCATGGCCGGTTCGTTGCTGGGTACTTCGACCACCACCAGCTACATCGAGTCGGCGGCAGGCGTGAGCGCCGGTGGCCGTACCGGTCTGACGGCCATCGTGGTCGGCATCATGTTCCTGCTGGCGTTGTTCTTCTCGCCATTGGCCGCCAGCGTTCCAGCCTTCGCCACCGCACCTGCGCTGATGTTTGTTGCCGTGCTGATGATGAGCGGCCTGGCCGAAATCGAATGGGACGACGTCACCGTTGCCGCACCGGTAGTGATCACCGCACTGGCCATGCCGTTTACCTACTCCATCGCCAACGGCATTGCCTTCGGCTTTATTTCCTGGACCGTGATCAAGCTGCTGTCGGGCCGCGCCCGTGAGCTGAATGCGCCGCTGATCATTCTGTCGGTTCTGTTTGTCGTCAAGCTAGGTTGGTTTCCTGCATGAGTGCTCTGCCATTTGATCCTGCTACCTACGCCGTTGAGCTTGAGGCCAAGGCCAATCGTCTGCGCGAGTTGCTGGCGCCTTTCGATGCGCCAGAACCCCAGGTGTTCGATTCGCCCCTGAAGCACTTTCGTCTGCGGGCCGAATTTCGCCTGTGGCGCGAAGGGGGCGAGCGTCACTACGCCATGTTCGCGCAAGATGACAAGCGCACACCGATCCTGATCGAAGAGTTTCCGATTGCCAGCCTGCGCATCAACCAATTGATGCCCCAACTCAAGGCCGCCTGGAAAGCCAGCTCAGCCCTGAGCCACAAGCTGTTCCAGGTTGAGTTCCAGACCACCCTGGCAGGCGATGCGATGGTCACTCTGTGCTATCACCGCCCGCTGGACGAGCACTGGCAAACCGCTGCCGAGCAGTTGGCCAAAGACCTCGATATCAGCGTGATCGGCCGCTCCAAGGGCAAACGTGTCGTGATCGGCCGCGATCATGTGGTCGAAGCGCTGGAAGTGGCGGGTCGCACCTTCACTTATCAACAGCCCGAAGGCGCGTTCACCCAGCCCAATGGCACGGTCAACCAGAAGATGCTCAATTGGGCATACGAAGCGCTGGGCGAACGTTCGGATGATCTGCTGGAACTGTATTGCGGCAACGGCAACTTCACCCTGCCGCTGGCAACTCGCGTGCGCAAAGTGCTGGCTACCGAAATCAGCAAGACATCGGTGTACGCCGCGCTCAACAACCTGCGCGACAACGCTGTGGATAACGTCACGCTGGTGCGCCTGTCGGCAGAAGAACTGACCGAAGCCCTGAATGAAGTACGTCCATTCCGTCGCTTGCAGGGTATTGACCTGAAAAGCTACGAGTTCGGCAGCGTTTTCGTTGACCCGCCGCGTGCGGGCATGGACCCGGACACCTGCGAACTGACACGCCGCTTCGATAACATCCTGTATATCTCGTGCAACCCTGCAACATTGGCCGAGAACATCGCCCAACTGCACGATACTCACCGGATTGAGCGCTGCGCAGTATTTGACCAATTCCCGTGGACTCACCACATGGAGTCGGGCGTGTTGCTGGTTCGCCGGTAAACACAGGTTCTGATACACCGTGTCGACCGAATCGCGGGCAAGCCCGCTCCCACAGGATCAGCGCAATACCTGTGGGAGCGGACTTGCCCGCGATGGCCACGCCGCACTATGGCCATGTTTAATGGGCCCGAAAATACCCCGCCACCTGCCGCAAATCCCCTTCATTCAATAACCCCGCGTAGTACTTGAGCTGCACCCGCGCCAGCAAATAGGCATAGCGCGCCTCAGCCAAATCCCGCTTGGCACTGAACAGCTGCTGTTCGGCATCCAGCACATCCAGATTGACCCGCTCGCCCCCACTCACGCTTTTCTGCGTCGCCTGCACCAGTGCACCGGCAGACTCAACGGCCATTTCATACGCACGCACCTTGGCCGCCGCGCTGCTATTGAGGTTGTATTGCTTGCGCAGGTCCACCAGCGTGGTCGCTGTTTGCGCGTCCAGTTCGTACTGAGCCTGGGACAGTTGCCGCGCAGCCTGACGGGTCGATGCCGACACCGATCCCCCTGCAAACAACGGCACGGTGAGCTGAATGCCCACGCTGTTGGTGTCGTACTTCTGGTTGTAGGTGCTCTCCGAATCGGAGCTGGTCTGACGGCTGCTGGCATACAAGCTGAGCTTGGGCAGATGCCCGGCCCGCTTGCGTTCCACCTCATACTCGGCCGAGGTCAACGCGTGATGCTGCGACGCCAGCTCCGGGTTATTGGCCAGCGCCAGTTCGCGCCAGCTTTCGAAGCGCCGAGGTTCCAGTGGCAGAATCACAAAATGCGCCACCAGTGGGGCAAGCTGCTCGACCTGCAGCGGCTCACCAAGCATCGCCTCCAGCTCACGCAAGGCTGCGTCCTGATTATCTTGCGCCTCGATTTCTTCAGCCACCGCCATGCTCAGGCGCGCCTGGGTTTCCAGCACATCGGTGCGAGTACCCTCACCGCCTTCAAGAAGCCGTTGGTTGAGTTGCAGGCGCTCGGCAAAGGCGCGCTTTTGCGCCCGGCTCAATTCGATCCGCTCCTGCGCCAGCAGCGCCTGGCTGTAGGCACTGAGCACGCGCACCGCCAGATACTGACTTTTGCTGCGAAAGCGCTCATCAGAAAACAGCGCCTGCGCTGCTCCCTGTCGGAATCGTGCGTAGGCTTCGTAGTCCAGTAGCGGTTGCTGCAAGGTCAAGGTCGCCGCATAACTGCGGTAGTCGCGGTCGGTCCGAGTGCTGGCCTGGGTGACTTCGGACTCGTTGCGCGAATTGTTGTAGTTCCACGACAGGGTGGGCAGCAACGCCGAGCGACCCAGGGCGCGGTTCTCCTCCCCTGCCGCCCGCTCTTCAATGGCGGCCTGAAAGGTCGGGTCGTTGCGAATCGCCAGATCGTAGGCTTCCAGCAACCCCATCGCCTGTACCGGCCCAGCACACGCCATCAGTAATCCACATAAGAACTGGCGCACCGTCATTCCTCCACCAACGCCATATGCGTACGGTCGAGCAACGGCTTGAACAGATAATTGAGCATCGAACGCTCGCCCGTGCGCACAAATGCTTCAACCGGCATGCCCGGGCGAATCTGCAGCCCGGCCAGTTGGGCCATGCCCGCATCGCTGACCTGTGCGCGCAGCGTGTAATACGGCTCGTCCGTGCGCTCATCGACCTGGCGATCCGCCGACACCAGTGTCACCTCGCCCGCCACCCTTGGCGTGGTGCTTTGGCTGAAGGCCGAGAACATCAACTCCACCGGCAAGCCCGGGTGAACCTTGTCGGCCAGTTCAACCGGCACGCGCGCCTCGACCAGCAGGGGTTCTCCCTGGGGCACGATTTCCATCAGTGCCTGACCGGGCTTGATCACGCCGCCCTCCGTAAACACATCCAGCCCCACCACAATTCCGGCCACGGGAGCGCGCAACTGGCTGTTGGCCAACTCAAACTCGGCCGAAGCCAGCCGGTTGCGCAGATCCTCGGTGCGCACTCGGGTGTCGGCCAGTTGGGTACGGACTTCCTTTTGATACTCCTCGGCCAGTTGCCGAATTTTCAGACGCATCTCCAACACTTGTCGCTGCAATTGACCGATGCGACCGTAGTCTTCACTGATGGAGCCCAGTACCTGGGCGTACACCCGCTCGCTGTCCAGCAGGCGATTGCGCGGGATATACCCTTCCCTCGCCAGCTCACGCAAACCTTGCAGTTGTTCGGCAAGGGCCGTGCGTTGCAACACCTTGCTGGTCTGGGATTCACGCACCCCGCGCAACTGCGCCTCGGCGCCCGCGATACTCTCGTCGACCCCTTGCTGATCCAGCAGCAACGCCTGACGGCGGCTATCAAACAGTTGCCGCTGCAATACCAGATTCGATGCCACTTCCGGCTCGGTCGCCAAGGCCGTCAACTCGACAGGAAAGTTCACGCTGGCGGCGCCATCGCGCTCGGCATTTAGCCGCGCCTCACTGGCCAGCGAGCCATAAAACTGGCTGCGCAACGACTGAGCCTGCCCCAGCAGCGGGGTTTCCTTCAACCGGATCAAGACCTGACCGGCATCCACCTTGTCGCCGTCACGCACATCGATCCGCTCAACAATCCCGCCGCTGGGGTGTTGCACCACTTTGCGATGGCCCGAAACCATCACCTTGCCCGACACCGCGACGCCCTTGTCCAGCGGCGCCAAAGCGGCCCAGCCGAGAAACCCGAGAAAGCCGCCGAGCATCAGCAGCCAACCCAAACGCGAATAGCGGGTGTCATCCAGTTGCAGCACATTGCTGTCCCCAGGGACCTTGGCGTTCGAATACTTCATGCCTTGCCCGCCTCTGCCGTACCGAGCCGATAGCTCACATTCATCGCAGGCTTGGGCGCCGCAGGTTTCGCTGCAGCGGGCGCACCAAGCACCTTGGCCGTCGGGCCAAAGGCTTGTAGCTGGCCTTCGCGCAGAATCAACAGGTAGTCGGTGAGGGTCAGCACATTGGGTTTGTGGGTGATCAAAATCAGTGTTCGCTTGTGCTGTTTGAGCTGGGCAATGGCCTGTAACAAGGCCTGTTCCCCGGCTTCATCGAGGTTGGAGTTGGGTTCGTCGAGCACGATCACCGCTGGCAAGCCGTAAAGTGCACGGGCCAGGCCGATGCGTTGCTTCTGCCCGCCGGACAGCCCCGCGCCGCCTTCACCCAGGCGTGTTTCATAGCCGTCGGGCAATTGCAGAATCAGCTGATGCACTCCGGCCAGTTGCGCAGCGGCCAACACCTTGTCGGCATCCACCTCGGCAAAGCGTGCGATGTTTTGCGCGATGGTCCCGGCAAACAACTGAATGTCCTGGGGCAAATACCCCAGATGCGGACCGAGCTGATGCTTGTCCCACTGCGACAACTCAGCCCCGTCCAGCCGCACCTTGCCCGCCAGCGGTTGCCATACCCCAATCAACAGCCGGGCCAAGGTCGACTTGCCGCAGCCAGAAGGCCCGATCACCCCTATCACTTGCCCGGCCGGCAAGGTGAAGCTCAAGTTGGCCAGGGTGGCGCGACGGGTGCCGGGAGCGCTGGCGCTCAATTGCTCCACCGCCAGTTCGCCCCGAGGCGCAGGCAATGCCATGCGCCGGGCTCGCGGCGGATAGCTGTGCAGCAATGCTTCGAGGCGCTGATAGGCCAGCCGTGCCGACGTCCATTGCTTCCATACACCGATCAACTGGTCGATGGGGCTCAGTACCCGGCCCATCAGAATGGAGCCGGCAATCATCATCCCGGCCGTGATCTGGCCTTGTACGGCCAGCAGCGCGCCCAACCCAAGCACCAGGGATTGCAGCGCCAGGCGCACGCCTTTTGACCAGGCGCTGACGGTGGCGGTTTTTTCACTGGCCAGATTCTGCTGCGCCAAAAAGGCCGTGTGCTGTGCCAACCAACCCTCGCGCAAGGTATCGAGCATGCCCATTGCCTCGATGGCCTCGGCATTGCGTAGATGGGCGCTGGCTTGCTGGGTGGCTTGCACTGACAACTCACTGGCGGCTTTAAGTGGGGCTTGCGAGACGCGCTGATTGACCCACGCCAGTATCATCAACAGCACCGCCCCGCCCAGGGCCAGCAGCCCCAGCCACGGGCTGAACATAAAAATTACAAACAGGTACACCGGAAACCACGGCGCATCGAAGAACGCGAACAGGGCATTGCCGGTCGCAAATTGGCGCAGGCTGGTGAGGTCATTCAGCGCCTGCCCGGCCGCCGGGTTGCCAGTGCGCAATTGCGCTTCGAACGCGGCGTCGTAGACGCGCTGATTCAAGCGCATATCCATCTGCGTGCCGAGGCGGATCACCACCTGACTACGCACCCATTCCAACGCGCCCATCAGGCCAAAGAGGCCGAGGATCATCAGCGTCAGCATCAACAGGGTCATTTGATTGCCCGATGCCAGCACCCGGTCATACACCTGCAACATGTACAACGCCGGTGCCAGCATCAGTAAATTGATCACGGCCGAGAACAGGCCGATATTGAAGAAAGCACGTTTGTAGGCCGTCAAGGCAGCCAGCATCTCGTTGGCTTTGGGCCGGGTCATGGAAGGATTCCGAGGAAGTGGGCCGAAAACCCTGTGGGAGCTGGCTTGCCTGCGATGCAATCGCGGGCAAGCCCGGCTCCCACAGGATTGGAGTTCACTGAAGTGAGCGGGAGTTACGCCGCCAGAGCCCAGTCCTGAACCACTTCTTGCACGCCCACCAGGCTGATATCAGCAACCTGCGGTGCATCGGAGTGGGCCAGGCCAGCAGCGGCCAACTGGTCGAAGGTTGAATCGGTGGACAGGCCGAACTCGCTCAACAGGTTGTTGAGCACGCCTTCCAGACCCGATACGTTGCCTTTCATCAGGCCGTAGATCACGTCCTGAACAGCGTTGCCTGCACGGCCGGCATCGCTGGCGGCGGACAGGTCGAGGCCGTTGAAGGAGACGGTGTAGTCGTCCAGGCCAAACGCGCTGCCCGAACCACCAGTCAGCACTTCACCCAAACTCACGCTGTCCAGTTCACCCCACAGGTAATGATTCATGTTGTCGCCAGCAGAGACTTTAGGGTCATACACATAATGCAGGCCATTGCTGGTATCGCTTCCTGCGATAAAGGCGTAGTCCGAATTATTGGCACCATGCGTCGCATACTGCTCACCATCTTGAGCACGACCGCCACTATTGAAACCACCGGTATTGCTTAGACCGTGACCCGCAGTTTTAAAACCTTGAGCCCAATCGCTAAGCACGTCACCAATCGAATCAGAACCAACAAACGAACTATAGTTAATTGAAATAGTCATGACTTGAACTTCTTCCTTAGATAGTTTCAGTGAAGTGGCGCACAGCGATGCACGCCCTTGCTCACAACGAGCAATCTTTTATATAACGAAGCAAACAGTCCGTTATTTAGAATTTATATTCGAGCATGCCACTCAATGTCCGACCGCGCGCCATACTCAAGTTATTGGCATCGCCCATGGCCACAAAGTAGGCTTCGTCGGTAGCGTTCTCTAATGACAAGGTAATATTCAACGTGTCCGTCGGCCAGTAACTTGCATACAGGTCGTACACGCTGTATTTAGGCCAGTGTGCTTGCTCTATACCGGAGTAACTCCATTCATTCAGACCCGCGCCATTACCAGGGCTGTAGCGAAAGCGTATCCCCGTGTCCAGGCGCCGCTCAAGGAAACGAGCACCCACTGTTAGAGACCCTCGATCTGCGGGCATATATGCCGCATTACCCATAGTAGATCCGCAATCGATTTTGTTGTTTCTGTCCGGGTCATCGAGCCATTCAGAGACTCTAGTATTGATGTAGCCAATCTTGCCATTAGGCCGGGTGTAGGGCGTCCTGATTATCTTAACAACCTCGCCCCTTTTCTTGGCGCCGCCCATATAGTACCCACTTGAGCAAAACTCATTACTGCCAATCATATGCGTGTAACTCAGGTTGGTATACAACCGTCCCATATCGTAATTCAACTGATATTCAACGCCGCGAAACCGGGTCTCCGCTTGGTTATTCACATACGCAGAGCGACCCGACCCGACGACATCCGCCGACCCTGGAAGAGAGACACCATAGTGTAAAAATGAAAAATTCTTGATGTTATTATCAAAGTAAGCAACTTTTACTCCAAGCCGGTCATTATTAAAGAACAGGGATTCTTTAAAGATATTTAAACCGAACTCCCATTCCCGGTTTTCCTCAGCTTTCAGGTATGGATTGGGGTAAACCCGCTCCGGTGCATTCCCCCCATGGGGCCGCCCGGTCATAAACACCTCAGTCACCGCCGGCGGGCGCCAGCCTTGGCCCCATCGCCCATAGAACTGCAACCAGTCAACTCCGGGCTTTATCCCTATACCAAACGTCGGTGAAAACTTGCCTTCTTCACGATCTGAATCATAGAAATAAACATTTCTTACAGAAGAACCCGAGGTCATCACCTCGCCACCATTCTCCCCTGGAGTGACCGGCGCTTGCCATAAACTCATGCCCGTTTTGCCTTCCAGGCGATAGCGGTCATAACGCAACCCGGCATCCAGCGCCAGCCAATAGCTGTACTGGTAGTGCAGGTTATTGAACAGGCTGGCCATGGTGCGTTTGCCTTCCGGGTCTGCCCCCTCGACCCAGGGCAGATCGTTCTCGTTCTCGGCCGGCACCAGATTGTTCTTGGATTTCAAAATGTCCTGATAGCTTTCCAGGCCATAGTTCCAGCTCAGTTGCCCGTAGTTGTTGAAGTCAAACCGGGACGTGTTTTCTACCTGAAAACCCCATGTGCTGGTGCGAAACTCATCTTCGTAACCATCAAATGCATTACCACTATTAGCCGACGCTTTGTGGGGGGCATTACGCCGATCAAGCTGCGTATTGACGTAATAAAGTTTACTTTTGAAGTCGATCAGCTCGTTATCCGGGTTGTAGCTGTAATCCAGCGCCAGGTTGCCGGTATTGATATTGCTTTTACCGGTACGCACATAGTCGTAACCATCCTGCGTCGCATTGAGGTTGGTCCATGCGTCAGCGCTATCGCTGTCGGTTTCCAGGTAAGTGAACTGCGCTCGCTGGTCGTTGGGCAGGTTCAGCCCGAGCTTGACCATCTGCGAACGGGTCACGCTGCCGGTATCGCCTACTTCACTGGTCAGCCAGTCTGTCCAGGCTTCGCGATATTTGTTCTTGTTGCGAATATTTACGCCCAGGTTATCGGCGTTTTGCCGACCGGTACGGTAGTCACCAAAATGGCGTTCGCTATAAGCAACCAAAATATCGCCAAGTTCATTGCCAAATGCGAAGACGCCACCGCCATTGAAATAGGTGCCGTTACCCAATTTACCGATACCGCTGCCGGCCCGGATGCGCCCGCCGTACTCTTTGCCGTCTTCCAGGAACTCGCTGGCTTGCAGGGTGTTAAAGCTGGCAATGCCCCCCAATACGCCCGCACCGCCCATGCCGGACTGGGCGCCTTTATCGATTTCAACGCTGGAGACCATTTCCGGGTCGATCAACATCACGCCGTTGCGCTGCTGGTGGCCGTTAACGTTGAAATTCTGGCGCATGCCGTCAACGTTCATGTTGACCCGGCCGTAGTCCTGAATACCGCGGATGTTGACCGACAGGCCCTGGTCACGCTGATTGACGGCGGTGTACACGCCCGTGGTTTCTTCGAGCATGTCCGCTGCGTGGCGTGGGGCGCGCTTGTTGATTTGCTCGCGAGTAATGACCGCTACAGAAGATGGCGTCTGATACACCCAATCCCCACTATTGCCTTCGCTGGCCGTTACCGAAGTAGTGCCCAATGCCAGTGCGCCATTGTGTTCGCCGCTGACGCGGGTCAGGGTGACCTGGCGTTCGCCGGTAAAGCGGTACTCCACCGGATTGCCGCCCAGCAAACGGGCCAGACCTTCCTGTACGCCGAAGTCGCCATTGAGTGCTACGGATTTCAGGCCTTGCAGCATCTGGCTGTCGAACAGCACTTGCAGGCCAGCCTGCTCGGCAAAAATCAGCACGGCCTTGTCCAGCGGCTGGGCCGGAATATGGAAGGCGATAAATTCTTGTTGCACGGCGCTGCTGACTTTTTCAGCGGCCTGTACCGGCGCTTGCACCGCCAGCGACGCAAACAGTGCGATATGAACAGCAAAGGCTAACCGGCTTGCGGAATGCACCCCTTTGCGCTGACTACCCATCATTTTTATTTTCCCCAGGCTTACGAGCTGCTTTGCGAATGAATCTCAATAGCAAGACGTAACGTCGGGGTGAAGTCAGTAAAGGTTTTTGCGATTAATGTTCAAAAAGCGCTGGAGGGCCCTGTGGGAGCGGGCTTGCTCGCGATAGCAGCACTGCAATCTGCCTGACACACCGCGCGGTCTGCATCGCAGGCAAGCCGGCTCCCACAGGATGGGTGGTGGCTCAGTACACCAGGCTCACGCCCGCCAGTTCGACGCGCTGCACATGCAACTCCTGGGTGAGGGTGTGCAGCGCGCTGTCGAGCATTTCGAGGCGGAATACGCCGCTGACCTGTCGACTGGCCAGGGCAGGATTGGCCAATACAATCTGGCCGGGGCGATAGCGGTTGAGCTGTTCGATCACGTGGGCCAGCGGTTGACGGTCAAAGACCAGTACACCACGGCGCCAACTGGTGGCCGCGTTGAGGTCGAAACCGGGTAGTTTTTGTACACCCTCCTGTGCGCTGTAGCGGGCGCTTTGGCCTTCTTCCAGGGTTTGCTGCGCCGCGCCTTGAACCGGCGGGGTCAACAGGCTGACCGCAACGCTGTGCTGCAACACCCCGACCCATGCCTGGTCGCTGCTTTCCCGACCAACCACAAATTGCGTGCCCAGCGCCCGGGTTCGCCCACCCGCACTTTGCACTACAAAAGGCCGGGTTTCGGCTTCGCCCATGGGCGACACGTCAAATACGGCCGCCCCCGAAAGCAATCTGATCCGCCGCTCGCGGGTGTCGTAGTCGATGCTGATTGCACTGGATGCGTCCAGCTCGACCGAACTGCCATCGGCGAGTTGAACGGTTCGGATTTCTCCTGCACCCGTGCGGTAGTCCGCCTGCATTTGAAGCAGCAGGGTCGGGCCGCTGATCCAGCCGACCGCCAGCACCAGCGACAGCACCGCCGCACGCCCGGCCCAACGCAGCGGGCGCCGGCGTCGAGTCACCGGCACGGGGCGGGCGGCGGGCGGTGACAGGCGATGCCCGGCGGGCCTGGCCTCCAGCGCCAGCGCCCCCAGCGCCGCCCAGGTCTGCTCGGCGAAACGTAACGCCGGGGCATGGCGCTCATCGGCGGCCAGCCACAGGTCCAGTTGCGCCCGGGTGTCTTCGCTCAACGCACCCGCGTGCAGACGCACCGCCCACTCGGCGGCCGCTTCAGTAATGCTCTGCTGTTCGGGGCCTTGGCTCATCAGGTGTGAATCTCTATTTCTCGTTATATATAAGCAGTGACGTCTCGCCGGCTAAAACTCAGTAAGCCATTCATCTACATATTTGAATATTATTTCTCAGGCTCTTGTAGGCGCTGCATGACGTAGGCCAAGGCTTTTGACAGATGCTTTTGCACTGAGCTGTCAGAAATTTCAAGATGGCGCGCAACTTGAGCATGGGTCATGCCCTCGATGCGATTGAGGCGAAAGATCTCCTGCGTGCGTTCCGGCAATTCGGACAATGCCTGCTTTAGAGCCATGCGCTGTTGTTCAGCCATCGCCTGGGCCTCCAGCCCTGCCAGTTCATCTTCGATTTCGGCCAGTGCTTCGTGGGCAACCGAGTCGGTCTTGCGTCGGGTTTCCTGGCGAATGTGATCGACCAACAGGTTGCCCGCGATGCGATACAGATAGCCGGGGGTGTTGTCGATGTGCTCCTTGCGCCCACGCTCGGCCATGCGCAGAAAACTTTCCTGCACCAGGTCTGCGGCCAGCTGAGGGTCTCGCACCTTGCGCGCCAGATACCCGCGCAGGGTACCGGCATGCTTGAGGAACAAGCCTTTGAGATCCATATCCGACAAACCGACTCCCTGAGCATGAAGGAAAGGGGCGGCTATCTTACTTTTTGTCGAGAATGATTTTCAATTAGTATTGGATTTCATTTCCAGAAATGTGGCGCCCGGTCATGCCTGTAAATAACGCAACACTGCGTCACACATCATGTCGCGCTGACGCTGCTTGACCTGCAGATCGGAAAAGTCGACCTGAAAAATCTCACCCAGGGTGTACCGGTTCGACACTCGATAAAAACAGAATGAACTGACCAGTAAATGAACATCCAGCGGGTTCAGCCCCGCACGGAATACCTTTTGTTCAACGCCGCGTCGCAGGATGTTCTCCAGGGCATGCACAATCGTGTCGTTCATGGCCTTGATGCCTTCCGAACGCTTGATGTACTCACCCTTGTGGATATTTTCGATGCTGACAATGCGCACAAAATCCGCGTTCATGTCGTGGTGGTCGAAGGTGAACTCCACCAGCCGCAGAATGGCTTCTACCGGCTCGAGCTGATCCAGGTTCAAGCGACTTTCGATGCTGCGGATTTCGCCGTAGAGCTTCTCCAGCACCTCGACGTAGAGCTGCTCCTTACTGGTGAAGTAGTAATAGATCATGCGCTTGGAGGTCTTGGTACGCTCTGCGATGGCGTCCACGCGAGCGCCCGCCAACCCTTGTTCCACGAACTCGACAATGGCTTCTTGCAGGATATTTTCCCGCGTCTTCTCAGGGTTGTTCTTACGGCTCTTGCGCGGTTCGACGACCGGTGCCGTGGCGCCGGTGTCGAGTTCTGGAATGTCGGTCATGTAAGGTTCACGGCCATATTGGAATGCCCGCGATTATGGGGCGCCCTGCTCAATGAAGGAAGTCGCCCTACAGTTTTGCCTGACGCACCGCGCCACTGCGCGACTTGGCCATGGCGGCCAGACGCACCGCTACGTTTGCAGCACCGTACCCGGCATAGCCATTTTTGCGCTGCAGAAGCTCGAAGAAGAAACGCCCCTCAAAGGCTTCCGTATACACATGAAACAACTCGCCGCCTTGGGCATCCCGGTCGTACAGCACGTTGAAATAGGCCAGTTCGCTCAAGAACTCATCATCGAAATCAAACCGCGCGGCCAGGTCGTCATAGTAGTTGAGCGGGATATCCAGCAGCGGCACGCCCGCAGCCTTGGCACGGCTGACTTCAGCAAACAGGTCGTCACATTCAAAGGCAATGTGATGCACACCTGAGCCACGATAACTCGACAGGGCATGTGAGATGGCGGTGTTTCTGTTCTCTGAAATATTCAACGGCAAACGAATCGAGCTGCATCGACTGCGCAATGCCCGGCTCTTGACCAGCCCATAAGGGTCCGGCAGCACCACTTCATCATCAGCCTCGAAATCCAGAAGGCTTTTATAGAACAGTACCCAGCTGTCGAGGCTGTCGGCGGGCAGAGCCATTGCCATGTGGTCGATGCGCTTGAGCCCGCCCTGGGCTGAAGGAGTTGGCGTGATGGTGAAGTCCGACTCATACAGCGGCTTGCCGGCAGCGTCTTTGTCCACCAGATAAATCAGGCTGCCATCCGGTGCGCGCACCGCCGCCAGCTCCAGCTCATTGGGGCCGACCAGCCCGCGATAGGGCTGCCCCTTGTAGGCCACGGCACGGGCCAGGGCGCTGCTGCTGTCCTGCACACGCAGTGCAGTGGCGCACAACGATGGGCCGTGGGCCTCAAAAAAGTTATGGGCGAACGAATAGGGTTCAGCGTTGAGGATCAGGTTGATGTCGCCCTGGCGCAGCAAGCTCACGTTCTTTGAACGGTGCTGCCCGGCCTTGCTGAACCCCAGGCGTTCGAGCCAGTGAGTCAGCTGCGCGCCCTGGCTTTCATCCACGGCAAATTCGAGGAACTCGATACCGTCGTACTGACTGGCTTGAGGCGGTGCAAACAAGGGTTCAAGCGTCGCGGCCGGGGCCGCTTGCTGCACAAGCCGTTCGCGGGTCTTCTCTTCGAGGTACAACAACGAACGCAAGCCATCGGCCGCATTGGCCCGCGGTGGAGCTGCCCGAAAACCATCATTGAAGATTTCCAGCGACAAAGGCCCTGTGTAGCCACTTTGTATGATCGGCGCCAAAAAGCCCGGCAGATCAAACTCGCCCTGCCCTGGGAAACAACGGAAATGACGACTCCATTCCAGCACATCCATGGCCAGAATCGGTGCGTCAGCCATTTGTACAAAGAAGATCTTGTCGCCGGGAATCTGCGCAATGGCGCCTGGATCGCCCTTGAGCGACAGGGTGTGGAAGCTGTCGAGCAATACCCCAAGATTCGGATGGTCGATCTGGCGCACCAGATCCCAGACCTGTTGCCAGGTATTGACGTGACGCCCCCAGGCCAGCGCTTCGTAACCAATGCGCAGGTTGCGCGCCCCCGCACGTTCGGCGAGCATGCTCAGGTCATCCAGCAGAATCTGGCGATCGCCCACCGAGTCGGGCGAAGCGTTACTGCACACCAGCACCAGGTCGGTGCCCAGCTCCTGCATCAAATCAAACTTGCGCTCGGCGCGATCAAGGTTGCGGGCGAGACGATCGCGGCGGCACCCCTCGAAATCACGAAACGGCTGGAACAAGCTGATTTCAAGCCCCAGATCGGTGCACATCTGACGGACTTCACGGGGGCTGCCGTCGTAATACAGCAGGTCGTTCTCAAAGATCTCGACCCCGTCAAAACCTGCCGCCGCAATGGCGTCCAGCTTCTCTGGCAAGGTGCCGCTCAAGGAAACCGTGGCGATCGAACGCTTCATTTAAAACTCCCAGGATTGGCGCAGCCTGCAGGCGACGGCATTTCTTAATGGCTTGATTATTAAGGGCGCCCTATTATTGAGCAACCAATCTGTACCAACCGGTTAGTTTTGCGTGCGATTATCGAACATTATGGCCTATCTTGAATTGACGATTTTTTGTCCACTCGCCACCATCAACCCCGTACTTCTTGCGTCAACTGTTGTGCAACACCACATAAAAATTCCAAGAAACGGGTAAACATCCATGGTCCCTTCTCCGACTGCACGCACTACCCCTGCCCACGCTCCAAACGCAGGAATGGGTGACAAGATTCGCGGCACCCTGGCGACTGGCAAAACCCGTTGGGGCATGCTCGCACTGGTGTTTTTCGCTACCACACTGAATTTTATCGACCGCGCCGCCCTGGGCGTCATGCAACCGATCCTGGCCAAAGAGATGAGCTGGACGGCGATGGACTACGCCAACATCAACTTCTGGTTTCAGGTGGGCTATGCCATTGGCTTCGTGCTGCAAGGCCGCCTGATCGACCGGGTTGGGGTCAAGCGCGTGTTCTTCTGCGCCGTGTTGCTCTGGAGCCTGGCCACCGGTGCTCATGGCCTGGCCACGTCAGCGGCGGGCTTTATGATTTGCCGCTTCATTCTCGGCCTGACTGAAGCAGCCAATTACCCGGCCTGCGTAAAAACCACGCGGCTGTGGTTCCCGGCCAGCGAGCGGGCCGTGGCCAGCGGGATCTTCAACGCCGGTACCAACGTGGGCGCCATGTTCACCCCCATGATGCTGCCATTGGTGCTGCACGTGTGGGGCTGGCAGGCAGCCTTTCTGTGTATGGCGGCCTTGGGCGGTGTCTGGCTGATCTTTTGGGGCTTGAAGTACTACAACCCTGAAGATCACCCAACCGTTAGCAAAGAGGAACTGGCTTACATCCAGCAAGAAAAAGAGCCTGAGCAAACCACCGTCTCTTTCGGCACCATCCTCAAGATGCGCGGCACCTGGGCATTCGCCTTGTCCTACGCCATGACGGCTCCCGTGTTCTGGTTCTACCTGTACTGGCTGCCGCCGTTTCTCAACCAGCAATACAACCTGGGCATCAGCGTGACCCAAATGGGCATCCCGCTGATCATCATCTACATCACCGCCGACTTCGGCAGTGTGGGCGGCGGGATTCTGTCTTCGGTCCTGATCAAGCGCGGCATGGCGGCGGTCAAGGCGCGGCTGGTATCGATGCTGTTGTGCGCGATCAGCATCATCGGCGTGGTGATGGCCGCAGGCTCCAGCGAACTGTGGGTCGCCGTGGGCGCCATTGCCCTGGCACTGGGTGCGCACCAGGCCTGGACGGCCAACGTGTGGAGCATGGTGATGGACTACACGCCCAAGCACATGATGGGCACCGTGTTCGGCTTTGGCGGCATGTGCGCCGCCATCGGCGGGATGTTCATGACCCAGTTTGTGGGTTACGTGCTGACTGTCACGAACAATAACTACACCTTACTGTTCACCATGATTCCAGCAATGTACTTCATTGCGTTAGTGTGGATGTACTTCATGGCGCCGCGAAAAATCCCACAGGTTTAGCGCATAGAACAACGAGGTATTCGATGACACTACCCACACCCCTCTCGGGGGTGAACCAACCCCTGAAGGGCATCCTGCTGATTGTGACAGCCACAGCGCTGTTCTCCAGTCACGATGCGCTGTCCAAGTACCTCAGTGGTTTCTACCCGGTGGTGATGGTGGTGTGGGCACGTTACCTGGTGCATACCGTACTGATGGCGGGAATCTTTCTGCCCCAGTCCGGGTTGCGTGTACTGCGCAGTAAACGGCCTTTGCTTCAGGTGTTGCGGGCCATTTGCCTGCTGGGTTCAGGGCTTTTTTTCACCTATGGGTTGCTGTTTATCCCACTGGCTGAAAATACGGCGGTCAACTTTCTGGCGCCGCTGCTGGTGGCGGCATTGTCCGGGCCATTACTGGGCGAGACCGTGACCCGCGGGCAATGGATGGCCGTGGTGTGCGGGTTTATCGGGGTGGTGATCATCATCCATCCGGGAGGCGAGTTGTTTACGCCTGCGGTGTTATTGCCCATGACGGCAGCGCTGTGTTTCAGCTGCTATCAGATCCTCACGCGCAAACTCAGTGCGTACGACAGCCCCACCACCAGCAACTTTTTTGCCGGGCTGTTCAATGTGCTGGTGATGAGTGCGCTGGTGCCGTTTTTCTGGCAAACGCCGACGCTGATCCACGGCTTGCAAATGCTGGCGCTGGGCAGCCTGGGCATGACCGCGCATTTGCTGCTGACCCAATCTTTTCGTGTGGCAGCTCCCGCATTGCTGGCGCCGTTCAGCTACTGCCAGATTGTGTTTTCAGGGGTGTTGGGCTGGTTGCTTTTTGACCACACGCCTGACCTGGCCAGCCGCATCGGCATTGCGATTATCTGCATCAGCGGGCTGGCGGCGGCATGGCAGCAGCGGCGCGGCCGCACATAAGTCACGTAGTCGCTGCCGAGGTACGAAGGCTGCGATCGAGCGCGAAGCGGTCGTATATCGGTGAACGCGTTATTACCTGAAAAACCGCGTTCTCTGAGTTTACGACCGCTTCGCGCTCGATCGCAGCCTCGCTGCTCCCTCAGCGGCTACAAGGTTTGCGCTGGTGTCTCAGGCGCTTAAAAGTCGAAGAACACCGTCTCCCCTTCGCCCTGAATGCGGATATCAAACTTGTAGGCGGTTTTGCCATTGACTTCGCAACGGTGGGCGATCAAGGTTTCGCGCCGTTGTGGCTGCTCGATCAGGTTGAGCACCGGGCACTTGGCATTCGCCTCGGGCTCGTCGCTGAAGTACAGGCGAGTTTGCAAATGGATGTTGATGCCACGGGCAAACAGCGACACGTTGATATGCGGCGCCATCGGCACACCGCCTGCGTTGTTCACAACCCCCGGCTTGATGGTGTTCAGCGTCCACTCACCCGCATCGAAGGTGGTGGCGGTACGACCAAAGCTGTTGAATGCTTTTTCCGAGTCAAACGCCTCGTCATAGACCCCTTCATGGTTGGCCTGCCACAGCTCCAGAAAGGAGTCGCGCACCAGATGGCCATTGCCGTCATAAACGTTGCCAAACAGCACGATAGGCTCGCCCGCTGCACCGGGCTTGGCCATCTCGTTCCAGATTTCATCAGGTCGCGACGGGTTGCCGGCCGCAGCCAGGGCCAGGCCGATATGCACGTAGGGGCCAGCCGTTTGCGATGGGGTTTCGGGTAGCAGTTCGATAGGCATGACGGAGCTCCTCAGCAGTTTTCGAAGTGAGTCTGGCGCTGACCGCGCAGCACGATGTCAAAACGATACGCCAGACAATCCATCGGATTGGCCGCAGCCATGTCCAACCGGGCGATCAGGCTTTGCACGGCATCGGCGTTGGTAATCGACTTGACGATCGGGCACATGGGGATCATCGGATCACCTTCGAAATACAGCTGGGTAATCAGCCGCGTGGCAATTGCCGGGCCACTGATGGAGACGTGGATATGCGCCGGGCGCCAGTCGTTTGGTCCGTTGCGCCAAGGATAGGGCCCCGGTTTGACGGTGCGAAAACTGTAATACCCTTCGCTGTCGGTCAGGGTGCGGCCCACGCCGCCAAAGTTTGGGTCCAGCGGCGCCAGGTAGCGGTCGTTTTTGTGGCGATACCGGCCGCCTGCGTTGGCCTGCCAGATTTCAACCAGGGTATGAGGAATCGGCTTGCCGTACTGATCGCGCACGCGCCCCGCCAGGATGATCCGCTCGCCTATCGGCAAACCACCATTGTTGAAATTAAGCAGCAGGTCGTTGTCGAACTTGCCGAACTTCAGATGGGAAAAGTCAGGCCCGCTGGTTTCACTGACCGATTGCGGAATGCTCACCAGCGCCTGGCGCGGGGAACGGGCAATGGATGTCTTGTAATCGGGGGTCAGGGCTTTGGGGTGCCAGTTGCGGTCACGGATGATAAAGCGCCGGCTGTCTGCATCAGACATGTCGATCTCCTGTTGTTTTTATAAAGGCCAGGCGCCAGTTTCAAACAACAGGGGAGGCAGGACTACTGAAAAGGCCAGCTCTAAACATAACCATTTAGTTATGGATAAATGCCTTCACCGTAGGCCTGCCCCAATTCGCGCAAGACTTCCACACAGCCCTGTGCCGCCACCGACATCGGTACATGGGCGTTACTGCAAATACCGATCGAACCGCCCGGCTCGCGCTGGCCCAGGTCGATTTCCTGGAGTTCGCCACTGGCCAGATCCAGACGCACGGCGTCCAGCGGTGCAATCCACACCGCATCGTTGCGCAGCACATAACGCCGACTCAGAGTAATCGACAGGGTTTCCAGACGCTGGCGGGACTGGCTGATGCCGCACTGTACAAACAGGCTGTCGGCAAAGGCGCGAATGGTGGTGTTGGCCAGCGGTAAAACCAGCGGATAGTTTTCAAGCAGGGTACGGTCCAGCGGGCCCTGGGTCAGGGGATGACCCGCGCGGGCTACCAGGGTCATGGATTCGCTGTAGAGATGTTCAAAATTCATACCCTGAATTTCCGGGCTGTCGGTCATGCGCCCTACGACCAGATCGACATCGCCTACCCTTAACTGCGATAACAGATAGGCACTTGGCCCGGTGACAACGCTGACCACCAGCGATGAATGCCGTGCATGCAGACGCTGCACGAGTTCGGGTATCAACAGGCTTTCGACCGTCGACAAGACCCCCAGCCGCACCGTGCCGCCTACATACTCACCGCCGCGCAGGGCATTGACGCCTTCGCGCAATGCCTGCACCGAGGGCGTCGCATACCGCAGGAACGCCACGCCGGCTTCGGTCAGGGTGATCCCGCTTTTACTGCGAACAAACAGGCTGACCGTCAGCAGCGCCTCAAGCTCCTTGAGGGTTTTGGACATGGCTGGCTGGCTGACTGCCAGCACATCGGCTGCCCGCGCCAAACTGCCCTGGCGCGCCATTTCCAGAAAGCACACAAGGTGGCGGTACTTGATGCGGGTATCAATGTTCACAGGGCTAACAACTCCGGGGCGGGGATCGGCGTGCCGTATTCAACCACTTCAGTCCGGGGCCCGGAACTGAATTAAGGCGTTCAGGTCTTTTTAACGGGATACAACGCTCTCCAAAAGCGTCTGACAGCCGGGCTGGCGCAGCCCCGACTCAGCAACAACACTTGTGACTACGATTCATCAGAGGATTACCCCCATGCTTTGGAAAAAAGGCCGACGCAGCGATAACGTCGAAGACGTGCGCGATCAAGGCACCGGTGGCGGTGGCGGCATGCGGATTGGCGGCGGCAAGGGACTGAGCCTGATGGCCGTGGTGCTGATTGTCGGCTTCGGTCTGTTAACCGGGCAGGACCCCATGCAGATACTCGGGCAGTTAAGCGGTGAGTTCACCGGGCAGTCCTCGCCCCAGGTCACTCAACAGGCCGGGCGTGCGCCTGCGGCCAATGATGAACAGGCCGATTTTGTACGCGCAGTGCTGGGCGATACGGAAGACACCTGGCGCCAGATTTTTCAGCAAGCCGGTCGCACTTATAAAGACCCGACCCTGGTGCTGTTTCGCGGCCAGGTCAATTCGGCCTGCGGCTTTGCAACGGCAGCCAGCGGGCCGTTTTATTGCCCGGCCGACCAGAAGGTCTATCTGGACATGAGTTTCTTCCAGGAGATGACGCAACGCTTCAAGGCCGGGGGGGATTTTGCCCAGGCGTATGTGATCGCTCATGAGGTGGGCCATCACGTGCAGACCCTGCTGGGTGTCTCGTCGAAAATGCAGATGGCTCGCCAGCAGGGTAAACGCATGGAAGGCGATGGCGGCTTGCTGGTGCGTCAGGAGTTGCAAGCCGACTGCCTGGCAGGGGTGTGGGCCAATCATGCGCAAAAACGCCTGAACTGGCTGGAACCCGGTGACATTGAATCGGCCTTGAATGCCGCAAACGCCATTGGCGATGATCGCTTGCAGCAACAAGGCCAGGGCCGTGTAGTGCCCGACTCCTTTACCCACGGCACGTCGGCGCAACGGGTGAAGTGGTTCAAGACCGGTTTTGCGCAAGGCAATATCAATCAGTGCGATACGTTTTCGGCAGCACGGCTTTAGCGAGCAACCCTGTGGGAGCAGGGCTTGCCCGCTCCCACAGCGTCCTGTCAGTCGAGCAACTGGCGCAACTCGAAGCAGTCTTTGGCGTGCCAGTCAGTCAGTTCGGGCCACGGGTTTTCGGGGACGTTGACCAGTACGGTTTTGCTGCCGGCAGCGCGACCACAAGCCAGGTCAAAGTGATAATCCCCCACCATCACCATCTTCGCCGGGGATATGTCCCACGCCCGCGCCAGCTGTAGCAGGCCATCGGGGTCAGGTTTGTGTGCCGCGTTGTCACGGCCCAACACATCCTGTGGCGCAAAGCACTGGTCCAGGCCAATGGCCTTGAGCGTGATGTGTGCCAGCTCCTGGGCGTTACGGGTCAGTACACCCAGACGACACCCCTGGGCGACCAGATCGCGCACCAGTTCGACCGCCCCCGGCGCAGGCGTTGAGGCCAGCGCCAGTTCGCGTTCGTGCTCCAGCAACCAGGCGTGCTTGGCCGCCGCCACCTCGGCGGGCAAGCCGTTGAGGTGGGTCAGGATGTCTTCACCCACGGGGATCTCCAGCTCCCGACGAATCACGGCAAAATCATGCACGGCGACGGTCAGGGTGCCGTCCATGTCGAAAACCCAGTGTTTGACGTCCTTGAGTGTCATGCCCAGTCCTTGCGGTGGCGAATCAAACCTTCCTGCGTGACCGACGCAACCAGCTGGCCTGCGCGGTTGTAGACGCTGCCACGGGAGAATCCGCGAGAATTACCGGCCCACGGGCTGTCCATTGCATAGAGCAACCAGTCATCGGCGCGCAGGTCAGCGTGAAACCACAGTGCGTGATCAAGACTGGCGACCTGCATATCCTTTTGCCACACGCCTTTGCCGTGGGGCAGCAAGGAGGTGGTCAGCAAGCCAAAGTCCGAGGCGTAGGCCAGCAGATATTTATGCAGCGCAGGCGTGTCGGGCAATGTGCCGTCGGCGCGAAACCACACGTACTTGATCGGGTCGCTGACCTTGGGGTTGAACGGGTCTTCGCCCACCACCGGACGAAACTCGATGGGCTTGGCGCACAGCAGTTTTTCACGCATCGACTCAGGAATCAGATCCGCGCGCTGGCGAATCATGTCGAGCTCCGAAGGCAGGTTCTCAGGTCCTACAACATCAGGCATAGGGATCTGATGTTCAAAACCGCCCTCGTCGTATTGAAACGAAGCGCTGCTGGTAAAGATCGGCTGGCCCTTTTGAATGGCGGTCACCCGGCGCGTACTGAAGCTACCGCCGTCACGCACCCGGTCAACCTGATACACCACGGGCAAGCTTGCATCGCCCGGGCGCAGAAAATAGCCATGCATCGAGTGCACATGACGGGCATCTTCAACCGTCTGGCTCATGGCTGACAGTGATTGACCGAGTACCTGACCACCGAACAGCTGGCGAAATCCCAAGTCCTGGCTGCTGCCGCGAAAGAGGTTCTCTTCGATCGGTTCCAGGGTCAGCAAATTGACCAGATCATCCAACACTTGGCTCATTCAGATTCTCCTCACACAGAGCAATACCGTCGCAATCTTCGTTACGTCGGTCAAAAATTCCGGCTTTCGCCGCTCTACTGCACCTGCTTAACCGTGCAGGGTTTGCAACCACTGCGCCCGCGAAATGCGGTACAGCACGTGGGGCTTTAACACGTCACCTTCAAGCAGCCGTGGATGTTCAAAGTCAGCGTCGGGATCGTGCTGCATGCCAATGGCCTGCATGACTTTCTGGGAGGCCAGGTTCACCTGGCTGGTAAACGACACCACCTGATCCAGCGCCAATCGATCGAAGGCACAGCGCAATGCCGCCCATGCCGCCTCACTGGCGTAGCCCAGGCCCCAATGCTCAGGCGCCAGGCGCCAGCCGATTTCGACGGCCGGGGCGAACGAGGCGTCAAAAGAGACATTCATCAGCCCGGTAAAACCGATAAAGGCACCCGTGTCCTTGCGCTCCAGCGCCCACAACCCGTAGCCGTATTCGGCAAAGTGGCCGCGAATCCGCCCAATCAGCGCTGCGCTTTCGAGGCGGCTCAAGGGCGCCGGAAAATAGCGCATCACCTGGGGGTCAGCACACATGGCAGCGAACTCGGGCAAGTCTGTGTCTCGCCAGGGGCGCAAGTGCAAACGGGCACTCTCGAGCTCTTTGATTTGCTCCATCGGTTCTCTCCGATTTGTTACCGGGCTTTACATATGTCGGCAGTGTACAGCGCTGTTAATATCCAGCGCTCGTTACGACGCGAAAATCCCTATGCCTGTACCGCTGATTTACCACGATGACTACAGCCCGCAGTTCCCGGCGGATCATCGATTCCCTATGGACAAATTCCGCCTGTTGCGCGATCACCTTGTGGAGTCCGGGCTGACCAGCGATGCGGCCCTGCTTCGGCCCGAGCTGTGCCCTGTGGATATCCTTGCGCTGGCCCATGACCGCGACTATATCGAGCGCTATATGGCGGGCGAACTGGCCCGCGAAGATCAGCGCCGCCTGGGTTTGCCCTGGAGCGAGGCGCTGGCGCGACGCACCATTCGTGCGGTAGGCGGCTCACTGCTGGCCGCCGAGCAGGCGCTGGAGCACGGGCTTGCCTGCCATTTGGCGGGCGGTACCCATCACGCCCACTACGATCACCCGGCAGGCTTTTGCATCTTCAATGATCTGGCCATTATCAGCCGCTATATGCTGGAAAGCGGCCGGGTCAACCGGGTGCTGATTTTTGACTGTGACGTGCATCAGGGCGATGGCACTGCGCGGATCCTTGAACATACCCCGGACGCCATTACCGTTTCCCTACACTGCGAAAAGAACTTTCCGGCGCGCAAGGCCCAAAGTGACTGGGATATCGGCCTGCCGATGGGGATGGGTGATGCCGACTACTTGCAAGTGGTCGACGAGGCGCTCAATTACCTGCTGCCCCTGTATCAGCCGGACCTGGTGCTCTACGACGCTGGCGTGGATGTGCACAAAGACGATGCCCTGGGTTATTTGAAGCTGACCGATGAAGGGGTTGGCGCCCGTGACGAAAGCGTGATGCGCCACTGTCTGGGCCGCGATATTCCGGTGGTGGGCGTGATTGGCGGTGGTTACAGCAAGGACCGCAAGGCACTGGCCCGGCGCCATGGCATTTTGCATCACCGTGCGCAAAAGGTCTGGCTGTCATCGGGTTGTCACTAGGGTGTGATTTTTTACCCACAATGCCTGTGGAACTGCCTGTGGATAACCTGAGTGAAAGCCCCTGCAGGCCACAAAGCACATGGCTCTCAGAGGGCTGTATGTTTTTCGTACAACTGCAGCACATGTAGTCGCTGACGAGGCACGAGGCTGCGATAAGGGCCGAAGGTCTTTCATATTTTCGGGCCTGCTTCGCAGGCCATCGCAGCCTCGTACCTCGTCAGCGACTACAGGGTTTGGGGTAGAATGCCCGGCCTATTTCGCCGATTTGCAGCCCTGCCATGACTGATTCCACTGCCTACCTTCCCCATCACGTCGCCATTATTGGCGGTGGACCGGCCGGTTTGATGGCCGCTGAAGTGTTGAGCCAGGCTGGCGTGCGAGTTGATCTGTACGACGGCATGCCGTCGGTGGGCCGCAAGTTCTTGCTGGCCGGGGTGGGCGGGATGAATATCACCCACTCCGAAGCCTACCCGGCGTTCCTGTCGCGCTACGCCGAACGTGCTCCGCAGATGGCACCGCTGCTGCGCGCCTTCAATGCCGATGCGTTGTGCCAGTGGATTCATGAACTGGGCATCGAGACCTTTGTCGGCAGCTCAGGCAGGGTGTTCCCCACCGATATGAAAGCCGCACCGCTGCTGCGCGCCTGGCTCAAGCGCCTGCGCGACTCCGGCGTCGTTATCCACACTCGCCATCGCTGGCTGGGCTGGGACGCCGATGGCCCGTTGCGGATCCACAGCCCTGAAGGCGAGAAGCACGTGAAGCCGGACGCGGTGTTGCTGGCGCTGGGCGGCGGCAGTTGGGCCCGACTGGGATCGGACGGTGCCTGGATGCCATTACTGGCCGAGCGCGGTGTTGAACTGGCGCCGTTGCAGCCGAGCAATTGCGGGTTTGATGTGGCGGGCTGGAGCGAGGTGCTGCGCAGCAAGTTTGCCGGTGCCCCGCTGAAAAACATCGCCATTGCCCTGGAGCACAGCCCGCCGCGCCTGGGCGAGTGCGTGATCACCGCCAGCGGGATTGAAGGGAGTTTGATTTACGCCTGGTCGGCGCCGATTCGCGAGGCGATCAATCAACGGGGTGAAGCCACGATCCTGATCGATCTGTTGCCCAACAAGCCTGTGGATAAAATCCAGGCCGCACTGGCCAAGCCCCGCGGCTCGCGCTCGATGAGCAAGCACTTGCACAGCCAGTTGGGGCTCGATGGCGTGAAAGCCGCGTTGTTGCGCGAGTTAGCGCCAGCGGAGCACTTCAACGACCCGGCGCAATTGGCCAAGGCCATCAAGGCATTGCCCCTGAAACTGATCAAGGCCCGTCCGCTGGACGAAGCCATCAGCAGCGCCGGTGGGGTGAAGTTTGAGGCTGTGGATGAAAACCTGATGCTCAAGGCATTGCCGGGGGTGTTCTGCGCGGGCGAAATGCTTGATTGGGAAGCCCCCACCGGCGGCTACTTGCTCACAGGCTGTTTTGCCAGTGGCCGTGCCGCAGGGTTGGGGGTTTTAAGCTGGCTGAAAGCACAACACTAATCAAACGGTGGGAGCGGGCTTGCTCGCGATGGCGTCAACGCGGTGGCTCAGCCAGACCGCGTTGCC
>NZ_JAHKRC010000024.1 GCF_019345465.1 Pseudomonas sp. NKUCC02_KPG
GGAACGAAGGCTGCGAGCTTTTAAAGATCAAAAGCTCGCAGCCTTCGTTCCTCGTCAGCGACTACATGGGCAGTAGGTAGAATTCAGCGCTGGCTCAACCAGAAGTCATGCAGTGCACGCGCCGCCGGTGCAATGGCGGCAACACTGTGCTGATGAGCCGCCACGTCCAGGTCTTCAGGCAGTTCAAAGTTGTCCTGCTCGGCGCACTCGGCAATGGCTTGCAGCAGGCTGGCCTGTGGCAGGGGCAATGCTGGCCAGTTGCAGATGGCAACGGCACGGGTGTAACCGAAGCACCATTCTTCAGCCAGCGTCACGTCTTGCCCCAGGTGCTCGGTCTGCTCGAAACGCGGTGCAAATGCAGCACTGTCTTCAGCCAGTTGCCGTGCCAGGGTGTTGATGTGGCGAACGCTCAGCTCGATGAACTGCTTGGCTTCTTCAGGGGTTTGCCAGGCCGGGTTCTGGCCGCCCCAGATTGCCGGGAACCATTCGGCGATATCCACCCGAGTCGGACTTGAAACCAGAGCCGTGAAGTAGCCGTCCAGTTCTGAAGGGTTGAGCACTGAGTGATCGTCGCCGTATTTGAGCAGCGTGTTTTCGATCACTTCAAAGTCGCTGGCGTTCAGGGGTTGCGATTGCATGTACGGGCTCCTTGGATGGGGCGCTAAAGCGGGCGGTCAATGACTGACCGCCAGTGCGAAGTCAGTCCACTGAAACGATAGACTCAAGCTCGAAGTATTTGAAGCCAGCTTTGGCCAGGGCTTTTTTGGCCTCTTGCTCTGCGTTGAACCGGCTCAAATCCTTGGAGTCGTGCACAAACTTTGTTTCATCACCGTCAAACACCTTGGTCACGCGCATGGTGACGCGAAGAATCGGGCCACTGCGCTTTTTCGGCGCAGGTGACTGAGCCTTTGCAGGTGCCGGGGCTTTCTTCGCAGTGGGGATGGGTTTTGCAGGGACAGGTTCAACTTCAGGTTGAACAGGGGCAGCAGGTAGATCAAGGCCGAGCGCTCTGCGCATGTCGTCCTCGGTGAATCCGGCACTCATTGATAAGACTCTTGTAATATAAAAGACGCGCTTATAGGACAGCGATTCGGGTTATGGCAAGCAAATTTGTTCATAGGCTGAATATTATGGCCTTTTAATAGCTAAAAGTCCTTATCTGAACCGATTCAGGTGTCACGCAGCAAGTCGTGACCATCCAGTAGTTTGTAGGCAATTTCCGGTCGTTTTTCCAGGGCACGGCGGATGGCAGCCGGGATTGCCTGCCGGGTTTTTCGGCACAAGCCCGGTTGTTCTGCAAGGCGGATAGCAATGCCGCGCATGGTGCGAACCTCGGTAAACCCCGGGTCGATCTGCACTTCAATCCCCAGTTGCTCGCGCAGGCGGCGCTGCATGTGCTCCAGGTCACTGAGGCTCTGGATATTCTCCAGCCGCTCCAGCAGAACTTTCTCGGCCTGGCGGGTCAGGTTGAAGATGCGCAGGTCGCTGTCGGGGGTTGCCAACAGCTGTTCCCGCTCGCAGATGCAGGCGCCGGGTGGGCAGGGTGAGCGGGTCGCTGCTGTAGGAGTCATGGGGTTCAGCATAGCTGCGCTACGATTCAAGCGTCCAGACGCAGCGCCATGATCACCGTGTGTTCAGGGCCGTTAAATTCGTCGCGCACTTTGTGAAAACCCAACTGAGCGTAGAACGATTCGGCGGTCAGCGAGGAGGGCACCCTCAGCTCGTCGACCTGGGCGACAAGGGCGGCGTCCATGAGCCGTGCCATCAATTGCTGGCCGATACCGCGCCCCTGATGGCGCGGGCTCACGAAAACGCTGCGCACCACCGCCCGGTCCAGGCTGGCAGTGCCGACCACGTGCTGCTCAACCACGGCCACATACATCTGGCGTTGTTTCATTAACGCCAGGATCGAGTCCGGGCAGAAATTCTGCTCTACCTGGGCGATCACTTCGGGCGGATAGTCTCGGGCGTTGGATTCTTGCAGGGCGCCAATCACCACCTTGCTGATGGCGTGTGCATCGACCGGCATGGCACGACGAATCTGACACTGCATACACGCTCCTTGCTTTTCCAGGGTCAGGCTGAGGGATCAGGGCCTTCGGCCAGAATCCCCGCATACAGCTGACGATCAATATTGGCCCCGCTCAGAATAAGCGCAACCCGACGACCTTGCTGGCTGGATTGCTCGCTGATCAACCCGGCCAGCGCGGCAGCCCCCGCACCTTCGGCGGTGTTGTGGGTGGTTTCATGGTAGACCCGAATAGCGTGTGAGATCTGCTGGTCGGACACCCGAATGACCCGTGCCGCACCTTTGGCGATAATGGCCAAAGCCTCGGGCTGCGGCTGACGACAGGCCAGGCCGTCGGCGAAGGTGTGAGCCGAGTCTGTGCACACCACGCGGCCTTGCTCAACGCTTTGCGCATAGGCATCGGCATGGGATGACACGACCCCCACGATTTCTGTGTCCAGGCCCAGCAGATCACGGGTCTGGATCAGCCCGCAAATCCCCGAACCCATGCCGATGGGTACATACACCGTGTCCAGTTCCTCGATGGCTTCAAGCAGCTCAAGCGCATAAGTGGCGACCCCGCGAATCAGGTCGTGATGGAAGGCGGGGACCAGATGCCATTGATGGGTTGCGGCCAGTGTGGCGGCTTCGGCCCTCGCTTCATCGAAGTCCTTGCCGCATTCAATAACGGTTGCGCCCAGCGCCCGCATGGCCGCGTTTTTTTCCAGGGAATTACCTTCAGGCACCACGATACGGATTGGCAGCCCCATGCTCCGGGCCGCCAGGGTAAGGCTTTGCCCATGATTACCGCGGGTGGCCGTGACCAGGCCTCTGGTGTTCGGTTCCCGTGCCAGCAAGCCCTGCACATACAACAACCCCCCGCGCACTTTGAACGCGCCGGTGGGCATGTGGTTTTCATGCTTGACCCACACCGTGCAACCCAGGCGCTGAGTCAACAAGGGCCAGGCCAGTTGCGGTGTTGGCGCCAGGTTCTGGTATACGGTTTGTGCTGCAAGGCGAAGGTCGTTCAAGTCAAACATGGCACACCGTCATCGAGGGGTTTGACTCGATTCTAGGCACAACGCATTGTATGGGCCGATCCTTATATTGCATGGCCAACAATAAATGTGGATACCGACGCTCAGCGACACGGACCAGCCGCGCTACCTGGCGCTGGTCGATGCCATCACCCAGGCCATCGCCTGTGGCGAACTGCAACCCGGCGCACGCCTGCCGCCACAGCGGCGACTTGCCTGGGCACTGGGCTGGAATCCCAGCACGACCATGCAGGCCTATCGCGAGGCGGCGCGTCGGCATCTGGTCTCGGGCGAGGTGGGCCGTGGCACCTACGTGCTGGCGAGCAGTCAGGAAGCGACCCTGTTCAGGCTGCAGCACGCCGATGAGCACGCGCAGCGCATCGACCTGCGAACCAACGTGCCCGCCATTGATCACGTGGGTGAGCATGATGGGCAGGCGTTGTCATGGGTGCTCGACAGTCGTCAGGCCATCCGCTTGCAAGGCTACTTGAGTGCGGCGGACTTACTGCTGACGCGGGCTCAAGGCGCGGCCTGGTTCAAGGGGCGCGGGCTGGAGTTGACCGTGGAAAACATCATGCCGTGTACCGGCGCCCAGCAAGGGCTGTTCACCGTGCTCTTGTCGCTGTGCCAGGCCGGCGAGCCGGTGCTGGTCGAGGCGTTTACCGCTCCGGGGATCAAGGCCGCCTGCGCGCAACTGCGCCTGCCCATGCATGGCGTAGCGCTTGACCAGGAAGGGATCGTGGCGGAGGACTTCGACCGGATGATCCGCGCTACGGGGGCGCGGATTGCCGTACTGACGCCCACCCTGCAAAACCCCACGTCGGCCGTGATGAGCATTGAGCGTAAGCGGGCCATTGCCCACGTCGCCCGGCGCCACGGCGTCATGGTGATTGAAGATGACGTGTACGGGGCACTCACTGACAGCCCGCCGTTGTACCGATTCTTGCCCGAACTCACGGTGCTGGTCAGCAGTTTGTCCAAGACTGTTGCGGCGGGCGTGCGCGTGGGGTGGATCGTGGCGAGTCCGCAGTTGCTGGCACGTATTGATCCCTATGCCCTGTCGGCGCACTGGGGAGTATCGCCCCTGTGCATGGCGATTGCTTGCCGATGGATTGGCGACGGCACTGCGCAAACCCGTGTGCAGTGGCAAACCCGGGAAGTTGCCCGACGCTGGCGGCTGGCAAAAAAGATCCTGGGCCCCGGGATGTACCAGACACAGACCCCTTCGCCCCATATCTGGCTGACAGTGGCCGAGGGTCAGAGCCCGCTTGCCGAGGCGTGCCGCGCAGCGGGGGTCGATGTGGTGCCCGCGGATGTATTTGCGGTCAAACCCACCGCGACCAATGCGGTGCGCATCAGCCTGACAGCGGCTGACACTGTCCAGGTTCTGAAAGTGGCGCTGGAGCGGATTGCGGGTAGTTGCTAAGTGGTACTCGCGATCCGTAGCAGCTGACGAGTGGAACGAGGCTGCGTCCGGCTGCGTAGCAGTCGTAAAATCAGCTTGCACGGTTAATCAGGCAAACCGCGTGTTCCGGTTTTGCGCCCGCTACGTCGCAGTGACGCACCATCTCGATCGCAGCCTCGTTCCACTCGTCAGCGACTACAACGCGGAGTTGGTGGCGAACCTGTAGTCGCTGACGAGCCGTGCGAGGCTGCGTCAGCGCGTGTACCGGTTTTGCGCCCGCTACGTCGCAGTGGCGCACCATCTCGATCGCAGCCTCGTTCTACTCGTCAGCGACTACAACGCGGAGATTGTGCCGTCTCTGCTCTTCCAGCGTGGACGCAAGCTTGAACTGAAGTTTTTGATTTGGCCCATTCAGGTCTGCCGGCTAAACCGAAGAAGCTTGTCTTGTGACCGCTGCGGCCAAAAGTCTTGTGTATCCTTTAACGCCCGCATTGTCCAAGGAACCCCCATGCGCAGAGAAATTGGCTACTGGCACCGAGAAGGTCGCGAGTTGTTCTATTACCTGGAATTCAAACCCGACACTGCCGAGTTCTACCTCACTTGCGAGCACATGCCCAGTGAGGGCGAGGGCAGCGTGCGTTCGGTGTTGCTCAGCGAAGCTCGGGGCGAGCGCTACTACGAAGATGCCTTGTTGATCATCAAGGAGGAACTGTTCAGGCAATACACCCTCTGAGTGGTGTCGCGATCAATGATCTGGTTTGAGGCCAGGGCAAGATCTGTCGATAATGCCGCGGGCTCGGCAGGTGCCGGGCCAGGAAGTTGCAATTCAAAGGAGCTGTAGATGCGCGTGTTTTATATCTTTACCCTGCTGGGCACCTTGCTGTTGGCCGGTTGCGCAAGCAATCCAATGGCCCCGGTAGCTGACCAGGCGGTGCAGCCACCTGCGCCAGGCATGGCACAAGTGGTGTTCATGCGCGATGCCTATACCGGCAAAGCCATTGTGTCCTCGCTGTATGACGTGACCGATGGCAAGACCCAATTCATTGGTGTCATGGCCAACGGCACGAAAATCGCCCATCCCGCCACCCCTGGCAAGCACACCTACATGGTGGTGTCCGAAGCGGCCGACTTCATGGAAGCCGACCTTGTGGCAGGCAAAACCTACTACGCGCTGGTAACGCCGCGCATGGGTTTGTGGAAAGCACGCTTTTCACTGTGGCCGATCAGCAATGATCCTGAAGCCTCCCACAGCCTGAAGTCCAAGAACTTCAAAGGCTGGGTTGAAGACACGGACATGGTGACCAACTCGCCAAAATCTTTGGCCTGGTACGAGCGGGTCAAAGCCAGCGTAGAGAAGAAACGCGCTGAATACTGGCCGGTCTGGCAGGAAAAAAGCGCTGACGCTGTGGCCGAGCGCACGCTCAAGCCTACTGATGGCTTGTAATATTTGAGCCGGGGGCAGGGTGGCGACAGTGACGTTGCCCTGCTCCTATCTCACCACTTCAGTGACCTGCAACACCCAGGCAATCGCCTGCGTCCTCTCATCCCACACATACCGAAAATGCTGGCCTTGCACCGGTAGCGAGAGCGCTGGTGGGCGGAACGCGGCAACGCATTCGTGTCCGTCGAGGCGCACGCTCTTGTAAAGCAGGCCCCAGGCGCCGTCTTCGCGCAATGGCCGGGCGAATGCTTGAGACAGGCCATAACCTGACGGCGACGGTTGATGCAGCCCCTGGTCGCCACGCACATCGATCATCGGCTGCACGACGCGGTTGATATAGGTACGCATGGTGATTTCGATGCTGGGCTCCTGTGTCGCCCGCCAGAATTGCTCCTGATGAAAACAGGTTTCGGCGATTGCCGCCTCTACGCTGTTGGCGCAGTAGTACACGCCGTAGCTGCCATCGGTAAAACGACTGGCCCGCCCGATATGGGTAAAAGCAGCCATCACGGCGGTTGAGCCTTCGCCGCACAGGCGGTCTTCGGGCCGGACCCTGTTGAGCACGCCTGCCTGATCGCGCAGCCGGTCATTGGTCAGGCTTTCGAGGACAAAGGCGATCTCCAGATCGGCCGGGTCCAGGGTGTCTTCAAACACTGAAACGGGCGGGAACGCGCTGTTGATGATGCGATAAGCCTTGTTCCATTCAGGCAGCATTGCATCAGGCATCAGCCGCGCACTCCATCCAGATAGCGGCGCACATCTGCCAGGTCGACCACCTGGCCAGCGAGCATGTAACTCAAGGCGCTCTGGCCGTTAAAGGGCGCAGCGGTGTTGGGTTTGTGCACCCATTCATAGGCACGTTCAGGCTGGTTGCTGAACAGGATGCGCAATGCCTTGTGCACGCCCATCAAGTACGAAATGCGCTCCAGGGTGTCGTGGGGCAGGCGCACGTTCGGCAGTTTTTTGTACTTGAAGTAGGTGGTATTGCCGATGGAACCGAGCAGGGTGCACTGCTGGTCCTTGGTACAGCCCCAATGCTCCATGAGGCTGAAGAAAAAGGTCAGGGCAACCCGGCCCGCATCGCCGCTGGTGATCTCGGGTTCGGGATGTTTGGCTGCGAGGTGCATGGCGGCCTCCAGAGAGTTGATACTTCCAGCTTACTCCGGATGTGGCTCTTTTCAATAAATCAGTTCATATATGATTTATGAAAATGTAACGGCACGGGCTCGCACGTGCCGGGGCCGTTGGTCTGGCCCCGGCGAAGATGCACATGGCGCCTTACAGCTGTTCCATCAGCACATCAACGATCCGTTCATGCCTGCGGTCAATGGCTCGCTTGCCCCATAGCGGTTTGTCACCGCACAGTTCGGCGATTTCCCGTTGCTGGGTCAAGTAGGTGTAGCTGAGCAGTTTTTTCGAAAAGGCAATATTGCCCACTGAGCAGTTATGGGGTTTGGACAGCAGCAGGTAATTGCCCAGGCAGTTCAGGTACTCAGACACGAAGGTGTCATCATATTTGCCATACCCGTGGGGCTTGGTCTTGGGCTCGGTGGTTGGGGCTATATGCTCCAGTTCGGGCTTTTCGATGGCATCGTAACGTCTTGGGTTGTAGCCCTGCTGACCACCGGAGTTGAGGTGGTTTTCATATTTCCACAGCAGATGCTTGGCGGTGGAGTGATGGATTTCGCGGTTGAGTGCAACCCTGAGATTCTCGTTGTTCCAGTAGGCCGTCCAGGGATCCTCGGCAATTTTCAGCTGATTGATGCGCGTTAAAATGGGCTCGATCTGCGGATTCTGCGCGGTGAATCGTTCATACACGTGGCTGATGCGAGAGGTGATGTCTGCACGGGTACCAATCAGGCGGTGGCGAACGATTAACCCTTCGAATGCTTCGCACAGCGATTCGATCTCAGGCATGGGTAGCTTGAAATTGTAGGCCTTGATGATAAAGGGCAGAACAATCCCGATCCCGCCCAGCATTACCAGTGAGTGAATCGCAAAGTGTTTTTTCTCGTGGGCGACAAAAAAGTTGCACAGGTGCAGAAAACTTGCGGCCAAGGCCTGGGTAAACTCGCGGATAAATACCAGTGAATCATCCTGGCCGAGCAGTTTGTCGATTTTGTCCAGGCTGTCGCTTTCCCATAGAGAGTTGAACTGAACCCTCAGGGTGTAGAGTAATACATCGTCTTCCTTGATTCGGTAATCAATCGAGGCAATGGATTTATAGATCTGCTCAAAGCGGTCCTTGATTTCGCTGATCAGCATTTCTTTGTGGTCATCATCCTGACCGCGCAGGTGTACGGCATACATGAACTGGGCCTTGACCACTTCCAGGTTTGAAGGGCGCTTGCCACGGTTGTTCTGGAAGATGAACATTTGAATCGCTTCGGCTTCGTCCTGAACCCGGTGCGTGGTGCACGCGGCCTGGCACACGATGTCGAGCATGCGGCACAGGTAGGCTTCGGGCTTGTGCTTCAACTGATCGTTGAAGTAATCGAACGCGTTGACAATACGCAGGGATGAGCTGGTGCTCAGTCCGCCGTGGTCAACTTTGACCTGGTCAATCACGTAATCGATAAACACCCGGTTGTCATAGTCCACGGTGTTGAAGCGAATCACATGGGGCGTGCGAATCACGTCGGCATAGCATGCCTGTTCCGTCTCGCTCAACGGGCGCAGGGCCTTGAGGCATTTGAACAGGGCCGACAAGAACAGGGTCAGGGTTGTCAGCCGCTGCTGGCCGTCAATCACCTGATACTTGCCATCTTTTTCCTCAAACAGAAAATGCCCGAAGTAGTAAGGGCTCCGGGCACTGCTGGTGCGGTAGTCCTCAAGGTCCGACAGGAATACGTCGGTCTGTGTGGTGCGCGTGCTGGTGGGGTTCGGCGTCTCCCATGAATAGGCGCGCTGATAGGCCGGTACGACGATACGCTTGTTCGCCAGCATGTTTTGAACGGTGGTTGAGGGGTTCACGAGAAATCCTTGTCGATCGATACAAGACTGATGGCCATAAGCCATATTATGCCATGCTCATCCCTTGGGCAGTGACTGCGCCTTGTTGATACACCGTGCCCGCCGTTCATCCACCCGCTTGGCAAACCAGGCGGTGGTCAGGTTGCGGGTGATCTTCGGACTTTGCAGGGTGATGCCCGGCAGCACGGCGCGGGGCAGGGGTTTGCCTTGCTGGCGGTCGGCAAGGGCGAAGACGCGCTGGTAAAGGTCCGTGTCGTTAAATGCCAGGCTGTCGCCTTTTTCGAGTTGGCGGCGGATCGCGTTGTTGCTCAGGCCCACCTGTTTGCCAAGGGCGCGCACCGCCAATTCGGTGGAACCGAGTGCGTAGGAGCCGGGGATGGTCAAGTCGCCATCCAGTGCCAGCGGGATGCCTGAAACGCGGCTGACGGCATTCTGAAACGCGGCATTACGACTGGCGTACCAACCCGCATTGAAGTCGGCAAAACGATACAGCGATTGCGTGTAGTCGACCGGGTAGCCCAGCAGATGGGCGATACCGAAGTACATGCCGCCCCGGCGCGTGAAGACTTCCTGGCGGATCGAGTGTGTCACGGGGTAGGGGTAGTCCCGTGCCCGCTGTTCGGCAAAGGCGATGCTGACTTGCATCGGCCCGCCCGTGTGAACCGGGTTCAAACCGCCAAACAGACTTTTGCCCAACGGCACCATGCCGATGAAATCATCAAAAATGGCGCTCAACTGGCCTTCGGTGCGGGCGGTGTCCAGGCGTTGATTGTAGGTTTTACCGTTAGGCGAAGTGATGCTCAGTGCGCTGCGCACCACAAACTCGGGGATATGCAGTTTGCCGGCGCGGCGGTTGATTTCCGAGCGGGCGATGGTGGCCAGCCCGGGCACCGGCGGGTCGGCTTGAAAGGTCGACTCCTGCTCGGTCACCGCCAGCACGGAGCACAGGTTCTCATCGGTGGGGGCCAGCCCCTGAGCGGTAAACGCGACCTGGATATCCGCCGCCCAGCCTTGGCGGTCCGCGGTTTTCACCGGGAGCAATTGCACAATGCGGGCCCGTGCCTGGTCGGGGGTGATGTCCGGGGTTGTCCGCGACGCCTGGGTACCGCAACCCGCCACTACCACCAGGGGCATCACCGATAAAAAACACCTGAAGAATCGATTCACCCGATACAACTCCTTTAAATATGCCCTGCCAATCAATCGTCGCGCGTCAGCACTTCCAGCAGTTCGATCTCGAAACGCAGGTTGGAGTTCGGTGTGATGTGCGCGCCCATGCTTCTTTCACCATAGGCCAGGTGAGCGGGGACCTGCAGTGCGCGTTTGCCGCCGACCTTCATGCCCATCAGGCCGATGTCCCAGCCCTTGATCACCCGTCCGGTGCCGATCACGCACTGGAACGGTTTGCCGCGTTGATGGGAAGAGTCGAATACCGTGCCGTCTTCGAGCCAGCCGGTGTAGTGCGTGGTAATCAGGGCGCCCTTGACCACGGTTTTGCCGTCGCCCGGTAACAGGTCAGTGATGTGCAGTTCGTCAGTCATGGCGATGGAACTCAAAAAGTAGGATTAACGATTGTTCTGGGTAGGGTTTCTCTCAATTCGAAGACGGTTTGGCAATGCATTTTGATTTTTTTTACGTAGGAGAAGGCTCTAAAGCAAAGGGATTTGGGAACTTTCTAATGAGGATGATTGTCAAATGCGCTTTACTCTCAACTGAGAATGTTTATCATTGCAGTCCTGGCAGTGCCGGGGAACGCTAAACACGTAGGTCCTTTCAAGGTCGTGCGTCAGCAATTTCCAGCCCTTGGCCTGCTGAGCACACTCCATTGTTAAGGGATCAACTGGACATGTCGTCTCGATTCAAACGCAGTCATCTTTCACTGGCTCTCATGGCCGCTCTGGCTTCGCCTACCTTGCTCGCCGATGCACTTGAGCGCGAGCGTGACGAAGTTCCGGTAGAGGCCACCGATTTGCCGGTGGATGGCACTCGCCAGGCGTTGCAGCTCGAAGAAACCCGCGTACTGGGCACTGCTGCACAGGAGTTGAAGCAGGCTCCGGGTGTCTCGATCATCACCGCCGAAGACATCAAAAAGCGTCCGCCTGCCAACGACCTGTCCGACATCATTCGTCGTGAGCCCGGGGTCAACCTCACCGGCAACAGTTCCAGCGGCGCCCGCGGCAACAACCGCCAGATCGACCTGCGCGGCATGGGCCCGGAAAACACCCTGATCCTGATTGACGGCAAGCCGTCTTCTTCACGCAACGCACAGCGCTATGGCTGGAGCGGCGACCGTGACACCCGCGGCGAAACCAACTGGGTCCCGGCCGAAGAAGTCGAACGCATCGAAATCCTGCGTGGCCCGGCTGCGGCCCGCTACGGTTCCGGCGCAATGGGCGGGGTGGTCAATATCATCACCAAGCGTCCTTCGGACAAGCTCAGCGGTTCGATGACGGCTTACTACCTGTCCCCTGAAGACGATTCTGAAGGCGTCAGCAAACGCACTAACTTCAATCTCAGCGGACCGATCACGGACGATCTGGTGTTTCGTGTGTATGGTGGCCTGAACAAGACCGATGCCGATGATCCGGGCATCAACACCGCCGCCCAGGCATCCCCCGACAGCGTCGTGGCAGGTCGTGAAGGCGTGCGCAACAAGGACGTCAACGGCTTGCTCAGCTGGCAGTTCACCCCGGAGCAGAGCCTGGACCTGGAAGCCAGCTACAGCCGTCAGGGCAATATCTTTGCCGGTGACACCATGCTCAACAGCGGCGGTGATTTCGTTAACAGCCTGACCGGCAAAGAAACCAGCGTGCTGCAACGCAGCAGCTTCTCGGCGACCCACAATGGCTCGTTCGACTGGGGCACCACCATGGCCTCCCTGACCCATGACCTGACCCGTAACGCCCGCCTCAACGAAGGCCTGGCCGGTTATGGCGAAGGCGCGCCGTCCGAGAGCGCGGGCAGGTTCGAATCGCGGTTGCGCAACACCCGTGCCACTGGCGAGGTCAACCTGCCGTTGACCATGGGCACCGCCCAGGTGCTGACCCTGGGCGGTGAGTACCTCTACGAATCGCTCAATGACCCGGGCTCGTTGCGTCCGCAGAGCTGGGATCCGGGTGCAGGCGGCACCCCGGGAATTCCGGGTACGGACCGTACGCAAACCAAGTCAACGGCCAACAGCTATGCGTTCTATGTTGAAGACAACATCGAAGCCGGCGCCAAGACCATCGTCACCCCCGGCGTGCGCTTTGATCACCACAGCGAGTTTGGCGGCAACTGGAGCCCGAGCCTCAACGCGTCCCACCAGATCACCGATGAGCTGAGCATCAAGGGCGGTATTGCCCGGGCCTACAAAACCCCGAACCTCTACCAGTCCAACCCCAACTACCTGCTGTATAGCCGCGGTGCAGGTTGCAGCTCGGTCGAGGTGAACATCGGTGGCTGCTACCTGGTGGGTAACCCGGACCTGAAGCCTGAAATCAGCGTCAACAAAGAAATCGGCCTGGCGTTCGACAAGGGCACATGGCGCACCAGCGCCACGTATTTCCGCAACGACTACCAGAACAAGATCAATGCCAGCAACGAATCGGCATTCCGCCTGCCGAACGGGCGTCGCGTTCTGCAATGGGAAAACAGCGGCAAGGCCATTGTGCAAGGGGTTGAGGGCAACCTGTTTGTCAGCCTGCGCGACGATCTGGACTGGAACACCAACCTGACCTACATGATCGAAAGCAAGGACAAGGAAACCGGCGATCCGCTGAGCATCATTCCCAAGTACACCCTCAACACCATGCTGGACTGGTATGCCACTGAAAAGCTGTCGTTCCAGGTCAGCGGTACTTACTACGGCAAGCAGGAAGCACCCAAGCGCAACAACCGCGCCAACGAAGCGCTGGACAAATCGGTACAACAGCCGGTTGACCCTTATGGCCTGGTGGGCCTGAGCAGTGGGTATGAGTTCAATAAGCACTTCAGCGTGCGGGTGGGCATCAACAACCTGTTCGACAAGCAGCTCTACCGCAAAGGCAACGCTGACGAAGCGGGCGCGCAAACCTACAACGAAGCAGGCCGTGCCTACTTTGCGTCGGTGACCAGCTCGTTCTGATAAAAACCCGGGCCTGACCGCTGTTACCCGTGCAGGCACTTAAAGGCGCGACATCCGTGAAAACGGGTGCCGCGCCGTTGTCGAATCTGGTGCAGGCAAAATGCAGAGCTCGATGAGGAATTGAAAACATGAAACTTGCAACGTCGGCCTGGGCGCCGATTGTGTCCCGCACCCTGGCTGCACTGGTCGGCGGCTATGTCTTTACCTACGCCTTTACCGCTGCATTGGCGCGGCTGCTGCCGCTGGACAATGTGGACTCGCTGATCGTCGCCAGTTTGCTGTCGTTTGTGATCTACACCTTCGCCATCCTGTGGGCGTTTGCCGCCCGTCATCAGTGGGCGGCCTGGATGGGCGCGGTACTCGCCGTGCCTTTGGCGGCCATCGGCTTTTGGCCACAACTGCTGGAGCAACTGGGATGAAACAGACCCTGACCCAATCCATGGCCTGGCTGCATACCTGGGGCGGCCTGATTGTCGGCTGGTTGTTGTTCGTGATTTTCTTGACCGGCAGCCTGGCGGTATTCGATCAGGAGATCGACAACTGGATGACCCCAGAACTGCCTGCGCACCACTTGACGGATGAGCAGGCCGCGCAACGGGCGCTGGATTACTTGCAAGCCAATAAGGCCGACGCCAGGCAATGGGGCATCAGCCTGCCTTATGAGCGTTCGCCGCAACTGCAGGCCTCGACCGGGGTGCGCCGTGACGGGGTGTCGGTGACACTCGACCCCGATACGGGCGAGGTAATGCCGGTGCGCGAGTCGGTGGGGGGACGGTTTTTCTTCCTGTTTCACTTCACCCTGCATATGCCGCGCATGATCGGGATCTACCTGGTGGGCGCACTGGCCATGGGCATGCTCGCGGCGCTGGTGAGCGGTATCGTGATACACAAAAAGTTCTTCAAGGAATTCTTCACCTTTCGCCCAGCCAAGGGCCAGCGCTCATGGCTGGACGCGCACAACGCCAGTGCCGTTCTGCTATTGCCGTTTCACTTGATGATCACCTACACCGGGCTGGCGATTTTCCTGGTGATTTACATGCCTGCGGCGATGGATGCCTTGTTCGATGGCGACCGCGAGGCCTTTTTCAAGGCACAGGACACGGCACCCGCTGGCGTTGAAGCCATGCGCCCGGCGACTGTAGAGCCAGCGCCGCTGGTGGCCCTGGGGCCGTTACTGAGCAAGGCCCGCGAAGTGATGGGGCCGTTGGGCGGGGTGAGTATCAGCAATCCCGGGCAGAGCAATGCCCAGATCCAGATTCGACCGATTCTGGGTAATCGCATTGCCCTGACCAAGGGGCAGGGCATGCGTTTTGACGGGGTCACGGGGGAGCAGATCTCCGGGCCGACCGAAATGCGCCCCACCGTGCTGACCCATCGGGTGATTTCGGGGCTGCACTTTGCCCAGTTCGGGGGGTATCCGATGCGCTGGCTGTACTTTGTCTGTGGCTTGATCAGCAGTGCCATGATCGCCAGCGGCCTGGTGCTGTTCACCGTCAAACGGCGGCGTAAATATGCCAGCGAAAGCCGTGTTGCCCAGGTGCTCTACCGTCTGGTCGAGGCGATCAACGTTACAGTCATGGCGGGCCTGAGCCTGGCCTGTATCAGTCTGCTGTGGGGCAATCGCCTGTTGCCGTCGGGGATGAACGAACGGGCCGATGCTGAGCTGAATGTGTTCTTCGGTGTGTGGGCGTTGAGCTTTATTCATGCAGTGATCCGACCGCGCATGCAGGCCTGGCGCGAGCAGCTTGGGTTGGCAGGGATGATGTGCATGGCCTTGCCACTGCTGAGCGTGTTCACGGTCAGCCGGCCTTGGGCGTTGCATACCAGCATGGGCGTGGAACTGACCGCGATGGCGCTGGGTGCCTTGTTGCTGTGGGCGTGCTGGAAAGTATCGCAACCGGCGGTTGAGCGAGTACCGCGTAAAAAGACCGCCGTCATGGCCGAGGTGAATTGAGATGCTGGCTGATTTTTTTGCGGGTCTGGGATTCGCCTACCTCGGGATGCTGGCGCTGTGTCAGGGGTTGGACCGTCATTACAAACAGGTGTGGGGCAAAGCCCCGTCGGCCCGACTGAGCCGTTTGCTGCGTGTTGCGGGCTGGGTGAGTCTGGCGCTGAGCTTCTGGTTTTGCGGGCAGGCCTGGGGCTGGGCGATGGGGCCGGTGGGCTGGTTGGGCATGCTCTCGCTGAGTGGTTTTGGCCTGCTGATGCTGTTGCCGTACCGGCCTCGCCTGGCCGTGTGGTTGCCGATGGGTTTTGTGCCGGTTTGGGCGGTGATCGAAAGCCTGACCCTTTAGATACTCTGTTGCCGGTCAACCGAGCTCCTCTATGGAGTTCGCCCTTACGGCGAGGGAGGTGGTACTCGCGATCCGTAGCAGCTGACGAGTCGTGCGAGGCTGCGTCAGGTTTGGCGCACCATCTCGATCGCAGCCTCGTTCTACTCGTCAGCGACTACACGAGGGATGGGGGCCGAAACCTGTAGTCGCTGACGAAGGCTGCGATGGGCTGCGCAGCAGCCCCGCTTTCAACGTCGCGAGCGAAGGCCAGGTTCTAGCGTTTCACCAGACGATTGGCAATTACATCCAGACTGCTGCAAAACACAAAGTACACCAGGGCCACAAACAGAAAGATTTCAGTCGGGTGCACCATCACCCGATTGCTCACTTGAGTGGCGACAAACGACAACTCGCCCACCCCGATCACATACGCCAGTGAAGTGTCCTTGATCAGTGAAATCCATTGATTGAGAAAGGAGGGCAGCATCATCGGCAACGCCTGCGGCAGGATGATCAGGCGCAGCACTTGCCAGGTGCCAAAACCCAGTGCCTTGCCCGCAGCCCATTGCCCAGGCGGCAAGCTGCTGATCCCGGCATACACCGAGTGCGCCAGATAGGCGCCACCAATCAACGACAGCGCGCACACCACGGTGGCCAGTGCAGGGACATCGACCTTGAACACGATGGGCAGCAGGAAGTAACTCCAGAAAATCAGCATCACCACCGGGATCGCCCGCAAGAAGCCCAGCACGCCGAGCAACAGCCAGCGCACCTTGCCGCGAATCATCACCAGCGCAATACCCAGCACCAGCCCCAGCACTGCCGAGATGATCCCCGACAACAGGCTCAGCACCAGCGTCAGTGCCGCGCCGCCCAGAGGTCCGTTGGGCCAGGCGCCGAGCATGAAGTACGAAAAATTGTCGCTAATAACCGAAAAGTCCATGACTCACACCACTCCCTGGCGATACCACTTGCTGCGTGCAATCCCTTGGCCGATCACTTCGATCAAGGCAATGCTGAGCACATACAGGAGCGTGGCAAAACCGAAGGCCTGGAACGTCTTGAAGGTTTCGGTCTCGACTTGCCGCGAGGCATACGACAGTTCGGCCAAGCCGATGGCCATGGTCAGCGACGAGTTCTTCAGGGCATTCATGTATTGCCCCAGCAATGGCCCCAACGCCGTGCGCAACGCCTGGGGGAACACGATGTAGCGCCACACCTGGGCAGGCTTGAAGCCCAGTGCCAGGCCGGCAGCCCGTTGCTCGATGCGCACCGAACTGATGCCTGCGCGAAACTCTTCGCAAATGAAGGCTGCCGTGTAGAGCATCAGGCCCCAGAACCCGGCAATGAATTCAAAGGACGGCCATTCAATCTCAAGCACACCCAGAGACAGGCTGCGCGGCTGGTTGAGCCACATCACCAGCCCTTCGGGCAGCATCGCCGTGACCCCGAAGTACCAGAAAAACAACTGCACCAGCAGCGGCGTGTTGCGAAACAGGGCCAGGTAGGCCCGTGCAGGCCACGACCACAGGCGCGAAGGCGAAATGCGCGCCAGGCACAGCAAAAATCCCAGCCCGGTAGCCACCAGGCAGGTCAGCAGGGAAAGGATCAGGGTCAGAACAAAACCATCGAGCAGCCAGTGCAGGTAGAGCGGGGCCAGCAGTTCACCGAACATAAAAAACGTCCATCCAGAAACGAGCAAAACCCGCCCGGTTGACCGGGACGGGCTTTCAAAGGTGTTGCGAGTTAGCTCTTGTCGCCGATTTTGTACAGACGGGTCAGCGGGGTCTTGGTGGTCGGGCCGAACCAGGCGTCATAAATGCCCTGAGCCTTGCCCTGGGCTTCCAGGTCGGTGAGGGTCTGGTTAACCACTTCGGTCAGGCGCGCTTCGCCTTTTGGAATGCCGACACCGATCAGGTCATTGGAAATGGTGAACGGCGGCACTTCATATTTGTCCTTGTCCGGCACATTGGCCAGCAGGCCGATCAGCTTCGGGCCGTCCTGGGTGATGGCTTGTACGTTGCCGTTGCGCAGGGCAGTGAACGCGAACGGGGTGTCATCGTAGGCAACCACTTTGGCACCGGGGAATTTCTCGCGCAGCACGCCTTCGTTGACGGTGCCCTTGTCCACGCCCACACGCCACTTGTTCAGTTCATCCGGGGATTTGAGGGTGCCTTTCTTGACGATAAATTGCTGGCCCGAAGCGAAATACGGAATGCTGAAATTCACCTGTTCGGCGCGCTCAGGGGTAATGGTGAAGTTGGCCAGCACCAGATCCACCTTGTTTGCGACCAGCAGCGGCACACGGTTGGCCGGGTTGGTCGGCTGCAACTGCAACTTCACGCCCAGCTTGTCGGCAATGGCCTTGGCATAGTCCACGTCCAGACCTTCAATCTGCTTGCTCTTGGCATCGACAAAACCAAATGGCGGGTTGCTGTCAAAGGACGCTACACGCAGCACACCGGACTTTTTGATGTCATCCAGACGATCAGCGTGGGCCAGGCCAGACAAGACAGCCAGGGTCAAAGCGGTGAGGGCAGTGAGTTTTTTCATTTCGTTCTCATCATGAGTTGGAAGAGTTATGACGAGAGTCTTGCAGGAAATTTAGCTTTTAAAAAAGAATATAAAACGATTTAAATATTCCTTTAAGGAATATGGTATTGCGTTGATCGCTGTGGGAGCGGGCTTGCTCGCGAAGGTATCCACGGGGTTTGCCTGACAAACCTCGCCGCCTCAATCGCGAGCAAGCCCGCTCCCACAAAAAAGGGGGGGCTCAGCAAATTATTACCGCACTCGACTCATCGCCATCACACTCGTCAACACGATGGCTGCGCCTGCCATCACCCCCATGGAGACGGTGCTCTTCAACACCACTGCCGCCATCACCATCGCGACCGGGGGAATCAAATACATCACCCCGACCACGCGGCTGACCTCGGCTCTGGCCAACACAAAGGCCCAGAACAGATAAGCCAGGGCGCTGGGAAAAATCCCCAGCAGCAACACTGCCCCGTTCACCCGTGCGGGAGCATTCAAGACCGCATCCGTGAGCCCCGGCGCGTACACACCCAGCAGTAAGGTCCCGCTCCAGATCGTGTAGCACACCAGGGTCAGTGGGCTGTAGTGGTTGGAGTAATGCTTTTGCAAGGCGAAATAGACGCTCCAGGAAAACGCCGCCAATAAAATCAGCAGGCCCTGGGGCTTGAATCCAGTGATGCCTTTATCGCTGATCACCACCACCAGCGCGCCCAGCAAACCCATGCCCACCCAGAACCAGCGCCAGCCGCTGACGGGCTCTTTCAAAAATACGCGGGCAATCAGGGTGCTGAACAGCGGTGCGGATTGCGCCAACACGCTGGAGGCGCCGGGGCTGACCCATCGTTGCCCGAAGTTGAGCGCCACGTGATGCAGCACAATGGCGAAAAAGCCCAACATGATCAGCCAGGGCACATCCCTGAGCCTGGGCAGACCCATGCGCAAAACCAGCGCAACCACCCCCATAAATACCGAGGCGATCAAAAAGCGCAACAGCGCCAGATGCCCTGGCGAGTAAGCGTGCAGACCGATATTGATGCCAATCGGCGAGTACGCCCAACACAGCACAACAGCGGTCATGGCGGCGACACGGCTAAATGGAAGCGGCACGTTGATGACCTGCAATCCTGTGGAGTGGCGGGCAGTGTTTACCGGCCTTGCCGTGGGTCACAAGTGAGTTATAAAGAACCCAGAAATCATCAGGAGTGAACAATGGAGTTAAGCCAGTTGCGTATGGTCAAGGCGGTGGCAGAGTGCGGCAGTATTGCCCTGGCAGCTCAACAGCTGCATTGCGTACCGTCGAATATCACCACCCGTATCAAGCAGCTGGAAAGCGAGTTGGGCACTGTGTTGTTCACCCGCTCGGGGCGGGGCTTGCGCATCAGCCCTGCGGGCAAGGTCTTTGTGAACTTTACCGAGCAAATTCTGGCGCTGGTCGATCAGGCAAAGCGTGCCGTACAGCCCCAGGCCGTGCCCGCTGGCAAGCTGCGCATCGGAGCGATAGAGTCCTGTGCCACCGGGCGATTGCCGCCACTGCTGGCCGAGTTTCATCAGCGCTACCCGCAAGTGACGCTGGAGCTGGTTACCGGCCAATGGCGTCAATTGATCGATGACGTACAGCATCATCGACTCGATGGTGCGCTGATCGCAGGCGATAGCGATCAGCCCAGGCTCAATAAAAATTCGTTGTATGACGAACCGCTGATCATGATTGCCAGCCCGACACTCGCACCGCTTGCCAGCCTTGGCGATGTGCATCAACACACCGTCTTTATGTGGCCACCCGGTTGCCCGTACCGTGCGGCACTGGAGAATTGGCTGGCGGCGCACCGACTTGAGGTCAACTGCGTCGATTACGCGAGTTGGGGAAGCATCATTGGCTGCGTCAGTGCGGGTGCAGGCTTGGCGCTGGTCCCTGAAGGGCTGCTCCCGCATTTTGGTGCTTGTGGGCACCTGACCGTCTACCGCTTTGCCGAGCTGAAGCCGATTCCCAATCAGTTTTTCTGGCACAGCGAAACCGGCAACCACGGTGCCCGGGATGCGTTTGCTGCACTGTTGGCTGAGCGTTTCGAGCCTTTGCCCGTTTTTCCAGAGCGATTGCGTAGCAGTTGACGAGGCTGCGCTCAGGTTTACGCCCGTGGATCAAAAGCATCACGGCAGGCCTCGCCGATAAACACCAGCAGCGAAAGAATCAGCGCCAGTGCACAGAACGCGGTCAGGCCCAGCCAGGGGGCTTGCAGGTTGCGCTTGGCCTGGCCGATCAGCTCGCCCAGCGACGCGGTACCCGGCGGCATGCCAAATCCCAGAAAATCCAGGGCGGTGAGGGTGGCGATCGCGCCCGTCAAAATAAACGGCAGGTAGGTGAGGGTTGAAGTCATGGCGTTGGGGAGGATGTGCCGTCGCATCAGCTCGATATCGCTCAGGCCCAGTGCCCGCGCTGCCTTGACGTATTCCAGGTTGCGACCGCGCATGAACTCGGCGCGCACGACGTCCACCAGTGCCAGCCAGCTGAACAGCGCCATGATCCCCAGTAACCACCAGAAGCTTGGCGCCACAAAGCCCGACAAGATGATCAGCAGGTACAGCACCGGCAGCCCGGACCATACCTCTTGCAGGCGCTGGCCCAGCAAGTCCACCAGCCCGCCATAATACCCTTGCAGGGCGCCAGCACCGATGCCCACCACCACGCTGATGGCGGTCAGGATCAAGGCAAACAGAATCGAAATCCGGGCGCCGAAAATCACCCGCGCCAGTACATCCCGGGCCTGATCGTCGGTGCCCAGCCAGTTTTGCCTGCCGGGTGGACTGGGAGCGGGTTCCTTGAGGTCGTAATTGACCGTGTCGTAGCTGAACGGGATGGGCGCAAACAGCATCCAGCCACCCTGGTCGTCAATCAATTTGCGCACGTAGTCACTTCGGTAATCGGGCTCGAACGGCAGTTCGCCGCCAAACTCGGTTTCGACGTAGCGGGTCGCCACCGGGAAGTACCACTGATCTTTGTAGTGAATGGCCAGCGGCTTGTCGTTGGCGATCAGTTCACCGCACAGGCACAGGACGAACAGCGCGATAAAGAGCCACAGTGACCACCAGCCCCGGCGGTTGGCCTTGAAACGGGCCAGGCGCCGACGGCCCAGGGGGGAAAGGTTGAGCATCAAGCCTCCTTCGCCGAGAAGTCGATGCGGGGGTCGAGCAGGGTGTAGCACAGATCGCCGATCAGTTTGATCAACAGGCCGAACAGGGTGAACAGGAACAGCGTGCCGAACACCACCGGGTAATCCCGTGACACGGCTGCTTCGTAGCTCATGCGCCCGATGCCGTCGAGGTTGAAGATGGTTTCAATCAACAGTGAACCGGCGAAGAACACTTCGATCAGGGCCTGGGGAATCCCGGCCACCACCAGCAGCATGGCGTTGCGCATGACATGGCCGTACAGCACCCGGCGCTCGGTCAGGCCTTTGGCCCGTGCCGTGACCACATACTGGCGGCTGATTTCGTTGAGAAAGCTGTTTTTGGTGAGGATGGTCAGGGTGGCAAAGCCGCCAATCACCAACGCCGAGACAGGCAGCACCATGTGCCACAGGTAATCGCCGATTTTGGCGAAAAACCCCAGGCTGTCGAAGTTTTCCGAGACCAGGCCTTGCACCGGAAACCAGCTCACATAACTGCCACCGGCAAAGACCACAATCAGCAAAATGGCAAACAGAAACGCCGGCATGGCGTAGCCGATGATGATCGCGGTGCTGGTCCACACATCGAACGCGCTGCCATTGTGGATGGCCTTGCGTATGCCCAGCGGGATGGAGATCAGGTAAGTAATCAGCGTCGCCCACAGCCCCAGTGAAATAGTCACCGGCAGTTTTTGCAGGATCAGGTCTGTGACCTTGGCGCCTCGAAAGAAACTGTTGCCAAAATCCAGTTGCGCATAGTTTTTGAGCATCAGCCACAAGCGCTCGTGCATGGGTTTGTCGAAGCCATAGTGGCGGGTGATTTCTTCGACAAGTGCCGGGTCCAGGCCACGGCTGCTGCGGCTGGCAACGCCAGTGCCGCCTGCCATGTCGCGGGCTCCGCCGGCCACGGTCGTACTGCTCACACCCTGCAAGCGGGCAATGGCCTGCTCCACCGGGCCACCGGGGGCGGCCTGCACGATCAGGAAGTTGACCACCAGAATGCATAGCAGGGTGGGGATGATCAGCAACAAGCGTCGACTGATGTAATGCAGCATCTCAGTGCCCCTCCAGCGATGTGCCGGTTGCTTCCATGGCTGCATTGGTCAGTGCGGTTTTGCTGATCTCCCACCAGGTGTCCAGCCCCTCGTCATACTTGGGCTCCAGCGCCGGACGGGCGAAGCGGTTCTGGTACACGGTCGGGGTGCCCACCGAGTAATAGTTGGGAATCATGTAGTAGCCCCACTGCAGGACGCGGTCGAGGGCGTGGGCGTAGTGCACCATTTCGTCACGGGTATTGGCCTGTACCAATCCGTCGAGCAGTGTGTCCACGGCCGGGTCGCGCAGCACAAAGGCGTTGGAGGCACCGGGCTGGGTGGCACTGCGCGAGCCATACATGTCGTACAGTTCCCGGCCCGGGGAGACGATGGGGACGCCACTGCGCGGGAAACCCACCACGATCATGTCGTAGTCACGGGCATTGAGCCGGTTGACGTATTGCGCCGAGTCTATCTTGCGGATGTCCATGTGGATGCCGATCTGCGCCAGGGTCCGCTTGTACGGCAGGATCATGCGGTCGAATCCGCCCTGGCCATCGAGAAAGGTGAAGCTCAGCGGTTCGCCCTGTGCGTTGACCAGCGTGTTGTTTTTCGCGCTCCAGCCTGCCTCCTTGAGCAGCGCCAGGGCTTGCAGCTGTTTGTCGCGGATGTAGCCGCTGCCATCGGTTTTCGGCGCTTGATAGACCTGGGTGAACACTTCATCAGGCACCTTGCCGCGCAGGGGTTCGAGGATCTCCCGTTCACGGGCGTCGGGCAGTGCAGTGGCAGCCATTTCGCTTTTGGGGAAGTAGCTCTGCTGGCGCACATAAAAACTGCGCATCATCTGCTTGTTGGTCCATTCAAAATCCCATAGCAGGCTCAACGCCTGGCGTACCCGGCGGTCCTGGAAAAACGGATTCTGCAGGTTGAAAGCAAAGCCCTGGGCAGCGCCCGGCTTTTGCCTGGCGAATACGCCTTTTTGCAAGCGGCCATCGGTCAGCTTGGGGCTGTCATAGCCGATGCTGAACCCGGTGGCCGAGAATTCGCGGTTGTAATCGAAAGCTCCACCCTTGAGCAGTTCGCGGGCCACGTCCGTGTCGCCGTAAAAATTCACGGTCAGGCGGTCAAAGTTGTACAGCCCCTTGCTGACCGGCAAGTCCCTGGCCCACCAGTTTTTGTTGCGCTCAAAGCTGATGCTGCGCCCCGGATCGACTTGCGACACCGAATACGGGCCGCTGCCCAAGGGCGGCTCAAAACCGCCGCCATTGCTGAAGTCGCGGGTCTGCCACCAGTGTTGCGGCAGGATGCGCATGCTCGCCAGATCCAGTGCCAGGGTACGGTTCTGGTTGCTCTTGAAGTCGAAGCGCACCTGCAGCGGGCCTTCGATCTCCACTGCCTTGACCTCGCCATAGAGCATGCGAAAGCCCAGGCTGCCTTGGGTCATCAGCAGGTTGTAGGTGTAGGCGACATCCTGGGCGGTGATCGGTGTGTCGTCGGCAAAGCGTGCCTTGGGGTTCAGGTAAAACCGTACCCAAAGACCGTCCGGGTCGCGCTCCATTGTTTGCGCCACCAGACCGTAGACCGTGTAGGGCTCATCCAGTGAGCGAAAGGCCAGTGGCGAGTACACCCAGTCATCCACTTGCGCGACTCCCGTGCCTTGGTCGACGTAGGGGGAGATGTAGTTGAACTGGCCTATTTCCATTGCCGCCCGGCTCAGCGATCCGCCCTTGGGTGCATCCGGATTTACAAAATCGAAGTGCTGGAATCCGGCCGGGTATTTGGGTGCTTCACCATAGACGGTCATGGCCTCGCCGGGCGCTGCGCTCACGCTCAGGCACAGGCAAGCCAGCACGGGGGCCAGCAGGGAGCGGAGCAGGGGCAGGAGTGGTAGAGGCATGCGGGAGTTCCTTGTGCCGCGTGTTGAAAAAGCCACTCCCACAGTATTGATGATTAAAAAGCGGATTACCCGGGGTTAATCAGGCTTTGTCGACAGTGCAGGGTCAACCGGGCTCCGCCGCTTTCGCGGTTACTGACGTCCAGGGTGAAGCCGTGCAGGTTGACGATGGCGGCGACGATGGACAGGCCCAGGCCAAAACCGCCGTGGCTGTCATCGCAGCGGTAAAAACGCTTGAACACGGCCTCCCGCTCGGCCTCGGGGATACCGGGGCCTGTGTCGAGGACCTCAATGCGCGGGCTGCCGTTGTCGTCAGTCGCCCGCAAAATCACTTCACCGCCGGGCGGGGTGAATTTGATCGAGTTGCTGAGCAGATTGGCCAGCGCCTCAAACAGCAATGCACGATCGCCCGTCAGGCTGGGCAATGTGGGCTGCGTGTCGAGCACCAGAGTGACCTGGCCTTCTTCCGCCAGCGGCAGGTAAAAATCGTACAGTTCCTGCAGCAGGGGCAGCGGATCGAGTTGCAGGAAGCCCGAACGCCGTTGATGGTCTTCCAGCTCGGAAATGCGCAGCAAGCCGCGAAAACGTGCCATCAGGGTGTCGGTTTCACCGATGACTTCGTCCAGTTGCAGGGCTTCGGGGGAGCCTTCGACAGCATGCTGGCGCATCCGGTAGAGCTGGGCCCTCAAGCGGGTGAGGGGGGTGCGCAGGTCGTGGGCGATGTTGTCGCACACCCCCTTGACCTCGTGCATCAGCAGTTCGATACGATCGAGCATGGCGTTGACGATGGCCGCCAGCATATCCAGCTCGTCACGCCGATTGGACAGTGGCAGGCGGTAAGTCAAATCCCCTGCGACAATCGCTTCGGCGCTGGCCTGGATCGCCCGAATGCGTTGCAAGGGGCGTCTGCGCAGCAAATGCCAACCGGCAATGCCCGGGATGATGGTCAGCGACAGGCCCCAGAACAATGCATGCAAAATGATCCGGGTGACGGCAAACAGCGAGCCGTTGTCGCGCACCAGCACCAGCCAGCGCCCGTCGTTGGTTTGTGTGGCGATGGCATCGCAGCTGTCCTGGGGCAGGTTGGGGTCATCGGAGTCGATGCAGGTGCTCAAGGCGTGGATCCGGCCATCCAGCGGCAAGCCCGGAGGGAGGGCCTGGATAGGGCCGCTCAGGGGGTTGTGTTGGGCATCGAACAGGCCATAGGCATCCACTGCGCGCATGTCGAAGGTCATGCTGGTGGCAAGTGCTTCGTCCAGTTGCTCGCCTTCAAAGCGGGCAAACAGGTGCTGGCGCTGCATCAGCGAGTGCCTGGCCAGGTTGCCCAGGTAATCCGACACCTCGTAATAGAGCACCCCCATCAGGATGCAGCTCCAGGCCACGAACAGAAAACTGTACAGCGCCAGCAACCGGCTGCTGGAAGAACGCCAGCCCTTAGAGGGGTTCGGCAATGACATAACCCGAGCCTCGGACAGTGCGAATCAGAGGCACTTGGCCCGGCGGATCGATTTTTTTGCGCAGACGGCCGATATGCACGTCGATCAGGTTGGTGCCAGGGTCGAAGTGATAGCCCCAGACTTCCTCGAAAATCATCATGCGCGAGAGGATTTGCCCGGTGTTGCGCATCAGGAACTCCAGCAACTTGTACTCGGTGGGCAGCAGGCTCAGCTGTTGTTCGCAGCGGCTGGCTTCACGGGTGATCAAGTTGAGTTCAAGGTCCGAGACGCGCAATGAAGTCTCGTATTTGTCGACCGGACTTTTACGCCGCAACAGGACTTCAACCCGGGCCGCCATCTCGTCGCTGGCAAAGGGTTTGGTCAGGTAGTCATCGCCCCCGGCGCGCAGGCCGCGAACCCGTTCGTCCACATCGGACAGGGCGCTGATCATCAGAATGGGTGTACTGACACCAATGGTGCGCAAGGTGGTCACGATCGCCAGACCGTCCAGCTCAGGGAGCATGCGGTCAAGGGTGATCAAGTCGTAGTCGCCGCTGACAGCGCGTACCAGACCTTCACGACCATTGGCTACCCAATCGACCTCAAGGCCGTGGCTGGTCAATTCAGCCACGATTTCTTTCGCCGTCACGGCATCGTCTTCAATGGTCAAAATACGGGTCATACCGTCACCTGATGGGCTCTTTCAGCGTTGAGCACATTTTGCCCGCAAAAAGCTGAAACGTTTCTGAATATTTCTTCATGTTCAGCAAGTCGTCAGAAAGCGTAGTCCAAATGTCCATGACAAGGCTCAGTAGCCGGGTCGTTGATGATGCCCGACAGGAACATCTGGATACATTTGCGGTATAAGTTCCGTTGTTTATTTTTTCAGGCCCTTTGTTCATGCAAACCCCTTCGCAACGGCCGCTGTGGCTGATCTACCTGATCTTTCTTGCGCCGATGGTGCTGTCCAACTTCCTTCAGAGTTTCTCCGGCACCCTCAACGGGATCTATGTCGGGCAATTGCTGGGTACGCAGGCGCTGGCCGCGGTGTCGGGGATGTTTCCCATCGTGTTCTTTTTTATTGCGCTGGTGATTGGTCTGGGGGCGGGCGCTTCCGTGCTGATCGGTCAGGCCTGGGGGGCGCGGGAAACAACGATGGTCAAGCAAATCACCGGGGCGACCCTCACCCTTGGGGCGCTGATCGGGCTGATTGCAGCGGTGTTGGGCAGCCTGTTGGCGCGGCCCGCCTTGCAGGCGCTGGGCACGCCGGTTGACGTACTGGAGGAGGCTGTCGGTTATGCCAGGGTCATGATGCTGATCATGCCGTTGCTGCTGGTGTTTATTTTGTTCACGCAAATTCTGCGTGGGGTCAGTGACACGGTTTCCCCATTGCTGGCACTGATGGTGTCCACGGCGGTTGGCTTGCTGTTGACCCCGGCGTTGATCCTGGGCTGGATCGGCTTGCCGCCGATGGGTATTCAAAGTGCGGCCTATGCGGGGCTGGTGGGTAACGTGCTGGCCATGCTGTTTCTGGTGCTGCGCTTGCGCCACAAAAACCATGTCATGGCCCCGGACCGCGAACTCTGGGCTGCGCTGCGCCTGAACCGGGAGATTCTGGGCAAGGTCCTGCGTATCGGTTTGCCCACGGGCGTGCAGATGGTGGTGCTTTCGCTGTCGGAGCTGGTGATCCTGGCGCTGGTCAACAGTCACGGCTCCCAGGCCACCGCGGCCTATGGGGCCGTGACCCAGATCGTCAACTACGTGCAGTTTCCGGCGCTGTCGATTGCCATTACGGCCTCGATTCTGGGGGCACAGGCCATTGGCGCCGGTCGCATTGAGCGTATCGGGTTGATATTGCGCACCGGTTTGCTGATCAACCTGTGCCTGACCGGTGCCCTGGTAGTGCTCGGTTATGGGCTGTCGCACTGGTTGCTGGGACTGTTCATCACCGATGTCGAGGCGCGGGTCAGGGCTGAGCACCTGCTGCATATCATGCTGTGGAGCGTGCTGGTATTTGGCTTCCAGGCGGTTATTGGCGGGATCATGCGGGCCAGCGGCGTGGTCCTGGTGCCTATGGGGATCACGATCTTCTGCGTGCTGTGCATTGAGTTGCCGGTGGCTTATGCACTGGATGCGCATTTTGGTCTGCAAGGCGTGTGGATGGCGTTCCCGGTGACCTATATCGCCATGCTGGTTCTGCAGACTGCGTATTACCGGCTGGTCTGGCGGCACAAGCAGATTCAGCGGCTGGTTTGAGTGTGTGAGGCTGCGACAGGTTTGGTGCGCCCCTGCGCGCTTGATCGCAGCCTCGCACGGCTCGTCAGCGACTACGGCGCAAAACCATTCTCTATGACCGTTTTTCACTCCTTCATCCGGGCTAGGCCATTTGGACGATGTGCCTGTGGCTGGTCAGTCCGATGATCGAAGCCAGGTTCTGGATACCTCGCTGAGGAGCAAGCCAGAGCATCCAAGATAATAAAAAACAGGACTGGCGGCATGAACTCTGCCCAGCAATTGAATCGTGCAGCGAGGCATCTACCATGCGCTCAATGATCGGCTATCTGGTTTGCCTGATTGTCGCTGCAACCCGAGCATTCACTTTCTCACCCCGTCCCGCCTCTACCGTCGCTTCTGCTCAGTTGCGCCCGGACCGCCTGCAAATCAACGGCATGCGCTGTTGCCCAATATCGTTGGCTTTGCCAAGCCGGTTCAATCTGGATCGACCGTTGGTCAGGGTTAAAACCCAGGCAATGGACGCACCTGCAGGGCATTACCCGTTCAAGCAGATCCTTGCGGCCAGGGACTCCTAAAACCGCTGAACAGACAGCCTGCCGGGCTTGCATGACGGCTAGTATAAAGAGACATTGAGTTGTTTTTGCGCCGTTACCGCTGCAGGGGCTGCGTATAAATAACCGCTGGAAATAAGAACAATAAAAAGGGCAGGCCCCGAACCTGACCCAACGCGAGGAAGCATCCGTGGATACAGTGACCCTGAACCACCAAACCCTGGCCAGTCTGGGGCTCGAATTGGCCGATTACGATCAAATGGTCGGCAGCTTCTACGACGGTGCTTTGGACCCGAAAGTGATGGGCCGTACCTTGTGTGCCGTACGCAGCATGTTCAAGGCCAACTATGCGACCCTTATTCTGCGGGTTCCGGACCAGCCCGATCTGGGCCTGATGATTGTGGCCGGCGATATTGAAGGCGAGGGTGAACTGACGTATCAGACTTACCCGCAAACCCTTACCCCGTTCGCAGGGCAGGCGCTTGACCAGGTGTTTACGGTTGAAGACCTGATGAGCGAATCCGAGTGGGTCCAATCGGCGTACTTCAAGGCTTACTGCGCCAAGCAGGATGTCTTCCACGTGATGGGTGCCGATATATCGACCCCCGACGGTGGCAAGCTGCGCTTTCGTCTGACCCGGCCCAAAACCTCACCTGCCTTCTCCAGTGCCGAGCGCGCGTTGTGCAGCAGCTTCCTGCCGCATTTGCGCCGGGCCCTGCACCTGCACAATCTGCTCGATCGCAGCGAGTCCATGAGCGAGCTTTACGCCCAGGCCATCAGCCGCCTGTCCGTGGCCACCATCGTGCTCGACGAAACCGGCAAGGTGCTGCGCCTTAACCCGATTGCTGAAGAAATCCTCAAAAAAGCCGATGGCTTGAAGCTGGTGGGCGGCAGGCTGGAGGCCACTTACCCCAGCGACAATCGCGAGCTGCAGCGCCTGGTCAAGCACATCTTCAGCCAGGAAGTGCGCGACGGCGGGGTGACGGCCGACGCGATGTCCGTTACCCGGCCATCGGGCCAGGTCAGCCTGGGATTGGTGGTCGAGGCTATTCCTTCCCTCGAATGGGCGGAAGGCAAGAGCAAGCCTGCGGCGGTGATCTATATCCGTGACTCGGTCGGCAAGTCCCTGGCCAGTGAAGTGGTGACCAAGCAGCTGTTCAACCTGACCAAGGCCGAAACTGCGCTGGCGATGGAGCTGGCAAACGGCTTGTCCCTGGAAGAAGCCGCCGAAAACCTGAACATCAGACGCAACACTGCACGGGCACACCTGCGCTCGATCTTCTCCAAGACCGGTGTACGCCGTCAGACCGAACTGGTAAGAATTTTGCTTAACAGTGTGGTTGCCTTGGGAAAGCCCAAGTGCGCCTTGCGAGCGGCTGAGTCCGTGATAGTGCCGGCACCCCAGTTGGCGCGACCGGTTCGTAAAAGCGCTTAAGTATTGATTCCAGGTTGGCAATGGCGATTTAACGTCACTGCCAGCTGCCTTTCAGGCAGGCCAGACAGGGCCAGGATCATCAAGGTAAGTCTTATGCCAGTTACAGCTGTCAGTGGTTCCGCTTCCGGCAGCGTCGTGTTCGTCGATGGTGGCATGGACGTAATGGTGCGTGCCCAGCGCTTCTGATCTTTAAGGAATTCTGATGAATAAAGTGGCATTTATAACAGGCGCCAGCCGCGGTATCGGTCGTGAAACAGCGCTGGCGTTTGCCCGCGCAGGTTTTGATCTGGCCATCAGCGCACGCAGCCTGGAAGAAGGCGAAAGCCATACCCACGGCTTGCGTAACCCCGACGGCACGGCGCTGCCCGGCAGTCTGAACGCAACGGCCGCAGCGATCCGCGAACTGGGCCGCAAGGCGCTGGTGGTGCGGATGGACCTGCTTGACAGCGAGTCGGTGCTGGCCGCCAGCCAGGCGGTGTTTGCCGAATATGGCCGGGTGGATGTGCTGGTCAATAACGCGATCTATCAGGGCAGCGACCTCAACGCGCCCTTTATGGACTTGCAGCCCGAGACCCTGGCACGGGTGTTTCAGGGTTACATGATGACTCCGTTTCTACTGACTCGGGCCGTGGTCAGTCAGATGCTGGAGCAGGGTGGCGGGGTGGTGATCAATGTCACCTCAGGCGCGGGTGAAACCGATCCTCCGGTGGCGGCGGGCAAGGGCGGCTGGGGGTATGCCTATGGGGCGGGCAAGGCAGCGGTGTCGCGGCTGTCGGGCATTTTGTCGGTGGAGTTTGGCGAACAGGGGATTCGCGCCTACACCCTCAACCCCGGGGTGGTGACCACTGACGCCTTGCGCGCCACCATCGGTGACAAGGGCGTGATTGCCTTGCGTGCAGGCTCGGCGCCGCCTGAGGTGCCAGCAGCGGTGATGCTGTGGCTGGCGACCAATGATGCAGCAATCGATCACCAGCGCAAGACCATCCACTGCCAGCCGTTTGCCCGGGAACACGGGATTGTTGAGGATTGGCGTTAAGACCCTCACATGGATCTGGGACAGGGTGCAGTTTGTGTGGAACAACCCTGAAGGCAAGCTGCCCGTATAAGGCTAAGGTACTGCTGGCTTTTTGATCCGTGCTGCTTAAGATGGCCGTCAATCAAATGTCATCGGGCTCGGAATACGGCCAATGTTGAACAAGGACACCATCTCCATTCATCTGGTGCGCGAGGCGTTGCTGCAGAGCTGTGCGCCCGGTAGCGCCACGGATGAAGTGCTGCATAAGGTAGGCATTGCCCCCGGGTTGCTCAACGAACCGGATGGCCGTGTGCCTGCGCTGGTCTATGCACGGATGTGGCGACTGTTGGCGCGACGTCTGGATGACGAGTTTTTTGCCATGGACCCGCGCAAGCTGCGTTCTGGCAGCCTGGCGTTCATGTGCCGCACCGCAATGGCTCAGCCGACCCTGGCCCAGGGGCTGGAGGTGGTGCTGGGATTTCTGTCGTTGATGCTGGAACGCTTGCCGGCGCAACTGGTGCGCCAGCAAAGCCTGGCGGAAATCGTCTTGCACGAACCTGAGCAACCGGCGAACCGTGGCTTTACCTACTTCACCTATTGGATGATCGTGCACGGCGTTGCCTGCTGGCTGGCCGGGCGGCGAATTCCTATTCTGGCCATTGAGTTGCGCTGTGCGGCGCCCGATTACTGCGAAGACTACGAAGTGATGTTCTCCGAGAACCTGCGCTTTGAGCGGCCACGCACACGGATGATTTTCGCTGCCGATTGCCTGGATGCACCGATCAAGCGCAACGCCCAGGAGCTGAAGCGCTTTCTGGCCGAGGCACCTGCCAATATCCTGGTCAAATACCGGGATCCCGAGAGTCTGGCCAGCCAGATCAAACAGCATCTGCGCCAGTTGCCTGCCGAACAGTGGCCTGAAACCCCGGGCCTGGCGCAAAGCCTGTGCATGTCGGCATCGACCTTGCGCCGCCGCTTGGCGGACGAAGGGCACACCTTTCAGGGGATAAAGGACGGCGTGCGCAAGGAGCTGGCGATTGGCTGGTTGGCCGAGCCCGACCACAGCTTTGCCGACATCGCCCTGCGCCTGGGCTTTGCCGACACCAGCTCGTTTTACAAGGCTTTTCGCAAGTGGTCGGGAACCAATCCGGGGCATTACCGCAGCTTGATTCTAGGCGGTGGCTGAACCCAGGCCGCGGGTCGTGCGCAGTCGGCCTTCGAGACGTCGTTTCAACCCCTGGGGTTCAATGATCAGCTTCGAACCCTTGGCTGCATTGGCCCGTCCCCACTCTTCGAACAGCTCCAGGCAGGAGTGGTCGATGTAGCTCAGGTTGCTGAGGGGGACATGCACGATGCTACCGGCCGGTACCCGAGCCAGAACCTGAGTCAATGCCGGTACTTTGAGAAAGGTTGCCGAGCCATTGAGCCGCAACTCCATTTCACCGCTGCGGGGCAGATCAATCAGGCTGATTTTCAGGCGCGCTGCCTTCCAGGCCAGATTGGCCAGGGTGAGGCCGAACCCCAGCAGTACCCCGGTCAGCAAGTCAGTGAAGATGATTGACAGGGCGGTTGCCCCATAGGTCAGCATCGGTATGCGGCCATAGCGTACCAGGCCGCGAAACGCCTTGATGTCCACCAGTTTGATCCCGGTATACACCAGCACACCCGCCAGGCTCGCCACTGGAATGCTTTGCAGCACACTGGACAGCAACAGCACAAAAGCCAGCAGCCAGAGGCCGTGGAACATTGTCGAAAGCCGGGTGGTGGCACCTGCCTGAACATTGGCCGAACTGCGCACGATCACACCGGTCATTGGCAGCGCGCCCAGCACGCCACAGAGCATGTTGCCGACCCCTTGCGCGGTCAGTTCCTTGTCAAAATCCGAGCGCTGGCCGTTGTGCATGCGGTCGACGGCTGCGGCGGACAACAGGGTTTCTGCGCTGGCAATAAACGCCACTGCAAACGCCGCGATCAACAGTGCGGGATCGGCAAAGTTCAGCAGGTCGGCCGGACGCAGCCAGTCGATAGCGTCCGCCAGATTGTCCGGGACCTCCACGCGCTTGACCTGTAACGCCATGACCAGGCTGACGGCCGTGGTCAAGCCCACACCGAGCAGGGCGCCGGGGACAAAGCGCAGCTTTTGCGGGCGTAATTTATCCCACGACCACATCACCCCGATGGTTGCCAGGCCCAGCAGGCCCGCCTGCCAGCCAAGGGTTGGAATGGCTTGCGCCACTGCCTGCGGGAAGCCGGCAAGGTTATCAAGGCCCGAGGGTTTGGGGGTGCCGTCGAGCATCACATGCAGTTGCGACAACACAATCAGCACCCCGATTCCGGCAAGCATGCCGTAGACCACAGCCGGGGCGGTAACGCGGAACCAGCAACCCAAACGCAAACGGCCGGCCACCAGTTGTAAAAAGCCTGCCAGGAGCAGGATCGGTCCCAGCATGGCCATGCCATGCTGGCGTACCACTTCGAACACCAGCACTGCCAGCCCGGCTGCCGGGCCACTGACCTGTAGTGGCGATCCGGCCATCCAGCCCACGACCAGGCCGCCGATGATACCGGTGATCAAGCCTTTGGCCGGGGGCATTCCGGAAGCGATGGCGATGCCCATGCACAAGGGCAGGGCGACCAGAAACACAACCACAGAGGCCAATAGCTCCCGTGGCAATACTGCTTTTAATTGCGCAGTACGCATGATGATTCTCCCTGGGGATTCTTGGGGCGTGGCAAAGGCCGGCGTCGTGCCTGGTTGCCACGGCTACCTCATTGGGACATGTTCAGAAACGCGCTTTGGGTGTCGCGCAAGGGATTGTCTGGAGATTGTCCAGTGGCAGAAAACTGCCGGACTCAGCGTCGTAGGCTTTGATTTGGCTGGTTTCGATGTTGTAGACCCAGCCATGGATAAACAACTGGCCGCTGGCCATGCGCGAAGCGACGGAGGGATGGGTACGCAAGTGCTGCAACTGAGCGATCACGTTTTCTTCGGTAAGCACGTGCATGCCTTCAGCTTCATTGGCGCACGCACAGTTCTCCTGAACCATGGTCCTGGCCACTTCGGCATGGCGCAGCCAGGCTTTGACCGTGGGCATTTTTTCAAGGCTTTGCGGGTTGAGCACGGCGCGCATCGCGCCACAGTCGGAGTGCCCGCAGACGATGATGTGCTGTACGCCCAGTGCCAGGTTGGCGTATTCGATCGCCGTGCTGACCCCGCCATTCATCTCGCCATAAGGCGGTACGACGTTGCCGACATTGCGGGTGACGAACAGATCGCCAGGAGCGCTTTGGGTAATCAATTCGGGGACGATTCGAGAATCGGCGCAAGCGATAAACATCGCCCTTGGGCGTTGAGCGGTGGCCAGTTTTTTGAACAGGTCTTTCTGTTGTGGAAAGACCTCACGATGGAAATGCAGAAAACCTTCAACAATGAGCTGCAGTGCTGCGTCAGCCTGTTCCGTTTCAGGAGGGGCAGTAGCTGCAGCCGAGCGCTGTGTGACCTTGATATCCATCGTTCATCCTCTGTGGTAGAGCAGGGGAAAAGCTAATGCGAGTCATTTGTGACTCTTCGGTCACGTTAGCGCCCGAAACTTAACTGAACCTTAATTGAATGCTCTAGCACGGGCTTTATATGAGGATGCTACCTATTGCGGGAGGGGGTTTTGTTGCCATGCAACGACAGCGGCTGTGGTGATTCAGGGGACCACGATCACCGATTCTACGACTGCTTCGCAGCCTCGTTCCTTCGACAGCTACTTGTAGGTTGGCGCTAAACCGTTTTTCGTAGGGTTCTGTGACGTCTGCGATGCATTTTGCTTTTGCTGGAGCCACACGAATGTCCAGACGACGCGAATGCCCATGACAGTGCTGGAGTGAGGGCACCGCCGAGCCTTGGCGAGGCGGCCGTATGGTAGGGCAAGCCTTTTTGGTTACTTTTTCGGCGTCTGGAAAAAGTGACCCGCCGTAAGGGCGGAACCCGTAGAAAGTCGTGACACATCGAATGGATATGGACTCGGCATAGGTGCGGGCGCATCGCAAAACAACTGGCACACGGGGTACATATCCGGCATTCGCGGTTAACTGAAATGATGGTTTCGCTCTTACAGCGAGTCACTTTGCAAAAGCGGCAAAGTAACCAAAGCGCTTTCGCCCCTGCGTACGGCCTTCGCTGCGCTCAGGTGTCCCTCGCTCCGGTCCCGCTCCGTGGGCCCGCCGTGACGGGCCATCCCTGGCCCAACACGGCTCTCCCGGCATCCATGCCGGTCGACCCACTACGCAGAACCTCCTCTCGGCCTCCCGAAGGGCAGGCAGATCAAAAACCAGTGCAAAAACAAGATCAACTGCCCGCCGAGGCGGCCTACAGGCCGACCTGTTTAGCGAAGCACATTTCTCTAAACAGGCCAGCTGGCAACAGAGTATCTACAAGGAATACGTAGCAGTTGACGAGCTGTGCGAGGCTACGTCCGGCTGCATCGCGAGCAGGCTAGCTCCCACCGGGGACCGCTACAAGGTTCTGATCGAATTGCTGATCCCACGGGCACACTGGATAACGGTCGAGGCCAATTTATCTTCGGCTTCTTCCATGCTCCAGCGACTGCTCGGCACTACCACATGCACGGCCGCAACCGGCAGGCCGTTGCTGTTGAATATCGGTGCGGCAATGGTCATGTCCCCCAGGAACATTTCTTCCTTGTTGGTGGCATAGCCCTGATTGCGGCTGGTGATCACACGCTCAAAAATGGCGGTGGCATCAGTCAGGGTGTAGCGGGTCAGCTCAGCCAGCGTGCTGTCTTGCAGCACACGGCGAATTTCGTCATCCCCCAGGCCACTCAGATAGGCTCGACCGCCCCCGGTGCAATACATCGGGATTCGACTGCCGATGGGCATGTGGATCGGGATAAATTTAGGCGCCACAAAACGGGATACATAGACCATGTCCAGGCCGTCCGGCTCCGTCAGGTTGACCGTTTCGCCCGTGAGCTGGTTGAGCTCGGCCAGGTAGGGGTTTGCGACATCGACCAGTATGTCGGCGGCTAAATAGTTGTAGCCGATTTCCATAACCTTGGGCGTTAACTGGAAGCGTCGGCTTTGCGGGTGCTTACGCACATAGCCGAGTTCTTCAAGGGTATGCACCATGCGCTGGGCCGAGCTTTTGCTGATGCCCGCAACCTGCGCGATATCCGCCAGAGTCATGGTGCGCCGCGCTGCCCCGAAGCCGCGAAGTACGGCCAGGCCCTTTTCCAGTGACTGGTTGAAAAGAGGATTGTTGCTGTCGCTCATGGCGCATCCTTGGCTTTTTTCGACCTACAAATATCGGTGTGCGATATTTATAAATCTCTTTACGATTTAAGTAAATTGGTTATAGTCGATGGCGGCATTTTGTACCAGAGGGTGCAAGGGTGTTAAATGCTGCCCCGCAACAATAAAAGCGACCACAGGGAGATTCGCTATGCACAAACCTTTTCAAGTACTGACGCTTGTATGCGCAATGGCAGCCGGACTGATTGGATCAGCCAGTGCTGTTGCAGAGCCTGTCTATAAAGTCGGTGCAACGGCGACAGGTATCCCGTTCACCTTCCTCGATATCAAGAGCGGAAAAATCCAGGGCATGATGGTCGACGCCGCTGAAGCCGTCGGCAAAGCAGGGGGGTTTGACACCGAGATCCAGCAAACCACGTTTGCCGCGCTGATCCCTTCGCTGACCACCAACAAAATTGACCTGATTTCCGCCGCCATGCTCAAAACCCCTGAGCGTGAAAAGGTTGTGCAGTATTCCGATCCGATTTTCAGCTATGGCGAAGGCCTGATCGTCCAGACTGACGATCCCAAAGAATACAAGACCATGGATGACCTGGCCGGTGAAGTGGTCGGTGCTCAAGTGGGCACGGTATTCCTCGACGCCCTGAACAAGCACGGCGGTTTCAAGGAAGTGCGCAGCTACGACTCTATTCCTGACCTGATGCGTGACCTGAAGCTGGGTCGCATCAAGGCTGCTTTCGGCGATCGTCCGATCATCGCTTACCAGTTGGCCCAGGGCAAAAACCCGGAAGTGAAACTGTCGAGCACCTATGTGCCGGTCGTGATGGGTGATGTATGCCTGGTCATGCGTCAAGGCGACGCCGAGAAACTGGCGCAGGTCAACAAGGGCATTGCCGCCATCAAGGCTGACGGCTCGCTGCAGCGCATCATCGAGAAGTGGAAGCTGAACTGATGATTCTGTGGCCCCCGCTCTGCGGTGGGCCACTTCTTGTAGCGGTGTGCAGGTAGTTTATGTTTCTCCAGGACGCGTTGGACTTTCTTCCGATTCTGCTCAAAGGCGCAGTGGTCACTGTGCAGGTCACGGCGGGTTCGTTCCTGCTCAGTTCAGTGATTGGCCTGATGTTCGCGCTGATGATGGTTTCCAAAATCCGTGCCGTCGCCTTGTTCGCCATTGGCGTGGTCAATGTGATTCGCGGGTTGCCGATCATCGTGCAACTGTTCTACATCTATTTCGTCTTGCCCGACTTCGGCATCCAGCTCAGCGCCATGCAGGCCGGTGTGATCGGTCTGGGGATTGCCTATTCGGCCTATCAGGCCGAGAACTTCCGGGCCGGCATTCAAGCCATCGACATTGGCCAGATCGAGGCAGCCGAATCCTTTGGCATGCGCGGCCTGATGATCATGCGCCGCATTGTGCTGCCCCAGGCGTTTCGCATTGCCTTGCCGCCTTATGGCAACACGCTGGTGATGATGCTCAAGGACTCCTCGCTGGTGTCGACCATCACCGTGGCCGAGATGACGCGCCAAGGTCAACTGATCGCTTCTTCGACCTTTGAAAACATGACGGTCTACACCCTGGTTGCGTTGCTCTATCTGTCGATGAGTTTGCCGCTGTCTTATGGCTTGCGTCGTCTGGAAGGACGTTTTGCGCTGCGGAGGCGTACATGAAAGCAACGTCAAAACTCACCTTGCCGCCTTCGCTGTGGTCCGCCACGGCGCGCTCGGCTGCGATGACCCAGGCGCTCGCCGAAAACAAGCGCGTGGACGTGGCCATTGTCGGCGCCGGTTACACGGGGCTTGTGACCGCGCTGCGCCTGGCCGAGTCGGGTGTCAGCGTGTGTGTGCTGGATGCCGGGGAGCCAGGCTGGGGCGCTTCGGGGCGCAATGGCGGGCAGGTCATTCCCGGTCTCAAATACGATCCGGATCAACTGATCGAGCGTTTTGGTGCGGCCCGCGGCGAGAAGATTATTGAGGCGTGCGGCGGGGCGGCAGACGAAGTGTTTTCGCTGATTCGCGAGTACGGCATTGCGTGCGATGCAACCCGCAAGGGCTGGATTCAACCCGCGTACTCCAGTGCCACGATGAAGACCCTGGAACACCGTGCCCGGCAATGGCAACAACGTGGTGTGGCGGCTGAGTTGCTGGACGCCAGTGCCGTTTGCCAGCGCATCGGCACGCAAAATTACGTGGGCGGCTGGGTTGACCCCCGTGCGGGAAGCCTGCATCCACTCAATTACGCCCGGGGGCTGGCCAGATCGGCGCTGGGCCGTGGAGCGATGATTCACAGCGATAGCCGGGTAACCGATCTACGGCGCATCGGCACGCAGTGGCAACTGACCACCGCCCAGGGCCACAGCGTCACGGCTGAACGGGTGGTGTTGGCCACCAATGGCTACACCGACGGTTTATGGCCCGGCTTGCGGCAAACCGTGCTGGCGGCCAACAGCTTCATGATTGCAACGCGACCGCTTTCGCCGGAGCTGCGCAAAACCATTTTGCCTGGTGGGGAAGTGTGTTCGGATGCGCGTCGCCTGTTGCTGTACTTCAAGCAGGATGCCCAGGGGCGGGTGCTGCTGGGTGGTCGCGGGCCGTTTGCCGAGCCGGGTCGCAATGAAGACTGGGCGCATCTGGAACGCTCGCTGATCAGCGTGTTCCCGCAGCTGGCGGGCGTCGCGATTGAGTACCGCTGGAGCGGTCGTGTGGCGCTCAACCATAGCGTGCTGCCACAACTCCATGAGCCGCAACCGGGCCTGTCAATCCTGATGGGCTACAACGGGCGCGGCATTGCGATGTCCAGCACCCTGGGCAAGCACCTCGCGGCCCGTGTTTCGGGGGGCAGCGATGACTTCCCGTTCCCGGTGACGCCGATTCGCAGAATTCCCTTCCATAGCCTTCAGCGCTTGTATGTGGCCGCAGGCATCAGCTATTACCGGCTGCTGGATGCGTTGAACGGGTGAGGGGTGGGCTGGCGCCGATCTTCAATCGGACTTGATGCTGGAGACATCGGCAGCCCTGACCTTGATGTGTTTGCCTGCAATGTCCACAAACTCGTACAGGCCGTCCTTGTTCGTGGTAACCGGCAGGTCTTTGGTCAGGTATTGCGTGCCGTTTTGCAGGGTCACAACGCTCGGGGTTGCGCAGCCTGCCAGTCCCAGCAAGGCAACCACAAGCAGGGGTAAACCGATAGCGTTGATTTTCATGGGTGTACCTTGAGCTCTTGGCAAAGTGGAGAGTGTTCGCGCCGGGCGTCGTCGAGCAGCCAGCGCTGGAAAGTAATTGCTGCATCTGACAGCGTTTTATGGCGAGAGTGCGCCAGGTAGTCCGCATTCGTGCTTAAAAATTCAAAAGGCCCCACGCGTCGCAGTTCGCCCTTGTCGATTTTGTCCCTGACCATAAAGTCCCAACCCAGCCCCACCCCCATGCCCTGCACGATTGCCTGATAGGCGAGCGTGACCTGATTGAAGGTCGGTCGCTTGGCATCGGCTTTGTGTTCCAGGCCGAAATGCTTGAACCAGTCGTGCCAGTCCATGCAGTTCCATCCCGAGGCGTCGAGTTCGATCAGGGGCAATGTTTGAAGGTCGGCAGGTTCATCGACGCTGGCCAATACCAGGTCAGTGCGGGCGACAGGGTAGACCTTTTCGGCAAACAGTGGCTCGACACTCAATGATGACCAGTGACCGGCGCCGTATAAAATCGTGAAGTCGTAATCGGCAACGCTGGATTCATGGATGTCGTTGCTGGCGTGAATATTGACCGTGATTGACGGATGCTCGGTATTGAACGCAAGCAATCGCGCAAACAGCCAGAACTGCGCGACGGCATGGGTACAGAGCACTGTGACGGAGTTGGGGGCATGGGCTGCCTTGATCCGATTGACGCTGTACTGCAGGCGTTCGAGCAGGGTGGTGACTTCGCTGAACAGGCTTGCTCCGGCCTGGGTCAGGCAAATGCCCCGCGCCTGGCGCTCAAACAAGGTGAGCTTGAGGTTGTCTTCCAGGGCCCGGATCTGTTTGCTGATCGCACTTTGAGTCAAACACAGTTCGCTCGCTGCGCGGGTAAAGCTGCCAGTGCGCGCGACGGCTTCGAAGGTAATCAGGCTGTCCAGAGGGGGCAGGTTTTTCGAGTAGCGATTCACAGAAACCTTACAGCAGGTTGTGGGGGGGACGGTATAAGGCATTCCTGCACGGAATGCCAGTATGCCAAATGATCTTTTGTGCCAAATAGTTGGGCCGCTTACGCTCACTCGATATTGATCAGTTTGAGAGTCTTGAATGAAACGCGGGATAGTCTATGCCGGCATGGCCGGTGCAGTGTGGGGTCTGGTGTTTCTGGTGCCCAAGCTGTTGCCGGAGTTCAGCCCGCTGTTACTCAGTTGCGGGCGTTTTATCGTGTACGGGGCCGTGTCGCTGATTGTGTTGCTGCCCAACGCCCGGCGTTTGCTGGGCCAGCTGACTCGGCGCGATGTGCTGACACTGGTCAAGTTCGCGCTGCTGGGCAATCTGATTTATTACATGCTGCTGGCGGCATCGATTCAGTGGGCAGGTATCACCGCCGCTTCCTTGATCGTGGGGGTATTGCCCCTGAGCATTACCTGGCTGGGGCGCCGCGATGCTGCAGCGGTGCCATTGGCAAGGCTGGCGTGGCCGTTGCTGCTGGTGCTGGGCGGCGTGCTTTGCATCAATCTCGAGGCCTTGTTCGGCAGCACGTCGCAGCAGCCGCTGGGGGACAAGGTGCTGGGCGTGCTGTGCGGGATCGGTGCCTTGCTGTGCTGGAGCTGGTTTGCGATCGAGAATGCGCGGTATTTGAAGCACAGTCAGTTTGACAGTGGGCAGTGGTCGACCCTGTGGGGCGTCACCACCGGTGTGCTGGGCTTGTTGATCTGGGGCGTTGCCCATGGACTGTCCCTGGACGCGGTGACGGTCGAGGTCAGTGATCAGCGCTGGCAGATGTTCTGGATGGTCAATCTGGCGTGCGCCGTGCTCGGCTCATGGTTCGGCAATCGGATGTGGAATGCGTCGTCCCGGCGTCTGCCGCTGACCCTGAGCGGGCAATTGATTGTGTTTGAAACGGTATTCGCGCTGTTCTATGGCTTTGTGTACCTGCAACGCTGGCCCACCTTTTCAGAAGCTCTGGCGGTGGTGCTGCTGCTGGGCGGTGTCAGTTGGGCGGTGCGCTGCCATGCCCCGGCGCGGACAATGCTCGCGCCGTGATCGAGGTGCGGGGTGATCAGCTCGGGCAGGTTTTGGCCCCATTGTTGAGGTCCTGTTTTTCGCTGCGGCTGAGCAGGGTGGCCTTGCCATCTTTCCAGGTCAGGGTCAGCACGTACAACGAGTCGAAGTCATTGCCGGGCCAGTCTTCTGTGAGCGAGGTTTTTTTGCCCAGGGCCTGGCTGGCAACGTTATTGATCAGGTCCGGCAAATAGCCGTGGGACCACGCGGTGTAGATGGTGGAGTTGTGATACTGGTCGCCGGTCAGCTCCCTGGCCAGTGCGCGGGTGTCGTTGGCCGAGTACTCCAGGTTGATCGGCAAGCCCAGCTTGATGGCGCTGGGGTTGATGGTCATCATCGGTCGCACGTAGCTGTAGGCGTCATCATCAGCCCCTTCTTCCACTTGTCGCGACGGGTTGGCGGCAAACACGTAGTCGGCCTTGCCATAGCGTTGCGGCAGCAGGGTGGCCAGATCAATTGCGCGGTTAAGTCCCTGGCAGGTGAGCTGGCCAAGGCCGTCGGCCGGTTTTTCGGCGTGACGCATAAACACCAGGGTTTGTACGCCGTCTACCGGCTGGGCAAACACATCATCCGCATGTACGGCCAGCGTCACGGCGCCTGCAACCAGTAACAGCGGGATTGCCGCCAGTGCGTAGGGTTTGATTCGAAATTTATTCCAAACAGACTGGGTCATGGGGCTCTTCTACATACCGCATTAAGGCTGACTGGCCTGGCACATCGAGCGTATCGCCCGCGTGTTTATCCCTGTCATTGCTACACCACCTGTGTTTCTCATCCTTGGTCCAAGCAATCATTAGATGTCATTTTCAAATATGGTTCGATTTTACCTGCGCTAGATTGCGAATGGTCCTACAGGCCGAGTGCTATGGTGGCTTTTTTGTATGACAAAATCGTTCTCTCTTTAGTCGGGTCACTCTTCAGAGGCATTCGCCATGCTCCCAGCGCCACTCAGAAAACCGAGCAATCCCGTGCATGTGCGTGTTCGTGCCTGGCGCGGACGGGTGGGGCTGGGCATGGTTGCCAGCTTGTCGGTACTGGCGGGCATGACCGACGCCATCGGCTTTCTGGCCACCGGTGATTTTGTTTCATTCATGAGCGGCAACACCACGCGCCTGGCGGTCGCCATAGGCGAGGGCGACGTGAGTCTGGTGGTGCGTCTGTTGTTTGCGGTGCTGGCGTTTATTGTCGGCAACGCCCTCGGGGTGTTGCTGGCGCGCTGGGGCGGGCGACGTGCATTGCCGTTGATGCTGGTGATCGCAGGCTTGTTGTGTACCGCGGCGTTGCTGCCGTTTGCCACGCAAGTGCCGGCGTTGCTGGCGGCCATTGTGGCGATGGGCATGCTCAATGCGGCGGTGGAGCAGGTTAACGGGCTACCGGTGGGCCTGACCTATGTGACCGGGGCGTTATCGCGTTTTGGCCGGGGGGTGGGCCGCTGGCTGCTGGGCGAGCGACGCAGCGGCTGGCGAGTGCAGCTGGTGCCCTGGACCGGGATGCTGCTGGGGGCGGTACTGGGGGCGCTGCTGGAAACACGGTTCGGGCTCAAGGCGATGCTGTTCAGTGCCGGTTTTGCCGCCGTGCTCGGGCTGCTGTCGTTGAGAATCCCGCGCCGCTGGCAACGCGATTACATGCCACGCTAAACGCCCGTTTTTCTTCGCTCACGCTGCGCGTAAACTGGCCCGGCGCATCAGGGGATGTTCTCGATCAGTTTGTGTGGCGCGCAAACTGATCGAGAATGCCCCCTGGCATGCCCAACCCGCCAACAGGAGTCGTTGTGTCCAAGCCAGTCGATGACAATTCATCCCTTGAGTCATTCTCCATTGAGAGTCCTGCGCCGCTGTATGCGCGCGTCAAACAGGCCATTGCGCAAAAAATCCGTTCGGGCGCCTGGCTGCCCAACTCCAAGCTGCCCTCCGAGAGTGAGTTGCTTACCCTGTTGGGCGTGAGTCGCATGACGATCAATCGCGCATTGCGTGAGCTGACCATCGAAGGGTTGCTGGTGCGCATGCAAGGGGTGGGGACATTTGTTGCCGTGCCCAAAGGCAATGCGGCGTTGTTCGAGATTCATAACATTGCCCAGGAAATCGCCGACCGTGGCCACGTGCACCGCTGTGAAGTGATCGTGCTCGAAGAAGTCCCGGCCAAGGTCACGCCTGTGTTGCCATTTGCACTGGACGGTATCAAGCGGTTCTTCCATTCGGTGATGGTGCATTACGAAAACGATGTACCGGTGCAGATTGAAGAGCGCTACGTGAATGCCGAGATCGCACCTGAGTACCTGCAGCAGGATTTCACCCGTACCACGGCCTATGCCTACCTGATGAACCTCGCGCCATTGACCGGCGGTGAGCATGTGGTAGAGGCCATTCATGCCAAATCTGCAGAGTGTCGCCTGCTGCACGTCAAGCGAAACGAGCCTTGCCTGCTCATTCGCCGCCGCACGTGGGCGGCTCAAGGAATGGTGGGGTGTGCCCGCCTGGTGTACCCGGGCACGCGCTATCGCCTGCAAGGCCAGTGCGGCAACTGAGGGGTCGCTGATAGCGGGTAACGATGTGTTACTCGCGTTACTTTTGGTGCATTTTTGTTACCTTCCCGCCTGTTGATGCACAAAGTTGCGGCAACTTGATGCAGATTTTTCGTGCGACATATTCTTTTCGCAAAAATTAAAAATTTTTTAACTATCTGATTTATAACATTTTTACATAGAAAAAACAGGCCATTGGCGCATTGCCGCTTGTGTGTTGGCCCTTCGCTTGCATTCACTTGTACATACAGGCTGGTATAAGTGCGCACCTGTCGCACTGCACCGTATGACGTTGATGCTTTTTTATGAGGGACTGCCCATGACAACTGCCCATGACCGTCACCGTGAAGGTGAAATCCGCGCCGCCCGTGGCACCCGGCTCACTGCTAAAAGCTGGATGACCGAAGCGCCGCTGCGGATGTTGATGAACAACCTCGACCCGCAAGTGGCCGAGAACCCGACCGAGCTGGTGGTGTATGGCGGTATTGG
>NZ_JAHKRC010000025.1 GCF_019345465.1 Pseudomonas sp. NKUCC02_KPG
AAGCGCTGTGAGGCGTTGAGCTAACCAATACTAATTGCCCGTGAGGCTTGACCATATAACACCCAAGCAATTTGCGTCGAAGAGACCAGATTGCGGTGTGTGAAGACGATACAAACCGAAAGTTTGCGACTCACAAAACACCAGACTATTACATACCCATTCGCTGGAGCGTAAACCGAAAGGTGAACGACCTGGCTACCGAATTTCTTGACGACCATAGAGCATTGGAACCACCTGATCCCATCCCGAACTCAGAAGTGAAACGATGCATCGCCGATGGTAGTGTGGGGTTTCCCCATGTGAGAGTAGGTCATCGTCAAGATTAAATTCCAAACCCCCTGTCTGCTAACGCAGACAGGGGGTTTGTTTTTGGGCCGAGAAAAGTGGTGGTAAGTTTTAAACAGTGATCGGCACGCTTTTACCTTCTGTAAAAGCAAAAAAACCACCTTGAGAGGTGGTTTTTTTGGAGCGATTTATTCAATCACCGTAGTAGATGCAACCACTGGTGCAGGTTTCATGAATTCGTATCGCAGATAATTCTGGTAGCAAAGGCTTGAGCTGTTGCCAGATCCACTTTGCCAGCACTTCGCTCGTTGGATTTTCCAGACCCGGAATATCGTTCAGGTAGTTGTGATCAAGCAGCTCATAAAGTGGTTTGAAAATCGCTTTGATCTCTGAGAAATCGCGAATCCAGCCGGTGGCCGGATCGATATCACCGCTTAAATGGATTGCCACCTTGAATGAGTGACCATGCAAGCGGCCGCATTTGTGGCCTTCAGGCACGTAAGGCAAGCGATGCGCAGATTCGAAGGTAAACTCTTTGAAAATTTCCACAATATTTATAGCTCTTGAAAGGTGACTATCGCCTGAGCGATGAATACAGGGCGGCAGTTTAGCAGTTAACGCCCAGCGCAGGTGCATACCTCCCGCAATCCGGGGGGTGGGGCAGTTGATTCAGCTTCAATTAAGCCAATACATTTATGCTCCATGTTTTTGATATCGCACAAATGACATTGAACGGAGGCCGCAGAGGCGAGTGATGACAGTGAACCTACGAGTTGGCGGATTTATCGTGTTGGTGTTCTCTGCGTTCTGTTCTTTGGCCATTGCGCGGGACCTGGGGCAGGACGAGGCGCTGCGTTTACGTGAGCAAGGCCTGATCCAGCCGCTAGAGCTACTGCTTCAAAAAGCCCTTGAGCGCCACCCGGGTGCAAAATTGCTGGAGGTAGAGCTGGAGGAGGATGACGACGTTTATGTTTACGAGGTCGAGTTGCTTACGACCAGTGGCGTTGTGCGCGAGATCAAACTGAACGCCAGTAATGGTCAATTGCTCAAAGACGAGGTAGATGATTAATGCGGTTGCTGCTGGTAGAAGATCACGTTCCATTGGCTGACGAACTGATGGCCGGGTTAACTCGCCTTGGCTATGCAGTTGATTGGCTGGCCGATGGGCGTGATGCTCTTTATCAAGGGCAGAGTGAACCCTATGACCTGATTATTCTTGATCTGGGTTTACCGGGGATGTCCGGCATTGATGTGCTCAAGCAGTGGCGCACACAAGGGCTGGCCACGCCTGTTCTGATTTTGACGGCACGCAGCTCCTGGTCCGAGCGCATTGATGGCCTTAAAGCCGGTGCCGATGATTATGTAACCAAACCTTTTCATCCTGAAGAGCTGCAACTGCGGGTGCAGGCACTCTTGCGCCGCTCTCACGGTCAACCGAATCAGCCGTTATTGAAGTCCGCAGGGCTGCAGTTGGATGAGGCGCGTCAATGCGTACTCAAAGATGGGGCCGAGGTGCAATTGACCGCTGCCGAGTTCCGTCTTCTGCGGTATTTCATGTTGCATCCGCAACAGATCCTCTCTAAAAGCCACTTGGCCGAGCATCTCTACGACGGTGAGACTGAACGTGATTCCAATGTTTTAGAGGTCCACGTGAACCATTTACGTCGCAAGCTCGGGCGTGAAGTGGTCGAAACCCGTCGTGGTCAGGGCTACATTTTCGGCGCTGTCGGCCAGTGAAGTCCATTCAGAGGCGTTTGAGTCTGGGTTTGGTCAGCGTTCTGCTGGTTGCAGGTCTGGTCGTAGGCCAAGTCAGTCTCTGGCTATTTGAAAGTGGCCTCCAGCGTTATCTGGAGTCAGGCCTGAAGAACGACAGTGAGAACCTGCTGATAGCTTTGAGCCGTGGCCCCCAAGGCTTGCAGTTGGATGAACGACGGTTGTCATCTGCTTATCAGCGGCCATTTTCTGGACACTATTTCAGTCTCGAGTTCGGTGATACTCACTGGCGCTCGCGTTCGCTTTGGGACGCTCAACTACCGCGTCCCAGTGAGCCTGGGCTGAGCAGCGAGTTACAGCCCGGCCCAGAGGGGCAGATGCTGCTGGTCATGCGCAGTGATTACCAGCGCCTTGGCCAGGCGGTCTCCATCAGCGTTGCCCAGGACTACACACCCATACGTGAAAGTTTCAGGCAGGTTCAGCGGATCGGTCTGGGGGTGGGCGTCATGGCCCTGATTGTTATTTTGCTGTTGCAGCGTATTACCGTTCGCCGCGCTCTACGGCCATTGGAAACTGCACGTAAACAAATCGCTCAGTTGCAGTCAGGTCAGCGCTCGCAGCTTGATTCGCTGGTCCCCCTTGAGCTTGAACCCCTGGTCACGCAAATAAACCACTTGCTGGCCCATACCGAAGACAACCTCAAGCGCTCGCGCAATGCGTTGGGTAACCTGGGCCATGCACTTAAAACCCCATTGGCGGTATTGATCAGCCTGGCCAACGATCCGCGGCTTGCAGCTTATCCGCAGATACAAACTACATTGCGAGAGCAGTTGGACCAGATACAGCAGCGCATGAGCCGCGAGCTCAACCGTGCGCGTCTTGCGGGCGATGCCTTGCCGGGTGCGCAATTTGATGCTGATACGGAGTTGCCAGGGCTCCTGTCGACCCTTGGCATGATTCACGGCGAGCATCTGCAATTGACGCACAAGGTTGCGCCGGGGCTGCATTTGCCTTGGGATCGGGAAGACATGCTCGAATTGCTCGGTAATCTATTGGATAACGCCTGCAAATGGGCGGACGCCCAAGTCGAACTGAGTATTGGCCAGACCGTGGACGGGTTTGTGATTGAAGTCCAGGATGATGGGCCGGGCATTCCTGAGGCCGAACGTGATCAGGTGTTCAGTCGCGGTACGCGGCTTGACGAGCAAGCCAGTGGTCACGGTCTGGGCCTTGGAATCGTTCGGGACATCGTTGAAGCGTGGGGGGGAGTTATGCAGCTTGAGACAGCTGAGATGGGCGGCCTGATGGTTAGAATCAAGCTCCCAGGACGAACGAAAAAGGCGACGACGGCTTAAAACCGTCATCGCACGACGGATCAGACGCGAAATTGATCCATCAATTTTTGCTGCTGGTTGGCCAGTGAGTTCAGCGCCTGACTGACCCGGGCCGACTCATTGGCCTGTTCAGACAAAGACTCCGTTACATCCCGAATAGTGGAAACGTTATTGTTGATTTCCTCTGCAACGGCACTCTGTTCTTCAGCCGCGCTGGCAATCTGCAAGTTCATGTCGGTAATCACGGTGACGGCATCACCGATTTGCTGCAAGGCCGTCACCGCCTGTCCTACCTGCTCCACACTGCCCTGAGCCTGGCGATGGCTGTTATTCATGGAACTCACTACTTCCTGAGTCCCGGCTTGCAGTTGTTCGATGACCTGCCGGGTTTCCTCAACGGATTCCTGAGTCCGGCGTGCCAGGTTGCGGACCTCGTCGGCCACCACGGCAAATCCGCGCCCGGCTTCGCCTGCCCGCGCCGCTTCAATGGCAGCATTCAAGGCGAGGAGGTTGGTCTGTTCGGCAATGGCGCGAATGACCTCCAGTACTGAACCGATTTTTTCACTATTGGCAGCCAGCCCTTCAACTTGCGTCATGGCCACGCTCATATCTGCAGCCAGATGGTCGATGCTGGTCGTGGTGCGGTCAATGATCGTCAGCCCTTGTCTGGTCGCCTGATCGGCATCACGAGCGGCCTGAGCCGCCTGTGCCGCGCTGCGTGCGACATCCTGCGCCGTTGCGCTCATTTCATGGGAGGCCGTGGCCGCCTGGTCGACCTGGCGGTACTGCTGCTCCATACCAGCGCTGGTCTGGGTGGCAATGGCCGCCGACTGATCGGCGGTGCTGCGCGCGTCCTGTACCGAGCGTTTAACTTCGGCAATGGTCGGTTGCAGTTTGTCGAGGAAGCGGTTGAACCAGCTGGCGAGCTGTCCAAGTTCGTCTTTTTTGTCGTATGCCAAGCGACGGGTCAGGTCGCCTTCTCCGCTCGCAATGTCTTCAAGCATGTTGGCCACGCCAAGGATCGGACGTGTGACGCTACGGGCCAGCAACCACACCAGCAGAAGCCCGATGATGGCGGCCAGAGACCCCCACGCCAGCTCGGTCAAGGCTCCGGCCCTGTTGCGCTCGTCCAGTTCTGCTTGCAGGGCCTGTGCCGGTCCGACCAGGACAGCTTCAGGCACGTCGAGCAATACGCCCCAGGATTTGCTGCCCGGGATCGGCAGGAAGGGAGTCAGGACTTTCAGGCGTTGCTCGCTGCGAATGCTTTGTACCTGATCACCTTTGGCCATCATGCGGATCAATTCAGCGCCATCACTGGTGTCTACCTGATCGAGACGCTGGGCAAGTTTGCTGGCATCAGCACTGAAGCCGGCGAGTATCCCGGCCGAGCTGATAATGCCAACGCGGGTTTCGCCGTCGTACAGTTTTTGGCTGGCTTGCAGGCTAATGGCTTGCAAACTGTTGAGATTGATATCAACCGACAGTGAAGCAATGACTTTTCCGTCAACAATCAGGGGGAAAACGATGCTGGTCAGTAATACGTTTTGCCCGTCGATCTCATAGAAATAGGGCTCGATGATGCACGGTTTGCGCGTAGTGCGCGGGCAGGTGAACCATGTGTTGTTGGCCTGGCCGCTGGGCCCGGTGCTGGTATCGACCATGTCTGATTCGGGCAGCGCCATCGAGCTCAGCTTGCCCGGTGTCGGTTGCGACCAGTAAAGGGCAAAGCGTCCTTTGTCATTGCTGCCCAGTTCTTTTTGATGGTCGAACAGTGAGTCCTTGCCATCCAGCGCGTTGGCTTCAAATACCAGCGACAGCCCCAGCAAGTCCGGATTGGCCTGCAAGGCCGCTTTAACCTGGCGCGTCAGGTCTTCACGCAAGTCAAAGGCATCCAGAAAGCGCTTTTCAGATTGCTCACGCAAGAAAAGGACTTGTCGGGCGAATCCATTACCGTACTGGTAGGCATCCATAAACTGGCGACTGATTGCCAGTGCCTGGGCTTCACCTTGAGCCTCGATACGGGCTTGCGCAGACTCGTTCAGCATTCGTGAACTTGAGGCCTCTACCAGATCGGCAGTGTGATCCATGCGATAAAGAGAAAGTCCCACCAGCAGGGTGACTACGCCGATCAGGCTGAGTCCGGCGAGGAGGGTGATTTTCCATTGGATGGAAAGCTGTCTGAGCGACATGGATGCATCCTAAAAAGAGGCTTTCACTGTTAGCGGCCGCAGGATGTTTTTCTTTACGCCAAAACCCGACTTATTAGCGTTTTACCCGGTCTTGAAAACACCGATTTAGCCCTTTAAATACTAGGGTTAAGGCCTGTCAGGGTGGATTGTCCGGATGCCTTTGGCCTGCGCTTTGACAAGGCGCTGGAGGTGCTGCAAAGTGTGCGCCCCCAAAAAGGTCCACCCTTCCAGATCCGGCGATTGGAACAGTCGTCTTTTGCCCGAAATTTTCCGCTTTACGGTGTTTTATCGTGGTGCGCGCTATGAGGTTGTAATAATGAATGCAGTAATTGCCGCGGTCGGCATCATGCTGGTGCTCAGTTTGTCCCGTGTGCACGTGGTCATCGCACTGATTGTGGGTGCCGTTGTTGGCGGTCTCGTAGGTGGGCTGGGTATCGAGGCAACACTCAATGCTTTCAATGGCGGGTTGGGCGGTGGTGCTCAGGTGGCTTTGTCCTATGCCATGCTGGGTGCTTTTGCAGTGGCGATAGCCAAGTCGGGCATGGCCCATGCCCTGGCAGACAAAGCGCTGATGATGGTCAACAGGCAGCATGCGGCCGGTGGCAATCGCGTCAAATGGCTGTTGATTGGCTTGCTGCTGGTCGTGGCTGTTTCTTCCCAGAATATTCTGCCGATCCATATCGCGTTCATTCCTTTGCTGGTTCCGCCCCTGTTGTATGTACTGACCAAGCTGAACATTGACCGCCGATTGATTGCCTGTGTCATGACCTTTGGCTTGATCACGCCGTACATGTTCTTGCCGGTGGGTTTTGGCAATATCTTTCTCAATCAGATTTTGCTCGCCAACGTCAGCAAAAGTGGCGTTGATATCAGCGGGGTCAATGTCACCCATGCGATGGCAATCCCGGCTTTAGGGATGTTGTTTGGGTTGTTGGTGGCGGTTTTCATCAGTTACCGCAAAAAACGCGAATATGACCTGGCCAAAATCGAACAGGTTGAACAGGTTGCCGTCAGCTATAACCCGCGCACCTTGCTGGTGGCAGGTGCGGCCATTGCGGCGGCGTTTATCATTCAGCTGTGGCTGGGCTCCATGATTATTGGCGCGCTGGCAGGTTTTCTGATTTTTTCGGCTTCGGGGATCGTGCGTTGGCGCGAGACGGATGATTTGTTTACCGAAGGCATGAAGATGATGGCCATGATTGGCTTCATCATGATCGCAGCCTCCGGTTTTGCCGAAGTCCTGAAAGCCACCGGCGAGGTCAAATCACTGGTTGAAGCTTCTGCCGGCTGGATCAATAACAGCAAGGGCGTGGGCGCTCTGCTGATGTTGCTGGTTGGATTGCTGGTCACCATGGGTATCGGTTCGTCATTTTCCACTGTGCCGATCCTGGCGGCTATTTTTGTGCCGCTGTGCGTTCAGCTGGGTTTCAGTCCAATGGCCATTGTTTGCATCGTCGGCACAGCGGGCGCCTTGGGCGATGCAGGTTCTCCGGCATCGGACTCCACCCTTGGGCCCACTTCCGGCCTGAATATTGACGGCCAGCATCACCATATCTGGGACACCGTAGTGCCTACTTTCCTGCATTACAATTTGCCGCTGCTGGCCTTTGGCTGGGTGGCGGCAATGGTTTTGTAAGGCCTCTGCGGGCCGGGCTTCAAGGCAGTTCGATGCGACCGGTTTCACCGGGTACTGTCGGCCAATGCCCTGTGGCCCACCGGGTTCTAGCCTGTTCGATCAGGGCTGGATCGCTGGCGACGAAGTTCCAGTTCATGCGGCGCGGACCATCGAGGGCCGCTCCGCCGATCAACACCATATGACTGTCACTCATCGCGCACAGGGTCATGGCTTCTCCGGCAGGCAGTAGCACCAGGCAGCGTGGTTCGATGGTCTGGCCCTCCAGCTGCACTTCACCTTCCAGCACATAAAGCGCACGCTCCGGGTGTTCCGCCGGAACAAGCAGCGTTGTGGCCGTTTGCATCTGCACTTCGGCGTACAGGGTCGGTGAGAGCACCGGCACCGGCGAGCTCAAGCAAAACCCGGTGCCTGCAATCAGGCGAATCATTACTCCCAGGGTCTCACTGACGGGCAAGCTATTGGCATCATGATGGCTGTAGTGGCTTGCGCCTTGTTCGTGTTCCCTGGGAGAAGCCAGCCACACTTGCAGCCCATGCAGGCTTGAGCCTTGCGCCAGTATTGAGGCGGGTGTTCGTTCAACGTGAGCAATGGCCGCGCCCGCGGTCATCCAGCTGACTTCGCCGGGGCCAACCTGCTGGTCGGAGCCCAGGCTGTCCTTATGCTGCAGTTGGCCTTCAAACAGATAGGTCAAAGTGGACAGGCCGATGTGCGGATGCTGTCGGATATTCATCCCGTGGCCGGGTGGATAGTGGGTAGGCAGCATGTGGTCGAAGAATACAAAAGGCCCGACGCTGCGGCACTTGGCCGAGGGCAGAGGGCGCAAGATCGGTTGGCCTTCGACATCTTCGGCCCGTGGCCGAATTATGGTCAATGTGTGCATTTGAAGGTGCCAGCGGGGGAGAAGCGTTGAGCATAACCCAACGCTTCCCGGGCCTGCAGGTAGAACCTGTGCGTTACTGGCTGAAAGCACCTTCAGATAGATGGGTCTCGATGGTGATCTCGGCGGTAGTCATCAATTTATGCACCGGGCACTTGTCGGCCACGTTGTGCAACTCATCGCGCTGGGCATCGGTCAGCACGCCTTTTAGCGTCAGTTTGACGTGCAGGGCGTATTTCCCTTTCTGTTCTTCGCTGGCGTCGTGTTTGACTTCGACCGTGACCCCGGTCAGCGGGATCTCCTTTTTTTGCGCATAGAGCTTGAGTGTCAGCGCCTTGCACGCACCGAGGGCGGCATCGAAGTAATCATGGGGAGAGGGAGCAGAACCGTCGCCGCCCAGGGACGTGGGCAAATCGGTGAAGACTTCGTGATCGTCGATTTTGATGCTGTGACGAAAACCCTCGTGGGATACGGTATTAACGGTAACAGTCATGGCAAACCTCGTAGTGGCAGAGATAACGGTCCTGATCTTTATAGAGCATCCCGGGAGCCATGCGTTCCATCATGCAAAAAAATGCCCCGGACTGGAAAACCAGCCGGGGCATTTTTATTTCGCGAGGGGAGGGCTTATTTGCCAGCCCAGCGCTTCAGTACCAGAGTGGCGTTTGTGCCACCGAAGCCGAAGCTGTTGCTCATCACATTGTTCAACGTGACGTTCTCGCGGGTCTTGGTCAGGATCGGCATGTCAGCGACAGTCGGGTCCAGTTCCTCGATGTTTGCAGAGCCGGCGATGAAGTTGCCTTCCATCATCAGCAAGCAGTAGATCGCTTCGTGAACGCCTGCGGCGCCCAGTGAGTGACCCGACAGGCTTTTGGTCGAGCTGATGGCCGGAGCCTTGTCGCCGAATACCGCGCGAACACCTTCCATTTCCTTGACGTCGCCTACCGGAGTAGAGGTGCCGTGGGTGTTGAGGTAGTCGATCGGGCCGTCAACGGTAGACATGGCCATCTGCATGCAGCGGATGGCGCCTTCGCCGCTTGGGGCAACCATGTCGTAGCCGTCGGATGTCGCGCCGTAGCCGACGATTTCGGCGTAGATCTTGGCACCACGCGCCAGGGCGTGTTCCAGTTCTTCAACAACAACCATGCCACCACCACCGGCGATGACGAAGCCATCACGGTTTTTGTCGTAGGCACGGGACGCTTTTTCAGGCGTGTCGTTGTATTGAGTGGACAGCGCGCCCATGGCGTCGAACAGGAACGATTGGCTCCAGTGTTCTTCTTCGCCACCGCCCGCGAAAACGATGTCCTGCTTGCCCAGCTGGATCTGCTCAACCGCAGTACCGATGCAATGAGCACTGGTGGCGCAGGCAGAGGAGATCGAGTAGTTCACGCCCTTAATCTTGAAGGGGGTGGCCAGGCAGGCAGAAACGGTGCTGCCCATGGTCCGCGTAACGCGGTACGGGCCAACGCGCTTGACGCCTTTTTCGCGCAGGATGTCCAGCGCCTCCATCTGGTTCAGGGTCGACGCGCCACCCGAGCCGGCGATAAGGCCGGTACGCGGGTTGGAGACTTGCTCCTCGGTCAGGCCCGAATCAGTGATGGCGTCTTTCATGGCCAGGTAGGCGTAAGCCGCTGCGTGGCCGACGAAGCGATAGATCTTGCGATCGATCAGCTCTTCGAGAGGCAGGTCAATGGAGCCGGAAACCTGGCTACGCAGACCCATTTCGGCATATTCCGGGTTGAATCGGATGCCAGGGCGACTTGCACGCAGGTTAGCGGAGACGGTCTCTTTGTCATTGCCCAGGCACGAAACGATGCCCAGACCAGTGATAACGACGCGGCGCATGCGGATAACCCTTAAAAGTTGTCAGTGGAAGTAAATACGCCGACCCGAAGGCCTTCGGCAGTATAAATCTCGCGACCGTCGACAGTGACCGAACCATCGGCAATGGCCAGGTTCAGCTTGCCCTTGAGGACGCGCTTGATTTGAATGTTATAGGTGACTTTCTTGGCGGTCGGCAAGACCTGGCCGAAGAACTTCACTTCGCCCGAACCCAGGGCACGCCCGCGGCCCGGCAGACCTTGCCAGCCCAGATAGAAGCCGACCAACTGCCACATGGCGTCGAGGCCCAGGCAACCTGGCATCACCGGATCGCCTTCGAAATGGCAGGCGAAAAACCACAGGTCCGGGGTGATATCCAGCTCGGCGACCAATTCACCTTTGCCGTACTTGCCACCCTCTTCGCTGATATGGGTGATGCGATCCACCATCAGCATGTTAGGGGCGGGCAGTTGCGCGTTACCTGGGCCGAATAGCTCGCCGCGGCTACAGCGCAGCAAATCTTCCCGAGTAAAGGCGTTTTGTTTGGTCATGCGAGCTCCTCAATAATCCCATGCGGCAGGGTGGGGCAAATCTTCCCGACCAACTGAAACATACGAGTTCCAGTTCGCCAGCCTACACATAGACTATTGCGTTGTAGTGAAAGTCACAGCGCAAAGGGCAAGAATGTACACTTGTGCACTGAAAATTTAAATCGGGCCGGTTCAGTGGCCCATTCGGGTGCCTAAGACTGCCGCAATTTTGTGTTTAACGCCAGTCGCAGGTGGCCTTTTAGCCATAAGTTACTGGACCCAGCGCAGCAGAATTTGCTCCAGATCAGCTCGTTTGAACGGCTTGGCAAGGTAATCGTTCATTCCGGCCTGCAGGCAGGTTTCCCGATCACCCTGCAAGGCATTGGCGGTCAGGGCAATGATGGGCAGGGTCATGCACCCGGGCAGTTGGCGGATTTGCCGGGTAGCTTCGTAGCCATTGATGATCGGCAGGCGACAGTCCATCAGGATCGCGGCAAAGCGCTCGGTGTTGGCGAAATGAATGGCCTGCGCGCCATCACTGACCATGCTCACTTCGTATCCCAGGCTGCTCAGCATGGCTTCAATGACGGTCTGATTGACCTGGTTATCTTCCACCAGCAAGATTTTACGCCCGGGCGCACACGTCGCTTCCGGCTCAAGTTCAGGCCTTTGGCTGTGCTCTACGGGCTGGTGCAGCTCCAGCGGGATTTCCAGGGTGAACACTGAGCCGCGGGTCTCTTCACTGGTGGCGTGCAGCGTGCCACCCATGCGTTCAGCCAACGTGCGGGCGATGGGCAGGCCCAGCCCTGTGCCACCATAGCGCCGCGAAATCGAGCTGTCGGCCTGCTGGAAAGCGGTGAACATGGAGTCCAGTTTTTCGCTGTTGATGCCAATACCGCTGTCGCGTACGACACAGGTAAACCAGATCAATTCGTGATCCAGACGCTGCCAAAGCGGTTCGATACTGATCTGCCCGTGTTCGGTAAATTTCAGCGCATTGCCGATGAGGTTGACCAGGATTTGCCTGATCCGCGTCGGATCCCCCAGTACGTGCAAATCCTGCAAGCCTTCTGAGAGGGTCAGCTGCAAGTGCAGGCCGCGCTGTGCGGCGCTGTGCTGGAAAGCCTGAGCGCAATTGCTGACCAGTTCTGCGAGGTTGAAGGGGATGCGCTCCAGTTCAAGCGCTGACCGTTCGATTCGTGAGAAGTCGAGGATGTCGTTAATGACCTTGAGCAAGTGCTCGGTGGACTCAGACGCCAGGGCGGCATATTCAGCCTGTTCCTCTGTCATCTGCGTGGTTTCCAGCAGTTGCAGCATTCCCAGTACGCCATTCATCGGCGTGCGAAGCTCGTGGCTCATCATGGCCAAAAAGTCGGTTTTGGCCCGGTTGGCCCGTTCGGCTTCTTCGCGGGTCTGAATCAGCTGAGCAATGGCGGCATGTTGCTCTCGGCTGGCTTGCTCAAGCCCATCGGCCAGATTGTTGATGTGCTGGGCCAGACTGCCCAGTTCGCCATCGTCGACGACTGGCAAGGGCGTGGAGTAGTCGCCCTGCTGGATGGCCTTGACCGCTTTGCTCATGTCACTGATGGGCTTGGACAGGTTGGACGCCAGGCGCCTGGCCAACAGGTAGGTGAAGCCCAGGGCAAACAAGGCAAGGATCACGGCCTTGAGCAGGATTTCTTGTTGACGGGTGCTGAACGCCTCCCCGGACATGCCAACCAGCACCCGGCCCAGATAGTCTTCTACCGGTGCTGGTGTCTGGTTATGACTGAGCAAAAAATATTCGCCCGAAGGGCTCTTCTGCAATCGCACTGACGCCTGGAACACTTCTACCTGCGAGCCTTGATCAGCGCCGGGCGGGGAGTGCTCTGCCTGTGCCAGCACCTCGTTTGTACGGTTCTGTACCTGCACAAACTGTACGTGGGGGATGTTCAACGAAGCGTTGATCAGGGTTTCCAGAACGTGGGTGTTCCCCGTCATGAGCCCGTACTCGGTGGCAGGCGCCAATTGGTTGGCGATCAACTGGCCTGTGTGCTTGAGCTCCTGGCGCAAATCCTGGATTCGTACGAACGTAAAAAAACTGATCAACAACAAGGTCAATAACAACGCCGGGCCCAGGCTCATCATCTGCGTGCGGGTGTGAATATCCCACCGACTGCGAGCCATCATGGCAGGGTGTCTCCGACAGTCACCTTGCAGCCAGCAAATACCTCTCCCATATACGTTGTCGTCCTTGACCTGCAGTCGTTCATGTTGAAGTGCAGCAAAGCTGCCTCTTGAAGGTGAGTACCTGAGCGGCATGTTAACCGAGGTCTTGCACTTTTTCAGTCAAAGCCATCTATATGCTATGGGGCTGGTCGCGGGGCATGTGCTCCGTATAATGCCGCCATTGCCACGCTAGATGGAAAACGGGATTGCATATGACTGAACAGCACGCTATTGCGGTCTTGGGAGGCGGAAGCTTTGGCACCGCCGTGGGCAACTTGCTGGCAGAAAACGGTCATCGTGTGTATCAGTGGATGCGCGATCCGGAGCAGGCCGAGGCCATTCGCCTGAATCGCGAAAACCCGCGTTACCTCAAGGGCATCAAGATCCATCCCTGGGTGGAGCCGGTTACTGATCTCAAGGCGACGCTCGATGCCTGCGAGCTGTGTTTTGTGGCCTTGCCGTCCAGCGCCTTGCGCAGTGTGCTGGCCGAACACGCAGAGCGTTTGAGCGGAAAAATGCTGGTCAGCCTGACCAAGGGCATTGAAGCGCACAGTTTCAAACTGATGAGCGAGATCCTTGAAGAAATCGCCCCGCAGGCACGTATCGGCGTTCTGTCCGGGCCCAACCTTGCCCGTGAAGTTGCCGAGCATGCGTTGACTGCCACCGTGGTCGCCAGTGCCGATGAAGACCTGTGCAACCGCGTGCAGGCGGCATTGCATGGCCGAACATTTCGCGTCTATGCCAGTGCCGACCGTTTTGGGGTGGAGTTGGGCGGGGCGTTGAAAAACGTTTACGCAATCATCGCCGGCATGGCCGTGGCGCTGGGTATGGGGGAGAACACCAAGAGCATGCTGATTACCCGTGCCTTGGCCGAGATGACCCGATTTGCCGTTAGCCAGGGTGCCAATCCCATGACTTTCCTCGGCTTGGCGGGTGTAGGCGATTTGATCGTCACCTGCTCATCCCCCAAGAGCCGCAATTATCAGGTCGGGTTTGCCCTGGGTCAGGGCCTCAGCCTGGAAGATGCCGTCACTCGACTGGGCGAAGTGGCCGAAGGGGTGAATACCCTCAAGGTGCTCAAGGTCAAGGCACAGGAACTGAACGTCTACATGCCCTTGGTTGCTGGCCTGCACGCGATTCTGTTCGAGGGTTACACCCTGGATCAGGTCATCGGGCAGTTGATGCGCGGCGAACCCAAGACGGATGTCGATTTTATCTCCACCAGCGGTTTCAACTAAGCACCAAGGGAGCAGCACATGAACGACACTAAAAACGCACCCAAATACGAGTCACTCGTTTTGCGCGTGCTCTGGATGCTGGTTTTTTTGCTGGTCTGGCAAGTCGCGCAACTGGTGCTTGGCGGGCTGGTGCTGGTGCAGCTGATTTACCGTCTGATCTACGGCGCACCCAACGGCGGCTTGATGAATTTTGGCGACAGCCTGAGCCTTTATCTGGCACAGATTGGTCGGTTTGGCAGCTTTCACACCGAGCAAAAACCTTGGCCATTTGCCGATTGGCCAGCCCCACGTGCCCCGGAAGGTGAAGCACCTTACGCGCAGGCCGCCAAGGGCGAAGAGACCAAGCCATGAAGATCTGGATCTTGCGTCACGGCGAAGCCGAGCCTCACGCCCGGCGCGATGCCGAACGCGAACTCACGGCCCATGGTCGTGAACAGGTGCTGCACAGTGCAGCCTTGCTGATTGGCCAGCCACTGGACAGCATCCTGGTCAGCCCTTATGTGCGGGCGCAGCAAACCGCTGAGTTGGTGCGCAAGGCCCTTGGTTTTACCTGCGACCTCATCACCGTGCCGTGGCTGACACCCGAAAGTGAGCCCAAGTTTGCGGTCAGCAAGCTGCCGGACAGTGGCAATGTACTGCTGGTCAGTCATCAGCCATTTGTGGGCGACTTGATCAGCCTGTTGCTGCATGGTCATTTGCGTCAGCCCCAGCCGATGCAGACGGCCAGCCTGGTGGAACTTGAGGGTGAATGGCCGCTGGCTGGCAGCATGACCTTGATCGGTGTTCATCACCCCTGATCATTGCAGCGGTTGCACATTTTGGTCGTAGTGAAAGATAGTTGGGGCGGATGAATGGCATTTTGGTGGCTGTGTTGAGCGTCAATCACGCCGCCGCCCCTACTCACTGACCAAGGAATGACTGCATGATTTCGTGGACGACTCCGCCTGACCTGGCGCGCCTTAATGAATTGCGCAAAAACACCATTTGCGACGTGCTGGACATCACCTTCGATGCCTTCGATGACGACTCCATCACTGCAAGCATGGTGGTCGATCACCGAACTCACCAACCTTTTGGCCTGTTGCATGGCGGCGCATCGGTGGTTCTGGCGGAAACCCTGGGTTCGATGGCCAGTTATATGTGTATCGATACCCAGAAATTCTATTGCGTGGGCCTTGAGGTCAACGCCAATCACCTGCGTGGCGTGCGCAGCGGCCGGGTGAGCGCAGTCGCACGCCCGGTACACATGGGCCGCACAACCCACGTCTGGGATATCCGCCTGAGCGACGACAGCGGCAAACTCAGTTGCATTTCCCGCCTGACCATCGCCGTTGTACCCCTGGGTGAAAACCCGCCCGCGCGGTGATCAAACGGCCAGATAATGGCCGTATTGTCGTCACTCATGGCGCATACGGTCATTGATATGAAGAATTTTCCTACAGACAATAAGGCGTACTTCCTACATTTGGACGCCTTGTATGTCTCGGCAGATTTTTTTCGCCCATGCCAACGGCTTCCCTTCGGCCACGTATGGCAAGTTGTTCAGTGCCCTTGCGCCGGATTTCAGCGTGGTTCACCTGTCACAGCACGGGCATGACCCGCGTTACCCGGTGGACAACAATTGGCACAACCTCGTCGATGAACTGATTTACCACCTGCAACAACAAGCAGAACCCGTGCTGGGTGTGGGTCATTCTCTGGGCGGTATGCTGCACCTGCATGCCGCTATCCGTTGCCCGCATCTGTACAAGGGCGTGGTCATGCTGGATTCGCCCGTGCTGACGCGCACCGATCAGTGGGTGATTCGTGCGGCCAAGCGTTTTGGCCTGATCGATCGCCTGACCCCGGCCGGCCGCACTCTGGGGCGGCGCGAAGAGTTTGCCGACCGTGAGACGGCGCGAGCCTACTTTGCGGGCAAGTCACTGTTCCGCAGCTTTGACCCGGACTGCTTCGAGGCTTACCTGGAGCACGGGTTGCAACCTGTTGATGACCGCTTGCGGTTGAGCTTCGACCCGGCGACCGAAATCGATATCTATCGCAGCGTCCCTGACACCAGTCCCGGCAGGGCCTTTCAGTTGCAGGTCCCGCTGACGGTGGTGCGAGGGCGCGACAGTCGAGTGGTCATGAATCATCATGCCAAAGCCGTTTCGCGCATGCCCAATGGCGAGTCGCTAAGCGTACCGGGCGGACACATGTTTCCGCTGGAGCAACCGCAGGACACCGCCCGCCTGCTCAAACAGATTTTTGCCCGCTGGGAACTTCGTCATTCCGGCCTTTGAAGAGCACTTTGCATGAGTCCTGTGGTTGAAGAAATTCGTCTGAGCCTGCCGCATATCGAGTTGGCTGCGCACATTTTTGGCCCCGAGGATGGCGTGCCCGTGATTGCCCTGCACGGTTGGCTGGACAACGCCAATAGCTTCGCCCGACTGGCGCCAAAGCTTTCGGGCCTGCGCATCGTGGCGCTGGATCTTGCCGGGCATGGCCATTCGGATCATCGCCCGCGCGGGGCAGGGTATGGGTTGGCGGACTACGCCTTTGATGTGCTGTGTGTGGCCGAGCAATTAGGCTGGGAGCGATTTGCACTGCTGGGGCATTCGCTGGGGGCGATTGTCTCGGTGGTTTTCGCCGGATCGTTTCCGCAGCGCGTGACCCGACTGGCGCTGATTGATGGCATTGTGGCGCGCAGTGGCCCCGAAGGGGACGTGGCTGAGCGCATGGGGCAGGCGCTGCAGGCGCAACTCGGCCTGGAGCACAAGCGCAAGTCGGTGCACCCGACCCTCGATCGCGCCGTTGAAGCGCGGATGAAAGGCCTGGTCGCCGTCAGCCGGGAAGCTGCAGAGTTGCTGGCCCAGCGCGGTTTGATGCCGGTCCCCGGAGGTTATAGCTGGCGTAGCGACAGCCGCCTGACATTGCCCACACCATTGCGCATGAATGACGAACAGGCCATGTCCTTTATTCGGCGTGTGAGTTGCCCGGCGATGCTGGTGGTGGCCGAGCAGGGCATGCTGGCCAGCCATTCCGAGCTGCTGGATCGACTACCCTTCAACCTGGAACGGTTGCCGGGTGGCCATCATTTGCACCTGAATGACGAAGCGGGGGCGATCCTTGTTGCAGACTGTTTCAATCGGTTCTTCGCCGTTCCTTGACTTGCGGCTACCAACTGTCGAGGCTTGGCGGGTTGAAATGGGAGACGACCATGATAGATCTCTACACCGCTGCGACCCCGAAAGGCCATCCGGTCTCTATCGTGAGGATGCTGAGCCACACGCTAGCTCTCGGTGAAGTATGCCGATGAAAATACCCAATCGTTTTATCCTGGCCTTGAGCCTGAGTTGTCTGAGCCCGTTAGTCTGGGCCAGCGATGTGCCCGGTAGCCAGGATTTGCCTGACGTACCGCGTCTCGCGGATGCACAAATTGTCGATTATTCCGTCAAGCCTGACATCGAACGCATTTACCCGATGGGCTCGATCCGCAAGATCAGCGGTCGCCTGCGTTTTGAGGGGCAGGTCAATACCCGTGGCCTGACCACGGCCATCACCTACGAGCTGCCTGCAGAGCACTCGGCCACTGAAGCCTTTACCGCTGCCCGTGAGGCGTTGCAGGAACAGGGCGCCGAACTGTTGTTCTGGTGCCAGGCCCGTGACTGTGGCGAAAGCAGCTTGTGGGCCAATGAGGTTTTCGGTAACTCCAAACTGGTCGGTTCCGATGAGCAGCAATCCTACTTGTTGTTACGTCGCGCAGCTCCCCAGCAGAACCAGCTGGTTGCCTTGTACGGGATCAATCGCGGCAGTCGCAAAGGCTACCTGCATGTCGAGCAACTTCAGGCGAGCGCCGATCTGGGTGAACTGTTGCCTACTTCGGCTACCTTGCAGCGCCAGTTGAAAAGCACGGGTGAGCTGGACTTTCCCAAGCTTGCAGGCGAGCCGGATGCACAGTGGCTGACATTAATCTCCAGGGCATTGAACCTTGATTCAACTTCCCGAGTCAGTTTGACCGGTGCCAAGGCTTCCGCCTGGCGCGATGCGTTGATCAACAACGGTGTACGGGCTGCACGAATGGAGCTTGGCGACAGCGATGCCAAAGGGCTGCGTATCGAGTTACTGCGCTAGACCCTTGTAAACGACGGCTACACTCTGGGTAGTCGTCGTCCTTCTTTGAATTCTGAATTTTCTGTGGAACACACATGCTCAATAACGATCGCCTGCTGGTGCAGATTCTGCTCCTGGTGTTGTTCGGTGCCAGCCTGTGGGTGATGGCGCCATTCTGGTCGGCCTTGTTCTGGGGCGCGGTGCTGGCGTTTGCCAGCTGGCCCCTGATGCGCCTGCTGACACGTTTGCTCGGAGGGCGCGAGTCGCTGGCTGCGGGCATCCTGACCCTGGGCTGGATGTTGTTGGTGGCCGCGCCGCTGGTGTGGCTGGGGCTCAACCTGGCAGACCATGTGCGCGATGCCACAACCTTCGTCAAGGATGTTCAGCTCGAAGGCTTGCCCGACGCGCCGAGCTGGCTGGGCGGTATTCCCATCGTGGGCGAGCGCCTGGTCGGCATCTGGAACACCATTGACGAGCAGGGCGCTGCGCTGCTCCTGGCAGTCAAACCTTACCTGGGGCAGGTGGGCAACTGGTTCCTGGCCCGAAGTGCACAGATTGGCGGCGGCATTCTTGAGCTGACGTTGAGCATTGTCTTTGTGTTCTTTTTCTACCGTGACGGGCCGCGGCTGGCGAGCTTCGTCCATGGTCTGCTTGAACGACTGATTGGCGACCGTGCCGACTACTACCAGGAACTGGTGGCGGGTACCGTACAGCGTGTGGTCAATGGTGTGATTGGTACCGCCGCAGCCCAGGCGTTGCTGGCGCTGATCGGCTTCCTGATCGCGGGCGTCCCCGGCGCACTGGTGCTGGGGCTGGCAACGTTCCTGCTCAGCCTGATCCCGATGGGGCCGCCGCTGATCTGGGTTCCCGCCACAGCCTGGCTTGCCTGGAAAGGCGAGTACGGGATGGCGGTCTTCCTCGGTATCTGGGGCACCGTGATCATCAGTGGTGTCGACAACGTGCTCAAGCCTTACCTGATCAGTCGCGGCGGCAACCTGCCGCTGGTGATCGTACTGCTCGGTGTGTTTGGCGGGTTGATAGCCTTCGGCTTTATCGGCTTGTTTATCGGTCCGACCTTGCTTGCCATTGCCTACAGCCTGCTGGTGGACTGGAGCTCCAGCCAGCAGAACAAAGGCAAGGTCTAGCCGAACTTGGGTCCGGAACGGGTGTTGTTGCCCTTGGCCAGTCGGTCGTAAAGCACCACATTGACCGTGGCTGCGAGGTTCATGCAGCCAGTGGTCGGGATGTAAATCACGTCTTCGCACCATTCCAGCACGTCTTTGCCCAGTGAGCCGTCCTCGGGGCCGAAAATATAGATCGCCCGGTCCGGATGGGTGTATTCAGGCAAGGAACGTGCGCCCTCGACCATTTCTACCGCGACCGGAATGCAGCCCAGCGGGATGATCTTTTTCAGGTCGTCGATGCCGATCAGCGGGATGTCCTGATGGATTTTCTTGGTATCGGTGACAAAGTCGCGAGCACGTTCGTAACGCTTGCCGGTGTAAAACACCGAGGCAACGCTGTAGCAACCAGCCGCACGCATCACCGAGCCGACGTTTTCTGGCGATTTGGGGTTATACAAACCAATGCAGCTGTACCGTTTGTTTGCCACTTGCCCGAGCCCTTGCGAAAAAAAGACGCGAGTATACGGCATTGGTACAGGGGGGCTGCTATCTGTAGTCGCTGCCCCAGGCTGCGAAGGGATCTGTGGGGACTCCAAGAAAACGGGTTGCTCCGCAACCCTTCGCAGCCTGCGGCAGCGACTACAGCACAAGGCTATTCGTCTTTCTTCATCAAACCGGCCAGTGCGGCGAACGGGTTGTGGGTGGCCTTGGCAATTTTCGGGCTGCTGGTGGAGCCTTCCGCAAAGTACTGCTGGTCGGTGTAGCGCGAGTGCTCGTTGTCATGGCAGTACAGGCACAGCAACTCCCAGTTGGAGCCGTCTTGCGGGTTATTGTCGTGGTTGTGGTCGCGGTGGTGAACGGTCAGCTCGCTCAAGCGCTTGCCGGCAAATTCACGGGTGCAACGGCCGCACACGTGGGGGTACATTTTCAGGGCCTTGTCGCGATAGCCCATTTCACGGTCACGCTGGGCATCAGCCAGAATGCGGTCCAGCTTGGCGGTGTGGGAGGGTGGATTCACCGAACTCATGGGTTCACCTTGTAAGACAAATGACGGTTATGTCGTTAAGTTTAGCTGTTGATCAGCCTTTGATTTTTTCTGCAATCCAGATGGTGTGTCGGGTGCCCTTGTTGCCGTGGGCAAACACCTGGACTTCTTCAGCCTTGAAACCGGCTTTGCGCAGCTTGTCCGAAAACTGTTTGTCGGCACTGGCAGACCATACCGCCAGGACGCCTTTTGGGCGCAAGGCCTTGGCGCAAGCACTCAGGCCACCCGCCGAATACAGCCAGCTATTGGCTTTTTGAGTCAGGCCTTCGGGGCCGTTGTCGACGTCGAGCATGATCGCATCAAACCCGTTGGGCTCGGCTTGCAGCACCTTGGCCACGTCTTCCATGCGGATCACGGTACGCGGGTCTTGCAGGGGGTTGCCCGATTTTTCGCCCAACGGTCCGCGATTCCACTCCACTACGCCTGGCACGAGTTCGGCGACCACCACTTCGGCAGTCTTGCCCAAATGCTTGAGTGCCGAAGCCAAAGTGAACCCCATGCCCAGACCGCCGATCAGTACCCGCGACTGCGGGCGGCCAGCGACTTTGCGGCAAGGGATCTCGGCCAGCGCGTCTTCGGAGCCGTGCATGCGCGTGTTCATCAGTTGGCCGCCGTCGCCGCCCTGAATCTTGATCACGAAGTCTTCGCCATACTCGAACAGGCACAAGGCGCCGCCGTTTTCGGGGATCGGAGTGGTGTCGAGCAAAACAAAACGTTTCATGGAAATCTCATTGAGGGGGGCAAAAACCTCAGGTTACGAGTAGCCTGAGGGCAGACAAGCCGGTCTGGCAACGGAGTGATTGATGAAACGCACTATTCTAACGGCCATTGCAGGGAGCGCGCTCTTGATAAGTGCAGTCCAGGCAACGGAATTGACGACTGTCCCGAGTGCCCCCGTGACCGCCGCGCCGGGTTCACCGGGCACTGCCACGCCAACCCCGTACCCGCAAGTCACCCCGCGCGCCGTGCCCAAGCCGGTTGCCGGGAGTGGCAGCCTGATCCCGCTGCCCCCGATTGATCTGCCGCAACCGCCCAAAGACCAGCCGCTGCCGGGGCTTGAACTCAAGGACGGGAAGGGTAAGGCACTGCAAGACTGACCGCTGACAAAAGCCTGTAGCCGCTGACGAGCGAAGCGGCTACAGGTGTGCTCAGCTAATCCCGAGCACCTTGAACACAAATGCGTATTCCAGTGCCACGTCGCGCAAACCCTGATAGCGACCGCTCATCCCGCCGTGTCCTGCTTCAAGTTCGGTCTTGAGCACAAGCAGATTGTCATCAGTCTTGGTGGCGCGAAGCTTGGCCACCCACTTGGCCGCTTCCCAATACTGGACGCGGCTGTCGTTGTACCCGGCAATCACCAGCATCGCCGGATACGCTTGTGCCGTGATGTTTTCGTACGGTGCGTAGGCTTTGATCCGGTCGTATACCTCAGGCTCTTGCGGGTTGCCCCATTCGTCATACTCGGTGACGGTCAGCGGCAAGTCCGGGTCGAGCATGGTGTTGAGCACGTCCACAAATGGCACTTCGGCAATCGCCGCCTTGAACAGCTCGGGGCGTTGATTGAGCACTGCGCCAATCAGCAGGCCGCCCGCACTGCCACCACTGATGACCAACTGTTCGCTTCGGGTCAGGCCCTGATCGATCAGGTGTTCGGCACAGGCGATGAAGTCGCTGAACGTGTTGTGCTTGTGTTCCTGCTTGCCTGCGCGGTACCAGGCCTCACCCAGTTCGCCGCCCCCGCGCACGTGGGCAATGGCAAAGGCTACGCCGCGATCCAGCAGGCTCAGGCGGGCGTGGGAAAACCACGGGTCGAGACTCTCGCCGTAGGCGCCGTAGCCATACAGGTAGAGCGGCACAGGCTGGCCCACCACGTCGCGCTTGACCACCAGGCTGATCGGCACCTGGGTGCCGTCTGGAGCGGTGGCCCACAGGCGATGGCTTACATAATCATCGGCATTGAAGGGTCCCAGCACCGGTGTTTCCTTGAGTACGACTTGTTCGCCGGTATTGAGCGTCAGTTGCCGTACTTGCGCAGGGCGATTCAGCGCCTCATAGCGCAGGCGGATGTGTGCGCTATCAAATTCCAGGCTGTCCTGAACATACAAGCTGTAGGCGGCGTCCGGTAATTGCACGCGATACGACGGCAAACCGTTGGGGCGGACTTCGATGATCGGCAACCCACCTTCGCGCAGGCTCAGGCACAAGGCTTGGGCGTTCAGGCTCAAGCCTTCCAGCATTACGCTGTCGTGATGGGCGATCAGAAGCTGCCAGTCACAGCGTGTCGGCACCTCGCCAAAGGCGTAATACAGCGCAAAGTTGATCCCGTCCTGGTTGGTGCGGATAAACCACGCCCATTGCCCCTCGTGCAGGCCGTGATCGACGCTGTAGTCGTGCCCTTCAACCCGTGCCGCTAGGCAGCTAAAGGCCTGGTGCGGCTGATTGGCGTCCAGCACCCAGCTTTCACTGGTGGTTTTGCTGTTGAGCAGCAGAATCAGCTGGCGCTCGGAACTCGAACGATAGCAATGCAGGAAAAAGCGTCCGTCCGGCTCATGAAATACCTCGTGGGCGTCTGTCTCGCCCAAGGTATGACGCAATAGTTTGTGTGGGCGATGGGTGTCGTCCAGTTCGGCAAAAAACAACGTCTGGCTGTCATTGGTCCACGTCATGCTGCCATCACACTCTTCAAACGGCAGCTCGGTGACTGCGCCGGTGCTCAGCTCTTTGACAAACAGGCGATAGACCTCTTCGCCGCTGGTGTCCAGGCTATAGGCAAGGCGCTGGTGATCCGGGCTGATGCTGAAGGCGCCCAGAGAAATAAAGCCGCCCGCGGCCAAGGCGTTCGGGTCCAGCAGCAAGTGCTCTGCGTTTTCGTCGACCTGCTGGCTGTCATCGGCCGGGCGCGGGCAGCGGTAATGGCGAGCATACTCATCACCGGCGTTGGTGCGCGTGTAATACAGATACGGCCCCCAGGGCGAGGGCAGCGACAGATCGGTCTCGCGAATTCGGCCCTTGATCTCTTGAAACAGCGTCTCACGCAATTGGGCCTGGTCGGCCAGTTGCTCCTCCTGATAGCTGTTTTCGGCTTTCAGGTAGTCCAGAACCTCATCGCTATCGCGATTTTGTAACCACGAGTAGGGGTCTGAACCCTCGACTTTATGTGCGATAGGGGCGCTATTTGCGTAGGCTGATTCGGTCATTGAGTGTTCTCTGAAACCTGCATGAAAAGAAGTGGAGCTGACGGCGTTGCAGCCGCACTGTCTAAAAGCCGTTATCATAGCGTCTCATTGCCTGCCGACCATGGATACCATGACCGAGAACGACTATCTGATCGCATGGGGCCTTTACGCCTTTGCTGCTGCGGGCTGCCTGCTCGTATGGTGCCGAATGACCCGCTTCATGTGGCGCTGGTTGCGCGAGCCGCTGCGTGTGTTAATGGCTGTGTTGCTGTTTAGCCCGACCATCATTGACCCGGTCAAGGAGCAGTTTGCACCGGCAGTGGCGATCACCGCCCTGGACCTGGCCTTCAAAGTCGGCAACAACGTTTGGCGCGCCGTCTCTGACTTGCTGATGTACACCATTATCGCGTTTTGTGTGTACGCCGTATTTGCGTTGATCCGCTGGCCCATCGAGCGCGCCAGCAAGGCTCGCAAGGCACAGGCCGACGCGTCGGCACAAGCGGCTAAACACGATCCTGAAGACGACCAGCCTTTTGGCTCGGCTGGCAATGATCGTTATGTGCCACCTGGCGCGTCGCGTGCATCGGCCCCGTCCCGGGTCGAGCCGCGGTTGTAATCCTATTTCGTCGAGCCTGAATGCGAGTGTGCGAGCGTGTGTGAATTATTGGGCATGAGCGCCAACGTCCCGACCGATATTGTGTTCAGTTTCACCGGCCTGATGCAGCGTGGCGGGCGTACCGGCCCGCACCGTGATGGCTGGGGTATTGCCTTTTATGAGGGGCGTGGTCTGCGCCTGTTCCAGGACCCGGCCGCCAGTTGCGACTCCGAAGTCGCGTTGCTGGTTCAGCGTTACCCGATCAAGAGCGAAGTGGTCATCGGGCATATCCGACAGGCCAACGTGGGCAAGGTATGCCTGTCGAACACGCATCCGTTTGTCCGTGAACTGTGGGGGCGCAACTGGTGTTTTGCGCACAATGGCCAATTGGCCGATTTGTCGCCGAGCACCCGCTTTTACCGCCCCATTGGCGACACCGACAGCGAAGCGGCGTTTTGTGACTTGCTCAATCGGGTGCGCGAGAAATTCCCCGAGCCGGTTGACGTCGAAAGCATCCTGCCGGTGCTGGTAGAGGCCTGCGCCGAGTTTCGCAGCAAAGGCGTCTTCAACTGCCTGCTCAGCGACGGAGACTGGTTGTTCTGCTACTGCTCGACCAAACTGGCGCAAATTACCCGCCGCGCCCCGTTTGGTCCGGCGCGCCTGAAAGATGTCGACGTGATCGTCGATTTTCAGGCCGAAACAACGCCCAACGATGTGGTCACCGTGATCGCCACCGAGCCTTTGACCGAAAACGAAACCTGGACGCGCTATGAGCCGGGCCAATGGAGCCTGTGGCGACGCGGCGAATGCGTCAGCCAGGGCACAACCGAATAAGGATGGGCGGACATGTTCTTGAGCTACCTGCGGTTGGTGTTGTTTACCATTGGTTTGTTGATGGGTGTGCAAGTGCCAGGGTTCATCAATGATTATGCCAATCGCGTCGAAGCTCATCTGATCGAAGCCCAGACCGGGCTGGCGGGTTTCCAGAACACCGCCAACCAGTTTTTCAAGGGCGACCTGCAAGCGTTGGTGGCGCATTACCAGGCCAGCGACGACCCGGTGTTTCGCAGTGATGCCACAAGCCTGGGCACCTTGCTGAACCGTCAGCGCCTGCTCGATGATCAGTTCCAGGCCATGCAGGGCCCGTGGTACATGCGCGCCCTGCAAGTGGCCTATGCGGCCGACCCGGCCATCCGCGAAGAAACCCTGAACGCCTACACCTACCAGGTGTTGCTGTCGCCGGGGGCAATCGGCTGGGCGATGGCGGGGGCCTTGCTGTTCTCCTTCGTCATTGAAGGATTCTTGCGGCTGGTGGATTGGGTCGTGCTGGGCGGCAAGCGCCAGCGTGAACGCCTGGCCCGTCGCGAGCGCAGTTACTAAGCTCACCCTGTTCCAGGGGCAGAGCGTGTTAAGCAATCAAATTTTTCTTATGTCCGAGTCCGGCTTTTATTAGTTGGACGAACGGCGTGCACCTGTCGAAAAATGGCCCGCACTTAAACTATAAAAAGACCACAGGAGCATCATCGTGAGCCGCCTGTTATTGAATTGCGACATGGGTGAGAGTTTCGGCAGCTGGACCATGGGCCTGGATGCCGACGTCATGGCGTTTATCGATTGCGCCAACATCGCCTGCGGCTTCCACGCGGGAGACCCGGGCATCATGCGCAAAACCGTGGCACTGGCCGTGGCGCATGACGTGACAATCGGTGCCCATCCGGCGTATCAGGACCTGGCGGGCTTCGGTCGCCGCTCGATGGCCTACTCGGCGCAAGAGCTGCAAGACCTGCTGCATTATCAGATCGGTGCGCTGGACGGTATTTGCCGCGCCCAGGGCACACGGGTCAGCTACGTCAAGCCTCACGGCGCGATGTACAACGACATGATGGCCAATCCCGCGCAACTGCGGGCAGTGATCCAGGCCCTGGCCGCTTATGATTCAAGCCTGCCGCTGATGCTGATGGCCACACGTGACAACAGCGCTGCGCAGGCCATTGGTGATGAGTTCGGCGTGACCCTGTGGTTCGAAGCCTTTGCCGACCGCGCTTACGACAGTGCCGGGCGCCTGGTCTCCCGACAGTTGCCGGGTGCCGTGCATCACGAGGCGGATGTCATCGTGCAACAGGCCCTGACCATCGCAGCGGGCAAGGCGCTGATTGCCAGTGATGGCAGCGCCTTGCATCTGCACGCCAATACCCTGTGTGTGCATGGCGATAACGCCAGTTCAGTGGCTGCAGTGCAGCAGATTCGCGATGCCCTGAATCAGCAGGCGCAGGCATGAAGCCGCGTATCGAAGTGGTGGCTATCGATTGCCTGATGCTGCGTTTGTTCGATGAGATTGCCGAAACCAACATGCCCTGGATGCTGGCGCTCAGCGAGCGGCTGCGAGCCAGCTTTGCCGGGTACCTGATCGATCTGGTGCCGTCTTACACCACCATGATGGTGCATTACGATGGCTTGGCGCTGAGCCCGGCCCAGGCCCGTGAGTTGATTGCCCTGGCGCTGACTGACCTGCGCACTGAGACCCAAAACCTTGGGCAATGCCATGTTCTGCCGGTGTGGTACGACGTGAGCGTTGGCCCGGAGCTTACGTTGCTGGCCCAGCGCGCAAGTTGCCCGGTCAGTGAGGTTATTCGCCGTCACAGCGACCATGAGTATCAGGTGTTTGCCTTGGGGTTTGCCCCCGGTTTTGCCTTTATGGGGCTGGTGGAAGAAGCCCTGGCCGCACCGCGCCTGGCGACTCCGCGAAAACGCGTGGCCAGCGGAAGCGTCGGCATCGCCGAGCGCCAGACCGCTGCTTACCCGGCGCAATCACCCGGCGGCTGGAACCTTGTCGGGCGTACACCGAGCGCGCTGTTCGACCGTGAACGGGATGGCTACAGCCTGATGCAACCCGGCGATACGGTTCGGTTCGAACCTGTTTCCCGCGCCGAATTCATCCGTCTGGGTGGCGACGATACTCCTCAGGAGGCACTGGCATGAGCCGTTTATTGATTCAGGCCAGCACCCCATTGTGCCTGTTGCAAGACCGCGGGCGCTTTGGCGTGCGGCATCTGGGCGTGACCCAGGGCGGGGCAGCGGACTGGTTGTCGATGGCGTGGGCAAATTGGTTATTGGGTAATTCGCCGGATGCGGTTGTTATCGAAATCACCCTTGGCGGCTTGACCCTGGTTGCGCAAGACGATTGCACCCTGGCACTGGCGGGCGCTGACCTTGCTGGCGCAGTGGACGGGCAGGTACTCAAGCCTTGGCGCAGTTTTGCCCTGAAAAAAGGCCAGACCCTGACCCTTGCCCAGCCGCTGCTCGGTGCTCGGGCTTACCTGGCCGCTCCTGGGGGATTTGAGGCGCCCCAAGTATTGGGCAGTTGCGCCACCGTGGCCCGCGAACAACTGGGCGGGCCGGATGGTTTTGGACGCGGGCTGGCGGCAGGCGCTGAACTGAAGTATGCCGGGCATGGGCAGCCGTTGCGCGAACTGGCCCGTGAGCTGCAACCCGTGTTCAGCTCCAACCCCGCGCTGGACGTGGTATTAGGTGCACAAATCGGTGCCTTCAGCGGCCAAAGCACGTTCGATGCCTTCAACAGCCCTTGGACCCTGGACACCCGTGCCGATCGAATGGGCATCCGTTTACTGGGGCCGGCTCTGGTCTATCAGGGCGCACCGATGATTTCAGAAGGGATACCGTTGGGGGCGATTCAGGTACCGCCCGATGGTCAGCCGATCGTGCTGCTCAATGACCGTCAAACCATCGGTGGCTACCCGCGACTGGGGGCATTGACGCCATTGGCACTGGCGCGACTGGCCCAGTGCTTGCCAGGGGAGGGGGTGACTATGCGCCCGACCACGCAAGAGACTGCGCAGCGTCAGATGGTCGGGTTCATGCAGCGGTTCGTGCAGTAAATCTTGCAGGAGCGGGGTTGCTTGCGATTTCAGTCAACCCGGTGCATCAGGCATGTCGCGTTGATGCCATCGCGAGCAAGCCCGCTCCCACACGGTAAGCGCGGTACTACTTGGCCAAAAACCGCATCCCTTCTTCCAGCCCCTCAAGGTTCAGCGGGTACATGCGGTCTTCGATCAGATCGCGCACGATCCCGATGGACGCCGTGTAGTTCCAGGTGTCCTTGGGGTACGGGTTAATCCAGATGAGCTTTTTGTACTTCTCCATAAAGCGCTGCATCCACTTGTAACCCGGCTCTTCGTTCCAGTGTTCGACACTCCCCCCCGCATGGGTGATTTCATACGGCCCCATCGCCGCGTCGCCGATAAAAATCACTTTGTAATCGGCTCCGTACTTGTTCAGCAGGTCCTGGGTTGAAATGCGCTCAACCTGGCGGCGCTGGTTGTTCTTCCACACCGATTCATAGATGAAGTTGTGAAAGTAGTAGTACTCCAGATGCTTGAACTCGGTCTTGCAGGCCGAAAACAATTCCTCGCAGGTTTTCACATGGGAGTCCATCGAACCGCCGATGTCGAACAGCAACAGCAGCTTGATGTTATTGCGCCGTTCGGGACGCATCTGAATGTTCAGCAGGCCGGCATCGCGGGCGGTGTGATCGATGGTGCCGTCAATATCCAGCTCATCCGCCGCTCCCTGGCGGGCGAATTTGCGCAGGCGGCGTAATGCGACCTTGATATTGCGCGTACCCAGTTCGACCTGGTCGTCGAGATTTTTGTACTCGCGCTGCTCCCAGACCTTGGCAGCCTTGCCCTGGCGCGCGCCCGCATCGCCCACACGAATGCCTTCGGGGTGATAGCCACCCGAGCCGAACGGGCTGGTGCCGCCCGTGCCGATCCATTTGTTGCCACCGGCATGGCGCTCCTTTTGCTCCTCAAGACGTTGCTTGAATGCCTCGATCAGCTTGTCCAGACCGCCCAGGGACTGGAGTTGCGCACGATCCTCGTCGCTCAGGGAACGCTCGAATTCCTTGCGCAGCCAGTCTTCGGGAATCAGGGCCTCAAGGTGTTCGTTGAGGTTTTGCAAGCCATTGAAGTAGGCGCCAAAGGCTCGGTCGAACTTGTCGAAATGACGTTCGTCCTTCACCAGAATCGTGCGCGCCAGGTAATAAAATTCGTCCATGTCGGCGAAGGTCACGCGGTGTTTCAGGGCGTTGATCAGGTCCAGCAGTTCACGCACTGAAACCGGCACCTTGGCCGCACGCATTTCATTGAACAGATTAAGCAGCATGCTTATCGCCTTCTTGAAAAATCAGCGATTGGGGCGACGGCTCATAAACGCCAGGCGCTCAAGCAATTGCACGTCCTGCTCGTTTTTCACCAGCGCACCGGCCAGTGGCGGGATGGCCTTGGTCGGATCGCGTTCGCGCAATACCGCTTCGCCGATATTGTCGGCCATCAGTAGCTTGAGCCAATCCACCAGCTCGGAGGTCGAAGGTTTTTTCTTCAGGCCAGGCACTTTGCGCACGTCGAAAAAGACGTCAAGGGCTTCGCTGACCAGCTCTTTCTTGATGTTCGGGAAGTGAACATCAACGATTTTCTGCAGCGTGGTGCGGTCCGGGAAACTGATGTAGTGGAAGAAGCAGCGGCGCAGGAAGGCGTCCGGCAACTCTTTCTCGTTATTGGAGGTAATGATGATGATCGGGCGGACCTTGGCCTTGATCGTCTCATCGGTCTCGTAAACGTAGAACTCCATCTTGTCGAGTTCTTGCAACAGGTCGTTGGGGAACTCGATGTCGGCCTTGTCGATTTCGTCGATCAGCAGGATGACCCGTTCTTCAGCCTCGAAGGCTTCCCACAACTTGCCCTTTTTCAGGTAGTTGCGAACATCGTGCACCTTGTCGACACCCAGTTGCGAGTCACGCAGGCGGCTGACGGCGTCGTACTCGTACAGGCCCTGGTGGGCCTTGGTCGTGGACTTGATATGCCAGGTGATCAGCTTGCAGCCAAAGGACTCGGCCAGTTGCTCGGCCAGCATGGTCTTGCCGGTGCCGGGCTCGCCCTTGACCAGCAGCGGGCGCTCCAGGGTGATTGCTGCGTTGACCGCCAGCTTCAGGTCATCGGTGGCCACATAGGCGCGAGTGCCTTCGAACTTCATCTGTTATTCCTCAAACCATGACCCGGGCCCTGCATGGGGCAGGGCGGGGGAACTAAAAGTATGTCCGACTATAACGCGCCGCCCGCCGAACATGAACGCAGACGCACCATTCAGTCTCTGAATGAAGCGTCACGTCATGACTGGACGCATGTCGGCGTGAGGCCTACCCTTGGGATCTTCCCAAAAGGTGCACAAGGACCCCGCCATGAGCCGCATTTTTGCAGACAACGCCCAATCCATCGGCAACACGCCTTTAGTGCAGATCAACAGCATTGCACCCCGTGGCGTGACAATCCTGGCCAAGATCGAAGGCCGTAACCCCGGTTATTCGGTCAAATGCCGAATTGGCGCCAACATGATCTGGGATGCCGAAAGCCGCGGCGTGCTCAAGCCGGGCATGACCATCATCGAGCCTACGTCGGGGAACACGGGGATCGGCCTGGCGTTTGTCGCAGCAGCGCGCGGTTATAAATTGACGTTGACCATGCCGTCATCGATGAGCATCGAACGGCGCAAGGTGCTAAAGGCGCTGGGGGCCGAGCTGGTGTTGACCGAGCCGGCCAAGGGCATGAAGGGCGCTATCGACAAGGCCGCAGAAATCCAGGCCAGCGACCCGGCGCGGTACTTCATGCCGCAGCAGTTTGAAAATCCGGCCAACCCGGCGATTCATGAAAAAACCACGGGTCCGGAAATCTGGAACGACACCGATGGCGGCGTTGACGTGCTGGTTTCTGGCGTCGGTACCGGCGGTACGATTACCGGGGTTTCGCGCTATATCAAGCACACCCAGGGCAAGCCGATTTTGTCGGTGGCAGTTGAGCCCATCACTTCGCCGGTGATTACCCAGGCGCTGGCGGGGGAGGAAATCAAGCCATCACCGCACAAGATCCAGGGTATCGGCGCCGGTTTCGTACCGAAAAACCTTGATCTGTCGATTGTCGACAAGGTCGAGCTGGTCAGCGATGACGAATCCAAGGCCATGGCCCTGCGCTTGATGCAGGAAGAAGGCATCTTGTGCGGGATCTCCTGCGGGGCTGCGATGGCCGTGGCGGTGCGCCTGGCAGAAACCCCGGAAATGCAAGGCAAGACTATTGTCGTGATCCTTCCGGATTCGGGTGAGCGCTACCTGTCGAGCTTCCTGTTCAGCGACATGTTCAGTGAGCAGGAGCTGCACCAGTAAACACGGGCCTGTAGCCGCCGGCGCAGCCTGCGCCAGCGGCTACGGTTGTTGCTGACCCACGTCAAAGCGATTTGCTCCTCAACATGCATAATCATTACCCTTCGCGTAGTACATTGCTCCGAATATTGGTTTCGATGGGTTTTGTCCTACGTCGCTAGTGTTTATCATGGCCGGCTGCCACGTCGGGCTATTGGTGCCGCACGGTATTTTCGAGGAGTTGTTGCATGACCTTATCCTTCGCCATCAAGGCAGGGCTCATACTGCTGTTTGTCGGCAGCATCCTTTACGTGCATTTTCGCGGTAAGGCACGGCTGCCGGTGTTACGCCAGTTCGTCAATCACTCAGCGTTCTTTGCGCCCTACAACGCCCTGATGTACTTGTTCTCCGGCGTACCGTCCAAACCGTACCTGGACCGCAGCAAGTTCCCTGAGCTGGATGTCCTCAAGGACAACTGGCAAGCGATCCGCGAAGAAGCCATGCACCTGTTCGACGAGGGCTACATTCGCGCCGCAGAAAAAAACAACGACGCCGGCTTTGGCTCGTTTTTCAAAAAAGGCTGGAAGCGTTTTTACCTCAAGTGGTACGACAAGGCGTTGCCATCGGCCGAGTTGCTGTGCCCGAAAACCGTTGAGCTGGTCAACAGCATCCCCAATGTTAAAGGCGCGATGTTTGCCTTGCTGCCGGGCGGTAGCCACCTCAACCCGCACCGTGATCCGTTTGCCGGATCGCTGCGATATCACCTGGGGCTGTCGACCCCCAACTCCGATGCCTGCCGTATCTTCGTAGATGGTGAGGAATACGCGTGGCGTGATGGTGAAGACGTCATGTTCGACGAGACCTACGTGCATTGGGTCAAGAATGAGACCGACATGACTCGCGTCATCCTGTTTTGCGATATCGAACGCCCGCTTACCAGTCCCTTCATGACCCGTATCAACCGCTGGGTCAGCGCGCAACTGGGTAAAGCCACTGCGCCGCAGAACCTCGATGATGAGCGCGTAGGCGGCATCAACAAGGCGTACGCCTGGAGCAAAACCTTCAGCGATCGCTTCAGCGGCGTGGTCAAGCAATGGAAGCGCCGCAATCCCAAGTTGTATCGCATAGCCCGCCCGATATTGGCAGTGCTGGTGCTGGTACTGCTGTGGCGTTGGTTGTTTGGCTGATTTCACAACATAAAAGAACCGCTCATGAGTGAGCGGTTTTTTTGGATTATTAAAGCGGGCTGCCAGCTAAAACACCTGAAGGTTCATCTGCTTTGCTGCCATTGACTGCAACGCGTAAAAAACGCTGCTGAGTGGCTGAAGTGGCCGCACCTCGGGGTTTACTCTCACTGTGGGGCTTGGTCTTTGGTGAGGCGGGTGTTGGGGTCGTGACCGGCATATCGCCACCATTTTGGTTGTTTATTGTACAGCGCAAATGATGCTAGACCTTCTTCAGGTCTATAACAAGCCGTCCGAATGCATCAAATTTAAACCCCAGTTCCTGATAGACCTTCATGGCTTCCTGGGCCGGTTCTTGAATTTCCAGCCACCGACTTCCCACCTTTTGCGCATAGTGCTCCACGGCAAGCATTGCCACCGCAGCTACGCGATTTTTCAGCGGATGTCGGATGTCGGGGTTGCCTTCCAGTCGGATAATTTTGGTTCGCAACCGGCTCTGGTTGGGGTTGGCGAAACACAGTCCGCAGAGCTCTGAGCCGCACCAGATGGATAAGTCGAATGACCAGGGTTCCCTGGCCTTCCAGAGGGGTACTTCTTCCCATGAAAAGTGAACGCCATCCCCCCACCCATTGAATGCGTCAAGTGCCAGGGCATCGATGGGTCTGAACACTATGGCTTCACCGGACTGTGTTGGCAGTGCGTTGGCCAGTATTGAGCAAGCTGCTGTCCTGGCCTGTGATTTAAAAAGCTGGTGCTTGAGCCGGGTTCTGGGTTTTGGCATAGAGCTGTCTGAGCGAATGTGTAGCTCTTCGTTTTACTCGACTCTCGCGCATTCTTAATCAGTTGAGTCGTTGCATTTAATGTCGGGCGCTGGTTATAGTCGGCGCTCGATATCCTCTCTTCAAAAAGATCAGCCCATGCCGGTTTCCTTTCCACATAGCGTTGTCGTTTCAGCAGTCACTGCTGGCGTCGTGCCGTGTGCAAACCAGCAGCCTGCGCAGATCAGTCACTACCCACCTCCTGTCAGCCGCACTGTGGTGTACGTCGTCGTATCGCCACCGGGTGTTGTTGCGGGCTGAGCTGATCGCTCGGCTGCCCGTACCCGTCTAAAAAATCATTGAACTTCAGTTTCGGCTGAGTCGGCTTTTTTGCCTGATGACAGGTGTTATCCATGTTTTATATGACTAAAGAGTCCGCGCTGGCGGCTGCTTCCACGTGCCTGTTTGTACTGCTGTGGAGCAGCGGTGCGATTTTCTCCAAATGGGGGCTGGCTCACGCCTCGCCGTTTGCCTTTTTGTTGATCCGTTTTGCTATTGCCTTGATGGCTTTGGTGCTGATCATCCCGCTGATGAAGTTTCAGATGCCCCGTGGCGCCAGGGCGATCAGTTATGCGATGGCAACGGGTGTGGTGTTGCTGGCGGCGTATCAGATTTTTTATCTGTTGGCCCTGGACCTGAAAGTGACGCCCGGTGTCATGGCCACGGTGATGGGTGTGCAGCCGATTCTCACTGCCGTGATCATGGAGCGTAAACACTCCTTGAGCCGCTCCCTCGGGTTGCTGCTGGGGCTGGCCGGGCTGGTTCTGGTGGTGTACCAGAACATCGGTCTGGCGGGTTTGTCGTGGGCCGGGATGTTGTTTGCCCTGTTGGCCCTTGCCAGCATGACGGCAGGGACCTTGATGCAAAAACGCATCACCCGGAATCCTCTCGGCACACTGCCGTTGCAATACCTTGCAGGTCTGCTGGTGTGCGCGGTGTTTGTGCCGTTCCAGCCATTTCACTTCGAACACGGCGCGGGCTTTGTGGTGCCGGTGTTGTGGATGGGGCTGGTGGTTTCGGTGATGGCAACCTTGCTGCTGTACCGGATGATTGCCCGAGGCAACCTGGTCAACGTCACCAGCCTGTTCTATCTGGTGCCCGCCGTGACTGCGGTCATGGACTACCTGATTTTCGGCAACAAGCTGGCAGCGTTGAGTGTGCTCGGGATGGCCATGATTATCATCGGGTTGATGTTTGTGTTCCGTAAGACCACCTGAGGATACTGCTTGTGTAGCCGCTGCGGCAGCGGCTACAGATTCAGGTTTTGGCCAACGCTCCGGGCTTGAGCACCAGCCACAGCGCCACGGCGATCAGCAGCCCGCCATACAGGTGCGCCATTGACAGCGGCTCACCCAGAAACAGCGCGCCCCACAGCACGCCAAACGGCGGGATCATGAACGTTACGGTCATGGATTTGACCGGTCCAATGCTTGTCAGTAAGCGGAAGTACAGGATGTAGGCAAATGCCGTGCACACCAGCCCCAGTCCCAGCAACGATAACCACACACTCATTCCACCCCAGCTCACGGGTGGCTGATTAATCACACTCAGGCCAAACAGGGGCAACAGGAACAGGGTTGCCCCAAGCATGCTGCCCAGGGCCGAAAGCCGTGGGTCAAGACCGCCTTGCTGGTCCAGCCAGCGGCGGGCCAGAAAGCCGGCAAAGCCATAAAAGGTGGTGGCCAGCAGGCAGGCGAGGGCGCCCATCAGCAAGTCCAGATTGAAAGCAACCGGCCCGGCCCGGGTCAAGATCCCTACTCCGAGTAATCCCAGAAACACCCCGGCCATTTTGGTCAGGGTCAGTTTTTCGCTGAAAAACAGACCGCCAATCAACACGCCCATCAACGGGGTGGTGGCGTTGAAAATGGATGAGTAACCGGCAGGCAATACCTGGGCCGCCACCGAATACAGTGTGGCCGGAACGCCGGAGTTGATGACCCCCAGAATCAAAATGACCTTGAGCTTGCCGCCGAAATCCCAGCGCACGCGCATCAGCGCCAAGATCACCACCAGGCCCGTAGCGGCGATGGATACCCGAAAGAATGCAGTAGGAATGGTCCCAAGCACTGGTGCGATGATCCGCATAAATAGAAAGCTGGCCCCCCAAATGCCTGCTAACGACAGCATGCGCACCAAATCGACAAGTCTCACGGGATTTTCCTTAAAAGGTTTAAGCCGCGCAGTGTAGGTGATGCTACGGACAAGACAACGCGCTAATTCCTACAGATTCGTGCATGAGCGCCTAAATCTGCGACAATCCGCCCCCTGCATTTACGAAGATTTTGCGCACCTGATGACTGACGAATCGCCTGCTATCGACCAACTGTTGAAAAACCTTGATCAAGCCATGATCGCCGATCGCCACAAGCTGCGTCGGCAACTGCATGAGCTGCGCAAAAAGCCTGACGAGGCCAAGCTGGCCGTCTGGGCCGAGCGGGTCCAGGCATCCTGTGCGCAGGTGACAGCACGGGCGGCCAGTGTGCCGTTGATTCGCTATGACGAAAATCTGCCGATTGCCGCCAAACGCGATGAGATCAAGGCGGCGCTGCTCAAGCATCAGGTGTTGATTCTGGCGGGTGAGACCGGCTCGGGCAAAACCACCCAGTTGCCGAAAATCTGCCTTGAAATCGGCCGTGGACAACACGGTCTGATCGGCCACACTCAGCCGCGCCGGATCGCTGCGCGCAGCGTTGCCAGCCGGGTAGCCGAAGAGCTGGGCACGCCACTGGGCGCATTGGTCGGCTATCAGGTGCGGTTTGAAGATCAGAGCGATTCCAATACCCTGGTCAAGTTGATGACCGATGGCATCCTGCTGGCCGAAACCCAGCACGACCGCTATCTCGAGCGCTATGACACGATCATCGTCGATGAAGCTCACGAACGCAGTCTGAACATCGATTTCCTGCTGGGTTATCTGAAGATTCTGCTGCCGCGCCGTCCGGACCTGAAAGTCATCATCACGTCGGCGACCATCGATCTGGAGCGCTTCTCCAAGCACTTCAATGACGCGCCAATTGTCGAGGTGTCGGGCCGTACCTTCCCGGTCGAGACCTGGTATCGCCCGTTGACCTCCGAGCAGGACGAAGAGGGCAACAATGTCGAAGAAGACCTGAGTGTCGATCAGGCCATCATTGCCACGCTGGACGAAATTGCGGCCTTCGAGCGCAGTGAGCGCAAAAGCCCTGGCGACGTGCTGGTGTTTTTGCCCGGTGAACGCGAAATTCGCGATGCCGCCGACATGTTGCGCAAGGCGCAGCTCAAGCACACTGAAATTTTGCCGTTGTACGCGCGGCTGTCGCCTGCCGAACAGCAGCGGATTTTCCAGTCGCACCCGGGCCGTCGTGTGGTACTGGCGACCAACGTGGCGGAGACTTCGCTCACGGTTCCGGGCATTCGCTATGTGATCGACAGTGGTACGGCCCGTATCAGTCGTTACAGCTACCGGGCCAAGGTACAGCGTCTGCCGATCGAGGCGATTTCCCAGGCCAGCGCCAACCAGCGCAAGGGGCGTTGCGGCCGGGTCGAACCGGGTATCTGTGTGCGGCTGTATGCCGAAGAAGACTTTAACGGCCGCCCGGAGTTTACCGATCCCGAGATTTTGCGTACCAACCTTGCGGCAGTAATCCTGCAGATGCTGCACCTGCGTCTGGGCGAAATTACCGCATTTCCGTTTATTGAGCCGCCGGATGGCAAGGCGATCACCGACGGTTTCAACCTGCTGCAAGAGTTGTCGGCGGTTAACCGCGAGAATCAGCTCACGCCGCTGGGGCGCCAGCTGGCACGTTTGCCGGTGGACCCGCGCATGGGCCGTATGTTGCTCGAAGCCGCCAAGCTCGGCAGCTTGCAGGAAGTATTGATTGTCGCCAGTGCGATGTCGGTGCAAGACCCGCGTGAGCGACCGCCGGAGCGTCAACAAGCGGCGGATCAGGCCCACGCTCAATGGAAAGATGTCGACTCTGACTTCGCCGGTCTGATCAACGTATGGCGCGGCTTTGAAGAGCAGCGCCAGGCGTTGACGGCCAGCCCGTTGCGTAACTGGTGCCGCAAAAACTTCCTCAACTACCTGCGGTTGCGCGAGTGGCGTGATTCCCATCGGCAATTGAGCCTGATCTGTCGCGATATGCAGCTCACGGTCAATCAAGAGCCCGCCGACTACCCGAAGTTGCACAAGGCGGTGCTGTCCGGTTTGCTGAGCCAGATCGGTCAAAAAACCGAAGACGGCGATTACCTGGGCGCGCGTCAGCGCCGGTTCTGGATTCATCCCTCGTCGGGTCTGGGCAAAAAGCGCCCGCAGTGGTTGATGACCGCCGAACTGGTAGAGACCACCAAGCTGTATGCGCGCATGGTGGCCAAGATCGAGCCGGACTGGATCGAACCGCTGGCCGGGCATTTGATCAAAAAGAACTATTTCGAGCCCCATTGGGAGAAGAAGCGCGGGCAAGTGGTGGCTTACGAGCAAATCACCTTGTTCGGCCTGATCGTGGTCGGTCGCCGTGCCGTGCACTACGGGCCGATTGACCCGGTACTGTCCCGTGAGTTGTTTATCCGTGAAGGGCTGGTGCGTGGCGAGATTCAGTCCCGTGCCAAGTGCCTGACCGCCAATGCGCAGTTGCTGGAGCAGCTCGACGAGCTGGAAGCCAAGGCCCGGCGCCGGGACATCCTGGCCGACGAAGAAACCCTGTATGCGTTCTATGACGCCCGCCTGCCCGCCGAGATTCATCAGACCGCGACCTTTGACAGCTGGTACCGGGTCAACAACCAGAAAGACCCGCAGCTGTTGATCATGCGCGAAGAAGACGTGCAGGCCCGTGAAGCCACCGAAATCACCGCCCGGCATTACCCGGACACGCTGCACTTGGGTGATCTGACCCTTGAGCTGAGTTATCACTTTGAACCCAACCACCCCCGTGATGGTGTGACGGTCAAGGTGCCTGCGCCGTTGCTGCCGGTATTGCCGCCTGAGCGGCTGGAATGGCTGGTGCCCGGCATGATCGAAGCCAAGTGCATCGCTCTGGTGCGCAGTTTGCCCAAGGCGTTGCGCAAAAACTTTGTACCGGTGCCTGACTTCATCAAGGCGGCATTGGAGCGCATGGAGTTTGCCCAAGGTTCACTGCCACAGACCCTGGGCCGCGAACTGCTGCGCATGACCGGTGCACGGGTAAGTGACGAGGCGTGGGCAGAGGCCGCGCAGCAGGTCGAAAATCATCTGAAGATGAACATCGAGGTGGTCGACGCTGATGGCAAGTTCCTGGGTGAGGGACGTGATCTGGCCGAGTTGACGGCGCGTTTCGCCCAGGCCAGCCAGGCGGCACTGGCCGTACCGCAAACGGCGAAAAACCAGCAGCCGGTGGAGGCCAAGGTGTTCGCCCCGGTTGCCGAGAAGACCCAGCAAAAGATCGCGGGCCTGTCGATGACGGTTTACCCGGCGTTGGTGGAAGAGGGCAATACGGTCAAGGAGGGGCGTTTCTCGACTCCGGCCGAGGCTGAATACCAGCATCGCCGAGCCTTGCAGCGCTTGTTGATGCAACAACTGGCGGAGCCCGCGAAGTTCTTGCGCGGCAAGCTGCCGGGGCTGACCGAACTGGGCTTGTTGTACCGTGAGCTTGGCCGGGTCGAAAGTCTGGTCGAAGACATTCTGCTGGCAAGCCTCGACAGCTGCATCCTTGAAGGCGAAGCGGTATTGCCTCGTGATGGTGCCGGGCTGGCCTCACTGGCCGAGCGCAAGCGCGGAGCCTGGACCGAGCATGCCGAAAAGCTGGCCAGGCTGACGCTGGATATTCTCAAGCTCTGGCACGGTCTGCAAAAACGCTTCAAAGGTAAGATCGATCTGGCCCAGGCGGTTGCCCTGAATGACATCAAGCAGCAGTTGAGTCATCTGGTGTATCCAGGTTTTGTCCGCGAAACCCCGGCCATATGGCTCAAGGAGCTGCCGCGTTACCTCAAGGCGATAGAAATGCGTCTTGAGAAACTGCCGGGGCAGGTTCAAAAAGACCGGGTCTGGAGCGGTGAGCTGAGCGGGCTTTGGGCGCAGTATCAAGCGCGTGCCACCAAGCACGCCCAGGAAGGCAAGCGCGACCCGCAGCTTGAGTTGTACCGCTGGTGGCTGGAGGAATACCGCGTGTCGTTGTTCGGCCAGCAACTGGGTACCAAGGTGCCGATTTCGGACAAGCGCCTGGGCAAGCAATGGAGTGCGGTGGACGCTTGAACCCCTGTGACCTGTGGGAGCGGGGGGGGGGGGGCGGGCTTGCCGGGGCCGCCCCCCCCCCCCCGCGCTTGTCCCCCACAA
>NZ_JAHKRC010000026.1 GCF_019345465.1 Pseudomonas sp. NKUCC02_KPG
CGATAGCATCAACGGGGTGTATCTGATACACCGCGTTGATGCTATCGCGAGCAAGCCCGCTCCCACAGGATGAGTGCGCGTCAGCCCAGGTTCTTGCCCAACAACGCGTGATACAACTCGGTATCGCCCAGTATCCCCACCACTTTCTGGTTGTCGTGCAGCACCAGTTTGTTGCCCGTCTGGTAGCGGATTTGCAGCGCGTCGCGCATGCCAATTCCCGAATCCACCAGGGTCGGCCCCCGGCCCAGACCTTCCACCGCCTGCCCGCTGCTCCAGCGCTGCAGCTCCACGGCACCGGCGCCCTGACGCACACCCTTGATGGTGTTGCCTTCCGCCAGATCAATCCACGAATCATCCCCCGGATCGATGCACACCGAGCCGTTGATGCGCTTGCAGTTGTCCAGCGTGCGCATCAGGCTGCGCCCGCACAGAACGTTCAACGGGTTGGTGTGGGCGACGAAGGTGCGCACATAGTCGTCGGCAGGATTGAGTACGATCTCTTCGGGCTTGCTGTACTGCACGATCTTGCCGTCTTTCATGATCGCAATGCGGCTGCCCAGCTTGAGCGCTTCGTCAAGGTCATGGCTGACAAACACAATGGTCTTGTTCAGCTTGTGCTGCAGCTCCAGCAGCTCGTCTTGCAGGCCTTGGCGGATCAACGGGTCGAGGGCTGAAAAGGGTTCGTCCATCAGCAGAATATCGGCATCCATTGCCAATGCTCGCGCCAGGCCAACCCGTTGCTGCATGCCGCCGCTCAACTCATCGGGCTTTTTGTTGCGCCATTGGGTCAGACCCACCAGCTCCAGCTTTTCATCCACCAGGGTACGTCGTTCTTTCTCGGGGCGGCCCTGCATCTCCAGGCCGAAGCTGATGTTCTCGCGCACCGTCAGCCAGGGCATCAGGGCGAACTTCTGAAACACCATGGCGATGCGCTTGGTGCGCATCATTTTCAGTTCGGCGGGGGTACATGAAGCAATGTCGATCTGCTTGCCTTCGTGCTCCACATACAACTGGCCACGGCTGACCGTATTGAGTCCGTTGATGCAGCGCAACAGGCTGGACTTGCCCGAGCCGGACAAGCCCATCAGCACACAGATTTCGCCTTTGTCGATATCCAGGCTGGCCTTTTCGACGCCCACAATCTGCCCGGTCTTTTTCAGGATCTGATCCCGCGAAAGGCCTTGATCCAGCAGGCTGAGTGCCTCACGGGGGTCTTTGGCGAAGATGACGTCCACATTATCGAAACGAATAATACTCATGCGTCGGCTCCTGTCTTGGCTTCCGGCTGTTTGCAGATCCGGTCGAGCATGATTGCCAGCAGCACAATCGCCAGCCCTGCTTCAAAGCCCAGGGCAATGTCGGCGGTATTGAGTGCGTTGACCACCGGTTTGCCCAGGCCATCGGCGCCTACCAAAGCAGCGATCACCACCATCGACAGCGACAGCATGATGCATTGGGTAATCCCGGCGGCGATGCTCGGCATGGCGTGGGGCAGTTCAATGCGTGTGAGCAACTGGCGGCGTGAGCAGCCAAACGCCTTGCCGGCATCCAGCAGTTCATGGGGCACGTCGCGAATGCCCAGGTACGTCAGGCGGATGGGCGCTGCAATCGCAAACACCACCGTGGAGATCAGCCCCGGCACCACACCCAGGCCAAACAGAGTCAGGGTCGGGATCAGGTAAACGAAGGTAGGCACGGTCTGCATCAAGTCCAGTACCGGGCGCATGAAGGTATAAAACATCGGCTTGTGGGCGGCGAGAATCCCCAGCGGCACGCCGATGATCACGCACACAAAGGTCGCGAACAGCACCTGGGCCAGGGTTTCCATCGTTTCTTGCCAATAACCCAGGTTCAGGATCAGCAGAAACGACATCGCCACGAAAACAGTGAGCCCCCATTTACGTTGAATAAAGTGGGCAAACAAGGCGATCAGGCCGATGAACACGAAAGGGTTGAACCAGGTCAGCGCAAACGTCACGCCGTGGATCATCGTTTCAAGTGTCAGCGCAATGGCATCGAAGGTGCTGGCACCGTTTTTGGTCAGCCAGTCGACGAAGCTTGCGATGTACTCGCCCAGAGGAATTTTTTGATCAATCAGCATGGTAGTGAACGTCCGCATGCAGGGGGATTAAAACGGAGCCAGGCGGGGTTGGCCGCCTGGCGCCCGCGATTACTTCGCGAGGCTGGCTTGAACGGCTGCAAGACCCGGTTTGCCATCAATCGTGGTTACACCTGCGAGCCAGGTTTGGAGCACTTGCGGGTTCTGTTTGAGCCAGGCCCTGGCGGCCACGTCCGGTTTGATCTTGTCGTCCAGGACCTTGCCCATCAGGGTGCTTTCCATGTCGAGGGTGAACACAAGATTTTTCAGCAGTTGACCAACGTTGCTGCACTCTTCGCTGTAGCCCTTGCGGGTGTTGGTATAGATGGTCGCCTGGCCATAATTGGGGCCGAAGAAGTCATCGCCGCCGGTGAGGTACTTCATTTTGAAACGGGTGTTCATCGGATGGGGTTCCCATCCCAGGAACACCACTTCAGTGCCACGGCGCTGGGCGCGATCGACCTGCGACAACATCCCGGCTTCGCTGGACTCCACGACCTTGAAGCCCGCGTCTTTCAAGCCGAACGCGTTCTTGTCGATCATGGTCTGGATCATGCGATTGCCATCGTTGCCCGGCTCGATGCCATAGATCTTGCCGTCCAGTTCCTTCTTGAATTTGGTTATATCCGAGAAGTCCTTGAGGCCCTTGTCATAGAGGGCCTGGGGGACAGCGAGGGTGTATTTGGCGTTCTCCAGGTTGGCACGCACGGTCTCGACGGTGCCCGCCTCGCGGTAAGCCTTGATGTCGTTTTCCATGGTCGGCATCCAGTTGCCCAGGAACACGTCCATGTTCTTGCCATCGGCGAGCGACTTGTACGTGACCGGTACTGAAATCATGGTGGTTTTGGTTTTGTAGCCAAGGGCCTTGAGCACTTCGCTGGTGACTGCGGTGGTGACGGTGATGTCGGTCCAGCCGACATCCGAGAAGTTGACCGTGCTGCATTGCTCCGGTTCTGCTGCCTGGGTGATGACGGGCAGACTCAGCAATGCAGCCAACAACAACGATGAGGAATGTTTCATGGAACGACTCCTGTGTGTCTGGGATGCGGTTTTCGATCGAAAGCCGCACGTATCAGTTGCGGTTGGGTGATGCACGGCAGGGGTGTTGCCGGCGCATCTTGCAATCGAGTCAGGACTGATCATGTAACAGCGAAAATCAAACGCCTACAGGGGGCGTCGCATCCAGTACAGGCAGGGTCGTATCTGATACTTGGGAGGTCGTATATAGACGTTTCATGAGTAAAAACCGCTTTTTTCATGCCTCTGCACCGTATAAAACGTCGGGGGCGCTGGCAGGCAAAGGTGAGTCGTAGCTGGACGTTTTTGCTGATCGCAAACACCCCATGATGCGGGCACACACCCTTAAGGTTCGTGCTCATGGCTATCAGCGTATTTGACCTGTTCAAGATCGGTATCGGTCCCTCAAGCTCCCACACCGTAGGCCCGATGCGGGCTGCTGCGCTGTTTGTGCAGGGTTTGCGCGAACGGGACCAACTGCAGCAGGTACATCGCATCGAAGTGCAGCTCTATGGCTCGTTGTCGGCCACCGGCATTGGCCACGGCAGTGACAGCGCGGTGATCATGGGCCTGATGGGTGAGTGGCCCGATGCAATTGATCCGGCGCAGATAGCCCCGCGCATCGCCCAGCTTCATCACAGCCAGACGCTGCTGCTGGATGGGTACATGCCGATCCCGTTCGTATGGTCGCAAGACATGCGCCTGATCGACGAAAACCTGCCGTTCCATCCCAACGCCATGACCCTGGTCGCAGAAACCGAAGCCGGTGAACTGCACCGCGACACCTACTACTCGGTGGGTGGCGGTTTTGTGGTGGACGCTGCGCAAGCGGCAAGCGGTGTGCTGGACATGGACCGCACCGAACTGCCCTACGATTTCAATTCTGCCGTCGAGTTGCTCGACTTGTGCCGCAAGCACCATCTGAGCGTGGCGGCATTGATGATGGCCAACGAACGCACATGGCGCAGCGAGGACGAAATTCGTTGTGGCCTGATCAAGCTTTGGCGCGCCATGCAGGACTGCGTTGAGCAGGGTTTGAAACACGAAGGCATCCTGCCCGGCGGCCTGAATGTGCGCCGTCGCGCTGCCCGCCTGCACCGCAGTCTGCAGGAATTGGGCAAACCCAATGTGATCGGTTCAACCCTTAGCGCCATGGAGTGGGTCAACCTGTTTGCACTGGCGGTCAACGAAGAGAATGCGGCGGGCGGGCGCATGGTGACCGCACCGACCAACGGTGCGGCGGGGATCATCCCGGCGGTGCTGCACTATTTTATGAAATTCAGCGATGAAGTGAGCGAAGCCCATGTGGTCGACTACCTGTTGAGCGCGGCGGCGATCGGCATTCTGTGCAAAAAGAATGCGTCGATTTCCGGAGCCGAAGTGGGATGTCAGGGCGAGGTCGGATCGGCCTGCGCGATGGCGGCTGCGGGGCTGGCGCAAATCCTCGGGGCGAGCCCTGAACAACTGTGCAACGCGGCTGAAATTGGCCTGGAACATAACCTGGGTTTGACCTGCGATCCGGTGGGCGGGCTGGTGCAGGTGCCGTGTATCGAGCGCAACGCCATTGCGGCGGTCAAGGCGATCAACGCGGCGCAAATGGCCTTGCGCGGTGACGGGCAGCACTTTATCTCCCTGGACCGGGTGATCCGGACCATGCGCGACACCGGCGCCGACATGCACGACAAATACAAGGAAACCTCACGGGGTGGCCTGGCGGTCAGTGCGGTGGAATGCTGAAAACCCTTGTGGGAGCGGGCTTGCTCGCGATGCAGGCGACACGGTTGGCCTGGACGCCATCGCGAGCTGGCCCGCTCCCACAGAAGAGGCACACCTGCCAGCGCTGTTTCAGCGCACGCCGACCTTTTTTGGCGCACTCGTACTTTTCGTGACATTTGATTGCAGCTCTGTTTCTGCCCCCTTCCCACAAGTGATACCAATGTGCTCAACAGCGCAGGATCACACCCGTGCAGCCCTGCTGGACCGTAGTTTTGGCACGACCTGCCTAGACCCTTTGCGACGTCGTTTTCAGACTTTATTGAATGCCCATCCAAGTTTAGGCATGGCATTTGCGTTGCCATCTAAAAGCCCCGTTCAACGAGGGCAAAAACAAGAGCCCGCGCCTGGGGCCATCACCCGCTTTGTGTGAGGAGATATCGCGATGACGTCGTTCAACTCCGGGGTCCAACCCCAGAACCGTACGCCTCAATCCATCGGCTTTCTGCTGCTGGACAATTTCACGCTCATTTCCCTGGCGTCCGCGATAGAACCCTTGCGTATGGCTAACCAGTTGTCGGGCCGTGAGTTGTATCGCTGGAGCACCCTCAGCGCGGATGGCAGCCAGGTATGGGCCAGTGATGGTCTGCAAGTGACCCCCGACGCCAGCATGCACAAGGCACCGGCGCTGGACATGGTGATCGTGTGCGGCGGTATCGGCATTCAACGCACCGTGACCCGCGAGCACGTGTCATGGCTGCAAAGCCAGGCGCGCCAGTCGCGCCGTCTGGGCGCCGTCTGTACCGGCAGCTGGGCGTTGGCGTATGCAGGCTTGCTCGATGGTTTTGATTGCAGCGTGCATTGGGAGTGTCTGGCGTCCATGCAGGAAGCCTTTCCGCGGGTTGTCATGAGCACACGCCTGTTTACCCTTGACCGCAGCCGCTTCACCAGCTCGGGGGGCACTGCGCCACTGGACATGATGCTGCACCTGATCAGCCGTGATCATGGTCGCGAACTGTCGGCCGCCATCTCGGAAATGTTTGTGTATGAGCGCATTCGCAACGAGCAGGACCACCAGCGCGTACCGCTCAAGCATATGCTGGGCACCAATCAGCCCAAGTTGCAGGAAATTGTCGCGCTGATGGAAGCCAACCTCGAAGAGCCTATCGACCTGGATGAACTGGCGGTTTACGTCACCGTATCGCGGCGCCAGTTGGAGCGCCTGTTCCAGAAGTACCTGCACTGCTCGCCGTCGCGCTACTACCTCAAGTTGAGGTTGGTGCGGGCGCGGCAGTTGCTCAAGCAAACCCCCATGTCGATCATTGAAGTGGCGGCGGTCTGCGGCTTTGTGTCCACGCCGCATTTCTCCAAGTGCTACCGCGAATACTTCGGCATTCCGCCACGGGACGAGCGCGTGGGTTCCAACACGGCACAGCAGACCACGCTTGTGCAGATCCCGCAGTCACTGTTGCTGTCCCCGCTGGCCGGGCCGATGTCCGCCTTGAATCAGGCGCGTAACGAATCGACGTTTGCCAGTGTGAGGTTGTAGCAAGCCGTTGTGGGAGCAGGCTTGCTCGCGATACAGGCACTGCGGTTCAACAGACAGACCGCATTTTCTGCATCGCGAGCAAGCCCGCTTCCATACGGCTCAGTGCAATTGCTTTTGCTTGAACGCCATCAGCCCCGGCAACAGTTGCTGATCAATGGCCTGGCGTACCGCCGGTAAAATCGTTGCGCTGCCGGTGTAGAGCTTTTCGACCATGCCCTTCAAGGCCCGGGCATTGGTTTCATTCAGCCCGCATACCGCCGCCGAGCAAGCCTGTTCGGCACTGCCCGACACCTCGAACCCCAAGGCACGCAGTTGGCCCAGCAGGTCCTGCTCATCTATCAAATCCGCGTGCATCATGGTTTGGTCCTTTTATGAAGCGCGATTGAAGTTTGATTCTGGTAGGGCTTTGGTCCGTGGGCAAGGGCGGTTTGGCGATATGTCTGATCTGCCTAAGAACAGGTCGTTTTAAGGCAAGGGCAAGGCAATCACCCGCCCCACATGCTCGGGTTTCGGGAGATCACGTTGCTGCTGCTCGATGGCCTGCAACAAGGCCAGGGTGTGTTCGCCAAACGGCGCGGAACGCGGGCCTGCCAGGTCGACATGCAACAGCATTTGCTCATTGCCCGCCAAGACCCTCTCATCACCGGCCAGGTGCAGGCTGTGATAGACATGCAGGCGTTTTTTGTCGTGGCCGATGAGTTGGGTGCGCACTTCAACCTGTGCCCCGAGTTTCACCTCGTGCAGGTAATTGAGGTGCACCTCCAGGGTGAACAGTGAATGGCCGCTGGCTTCACGGTTCTGGCTGTCGAGCCCCATGCGGTCCATCAGGGCATCGGTGGCGTAGCTGAAAATCAGCAGGTAAAAGGCGTCGCGCAAATGGCCGTTGTAATCGACCCATTCTTCAAGAATGGGGGTGCTGTAGGTGGTGAGCGCGGGCATGCTGAACCTCGTTCAATCGTTGATGGCAATGCCATGTTTGAGTTTGGTCGCGTTAACCGCTTCCATTACGGCCAGCAGGCAGTCATCACGATAGCTTTCCAACGCGCCGATGCTGTGGCTGCCCAGTTGCTCAGTGGTGCCTTCGACCACGTCGTCGATCAGCCCTTCGCTGAGCTCAGGGGCGGGCAAATACGTCCAGGGCAGTTGCAGGGCCGGGCCGAACTGATTCATGAAGTGACGCATCCCGGCATCGCCCCCCGCCAGGGTATAGGTCAAAAAGGTGCCCATGAACGACCAGCGCAAACCTGCGCCAAAGCGGATGGCGTCGTCAATCTCGCCGGTGGTGGCGACGCCGTCATTGACCAGGTGCAGCGCTTCGCGCCACAAGGCTTCAAGCAGGCGGTCGGCAATAAAGCCGGGCACTTCCTTGCGCACGTGCAAGGGGCGCATGCCCAGGGATTGATAGACCTTGATGGCCGCCTGAATGGCCTCGGGGGCGGTTTTTTGCCCGCCGACCACTTCGACCAATGGCAGCAGGTAAACCGGGTTGAACGGATGGCCGACAACACACCGCTGCGGGTGGGTGGAGGTTTCGTAGAACTCGCTGGGCAGCAGGCCCGACGTGCTGGAGCCAATCAAGGCATCGGGTTTGGCCGCAGCGCTGATTCTGCGGTGCAAATCCAGTTTGAGATCGAGCCGCTCGGGGGCGCTTTCCTGAATGAAGTCGGCCTCGCTCACGCACGCTTCGATGGTGCTGACAAAGCGCAGTCGGTCTTGGGATGCGCCTTGGGCAAGGCCGCTTTTTTCCAGCGCCGGCCAGGCCTTGGCGACGCGCTTGCGCAGGGCCGCTTCGGCGCCGGGGGCCGGGTCCCAGGCGACAACGTCAAGTCCGTGGGCAAGGGCGCGAGCGACCCAGCCGCTGCCGATGACACCGCTGCCAAGGGCGGCGAAGGTTTTGATCTCGGTAATAAACGTCATGAAAGTGTCCTGAATTGAACCGTAGGAAAACGCAAAGCCGATGGGGTTATCGGGAGGTGAGCCCCATTTTCACCCGACCTTCTGCCGGGCTCAGTACCCGGGCGCCCAAGCGACTGAGGATTTCAGTGGCGCGTTCCACCAGTTGCCCGTTAGTGGCCAGCACCCCGCGATCCAGCCACAAGTTGTCTTCCAGCCCGACCCTCACGTTGCCGCCCAGCAGCACCGCTTGCGCGGCCATCGGCATTTGCATGCGACCAATCCCGAATCCGGCCCACACCGCGTCGGCGGGCAAATTGTCGACCATGGCTTTCATGCTGGTGGTGTCCGCCGGAGCCCCCCACGGGATGCCCAGGCACAGCTGAAACAGCGGGTCATCGAGCAAGCCTTCCTTGATCATCTGTTTGGCGAACCACAGGTGGCCGGTGTCGAAAATTTCCAGTTCGGCTTTCACGCCCAGTTCCTGGATACGCTTGGCGCCCGCCCGCAGTTGCGCCGGTGTGGAGACGTAAATCGTGTCGCCGTCGCCAAAGTTCAGGGTGCCGCAATCCAGGGTGCAGATTTCCGGCAGCAGCTCCTCGACGTGAGCCAGACGGGTCAGCGGCCCGACCAGATCCGTGTGGGGGCCAAACTCCATCGGGTTCTCGCCGGGGCCGATATGCAAGTCACCGCCCATGCCGGCTGTGAGGTTGACGATGATGTCGATATCCGCCTCGCGGATGCGTTCCATCAGTTCGCGGTACAGCGCCACATCGCGGCTGAACTGCCCGGTCTTTGGATCACGTACATGGCAATGCACCACCGTGGCTCCGGCCTTGGCCGCTTCCACGGCTGCTTCGGCAATTTGTTTGGGCGTGACTGGCACTAAAGGGCTGCGCCCGCTGGTGTCGCCGGCACCGGTGAGTGCGCAGGTGATGATGACGTCGTGGTTCATGGGGCATTTCCTTGGGGCGTAGAGCGCCACAACGCAGCCATCAAGGGCCGCGAAGGTGGGCTTGGTGTTTGATTATTTAGCGCTGAGCTTCAGGTGTTCGGCAGCGGGTTTGCCATCCACGGTGGTGACGCCTTCAAGCCAGCGCTGAAGGTCGTGCGGATGGTCCTTGAGCCACTGGCGGGCCGAGACTTGTGCATCCTTGTGATCGAGCAGCGGCTGCATCATGCGGCTCTCGTCCTCGGCGCTGAAGGTCAGGTTGCTGAGCAAACGGCTGACATTGGGGCAGCGGCTGGCGTAGTCCGGGGTGGTGACGGTCCATACCGTGGCCAGGCCTTCATCCGGGCCCAGGGCTCCTTCGCTGCCGGTCAGGTAAGTCATTTTCTGATTGATGTTCATCGGGTGCGGTGTCCAGCCAAAGAACACAATCGGCTCGTTGCGATTCACTGCGCGTGACACCGCCGAGAGCATCCCGGCTTCACTGGACTCCACCAGCTGGAACTTGCCCAGGCCAAACTGGTTTTTCTCGATCATGGCCTTGATCTGGGTATTGGCGCCGGACCCCGGCTCGATCCCGTAAATCTTGCCCCCCAGTTCCTTCTCGAATCTGGCGATGTCGGCAAAGCTCTTGAGCCCCTTGTCAGCCATGTAGGTTGGAACGGCGAGCATGGCCCTGGCGTCTTTAAGGCTCGGCTCGGCCAGGACCGTGACCTGTTTGGCGTCCACGAACGGGGTAATGCTCTGGTTCATGATCGGGTTCCAGTAACCCAGAAACATGTCCAGCCGCTTGTCGCGCAGGCCAGCGAAGATGATTTGCTGTGAAGCGCTGGTTTGCCTGGTTTTATAGCCGAGACCGTCGAGCAGGGTTTGCGCCATGGCGCTGGTGGCGATCACGTCGGTCCAATTGACCACGCCCATGCGTACGTTCTTGCACGATGCATCTTCAGCAGCCAGGACGCAGGGGCTCAGTACCAACAGGCAACAGCTGATCAGTCGTTTCATGGGTGGGGCCTCGGCAGGTTGTTATTGGGGGATCGGCGTCTTTGTGCGCCGTGATGCCAAGGTACGCAGGCGGCGTGCCGCGCAACCGCACTGGGGCGACGTGGTTTTGCACTGCAGCGACCTGACTGTGTTTCAATCCGTTGAACCGACTTGCGAGCGTTCCCATGGCCCAGGACTTTTACTTCCTTCTGCTGCCCGGCTTTTCATCAATGGGCTTTATTTCGGCCATCGAACCGCTGCGGGTAGCCAACCGTTTTCGCGGCGAGCTGTACCGCTGGCACGTACTCAGTTGCGAGGGGGGCGCCGTGCTCGCGAGCAACGGTATGTCGGTCAATGCCGAGGGAGGGCTGGGGGCACTTGAAGCCGGTGCGACACTGTTGGTGGTGGCCGGTTTTGACCCGCTGACCCACGTGACACCGGCGCTTAATCAGTGGTTGCGACGCCTGGACAACGACGGAGTAACCCTGGGCGCCATCGACACGGGCAGTGTGGTACTGGCGCAGGCGGGCCTGCTCGACGGCTATCGGTTGACCCTGCACTGGGAGGCGCTGGAAGCGTTCAAGGAGTCATACCCCGCATTGCACGTGACTCAGGAGCTGTTTGAAATCGACCGCCAGCGCATCACCTGTGCGGGCGGCACCGCCTCCATTGACCTGATGCTGGACCTGATCGCCCAGGCCCACGGACCGGAGTTGGCGATCCAGGTTTCCGAACAGTTCGTGCTTGGCCGCATCCGCCCGCGCAAGGATCACCAGCGCATGCAGGTCGCCAGCCGCTATGGCATCCACAATAAAAAACTGGTGCAGGTCATTGGCGAGATGGAGCAACACAGCGAGCCGCCCCTGAGCACCTCGCAACTGGCGCTTGGCATCAACGTGACCCGGCGCCAACTGGAGCGCCTGTTCCGTTTGCACCTGCACGACACCCCGCGCAACTTCTACCTGGGCCTGCGCCTTGAAAAAGCCCGGCAACTGCTGCGCCAGACCGACATGAGTGTGCTCGACATCAGCATTGCGTGCGGTTTTGAATCACCGTCGTATTTCACCCGCAGCTACCGGGCGCGGTTTGGCTGCGCGCCGAGGCAGGACCGGGTGACGGGTACTACCCCTTCAGCAACGCCGCACACGCTGCCTTGAACGCTTCATGCTGATACTTGTTCAGCGAGGCGGGCAGGTCGAAGGCGTGCTTTTTGTATTGGGCGTTGAGGGTTTGCGGGGATAGCAGCTGCACTTCGCAATCGTCCAGCAACTGGATAAGGCCTTCGATCTTGAACGTGATCGGGCCACCGGCGAACTCACCCTTTTTACTGCGCTTTTTGATCACGATCCGGGTGATGGCGTTGGCCTTCACAAAAGCGGCCATCTGCGCTGCGAAAGCTTTGACGCTGGCGGCGTCTTCATCGTCGTCCAGGGCGATTTTCTTGGTGGCGTTGGCCACATGCTCAAGGCCCTGGTTGGCGAGGGCGAAAATAGCTTCGCTGCCTTTGATTTCGATACCGCAAATAGTCATAAAAACCTGATCGATAAGTTGAACTGTTCTTGTGGGAGCGGGCTTGCTCGCGACGCAAGCGACCCGGTCTTCAGGTTGGACCGCGGTGATGCTATCGCGAGCAAGCCCGCTCCCACACCCGGAAGGGGTCAATCCTGCCCGATCGATTCCAGAAACTCAGAACGGTCGTCGCTGATGCGGGCCATGCAGTCGTTTTGGGCGATGTTGAATGCCTCGGTGCCAGCAGTGGCCGGGAATACCGCAATCGCGCAATCGGCGTCGCGCTGGTGCAACCACAGCGCCTGGGCAGCCTTGATTTTGCTGAGGATGTTATTGAGCTGGGTCGCGTTATTGCCGTACAGGGTCGTCATGCGCTCCTGCAGAGCTTCGTAGTTTTCGGTCAGCAACTGCTCGGCAGCATTTTTGCTGAACACCGAACACGCCAGGGTTTGCCGGTCGTTTTCTACCGCGTCGCACGGGTTGTAGTCGGCATCATCGGCCGCATGGGCTCCGCTGGTGATCAACGCCAAGGCCAGGAGAATCGATTTCATTGCGGCTTCCTAATCCATAGATGGGGCGGATTCTGGCTTAAGCGTCGGCCAAAGAACAGTCGCGCAGCATAGGCCATGTCATCGCGGTTGCGCGCTTTGTCGTGGATTGACGCTTTCGGCAATTGCGCTGTCGCTTTTGCACCCGGCTGCTTTTAACCCCGGGCCTATGCTGGCCCCAAAGCGCCGGCAGACGATTCGGCGCAGCAAACGCCAATAAGGGGACGCCTGATGAGCCCAGCCGAGTTGCACGCAGACAGCATCGTTATCGACGGGCTGATCATTGCCAAATGGAACCGTGAACTGTTCGAAGACATGCGCAAAGGCGGCCTCACTGCTGCCAACTGCACCGTCTCGGTATGGGAAGGCTTTCAGGCCACGATCAATAACATCGTTGCCAGCCAGACCCTGATTCGCGACAACAGCGATCTGGTCATCCCGGTCAAAACCACCGCCGACATTCGCCGCGCCAAGGAGCAGGGCAAAACCGGGATCATTTTCGGCTTCCAGAATGCCCATGCGTTTGAAGACCAGTTGGGCTACATCGAGATCTTCAAGCAGCTCGGGGTTGGCGTGGTGCAGATGTGCTACAACACCCAGAACCTGGTGGGCACCGGATGCTACGAGCGCGATGGCGGGCTTTCGGGTTTTGGCCGCGAAGTGGTGGCTGAAATGAACCGCGTCGGGATCATGTGCGACCTGTCCCACGTCGGCTCGAAAACCTCGGAAGAGGTGATTCTGGAATCGAAAAAACCGGTCTGCTACTCCCATTGCCTGCCGTCCGGCCTCAAAGAACACCCGCGCAACAAGTCCGATGCTGAACTCAAATTCATTGCCGACCATGGTGGTTTTGTCGGCGTGACCATGTTCGCGCCGTTTCTGGCCAAGGGTATCGATTCGACCATCGACGACTATGCCGAAGCGATCGAGTACACGATGAATATCGTCGGCGAAGACTCGATTGGCATTGGCACCGACTTTACCCAGGGCCACGGTCAGGACTTCTTCGAAATGCTGACCCACGACAAGGGCTATGCCCGCCGTCTGACCAGCTTCGGCAAGATCATCAACCCGCTGGGCATCCGTACCGTGGGTGAGTTCCCCAACCTTACCGAAACCTTGCTCAAGCGCGGTCACAGCGAGCGTGTGGTGCGCAAGATCATGGGCGAAAACTGGGTCAACGTCCTCAAAGATGTCTGGGGCGAATGAGCCGTCAACGATCACGTTTTGCGTAGTCGCTGCCGAAGGCTGCGAAGGGTTGCGCAGCAACCCGTTTCCCCAAAGACCCCACATACCTGATCGCAGCCTTCGGCAGCGACTACAGAGCCCGGGTCAAAACCGAATTTTGGAGCTGTATCCATGGCTAAAATCGCCCCGCAACTGCCTATCGAAGTCGACAGCGAAACCGGCGTCTGGACCTCAGACGCGCTGCCGATGCTCTACGTGCCACGGCACTTTTTCGTCAACAACCACATGGGGATCGAGGAAGTCCTGGGGGCTGACGCCTACGCCGAAATCCTCTACAAGGCCGGCTACAAATCCGCCTGGCACTGGTGCGAAAAAGAAGCCGAATGCCACGGCCTCGAAGGTGTCGCCGTATTCGAACACTACATGAAACGCCTGTCGCAACGCGGCTGGGGCCTGTTCACCATTCAGGACATCGATCTCGATAAAGGCACCGCCACCATCAAGCTCGAACACTCCTGTTTCGTCTACGTGTACGGCAAGGTCGGGCGCAAGGTCGACTACATGTTCACCGGCTGGTTTGCAGGCGCTATGGACCAGATTCTGCAAGCGCGCGGCAGTGATATCCGCACCGTAGCCGAACAGGTCTATAGCGGATCGGAAGAAGGCCACGACCACGGCCTGTTTGTCGTCAAGCCGTTGTAAGTCGAGGATCGGGATATGGCGTTCGAAGCAATGTTTGAGCCGATTCAAATCGGCAAACTGACCATCCGCAACCGTGTGCTCAGCACCGCACACGCCGAGGTCTATGCCACCGATGGCGGCATGACCACCGAGCGTTACGTGCAGTACTACGAGGAAAAAGCCAAGGGAGGTATCGGCCTGGCGATTTGCGGCGGTTCATCGGTGGTGGCCATCGACAGCCCGCAAGAGTGGTGGAGTTCGGTCAACCTGAGCACCGACCGCATTATCCCGCACTTCCAGAACCTGGCCGACGCCATGCACAAGCATGGCGCCAAGATCATGATCCAGATAACCCACATGGGCCGTCGGTCCCGTTGGGACGGTTTCAATTGGCCGACCCTGATGTCGCCTTCCGGCGTGCGCGAACCGGTTCACCGCGCTACCTGCAAGACCATCGAGCCTGAAGAAATCTGGCGCGTGATCGGCAACTACGCCAGCGCCGCCGGCCGGGCCAAAAAGGGCGGGCTGGACGGTGTTGAACTGTCGGCCGTGCACCAGCACATGATCGATCAGTTCTGGAGCCCGCGAGTCAACAAACGCACCGATGAGTGGGGCGGCAGCTTCGAAAATCGCATGCGCTTTGGCCTCGAAGTGCTCAAGGCGGTGCGTGCTGAAGTCGGCCCGGACTTCTGCGTGGGCATCCGCCTGTGCGGCGACGAATTCCACCCCGATGGCTTGAGCCACGAGGACATGAAGCAAATCGCCAAGTACTACGACGACACCGGCATGCTCGACTTCATCGGTGTGGTGGGTTCGGGTTGCGACACCCACAACACCCTGGCCAACGTCATCCCGAACATGAGTTATCCACCGGAGCCGTTTCTGCATTTGGCTGCGGGTATCAAGGAAGTGGTCAAGGCCCCGGTGTTGCATGCACAGAACATCAAGGACCCGAATCAGGCGACGCGGATTCTGGAGGGGGGTTACGTGGATATGGTGGGCATGACCCGCGCCCATATCGCCGACCCGCACCTGATTGCCAAGATCAAAATGGGCCAGGTGGACCAGATCAAACAGTGTGTGGGCGCCAACTACTGCATTGACCGTCAGTATCAAGGCCTGGACGTGCTGTGCATTCAAAACGCGGCCACGTCCCGTGAATACATGGGTGTGCCGCACATCATCGAAAAAACCACCGGGGTTAAACGCAAGGTGGTGATCGTCGGCGCAGGCCCTGCCGGTATGGAAGCGGCGCGGGTGGCGGCTGAACGCGGGCATGACGTGACCCTGTTCGAGAAAAAGGATGCCATCGGCGGGCAAATCACCACGGCGGCCAGAGCCCCGCAGCGTGACCAGATGGCGGGTATCACGCGCTGGTTCCAACTGGAACTGGCGCGCCTGAAGGTTGACCTGCGCCTGGGGACGGCCGCGGATGCGGCGACGATCATGGACCTGCGCCCGGACATCGTGGTGCTGGCTGTAGGCGGGCATCCGTTTGTGGAACAGAACGAACACTGGGGCGCTGCCGAAGGGCTGGTGGTGAGCAGTTGGGACGTGCTCGACGGCAAGGTCGAGCCGGGCAAGAACGTGCTGGTGTACGACACCATTTGCGAGTTCACCGGTATGTCGGTGGCCGACTACATGGCGGACAAAGGGGCTCAGGTCGAAATCGTCACCGATGACACCAAGCCTGGCGTGGCGGTTGGTGGCACGTCATTCCCGACCTACTACCGCAGCCTGTACCCCAAGGAAGTGATCATGACCGGGGACATGATGCTCGAGAAGGTCTACCGCGAGGGTGACAAGCTGATTGCCGTGCTCGAGAACGAATACACCGGGGCCAAGGAAGAGCGCGTGGTGGATCAAGTGGTGATTGAAAACGGCGTGCGCCCGGACGAAGAGCTGTATTACGGGCTCAAGCCGGACTCGCGCAACAAGGGCCAGATCGACGTCGAAGCCTTGTTCGCGATCAAGCCGCAGCCATGCCTGAGCGAAGCGGGGGACGGCTACTTGCTGTTCCGCATCGGTGACTGCGTGGCCCAGCGCAACGTGCATGCAGCGATCTATGACGCGCTGCGGTTGTGCAAGGATTTCTGATCCGATACCGAACCAATGTGGGAGCGGGCTTGCTCGCGAAAACAATCACGCGGTGTGTGAGATGCACCGTGTTGCCTGAATCGCGAGCAAGCCCGCTCCCACACTAGACCTGTGTGGTCTTTGGGAGCTTCACCATGCTGACAATCGTTCTCCCCATTCTGTTGTTCGCGGCACTGGTCCTCGCCGTGATCGGCGCCATCCGTCGAATGAACATGTGGCGCCGTGGCCGCCCGGCCAAGGTCGATTTGCTGGGTGGCCTGCTGGCCATGCCCAAGCGCTATATGGTCGACCTTCACCACGTCGTTGCCCGCGACAAATACATGGCCAACACCCACGTCGCCACCGCAGGCGGCTTTGTGCTGGCGGCGGTGCTGGCGATTCTGGTGCACGGCCTGGGGCTGCATAACCGCATCCTGGGCTATGCCTTGCTGTTCGCTACGGCGCTGATGTTTATCGGCGCGCTCTTTGTGTTCAAACGCCGCCTCAACCCACCGTCGCGCCTGTCCAAAGGCCCCTGGATGCGCCTGCCTAAAAGCCTGCTGGCGTTTGCCGCAAGCTTTTTTATGCTCACCTTGCCGGTGGCCGGCTTGCTGCCTGAAAACTTTGGTGGCTGGCTGCTGGCGGCGGTGTTGAGCGTTGGTGTGCTGTGGGGCGTGACGGAGCTGTTCTTCGGCATGACCTGGGGCGGCCCGATGAAACACGCCTTTGCCGGCGCTTTGCACCTGGCCTGGCACCGGCGTGCCGAACGCTTTGGCGGCGGTCGATCCACCGGTTTGAAACCCCTGGACCTGAATGACCGCGCCGCGCCGTTGGGGGTGGAAAAACCCGAGGACTTCACCTGGAACCAGTTGCTCGGTTTCGACGCCTGTGTGCAGTGCGGCAAGTGCGAAGCTGCGTGCCCGGCGTTTGCCGCCGGGCAGCCGCTCAACCCCAAGAAGCTGATTCAAGACATGGTGGTGGGTCTGGCAGGTGGCACCGATGCGAACTTCGCCGGCAGCCCGTACCCTGGCAAACCGATAGGTGAGCACGGCGGCAATCCCCATCAGCCCATCGTCAACGGTCTGGTCGACGCGGACACGCTCTGGTCTTGCACCACTTGCCGGGCCTGTGTCGAAGAGTGCCCGATGATGATCGAGCACGTGGATGCCATCGTCGACATGCGCCGATTCCTGACCCTGGAAAAAGGGGCAACGCCTAACAACGGTGCCCAGGTGCTGGATAACCTGATTGCCACCGACAACCCCGGCGGTTTTGCACCGGGCGGGCGGATGAACTGGGCGGGGGATTTGAACCTCGACCTGATGCGCGACAAACCCTCGGCGGACGTGCTGTTCTGGGTCGGCGACGGTGCGTTCGACATGCGCAACCAGCGAACCCTGCGCGCCTTCGTCAAAGTGCTCAAGGCCGCGAAGGTCAACTTTGCCGTGCTGGGGCTGGAAGAACGGGACAGCGGAGATGTGGCCCGGCGTCTGGGGGATGAGGCCACGTTCCAGGCCTTGGCCAAGCGCAATATCCAGACCCTTGCGCAGTACCGCTTCACGCGCATCGTCACCTGCGACCCCCACAGCTTTCATGTGCTTAAAAACGAATACGGCGCCCTTGGCGGTGACTATCTTGTGCAGCATCACAGCACATACATGGCCGAGTTGATCGACGCAGGGTTGCTCAACCTGGCTGCGGATACAGGGGGCAGCGTGACCTATCACGACCCGTGTTACCTGGGCCGCTACAACGGCGAATACGAGGCGCCGCGCGCTGTGTTGCGAGCGCTGGGCATTGAAGTCAAAGAAATGCAGCGCTCGGGGTTTCGCTCCCGTTGCTGCGGAGGCGGTGGCGGTGCTCCGATCACCGACATCCCTGGCAAACAGCGTATTCCCGACATGCGCATGGATGACATCCGCGAGACCCTCGCCGAGCGCGTGGCAGTGGGTTGTCCGCAATGCACCGTCATGCTCGAAGGCGTGGTTGAGCCCCGTCCGCTGATCAAAGACATTGCCGAACTGGTAGCCGATGCCCTGATTGAAGGCGCCGTATCTGCCCAACCGGCCAGGCGCGCAGCCCCGGAGGTGATCGCATGAGTGACATTATTCGCCGCGATCCGCGCGCCGAGTGGATCGCCCGCAACCGCCTGCACCCGTTGCACGCCGCCATGCAACCCCACCAGCAGAGCTGGATGGGGCCTAACGGCGTACTTCGCAAAAACGTGCATGGGGTAGGTTTCATCGGCCCCAACGGCATCAAGCGCATCGACCGCAGCGGCGCGCAGCAGGGAGGCACAAGCAAGCGTGCGGCCAGCGCCCAGGTGCAACTGGTGCTGCATCAAGTGTCAGCACCGGCGTTTTATATTGGCGTGGTACCGGACATGGTCGGCGGGCGCCTGAGCAGTCATGACCGCGACCTGTTGGGCCTGGCCCGGCAGTTGGCGGGTAGCGACGGCGCGGTGTTGGCGGTGGTGTTTGGCGAATCAAAAGAAACCGCTTTTGCCACGGCGGGCGTGGATCGGCTGCTGCTGCTCGACAGTGAAGGTTATGCACCGGAGCAACAGGTACTGGGGTTGCGGGCTGTGGATAACCAGTTTGCACCCAGGCATTGGTTGTTGCCTGACAGCCGCAGCGGCGGGGCGGAGTTGGGTCGGCGCTTTGCCGCAAGCTTGGGCGAACGCCCGGCCACGCGGGTGTGGCAGGCCAAGGACGGGGCTTGTGTGGGACGCGCTGGCGCGGGCCAGCAAGACGTGGCGCAGCCATTGCCGCGCTTGATCCTGGCCGCCGCCGAGTGCGCCGAACCGGTCAGCGAAACCCGTCACGAGGCCTTGGAGGTGCAGTTATCCACAGCGATTGCGAGCTGCCTGCCACGGATTGAAGATTTGGGCGCGGTGGCGGTCGATCCGGCTGCGATACCTATGGCCGAAGCCGAATTTATCCTCAGTGGCGGTAACGGGATTAAAGACTGGGGACTTTTCCACAAGGCTGCCGTTGCCCTGGGGGCCACTGAAGGGGCTTCCCGTGTGGCGGTGGATGATGGCTTTATGGCCCGGGAGCGTCAGGTCGGTGCCAGTGGGGTTTGGGTCACGGCACGGGTCTACGTGGCGGTCGGTATCAGCGGTGCAATTCAGCATCTGCAAGGGATTGGCGCCTGCGACAAAGTGGTGGCGATCAACCTGGACCCCGGTTGCGACATGATCAAGCGCGCTGACCTGTCGGTGATTGGCGATGGAACGGCCGTGCTTGAGGCATTGATTGTGGCTGTGGATAACTGGCGCAACGCATCTTCCGGGGGGGCGGGCTTGCTCGCGAATCAGGCGACCCGGTCTGCCTGATACACCGAGGCGATACTGCGCAGGCAGCCCGCTCCCACATTGTCTGGAGATTTATTAATGAGCATCGCCACCGTTGCACTGGTTTCAATCGGCGCCCACCCGGCTTCAGGCCGCGCCCGCCGCGCCGAGCAGGACGCCCGCGCTGTCGAACTGGGCCTGGAGCTGGCTGGGGATAACTTGCATGTGCTGCACGCTGGCAATCCCCACGAGTCCGCCTTGCGCGCCTATCTGGGCATGGGGCTGGACGAGTTGCATGTGCTGGAGCAACCGGATGGCGCCGATGTGGTCCCGGTACTGCGCGATTACATCCGTGAAGCGGGCGTACAACTGGTGCTGACCGGCAGCCAGGCGGAAACCGGCGAAGGTTCTGGCATGTTGCCGTACTTGTTGGCCGAGCAACTGGGCTGGCCGCTGGTGGTGGGTGTGGCGCAGATTGAATCTATCCACAGCGGTGTGGCGCAGGTGCTGCAAGCCCTGCCTCGGGGGCAGCGTCGTCGGTTGCAAGTACGGCTGCCGTTTGTGATCACTGTGGATAACGCCGCCCCCAAGGCCCGGCAAAGCGCTTATGGCCCCGCCACCCGGGGGCTGGTCAACGCTGAAGTGGTTGAAGTCACGGTGGATGAGTTATCCACAAAGGGTGTGCTGCAACCTGCCAAGTCGCGGCCCAAGCGCTTGAAAGTGATCAAGGCCAAAAGTGGCGCAGATCGCATGAAAGCAGCCACAGCCAAGGCCGTTGGCGGCTCCGGGCAAGTACTCAAGGGTGTGAGTGCCGAAGAGGGTGCCCAGGCTATTTTGAAGCTGCTGGTTGAAGAAGGCGTGGTGCGCTGATACTTGCCCACAAAGTCTGTTAGCGCTTATGTGGATAAGTTGTTTGCTGTCGTCTAAGACCCATACAAAACGTGGCTTACAGGCTTCTGATCAAAAAACACCCAATTCATTGCTTTATCCACCGACTGGTTGTTAAACCCTTGAATAATCGGTGCCTTAAGGGGTTTTCCACAGTGAAACGAGGCGGTGCATAAGTTGCGCACAATCTCTGTTGGTGGATATGTGGATAAGGTGTTCGCGGCTGGCTACAGGCCACGTTTTACGTGGCTTACAGTGCTCTGTACAAAAAACGATCAATTGATCATTCGGGCATAACTTGTCCACTTCCCCACAATTGCTGTGGGTGTGCCTGTGGACAAGATGTTGGTGAAGGGCTGTAGGCCTTTGAATGCATGGCCTGCAGACTGTTGGTCAAAAATTGATCATTGAGTGGCAATATCTGGTTATACAGGTGGCCCGCCGTGGCCTTGTAGCCCTGGATGAGGCCGGGCTAAAAAGGGCGCCCAAAGTCCTGTGGAGTACAGAAAATGAGCATTTTATTTCGTCCGGCTGAGCGCGCCGATGCGCGGGAGATTGCTCGCCTGTTTCAAATTTCGTCCGAAGGATGTGCCGACTATATCTGGAGCCTGATCGCACAACCGGGGCAGGCGCTGCTGGACGTGGGTGAAATGCGTTACGCACGCGAAGGCGTTATTTTTTCCTATGAAAACTGCCTGATTGCCGAGGCCGAGGGCCAGGTGATTGGCATGATGCACAGCTTTGTAATGCATCACGACCCTGATGCCGTGGCTGAGACCGATCCGGTGTTGGCGCCTTATGCGGACATGGAAATCCCGGACACGCTGTACATCTCGAGCCTGGCCCTGCACGAGGGCTGGCGAAGCCTTGGGCTGGGAGCCCGATTCCTGCAGCACGCCAGGGAGCGCTGCACCGAACTGGGCCTGACGGGCTTGAGCCTGATCGACTATGCGGCGAACACGGGTGCCCGCCGGTTTTATGAGCGCCATGGTTTCGAAATCGTCAAAACCTGTCAGGTCACACCCCACCCGCTGATCCGCGTGACGGGTGAGGCGTATTTGATACTCTGGCCGTTTTCCAGCTAGCCACCTCTGCTTCCACAGGCGGGTGTCTATTGGGCAACTATGCCCTTGAGGTACGGCGCTGGCGCCGCCCCCAGGTTGTTCAGCAGCCGCTCGCTGTACCAGTCGATAAAGTTCACCACGCCAAACTCGTAGGTCTTGGAGTAAGGCCCCGGCTGGTAGGCGATTGAGTTGATGCCGCGCTGGTTCTCTTCGGCCAGCCGGCGGTCCTGGTCGTTGGTGGCGTCCCAGACTTTGCGCATGCGTTCCACGTCGTAATCCACACCCTCAACCGCATCCTTGTGGACCAGCCATTTGGTGGTGACTATGGTTTCCTGCGCGCTGATCGGCCACACGGTAAACACAATGATGTGATCGCCCATGCAGTGGTTCCACGAGTGCGGCAGGTGCAGGATGCGCATCGAGCCCAGGTCCGGGTTTTTGATCCGTCCCATGAGTTTTGCGCAGCCTTGCTTGCCATCCAGGGTCATGGACACGGTGCCCTTGAGCAGCGGCATGCGCACAATACGGTTACGCAGGCCGAAACTGGCGTGTGCATAAGGAATCTTTTCTGCGTCCCAGGCAGCAGCCGACGCGGCTACGTGATCCTTGAATGCCTGATCGGCCCGTGGATCGGTGACGTCGTCCCACTCCAGCAGGGTCTTGAGCAGTTCGGGGTGGGACGCGTTGCAGTGATAGCACTCGCGGTTGTTTTCCAGCACCAGCTTCCAGTTGGCTTTTTCCACCAGGGTGGTCTGAATCGCCACCTTGGTGTTTTCCATGTCGTAGGGTTCCATGTAGTGGTTCAGCGTGGCCAGGAACTCGTCGATGGCAGGCGGGTTCTCGGCCAGGCTGATAAAGATGTAGCCGCCCGCGGTTTTGACGTTTACCGGCTTGAGGCCGTATTGCTTCATGTCGAAATCGGCGCCCATCTCGGTGCCGGCAAACAGCAGGCGCCCGTCCAGTTCGTAGGTCCACTGGTGGTAATGGCACACCAGCTTGGCAACCTTGCCCTTTTCGCTGGTGCACAACCGTGAGCCGCGATGGCGGCACACGTTATGAAAGGCATGCACCTGGCCTTCGGCGCCGCGAATCACGATGATCGGGTTCTTGCCTATTTGCAGGGTCAGAAAGTTGCCCTTGGCCGGGATCTCGCAGGTCATGCCTGCAATCAGCCACTCTTTCTGGAAGATCTCCTGCATGTCGATGTCGAACAGCCGCTCGTCGTTGTAAAACGGCTGCGGCAGCGAAAACGTGCGTTCGCGGTTCTGCAACATCTCGGCGGTGGCCTTGCGTGCGGGTTCCAGTGGATCGCCCAGGCTCAGGTTTGCGGTGACGTCCATCGTTGTAATCCTCATGGCCATCGTATGTGGCCTAAAAGTGGCTGATCAGGGGTGCGACGCAAGGCAAAGCATTTACGGTAGTGTGTGGCGCTGAGTGTGCGTTCGAAGTGTTGCGATGCCTTATCTGCGGGCGACATGGCCAAATCTGTTCCCGACGCGCGAGCCCCTGTTTTCAGGGGCTGGTCGCCATAAGCATGTGAATGTCGCGAATAGATAAATGGCCGCCTCGGGGCATGCGCAGAATCGCCAGCAAGAGGCCGGTTGTCGGCCGTGGAGAAACGCATGTCCAACAGCTTTCTGAACCCTGTAACCACCCAGACCTGGGCCAACGGCCGACACATCGTGCGATGCGTCAAAGTCATTCAGGAAACCTGGGACGTGCGCACCTTCTGTTTTATGGCCGACCAGCCGATTCTGTTCTTTTTCAAGCCGGGGCAGTTCGTCACCCTGGAGCTGGAAATCGATGGCGACCCGGTGATGCGCTCGTACACTATCTCCAGCTCGCCTTCGGTGCCCTACAGCTTTTCGGTGACGATCAAGCGTGTACCGGGCGGGCGGGTGTCCAACTGGCTGCACGACAACCTGCAGGAAGGCCAGGAACTGGCCGTACACGGGCCGGTCGGGCTGTTCAACGCCATTGATGCACCGAGCCCCAAGGTGCTGTACCTGAGCGGCGGCGTCGGGATTACGCCGGTCATGTCGATGGCGCGGTGGTTTTACGACACCAACGCCAATGTCGACATGGTGTTTATCCACAGCGCCCGTTCGCCCAAAGACATCATTTATCACCGCGAGCTGGAGCACATGGCTTCGCGCATCGACAACTTCAGCCTGCACCTGATCTGTGAAAAACACGGGTTGGGTGAGCCGTGGGCCGGGTATCGCGGCTATCTGAACCACAAAATGCTTGAGCTGATGGCGCCCGATTTCATGGAGCGCGAGGTGTTCTGCTGCGGGCCTACGCCCTACATGAATGCGGTCAAGCGCCTGCTGGAGAACAACGGCTTTGACATGAGCCGGTATCACGAGGAGTCCTTTGGTGCGACGCCGCCCGAAGCCCGGGCCGATGCGGTGGAGCAAGCCGAGCAGGCGGCCGAGGCGCCGGAGCTGGACCTGGCGGATTTGAATCAGGTGGAATTTACCGCGTCGGGCAAGAGCATCCGCGTGGGCCCGGCCGAAACCGTGCATGCTGCGGCGGCCAAGCTGGGGCTGCTGATTCCCAAGGCGTGCGGCATGGGGATTTGCGGCACCTGCAAGGTGCTCAAGCTGGGCGGCGAAGTCGAGATGGACCACAACGGCGGCATCACCGACGAAGACGTTGCCGAAGGCTATATTTTGTCGTGCTGCAGCGTGCCCAAGGGCGATGTGCGGATCGAGTTTTAAGGTGCATTCAAGGCAGCAGGGCGACGATTGCTGTGCAAGCGGTTAGCGCCCCGATGGTTTGGTTTAGCGAGTTCATGCTGTTTCTTGCACCGCCAGCGCGGCGAGTTCGGCCTCGCGCTTGGCGATGGCCTGTTCAAGTTCCGGAGAGCGTTTGGCCCATTGTTCCGGCGGGAGGGGTTTTGACCATTCGATGATGTCGGGGTGACTCAATTGCGGTGGTGGATACAACTTCTTTCTTTGGAGATAGGTAGCCAAAGGGGCATTGAAAACTAATATTCCGACCAGGCCATCCCATAAAAAAGTTATAAGCCAGCCATATTTATCGGCTCTGCCGTTAAGGTAGTCGATGTAATAGCGCCAACTTCCTCCGGAGTTTAGTGCGGCTGCTTCTGGTGCAGCATCAGGTCCAATTTCCATATAACTGCGCATGCACTCCCACAACGCCATCGCCGTGGTGCCGCCGCCGCAATTGAAGGCGAAGTAAAAGTGTTTATTGCCTTCCTTGGCCAAGGGGGCCGGGTTTTCGAAACCCATGATCAATAAACCCATCGTGTTTTTACCCGCCTGGCTTGTCGATGAGTGTTGAGTGTTGAGTGGCGGCGGCGGTGACACTTTCCCAGGGCACAATCCAATAGTCACCGTCTCCCATCGGTACGCAGACTTCTCGGCGTTGACGATTGAAGCGTACTGGGAGAGGGACTTCGCGGAAGAGGCCTTGGATGACAAAGCAAATAGGTATAACTGTAATACACGCTCCTAATACCAATGCGCCATAGTCATTGAAAATATAGGCCATAGAAAGAAACAGCATTACCAACGGCCAAATCGTCATCACTGCCGACCCAATGCTGTAGTTTCCAATATCAATAAACACATCGTTCTTGCGCCAAATGGTATTGAGCACATCTGAAGGTTTTCTGCCTGTCGGAATAGGCAATGGCGCCAAATAATCATCACGCGAAAAAATCCGTTTTTTGGTGGTTCCAGCCGGTGGCGTGCTCATGGCTTATCCTTGGGTTGCAGGTAAATGGCGCCGGGATGGCCCTTGCCGAGGGCGTAGGTTGGCACTCGATCCAGTTCGGGTGTCGGGTCGTTACGCAGAGCTATCACCCCGTCGTTGTTGGTGAGGGTAAAAGCAACGCCCCGTTCGCCACCGACAAAGTTGTGAGCTCCCAACATCGCAATCAAGGGTGTGCGATAGCGCAAACGAAGCGAAACAGTGGCCAGGAACGTGCTGGTTTGCTGGTTCATGCTGTTTCTTGCACCGCCAGCGCGGCGAGTTCGGCTTCGCGTTTGGCGATGGCGTGTTCAAGTTCCGGGGAGCGTTTGGCCCATTGTTCCGGCGGGAGGGGTTTTGACCATTCGATGATGTCGGGGTGGGTGAGGTCGGGTGGATAGGACAATTTCAGGTTTTGTAATTTCTCTGCGAGATAGGTTCCTAAAATCGTGATGCAAAAGATCCCCCATAAAACACCCAGCAGGTTTCCTTTGCGCAAGTCTGTGATGATTGAACCGATCTGTGTTTTTTCATAGGGCGCAATACCAACTCGGCTGTCAGGTACAGCGTCCGGCCCAATTTCCATATAACTGCGCGTGCATTCCCACAAGGCCATCGCCGTCGTGCCGCCGCCGCAATTGAAACCAAACCAGAAATGCTTGTTGTTTTCTTTGGCGAGCGGGTCGGGGTTTTCAAAACCGATAATTAACAAACCCATCGTATTTTTACCCGCCTGGCTTGTCGATGAGTGTTGAGTGGCGGCAGCAGTGACACTTTCCCAAGGCACAATCCAATAGTCGCCGTCTTCTCGCGGTACACAGACTTCTCGGCGTTGACGATTGAAGCGTACTGGGAGGGGGACTTCGCGGAATAGGCCTGTGATTATAAAAATTGCCGGGATACCAATGATGAATGCAGCTCCGACCAGAATAAAAGTACTGAGATCAGGGGAAAGATTTCTAAGTCCAAATGCCAGTGATAAAAAAAGCATTAAAGTTGGCCAAATAGTCATCACCGCCGAACCAATACTGTAGTTGCCTATATCAACAAACACTTCGTTCTTGCGCCAAATGGTGTTCATGACATCTTCCGGTTTCTCTCCTGTCGGAATAGGCAATGGCGCCAAGTAGTCATCACGCGAAAAAATCCGTTTTTTGGTGGATCCAGCCGGTGGCGTGCTCATGCCTTGTCCTTGGGTTGCAGGTAAATGGCGCCGGGATGGCCCTTGCCGAGGGCGTAGGTTGGCACTCGATCCAGTTCGGGTGTCGGGTCGTTACGCAGAGCTATCACCCCGTCGTTGTTGCTGAGGGTAAAAGCAACGCCCCGTTCGCCACCGACAAAGTTGTGAGCGCCCAGCATGGCAATCAAGGGTGTGCGATAGCGCAAACGAAGCGAAACCGTGGCTGGCGACGTGCTTAATTCGTTCGACAGAGTTTTAAACGGGCCACTCAGGCGCAAGCCTTGGCCTTCCTGGAACGGTATCCATTGGCACGCGCTACTGGACAGCCAGTGAGGCGTCATGTCACGCCAGGGACGAGGGGGTTTGTAGTTATTGTGAGGGCTGTTTTTGATCAGGTACCGGTAGGCTTGGGAGTCCACGGGGTCGCCCATCATGCTCAATTCAAGATAGGCAGTACCCGGTTCTGCTCCCGGCAAGTCGATGGTCAGGGCATTGATGGAGCTGACGAAGGACAGCCCAGATGGTCCATTGGAACCGCCTGTCTCTGAGCTGCTTTGCATGCTG
>NZ_JAHKRC010000027.1 GCF_019345465.1 Pseudomonas sp. NKUCC02_KPG
CGATGGCAGCACCGCGGTCTGTCTGCACAACCGCGCTGATGCCATCGCGAGCAAGCCCGCTCCACACCCCCTCTATGTAGTTCAAGGATTTAAGGAGTGACACCATGCTGGTGATGCGCCCTGCGCAAATGGCTGATCTGGGCGAGGTACAGCGTCTGGCTGCGGACAGCCCGATTGGTGTCACTTCATTGCCGGACGATATCGAACGCCTGCGCGACAAGATCGCTGCGTCCGAAACCTCGTTTGCCGCCGAAGTCAGTTTCAACGGTGAAGAGAGCTACTTCTTCGTCCTTGAAGACACCGCCACCTCCACGCTGGTGGGGTGTTCGGCGATCGTGGCCTCGGCCGGTTACTCGGAGCCGTTTTACAGCTTCCGTAACGAGACCTTCGTGCATGCCTCCCGCGAGCTGAAGATTCACAACAAGATCCACGTGCTCTCGCAGTGCCATGACCTGACCGGTAACAGCCTGCTGACCAGTTTTTATGTGGTCCCGCAGCTGGTGGGTTCGGCCTGGTCGGAACTCAACTCCCGTGGACGCCTGCTGTTTGTGGCCAACCACCCGGAACGCTTTGCCGATTCTGTCGTGACCGAAATTGTTGGTTATAGCGACGAAAATGGCGACTCACCGTTCTGGGACGCCATTGGCCGCAACTTCTTCGACTTGAACTATGCCGCCGCCGAGCGCCTGTGCGGGCTCAAAAGCCGCACCTTCCTCGCCGAGCTGATGCCCCATTACCCGATTTACGTGCCGCTGCTGCCAGACACTGCCCAGGAAGCCATGGGGCAGGTTCATCCGCGGGCGCAGATTACCTTCGACATCCTGATGCGCGAAGGCTTCGAGACCGATCATTACATCGATATTTTCGACGGCGGCCCAACCCTGCATGCGCGGGTTTCGGGTATTCGCTCGATCGCCCAAAGCCGTGTGGTGCCGGTCAAGATCGGCACGTTGAGCAAAGGTGGCGGTCGCCAGTACCTGGTGGCCAATGCCCAATTGCAGGATTACCGCGCGGTGTTGCTGGAGCTGGATTGGGCACCGGGCAAGCCGGTCACGCTGGATCTGGAAGCGGCCGAAGCACTGGGCGTTGGCGAAGGTGCCAGCGTACGAGTCGTGGCGGTTTAACGCGTTTGAGCGAGTTTCGCGGGGTTCGTCAGCGAGCCCTGTTTGAGGAGATAGCATGATCGTTCGTCCTGTACGCAACAGCGATTTACCGGCCCTGATTGAGCTGGCACGCAGCACCGGAACCGGCCTGACCACCTTGCCGGCCAACGAAGAGCGCTTGCTGCATCGTGTGACCTGGGCTGAAAAAACCTTCCGTGGCGAAGCCGAGCGCGGCGATGCGGACTACCTGTTTGTGCTTGAAAACGACGAAGGCAAGGTGGTGGGTATTTCCGCCATTGCCGGTGCCGTTGGCCTGCGTGAGCCCTGGTACAACTTCCGGGTGGGCCTGACCGTCAGCGCCTCCCAGGAGTTGAATATTTATCGCGAAATTCCAACCCTGTTTCTGGCCAACGACCTGACTGGCAACTCGGAACTGTGTTCATTGTTCCTGAGCGCCGATTACCGCACCGGTCTCAATGGCCGTATGCTGGCCAAGGCACGGATGCTGTTTATCGCCGAGTTCCCGGAACTGTTCGGCAACAAGATCATTGCTGAAATGCGCGGCATGTCCGATGAAACCGGGCGCTCGCCGTTCTGGGAAAGCCTGGGTCGGCACTTCTTCAAAATGGAATTCAGCCAGGCGGACTACCTGACTGGTGTAGGCAACAAGGCTTTTATTGCCGAGTTGATGCCCAAATTCCCGGTGTACACCTGCTTCTTGTCTGAAGATGCCCGTGGGGTGATCGGCAAGGTCCATACCCACACCGAACCTGCCTTGAACATGCTTAAAAGCGAAGGGTTCAGCTATCAGGGCTACGTCGATATTTTCGACGCAGGCCCGGCGGTTGAATGTGAAACCAGCAAAATCCGCGCTGTACGCGACAGCGAAGCGCTGGTGCTGGCGATCGGCACACCGGGTGACGATGCCACGCCTTACCTGATGCACAACCGCAAGCGCGAAGATTGCCGCATCACGGCCGCTCCTGCGCGCCTGGCTGCGGGCACTCTGGTGGTCGATCCGTTGACTGCCAAACGCTTGCAACTGACGGCGGGCGATCAAGTGCGCGCTGTTGCGTTGTCTGCCCAGCCAGTTGCCCCACGGGAGTCGAAATAATGAGCACGTTGTACATCGCAGGCACCTGGCAGGACGGGCAGGGCGAAGCCTTTGAATCGCTGAACCCGGTGACGCAGCACGTGCTGTGGACAGGCAATGGTGCCACTGCCGAACAGGCAGATGCCGCCGTCAAGGCCGCACGCCAGGCATTTCCGGCCTGGGCCAGGCGCACGTTTGAAGAGCGCCTGAGCGTACTCGAAGCGTTTGCCGCAAGTCTTAAAAGCCACGCGGACGAACTGTCCCGTTGCATCGGTGAAGAAACCGGCAAGCCCCTGTGGGAGTCGGCCACCGAAGTCACCAGCATGATCAACAAGGTGGCGATCTCGGTACAGAGCTACCGTGAGCGTACCGGTGAAAAGAGCGGCCCGCTGGGTGATGCCACCGCCGTTTTGCGTCACAAGCCACATGGCGTGGTCGCCGTGTTTGGCCCGTACAACTTCCCGGGGCATCTGCCCAACGGGCACATTGTTCCGGCGTTGCTGGCCGGTAACAGCGTGGTTTTCAAACCGAGTGAGCTGACCCCGAGAGTCGCCGAGCTGACGGTCAAGTGCTGGATCGAAGCCGGGTTGCCAGCCGGGGTGCTGAACCTGTTGCAAGGTGCCCGTGAAACCGGTATCGCGCTGGCGGCGCACACGGGTATCGACGGGTTGTTCTTCACCGGTTCGAGCCGTACTGGCAATGCGCTGCATCAGCAGTTTGCCGGTCACCCTGACAAGATCCTGGCCCTGGAAATGGGCGGCAATAACCCGCTGGTGGTCGATCAGGTCGAGGATCTGGATGCTGCGGTGTACACCATCATTCAGTCGGCGTTTATCTCCGCCGGGCAACGCTGTACCTGCGCCCGCCGTTTGCTGGTGCCGCAAGGCGCCTGGGGCGACAGCCTGCTGACGCGTCTGGTTGAAGTCAGCCAACGTATCGAAGTGGGTGCTTTTGACCAGCAGCCAGCACCCTTTATGGGGTCGGTGATTTCCCTGCGCGCAGCGCGTGCCTTGATGGATGCCCAGGAAGTGTTGTTGGGTTCGGGCGCCGTGGCCTTGCTGGAAATGCATCAGCCTGACAGCAATGCAGCCTTGCTGACGCCGGGCATTATCGATGTGACAGAGGTCAGCGACCGCTCGGATGAAGAGCTGTTCGGACCACTGCTGCAAGTGATTCGCTATGCCGACTTTGACGCGGCCATTGCCGAGGCCAACAACACCGCGTTTGGTCTGGCAGCAGGCTTGTTGTCGGATTCCGAAGCACGTTATCAGCAGTTCTGGCTTGAAAGCCGTGCAGGGATCGTGAACTGGAACAAGCAGTTGACGGGCGCAGCTAGCAGTGCCCCGTTTGGTGGTGTCGGAGCGTCGGGTAATCATCGCGCCAGTGCTTATTATGCGGCGGATTATTGCGCATATCCGGTGGCATCCCTGGAAGCGCCGGCGCTGGCCTTGCCTGCTGCGCTGACCCCGGGCGTGCGGATGTAAGCGGGCTTTGTAGTCGCTGCCGCAGGGTGCGAAGGGATCGGTGGGGTTTCAAGAAAACGGGTTGCTCCGCAACCCTTCGCAGCCTGCGGCAGCGACTACAGAAGTGCATTTTTCGTGTCTATAACAACCGTTTTCCGGAGCCTCGCTGATGAAGTCCTTTGAAGTCAATTTTGACGGTTTAGTGGGGCCGACCCATAACTACGGCGGTTTGTCGTTTGGCAACGTCGCCTCCCAGAGCAATAGCCAGCAGGCTTCCAACCCCAAGGAAGCCGCGCTGCAGGGCCTGGAGAAAATGAAAGCGCTGATGGACATGGGTTTTGTCCAGGGCGTGCTGGCGCCGCAAGAGCGCCCGGATGTCGCGGGTCTGCGCAGTCTGGGGTTTTGCGGCACTGACGCTCAGGTCATCGAGCGCGCCGCCAAAGAAGCCATGCCATTGCTGGTAGCCAGTTGCTCGGCATCGAGCATGTGGGTGGCCAATGCCGCGACGGTCAGCCCAAGTGCCGACACCGCAGATGGCCGCGTGCACTTCACCGCAGCCAACCTCAACTGCAAATACCACCGCAGCATCGAGCATCCGACCACCAGTCGCGTGTTGGGCGCGATGTTCGCCGACCCGCAACACTTTGCGCACCATGCTGCGTTGCCTGCAGTGGCTCAGTTTGGCGACGAAGGCGCCGCCAACCACACGCGTTTTTGCCGTGAATATGGCGAAGCGGGTGTCGAGTTTTTTGTCTACGGGCGCAGTGCGTTCGACAGCCGCTACCCGGCACCGCAAAAATACCCGGCACGCCAGACTCTTGAAGCTTCACAGGCTGTGGCGCGTCTGCACGGCCTGAGCGAAGAGGGCGTGGTATTCGCTCAGCAAAACCCGTCGGTCATCGACCAGGGCGTGTTTCACAACGACGTGATCGCAGTGGGTAATGGCGAGCTGCTGTTCCATCACCAGGATGCGTTCCTCAACACCGAGCACATGCTGGCCGAGCTGCATGGCAAGCTGGCAGCACGTGGCGGCAATTTCCAGTCGATCAGCGTGCCGCGCGATCAGGTGGCGGTGGAAGATGCAGTGCGTTCGTACCTGTTCAACAGCCAGCTGCTGAGCCGTGCAGATGGTTCGATGTTGTTGATCGTGCCTGAAGAGTGCCGCTCCAATCCGCGAGTCTGGCAATACCTGCAAGGGCTGACCGCTGCTGGCGGACCGATTCGTGAGGTCAAGGTGTTTGATCTCAAGCAAAGCATGCAGAACGGTGGTGGCCCGGCGTGCCTGCGGTTGCGTGTAGCGCTCAATGAAGCTGAACTGGCGGCGGTCAACCCCGGCGTGATCATGACGCCGGCGCTGTACGACACCCTGACGGCCTGGGTGAACAAACATTATCGCGATGCTCTGCGCGAAAGTGACCTGGCTGATCCACAATTGCTGCTTGAATGCCGCGCGGCATTGGATGAACTGACGCAAATCCTTAAACTGGGCGCGGTTTACCCCTTCCAGATCAATTGAACGGCTGCGTGCCTGAGGGATTATTAACCTGTGGCACGCACCTTCACCTCCAAATGAGAGCGAAATAATGACCGATACCCTGAAGCTGATCCTTGAAGACACCGATGGCACTCAACTGGAAACCTCTTGCACCCGCGTTGCCGTGATGTGGCAGGGCAAGGAATTGTGGATCCAGCATGACGGCCGTGGCCAACTGCTGATCGGTGTTGATGTTGAAGAAGGTGATGCCGAATACGCCAACCTGCTGCTGCGTCCATTGGCGACTAACCTTGTCAGCCTGCAACTGGAAATGGAACCGGCAGACATTGAAGAAGACGGTGAAGATGGCCACGTACACGGTCCAGACTGCAACCACTGATTAAGGATGCACCATGCTCGCTCTCGGCAAACTGCTTGAACTGACCTTGGCCGGACGTGAACCGGCCGAGAAAACTCAACTGACTGTCGACGGCGTGCGGATGCGCTGGCTGACCGAGGGCGCGCTTGAAGTACGCCCGCCCCAGGCGAGTGACAACGGTATGGATCTGCTGTTGTCAGCCGGCATCCACGGCAATGAAACAGCGCCGATCGAATTGCTCGATCGCCTGTTGCAGGCCATTGCCCGGGGCGTTATCAAGCCCCGCGCACGAATTCTATTCTTGTTCGGCAACCCGGGTGCCATGCGCACCGGTGCGCGCTTTGTCGAAGAAGACCTTAACCGGCTGTTCAACGGCCGCCACGAAAGCAGCAGTGGCCCCGAGGCTCTGCGCGCGTGCGAACTTGAACACCTGGCCGAAACGTTTTTCAGCCTCCCTGAGCGCTCCCGCCTTCATTACGATTTGCACACGGCCATTCGTGGGTCGAAGATCGAGCAGTTCGCGCTGTATCCCTATAAAGAAGGGCGTGTCCACTCTCGCGATGAGCTGGCCCGCTTGCGCGCAGCCGGGATGGAAGCGGTCTTGTTGCAGAACAAGCCATCGATTGTGTTCAGTGCTTACACCTACGATCAGTTGGGCGCCGAGGCGTTTACCCTTGAGCTGGGCAAGGCCCGGCCTTTTGGGCAGAACGGCGGGGTCAATGTCGAGCGTCTTGAGCTGCGCTTGCAGCAGATGATCGAAGGCACCGAGCCGCTACTGGCCGATGACTCGCTCGAAGGCTTGCAGCTGTTCAGCGTGGCCCGCGAGGTGATCAAGCACAGCGATGCCTTTATCCTGCACTTGCCGGCGGACGTCGAAAACTTCTGTGAGTTGCCCAAGGGCTACTTGCTGGCGCAAGACGCGGGCAAGACCCGATGGGTTGTCGAAGAAGAGGGTGCGCGGATTATCTTTCCCAACCCGAAGGTGAAAAACGGCCTGCGGGCCGGGATGATCATCGAGCCGGCTCGCGCTCTGGCGTTAGCGTAGCCAGGGCAGTGCCTGTCAGTTAAGGATAACTGTGGGAGCGGGCTTGCTCGCGATGCAGGCGACGCGGTCAGAGAGTCAAACCGCGCCGCTCCAGTCGCGAGCAAGCCCGCTCCTGCAAGAGCTGGCTTTACACCGCGCGTTTTTGCTGGGAGTCCATGCGCTTGATGGTGCGGATTTTGTGCAGGGTGTCGGCGCAGGTTTTCGCGGCTTCTTGGCCTTTGTGTTCGAAATGGTCGAAGAAGAACTTCTGGTGCTCTTCACCTGCATGGAAATGGTGCGGTGTCAGGCTGACCGAGAAAACCGGGACTTCGGTTTCCAGCTGCACTTGCATCAAGGCGCTGACCACGGTCTGGGCCACGAAGTCGTGACGATAGATGCCACCATCCACTACCAGCGCTGCGCCGACGATGCCTGCATAACGGCCAGTCTTGGCCAGCAGCTTGGCGTGCAGCGGGATTTCGAAGGCACCGCCGACTTCAAAAAAGTCGATGTCGCTTTCCTGATAGCCCTGTACCAGCATTTCGGCCAGGAAGCCTTTACGGCTCTGGTCGACAATATCTTTGTGCCAGCAGGCCTGGATAAATGCCACGCGTTCGTTGTGGTGGCTTTTGCTTTTGCTGTCGATTGCAGTGGGTTGCATGTTCAGATTCCTGTTTGTGTGAAAAACAGGGCATATGAATCGAATGGGATTAAAGGGTGCGTTCAGGAGGGCAGCGCATGGCCTTTCGGCATCGCCACTTGCCCACCTGGTTGACGGCCCTTTGGCGCCAATCCCGTTCTCTCTTCATCCGGACTATGACCGTCGGCCCCGGGATCACACCGGGTCTGCTGACCTTGACTGCCCACAACCCAAACGGGTGGATCAGCCAAGCGCTCGCGGGCTATGCGCATTGCGCGCAATTACCGCCGGTGGGGAGTCGCACCCCGCCCTGAGAACGTTGCCACCAGCTTTTCTGGTGGCGGACATTTTGTATCATAATTTTTTCGCAGATGCATGGCTGCTTTTGGCTAATAGCCATCAATTTTTTCGCTGGGTTATCAGCGCGATCCCGCTCAAGCCGCTGAATATGTCAAATCCTGGCCGCACGACTCTTGTCCGAAAGGGAACTCCCCGATTAGCATCCAGAGCTGATCACTTATTGCCGAGGCCGCTCCAATGACTGTTATCGATCTTCGTAGTGACACCGTTACCCAACCCAGCACCGGCATGCGCGAGGCCATGGCGAGTGCGCCGATGGGCGACGATGTGTATGGCGAAGATCCTTCGGTGAACAAGCTGGAGTCCGAACTGGCGCTGCGTCTGGGCTTTGCCAGAGCGTTGTTCGTGCCCACCGGCACCATGAGCAACTTGCTGGCACTGATGGCGCATTGCGGGCGCGGGGATGAGTACATTGTGGGTCAGCAGGCGCACACCTATAAATATGAAGGCGGCGGAGCGGCGGTTCTGGGGTCCATCCAGCCACAGCCGCTGGAGGTTCAGGCTGATGGCTCGCTGGACTTGGGGCAGGTTGCAGCTGCAATCAAGCCTGACGACTTTCACTTTGCCCGCACGCGTTTGCTCGCACTGGAAAACACCATGCAGGGCAAGGTGCTGTCACTCGAGTATCTGGCAGCTGCCAGTCGCCTGACCCGTGAACATGGCCTGGCGCTGCACCTTGATGGCGCGCGGCTGTACAACGCAGCGGTCAAGCTGGGTGTCGATGCGGGTGAGATCACCCGGCATTTCGATTCGGTATCGGTGTGCCTGTCCAAGGGACTGGGCGCTCCGGTGGGTTCCGTGTTGTGCGGCACTGCTGACTTGATCGCCAGGGCGCGGCGCTTGCGCAAAATGGTCGGTGGCGGCATGCGCCAGGCCGGTCAACTGGCGGCAGCCGGTCTGTATGCGCTGGATCATCAGGTCGAGCGTCTGGCCGATGACCATGCCAACGCCCAGTTACTGGCTGAAGGTTTGCGTGCGGCCGGTTATGACGTCGAACCGGTGCAGACCAACATGGTGTACGTTCAGATCGGTGAGCGGGCCGAAGCCCTCAAGGCCTTTGCGGCCGAGCAGGGGATTGTGCTCAGTGCCGCGTCGCGCTTGCGAATGGTGACGCACATGGATGTCAATCGCAGCCAGATTGAACAGGTAATAGCCGTTTTTGCCGAGTTTTCCAGCCAATAAGCTTGCGATCCGTCCAATTGCTTGTCGCTATCGTATAAACACGCTGTACCCGGGGCGAAGGGCCGATATAATGCGGCCCTTTGCGAGTCGCACTGTCGATTGACGTGATTTACTTGCCTCTGGCCGCAGCCTCCGTGGAAGAACCTATGAAAAGCGCAGAAATCCGTGAAGCCTTCCTTCGCTTCTTCGAGGAGCAAGGTCACACCCGTGTCCCTTCCAGCTCCTTGGTCCCTAATAACGACCCGACCCTGCTGTTCACCAACGCGGGGATGAACCAGTTCAAGGACTGTTTCCTGGGTCAAGAAAAACGTGCCTACACCCGAGCGACCAGCAGCCAGAAGTGCGTGCGAGCCGGCGGCAAGAACAGCGACCTGGAAAACGTCGGTTACACCGCCCGTCACCACACCTTTTTTGAAATGCTCGGCAACTTCAGCTTTGGCGATTATTTCAAGAAAGACGCGATCAACTTCGCCTGGACCTTCCTGACCGGCGTACTCAACCTGCCTAAAGACAAGCTCTGGGTAACGGTCTACGCCAGCGATGACGAAGCGTATGACATCTGGACCCAGGACGTCGGCGTACCTGCCGAACGCATGATCCGTATTGGCGACAACAAGGGTGCTCCGTACGCGTCGGATAACTTCTGGACCATGGGCGATACCGGCCCGTGCGGCCCGTGCACCGAGATTTTCTACGATCACGGTCCAGAAATCTGGGGTGGCCCGCCAGGTTCGCCAGACGAAGACGGTGACCGCTACATTGAAATCTGGAACAACGTGTTCATGCAGTTCAACCGCACCGCCGATGGCGTGTTGCATCCGTTACCAGCGCCGTCGGTAGACACCGGCATGGGCCTGGAGCGGATCAGTGCGGTGATGCAGCACGTCAACTCCAACTATGACATCGACCTGTTCCAGAGCCTGTTGACGGCTGCAGCCGACGCGATCGGTTGTGCCAACGAAGGCCAGGCATCGCTCAAGGTGGTGGCTGACCACATCCGTTCGTGCAGCTTCCTGATTGCTGACGGCGTGCTGCCATCGAACGAAGGTCGCGGCTATGTACTGCGCCGCATCATTCGTCGCGCCTGCCGTCACGGCAACAAGCTGGGTGCTACCGGTAACTTCTTCTACAAGATCGTCGCGGCACTGGTTGCCGAGATGGGCGAAAGCTTCCCGGAGCTGGTGCGCGAGCAGGCCAACATCGAGCGCGTACTTAAAGCCGAAGAAGAGCAGTTCTCCAAGACGCTGGAACAGGGCCTGAAAATCCTTGAGCTGGATCTGGCAGAGCTCAAGGGCACCGTAGTGCCTGGCGACGTGGTGTTCAAACTCTACGATACCTATGGCTTCCCGATGGACCTCACGGCCGATATCGCCCGTGAACGCAACCTGACCGTGGACGAAGAAGGCTTCGAGCGCGAGATGGAAGCCCAGCGTGTTCGCGCACGTTCGGCCAGCTCTTTCGGCCTGGACTACAACACGCTGGTTAAAGTTGACGTGCCGACCGAGTTTGTCGGTTACAGCGCGACCCAGGCTTCGGCCACCATCGTTGCTCTCTATAAAGACGGTCAATCGGTTGCCAGCCTGAGCGAAGGCGACGAGGGCGTGGTCATTCTTGATCAGACCCCGTTCTACGCCGAATCGGGCGGCCAGGTTGGCGATTGCGGCTTCCTGCAAGCTGGCGCGGCGCGCTTTGACGTGCGCGACACCACCAAAACCGGCGGCGCATTCCTGCATCACGGCGTGGTTGCCGCGGGCGGCCTGAATGTTGGCGAAACCGTTGAAGCCCAGGTTGACGCCGATGTGCGTCACGCCACGGCACTGAACCACTCGGCGACCCACTTGCTGCACGCGGCCTTGCGTCAGGTGCTGGGCGAGCACGTTCAGCAGAAAGGCTCGTTGGTCGACAGCCAGCGCATGCGTTTCGACTTCAGTCACTTCGAGTCGATCAAGCCCGAGCAGATCAAGGCGCTGGAAGATATTGTCAACGCCCAGATTCGCAAGAACACTCAGGTCGAGACTGAAGAAACCGACATCGAAACCGCCAAGCAAAAAGGCGCCATGGCGCTGTTTGGCGAGAAGTACGGCGACAACGTGCGCGTGCTGAGCATGGGTGGTGATTTCTCGGTTGAGCTGTGTGGCGGTATTCACGCCAAACGCACCGGTGACATCGGCCTGATGAAAATCATCAGCGAAGGCGGCGTAGCTTCCGGTATCCGTCGTATCGAGGCGGTTACGGGTGCAGCCGCACTGGCTTACTTGAACGCCGCCGAAGAGCAGCTCAAGGAAGCCGCGAGCCTGGTCAAGGGTTCTCGTGAGAATCTGGTCGACAAGCTGTCGGCGGTACTTGAGCGCAATCGCCAGTTGGAAAAACAACTTGAGCAATTGCAGGCCAAGGCAGCAAGCGCGGCCGGTGACGATCTGTCATCGTCGGCGGTGGACGTAAAAGGCGTGAAAGTCCTGACTGCCCGCCTGGACGGTCAAGATGGCAAGGCGCTACTGGCGCTGGTAGATCAGCTGAAGAACAAACTCGGCCGTGCGGTGATCCTGCTCGGCAGTGTCCATGAAGACAAGGTTGTACTGGTTGCAGGCGTAACCAAAGACCTGACTGGCCAACTCAAAGCCGGTGATTTGATGAAGCAGGCTGCTGCGGCAGTGGGCGGGAAGGGCGGTGGTCGTCCTGACATGGCGCAAGGCGGCGGTGTTGATGCTGCAGCCCTTGATGCCGCATTGGCCCTGACTGTGCCATTTGTCGAACAGGGTATCTGAGGTCCAGTACGCGCCATCGTCTAGTGATGGCGCGTCGTTTGAATGATAAATGGGCGCCCTTTATGGGCTGAGGCTGCTTTGAAATGGCTTTGATCGTACAGAAATTCGGAGGCACCTCGGTCGGCACTGTCGAGAGAATCGAGCAGGTCGCCGATAAAGTTAAGAAGTTCCGCGAAGCCGGCAATGATCTGGTGATCGTGCTATCTGCAATGAGCGGCGAAACCAACCGCCTGATCGAACTGGCCAAGCAGATCAGCGATCAGCCGTTACCCCGTGAGCTGGATGTGATTGTGTCCACGGGCGAGCAGGTGACGATTGGTCTGCTGGCAATGGCACTGAACAAACGCGGCGTGCCAGCGGTGTCCTACACCGGCAGCCAGGTGCGCATCCTGACGGACAGTTCGCACACCAAAGCCCGCATCCTGAAAATTGACGATCAGAAGATTCGCGCCGACCTGAAGGCCGGGCGTGTGGTTGTGGTTGCAGGTTTCCAGGGCGTTGATGAGCACGGCAACATCACCACCCTGGGTCGTGGCGGCTCTGACACCACCGGTGTGGCGCTGGCGGCGGCCCTCAAGGCTGATGAGTGCCAGATCTATACGGATGTCGACGGTGTTTACACCACTGACCCGCGGGTTGTGGCAAAAGCTCAGCGTCTGGAAAAGATCACCTTCGAAGAAATGCTGGAAATGGCCAGCCTGGGCTCCAAGGTGTTGCAGATCCGGGCGGTCGAGTTCGCAGGCAAGTACAACGTACCGCTGCGCGTTTTGCACAGCTTCAAGGAGGGTCCAGGCACCCTCATTACTATTGATGAAGAGGAATCCATGGAACAGCCGATCATTTCTGGTATTGCGTTCAATCGCGATGAAGCCAAGCTGACCATCCGTGGCGTGCCAGACACCCCGGGCGTGGCGTTCAAGATTTTGGGTCCGATCAGTGCGACCAATATCGAAGTCGACATGATCGTGCAGAACGTTGCGCACGATAACACCACCGACTTCACCTTCACCGTGCACCGCAATGACTACAGTGCTGCGCAAAGCGTGCTGGAAAACACGGCGCGTGAGATCGGTGCCCGTGAAGTGGTCGGCGACACCAACATTGCCAAGGTTTCGATTGTCGGTGTGGGCATGCGCTCTCACGCGGGCGTTGCCAGCCGCATGTTTGAGTCCCTGGCCAAAGAGAACATCAACATCCTGATGATCTCGACCTCCGAGATCAAAGTGTCGGTGGTGATTGAAGAGAAGTACCTGGAGCTGGCAGTGCGTTCCTTGCACACCGCTTTTGATTTGGACGCGCCAGCCCGACAGGGCGAGTAAGGCGTTGTCTGGAGGGCGCGGTTAATCCGCGCCCTTTGTTTTTTTGGCGGGCATGAACGAAGACCTCCTGTTTCGTCATGTTGGTCAATACTAAGGAGCGGCGGGCTATAGCTGTTTAGCGAATAGCCCGAAGCCCTTTTTTTTTGCAGACTGTGGCCACTGAAATGAAAAGTGTGAGGAGAAAAGTATGCTGATTCTGACTCGCCGTTGTGCGGAAAGCCTGATCATAGGCGATGGCGAAATTACTGTGACCGTACTCGGCGTCAAAGGAAACCAGGTGCGTATTGGTGTGAACGCCCCCAAGGAAGTGGCGGTGCACCGTGAGGAGATCTACCTGCGGATCAAGAAAGAAAAGGATGAAGAACCAAGTCTCTAATTTTATTTAAGTTTTTAGTTGCAAACGGGGAAAAGGCTGGTTATTATACGCCCCGTGTTGCGGAGAGGTGGCCGAGTGGCCGAAGGCGCTCCCCTGCTAAGGGAGTACATCTCAAAAGGGTGTCGGGGGTTCGAATCCCCCCTTCTCCGCCATTATTCATGTAGCACGTTGGGTCTGGGTAGTTTCGGTAAGTTATTGAATTTACTGAAAAAAATCTTGCCAGAGAGATTCAACGGTCTATAATGCGCCGCTTCAAATGCACTCGTAGCTCAGCTGGATAGAGTACTCGGCTACGAACCGAGCGGTCACAGGTTCGAATCCTGTCGAGTGCACCATTTAAGAGTCAATCGCTGCGGCGGTTAACTTGGCTTCAACCAGGGTGGTCTGGTCTATCAAGCACAACTTGCACTCGTAGCTCAGCTGGATAGAGTACTCGGCTACGAACCGAGCGGTCACAGGTTCGAATCCTG
>NZ_JAHKRC010000028.1 GCF_019345465.1 Pseudomonas sp. NKUCC02_KPG
CTCAAACGTGCATTGGCACGTTATGTAGAGTCAGAGTCCTGGCATTTTCGAGCGGTAGCCGAAGGGATCGCTGATGCTGAGGCAGGCAATCTAATCGACTTGGATGCCGTGAAGGCTAAGTGGGTGGCTCGTGCCGAAAATCGCATTAACCAGCAAAGCGGACAGTGACCTCGAAGGTATCTACGAGCATTACGAACCGCGTCTAGGTGCTGAAAAGGCCGAGGAAGTCATTTCCCAAGTGCTGGAAGCCATAACCCGACTGGAGACCTTTCCTCAGTTAGGGAAAGCCTCGGATATCCCTGATTGCCGAGAACTGATTATTTCGAAATACCCCTATCGATCTATTTACACGCGGAAGGGGGATACCATCCTGATATATCGAATTCTCCATCAGCACGCGGAACGCCCTGAAGATTGGTGAGTTCGGAAGCAAAAAATCCTGCCTTTTGGCGGGATTTTTTGTGTCCGACTTACATACGCGGCGTTATTGGAAGTCTTCGCCCTGCTCGCGGGCCTTCGCCTTCGCACGCTTGCGCTGCCCCCACCATTCTTCAAACAGAATGCCCCCAAAAACCCCCGTCAGCACCGCCAACACTAGCCAGTCCCCCCACGACCACCCAACCCCGTACCAGCCGAAGACATCAAAGTGTCCCTTCTGGAAGCCCACGTACAGGAAATACACCACCGCCATAAGGCCCGCGTTACGGCAGGCACTGCCAAACGTCATACGCATTGCGACACCTTCTTGGCCCGTCCGGGCGGGTTCCTTTCTATTCGTTATGCGCTCCCGTGTTACTAGTAGCAACAACCGGTCTAACGATATTTTCGCGGCTAAAATCCGGCGGCAGCTCGAGCCCGCAATTTCATGACGGTTCGCGCTGAAAGTCCCCTAATGTCCTCGCCATGAAAAACCATGTGCGCCCGATGCGACTTGGTTTCCGCGTCCCAATCATCCAGATCATCGATCAGGAAGGCGTGATTGCCTAGGTACGCTGCCGCCAAGTCAGCGGCCAGGCTGCGGGCGGGTTCGCCTGCCGTTTCGAAAACCCAATCCAGAATGTCACTCATCTGCTCGGCGGGTGTCCGCGGCACAACACCTTTGGCCTGATCCTGGACGAATGCGTTGTAAAGAAGTGCGCCAGCCTCGGGATCTTCTGCAGGGTTGCCCGGGCAGAGCCTGGGCTCCCAGGGAATCTGATACATCGATTGGCCAAGTACGTCCTGCAGGACGTAATCCGACGGCTTTACCAAACGCTGCATGAGATGGCTCCTTAAAAAATCGCATGGTAGCGCATCCCGAGCAGCCAAAAGCTGCTCGGATAAACCGCCACCTCTGGTGGCGTGAACAGCCTGACAGACGCCTCCCGAGCCCACGAGGGGGGGGAGGAAAAATGGCCCCCAGGCCAAATTTTTCCGGTCTGCCCTGGTGAAGCCCGTTCAGGGCGTAACCAGGGTGCGAAGCATCCGGCCGCACCGCTTGCGTGCGCGTCAGGTGAAACCGGACCAACCTGGATTCGCGATGTAGCAGTCGAGAAAGGGACAAAGGACCGCAACGAGACGTCGCGCAATTGCAGAATGCAGGTTGGTCCGGCTTTGCCGGGCGCGCACGCGGGTGAATTTTCGAGACAAGCCCGTTCAGGGCGCAGGTGAGGAAAGAGGGTGGAGGCTCGCGCAGCGAGTCGGAACCCTGAAAGCCTGACGGGGCGCTCCCCCGGAAGGTTTGGGCGTCCCGCAGGGCGGCCACGACAGACCGTAGGGATGGCGCGCTGTTGCTCTGCTTTTGTCTTGGATTATCTATGTGGCGTTCTATTGGTCGTTCTATTGCGTTGGCTATTGCTTCAGCAATAGAACGCCAATAGGAGAGGTATAAAGGTGAAAAGGCACAAAAGGGCAAAAAGCCAAGAGCATTCGCGCTACGCGCTCACCAGCTCGACCCCCTAAAGGGGGACCCCCACTCGCTGGGAAAGATCCAAAGCGGGTAATAACCCTGAGAGACAAGAGCACGAGCAATGATGGCTGACGCCAGTCTAAGGCCGCCCACTGGCGGCAATAATGATGGCTGCGCGACGCACTTGATGGCTCCCACTGGCGTGGGAGCCCCTACGATCGGCTTTTAAAAAAAGCGTCTCGCATGACTCCACGCAGTGAGGATTTTGTTCCAGGTGCGACCACCCGGCTCCCACTCCCAACAGGCGTTCCAGACTTTCGGGGATTGTTTACCACTGCGCCCCCTGCCCTCTTCGGCGTCTGGCGGTTGGTGGGTTTTAGGACAGTGACAGCGCCCGTGGTTGGGTTTTTACGCTGCCCTGCCATTGCCTTCTCGCCCTTGCGGGTCGCACCTAACCGGCTATACCGGCTGCCGTGAAGAGATCCCCTTGATCGGCAGCTATTACTTCCCGGGCCCAAAGCATCTTGATTCCAAGCGTCGGGAAGAGGTGTCGGGGGAGGCTGGAAGCTGGACAGACGGGAGTTTTCCCGACAGAATTGGCTTACCAGGTCTCGTTCCCCGCACCGAAAAGCAGAGATTCCCCGAGACCTTGGCCAGAGCGATTGCAGTCGCCGCTGGCCCGAATGAAACCCTGCCTTGGCAGGGTTTTTTCGTTTTAATGCTATGTATCTATTACCCAAAGATATTGCGTTTGCTCGCTCAGCGCAAACCCTGTGTCTTTCACAAGCTGCCGTGTGGGTCTGGCAGCTGTGCTGCCTACCAGCACGGTAGCCAACAAGGTCCACCGGACCGCGTTAGGGAATGGTCGGTTAAGTCTCATAAATAGCAGTAGACTGTAGGGCACCCTACAGACAGAACCCGACACTGCCCTACATGGCAAAATTAACCATCGGCCGCATGGCAAAACTCTACGGTTTACACCGTTCAACATTGCATGAGGCCGTGTCTAAAGGCCGCGTAACTGCTGGCCTAGACGGTAAAGGGCAAAAGGTTATCGACCTATCAGAAATGATCCGCGTTTATGGCGAACCACAGGGGATCACCCTACACCGCCCTACACTTGACCCGACACCCTCGCCCTACACTTCCCCTACACCTGAAATGGACGCCTTACACCCAGCCCTACACTCGTTGGTTGAAGAGGTTCGATTGCTGCGTGCAGAGATACAAGAGCTGCAACAATCACTTCGGCTGATCGAGCATAAACCCGAGCCTAAACCTGCATTGCCTCACAACGCGAAGCCAGGGGAAGCCCCTACTTGGGCAAATTTGCTCGACGCTCTCGATAACTAAAAGCCGTGGCCAGTTTCGCGGGCGCGAAACTTCATAGTTCCACCGCAAAGCCTCGCACACCAAGCCTTTCGGCAAAGCGACCCACCGCCGTCAGGCTGGCCCAGGTACGAATCACCTCCCGCCTCGACCGTACTGGAATCAGCCGCGAGTGCGGCCCGCCGAGGCGTACCGAAAACGTCCACTTGGTACGGGTGGTATCACGGCCGGCGACAAACTCCCTGACCGCGCTCTGTTGCACCAGGTGCTGCAGCGCGTCTTCGTGAATCCCGTCCCCGATCACAGCAGCAACGCCGTGACGCGCGCCTGAGCGGCGTCATCAATGATCAGGTACAGGCTTTCAATGTCGGCCGGCTTAAGCACCTTGAGCTCTTCCAGCATCTCAACAAAACCTTGCGCCCGCTCGCTGGCCAGATGCACCTGCAGGGTGTCGGCGGCGAGCTCGATGGCATTCATTCGACGGCGCAGTGTGGCCAGCACTGCAGGCGACGTACTGATCGCGGCTAACGGGTCGCTGCCGTTACCGTAACGGCCGCTCATTCGGGTACCACTCCGGACGGGCCGCCCAAGGTGGCCGCTTCACAGGCAAACGCTGCAGCCTGTGGTGGGGGCAGCGCTCCGGCGTCGACCACGGCGTTTAACCAGTCCCAGAATCGAGTTACACAGCGCGTCTGTTGCTCAGCCACTTCCTGCAGGTGATCCAGTAACTGCGCCTCCAACATCTCGGTCGAGGTGGCCAGCATTTGCGGCTGCAGGTCCAAGGCGATGCGCTCGGCCAGTGCGGCAGCCGCAGGGGATAGCGTGCGCAGGTCGCGCAGACGGCGCTCATAATAGGGCGTGACGGGTAACGGCATGGCGGTGGCTTCCTGTTCCGAGTGAGTGGCACGCACTGCGTAAAACCAGTGGCTGGGGGTCTGGCGTACCAGTGTAGGGGGCATGGTTTCCTCGGGTACGAAAAAAGGCCCCCAGCACTCTCTCAAGTGTGGGGGCCTGTTTTACATAAGCGGCGTTATTCGCACTGGGTCGATGATAGTGAGTGCTCATAAATGATTAGCAAATAGTTGCGATATTCCACTGATAGTGGAATACTCAAATATGAGTAGACAACGTCTACATCGTAGACAAAATCGTGTGGAGTGATAACATGGCCTCGCCTGTCCTGTCTTTTCGTGTGGAATCGGAGCTGATTAACCAGCTCGATCAGCTCGCTGAAGCAACTGATCGGGATCGTCAGTACCATCTCAAACGTGCATTGGCACGTTATGTAGAGTCAGAGTCCTGGCATTTTCGAGCGGTAGCCGAAGGGATCGCTGATGCTGAGGCAGGCAATCTAATCGACTTGGATGCCGTG
>NZ_JAHKRC010000029.1 GCF_019345465.1 Pseudomonas sp. NKUCC02_KPG
TCGTAAAGCTTAGAAATGAGCATTCCATCAAACGATGGTGAATGTTGATTTCTGATCTTTTTGATTAGATCGTTCTTTAAAAATTTGGGTATGTAATAGAAAGTTAGACTGGATAACACTTTCACTGGTGTTTATTCAGGCTAAGGTAAAATTTGTGAACGTTCTTAATTGAACATGCGAATTTTCGGCGAATGTCGTCTTCATAGTATAACCAGATTGCTTGGGGTTATATGGTCAAGTGAAGAAGCGCATACGGTGGATGCCTTGGCAGTCAGAGGCGATGAAAGACGTGGTAGCCTGCGAAAAGCTTCGGGGAGTCGGCAAACAGACTTTGATCCGGAGATGTCTGAATGGGGGAACCCACCTAACATAAGTTAGGTATCTTAAGCTGAATACATAGGCTTAAGAAGCGAACCAGGGGAACTGAAACATCTAAGTACCCTGAGGAAAAGAAATCAACCGAGATTCCCTTAGTAGTGGCGAGCGAACGGGGACCAGCCCTTAAGCTGTATTGATGTTAGCGGAACGCTCTGGAAAGTGCGGCCATAGTGGGTGATAGCCCTGTACGCGAAAACATCTTTGCAGTGAAATCGAGTAGGACGGAGCACGAGAAACTTTGTCTGAATATGGGGGGACCATCCTCCAAGGCTAAATACTACTGACTGACCGATAGTGAACTAGTACCGTGAGGGAAAGGCGAAAAGAACCCCGGAGAGGGGAGTGAAATAGATCCTGAAACCGTATGCGTACAAGCAGTGGGAGCCCACTTTGTTGGGTGACTGCGTACCTTTTGTATAATGGGTCAGCGACTTATTTTCAGTGGCAAGCTTAACCGAATAGGGGAGGCGTAGCGAAAGCGAGTCTTAATAGGGCGTCTAGTCGCTGGGAATAGACCCGAAACCGGGCGATCTATCCATGGGCAGGTTGAAGGTTGGGTAACACTAACTGGAGGACCGAACCGACTACCGTTGAAAAGTTAGCGGATGACCTGTGGATCGGAGTGAAAGGCTAATCAAGCTCGGAGATAGCTGGTTCTCCTCGAAAGCTATTTAGGTAGCGCCTCATGTATCACTGTAGGGGGTAGAGCACTGTTTCGGCTAGGGGGCCATCCCGGCTTACCAAACCGATGCAAACTCCGAATACCTACAAGTGCCGAGCATGGGAGACACACGGCGGGTGCTAACGTCCGTCGTGAAAAGGGAAACAACCCAGACCGTCAGCTAAGGTCCCAAAGTTATGGTTAAGTGGGAAACGATGTGGGAAGGCTTAGACAGCTAGGAGGTTGGCTTAGAAGCAGCCACCCTTTAAAGAAAGCGTAATAGCTCACTAGTCGAGTCGGCCTGCGCGGAAGATTTAACGGGGCTCAAACCATACACCGAAGCTACGGGTATCACTTAGGTGATGCGGTAGAGGAGCGTTCTGTAAGCCTGTGAAGGTGAGTTGAGAAGCTTGCTGGAGGTATCAGAAGTGCGAATGCTGACATGAGTAACGATAATGGGTGTGAAAAACACCCACGCCGAAAGACCAAGGTTTCCTGCGCAACGTTAATCGACGCAGGGTTAGTCGGTCCCTAAGGCGAGGCTGAAAAGCGTAGTCGATGGAAAACAGGTTAATATTCCTGTACTTCTGGTTATTGCGATGGAGGGACGGAGAAGGCTAGGCCAGCTTGGCGTTGGTTGTCCAAGTTTAAGGTGGTAGGCTGGAATCTTAGGTAAATCCGGGATTCTAAGGCCGAGAGCTGATGACGAGTTGTCTTTTAGACAACGAAGTGGTTGATGCCATGCTTCCAAGAAAAGCTTCTAAGCTTCAGGTAACCAGGAACCGTACCCCAAACCGACACAGGTGGTTGGGTAGAGAATACCAAGGCGCTTGAGAGAACTCGGGTGAAGGAACTAGGCAAAATGGCACCGTAACTTCGGGAGAAGGTGCGCCGGTGAGGGTGAAGCATTTACTGCGTAAGCCCATGCCGGTCGAAGATACCAGGCCGCTGCGACTGTTTATTAAAAACACAGCACTCTGCAAACACGAAAGTGGACGTATAGGGTGTGACGCCTGCCCGGTGCCGGAAGGTTAATTGATGGGGTTAGCTAACGCGAAGCTCTTGATCGAAGCCCCGGTAAACGGCGGCCGTAACTATAACGGTCCTAAGGTAGCGAAATTCCTTGTCGGGTAAGTTCCGACCTGCACGAATGGCGTAACGATGGCGGCGCTGTCTCCACCCGAGACTCAGTGAAATTGAAATCGCTGTGAAGATGCAGTGTATCCGCGGCTAGACGGAAAGACCCCGTGAACCTTTACTATAGCTTTGCACTGGACTTTGAATTTGCTTGTGTAGGATAGGTGGGAGGCTTTGAAGTGTGGACGCCAGTCTGCATGGAGCCAACCTTGAAATACCACCCTGGCAACTTTGAGGTTCTAACTCAGGTCCGTTATCCGGATCGAGGACAGTGTATGGTGGGTAGTTTGACTGGGGCGGTCTCCTCCTAAAGAGTAACGGAGGAGTACGAAGGTGCGCTCAGACCGGTCGGAAATCGGTCGTAGAGTATAAAGGCAAAAGCGCGCTTGACTGCGAGACAGACACGTCGAGCAGGTACGAAAGTAGGTCTTAGTGATCCGGTGGTTCTGTATGGAAGGGCCATCGCTCAACGGATAAAAGGTACTCCGGGGATAACAGGCTGATACCGCCCAAGAGTTCATATCGACGGCGGTGTTTGGCACCTCGATGTCGGCTCATCACATCCTGGGGCTGAAGCCGGTCCCAAGGGTATGGCTGTTCGCCATTTAAAGTGGTACGCGAGCTGGGTTTAGAACGTCGTGAGACAGTTCGGTCCCTATCTGCCGTGGACGTTTGAGATTTGAGAGGGGCTGCTCCTAGTACGAGAGGACCGGAGTGGACGAACCTCTGGTGTTCCGGTTGTCACGCCAGTGGCATTGCCGGGTAGCTATGTTCGGGAAAGATAACCGCTGAAAGCATCTAAGCGGGAAACTTGCCTCAAGATGAGATCTCACTGGAACCTTGAGTTCCCTAAAGGGCCGTCGAAGACTACGACGTTGATAGGTTGGGTGTGTAAGCGCTGTGAGGCGTTGAGCTAACCAATACTAATTGCCCGTGAGGCTTGACCATATAACACCCAAGCAATTTGCGTCGAAGAGACCAGATTGCGGTGTGTGAAGACGATA
>NZ_JAHKRC010000030.1 GCF_019345465.1 Pseudomonas sp. NKUCC02_KPG
GTACCCGGTTCTGCTCCCGGCAAGTCGATGGTCAGGGCATTGATGGAGCTGACGAAGGACAGCCCAGATGGTCCATTGGAACCGCCTGTCTCTGAGCTGCTTTGCATGCTGACGCGGGGTGTATACAGGATGCCGTATAGCGCATGGAGCTCGTTTTGCTGAGCTTTGGCGGAAATCGGGTCTAAGTTTCTGGCCCGTCCTTTGGACCAACAGCAGGAGTTTAAGAAGCTTTGTACCGGCGTTTGCTGAAAGAACCAGGAGATCAGGTACAACACGCCCAGCGCGGCAATAATCCAGTTCAACGGCCCCATGTACAGTGTGTAACGCATGATGGCGACTTCTACTTCGATCAAGCCTGCCAAGGCCCGCATGGTCTGGCCGACGCCGAGTAATGCCTGTGCCCCATAAGCGATGACTTGCCCTCCTACCACCGTTCGGCGCATCTCCAGCCATGGATCGATATGAGTTTGCGAACTTTCCAGCTGTATTTGCAGGGATTTGAATTCCTGTAGCGCTGCGATGGCCGACAACCCACCAATCACCCCCCCAAACAGTGTAAGTGTTGGGGCTGCGGATAAACGAATCATGAACCGATCCCTACCCAACCCCTTCCTCACCTGACTATCAATCACCGCCACCAACGCCGCCGAGGCATACAGCGAAGCCGACACCGTGTCGTTGACCCGCTGATCATCCATCCCTTCCAGCGCTGCGGCCTGGCTCAAGTAGTTGTTCGCATTGAGCGTGTTGAGCAGCAACGCCGCCAATGGCACCACGCCGCCGCTGTTGCTGATCAGCGGGGAGTTGGTCACGCGTTCCATGCGCCCGGCGCCGATGGCTTGTCCCGTGGCCTTGACCCAGTGGTTGAGGCCATCGGCTTTTTCCCCCAGCAGGGTCCACATCTGCCTGCCCGCGTGGGTCACGGCCTGCAAGCGCGCATCGCTGCCCAGGCGTGCAGCGACGAAGATACCCACCCAGGCGCTGCTCAAGGTGGTGTCGCCCTTAAGGACCAGCAGCGCCGCCGCCAACCGGTTGACCAGTACGCTCCAGGGCCCATGAGCGTCGCGGGCCATGGCGGCGATGTCGTTGGCAATCACGGCGCTCAGGGGGGCAAACAGCTGACGGGTTGCCTCGCGGTTTTCAGAGCCCAAAGCCGCCAGTATTTCCCCCAGGCGACCGGTGCCGACAATGCCCGCATCGATCGAGGGGGTCCAGGCGTGGAACAGGTGTTTGAGTGCGCCTTCGTCGGGGGCGCGCACGTAGTCGGCATATTGCTCTGCACCCTTGGCCCGGGTGCATTGGGCGCTCAGGCAGCCGGTGGCCAGTTCGGTGAGCCACTGGCGGCTTTCAACGTCGTAGTAATCGACGAACCAGGTGCCGCTGTGGGAGCGTGTGAGGTATTGGCCTCGGTCGGCAAACAAGGCGTTGTGGCGTTGTTCGACGTGTTGGTAATGGGCCGGGGCGGTGGTGTCGAGCCAGGTGTTCATGGCCGGCACGTCAATGTACTCGCTGACCTTGGCGCTGAAGGGGTCGTTGTCGAGGTTGGACTGTTTTTCGGCGCGGTATTGATGCACCAACGCCTGCACGTCGGTGTACAGGTCGGGCGGAATGAAGGCCCGTACTGGCTCTACGATACGTTCGATACGGGCATTACGGGCGGTCACTTCGGCTCTGCTAGGCAGGCCACCATACTGGCGGTCCCGGGTTTCGAGCTTGAGTGCTTCGTCCAGTTGCTGCTGGGCGTCGAGCATGACCTTGCCCTGCTCGGGCGTGAGGCGGATGTCCCGATCCTTGTACCGGTAGCTCAGGGTGCTCGCCACCTCAGCACCCTCTTCGGTGATCAGGCTGCGAATAAAGCCGCCGATGTTCAAGCGCAGGTTGTTGTCGCCCACCCACTGTTCGTGGCTCGATTCAACCCGTTCCTGCTCATGGTTGATGTCGCGCAGCACCCCCAGGTCGTCGTCCAGGCACACGAATACCGGGTACAGCGCCCTGGCCTCAGCCGTGGCGGCCTCCAGCCAGGTCTGGGTGCCCTGGCCGTCCCACGGCTGGGCACTCCACTCGCCGGGTGCCTGGTCAGGGGCATCGGGGTATTGGGCGATGATTTTTTCGCGCTCCCGGGCGCGGTGCATGGCATCGGTGTAAGCCTTGATGTTGGCCTTGGTGGGGTCTTTCATCACGGTTGCGCCCAACGCCTGAGTGTCCTCGCCCCCGGCTTTTTGATCGGCTTTCATCGATTGGGCGTAGGTGTCGGGGATGAGTTCAGCCATCACCTCGGTGGCGTTTTCCAGGGGCGGGCAATGTTCGGCTTGCAGCTCGTTGGCCACGGTGCGCAAGGCCACATGGCGCATGTGCGCACTGCGTTTGGCGGGGTTTTCGCTGAGCAAGGCGCAGTGTTGCGGGTTGAGTGGGAACTCGCTGTAGAGCATCCAGGCGTCATGGATTTTGTTCAGCGTCAGCCCTGTGAGGGCGCCTTTAAGCAAGAGGGTGGAGTCGTCCTCAAGCGCCTGCGCCTGAAACCTGCCGTCGGACGACACGGCATAGCGCTGGAGCGGGCCTTTTTCCTGCCAGATATACAAAAAGCCGGCCCGCAGACGTCGGGCGGCCATGGGGTGGCTTTGGGTGGTCACGCCGGGGGAACAGCAGGGGTGAGTGGCTTGTTCCTGCGCCAGGGCGTAGCGCACGGGCACCACGAACACTTCGGGCTGGTGAGCCGGGCATGGCGTCAGAGGGCTTTTGACATCGACGTGAGGCTGGGCCCTGGCGGCGCGTTCGGCCTGCGCGGCGTTATCGATCATGGCCAGTTTTTGAGCGCTCATGCACGGGGTTCCTTGTTGGTGAGCAACTGGTACGTCAGCTCGGTGTTCAGG
>NZ_JAHKRC010000031.1 GCF_019345465.1 Pseudomonas sp. NKUCC02_KPG
AGTTGGAAGAGTTCTCAGGGGTTTTTTTATGCGCCATTTTTGGCCCCCTTTCCTATGGGACCGAGCATAGCATCTGCATGCACATTGTTTCTATGTATCAAGTAAAGCAGAGATTCGCCCGCCTCAGAACCGCGCAAAGCCCCGGAATTCGGGAGCATCAGCAGAAAAACAGCGATCAAAGACAAAACGTCCTTACGGTCCAGCTCGATTGAAATCTTCATGCCAAGTCCTCAGTGGTGATACCGAATGTTGGCATCACGACAAGGACCATAACGACCGAGGTTTCCGACTCACGTCGACTGTCGATCGCGACCATCAAAATCAAGATCAAAAACACCCATGCTGGGGGCCTCCGCTCCCGGCCGGTGGCCAGGAGCAGAGAGCCAAAGGGTGCTTTGGTCGGCGGAGGGTCAAGGGTTCGCTTCGCCCGGGACTCCGTTCTGCGCGACGGTGAAGCGCGTCACGCCGAGCCGGGGTCGCGGCCCCTGACCTTGCCACTCAAACGGCAGGCCATACCATCAAACGAATGGCCTCGATCGGAGTGCTGGAACTTGTTCCAGTGCGGAGGCCGAGGGGACAAGCGCAGCGCGTCAGGCTTGTGCAGTTCGGGCACGGAGATCCATCACCTGGCGCGCCGATAGGTTGCGCAGATCCTGATTGGAAAAAACCAGGCCAGCCCGGGTGTGTTTGGTTTCCTCGTCCCAGTGCTCCAAGTCGCTCATGAGAAATTGATAACCGCCCAGGTATGAGGCCGCTAGATCCCGCGCAAGGGCCCTGTGAGCCTCACCAGGCGTTTTTATGGCCGCATTCACTGCATCGCCTACCGGATCGGCCTTGATGGCCACACCGCCGCTACGGGCCCTCTCAAGGGCATGTTCGTTGTACTCAACCGCACCTGCCTCGGGATTGTCTGTGGGATTCCCAGGGCAAAGCTTGTCCTCCCAGGGCAGCACATACTGCGATCTGCCGAGGATGTCCTGCAGGACGTAATCTGAGGGTTTTGCTATGCGCTGCATTGGGCTGCTCCCAGGCGAAAATCGCATGGTAGCGCAGCCTGCTTTGGGCAGCTGAAAGCTGCTTCCAGAGCGGCCAAAAGCCGCTCTGATAAACCGGCGTCGAAGACGACGGAAACAGCCAGACAGACGCTACCCGAGCCCACGAGGGTGGTGAGGGGAAATGGCCCCCAGGCCAAATTTTCCCGTTCTGCCCTGGTGCAGCCCGTCCAGGGCGAAACCAGGGTGCGAAGCATCAGGCCGCACCGCTTGCGTGCGCGTCAGGTGAAACCGGACCACCCTGGTTTCGAGCCGGAGCAGCAGAGGAAGGGACGAAGTCCCGCATCGATGCGTCGCGAAGTCTCAGAAAGCGGGGTGGTCCGGCTTTGCCGGGCGCGCACGCGGGTGAATTTTCGAGACAAGCCCGTCCAGGGCGCAGGGGAGGAAAGAGGGTGGCGAATCGCGCAGCGATTCAGAACCCTGAAGGCCTTCCGGGGCGCTCCCCCGGGAGGTTTGGGCGGCCCGCAGGGGCGGCCACGGAGACCCGCAGGGGTGACGGCACTTTGCTGTTGGTTTCTATGGTTTTGGCTCTTGGCAGTCCTATTGCGCAACCTATTGTTTTACCTATTGCGGCAGCAATAGGTGAGCAAGAGGACGGCGATCAGTCTCGAATGCTCGCCGGCTGGTAGGAATCGTCCAGGTAGCGATAAAACCGATCCAGATAAGGGAGCCCATCGAGAGGCTCATCGAGCAGTGAGTCTGGGATATCGACGCCACGGAACGAGCCGAAGCTGTTCAGCAGGCGCTTGCCCTTGAGGATCTGCGCCGCGTGCCAGTTGTCAGCCAGGGTCAAGTCGGAGAACTTCACGGCGTACTTGAATACCTCCATGAAACCCTCCACTGGATCGCCCAGGATGGGCCTGCAATCCACGACCATGCTGTCGCCGGTGATCTTGTGCCACTCGGCGCTGAGGTCTGTTTGGGATAGCTGAGAGGTCGCCAGAATGATCATGTGACAGTGAGGATGCCAGCCCTTGCCCTTGTTGGTCAGCTCCAAGGTGTAGACCGCTCCCTCTGCCTTGCAAAGCTCTGTCCATGGAGCACGTGGGACACCGGAATTGAAATTGCGGCGACGGTCCAAAAGCTTACGCAATGACTTACTGAGGTGAGTCTGCCTTTCTTCCAGGTCATCGCCATTTTTGACCGTGAGGGTCAAGAGATATGGGCGCAGATCCGGTCGCTCCTCCTGGATCACCTGCCATCGCGTCAGGTAAGCCCCAAGAGCCTTGGCCCCGCGGCGAATAGCGCATAGCGGGCAGACCAGGTGCTGCTTGCAAAACGTTGCGCTATGCAGCCGTACCTTGCCCACGGTGAAGTACTCCCGGAAGTGCAGGTAATTACCGCAACTGGCAAGGCCAGCAGCAGTCTTCGTGGTGGCCTGTGACGGTGCCTCTCGGAGATGATCGAGCATCGCCTGAGACCTTGCGTGAGCCACGCCGTAGCGTGCTATTCTTTCGTCCAGAAGCCTAGCTTCGTCAGCCCCTGTGAACTCCCCGCCTGCCAAGTTGGAAGAGTTCTCAGGGGTTTTTTTATGCGCCATTTTTGGCCCCCTTTCCTATGGGACCGAGCATAGCATCTGCATGCACATTGTTTCTATGTATCAAGTAAAGCAGA
>NZ_JAHKRC010000032.1 GCF_019345465.1 Pseudomonas sp. NKUCC02_KPG
CGTATCGCTACATCGAAATGCTCACCACCGCCGCCGTTATCTATTGGTTGATGTCGATCGGGCTCGAACTGGTGCAGAACCGCCTCGAGCGCCACTACGGCAAAGGGTTCATAAGTCAGCGGTAACGCCATCCTCTTAATTATTCTTCTCAGGTATCAAGATGTCCGATCCAAAACCTCTGTTGTTTGCGCTCTACGAGCAAGCGAGTGTTGGCTGTGGTGGCGCGCCAAGCCTGTGGACGCACCCGGCTGACGAGCGATTGAGCATCAATTCGCTCGGCTATTGGTCAAATCTGGCGCGTATTGCCGATCAGGCGCACATGGATATGCTGTTTTTCGGAGATGTTCTGGGCTTCTACGATGTATTTGGCGGCAATGCCGAGGCGGCCATGAAATGGGCCGTGGAAGCGCCGGCAAATGACCCGCTGATGATCATCCCGGCACTGGCTGCGGTAACTGAAAACCTGGCCTTTGGCGTCACGGTGACCACCAGCTACGAGCATCCCTTTACCCATGCCCGGCGCTTCAGCACATTGGACCATCTGACGGATGGCCGGATAGGGTGGAACATCGTCACTTCATACCTGTCCAGTGCTGCCCGAAACTTCGGGCTGGAGCAGATGATCAAGCACGATGATCGCTATGAGCGTGCCGAGGAATTTCTCGATGTGGCCTATAAGCTTTGGGAGGGCAGTTGGGCCGATGATGCCGTGGTTGCCGACAAGACGCGCCAGCTGTATGCCCGTGGTGATCGGGTTCGGCCGATCAACCATGCAGGCGAACATTATCGGGTGGCGGGTCCGCATTTGACGTCCCCGTCGCCGCAGCGAACGCCTCTGCTGATCCAGGCTGGCTGGTCAGGCCGTGGCCGGGCATTTGCAGCCAAGCACGCCGAGTTGATCTTTGTTGCCAAGTCCGACCCCCATGAGATTCGTCAGGGGCTGGAGGAAATCTGGGCCCAGGCCCAGGCGCTCGGTCGCCCGGCCGAAGATGTGAAGTCGCTGACAGTGCTGCGTATTGTGACCGCCAAAACGGAAATCGATGCTCAGCGCAAATATGACGAGCTGCAAAGCAATTATCACTTGCAGGCGCAACTGGTCAGTTATGCGGGTGATACCGGAATCGACATTAGCCGTTACGCCGACAGTGATGCTCTGTCTACTCACACCGAAGGCATGACGTCCTATGTGATGCGTGCAGATGGGAGTGGCAAGCCCCTGACGGCCGGTGACGTCAAACAGCGCTTTGCCAACGTCACACGTGGCAGTGACCTGATTCTGGTAGGCACCCCGCAACAGGTGGCAGACCGGATCGAAGAACACGCTCGCATCAGCGGTACCAGCGGCTACATGCTCAATCCGCTGATCAGCCCTGGCAGCCTTGAAGACTTTGTGGAGCTGATTATTCCCGAGTTGCAGAAACGTGGCTTGTATCGCACCGAACCTCAGCGCGGTACGTTCCGTTCACGGCTGCGGGCCGACGGCGCCAGTCATTTACCGGCGTCAGCGTATGGAGCTTCGTTCCGTTTTGATCAAGGGCGTTAGGTCAGCCGTTGTTGATTTGCGCGAGCGAAGTCCCTGTGGGAGCGGGCTTGCTCGCGATGCCGACGGTATGGTTTTTCAGGTACGTCGAAGTGATGCCAGCGCATTCAAGCCAGTTCCCTCAGGTTTTGTGAAGCTCACAAAACCTGAGGATCACTTTTTCAGGTGTTCGACACTTCCCCGGCCGGCAGCTGTTCCTTGCTGCGCCAGTGCGGCAGCGAGTTCCAGTAGCGCTCGCCCTTGGCGTCGTCGTACATGCCTTCCCAACGGGAAATTACCAGTACCGCCAGGGCGTTACCGATCAC
>NZ_JAHKRC010000033.1 GCF_019345465.1 Pseudomonas sp. NKUCC02_KPG
TGAACCCTTTGCCGTAGTGGCGCTCGAGGCGGTTCTGCACCAGTTCGAGCCCGATCGACATCAACCAATAGATAACGGCGGCGGTGGTGAGCATTTCGATGTAGCGATACGACGAACGCCCGTAGGACTGCGCCAGGAACATCACTTCCCACACGCCCATCACCGAAATCAGCGAGGAGTCCTTGAGCATTGAAATGAACTGGCTGGTGGTCGGCGGCAAAATCGTGCGCATGGCTTGCGGCAGGATGATGTGCAGGAATGTCGCCGTCGGCGACAGCCCCAGCGCCATCGCTGCCTGGCGTTGCCCGGGGGCCACGGCCATGATCCCGGCGCGAAAAATCTCGCTGAGGTAGGCACCGTAATTGAGCGACAACGCAATGATGCCCGCGCTGATTGCCCCCGGAACAATGCCGATCTGGGGCAGGCCCAGGTAGATCAGCAGGATCTGGATCAGCAGCGGCGTCCCGCGAAAAAATGACGCGTAGAAGCTCGCGATCCCAAAGGCCACGGCGCTGCGTGAAAGGCGCGCAAGCGCCGTCACAAAACCGAGCAGCAAGGACAACCAGATCGAACAAAAGCACAGGAACAACGTCAGCGCCGCGCCTTGCAGAAAGCCGTTGGGGCCCAGGTGCAGGCCCATCAGGTTCGGCAACTTATCCAGGATGATCGACAGCTTCAGGTCGAAGCTCATGAAGAACATGACGCACAAAGCGAACAGCACCGCCCACGTCAGATAGAGCCGGGTGCGAAAGCCAAACAGCTGGCTCAAGCGACGGGGTTCGGTCTTGGCGAGTGAATGTGTCTTGGCGGGGTGTGGATTGTGGGCTGTCATTGGCTGATATCGGAACCGATCCACTTCTGTGAAATCTTGCTCAGGGTTCCGTCGGCCTTCAGCCCGGCAATGGCTTCAGTCACCTTGGCACTCCACTGCGGATCGCCCTTTTCAATCGCCACCACGTTGGGTTCTGCGTACAGCGCGGGGCCAGCGATCTTGAAGCGCGGATCCTGGGCAATCCGCTCACGGGCCGTGATCAGATTGGTGACCATCGCATCCAGACGCACCCCGCTGCCCAAGGCCAGGTCCTGGAACGCCACGGTTTCATTGTCGTACGGGGCAATCTGGACATTCTCGAACGGGTAGCTCAACGGCTTGTCTTCGGCGCCTTCAATCACCAGGTCCTTGTTCAGATAGGCTTCATAGGTGGACGCGCTGATCACGCCCACTTTTTTCCCGGACAAATCCTTGCCTTCAACGATGTGGTTATCCTTAGCGTTCACCACGATCACTGCCGGCGACTGGTAATACTCGACCGGAAAGTCGAACACTTCAGCCCGGGCCTTACTCGGGGTCATCGAGCACACGCAGATATCGTAACGCCCGCTCCAGCGGCCTGCGGCGATGACATCCCAGGACGGTGTTTCCAGCTTGAGCTTGACCCCCAGGCGCTGCGCCACGGCCTTGGCGACGTCAACGTCAAAGCCGTCCAGCTGGTTCTGATCGTTGAGAAAGGAGAATGGCGGATAGCTCTCCATCAGCACGCCCGTCATCTCCCCTTTTTGGGTTACGCGATCCAGGGTGGGGCCCGCAAAAGCCGTTGCACAGGTCGCGAGCAGAGCGAGGCCGAAAGGTAAGAGCGCCGATGTTTTCAAAGACCAATACTCCAATCATTTCAAAGTCATTTGAATAGATTA
>NZ_JAHKRC010000035.1 GCF_019345465.1 Pseudomonas sp. NKUCC02_KPG
TACAGGGTCGAACCGTCAAGGTTGAACGAGTAGCCGGTCGGTACCACAAAGCTGCAAATCGCTTTCGGTGCGCCGTAGGCTTCCATCTTCTCGATCACGCGCGGCAGCACGGTTTCGGAGCTGGCGGTGGAGTAAGCCAGTACCAGTTCGTCCTTGAAGATGCGCATCAGCTTGATCACGGAGAAGCCGAACAGCTTGGCGATCAGGCCCAGTACCGCAAAGGCGAAGAACAGGATGGCCGCGTAAACCAGCACCACCAGCTTGGCCAGTGGCACCAGGGAGGCGAAGCCGAAGTTGGCGACGGTCACGGCGATCAGGGCAAACACACCGATTGGCGCGTAGTTCATGATCATGTGAGTGACTTTGAACATCGACTCGGACACGCCCTGGAAGGTTTTCACCAGCGGGTCGCGCAGTTCGGCGTTCAGGCTCGACAAACCGAGACCGAAGAGCACCGAGAAGAAGATGATCGGCAGCATCTCACCGCGAGCCATGGCCGCGAAGATGTTGGATGGGATCAGGTTGAGGATGGTCTCGATGAACGCATGTTCATGGGTGACCTCAGCCGCCGTGGCCGCATACTTCGAGATATCGACTGTGCCCAGGGTGCTCATGTCGATCCCGGCACCTGGCTGGAACACGTTGGCCAGCACCAGGCCGACCAAAATCGC
>NZ_JAHKRC010000036.1 GCF_019345465.1 Pseudomonas sp. NKUCC02_KPG
CGCTGACGAGCCGTGCGAGGCTGCGTCAGGTTTGGTGCGCCACTGCGACGCAGCAGTCGTAAAGTCAGCCTCCTCGGTTTTTCAGGCACACCGCGTGTTCCGGTTTTGCGAGCGCTTCGCGATCGATCGCAGCCTCGTTCTACTCGTCAGCGACTACAACAAGAGTTGGTGGCGAATCTGTAGTCGCTGACGAGCCGTGCGAGGTTGCGTCAGGTTTGGTGCGCCACTGAGACGCAGCAGTCGTAAAGTCAGCCTCCTCGGTTTTTCAGGCACACCGCGTGTTCCGGTTTTGCGACCGCTTCGCGATCGATCGCAGCCTCGTTCTACTCGTCAGCGACTACATCAAGAGTTGGTGGCGAATCTGTAGTCGCTGACGAGCCGTGCGAGGCTGCGTCAGGTTTGGTGCGCCACTGCGACGCAGCAGTCGTAAAGTCAGCCTCCTCGGTTTTTCAGGCACACCGCGTGTTCCGGTTTTGCGACCGCTTCGCGATCGATCGCAGCCTCGTTCAACTCGTCAGCGACTACAACAAGAGTTGGTGGCGAATCTGTAGTCGCTGACGAGCCGTGCGAGGCTGCGTCAGGTTTGGTGCGCCACTG
>NZ_JAHKRC010000037.1 GCF_019345465.1 Pseudomonas sp. NKUCC02_KPG
CCACGGCAGAACAATGGGCGGATATAAGCCGGTACAAAACCAGGGAAGTCGAAGGCGTTTTCTACGCCCACTTCTTTGGCCATCTGACGAATGTTGTTGCCGTAGTCGAAGGTCGGCACGCCCGCTTTCTGGAAGGCCAGCATGGCTTCAACGTGCTCGCCCATCGAGGCTTTGGCGGCTTTGACCACGGCTGCCGGATCGGTCACGGCGCGGTCGCGGTACTGCTCCCAGGTCCAGCCTTTTGGCAGATAGCCGTTCAGGGGGTCGTGGGCGCTGGTCTGGTCGGTGACCATGTCCGGGCGTACGCCACGACGAACCATTTCTGGCAGCAATTCAGCGGCGTTCCCACAAAGCGCGATGGAGATCGCTTTGCCTTCAGCGGTGTATTTGGCGATACGGGCCAGCGCGTCATCCAGGTCCACGGCTTGCTCGTCGACATAGCGAGTGGCCAGGCGGAAATCGATACGGCTTTGCTGGCATTCGAT
>NZ_JAHKRC010000038.1 GCF_019345465.1 Pseudomonas sp. NKUCC02_KPG
TGGGGTGAAGTCGTAACAAGGTAGCCGTAGGGGAACCTGCGGCTGGATCACCTCCTTAATCGACGACATCAGCTGCTCCATAAGTTCCCACACGAATTGCTTGATTCATTGAAGAAGACGATAGAAGTAGACCAAAATTGGGTCTGTAGCTCAGTTGGTTAGAGCGCACCCCTGATAAGGGTGAGGTCGGCAGTTCGAATCTGCCCAGACCCACCAATTTTGTATGGAAGTACCTGTAGAAATATGGGGCCATAGCTCAGCTGGGAGAGCGCCTGCCTTGCACGCAGGAGGTCAACGGTTCGATCCCGTTTGGCTCCACCATATACTGCTTCTGTATCGTAAAGCTTAGAAATGAGCATTCCATCAAACGATGGTGAATGTTGATTTCTGATCTTTTGATTAGATCGTTCTTTAAAAATTTGGGTATGTAATAGAAAGTTAGACTG
>NZ_JAHKRC010000039.1 GCF_019345465.1 Pseudomonas sp. NKUCC02_KPG
GTTATTTTAAGATGTTTTCAAAGTTTCCTCTGTAACATCAACCACTTGCGCTTTCGATCTCTCGTTAGCGGGAGGCGAATTCTACAGCGTTACACGCTGCTGTCAACACCTTATTTCCTGCTACTTTCGATTGAGATAATCGAAGTGTTAGCCAGGTAAATGACCTGGTTAACAGCACAGGCTTTTTACAAAGCTTGTACTTATACAAAAACAAAATCCCCGTCTGCGCGAGCAGACAGGGATTTTGGAATTTAATCTTGACGATGACCTACTCTCACATGGGGAAACCCCACACTACCATCGGCGATGCATCGTTT
>NZ_JAHKRC010000040.1 GCF_019345465.1 Pseudomonas sp. NKUCC02_KPG
TTCAGCGGTGTATTTGGCGATACGGGCCAGCGCGTCATCCAGGTCCACGGCTTGCTCGTCGACATAGCGAGTGGCCAGGCGGAAATCGATACGGCTTTGCTGGCATTCGATATTCAGCGAGCAGGCACCGGCCAGGGTGGCGGCCAGAGGCTGTGCGCCGCCCATGCCGCCCAGACCTGCGGTCAGTACCCATTTGCCGACCAGGCTGCCGTTGTAGTGCTGGCGACCGGCTTCGACGAAGGTTTCGTAGGTGCCCTGGACGATGCCCTGGCTGCCGATGTAGATCCAGCTGCCGGCGGTCATC
>NZ_JAHKRC010000041.1 GCF_019345465.1 Pseudomonas sp. NKUCC02_KPG
GCTGACGACCGGGTGATCCGCCACCAGACCGGAGCCTTGCAGGTAGGGCGTGCCCCCCAGCTTTGGGAAATAGGTCTGATCGTCGGTGAATACCAGAAGGTGGCCATCCTGGCTGTGCTGGTGGTGCCATGAAATGCCATCTTCACTGCAAACCGCTGGATGAACTCGAAGTCGTTTTCCCCGTATTGGGTGCAGTACTCGCGTTCCGGGCTGGTGTTGACGTGGAAGGTGTACGCATCGGCTTGGATGCCATGGCCTTTAAGGACCTGGGCCACGATCTGCGGCACCGTCAGGTGCTGG
>NZ_JAHKRC010000042.1 GCF_019345465.1 Pseudomonas sp. NKUCC02_KPG
GGGAAACCCCACACTACCATCGGCGATGCATCGTTTCACTTCTGAGTTCGGGATGGGATCAGGTGGTTCCAATGCTCTATGGTCGTCAAGAAATTCGGTAGCCAGGTCGTTTACCTTTCGGTTCACGCTCCAGCGAATGGGTATGTAATAGTCTGGTGTTTTGTGAGTCGCAAACTTTCGGTCTGTATCGTCTTCACACACCGCAATCTGGTCTCTTCGACGCAAATTGCTTGGGTGTTATATGGTCAAGCCTCACGGGCAATTAGTATTGGTTAGCTCAACGCCTCACAGCGC
>NZ_JAHKRC010000043.1 GCF_019345465.1 Pseudomonas sp. NKUCC02_KPG
ACCTACTCTCACATGGGGAAACCCCACACTACCATCGGCGATGCATCGTTTCACTTCTGAGTTCGGGATGGGATCAGGTGGTTCCAATGCTCTATGGTCGTCAAGAAATTCTGTGTCAGATCCGTCATGAAAACGTCTCTGCGAAAACTTGGTACTTCTATAAAAACAAAATCCCCGTCTGCGCGAGCAGACAGGGATTTTGGAATTTAATCTTGACGATGACCTACTCTCACATGGGGAAACCCCACACTACCATCGGCGATGCATCGTTT
>NZ_JAHKRC010000044.1 GCF_019345465.1 Pseudomonas sp. NKUCC02_KPG
GTCATCTGGCCGTACATGGCCAGGCCTTTGGCGTCGAGTTCGTTGAAGTGCTCCCACGTGGCCCAGTGCGGTACCAGGTTGGAGTTGGCGATCAGTACCCGTGGTGCATTGCTGTGGGTTTTGAACACGCCGACCGGCTTGCCCGACTGCACCAGTAGGGTTTCGTCATCGTTGAGGTTGGTCAGGCTTTCGACGATTTTGTCGTAGCACTCCCAGTTACGCGCTGCCCGGCCAATACCGCCATACACCACCAGCTCGGTCGGGTTC
>NZ_JAHKRC010000045.1 GCF_019345465.1 Pseudomonas sp. NKUCC02_KPG
GTACATGCCTTCCCAACGGGAAATTACCAGTACCGCCAGGGCGTTACCGATCACGTTCAGGGCCGTACGGGCCATGTCCATCACACGGTCAACACCGGCGATAAAGGCCAGACCTTCCAGCGGGATACCCACGCTGCCCAGCGTGGCCAGCAGCACCACGAAGGACACGCCCGGCACACCGGCGATGCCTTTGGAGGTGACCATCAGGGTCAATACCAGCAGCAGTTGCTGGCTGAGCGACAGGTCGATGCCATACAGCTGAGC
>NZ_JAHKRC010000046.1 GCF_019345465.1 Pseudomonas sp. NKUCC02_KPG
TGGGGTGAAGTCGTAACAAGGTAGCCGTAGGGGAACCTGCGGCTGGATCACCTCCTTAATCGACGACATCAGCTGCTCCATAAGTTCCCACACGAATTGCTTGATTCATTGTAGAAGACGATAACTGCAGAGTCGCTCTGTGGTTTTTCTGTCGTAAAGCTTAGAAATGAGCATTCCATCAAACGATGGTGAATGTTGATTTCTGATCTTTTTGATTAGATCGTTCTTTAAAAATTTGGGTATGTAATAGAAAGTTAGACTG
>NZ_JAHKRC010000047.1 GCF_019345465.1 Pseudomonas sp. NKUCC02_KPG
CTGAGTTCGGGATGGGATCAGGTGGTTCCAATGCTCTATGGTCGTCAAGAAATTCGGTAGCCAGGTCGTTCACCTTTCGGTTTACGCTCCAGCGAATGGGTATGTAATAGTTTGGTGTTTTGTGAGTCGCAAACTTTCGGTTTTTATCGTCTTCACACACCGCAATCTGGTCTCTTCGACGCAAATTGCTTGGGTGTTATATGGTCAAGCCTCACGGGCAATTAGTATTGGTTAGCTCAACGCCTCACAGCGCTT
>NZ_JAHKRC010000048.1 GCF_019345465.1 Pseudomonas sp. NKUCC02_KPG
CTTCGACTACGGCAACAACATTCGTCAGATGGCCAAAGAAGTGGGCGTAGAAAACGCCTTCGACTTCCCTGGTTTTGTACCGGCTTATATCCGCCCATTGTTCTGCCGTGGTGTAGGCCCGTTCCGCTGGGTCGCGCTGTCGGGCGATGCCGAAGACATCTACAAAACCGACGCCAAGGTCAAGGAGCTGATCGCTGACGACGCCCACCTGCACAACTGGCTG
>NZ_JAHKRC010000049.1 GCF_019345465.1 Pseudomonas sp. NKUCC02_KPG
CGTGCTGCCGCGCGTGATCGAGAAGATGGAAGCCTACGGCGCACCGAAAGCGATTTGCAGCTTTGTGGTACCGACCGGCTACTCGTTCAACCTTGACGGTTCGACCCTGTATCAGAGCATCGCGGCAATCTTTATCGCTCAGCTGTATGGCATCGACCTGTCGCTCAGCCAGCAACTGCTGCTGGTATTGACCCTGATGGTCACCTCCAAAGGCATCGCCGGT
>NZ_JAHKRC010000050.1 GCF_019345465.1 Pseudomonas sp. NKUCC02_KPG
CTCAGCCGCCGTGGCCGCATACTTCGAGATATCGACTGTGCCCAGGGTGCTCATGTCGATCCCGGCACCTGGCTGGAACACGTTGGCCAGCACCAGGCCGACCAAAATCGCGATGGTGGTGACCACCTCGAAGTAAATGATGGTTTTAAAACCGATACGACCGAGTTTCTTCGCATCTCCCACGCCTGCAATCCCGACAACCAGTGAAGAAATCACGATTGGG
>NZ_JAHKRC010000051.1 GCF_019345465.1 Pseudomonas sp. NKUCC02_KPG
TGGATCGGACGCCGTGTCCGACTGGCCATTGCTCAACGCCCTGTTGAACACCGCGAGCGGCGCGACCTGGGTTTCGCTGCACCACGGCGGTGGCGTGGGCATGGGCTTCTCTCAGCACTCGGGGATGGTGATCGTGTGTGACGGTACCGACGAAGCGGCTGAGCGTATCGCCCGTGTCCTGCACAACGACCCGGCAACCGGCGTGATGCGTCACGCAGATGCG
>NZ_JAHKRC010000052.1 GCF_019345465.1 Pseudomonas sp. NKUCC02_KPG
TGAAGAGTTTGATCATGGCTCAGATTGAACGCTGGCGGCAGGCCTAACACATGCAAGTCGAGCGGTAGAGAGAAGCTTGCTTCTCTTGAGAGCGGCGGACGGGTGAGTAATGCCTAGGAATCTGCCTGGTAGTGGGGGATAACGTTCGGAAACGGACGCTAATACCGCATACGTCCTACGGGAGAAAGCAGGGGACCTTCGGGCCTTGCGCTATCAGATGAGC
>NZ_JAHKRC010000053.1 GCF_019345465.1 Pseudomonas sp. NKUCC02_KPG
CTATCAGTCTGACTCCACAAGCACCCACACGAATTGCTTGATTCAGTTGTTAAAGAGCGGTTGGTTTAGCTTTCGCTGAACCGAGGCGCGCATTCTACAGCAGCCTCTGTTGCTGTCAAGCGGTTATTTTAAGATGTTTTCAAAGTTTCCTCTGTAACATCAACCACTTGCGCTTTCGATCTCTCGTTAGCGGGAGGCGAATTCTACAGCGTTACACGCTGCT
>NZ_JAHKRC010000054.1 GCF_019345465.1 Pseudomonas sp. NKUCC02_KPG
CAGCCAGTTGTGCAGGTGGGCGTCGTCAGCGATCAGCTCCTTGACCTTGGCGTCGGTTTTGTAGATGTCTTCGGCATCGCCCGACAGCGCGACCCAGCGGAACGGGCCTACGCCACGGCAGAACAATGGGCGGATATAAGCCGGTACAAAACCAGGGAAGTCGAAGGCGTTTTCTACGCCCACTTCTTTGGCCATCTGACGAATGTTGTTGCCGTAGTCGAAG
>NZ_JAHKRC010000055.1 GCF_019345465.1 Pseudomonas sp. NKUCC02_KPG
GCTCATCTGATAGCGCAAGGCCCGAAGGTCCCCTGCTTTCTCCCGTAGGACGTATGCGGTATTAGCGTCCGTTTCCGAACGTTATCCCCCACTACCAGGCAGATTCCTAGGTATTACTCACCCGTCCGCCGCTCTCAAGAGAAGCAAGCTTCTCTCTACCGCTCGACTTGCATGTGTTAGGCCTGCCGCCAGCGTTCAATCTGAGC